>NZ_JBALEF010000080.1:0-284221 GCF_036918245.1 Nostoc sp.
CGTTAACGGAGCTAAAAGACTCATTCACGAGTATCAAAGACTCGTTAACGGAGCTAAAAGACTCATTCACGAGTATCAAAGACTCGTTAACGGAGCTAAAAGACTCATTCACGAGTATCAAAGACTCGTTAACGGAGATAAAAGCCTCATTCACGAGTATCAAAGACTCGTTAACGGAGATAAAAGCCTCATTCACGAGTATCAAAGACTCTTTAAGAAAAAATTTAGCATAGGCATCGCTAATTGCTAAGTGTTAATTATTCCAAAACTATTAACCAATCATTAACTATTTTTCAGCATGACCTCTATCTCCGATTCCTTTCAAACTTTGCGCGATCGCCAACAGTGTGCTTTAATCCCTTTTATCACAGCAGGCGATCCTAACTTAGAAACCACCGCCGAAGCTTTACGTATCTTAGATCGCAACGGTGCTGACTTCATCGAGTTGGGCATTCCCTACTCCGATCCTCTCGCAGATGGGCCTGTGATTCAAGCAGCAGCAACCCGCGCTTTGCAAAAAGGCACGAAATTAGAGCAAGTGCTAGAGATGTTACACATAGTGATTCCTAGCTTAAAAGCGCCGATAATTCTATTTACTTATTACAATCCCATTTTGCACCGGGGTATTAAGTCGTTTTTGGCGCAAATTGCCGTTGCTGGGGTGCAGGGATTGGTAGTACCAGACTTACCCTTGGAAGAAGCAGAAGAATTAATCAAAACTGCTGCATCTTTCGGAATTGAGGTAATTTTACTCGTAGCTCCTACCAGTTCTCAAGATAGAATTGAAGCGATCGCTCGTCAATCTCAGGGTTTTATCTATCTAGTTAGTGTTACAGGTGTTACAGGTATCCGCACTCAAATCCAAGACCGCGTAGAGCATTTAATTACCGAGTTGCGAAGCGTCACCAATAAACCCATTGGCGTTGGTTTTGGCATATCCGCACCAGAACAAGCACATCAAGTCATGGAATGGGGAGCAGACGCAGTGATTGTTGGTAGCGCCTTTGTCAAACGTTTAGCTGAAGGTAGCCCAACAGAAGGATTGCAAGCCGTGAAAGAATTTTGTCGAGAACTTAAAACAGCCATCACAGAAAGTCAGCGCGAAAGTCCATCTCTTCAAAAGGTGCGATAAATTCACTTGCAAATTTAGGGAGTAGGGAATGAAGAATAGGGAATAAAGAATTAGTATCAATTATTTCTCTTTCTGCCCCTCTGCTCCTCTGCCCCTCTGCCTCCCTGCTCCTCTGCTTCGATTAAGACAATGAAACTACTGCTGAAATCCTTCAAAATTTTAATCTATAGCGTACTTCTAGTTAGCACCTGTGCGCTTACAGTCTTTGCCCACGATCGCACTGACCACGGACAATACAAATACCATTGGAATTACAATTTACCAGGACAACAGGGTTATCTAACTGTAAGAAAGAACGTAACTGACCTAACATCAGCAGAGAAAACAGCCTTAGTCAAGGCGATCAAAACCTTAAAAACAGTAATTCCCGCAGGTAGCAAGCTCAGTATTTACGACCAATTCGTTGCCATACATCTAGGGGCAACACGCTTGATTCATAATCATAAAGGGCATTCCGATGGTTCCGTCCAAGAATTGGCTCATGAAAATGCTGCATTTTTCCCTTGGCATCGAGAATATATTCGCAGATTTGAACAAGCTCTGCAAGCAGTAGATCCAACTGTTAGTCTGCCATACTGGGATTGGACAGACGCTAAAGCACTTGATGTAATTTTTAACGATGACTTTCTTGGCTCCAACGGTCAAGGAGTAACCATCAAAATTCCAAATCAGGGAAACTTTACAGGCGGCGCTGTGCCTGGGGCTTTTTCGGCTGCAAATGGCTGGGTTATAAATCCAGCATTAAATATTGACACAGATACCGGAATATCTTTAGGTACATCACTTGTACGCTTTCTAAGACTACCTCCTGCCAGTGATTATCCTGTGCCCAAAAAAGATGTTGAGCGTGCCCTGAGTCTTAATGACTATTCTCTATTTCGCCCTGCTTTGGAAGGATTTATTTCTGTAGATGAGCAGGGTAAAGTCACCCCAGGAGGATTCATCCACAACTACATTCATGGTTTAGTTGGTGGTGTACAGATAGACGCTAGCACAAGACCCATAAAGTTTAAGGGTCTGGGTACGATGAGCAATATACCAAGTTCGCCTTATGACCCAGTGTTTTGGTTGCATCATGCCAACGTAGACCGCCTCTGGGCTGAATGGCAAGAAAACGGTCATCAAGGTAGCGATTTTTATCCTGCTGATGGTGGTCAGCCTTATGGACACAATCTTAAAGACCTAATGTGGCCTTGGGACGGCGGTATGTCTACCCCCAAAGCTACGACGCTAGGAGATTTACTATCCCTATTACCAAATTTTGACTCTAACGATTTGGTGCGCCCTATAGACGTTTTGAATCACCGGGAACTGGGCTATACCTACCAAACCGGGGAAAAGAAAACGCAAAGATGATTTCAATGGCATAAGTTCTAAAAAGTTAGAACGAAACTAAAAAATACTTGAAAGTGAAAGGATTTTAAACAGTGGTAAGCATACAAAATATCAAAACTGCAACTGTACAACCAGATTCTTTGGGCAGGTTTGGAAAATTCGGCGGTAAATATGTCCCGGAAACCTTAATGCCTGCATTAAGCGAGTTGGAAACCGCATATCATCAATATCGCAATGAGCCGAGTTTCCAAGCAGAACTGCAAAACTTAATGCGTGATTATGTCGGACGACCCAGCCCATTATATTTTGCTGAACGCCTGACAGCAAATTACGCTAGACCAGATGGCACAGGGCCACAAATTTATTTAAAGCGCGAAGATTTAAATCATACAGGCGCTCACAAAATAAATAATGCTTTGGCTCAGGTTTTGCTAGCCAAGCGCATGGGTAAGCAACGGATTATTGCCGAGACAGGTGCAGGTCAACATGGCGTAGCAACTGCAACTGTGTGTGCGCGATTTGGTTTGAAATGTGTGATTTACATGGGCGTCCAGGATATGGAACGCCAAGCCCTGAATGTGTTTCGCATGAAATTAATGGGTGCAGAAGTTCGACCAGTAGAAGCAGGTACAGGAACTCTCAAAGATGCGACTTCTGAAGCAATTCGGGATTGGGTGACGAATGTAGAAACAACTCATTACATCCTGGGTTCTGTTGCTGGGCCTCATCCCTACCCGATGATTGTCCGTGACTTCCACGTGATAATTGGTGTAGAAACTCGCGCTCAATGCCAAGAAAAATGGGGAGGACTACCAGATATTTTACTGGCTTGCGTGGGTGGAGGTTCCAATGCGATCGGCTTATTCAGTGAGTTTATGCATGAACCTTCGGTGCGTCTAATTGGAGTGGAAGCTGCGGGTGAAGGTGTAAACACAGAAAAACACGCTGCTACCTTGACAAAAGGAAAAGTAGGTGTATTGCACGGTGCAATGAGCTATTTACTGCAAGATGATGACGGTCAAGTAATCGAAGCCCATTCAATTAGTGCCGGATTGGATTATCCCGGTGTTGGGCCAGAGCATAGTTATTTAATGGATCTTGGTCGCGCCGAGTATTACAGTGTGACTGATAAACAGGCTTTAGATGCATTTCAAAGGCTTTCGCAATTAGAAGGGATTATTCCAGCCTTAGAAACTGCTCATGCGATCGCTTATCTAGAAACCCTTTGTCCCCAGTTAACAGGCAATCTCCGCATCGTCATCAATTGTTCCGGCAGAGGTGACAAAGACGTGCAAACCGTCGCCAAAGTCCTTCTTCCTTAATTTTCTCTTTTTGTCATTTGTCATTTGTCCTTCGTAAATGACAAATGACCAATACAACTCTTGGAGAGGCTGCGCCAACGGCAACTCCTGGAGGGGCTGTTCGCGTTCTCTCAGTACAAGTGACCGATAACCAATCACCAATAACCAATGACCAATGACCAATGACCAATGACCAATGACAAATGACCAATATGATAGCTTTAACTCAAACTCCACCTGAAAACATCTCCATCTCTCCTGATCTATACAACTGGCCAGCTTTATTAGAACAGTTGCTGAATCGGCAATCGTTGACAGTTTCCCAAGCTGCGGATTTGATGCAAGGTTGGCTCACAGATGCCATTCCCCAAGCGCTATCAGGAGCGATTTTAGCTGCAATTCAAGCTAAAGGCGTATCTGCACAAGAATTAGTTGGCATGGCTAGTATCTTGCAATCCCAATCCCCAGTACCCAGCGATGCACTGAGCTTGTCGAAGTGTACCCAATCCCCAGTCCCCCTAATTGACACCTGTGGAACTGGTGGAGATGGTGCTTCAACCTTTAATATTTCCACTGCTGTTGCCTTTGTGGCCGCTGCTGCTGGGGTAAAGGTTGCCAAACATGGCAATCGTTCGGCATCCAGCAAAGCTGGTTCCGCTGATGTGTTGGAAGCTTTGGGTATAAATCTCAACGCCACTCCTGAAAAAGTGCAAGCGGCAGTTGGCGAAGTTGGAATCACCTTTTTGTTTGCTCCCGGCTGGCATCCTGCACTAAAAGCGATCGCTACTTTGCGAAAAACTTTGAAGGTGCGGACTGTTTTTAACTTGCTCGGCCCGCTAGTAAATCCGATGCGACCGACAGGGCAAATTATTGGTGTGAATGACCCGCTTTTACTAGAAGAGATTGCTCAAGCTTTATCCCAACTGGGATGTCAGCAAGCGATCGCACTTCACGGACGGGAGCGTTTAGATGAAGCTGGTTTGGCAGATGTCACTGACTTGGCTGTACTCCAAGATAAAAAAGTGCGTTCTCTGACCCTGAATCCTCAAGAACTGGGTTTGAGTTTTGCACCCACTGCGGCATTGCACGGTGGAGATGTCCAAGAAAATGCCGAAATCTTGAAGGCAGTTTTGCAAGGTAAAGGCACTCAAGCGCAGCAGGATGTTGTCGCTTTAAATACAGCCCTAGCCCTGCAAGTTGGTGAAGCCATTCATGGGGAAACTGATGTTTTAGCAGGTTGTGTTAAAGGTATTGCCCTTGCCAAGGAAATTCTGCAAAGCGGCGCAGCTTGGACAAAACTAGAACAACTCGCAGAATTTTTGCGCTAGACAAACCTCTCCTACGAGGAGCTACGGTGTACACGCAAGTCTTCTAATGCCTTACACCTTAACCCGCAATACCAATGCATCGACCTGCAATGTAAATGCATCGACCCGCAATACCAATGCATCGACCTGCAATGTAAATGCATCGACCCGCAATGTAAATGCATCGACCTGCAATCTTAATGCATCGACCCGCAATGTAAATGCATCGACCTGCAATCTTAATGCATCAACCCGCAATCTTAATGCATCGACCTGCAATCTTAATGCATCGACCTGCAATCTTAATGCATCGACCTGTAAAGATTAGCCCACCCAAACTTATACACAAGGAAAAATAGATGATTATCATACTTAAGAGCGGTACACCTGTTGAAGAAATTACTCGCATCAGCCAAGAACTGAGTGAAACTTGGGGAGTGACAGTAGAAAAAAGCGTTGGCACTCATAAAGTTGTGCTGGGGCTAATTGGTGATACCACTAGCATCGATAAATTACAGGTTCAAGAGTTCAGCCCTTGGATTGAGCAAGTATTACGAGTGCAACAACCTTTCAAGCGGGTAAGTCGAGAATTTCGACATGGAGAAGCCAGCGAGGTTGTTGTACCGACACCTAACGGTGATGTCTATTTTGGCGAACATCATCCGATTGTGGTGGTAGCTGGGCCTTGTTCCGTTGAAAATGAAGCGATGATTGTCGAAACGGCAAAGCGGGTGAAGGCAGCTGGAGCGCAGTTTCTGCGTGGCGGAGCCTACAAACCTCGTACTTCACCTTATGCGTTTCAAGGGTATGGTGAAAGCGCTTTAGATTTGTTAGCAGCAGCGCGGGAAGCTACTGGTTTGGGTATCGTCACAGAACTGATGGATGCTGCCGATTTATCAGCAGTAGCGAAAACAGCTGACATCATCCAAATCGGAGCGCGAAATATGCACAACTTTTCGTTGCTGAAAAAGGTAGGCGCTCAAGATAAACCTGTGCTACTGAAGCGGGGTATGTCTGCCACAATTGACGAGTGGCTGATGGCGGCAGAATATATTTTGGCATCTGGAAATCCCAATGTGATTCTTTGTGAACGAGGAATTAGAACCTTTGATGGTAAATATGCCCGCAATACTTTAGATTTATCAGTGCTTCCAGTATTGCGATCGCTTACCCATTTACCAATTATGATTGATCCCAGTCATGGTACTGGTAGGTCTGAATATGTTCCATCGATGGCAATGGCTGCGATCGCCGCTGGTACAGATTCTTTGATGATTGAAGTTCACCCCAATCCGGCTAAAGCTTTATCTGACGGGCCCCAATCTCTCACCCCTGATAAATTTGACCGCTTAGTTCAAGAAATGTCAATTCTGGGCAAAGTAGTCGATCGTTGGCCTACACCTACATTTGATAGCATTAATGACAACCGCATTCTCTTCACGCCAGAACTATCAAAGTAGATAGACCATAAACCAATACAGTTCAGAATGAGCAACAAAACTCTGATTGTAGAGACGCGATAAATCGCGTCTTAAAAGACCAATTATCTACGCCAATAACCCTTAACCCAAGCGTATTGGACTATAAACCGATTTTTTGCAAATGGTTAAACCCGATCAACAGATTTTTTCATCTGAAAAATCCGTTGGTCGGGTTTTCTTTAAAATAGTATAGGATATTGAACTACCTATTTTTTTTAAGTTCGTGCATACTTCTAACAACCTTTGTGACTAAATTTCTGGGCGTAAATCTGACGCTTTCAGTCAATATCTTATTTCTCATTCCAGGAACAACAACAGTTTTGTTTTTCATTAAGCTCCGATAACCAATCCTAGCGACGGTTTCCGTATTCATCATTCTGTTAACGCTAGCAATCTTGGAATTTTCCATTGCAGCATTTTGTTGGAATTTCGATGCTGTTGGCCCTGGACAAAGAACAGTCACACTGACACCTGTACCCTCTAATTCATTCGCGATCGCTTCTGAAAATGATAATACATAGGCTTTAGTAGCAAAATAAACTGCCATTAAAGGTCCTGGTTGAAAAGCAGCCGCTGAGGCCACATTTAATATTTTTCCATAGTTTTGCTCGACCATATCTTTGAGGAACAACTTAGTTAAATGAGTCAGGCTGACCATATTTACCTGTAGCATTTTCAGTTCCATGCTGAGGTCTGTTTCACTAAATGCTCCATAAGTACCAAAGCCAGCATTGTTAACTAGCACATCAATCTTGATAGATGCTTGCTGTAGTTCTGTGAAAATTTCTTCTGGAGATGTGGGGATAGATAAATCCTTAACAAAAATTTTGACGGAAATGCCAAATTTTGGGGGTAATTCATCTATAATTTCACTAAGTTTTTGTTCATTCTTATCTACTAACACAAGATTATAACTATGACGAGCAAAAATCTGGGTTAATTGATAGCCTATGCCACTAGCTGCTCCTGTAATTAGAGCAGTTTTTTTTTGCCGACTTTCAGATGTTTTATTCATGCTAAAAAAATAGCGAACGTAAATGAATTAATTTAAGTTTTATAAATTTAGCTACAGCAATATATAATGTTTGCTGTAGCTATTTCTATGCAGACAAAAAATGATGCTATCCACCTGAAACAAATATGCTTCAATCAAGCATATTAAACGCAAATATAAAAAACTGTATCTATATAAACAAGAGCAAGAATATTTAATAACCTCATCAATGCCACAGTATCATTCCGTTAATATAACTGACGTGCAAGCAGCACAAGAGCGAATTTTGGAGATTGCCCACCGCACGCCTGTGCTGACTTCTAGAATCGTTAACGATCGCACCAATAGCCAAGTATTCTTTAAGTGCGAAAACTTTCAACGCACGGGGGCATTTAAATTTAGAGGTGCGTACAACGCGCTAGCCCAACTATCGGTAGCAGAAAAACAAACAGGCGTTATCACCTATTCATCAGGAAATCATGCCCAAGCGATCGCTTTAGCTGGACAATTACTAAATATTCCCACCACTATTGTCATGCCTGATGATGCTCCCGTTGTCAAACAAACTGCTACTCGTGGTTATGGTGCAGAGATAATTTTGTACAATCGCCAAGAAACAAACCGAGAAGAATTAGCTCAAAATTTAGCAGATGAGCGCTCTTTGACACTCATTCCCCCTTACGATCATCGCCATGTAATCGCCGGACAGGGGACAACTGCTTTAGAACTGATCCAAGAAGTTGGTGAATTGGACTTACTATTAGTTTGTTGTGGCGGTGGCGGATTACTTTCAGGGTGTGCGATCGCAGCCAAAGCACTTCTACCCAATTGTAAAGTAATCGGGGTAGAACCAGCCCTTGCCGACGATGCTACCCGCTCCTTTCACACCAAAACCCTGCAAACAGTCAAAAATCCTGATACCATCGCCGATGGTGCGCGGACTCCTAGCCTTGGTCAAATTACTTTCCCCTTAGTACTGCATTACGTCGATGATATGGTGACAGTATCGGAAGAAGCAATTCTTCGCACCATGTTTTTCTTGTGGGAACGTCTGAAAATTGTAGTTGAACCCACTGGGGTATTAGCTGCTGCTGCTTTACTCGAAGGTGTGGTGACAGCACCAGAGGCGAGGATTGGTGTCATCATCAGCGGTGGAAATGTAGATTTGGCGCAAGTTGGTAAATTGTTTTCTGTGGGATTGGATTGAAAACATAGAGAGAGCGTACAGCTAGTTCCTGCGATATCTTCGATGGGCTTCTCTACGAGACGCTACGCGAACGCCTACGCATCTGCTACTTTACTAGGGGCGATGCCTACGGCGGGTTGCGCCTACGCACTTTTAGCAACTGTGTCAAATCAACGATAGCACTTTTGGTAATGAGGTTCATGTAGGCAATGTCTACGATGGGCTACGCCTAAGCACTTTTGATAATGGGGCTGATGTGGGTGATCGCCTCCGGTTAGTGTTTTCATAATCGCCCTACAAGCTCTATTCTGTCAGAGCATCAAGTTTAGCCAGTATTCTTAAGCCTTCTTCTGGGTTGCCAGTTGCAGCCATTGCTTTAAATCTTGTATGGGCATCAAATTCTGCTAGAGCTATGGTAGAAAGTTCTTCAATCAATTTATTGACACTGATGCCTTTGGCTTGAGCAAGTTCTTTCAATCTATTATGCTTATCGTCTGGTAAACGAATAGTTAAAGTTGCCATTTTTGCTTAACTCCTAATAATTTCTTCAGGTTTTAATATTGATAAGTTAGGAAATAACAATTCAGCATTTTGGAAATCTTTGACATTGTGAGTGGCAATGATTTGAGCATTTCCGGCAACTGCTAATTCAATTAAGTGATTGTCAGCTTCGTCTTTTAAATTAGGTCGCCATAAATAATAGATATAAACCCATTGACTTCCGCTCATGAATGATGCAAGTAAAGCAGAAACTTCTTCAGTAGTTAAAGAGCATTTGGCGATAATTTCTGAGCGATGAATGACTGACTCATACTCCAAAAACAAAGCATTTCCCATCAAAGGCTGATATTCTCCTTTTAAACAGCGTCGGATTAGTTCTCTACTAGAACCTTTAGAGCTAATCAGCGCACTAATAAAAACGCTGGTATCAACTACAATTTTAATCGCCATCTAGCTATGATAGCATATACGCTGTCAGCAACATTCTAGCCAAAAGACTCAAAAGCGATCGCCAGAGATAAATATTTTCAATATCGGGTGATGTTTGGCGACAAGCAGCTTTGCGTCTACCAACTCTGAGCAACTTTGCCAAATAAGCGATCGCACCGCCATTTTTCGCAAAAGCTAAATTCCCAATTTCCAAATGGCGATGCCTACAGCGGGCTGTGCCTACGCACTCTTAGCAATTGTGTCAAATTAGCGATCGCACTGTTGGTGAAGGGCTTAAGGTGGGCGAGTTTCTGAGGTTTTAATGTTAGCAATAATATTTTTCAAACGTCTTCTTAGACAAGTTTTCATTTATTTAAACTACATCTGTATATAGGGACAATGTTTTTTACTGCGTGGTCTATTTAATTAGTAAAGTGCTACAAATGACATTTATAATCCAAAATTTGTGTTGAGAATGAACTAGCGATCGCTTATTTACCAAAAAAATCTGCTTGAAAAACCAAGAACATCAGGGCTTTTACGAATAATATTTACGTATGTTAATATTGTTTGGTTTAGGTACGGATATTCAGTATGGTTACCATAAAGACCGTTCTAAAAAATTCAGAGCAAGTCACTCGGTTGTTTTCTCATCTCGAATTTGATGGAAACAAACTCAATCATCAACCGGGTAGTGTATTGGGGAGTACTGCATTGATTGCAGGAACCACCGTTGGGGCTGGGATTCTCGCTCTACCAGCTGTTACCCTGCCATCTGGTATTGTGCCATCCACATCTGGACTAATTGCTGTTTGGCTCTACGCTCTAGTTTCCGGGTTATTGGTTGCAGAAGTTACCTTAAACACGATGCGAACAGAAGGGCTTTCAAGTATAGGTTTTTTAGGAGTTGTTGAGAAAATCCTTGGTAAGCTGGGAGCGCGAATTGCTGGCGGTGCATATTTATTCATGCACTATGCTCTGTTGGTGGCATACATCACCGAAGGCGGAGAGATTTTAGGAACGGCGGCGGCAAAAGTCTGGGGTATGCAGATATTGCCTACGTGGGTGGGCACAATGGCTTTCACGCTCTTATTTGGCGGCATTATGTATCTTGGGCGAGAAAAATTTATTGAGAAATTAAACAGCGCCTTTGTCGGAATTGTCATTGTTTCCTTCTTAGGACTATTATTTCTGGGAGGAAGGCATATTCAGAGTGCCCAACTATTATTTCAAAACTGGAGTGCCCTCGGCAGTGCCATTTCAGTGATGTCTGTGGCACTGTTTTTCCAAAACGTTGTGCCGCTAATTGTGACGCAACTCGAAGGGGATGCCCGCAAAATTCGTCAGTCCATCTTTATTGGTTCTGTGATTCCTCTAATTATGTTCTTGGCGTGGAATGCCGTAATTTTAGGAAGCGTCAGTCCCAATATGCTAAATAGCACATCTGATGGTACAAGTGTTTTTGATCCACTACAAATTCTCCGAGGAGGTAGTGCGGGGCAATGGTTAGGAGTGCTAGTATCCATTTTTTCAGAATTTGCGATCGTCACTTCATTCATTGGATTTGTGTACGGGTTGCTGGATTTGTTTAAAGATATTTTCCTACCTGCACAGTGGCAACTCTCTAGCCGCTTACCCCTCTATTCGCTGGTTCTTTTCCCTCCGATGACTCTCGGAACGCTTAACCCCAGCATCTTTTTTACTGCCCTAGATTACACTGGAACATTTAGTGTTTCAGTTCTAGGTGGAATTATTCCGGCATTAATGAGTTGGAAACAACGTCAAGAACAAGAAAACTCACATAGCACAAATCAATCACTCGTTCCTGGCGGCAAGGTGACACTTATTGTGATAATTGGAGTGGCATTAGCCATGATGGGAAGACAAATTATGTCAATTTACACAAAATAAAACCATCAATAAAAGTTCTGTGTTACAGAAAACTATAATTGTAGTATAAATATGCTAACCACAATCCAATGAGTGATTCTCGACTCGTCAAAATCAGCAAATATCTCAGCAAATATCTGCGACATACACCAGATGCCATTGGAATTAAACTTTCTCCTGGTGGTTGGGTTGCTGTTGATGACTTACTTACCGCTTGTGCTCAAAACAAGTTTCCGATTACCCGCCAGGAATTACAGGTGGTAGTTGAATTCAACGAGAAACAACGCTTTTCTTTTGATTCTACACGTAATCTGATTCGGGCGAACCAAGGACATAGTGTAAAAGTCGATTTACACTTAGAAGCTGTTGTTCCTCCAGATCAGCTTTATCACGGCACGGGACGCAAATCTGTAGAGTTAATTCTGCAAACAGGACTTTGCAAAATGTCGCGACATCATGTCCATTTATCAAAGGATATAGAAACAGCAGAAACTGTTGGTGCCAGGCATGGAAAACCAGTGGTTTTTACTGTAAATACTGCGGCAATGCATCAGGCAGGTTACATCTTCTATTGTTCTGCTAATAGTGTTTGGTTAGTCGAATGTGTACCAGCTGAGTATCTACAAAAAATTTGAATTTTAACAAAACAGAATATTGAAACGATATTTGCAAAGAAGTTGCATAATGCGGAAGTTGCAACAATTACTGCATGTTGGAATTGAACTCAGATCAATGTACCCATAGCGCTTGTACTCCTAATACTGTATTCTCTGATAGATTAGCGTTTGCAAAAACAGGGATTAGCAGTAATTCCATTCCGGTTTGCACCTGAAAAAGTAACTTTGTAGATTTGTCTATAAAATTACAAACTCTCAAGAGTAAAAATACTATCAATCTCTTAGCCTACTCACCCAATGTAGGTTAAAAATCTCACCAAACAAGCATTTTAGACCTATCCAAACCCCAAGATGCCTTCTAAGCGAATCTTGTTTATCAGTAACGGCCACGGAGAGGACAACCACACCTCTCATGTTATTCAGACCCTGCGCCAATTGTGTCCTTCTATTGAGATGGCGGCAATGCCGATTGTGGGGGAAGGAAAAGCTTACCGCAGCTTGGATATTCCCATTATTGGGCCCACACAAACAATGCCCTCTGGGGGATTCTTTTACATGAAGCGCCTCTACTTGCTCAAAGATTTTCAATCGGGATTGATTGGATTAACCTGGCGACAGTTACAAGCGGTGTTGCAGTATGCTCCCAACTGCGATTTAATTATGTCTACTGGGGATTTTGTCTCCCAGACATTTGCTTACTTAACAAAGCGCCCCTTCGTCTCCTTTATCTCTTGTCTTTCTGCCCTCTACGAAGGGCGGTTACGACTCAATCCGCTTTTGTGGCACGACCTTAATTCTTCCAGATGTCTGGCAGTTTTCACCAAGGATTCCCATACGGCTTATGACCTCCAACGGCAAGGTTTAACTAAAGCTCAGTGTGCTGGCATTCCGGCTTTAGATTGGCTCGTCCCTACTGGCAAAGACTTGCACCTGAAACCGGACGAGAGAGCGATCGCTCTCCTACCAGGATCACGGATGCCTGAAGCTGCGCGAAATTTTTGTTTGCAGTTGCAACTGGTAGTAGAAATCGCCAAGGTGATGCCTGAGTCAGGATTACAATTTCGTGCAGCTTTGATACCGGATTTGATGGCGCAATTAGACGACATTGCTAAAAGTCAAGGTTGGCAACTGAATCAAGGCATACTCACCTATTCTCCTCCAGGAAGTTCTGCTGAGGAATCACCGCTTGTAGAAGTGAGATGTTATTCAGATGCCTTCAGTGACATCCTATGTTACTCTACTCTCGTTATTGGTATGGCAGGTTTGGCAGTGGAGGAAGCTGTAGCGATCGGGAAACCTATCATCCAGATTCCTGGAGAGGGCCCTCAATTTACCTATCAATTTGCAGAAGCGCAAACGCGGCTGTTGGGCATTTCTGCCCAAACCATCGGCACTAAGCCAGCAACCCCTGAGATTCTCAAGCAAGCAGCTAAACGAGTAGTTGAAACTTTAGAAGATTCAGACTACCTCGCTAAGTGCAAAGAAAATGGCCCTGAGCGATTTGGCCCACCCGGCGCATCTGAGAGAATTGCCCGCTTTCTACTAAACTCTCTAGGAGAAACTGAGTAGAAATTGCGCCAGAATTCAGGAGTCAGCATGGTTGGGTAACATGGTGTGGTAGGCTAACGCCGTAATGCACCTCAATTCTGAATTCTGACTCCTGACTCTTGACTCCTGACTCCTGAATTCTTACTTACCTATGAAAGTCCGCTCTAGTTACTGGCAACTGTTGCCTTATCTGTGGCCCCAATGGCCGCTGTTAATTCGGGGATTAGCTTGTATTTTAGGATTTGTGTTATTCACCCTAGCAGTGCCCTATTTAGCAGGTCAGGTCTCTTTTTATCTTGGCCAGGGAAATGTTAACCAGATTGCCTACTGGCTCGGACTAGCCACTTTAGTATTTTTGGTTCGAGGGCTTTGTCAATACGGGCAGAATGTCTTTATGATCGCTGCTACTCTGAACATGGTTTTAAACTTGCGTAAGCGCGTTTATGCTCACCTGCACAAACTTGGATTAGATTACTTTGAAACCACACAGACGGGAGACCTGACTTATCGCCTGACTGAAGATATCGATCGCGTGGGCGAGATTGTAGACAAGTTATCCCATCAGTTTCTTTCCAATTTGTTGCAGTTAATTGTAATTCCCATTTACATGCTCTACCTGAATTGGCCGCTGACTCTTGCGGGTTTGATTTTGGCTCCTTTAATGGCTTGGTTAATCGGGCAATTTGGTCAGCGATTACTCGTGCTATCTCGCCAGAGCCAAAATCAGGTTTCCAATTTGTCGGCGATGCTAACTGAAGTATTTAGCGGGATTCGCGTTGTTCAGGCTTTTGGAGCACAAGAATATGAAGTAAAGCGATTCAATCAAGAAGCAGAAATCAATCGCCAAGCTAAGTATCGCGCTCTACAACTCAAATCCATTCAGTTTCCTGTTGTCGGTTTTTTGGAAGCAGTTAGTATTATACTGCTGTTTTTATTAGGAGGATGGCAGATTTCTCAGAATCAGCTGACTGCTCAAGGGTTTATCAGTTTCTTAGCTGCTGTGGCTTTACTGATTCAGCCAATCGACATGATGATTAGCAATTACAACGAGTACAAACAGACCGAAGCTTCTGTTGAACGCATCTTTGAACTGATGGCGAAGGAACCTAGTATCAGCGAAAAATCGAATGCTCAGGCAATGCCACGAGTTATGGGCAAGGTAGAGTATCGTCATGTTGATTTCGCCTACAATCCCGACCAGCCAGTTCTTAAGGATCTCTGCCTAGACGCTTCTCCTGGTGATGTCATTGCCTTGGTTGGTTCTTCTGGAGCAGGCAAATCGACGTTAATTAACCTTTTACTTCGCTTTTATGACCCTCAGAGGGGTCAAATTCTGGTTGATGATATTGATATCCGTGATGTCACACTTACCAGCTTGCGCCATCAAATTGGCATTGTTCCCCAAGATGTTACCCTTTTTTCGGGAACGATCGCTGAAAATATCGGTTACGGTCAGGAAAAATTAGATTTAGCAGCGATTCAGTCAGCAGCAAAGATTGCCAACGCTCACTCTTTTATCACCCAGTTTTCCCAGGGTTATCAGACCTGGGTGGGAGAGCGTGGAGTTAACCTATCGGGAGGACAACGCCAAAGATTAGCGATCGCTAGAGCAGTTGCCAACGATCCTCGAATTCTCATCCTGGATGAGGCCACCTCTGCCCTAGATTCGGAATCAGAAGCACTAGTTCAAGAAGCACTGGAACGAGTGATGCAAAACCGTACCGTGTTTATTATTGCCCATCGCTTGAGCAGCGTTCGTCGGGCTGACTGCATTCTTGTAATAGAACAAGGACAGGTGGTTGAAGCTGGTACTCACACCTCACTCCTGTCTCAGGAAGGACGGTATGCCCGTTTTTACGCCCAACAGTTCTACTCTACAGATGAGTAGGGGATTGCCAAACTGTCGGTTCGCTCATTTGATAAAATCTGTATTTAGAAAATTCTTCTTCAAATCAACACCCCAGCAATACAAGCGGTGATAAAACCCGCTAACAATCCGCCAATCATTGACCTTACACCCATACGAGCTAAGTCATGCTGGCGATTAGGTGCTATCCCCGCAATCCCACCAATGGTAATGCCAATTGAACCTATATTTGCAAAATTACATAATGCGTAAGTCGCAATAATTACTGCACGTTGAGAGATTTTTCCACTTTCAATTAGTGCCTTCAAATCCAAAAAAGCAATAAACTCATTCAAAATTGTTTTTGTACCCAATAAAGCCCCAACTTGCCGACAATCAGCCCAAGGTATGCCCATCAGCCATGCTACGGGAGCCATGAGAAAAGACAAAATCCACTGTAATGAGAGTTGCTGTAAGCCCACAAATGCCCCTAACCATCCCAAAAGTGCATTCAGGGCAGCTAATAATCCTAAAAAGGCGATAATCATCACCCCAACATTAACTGCTAGCTTCACGCCGTCAATTGCTCCGGTAGTAGCAGCATCAATTACATTTACATAATTGGTTTCTACATACGCTTTTGCTTTGCCAGCCGTCTCTGATACTTCTGTTTCTGGGTAAAGTAATTTTGATACCACCAACGAAGTGGGAGCAGTCATAAAGAAAGCAGCAATCAGGTGTTCTGCGGGGATGCCAAAGGAAAGATATGCTCCTAGTACTCCAGCGGCAATTGTGGCAAAACCACCCGTCATCACGGCATGGAGTTCCGATTGCGTCATATTCGCTATATAAGGTTTAACCATCAGCGCCGACTCTGTTGGGCCCAAAAAGATGTTACCTGCACAGGATAAAGATTCAGAACCCGATGTTTTCATCGTCTTCATCATTACCCACGCCATCACGTTTACGACTCGCTGTAAAATACCGTAGTAATACAAGACACTGATGAAGGCAGAGAAAAAGATAATTGTCGGCAGCACTTGGAAAGCAAAGAAATGATCCTTAAAATTTTCTCCAAAGACAAATTTGGCACCAACATCAGAAAATGCTAAAAATTGGCTGACAATATCTCCCAGAGATTTAAACACATTTAAACCCCAAGGAGTTTTAAGAATCGCTAGTGCAAACACAAATTCCAATCCCAAACCCCACGTCACTATTCGCCAACGCACCGCACGACGATTAACAGAAAAGGCGTAGGATATACTGATAAAAACTAAAATTCCCAACGCAGAAATGGCATGTTCCATGATTACTCCCGGAAATGTATCACTAAGGCACTTAGTCAAAGAGCATACACAAAAATTCACCTTTTTTGTGGCTTTTTAGTCAATTATTAGGCCGATGAATATTTTTTATATCTGCAATCATAGTCATTTATAATTATGATTTAAAGGATACAATTGCTGTTAAGTACGTCTTGCTAAAAATATAGAACAGAAGCTAAAGTAATATTTATTACCTTTGTTTGAGCTTGATTTGTGAATTATCCGATCGCCTTAAAAGGATTTTACAGAACCATGCCAATTAAAAAACACATTAATCTTAATCAAGGATGTTTCCTGAATCCCGCAAATAAACAGATAGTCGTAAATTTAGGCAGTGAAGATATTTTAAATTTAATCACACAAGAATTAAAAACTCGTTACTCCCCAGAAGCTCAAAAAAACCTACTTGAGGAGAGTTCAAAGCTATTACCTAATTTTGTATTTCAAGAATTATTACAACGCCAACGGCAGGTAGTAGATATTAACCCAGATAGTTTAATGGTCGTTAGCTGTCAGATAGCAGAGGTAGAAGTCGATGATTTGGGATTTGATTTAAATGTCGAAGTATATTTTGTAGTTGGAGATGCAAAAGGTCAAAACCATTTTCGGGCTAATCAAATAGTCCTTTGGTCGAATATATGGGGTGATGAAGAACAGCCTTTTGATTTAGAAGATGAACTAGGTGAACAATTCTGGACAAGTTATCAAATTCAGTTGCTTTTTGATGAAAAAGAGCAGCAAACAATTGAACTGGAACTATCACAAACAGATGATTATGCCGCGAGGTTAGAATTTTCCCCATCACTAAAAAGATTTTCACCATCCATAGTTCCCTTTACGGATAATGACTTCTAAAAAGTATTATCCACATATAGTGAATGCAAATTAATCATTTACAGCAGAATTCAGGAATAAAACACGCTTTATACCTGGGTAACAGACTTAGCTTGTGTACCTCACTTTCCTTGAAATCTGCTGTATATTCACTGAGGATTTTATTTTTTGGAAGTTCCCGATTAAAAAGATAAAGTCTTCAATCCCTCTTACCTCCTCATTGTGGTTCGATAATTGAACCCATAAACAAAATGTTTCCCGTCTGATTATCTCTAATGGCACAGAAGAAGGGACGATCAACAATCATTCGGAATGGTTCTGGTTCTTGTCTCAAAGATGTTGCTACTATGCCCACTGAAGTAGCAGCAGCCGCTTCGGTGCCTTCTTCATTTACTTCAACAAAAGTTTTATGCTTAACTTGGCTAATGGCAAAATTTTTACCCATGCCAGAAAAATTGGCTTTGTTGCTGAAAGCCTCCCCCATACCTAAAGTTTTTAAAGCATCATTGAGTGTAATATCATAATCTGTTTTGAAGCGGGGTAGGCGAATAAACCCTTTTTGATTGTTGAACTGAGTCATCCATTTTTCCCAGTTCTCAACATTCAAGGTTTGATAAAACGCTTTGAGGTTAGAATTCTTTTTGGGTAAGAATATATAAAAACTTATCTTACCATCTTTTCCATAAGGTAAACTAACTGCCTGAAAATTTTCGCTTTCATAGTATCTATAATCACCCTCTTGTGACATCATTGGCTGTTGTTTTTGCCTGCCAGATGTGATGTAAAAAGGGTATGAAGCAGTTTGCTTTTTGTCAAACTCGTTACTCCAATTACCTTTAAAATATATAGCATTAATCAGAAATAATACCTGACTGGGTTCAATTTGTTCAACTATTTTGGTGATTTTGCCGTTAGTATTTTCTTTGACCCAGTTATTGATAATACTAGATGCGGCGGCATCTTTAAAGTTTAAATTGCTGACTTTGGCTTGATAGAAGTCCTGGGTTCTCTTGAGAAAGTCTGGCGCAAAACTCACATCTTGATTTGCCCAAAGTGAGTTAGCAATCTTCAATTGCACTTTCGTATCTGAATTGTCTAAAAGCTGTTTTAATACCGCCGCGTAAGAAGAGTTGATTTCTGGTAGATTCATCCCCTGTAATTCCAGGGTTTTTGCCATTGCTTGTTGAGTCGAGCCGCTAGCGCCGTTGTAAGTCATAGCAAGAGCGATCGCAACACTCGAAGGTGAGATAAAAATATTTGTCTCACCCCGATCGTTTTTCAGAACTTCTGAAAATAGTTTGAAGCCAAACTTATTGCTAGACTCAACGATTTTTGTATCAGTGTTGGCTGTTTTTTTTTGCAATGGAGTTTCTGGCTGAGGTAAACTAGATTGGGCAAGGGCACTTTTATTACTGTCTACTTGAGAACACCCTAATACACTGAATAGAACAACACTTGCAGCAGCCAGCGCATAACGTCTGCCCAGGCTAACACCGTAACGTCTTTGCAGGAATTTTTCTTTCGCATCACTCAATTTATGGCGATTCATTCTGCTACCTCACTTGCCAAAGATTCCCGATTTGTTCTCAGAGTTGACGCAGATATTGTGTCAATGACTAACTATTGCATTTACTCCAACAGAAAAATGGGACTGTTACAGTTTTCGTAACAGCAAATTAGTAGCTTAGAGGAATTAAACACAACTTGTGGAGTTGCTAATTCCTTATTGAGACGGCCATACAGACGAGTTATAAAAAATTTTGATTTTTAAGAATTTTTATCTTTACGTATAAACGTATTGTAAGCTACGTAATCATAAAATAATCACTTCTGTGAGGTTTTTATAGATCGAATAATGTTTCTCAGAGGCACGAAATCTCGTTCCCATGCTCGATATGGGAACGAGAAAAACGCTGTAATTTTACACAGATATTTGTGCTAATTTATTTCAATTAATAGGTACACTCCACCAAGCTAAACTGTAAGGTTGAGTCGCTTCATTGAGCTTTTGACGAAACTGGACACGGATTTTATAATTTCCAGTAGCAGTAACGGGGCAGAAAATATGTTCTACACTATCAATTTGGCTGATTGAGGAGCAAACAGCACCAGCATCAGAATTTTGAGCATCAGCTTTTACCAAGTAGAGGTCAAGATTATTCAAACCGCGATCGCGAAAATTTTCGCCTACGTCATATTGCTGGTTTTTATTTTTATCGTTGAGTTCTACCAATCGATCCCAACTCAGGGTGACAGCAACAAAACTTCCCTGCTTTAAAGGTTTTGCTAATATATAGTCAACAGATGCTCCAACATTAACTGTGCGATAATCCCAACCAATAGCCGGCACCGCAGCTGATGCCTGCCATTGACCAGCACTAAATTGCTGATAAGCGCGAAATACATTTAAATGACCTGCTCCCATTTGGGCATCCAAGGGAATCTTTGGATCTTTATAAGCATCAGAATCTAGCCAGTTTTGATTTTGCTTATCAATTAGCGTCCGAGTCATTCCCAACTTTAAGCCATCGCCGCTATCTAGAAGTTTGTCTGCTGAATTTAGCAATACAGCTTTCATCACTTGATGACGCCGAGAATCAATGCTCCAGTGGAGTTGTTTTGTCCGCATTTGTCGGTCTGCAAGTTCTTGTAACAGAGCAACAGTAGCTGTAACTTGAGGTGCTGCAAAACTTGTACCTGTAACCTTGTTCAATTTGCCATCGGGATTGAGCAAAGGAATATTATTCCCCGGAGCAATTAAACTGATAGCGCGACGCCCATCAAGGTCAAATTCCCTTCCAGCTAGTCTTCCATTCACCCCTTGGTTAACACCCGCCAGATTAGCCACGTCTACTTTGTTAAAAACTCCCCCTCGGCGGGATGAAAAAGCCACGTTTATGCCGTTAAAATTATCTGTAGGAATAGGAATACCGCCTTTCCCCTGGTTGCCAGCGATCGCATACAAAACATCATGAGCGCGACTAGACCAGTCAACACATAAAGTTAGTAAAGCATTACCGTCTAAAGTAGCTTCCGGTCGAGGATCGCGGCTCAGAGGTTCCCCAAAGCTAAAGTTAATCGCACGGACATCGCCACCATTTTGGAGCGCTATGTGCTGTGCCGACAAGCACTCTTCTGGCTGACCCATATTTTTAGTGGAACCCACCGCTGATGAATACAATCGCGCTCCTGGAGCAACTCCTGGCAAAGCTTTGTCTTGACTCACCATCACACCAGCGACATTGTAGGCGTGGGGGTCAACACCAGTATTAGACTTAGCTGGACCATTGCGTAAGAAAACCGCTGCTACAGATATAGTACGATTTTTAGATACCGCCTTATCCCACCCAAACATTCCTGGTCGACCAATTTCCACTTGACCAATAGCAATCTTACGGCCGATTAAATTATAAGGAGGTTTGTGTAGCTTTAGAGCATCAATGCCGTTAGTTCCTAGTCCAGATTCTAAAGCTGAAGCAATTACCGGCCCACTCAGACAAGAAGCAGTTAATCCCCAAAATATCCAGGTTAGTTTTTTAGTCATTAGTTATTAGTCATTTGTCATTAGGCATTGGGCATTGGGCATTGGGCATGGTGAAGAGGATAAGGAGAATTGGGGACAAGGGAAAGACTTGTTGCAAGTTCTAAACTTTTGTCACCTGCTCCCCTGCTCACAAAAAACCGGGATCAAAATTATGAGTCTTGCTCAATGTTTTGTTACAATGCGTACAGACGAGGACGCTTAAAAATCCACTAGCCATGACCCAAAACCTATCTCAAAAGCCCATTGTAATTGCTCCATCTATCCTATCAGCCGATTTTAGTCGTCTGGGTGACGAAATTCGCGCCATAGACGCGGCTGGAGCAGATTGGATTCATGTTGATGTAATGGATGGTCGTTTTGTACCTAATATTACGATAGGCCCTCTGATTGTGGAGGCGATTCGTCCGATTACAACCAAGCCACTGGATGTCCATCTGATGATTGTGGAGCCAGAAAAGTATGTAGAGGATTTTGCTAAGGCGGGTGCCGATCATATCACCGTACACTGCGAACATAATGCTTCTCCACACCTGCACCGCACCTTGGGGCAAATTAAAGAGCTTGGTAAGAAAGCTGGAGTTGTACTTAATCCTGGTAGCCCTCTAGAACTAATTGAATACGTTTTAGATTTGTGCGATTTAGTACTAATTATGAGCGTCAACCCTGGTTTTGGTGGTCAAAGCTTTATCCCTGGTGTGTTACCCAAAATCCGCAAGCTACGCCAAATGTGTGATGAACGTGGTCTTGACCCGTGGATTGAAGTAGATGGGGGACTGAAGGCAAATAATACCTGGCAAGTTTTAGAAGCGGGAGCCAATGCGATCGTCGCTGGTTCAGCTGTGTTTAACGCAAAAGATTATGCTGAGGCTATTACAGCAATTCGCAACAGCAAGAGTCCTACTCCAGAATTAGCTAAGGTTTAATTCGTTTTTGAATTAACCAATCATTAAACATGGAAGTGAAAAAGAATGTAGAGACGTAGCGGTGCTACGTCTCTACAAGGGTTATAGATTAATTTCACCCTAGTCTTCACAAAAAATAAGGTGGGCAAATTGCCTACCTTATTTATTTTTATATACAGATAAAAAACTGGAAGCTATTCAAGTTTTGAACTTCCAGTAGTTGTATATAAATTGAAAGTTTAGAAACCAAAGATAATCCAGGTTGGGAGGACTAGGATTACAATAGTCGAAAGAGAAGCGTATGAGCTACTAGTTCTACCAGCCAAGGACAATAATTTCACCGTAACTTTTCTATTTCCGTTCCTGGAATTGATGTTAAGCGTTTGCTTTATTAACTAAAGCAACACCAACCACAGGATAGAAAGTTTTATAAGCATTGCTCGCACCGTCTGCAGTCAGCGAAAGCTTTGTAAAATTTTGATTGGGGGAATCCACCTTTCCAAATTCTCTGTGCTCAGACTTCCTCAGAAAAAGAACCACCAGTAGCAACGGTTGGATTATTGGTCTTGGTCTAGGAGTTATTTACTCCATGAAATGCTGACTACTTTTGTAATCAGTTTGATTTATTTCATAGTTAGAACTAATCGTTGATTTTATTTTTTAAATTAACTTGCTTGCCAAATCACCTCTATTTTAGTTTAAATTGTAGTTGTTATTAGTTTACCAATATCATTAGTATATATTTGCCATTTTGGCAGATTTTTGCAAAATTCTATCAAATTAATGACTGCTATAGAAAACCTGTCATGCTATAAATTTCAAATTAGCATAACAGGCTTTCAGATAATCAATCAACTTTAGAACAGAATCTATTGATTCCAAATACTTTTTAATTGAATCCACAAGATTTCAAGGAAATGTCTTGAACATTTTCTGGTTTTAATGGCGATTTGCTTGATTGATGTTCGTTAATTTGCTGTGTCAATCTCTGGTCTAAACTACCAGCACGGATTTCGGCTTTTTGCTTTCTAACTACTTCTAGATAAGCTACGTCTTTAATTTTGCTTAAGCAGCTTGATGGCACATTATTATCAGACTGGGAATCATGAGCATGTTTCAGCATTTTTAGATTTTCACTTTGCTGTTGTTTTGTCCTATCTGCTTGAGAGTTCTCTTTGAGCAATCGATTGTAGGTACGATATGGAATGTAATGGAGAGGATTATAACCACCAAATCGCAGCATTAAAACACATGCCCAGGAATACTTTCCAGCAAGAATTGCTTCAACTACTTTGTCAAATTGTTGAGCTTTCACTGTCTTATCTAAGTTACTACTAATACCAGCAATGTCTTGATTCATCATAATGTTTAGTTATTTTGGGTGAAGTGAACTATTTTCTTATCTGCGATTGTTGATGTTTCAATTGAGGTGTACAGACTGCACTAGCCTTTTTGCAAATCTTGAATTGCTTGTGGCAAATTATCAGCACTGGAGCGGTGTTTGATGTTTACAAGGGATAAAAATCCATAAGTAAATAAATTTTCTTGGTTCACACGCTTATATTTCTTACTACTGTTGAATTAGGCAATTTCCGGGAAGTTTGCATATTTTTTTAGACTAAGAGAGAAAATATATTTATCTTTGAGCGTTAACAACACCAGTCGTATTTATACTATTTTTGTTCGTTAATGTCATCTACTAATCTAGTATATTTATAGGTCAAATTTACTGAATATATTCCGATACTTACTTGTGGATTGTGCAGCTTTTACTTTTGTCCTACTTTGCTAATTCTTGAGGGGTGTTACCCCTCACCCAATATCATTTTAAAACCTTTATTATTGTCGAGTAACTAGAAAACAATACCATTAAATAGAATGTAAAACAACTTGTAGAAATATTAGTTAAGAGAGAATCAAACCGTTCACCGCCATAGGATTGAACCTATTTTTCAATAAGTTCGATTAGACAATAATACTTATTAGACTTGTCTTTATTGGTTTGCAAAGACTACGGCTTTAGCGTATCTAAATATAATTGCTGTCAACCGCTCGTAAATATTTTATAACGATCAGCCAGTAATCATAAAATAGACCAGTTGTAAAATCAAATTACTGGTTAGTGATAATATAGATAGTTATAACGAGCCTTAGCTGAGTCAAGAAGAATATCCGCAAATGGATAACTTTTCTCAAAACAATGTAGTAAGCTAAGTCTGTACAATATTAAAGAATTTAAGAATAGATATAAAGCTAATCAACACAAAATATTATTAAGTTGATTCAGCAGTGATTTATATATGTATGAATATCTAACAAATTTATAAAATTGAGATTACAAATGTAGTAGCAATTGGGCTAAATGGTGGTATAAGCTCAAAAATGAATATGCGATCGCCTTTATCTCTCCAGACAACTACACAATGAATTACTTGACAATGAGCTATCCAAAGGTTATAGTATGAGTCCACCTTAATAAGACTAGTCCTCACTGATAGCGCTTCACATCCTGCAAGTTTGGGCTGCTTCTACTAAATGGTGAAATGCACCTGTAAGAATTACTGGCGTTAAGTTACGCAAGCTGTAGGGGTTTAAGCGTATGCTCCAGTGTTGGCTAATCATTGCTAAACACGCAGCGCTACAATCTGATGAACTTTGCTGTTGAGTAAAGGAATAGGCACGTCATAACCTAGCTTTTGATTGTGAAGTAGTCTGGGAACTATTAGCAATATTTATAGCTAAAGCTAGTAATATTTGCATTTTTTGAAACATTAGTCTTAAAGTCTCAATGCTTCAACTCTTACCATTACTGAAATTTTCCTTCGCTTCCGGAAACACTCGGAAAATAAAATCGCAAATCTAAACTTTGCTTTTTCAGATGAAGACAGGTTAAATTTGGTAACGTGGAATACGACCGTTCGTAGGGGCGCACATCTGTCATAGGTGTCAACTTAAGGTAGAAGTTAGGTAAGAGTAAGGGTTCTAGGGTTGCCCTCATCCCCTAACCCCTTCTCCAATATTGGCAGAAGGGGAACTGGAGAATTTGATCCCTTCTCCCAATATTGGGAGAAGGGCTGGGGGCAAAACTCATACAGTCAGAAGATTTTAGCTTAAGTTGACACCAATGGCATCTACGTGTGTTGCATCAAAACGAGAACCGCTTTGATAGTCAATCAATTAATAACTAAGTAAATTCCCCAAATCGCCATTGGCCGCAGGTAAGTGCTAGCGCGAAAAGTACCAGTTGCGGTGATAGCTTCCGGGGTGCGAAATTGCAGACCATTTTCATAAATTTGCTGCACCACAGCTTGCGTCAACCTCAAGGCTTCATCTTTCATGCCCATCTGCACGAGAAAAGCCGCCAGCCCAAAGTTTATCCCCGTCCAAACTTCTAAGGGATGAGTAGCTTTGGGATTTTCTGGTGAACCATCACGACGAACACCATTAGCAGCACCAAACTCACCATTGCAGAATTTAAAAAAGCAAGCGTCATAAACAGTTTTTAGAGCAGAAATGGCGCGATCGCTTGGTACAATATCAGGTAAATCCAGCAGACGGGCGTAGAATTGTCCGCACAATTGATCTGCCATCACCACATCGGAACCACTTTTACTATCAAGTCGGTAATATTCCCCATTCCAGAGTTTTTCTTGGTAAATAGGAAGAGATTGTTGTAACCAAGTTTCATAAGTGGATTTTTGCGCCGTCAACTCCGTTGTGTTACCTGTCTGGTAAGTTAATAAAATATCGCTAATTGCGATCGCAGCCTCTAGCGCCGCCAACCACAACCCCCCACAATAGGCGCTGACTCCCTGTAACCGCCAATCATCAAAGGTTTGGTCAGGCGCACCAGAATTTTCCGGAATCCCATCGCCGTCGAGATCAAAAGTTTTCAGGTAGTCGAGGGTTTGAACGATCGCATTCCAGCAATCTGCCAGGAATTCTACATCGTCAGCACCCGTGAGCAAAAAATCACGGTATACTTGCAAGACAAAATCACTACCTAAATCTTTCCATAAATTACAGTCTTGATAGCTGGTGTAGTTGGTTTTCTCCCAAACGTGTTCATTGGGTGCGCCTAAATCGTGGGGTGTTGCACCTGCAACTTTGCGAACGGCAATCGGGCTTTCTGCCTTAATTGTCATGTAATAGCCAATTATTCGGGGAGTATCATCACCTTGAGGAATCGCCCGTGCAAATGCCCGAATTACCGACTTTTCTAATTCTGGAAATAGCATCAGCAGGGCAAAAGAGCCATACAACCGCACATCTAGACTTTCATACCAACGGTAATCTAAGCACTCTAGCACCGCAAACTGACCGATGGGGTCAAGTTCTGATGCTGCACTCCAAAGAGTACCGCCGCTAGTGAGGTCATAAAGCTCATTAAATAGAGCCATTTTAAACCAGTTGGGTAAATCTTCCCGGTCGAGAATGGGTTTTTGCCAAGTTTGAATTTGCGATCGCCAGGTTTGGTATTCTTGTAACGCAGTCGATGCGATCGCCCAAGCGTTGTTTCCACTTTTACTAAAAAAGTCTGTATATCTGCGGTAATAGTTGATTCCGGCAGCAAATTCTGTAATTGGCAAATCCCAAGCGACGACAAAGGGGATTTCCAGAGTTTCGCCTGGTTGGAGAGTGAAACGGATTGCGATCGCAGCCCCGATTTGTGTATTCTCTGTTGCTGGAGTAGTATCAACATAATTGGGCAAAGAGCCATCTTGGGCGAAGCTTTGCCACACCTCATCACCTGTACCTTCAGGATTCCAGTGAGTGTGGTGAAATACTTCCACTTGGGGATGTTTCAGCGTCGCTATACACCAAGTTCCGTCGCCTTCTTGCAAAGGTTGCTCGCTACCAACCCGACCGAAAAGACAGCCAAATTGTTCTGTATTTTCAACTATCTGGTTATAATTTCCTTGACTTTCGTCCCAGCGTGGTTGGTATTCGTAAACCGGACTACCATCATCGCGTACCCGCACTTCGGGAGATTTGAGAGCGTTTGTAAACCAGCCCACCATATTTTGCCAAGTGAGCATAATGCCCAGAGTAATCGGTGCATCTGTGGGGTTATAAGCATTCCAGAGAAATATTGCCACAGGGTAGCTAGTTTCTTGGTAATTGCCTGCCCACACTGGGGAAAATTGCTCACAAGTCAACTGTGCTTGAAATACATTTTCATACACAAACCAGCTACGTGGATATAGCGCGTGATAATTGCCCGTCTTTTCTGTGTCGGGAGGTGTCGGATACCATTGCCAAGCCTTGAGAGTGCCATCATCAGGCGCTTGGGTAGATAAAGCATAGGCTTGGGAAGATGTGCTATTGGATTCAAACACACTGAATTGACAAGCAGGAACGTTTTTGAAAGTATGCTCACCGCCGTCGATGTGCCACAGGTTAAAGTCTCCCCGTGAAGAACGACCGATGCAACCTGCACCAAAGCCGCCTAAAGGCATACCATGCCAAGGGCCATCATCGATATTACTTGCATAGCGGACGGTATAAGGTTTATCCCAGCCTAAGCCGATGGGACGGCTCCAAGTGCAAGAGGGAATTTCTGGAGAGAGTTGATTTGTCATCGCCTAATGTTACAGCGTGCAGTTACGTCAATGAAGACTAGCGCGATGTGAGATTTTTCTCAAGTCGTTTGTTTGTAACTAGCAGCCCAGGAAGAAGAAGATATATATAACATCAAATCAAATTAGTGATTAAAATATTAATATTCTTATATTTAAGTATTTAGCTTTGAGGTAATAATTCAGTTTGATAAACTTTAAGTTTTTCTGATCTGCTCAAAATATCACATTTTGCTATAGATTGAACAAGATTTATTTCTTTGTCTTTTAAGTAATGATAACATTGTGGCGGTCGAAAATCTGACCATTCTTCTCTTAACTGTTCAAGCTTAATCGGTGAATCAAAACTGAATGGTTTTCTAAAGAAAATAGCAAAACCCGTTTGAGAGTTTTCGTAGTATTTTTGAAAGCATTCATAGCTAATTCCAGCCTTATCTTTAACAATTTTCCAAAGTTTTTTCGGCGGCATTTCAACAACTTTTTCCACTTCAAGCACTCCAACTAATGCCTGTTCAGGGGATGTCGCATAAACGAGGATCAAATCACCCTCATTTAAATAGCGAGGTCTGACACGACGAAACTCGACTTGCTTATCACCACCAAATATCATTCTTGCATACTTGTGGTGGATAGATAAAAGAAGTATATTTGGAGACATTAAACTCATTATTATATAGTATTTGAAGTTCCTATATTATATAATATTTTAAAGTTTTCTGTCGTTATTTTGGAAGATGATTGTACTGAAATATTGCGTCTTAACATTTTTTTAATATCTTCCAAAATTATTGGGCTTTTAAATAACTCCGTATCACTAAACTTGACAGCCATAATATCTTTGTTTAGATCATTGTCAGCTATTTGTAAAATATCTTTGAAATTAAATACTCCAAGTCTTCTGAAGCGTCTATATAACTCTTTAGGTTTCCCAATTACAATTTCGTCAAGTCGTGAACAAGCTCGAATAGCTTTTAGAGTATAAGAACTATTTTTTCCAGTACCAGATTTACTTACATACCATAAAATTCTACCTGGGGCTTGCATTGCACGTTTTGCACAGTAGTAAACTACTTCGCGTTTAAGAGCTATTTCTTCTTTAGATCCCCATAAAACTTCACTCGCCAATTCTTTATCGAACAAATCTTTAGCAAACCATGATTGAATGGGAATAATGAAGGTGGGAATTTCAGCATCAGCAATTTTAGCAGGGTAAAGTATCCGCTCAATATCTGCCATAAGCTCTGTTTTACTGAGTAATTCTTGATTTGCTAAAATTTCTACAAATGGAAAATATTTTTCATAGCCTTTACCTGATTCTTGACATATATTAGAAATATATGAAGAAATATCTGCTGCATTCTGCATTATAGCTAAGTTAGCCCTTAACCATCCCTTTTCAGTTTTTATAAAACTATCTTCCTGAAGTGCAGCAATAGTTATATCTTCCAAGTATGTTTCACTTATTCTAGTAAATTGTCTTTCTTCACTAGCAGCGGTAGAAAAACACTTGAAGATACAGCGACGTAACACAGTAGGCGTAAGCTTACTATCTCTGAAGCGAAAAACAGGAATTTTTAACTCGCCATTTTCTGATCTATCGTAAACTATTAAAGCTATTGGTTTTTCTTCTTGACGACCAACTGTAAAGCATTTAAATTGTTCTGTATTTGAAAGTAATTGGCGAATCTTTTTTCTAAAATCAGATTTTTTCTCACCTTGAGGATTGTCTAAGAATAAGTCAATTACCGAATCTATATCTCCACTGTGTATACGCTTTTCTTCTATATCAGTTCCAACTAAACGTTCAGGCTGATATTCGGTTTCTCTACGGAGTTCGTCTAGCCTAATAATTAAATCAATAGGATGAATAATTAATAAATTAAATTCTTTATATATGTCTGTTTCAATTCCTAGTAATCGTTTATCACGTGTTACGAAAAAAGAAGTTTTTATACTTGAACTAATAACTCTTGCAATTTGCCGAAGGTCTGAATGATCGCTATCTTTCATATCTTCTGGAAAAAATCTACGTATAGCCTTACAGGCTTGATCAAATTCCTCTTGACTGCAAGGAAGAAAAGTAAATTTACTAGTTACTTCACGTAATTTTTTCCGTTTTTTACTATCTTCATTCCTACTTATTTCATTATTAATTTCATTAGTAAGGCATAATTCCAGTTCTGGTTTTAACCAATCGGCAATTAAAACTTTAGATTCTTTGCCTTCTTCATCAAAATTCTCATCATCTACTAAATCAAAGAAAATATTTGCGTCTATTGCCACACAAATTCTAGATTCAGTTTTTTGGTAAGCAAGAGTAGTTAATAAATTAGAATGACCATAATCAAACCACCATTCAGTGAGAATGCTGCCATACTTACTTTTTCCAGGCCTTTCATGGAGAGGAACAAAGCCAAGATACGCCCACATTCTATCTAGCTGATAGTCTCGACGACAGGATGCAAGAATACCGTATAGATGCTGAGTTCTTTTCCTTAAATCTTGGATAAGTAACTTTGTAATTCCTTTACCTCGCCACTCTTGAGCTACACAAATATGTGTGAGTTTTACTCTAGAAGAACGACGACTAATTCCGTAAAGGAGATACCCAACACAACCTACTTCTGAAGCTATACAGCCGAGAACAAAACCTTCGCCAGCAAGTCTACGGAAAGCTCCATACGGTAATGATCCAAGAGTTTTTGAATTGGCATCTCCTAAACGCATTATAGTTTCCAGATACTCGGAATCTGGGCTAATTTCTTGAATGCTAAACTTTAACGACTCCACTTTTACCATGTAAGTAACCTTTCTAAATCTCAGGATGTGCTTAATTTTTTATAGTAATCCTATTTGATTTTTGAAAAGTCAAGTTGATTGAAAGTTTGCCAGATAAAGTTTTAGTTATCAGTATACTTAGCCAAGTAGAAGTGGCATTACTACATCAAACTTTCAAGTTATTTATTATACTTGCTTTTCAAAAATACTGTTTGTAAACTAATGGGTACAGTGTTTTTACTTACAATAAGCCAAAATCTTGTAACAGTTATTGTTTTGATTCTACAAATGGCGAGGGTATAACTTCCTTAATTATGGTAAGTGAAGCGGGATCGCTTACCTTGAGAACTCTGTACTTCAAGCTCAGAACAGCAATATCCAAGATTCAAGTGTGAATCATGGTGAATAAAAAGCAAACACTTACTCTTTGAACTCAAAACTTCATACTCAGAACTTGGAAGTTCGAGACCCAAGGGTCAGCCGTAGCCCACCCTTAGACATCGCTCCCGTAATTCCCTACCGGACTACAAGGTATAGAGCTTATCCCAGTCACTAAGACTTTAATATTGTGCTTCTACCGCAGATTGCTCAACCGCTACTTGAATTTTAAATCTAGAGTTTTTAACTCTAATGGGTAAATCACTAGTAAATTTGGGTATTTTAAAGCACAGAGGTAATTTTTCAATAGTTTTAACAAAAGAAAATGACACAATACGCCCTTGTGGTTGAAATTGCTCAGAATGACAATAGTTTCGGCAGCCTGACTAAACCTATCAATGATGCAGAGGCTGTGGCTAGCACAGAAAAATTTTTGCTGCTGGTAGATGAGTTTGAGAAAGTATTTACAGTTTGTATAGATAAGGAAGAACGGCAGAGATTTATTGAACTACTGACTGGGGTAGTAGAGATTCATGATTCGCGGTTAGCAGTTGTAATTACTATGCGAGGCGATTTTCTTGAATTTTGTTTAGATAATCCTTCTCTGACTCACGTGATTCAAACCCAGGCAGCTGTTATGCCGCCTTTAACTGGAGTTGATTTAAAGGAGACAATCGCCAAACCTGCCAAGCTTCAGGTTCATAGTGTTGAAGAAGCAGGAGTATTAAAAATTCTCCAAAATCTTCAACAAGAACCAGGGAGTTTGCCATTGTTAGAGTTTGCCTTAACTAAACTCTGGGAGAAACGCGAGCAAAAGAAACATCAACTTACCCAACAAGAGTATGAGAAGTTGGGAGGATTAACTGCGGTGTTAAATCTCCATGCAGAAAATGTTTATCACTACCAAGATTATGAGCAAGAATACCCAACTCAAGAACGCAGTCAGCAAGAGAAAGAATGGATTAAGCAGATTTTTCTGCGGTTAGTGCGAACAGGAGAGGGAGAAAAGGATACCCAACAGCGCCAACCAAAAGCCACATTATTAAATATTGCAGGTGATGATGCCAATCAACAGCAACAACTTAGTGAGTTGCTAGATGGTGAAGCGGGATTGGTTAAAGGACGCTTATTAGTTACTGGGAAAGATGAAAAAGGAGAAGTCTGGATTGATTTAGCCCATGAAGCTTTAATTGAAAGTTGGCAGCAGTTTGCCCAGTGGCGACAACAAGACCGAGACTTGCGACCGTTGAGCGATACATTAGAAAATACCCGACGGGAATGGTTGAACGAAAGGCCGGATGACAAATATTTAATGCAAAAGGGATTGCTGGCAGAAGTGAGGGATAGCTGGCAACAATTGCAGCCCCATTTGCAATCACCCCAACAAGATGAGGATTTTTACCAGCGCCGCGATGCCGATGACAAAGACCGGATTGCCGAGATGGAAAGGGCGCTTACTGAATCCCAGTTGCGAGAGAAAGCGGCTAGAGTAGAGAATTTATTGCCCTTACAACCGCTAGATAGTCTAGTTTTGGCAATTCAAGCTATGGGCGAGAATCAAGAAAAACTACCCCAGCAGATTCTTGCACCAGTTCAGAACAGTTTGAATCGGGTGGTGAATAAAGCAAGAGTCTCGATTCCCTTCTGTGGTCATGAAGGTAATGTCTCTTCTGTCGCCATCAACGCTGATGGGCTGACGATTGTTAGTAGTGGTACTGACGGCACAGTGCGGTTGTGGAATTACCAAGGTCTTTCCTTAGCTGAACCTTTGCGTGGTCATCAGGGTAATGTCAATTCTGTCGCCATCAGCGCTGATGGGCAGACGATTGTCAGTGGTGGTGCTGACGGTACAGTGAGGTTGTGGAATTACCAAGGTCTTTCCTTAGCTGAACCTTTGCGTGGTCATCAAGGTAATGTCAATTCTGTCGCCATCAGCGCTGATGGGCAGACGATTGTCAGTGGCGGTGCTGATGGTACAGTGAGGTTGTGGAACCATCAAGGTCTTTCCTTAGCTGAACCTTTGCGTGGTCATCAAGGTAATGTCAATTCTGTGGCCATCAGTGCCGATGGGCAGACAATTGTTAGTGGTGGTGCTGATGGCACGGTGCGGGTGTGGAACCGTCAAGGTCTTCCCTTAGTTAAACCATTGCGTGGTCATCAAGGTAATGTCAATTCTGTCGCCATCAGTGCCGATGGGCAGACGATTGTCAGTGGCGGTACTGATAGTACGGTGCGGTTGTGGAATTACCAAGGTCTTCTCTTGGCTGAACCTTTGTATGGTCATGAGGGTAATGTCTCTTCTGTCGCCATCAGCGCCAATGGGCAGACGATTGTCAGTGGCGGTACTGATAGTACGGTGCGGTTGTGGAATCGCCAAGGTCTTTCCTTAGCTGAACCTTTGCGTGGTCATGAGGGTAATGTCTCTTCTGTCGCCATCAGCACTGATGGGCAGACGATTGTCAGTGGCAGTGCTGATGGTACGGTGCGGTTGTGGAATCGCCAAGGTATTCCCTTAGCTGAACCTTTGCGTGGTCATGAGGGTAATGTGAGGTCTGTGGCTATCAGTACTAATGGGCAGATGATTGGCAGTGGTAGTACTGACGGCACGGTGCGCTTTTGGAACCACCAAGGTCTTCCCTCAGCGGAACCTTTGCACGATCAAAAGGGTTGGGTCTATTCTGTCGCTATTAGCGCCGATGGTCAGACGATTGTTAGTGGCGGTACTGACGGCACGGTGCGGTTGTGGAACCTGCAAGGTCTGACCTTGGCTGAACCTTTGTGTGGTCATCAGGGTTGGGTTTATTCTGTCGCTATCAGTACCGATGGGCAGACGATTGTCAGTGGTGGTAGTGACGGCACGGTGCGTTTGTGGAACCTGCAAGGTCTTGCCTTAGCTGAACCTTTGTGTGGTCATCAGGGTTATGTCAATTCTGTCGCCATCAGTGCCGATGGGCAGACGATTGTTAGTGGCGGTGATGATGGCACTGTGCAGTTGTGGAATCGTCAAGGTCTTGCCTTAGTTGAACCTTTGCGTGGTCATCAGGGTTTTGTCAATTGTGTTGCCATTAGCGCCAATGGGCAGACGATTGTTAGTGGCGGTACTGATGGCACTGTGCGTTTGTGGAACCTGCAAGGTCTGACCTTAGCTGAACCATTGCGTGGTCATCAGGGTTTTGTCAATTCTGTTGCGATTAGCGCCGATGGGCAGACGATTGTTAGTGGCGGTGATGATGGAACTGTGCGTTTGTGGAACCTGCAAGGTCTTCCCTTGGCTGAACCTTTACGTGGTCATGAGGGTTGGGTTTATTCTGTTGCGATTAGCGCCGATGGGCAAACGATTGTTAGCGGCGGTGAAGATGGCACTGTGCGTTTGTGGCGTGGTGACTGGCGTGCATGGTTGCAAGTCTGTTGTGACAGGTTACGTTACCATCCCGTCTTCACCAATCTGCAAACAGAGGAAGCAAAAGCCGCCTGCGAAACCTGCCAAAAATATGTTTGGAGTAAAGTCAGCGGGTAAAAACGCGGCATTGCCGTGCCTCTAAGAAGGTCTGTACTCAACTCAATTGCAAACGGCTATCAAAGCAGTAGGTAAAAAGAGGAGAATACGAAAAAGAGACTTATTATCTTCAACATTTAGGCTCAGAACTCTAGTTTTCTCCTTCAAAACTTGGAAGTTCATGCTCAAAACTCGGAACTTTATGTTCACAACTACAACAACCAAGATCCAAGGGTAATACCAATTCAATTAATGATTGCAACACATCCTTGGGTAAAGACGCGATTCATCGCGTCTCTACAAATGGTCTATTTGTCGCATTCTTTTTTCAAATTGGTATAAATTATGGTGAGTGAAAGGCTTAGGCGTAACCCGCACTTTGACAACGCTCACCTTTTTAATTTGGAATTTTTATTGGTATTATTGAAATTAAAATTGTATATGTGGGCACTCTAAAATCAAGTAACATACTGGAGACTAATTTCTATGTCCACAGCCCCAATTAGTGCAACACTAGCGCAATCAGATAGAGATGCTGTGTTGCAAGCGATCGCTACAATAAAAGAAAAACTACCATTTTTGATTGATTTAAGTAACGAGGAGCGGAAAGCTTTACCCAAGATGGGAGATAAAAGCCGTGCCTTTGTCAGCAAAGCATTGGAAGTAGCGACACAGAACCCAGAGTTTTTACCGCGATCGTTTGACCTCAATAAGATGCGGAAAGACGTACAATTATTTGAAGCTTTGTATCCAGTATTGCTGTCTTTGTCACAATTACAAGAGTTGCTGGATGATACATCTATAGCAGTGGGTAGTGAAGCTTATGCAGCTGCGTTGCAGGTGTATAACTATGCCAAAGCTAGTGGACAAGGCGCTGGTTTAGATGGAGTAGTTGAGGAAATGGGGCAAAGGTTCACCCGTAAATCTCGGAAATCCAAGCCTCAAGCAGCAGCGTTGTAGAAAATAGCTCGGCGATGTCTAAAGGCGGGCTACGCCTACGCACTTCTTAGGTGCAATATTGAAGCTAAGAACTCGGATGTTGGAGTAAATTGCTCGGCGTTCCGAGTTCTGAACTCGAAGCTTCAACCTCAGAACATGGAATTTCGAGATGAGAACACGGAATTTGAAGCTTTGAACAGCAACGTCCGAGATCCAAAGGTAAATGATGGTGAGTGGAAGGCCATCGCTCTCCTTTTTAACTCCAAACTTTATGCTTTGAACTGCAACATCCGAGATCCAAGGGTCAATGATGGTGAATCAAAGGCGTAGGCGTAGCCAGCAGGAAACATCGCTTCCATAATTCCTAGCAGAGTTGAAGGTATAAAGCTCATCGCTGCTAAAGCAAAACCTTAAGTGCTGGAATTTTGCTTGTTTTCAGGAAACTTACACTTTACCTCAATTTCAAAATTACTCTCCGCCGAACCTTCAGTTACGAAGGGGATACCAGTTTTACCGCCTATCTTTAAGCCAAACTTCAGAGTCACCTCTTCAACTTCAGCAGCACCTAAATTTTTAAAAGCGCCAATGGCATATTTGGTATAAGCTCGAATTTGATGGTGAACTTCCTCAATCTTGACAAACGCCTCTTCCCGAAAGCCGTAGGATTCTTTCTCCTCATCAACCTCCGGTGTGATAACTTCTGGTATATTTGGCGTTTCCTTTGACTCGAACAGAATTGTATAGATTTCCCCGTCTTCTTCAAAGACTAAACGTTCTATGTTCGACATCAAGCCCTCAGATTTTAGGTGTATTTACGTTATCTTATTCTGTAACAGACAACTTAAATATGTATAGATGGCTCGTTACGCGCTTGTTGTTGGCATTACAGATTATACAAATCAGCTTTCCAACCTCACAAAACCAGCTACGGATGCAGAAGCCGTGGCGCAGGTACTAGAAGCGCATGGTGATTTTGAGGATATCGCTGTTCTCAAAGGGAAAGTTAGTACAACTAAGTTGGCTGAAGCTTTAAAAACACTTTTGCAACAACAAGCAGTTAAAAACGAAGCTCTAATTTACTTTACAGGGCATGGTATTACCGTATCTGACAGCTTAGGAACACAACAAGCATATCTAGCAACCTCTGACTTGACAATTGTCACTCAAGGCAAGGAAATTATTGAACAAACAGGCGGAATTAGTCTTCTGAGTCTGAACAATTTAATTAGAGACTCCGACTTGAGTAGTTTAGTAGTGCTGTTAGATTGCTGTCATAGCGGTGAATTTTTAGAACGCAATCTCATCGAAAAAACTCTTACCGCCTTTATTTCACAGCGCGATTACTACTTTATTGCTGCTTGCAGAGGTTTTCAACAAGCCTATGCCAGAAGAAGCGAACAACACAGTATTTTTACAACAGCTTTGCTGGCTGGTTTGTTACCTGAGAATACTAACGATCGCGGACAGGTGACAGGCGATCGCCTTTTCGATATACTTGCCACAGAACTCAAAAGCAGTGGACAAGAACCAATCCGCATGGGTTGGGGGCGTTCCATTACTCTAATTACCCACAAAAATCAAAGACAAGTTCAAACCTTTGAAGTAAAGGAAGAATGTCCTTACCAAGGTTTAAAAGCCTTTGAAGCCGAACAAAAACGGTTTTTCTTTGGGCGCAAGCAGGTAGTGAGGAAGATTCTGGAGAAACTAGCACAAAAGCCCTTTGTTCCGATTATTGGCGCTTCCGGGAGTGGTAAATCTTCTGTGGTTCAGGCGGGTTTGATTCCAGAATTAGATGATAGTGTCTGGCAAATTTTACCGCCAATCAAGCCAGTATTTCAGCCTTTGCAAGAATTGAGAGGAGTTTTGAAGGCATTTTTTCCAGGGGCGAAAAAAGAAAAATTGCTTTGGGAGTTGATTACTAATGAACCGAATCCTTTACCTGAAATTCTGAAGCATCTCACAGGTGCAGAAAAATTTTTATTGGTAGTAGATCAGTTTGAGGAACTATTTACTGTCTCTGTTGCTGAACAAAAGCAGAGATTTATTGAATTGCTGACTCAGGTAGTAGAGATGACCGATTCGCAGTTGAAAGTTGTGATTACCATGCGATCGGATTTTCTCGAACCATGTTTAGACTATCCGTCTTTAAATAAATTGATTGAAAATCAGCTTGTTTTGATGCCGCGTATCACTGGAGTTGATTTAAAAGAGACAATAACCGAACCAGCTAAACTTCAAGGTCATAGTGTTGAAGAAAGACTGGTACTGAAAATTTTAGAAGATGTTGGTAAAGAACCGGGATACTTGCCGTTGATGGAGTTTGCTTTAACTAAACTCTGGGAAAAACGCGACCAACAAAAGCATCAACTCACCCTAGAACAGTATGAAAACTTCCAAGGATTGACAGGGGCGCTGAATTTTCATGCAGAAAATGTTTATCTTTACGAAGATTATCAGCAGGATTCCCCGACTCAAGAACGAAATGAACAAGAGAAGGACTGGATTGGGCAAATTTTCCTGCGATTATTGCGAACTGGAGAGGGAGAAAAGGATACGCGACAGCGCCAACCAAAAACTGAACTGTTAGGCATTGCTGGTAATGAACAAGAACAGCAGGAAGCGTTAAGTGAACTGCTAGATGAAGGATTGGTGAAAGGACGTTTGCTGGTAGCTGGGAAAGATGAACAAGAAAAAGCGTGGATTGATTTAGCCCATGAAGCTTTAATTGAGAGTTGGGAGAGGTTTGCCCAATGGCGACAACAAGACCGAGATTTGCGGCGGTTGAGTGATAGGTTAGCAGATGCATTACGCGAGTGGTTGAGAAAAGGAGAGAATGAAAAATACTTAATGCAGGGGGGATTGCTGGCAGAGGTGCGAGAAAATTGGGAAAAGCTAGAGTTTTTATCATCACCTCAAGCGAAGAATTTTTATCAATGCAGTGATGCTTATGAACAACACCAGATTGCCACATTAGAAAAGGCACTCACTGAATCACGATTGCGAGAGAAAGCTACTAAGGTAGAGAATTTATTGACTGTCCAACCCCTAGATAGTCTAGTTTTGGCAATTCAAGCTATGGGTGAGAATTTGGAGAAATTACCCCAGCAGATTCTTGCACCAGTTCAGAACAGTTTGAATCGGGTGATGAATAAAGTAAGAGTCTCCATTCCTTTGCGTGGTCATGAGAGTTGGGTCAATTCTGTGGCCATCAGCGGCGATGGGCAGACGATTGTCAGTGGCAGTTATGACGGCACAGTGCGATTGTGGAACCGCCAAGGTCTTCCCTTAGCTGAACCATTACGTGGTCATAAGGGTAATGTCAATTCTGTCGCCATTAGCCAAGATGGGCAGACGATTGTCAGTGGCGGTGAAGACTGCACAGTGCGGTTGTGGAACCGCCAAGGGAAGACCTTGACTAAACTATTGTGTGGTCATAAGTGGGGTGTCAATTCTGTTGCCATCAGCGGCGATGGGCAGACGATTGTCAGTGGCGGTAGTGAGGGCACAGTGCGGTTGTGGAACCGCCAAGGTCTTCCCTTAGTTGAACCATTGCCTAGTCATGAGCAGGGTGTCAGGTCTGTCGCGATCAGCGGCGATGGGCAGACGATTGTCAGTGGTGGTAGTGAGGGCACAGTGCGGTGGTGGAACTGCCAAGGTCTTCCCTTAGTTGAACCATTGCCTGGTCATGAATGGGGTGTCAATTCTGTTGCCATCAGCGGCGATGGGCAGACAATTGTCAGTGGCGGTAGTGAGGGCACAGTGCGGTTGTGGAACCGCCAAGGTCTTCCCTTAGTTGAACCATTGCCTAGTCATGAGCAGGGTGTCAGGTCTGTCGCGATCAGCGGCGATGGGCAGACTATTGTCAGTGCCAGTGAAGACCGCACAGTGCGGTTGTGGAACCGCCAAGGTCTTCCCTTGGCTGAACCATTGCGTGATCATGAAGATTGGGTCAATTCTGTGGCGATCAGTGACGATGGGCAGACCATTGTCAGTGGTGGTGGTGACTACACGATGCGGTTGTGGAAACACCAAGGTCTTCCCTTAGCTGAACCATTGCGTGATCATGAAGATTGGGTCTATTCTGTGGCGATCAGTGACGATGGGCAGACCATTGTCAGTGGTGGTGGTGACTACACGATGCGGTTGTGGAACCACCAAGGTCTTCCCTTAGCTAAACCATTACGTGGTCATGAGCGTGGTGTCTCTTCTGTCGCGATCAGCGCCGATGATCACACCATTGTCAGTGGCGGTAGTGACGGCACAGTGCGGTTGTGGAACCACCAAGGTCTTCCCTTAGCTGAACCATTGCGTGGTCATGAGCGTGGTGTCTCTTCTGTTGCGATCAGCGCCGATGGTCACACCATTGTCAGTGGCGGTGAAGACCGTACAGTGCGGTTGTGGAACCGCCAAGGTCTTCCCTTGGCTGAACCATTGCCTGGTCATAAGGATTGGGTCAATTCTGTGGCGATCAGTGCCGATGGGCAGACGATTGTCAGTGGCGGTGGTGACGGCACAGTGCGGTTGTGGAACCTCCAAGGTTTTCCCTTAGCTGAACCATTGCGTGGTCATGAGGGTAATGTCAATTCTGTTGCGATCAGCGCCGATGGGCAGACGATTGTCAGTGGCGGTAGTGACGGCACGGTGCGGTTGTGCAACCTCCAAGGTTTTCCCTTAGCTGAACCATTGCGTGGTCATGAGGGTAATGTCAGATCTGTTGCGATCAGCGCCGATGGGCAGACCATTGTCAGTGGCGGTGGTGACGGCACAGTGCGGTTGTGGAACCTCCAAGGTTTTCCCTTAGCTGAACCATTACGTGGTCATAAAGGTAATGTCAATTCTGTCGCCATTAGCGCCGATGGGCAGACCATTGTCAGTGGCGGTAGTGATGGCACGGTGCGATTGTGGCGGGGTGATTGGCGTGCATGGTTGCAAGTGTGTTGCAACAGGTTGCGTTACCATCCCATCTTCACCAATCCGCAAACAGAGGAGGCAAAAGCCGCCTGCGAAGTCTGCCGTAAATATGTTTGGAGTAAAGAAGAAGTTAAAAGCGGGGATTAATAAGAAGAAAATAGGAAAAATAAACCTCTAATCTCCAATGTTGAGCCTTGGAACTCCACTTTTCACCTTCAGAACTCGGCAGTTCGACCTTTTTACTCGGAAGTTCGACCTTTTTACTCGGAAGTTCGACCTTTGAACTGCAACAACCGAGATCCAAGGGTGAATGATGGTGATTAAAAGGCAAATATTTACCTTACTATTCCATTTTCACAAACTTGCAAACTAAAGCTACCACAAATATCTTGCGTAGGGGCACAACAATGTTGTGCCCTGATAGAACTGTTCACCGCAGCCAAGATTTTATTTGTAATTTTCCGTAGAGGAATTAGTATCATTCAAATGTAATATGCATTGTGCAAAACAATATTGTTTCTCGTTGAGATGCCAAATGGGTAGGAGGGCACGGCAATGCCGTGCCCCTACGTTATTTATATCAATGGCAATAGAAATTATCAGTTAAAATAAACACACATTACTAATAACTGTATGTAATAAATCAATGCCCTATGATCCACAAATACACCACCGCCATTCTATTCGCTTGAAAAGGTACGATTAGACCCAACCTGGTGCATATTTCATCACCATTTGCACCAAAGCACGGCAATGTTTATTTGGTAATGTAGTTAAGGGCGAAATGCAATTAAATTCTTTAGGTCATATTGCCTTCAACTGCTGGCAAACAATACCCGATCATTTTCCCCACATTGAATTAGATACCTTTGTAGTCATGCCTAACCATCTACACGGCATCTTAATCATCACCGATAAACCTGTAGGGGCACAACATTGTTCTGCCCTCAATCAACATCTTGACTGCAACACAGAACAATTCGGTAAACCTGTACCTGGTTCTATTTCTACAGTTACTCGCAGCTATAAAGGCGTTGTCAGCAAACGCATTAATATAATTTGGCAGACCAAAGGACAATCAATCTGGCAACACAATTTTTATGAACACATTGGAAGAGAGCAAAAATCTGTAGATGATATCCAACAATATATTTTAAATAATCCCCAACGTTGGGCAGATGATCCAGAAAACCCGCAACGTAATTCTGATCATCAAGATTTCCTGTTTGATATCTCTTTTTGATTTAAAATCGTGTGTTATGTCATAAATATGAATTCGGGTTGGGATGCAACACGTGGTAGGGGCACAACAATGTTGTGCCCCGACAATGACTCGGATGTTATAAACTGGAACTACGTTGTAAGCACTCAATGATGGCACAAATCACGTTTAAGGTTGAAGCATTTTGGGATTCAGACGCAGAAGTTTGGGTAGCAACTAGTGATGACGTACCTGGATTAGTAACAGAAGCTTCTACGATTGAGGTTCTGACGCAAAAGCTGCGAGAAATAATTCCAGAACTTATTATGTATAATCATTCTGGAACAAGCACTCGATACAATTAGCCAAGCCCCACTAGAGCAGCAATAGATGCTACTAGAATTTCGATAGGAGCTAAACAACAATGCTACGAACCATTGAAGGAATTTATAAAAATGGCAAAATCGAACTAGCCCAAACGCCACAAGGTATTATTGAAAGCAAAGTCTTAGTTACTTTCTTAGAAACAAAACTCATGACTTGGCCAGAAACGATTATGCAACATCAAGGTGTAGTAGAAAGTATTATTTTTGAGTCATACCGAGACGAACTGCTACCACCTAACGAAATCCAGTTGTAATGATGGGTTCTTTACTCGATACCTGCGTAATTAGTGATTTTGTCAAGGGAGAAGAAAATACTCTCAACCTATTAAAGTCTACTACTCCCACAGATATTTTTATTTCCTCCTTAACAGTAATGGAGGTAAAGTATGGATTAGCAATCAATCCCCAACGTGCCTGGAAAATTCAATCATTGATTGAAGAATTATTAGGTTCGATTACAATTTTACCTTTTGGTGTGGAAGAAGCAGAACTTGCTGCCCAGATTAGAAGTATTTTGAAAACAACAGGTACTCCTATCGGTTCTTATGATGTACTGATTGCAGCAACAGCACTAACTCACAATCATATTGTTGTAACATCTAATGTTCGAGAATTTCAAAGAGTACCTAGCTTGCAAATAGAGAATTGGCGTTCTTCTTAAATTAGTTATTAATGTATTGGAAATGGGGCTTTAGACTATTAATTGTATTCTTGGGGCTGTGGCTACTGTTGGATTTGGGTTCCCGTCTGGGAGCAGAGATTTTTTGGTTTCAAGAAGTCGGCTATCTCCAAGTATTTATGTTGAGGCTGCTGACTCGTGGTATTTTGTGGGTAGTCGTGGCTGGAATAACTGCTGCCTATCTACTGCTAAACCTGGCTTTGGCACAACAGCTAAAATATTCCCAGTCTCTAAAGATTGAGCCAGCAGAACTCAACAGTGAATTCACAAATTTTCTCAGTCCTAATTATCTAAGACGCAACGAAACCCGGATACTTGGGCCGCAAGGCTTTCAAGCATTAAAATTACACTGGTTATTACCCTTAACTCTGGTACTGAGCTTGTTGATTGGGTTAATGCTGGCTCACTATGGTCAAATTGCTCTTTTCTACTGGCATTCTCCAGTTAATCAGGCTATTCTACCCATTCCCGCTCTATTTAGACCGGAGACAATCTGGCAACTTTTGAGGCAGATTGTCTCTCAAGTCTGGTATCTCGGTTTAATTGGGGGAGTAGCGATCGCCATCTTAATCTATCCTCAATTTTTACTGACTGCGATCGCAATTCTCTCCAGTCCCATTTTTGCCTTCATCATATTCCGACACTGGCCAAAGGTGCTGCAATATTTCCACCCCACCCTTTTCAACAGCACTGAGCCTTTATTTGGTCGAGATATCAGCTTTTTCGTATTTTCCTTACCCTTTTGGGAACTACTAGAACTGTGGCTGATGGGATTATGTTTGTATGGCTTCGTCGCCGTTACCCTCACTTATCTCTTGTCGGCGGATAGTTTGAGTCAGGGAATTTTCCCTGGTTTTTCGCCCCAGCAGCAGCGTCATTTATTCGGTATGGGTGGCTTGTTGATGCTGGTAGTAGCTTTGAGTTATGGGCTAAGTCGCTATGAACTCGTGTATTCTAGCCGTGGTGTGAGTTATGGTGCTAGCTATACCGATGTCACAGCCCAGTTGCCAGCTTACACCATCTTGGGCATTGTGGCAGTAGCGATCGCCTTTTATCTACTTTGGCGAACGTTTTTCTGGAAACCCAAATCTCAGTATCGTCGCTTTGTATTTTACGGGTTAGGGGTTTATCTAATATTAGTTGCAGCTGCTGATGTTGTTTTACCTACTGTGGTGCAATATTTAATTGTCCAACCTAATGAGTTGCAACGAGAGCAACCCTACATTCAGCGGACTATTGCCTTAACTCGTCAAGCATTCGATTTAGAGGCGATCGATTCTAGAAGCTTCAACCCGCAAGGAACACTGACTGAAGCTGATATTCAAAAGAATGACTCGACAATTCGGAATATTCGCCTGTGGGATGAGCGACCACTGTTAGAAACTAACCGTCAACTGCAACAAATTCGCCCGTATTATCAGTTCCCCGATGCCGATATTGATCGATATACTCTCAAAACAGATGAAACTTCACCTCGACCACCTGCCCCCCAAAAGCCGCCAGTAACGCAGCAGGAAGCAGTTGAATCAACAGAACGGCGGCAGGTACTGATTGCCGCACGAGAATTAGATTACAGCGCCGTACCACAGGAAGCTCAAACATGGGTTAATCGCCATTTAATTTATACCCACGGTTTCGGGTTTACTGTTAGTCCAGTTAATACAGTTGGGCCGGGTGGGCTACCAGAATATTTTGTTAAAGATATTAGCGGTAATAGTAGCGCTCTCACAACTTCCAGTGAAGCCGTTCGTCAAAGTATTCCGATTGGGCAACCCCGGATTTATTACGGTGAAATCACCAATACTTATGTAATGACTGGCACAAAAGTTAGAGAGCTAGACTATCCTAGCGGTAGTGATAATGTTTACAACTCTTACGAGGGTCTAGGTGGTGTTGAAATCGGTTCAGCATGGCGACGGTGGCTATTTGCGATGTATTTGAAAGATTGGCAGATGGTGCTAACGCGGGACTTTTTGCCAGATACAAGAGTGCTACTGCGACGAAATGTCAAGGAAAGAATTCAAGCGATCGCACCCTTCCTGAAATTTGACAGCGACCCCTATTTAGTTGCTGCTGCGGCTAATCAAGATTTTCCAAGTAATCCCAGTTATCTTTATTGGATTGTTGATGCTTACACAACGAGCGATCGCTATCCCTACTCAGACACTGGTAGCGATGGTATCAATTACATTCGCAATTCTATCAAAGTAGTGATTGATGCCTATCATGGCACTGTGAAGTTTTACATTGCCGATCAAAGCGATCCAATCATTGCCACTTGGTCAGCGATATTTCCCAATATGTTTAAACCGCTCAGTACAATGCCAGTCAATCTCCGCAGTCATACCCGATATCCGGTGGACTTTTTCAAACTTCAATCTGAGCGGTTGATGATCTATCACATGACCGACCCTCAAGTATTTTACAACCGGGAAGACCAGTGGCAAATTCCGAATGAAATCTATGGTAGTGAACCCCGTCCAGTAGATCCGTATTATTTGATTACTAGTCTACCCACTGTAGACTTTGAAGAATTTATTCTGCTTCTACCCTATACTCCCAAACAACGGACTAATTTAATTGCTTGGTTAGCGGCGCGATCGGATGGCAAAAACTACGGTAAGTTGGTGTTATATGTCTTTCCTAAAGAACGCCTGATTTACGGAACAGAGCAAATTGAGGCGCGAATTAACCAAGACCCAGTAATTTCTCAGCAAATTTCCTTGTGGAATCGCCAGGGTTCGAGAGCTATTCAAGGCAATCTACTAGTAATTCCCATTGAGCAATCGCTGCTGTATGTCGAGCCAATCTATCTAGAAGCCACACAGAACAGTCTGCCAACCTTGGTACGGGTAGTAGTGGCTTACGAAAACCGGATTGTCATGGCGCAAACCTTAGAACAAGCATTGCAGGGAATCTTTAAACCAGAAGTTACACCAGCCCCGGCGATTATCCGTCCCTTTGAAGAAGCAGCCCCGCCAGGTTAAGCGATTTTAAGACTAAAAAGTTATTCACCACTGATGAGCTAGAAAATTTATTATGTCTTTTTTAGATCGGAGAAGTCGATTTTTCAGTAAGTTTAATCGCCGAGATTTAAGAACTAGCCAGTTAAGTTGGCTGATTATATCTGGCATCTTTTTATTTTTAGGAACTACTGGTGGTGTGGTGCAAGTTAAAACAGCACAGAAGTCAGGGTTCACACTACAACTTTTACATACTTCCGACCAAGAAGCAGGTGTCCCTGCGCTGAAGGATGCACCCAACTTTTCAGCGGTGTTGAATGCACTCAAAAATCAGGATACTAATCGTGATGGTAAACCTGATTATCCTAATACCTTAATCCTTTCATCTGGAGATGCTTATATTCCCAGTCCCTTCTTATTTGCCAGTGACACAGCTTTTGGTGGTCAGGGACGGGGAGATATTTTAATTCTAAATGCTCTTGGGTTTGGTGCGATCGCCTTTGGTAATCACGAATTTGACTTAGGTACGGGTGTTGTTGCCGACTTACTCCGTGCTAAAGAAGATTACCCAGGTACAAAATTTCCCTATCTCAGCACAAATCTAGACTTTAGCACTGATAAAGACCTGGCAAAATTAGTTACTGCTGATGGACAAGAGGCAAGTAAAATTCCGAATAAAATTGCCCGCAGCACTATCATTACCGTCAATGGTGAAAAAATTGCTGTGGTTGGGGCGACAACTCCCACACTGCGGACTATTTCTTCTCCCGGTGGTGTGACTGTGTTGCCTAAAGAATTTAATGACCGTGATGCCGCAGATATCACCGCTTTGGCTGCTGAAATTCAAACTTCTGTTGATTCACTCCTGACAAAAAATCCAGAGATTAATAAAGTCATTTTATTGGCACACATGCAGCAAATTGCCATTGAGCAAAAGCTAGCAACATTACTCAAGGGAGTAGATATTATTATTGCTGGTGGTTCCAATACCTTACTAGCCGACAAAACAGACCGTCTGCGAGTGGGTGATAAATCTGCTGGAACTTATCCAATTATTAAAAAAGCCGCAGATGGTAATCCGATAGCTGTAGTTAATACCGATGGTAACTATCGCTATGTTGGTCGTCTAGTAGTTAACTTTGATGCCAATGGAGTGATTATTCCTAAAAGTATTGACCCCAAAATCAGCGGTGCTTATGCGACTGATTCCCAAGGTGTAGCAGCTGTGGGTGGGAAACCCGATGCCAAAATTGTCGCGATTACAGAAGCACTCAAAAAAGTAATTATTGCCCAAGATGGTCAGATTTTTGGGAAAACCAACGTTTTCCTTAACGGCTGGCGGGGTGATGTCCGCACCCAAGAAACCAATTTCGGGAATTTGACAGCCGAAGCTAATTTAGCGATCGCCAAACGATACGATCCTAAAACTGTCATTTCTATTAAAAATGGTGGTGGTATCCGTGACAATATCGGTATATATACTTTTCCTCCAGGTTCGACTCGTTCACAGGATGTTATCAAACTACCACCCCAAGCAAATCCTGTAGCAGGCAAGAAAGAAAAAGAAATTTCCCAACTTGATATCACCAATGCTTTACGGTTTAACAATAGCTTGACTTTAGTTACTTTGAATGCTGAAGAACTACTAGCAATAATTGAACACAGTGTAGCAGGTATAGCACCGGGTGCTACCCCCGGTAGTTTTCCCCAAGTGGCGGGATTAGCCTTTAGCTTTGACCCAAATATGCCAGCAGGTAAGCGTGTTAAATCCCTGGCTATCAAAGATGGAAAAGGCAAAATTATTGATGTAGTAGTGAAAAATGCAGAGTTAGTGGGTGACTCTAATCGCATCTTCCGCACTGTCACCTTAAACTTCCTAGCAAGTGGTGGTGATGGCTATCCTTTTCCGAAAACAGAACAGGTTAATTTGATATCAAAAGATGCTAAACGCACAGGTTTAGCTACCTTTGCTGCTGATGGTTCTGAACAAGATGCATTAGCAGAATATCTAGCTACTAACTTTAAGCAGATTCCATTTGCTCAGGAAGATGTACCAGCTAGCAAAGATACTCGCATTCAAAATCTGAAGTTGCGTAAAGATGTGGTATTTTGAATCAATGGTCAGAATTCCAGTAATTGATTTCACTAATTTTACTAAGGGCAACGCAATAAATCGACAAGCTGTCATCAAACAAATCTATGAAGCTTGTCATGAAATTGGCTTCGTGTACTTACAAAATTCTGGAATATCAAAAGACTTAATCAAGGAAGTATTCGCTCACAGCAAATCTTTCTTCAATTTACCTTTAGAAGTTAAGCAAAAACAAGCTTGGAGTGATGAATTTAATAATATGGGTTACGTTGGGATTGAGAGAGAACGTCTTGACCCCAATAAACCAGGCGACTTAAAAGAGGCGTTTAATGTAAACAAACAAGCGGCTATGGGGATAGATGCTTCTATTGTCACCTTTTATGATAGTTGTACAGAATTTGCTAACACGATATTACAAGCTTATGCGTTGGCGTTGGAATTGCCAGAAGATTTTTTTACTATCAGACATAATCAACAAAATCATACCTTGCGACTATTACACTATCCCCCATCGCAGACACCAGCGAAACCCGGACAAGTGCGTGCTGGTGAGCATTCCGATTATGGCAGTATTACCTTACTTTTCCAAGATAACATTGGCGGGTTAGAAGTACAGACAGCATCTGGAGAGTGGATTGCCGCGCCTGCAATTCCTAATACTGTCATAGTCAATACTGGCGATTTAATGCAACGATGGACAAATCATCTGTTTTGCTCAACCAAGCATCGAGTAATGATTCCCAGTGATAATAGGGTAAATCAGTCTCGGTATTCTATGGCTTTTTTCTGTCATCCTAATGATGATACAGAAGTTACTTGTTTGGAGAGTTGCCAGAAAGAACAATTGCCTATCTATCCTCCTATCCTTGCGGGAGAATATCTTTTACAACGTTTACAAGCAACATATTAGATGAAAACCTACGACTGGATTGTGGTTGGCGGTGGAATTACGGGTGCTACACTTGCTTATGAACTGGCTAAAACTGGCTTTTGTGTACTTTTGTTGGAGCAAGACAGCAGACCACAGAATGCAACTCGCTATAGTTATGGTGGGCTGGCCTATTGGTCGGGTACTACACCACTAACTCAGCGATTGTGCGAAGAAGCGATCGCACGTTACCATATTCTATCTCAAGAGTTAGACGCTGATATCCAATTTCGGGAATTAGATTTATTACTGACTATTTCAGCCCATAGCGACCCAGAAGCAACTGCTGCATCATATAATCAGTTTGCCATTCCACCGCGTTTACTCGATATCCAAGAAGCTTGTGAGTTGGAACCGCTGCTAAATCGAGAGGTGATATCTGGTGCTTTAACTGTCAAACACGGTCATATTCATCCAGAAAAAACAGCACAAGCTTACATCCAAGCCTTTGAGCGTGCTGGGGGTGAAATGCAGATTACCCAAGTATTGCAAGTATTGCAAGATGGTGTACAAACGACCAGTGCAACTTTCCACAGCGCTAACGTTGTCATCTGTGCGGGTGGACTCAGCCGCCAGCTTCTCAAATCTGCTGGTGTTTCCATTAAGCTGTATTTTACCCACGAAGAAATCATTGAAACCCCACCCGTTGATGTCAGGTTACGCACCTTAGTTATGCCAGCCAATCCGCAACGGTTTCAACTAGAAGCTGAATCTACTCAAGTTGATGAATTATGGGATGAACTTGGTAATGAGTTACTACTGCCAATTTTAGATGTGGGTGTGATTCAGTTTCAAGATGGTAGTATCCGCATCGGTCAAATTAGCCGTGCGATCGCAGATCCTCATGCCAAGGTAAACTCAGACGTAAGCGAAAAATGGTTGCGGAAAAGTGTTGGTCAAATTTTACCAGCATTGGAGAATTTACCAGGGACTTGGTATCATTGCTTAGTGGCATTCAGTAGCAATCAACTCCCCTTAATTGGTGCTATCCCAGGTTTTAAAGGCGTTCATGTTTTCTCTGGGTTTAGCAATCCTCTAGTACTTATACCACCTTTGGCAAAGCGCTTTGCTAATTTTGCAACTGGCAAGGAAGATGAAATTATTACAAAAATACTAATCTAAGAACTGATTCGTAAAGAAAATCTTAAGGATACCCAATTCATTGCTGGGTATGACTTTCAGAGAATCAACGCTTGATTGGCTCAAATTCCTAAAACCCTGACGAGACAAAGACTTTACTCTAGTTTACAAATTATATCATGTCCGCATAATTAGTTATGATTCCCCTAGTCATTACACCTCACCCCTTAATCCCCTCCCCGCAAGCGGGGAGGGGAGACGAAGCCTAGCTTTGGCGGGGTGGGGTGATTCGGGTTTAATAAGTATCAAGCGGACATGATATTAGCTCTTAGCGTTGATTGGTACTCCTACCCGTCCACCCAAACCTCGCGGAAAGTCTCCAGGCTGGACTCCAGGAAAAACTCGCCTACGCAAAAACCGATATCCTAATCGTCAAAAAAACAGCAACAGCACCCTAGAAAGAACCATCTGTTGCAGTCTAATATCAAAGATTGTTCATACTTTCGGTAAGTCTCTGATTAACTCAGCCCTGCTAGTTAGTTTTGCATTGCTTAGTCTAAACTCCAGTCATTAACCCGTCTCTACTATGTGGTGCTTGTTCAGCAGGTACCTAGCTTACCCTTCAGAAAGGCAGCTATCATGCCCAAAGCCGCCTCAGCTGCGTTCAGCGTTCCGACGTTCCCCGGGAAGACGTGCGTGTTAAACTAAGCGATTCCCTCACGAGAACCGCTCGTCTTCAAAACCGTGCTTGATACTTTCGCATCACACGGCTCCTCAGTAATAAGGCTCTTGTCATAAGTACCTCTGTTACCCGATTTAGCGGGATTAGGCTTGGCACTGTTGCAGCCAGATTTTGTGCCGAGACTACCATCACTAGCGGTCTTTTTATCGTGGCAATGTCGGTGAAGTAGTTGTAAGTTTTTATATTCATTCTTTCCGCCTTTCGACTTAGGAATGTTATGGTCAACTTCCATCACTGATGATTCTGTAAAATATAGTCCGCAGTGGGCGCATTTTCCTTTTTATCGCTTCAAGAGTGTTGCCACATCTTTAGGGACTTCGGGGTTTTTGCCCATTCTTGAACTCCAGTAAACTAGGTTGCCATCATAGGGACTAGCATCGCCTTTAACTTTCACATGACGCACGATTCCCGTGGCGCTATGCTTTTGTAACCGCAAGGGGTTTTTCCTTTCTTGCCTGGTTGCGAATACCCAGTTATCATTGCCTATGGTTTGCCAATATTTGTTGGCTATCCATACCCCTGTTTTATTCGGGTGGCGTCTTTGTGCCCAGCTTTTTAGCTTCTTGTACACTTTATTCCCCAGTTCGGAGTATATCTCCTTGCTGGTGACAGTGCGGTAATAGTTAGCCCATCCTCTGATTATTGGATTTAAGTGGGTTATCAGCGCAGCCTGTGGGGCTGTTTTATGCTGCTCTATTACCTCAGAAATACTGTCATAGTGTAGCTTTAGCTTCTGGTTGCTGGGTTTGATGAGCGTCTTGAATCCAAGTGGTTTCCCATGAGAATTACAACCCGTGTTATATTTCCCTACTGGGTACTGCCTGATATAAAACCCCAGGAAGTTAAACCCTGCGTCTTGCCCATCATGTTTATTCAATGTGTGGGCTAGGCGCGTTTTACTTGGTTTCAATTCAAGTCCAATGCCGTTTAACCACTCAGCAATTACTTGTTTACACCTTTGGACAACGGTTAAATCTTCGTGCAGTATCACGAAGTCGTCGGCGTACCGGATTAGGCTTAAAGAATGGCGGTGCCCGTTCAAGTAGCTGGCGCTCGCCATTGACAGCACCTCCCTCGTCAACAGTGGATCGTCGTCTGCGTGATCCTGTAAACTCAGTCCTGTCAAGGCCAGATGCGTCCAGGGTGACATCACAACGGCAGCGGATGGGGCGACGCCACCGCGTGCAAGAGCATCGGATTGTGCGACTGACAACAGGACGAGAGCAAGACTGCCACCGGCTGAGTCTCCGACGATCGCGATTTTCTGGGCGCCCTGTTCGACGAGTCCGCGATAAGCCGCCTTCGCATCGTCCAAGGCGGTTGGGAAGCGGTGTTCCGGCGCGAGCCTGTAGTCTGCGACGAACGCGGATGCGCTCGTACGCGCGGCGACCTGACCGGCGAGATGCCGATACGGGTGCGCCGAACCTAGCACATAGGCTCCTCCGTGAAGATGAAGGATAGCGACGCCCGGACGTGGGTTCTGCGGGTGGCACCAAACGCCTGGCACACCCCCGACTACACCTTGCTCGTAGCTTACACCCGGCGCGTCCGGGGTTTTCTCCTGGATCTCGTCGAAGGCACCGCGAGCAGCCGATCCACTCAGCTTGCCTTTGGAGGGAGCAACCTCCGTCCGCATCGCAGCCGAGATCCACCATCCTTTTCGGCAAGCGGATGGTGGATCTCGGCTGCATAAGCATTGCTGTGTTCAAGCTTCTCATTGTCGGACTGCATCTTTTGTCTCCATTGCTTGGTAACAATTCGTTCGGGTACCGCTTGGCAGTTTGCGCTCTTTTTACCAGTGAAGACGGGCTAACGAACCCAAGCTCAGCGACGGCGACTGACAACACAAGGACCGACAAACGAATGGCACTAAGATAAAAGCAAATCCATTATTTATAAGGATGAGCGGGTGTAGGATGTCAGGTGTTGGGTGTAGTGACGTTCACGCCAGCGTTACGTAGCAAAGAAGTTTATTAATCTTCACACTTGTTTCTAATTTTCTTGATTTTTTCCTACACCCACTCAGCCACCCCCAACACCCAGCCCTGACGAGGTTTCACCTTTACAAAAGTGCCATTCGGCCCACAAACAGAGAAAGCCCGATCGCCAGCCTCCGTTCGCTGGAGCGCATTGTTAGGCGGTGCGATTAGACGGACTTCTTTGCGAATGCAGGATACGGCGCGAGCGGCAATATCTGGTAGTCAGCGTAATCAACCTTGATCAGCGGAAAGCTGTCGATCATCTTTTGCAGATGCTCCGGTGACTCCGCTTCAAAGAGAACGGCTGCGCCGCGATTTTTCGTGTCCAGTGCCCACACTTGACGCAGACCTCCCTCCGCGTAAAGGACTTGCGCTTGCGCCTGCTCTTCGAGTTCCTGTTTCTGGAAGTCAGAGGGCATTCCATCGCTCTCGAATTTCTGTTTGGGTGTGAAGATAACAAGATATTGCATATAAAACCTCTATTTAGCTTACTTGGTTGTAAAAACCGGACAGGAAAGGAGGCATACGGCGTGGTCAAGCAGACACCGAAGCCTCAACCAACACGCTGCTGACCCAAAAAGAGAGCGTGTCCGAAGAGTTCTTAGCTATTTGCGATCGTAACGGCTTGATGGAGGTATTCGTTAGTGTCAAGCTGGGCAAGCATGAAGTCAGCCAAGTCGGCACGGGTAATTTTATGGGCCTTCTCGCCCGTTTCGACATCGAAAACTCGAACGTTCCCCTTTGCAGGGTCGTCGTTGAGGAGGGCTGGGCGAAGAATCACCCAGTCCAGACCGCTCGACTCGACAGCGGACTCCATTGCCGCTTTGTCCTTGTCAGCGCCGCGCAAAAAGGTCGCAACCAGTAAACGCTCATAAAAGGGGGTATTCGCCTCACTATCCCCTTCGCCAATCATTGAAGTTACCACCAGACGGCGCACACCGTTTCGCTGCATGGAAGCGATAATTGTGTTGGCGGCGCTCGATTCGAGCGTAGTTGCCTTGTAAGGGGTTTTGCCGCCAATCGTGTCAAGAACAGCGTCTTGACCGAGGACTGCTGCGTCCATTGCGACACTGTCGGTGGCGTCACCTTCGATGACGCGAACGTCTGAAACCTCGTATTCATCGGCTTTGTGAACGAAGGCCGTGACCTGGTGGCCAGCGGCCACAGCCTGCTCGACTACAGCTCTACCGGTCTTGCCGGCGGCTCCTATGACTAAGACTTTCATGTTTTAACTCTCCTATGTAACGCTTAGTGGGTTTTCTGGTCAGAGAAATGCGGCCTTATCGGGACTTCTCTGCAAATGCAGGATCTGGGGCGAGAGGGAAGACCTGGGTATTAGAGTAGTCAGCCTCGATCAGTGGAAAGCTGTCGATTATCTCTTGCATATGCTTCGGTGACTCCGCTTCAAAGAGAACGGCTGCGCCATGATCCCTCTTGCCCAGCACCCACGATTGCCGCAGAAGTCCCTGCATGTAGAGATCTTTCGCTCGCGCCTCTTCCTTGAGTAACAATTGCGGGAAGTCAGAGGGCATTTCATCGCTTCCGAATTTCTGTTTGGGTGTGAAGATAACAAGATATTGCATATAAAACCTCTATTTAGCTTGCTTGGAAACTCCGATCGAATCAGAGGTTCAAAGGGTAACACGGACGGTGTTTTTCAAACAGGCTTTCATTTCGGTGGCGACTGAGTGTCCGCTGGGATGCTCAAAACAATGTGAACCCACCGTGGTATTTTTCGTTCAAGGTTTGATTTCATAACGTGCGATTGCTTCGATTTAAAGTTTTCTCTGTACTTGACATCTCCTAGTATGATTAATCAACTTGTATAGATAAAGGTGGTTTTTATGAATTGATTGTTTGTAATATTGGACAATAGCAGAGTGCAGATACTCTCATCGCAGGGAGTGCAGGTTATGGACGATTTGAATGCTGTTTTAGTATTTCTCAAAGTCGCGGAACTGGGAGGATTTGTCGCAGCAGCACGATCGCTGGACTTGCCTAAATCTACCGTCAGTGTGAAAGTCAATGAGCTCGAGCAACGGCTAAAAGTCCGATTATTTCATCGCACCACGCGGCGGGTTTCTTTAACTGAAGAAGGACGGCTGTATTACGAAAACTGTTTACCCATTCTCGATGCGTTACATGACGGTGATGATGCGATCGCTAGCTTACAGGGGCATCCGCAGGGTATTATGCGAGTGACAGCCACCGTGTTGTTTGTGCAGTCTATTATCGCACCCAATTTGCCGGAGTTTCTGCTGACCTACCCCGATATTCAAGTGATTCTCCATGCAACGACTGAATACAAAGATATTGTGAAAGAAGGATACGATCTAGCGATTCGGATTGGGGAATTGCACGATTCATCCCTGATCGTGCGACGGATTAGCACAGATCGCATGAAACTCTTTGCCAGCGCGATCTATCTCAAAACCGCTGGCGAACCAACAGCAATTGCTGATTTGACCAGTCATGCGCTGCTTTGTATGGCTCATCGTCAGAACAATGTGACCTGGACATTGCACAATGAACAGCAGGAAACAGTAACGCTCTCCTTTCGTCCACGACTACTCAGCAATGACGTTGCCCCCATTTATCAAGCAATCGTAGCTGGAGTAGGAATTGGGCTGCTGCCGGAATTTCTGTTTCAGCAGAAGTTACAGGGTGGGGATATAGTAAACGTCTTGCCTCAATGGTCACTGGCTCCAGTCCCAATTAACGCACTTTATCCTAGCCGAAAATATATTCTCACGAAAGTCAAGGTCTTTCTAGAGTTCCTTGAGCAAAAGATGCGCGAAGGGACTTCCAGAAAATAAACTATACAGAAAATTAAAATCATAATTTCTTACTTCTTTGAATAAGTCTTTATACTCTGCACAATATCCATCTACGAGCGCAACTGTTGGGTAGGCATCTCTTGCCAAATGTCTCAGGATTTGTAATTCTACATCCATTGCCCTACTTACCTTGTAGAGTTTCATCTTTGGATTCTTTTATTTATAATATTCGGAACGTGACAGAAGAAGGATATGTGGTGCACTGATTTTAATTCAATCTCATACTTGGTTAATTGACAATAGTGCATCTTGTCTGTCTAAATAAATAATTAGAGTTCGCCTAATTTTCAGTAGAGGAACAGCAGCAATGTCTTCCATTGAGGACAACAAAATAATTGCTCAACGGTGGATTGAACTTATTAGCGAGCATAAGATCGAAGAAATTTGCGAGATAACCGCCCCGACTTGGAAAATGCACGGTGGTTTACCAGGGCTTCCCCTTGGCCCTGAAGGGGTATGCAAACTCTTTGGTTCATTTGGGCCTATCAAACAGAAATGGACAATTGAAGACGTAATCGCTGAAGGTGACAAAGTTGTTGTGCGCGCGACTAATACCTGCATCCAGGAGAGTTTTCTTGGCATACCAGGTCGTGGCCGTCAACAGACATTCACTGCTACGTTCATTCATTATATTGCCGACGGAAAGATAATTGAAACCTGGCGAAACGCTGATGATCTTGGACGGGTTCTTCAGCTTGGGGCACGCATTGAACCAGGAGTATCTGAGTAATAGCAGTGTAGGTGGAATATTTTAACCTGACTTAATGATTAAAACTATTGTTGTATTAACCAGGTATCTATTCAGCATCGACAATAATTTTGCACAAAGATAGCAGTTTTTAACTGTCTAGAATCGAAGATGTTCGTGGAAGAGAAAGGTTATGTTCTTCCATAACGTATTGCATAGATATGAGAATCTTTATAAAGTTAACAAAGCTTAATCTTAAATAGTTTGTTTTTTATTACAAAAACAAACTATTTTGTATAAGGCGTCACTTTTTACTAGTAAACTATGGCACTAATATCACACTTTAAAGATTGATATTGTCAGCTTTCTATAAGTGGGCTGATTCCTCAAGAAGAAAATTCATAAAAAGATGAGAAGACAATTTAACCGACGCAAGTTTATAATTTACGGTTCTTTAACTTTTGGAAGCAGCTTTTTTTTGAAAGCTTGCGCGAACAATTCTCCAACTGCTACACAGAGTCCAGTTGCGCCTCCTGCTGCTTCACCAGCGGCGGCTACTGCTAGTGACACCATAAAAGTAGGTATTTTGCACTCTCTGAGTGGTACGATGTCTATTAGTGAAAAAAGCGTTGTTGATGCTGAAAAATTAGCAATCAAAGAAATTAACGCAGCTGGTGGTGTTTTAGGTAAACAAATTGAAGCAATTACCGAAGATGGCGCTTCTAACTGGGATACTTTTAGAGAAAAAGCAACCAAGCTAATCGATCAAGATAAAGTCGCTGTAGTTTTTGGTTGTTGGACTTCTGCTAGCCGCAAGAACGTTAAGCCCGTATTTGAGAGCAAAAACCACATGCTCTGGTATCCTGTACAATACGAAGGTCAAGAATGTTCTAAAAATATTTTCTATACTGGCGCTGCGCCAAATCAACAAATTGAACCATCTGTTGATTGGCTGTTAAAAAATAAGGGCAAAGAATTCTTCTTAGTTGGCTCTGATTACGTTTTTCCTCGGACTGCTAACACAATTATTAAAGCTCAACTAGAAGCTTTAGGCGGAAAAACAGTTGGCGAAGATTATTTACCTCTTGGTAACACAGAAGTTACACCAATCATCACTAAAATCAAGCAAAATTTGCCCAATGGTGGCGTGATTTATAACACCTTAAATGGTGATAGCAACGTTGCTTTCTTCAAACAATTAAAAGGTGCTGGATTGACAGCAGAAAGATATCCTTCCATGTCTGTCAGTATTGCCGAAGAAGAAGTCAAAGCAATTGGCGTAGAGTATCTCAAAGGTCACTATGCAGCTTGGAACTATTTTCAAACAGTAGACACACCTGCTAATAAGAAATTTGTCGCAGCTTTTAAGAAAGAATACGGTGAAAACCGGGTAACAAATGACCCAATGGAAGCAGCATACATTGCAGTTTATTTGTGGAAGCAAGCAGTACAAAAAGCTGGTACTACAGACATAGCGAAAGTAAGTGCTGCGGCTTATGGTCAAACCATAGATGCACCTGAAGGTAAAGTGACAATGGATGCTAATCATCACATATCTAAAATTGTGCGAATTGGTCAAGTAAGGCTAGATGGTTTGTTTGATATTGTCTATGCTACTCCTACACCAGTTGAGCCAGTTCCTTGGAATCAATTTGTGAAAGAAACTAAGGGATTTACTTGTGATTGGAGTGACCCTGCTAAGGGTGGTAAGTACAAGAAAGTTTAAATTATTAGTCATTAGTCATTAGTCATTAGTTATTGGTCAAAAATAAATAACCAAGGACAAAGGACTGATGACTAAAAAAAGCTGATAGCTGTTGGAGGGAAAGTGTTAGCAGGATTCTTAGAAGCTGTATTTAATGGTATTAGTATTGGCGCGGTATTATTAATTGCTGCATTGGGGCTGGCGATTATATTTGGATTGATGGGTGTCATCAATATGGCGCATGGTGAATTGATGATGTTTGGCGCTTATACAACTTATGTTGTGCAAAATGTTTGCAAACAATTGGGTGGGCTGTGGTTTGAAGTCTATATATTTTTGGCTTTGATTATTGCATTTATATTCACGGCTGCTGTGGGATTAATTTTAGAAAAAGGTGTGATTCGTTATCTCTATGGACGCCCATTAGAAACTCTCTTGGCAACTTGGGGAGTAAGTTTAATTTTTCAGCAGTTTGTTCGCAGTGTAAATTGGGTATTGATAATTGGTATAGGCTTATTTTCTCTGCTGTTTTTTGGAGGTTTATGGATTTTAAATTCTCGCACTGATTTAGGAAGAGTTCGTAACTGGATTGTAGCGGTAATATTTTTATTATCGCTAGGGGTGACAATCACAACGGGCAATTTATTGAGTCAAACTTATCAGTTAGCAGTAACTCAACCTTGGTTTGGCGCTCAAAATGTAGATGTAACAGCACCGACTTGGTTACAAGCAGGGATATCTTTAGGTGGTGTGCAATTACCCTTTGCCAGATTATTTATTATTGCTTTAACAATAATCTGTGTGGCGGGAATTTACTTATTTTTACAACGTTCTAGCTGGGGTTTAAGAATTCGGGCGGTGACGCAAAACCGAAGTATGAGTGCTTGTTTGGGTATCCCAACTCAAAAGGTGGATGCGATTACTTTTGCACTGGGTTCTGGTTTAGCTGGTGTGGCGGGATGTGCGATTAGTTTGCTTGGTTCTGTAGGGCCAAATACGGGACAAAACTATATTATTGATACTTTTATGGTGGTTGTCGTTGGAGGTGTGGGGAATTTAGCCGGGACGATTGTGGCGGCGTTGGGTATTGGTACGGCTAATTTTTTAATTGGTTCCGGAACTCTGGCTTTGTTGTTGACTCCTGTTAAACCTTTGGCAGATTTGTTTACTTTTTTTGCGACGACGAGTATGGCGAAGGTGATGGTATTTGCGCTGATTATTGTGTTTTTGCAGTGGAAGCCTGGAGGGATTTTTCCGCAGAAGGGACGTACTGTTGATGTTTAAACCGCCAAGACACTGAGGGCACAGAGAATGAGAAAGAAGGGGGGATTATTAATCGAAGTTGGGGTGGCGATCGCGATCGCACTCTTCCTGATTATCATTATGCCACTGCTGCTTACGGAGTTTCGCCTGAATTTGTTGGGGCGATTTTTGTCGCTGGCGATCGCAGCTTTAGGTATTGATTTGATTTGGGGGTATACTGGTTTATTAAGTTTGGGACATGGTATTTTCTTTGGTTTGGGTGGATATGCGATCGCAATGTACCTGAAACTGCAAGTCCCTACTGGAGAATTGCCTGATTTCATGGGTCTTTATGGAGTTACGGAACTTCCTGCATTTTGGCAACCTTTTTATTCTTTTCCTTTGACAATAGCTTTGGTGGTACTAATTCCAGGGTTATTGGCGGGATTGTTGGGATATTTGGTTTTCCGAAATCGTCTCAAGGGTGTTTATTTTTCTATCTTGACTCAAGCTGGAACTATTGTATTTTTCAACTTTTTTAACGGTCAGCAAAAACTTTTCAACGGTACGAACGGACTGATAGATTTTACAACCTTGTTTGGAGCAACGGTCAGCGATGCCAAAACGCAGTTTGTTTTCTACACGCTGACGGTAGTGTTTCTCGCAATCACCTACGGGATTTGTCGCTGGTTGACAACTGGACGCTTTGGGAGGTTGTTGATAGCGATTCGTGATGATGAAAGTCGGGTAAGATTTTCTGGCTATGACCCTACAGATTTTAAGGTGGTGGTGTTTGCAGTTTCTGGTGCGATCGCAGGTATAGCAGGAGCATTTTACACCATTCAAAGTGGTTCTGTATCACCCAGAGCAATGGATATTGCTTTTTCGATTGAAATGGTGATTTGGGTAGCTGTCGGCGGACGCGCTACTTTAATTGGGGCGATTGTCGGAACTTTGTTAGTAAATTATGCCCGCACTTTTTTAAGCGAACAATTTGCCGAAATCTGGCTATTTTTCCAAGGCGCACTATTTTTGATAGTCGTCACAGTCCTTCCTGACGGCATAGTGGGATGGTTGCGTAGTCAGAATATTTCTCTTTTCCACCGTCGTCAAGAAATTGCTACATATCCCACCTTGGAAGAAGACCCTGAAGTGCAACATGAACGCGAAAATATTGGAAACTGAAAACGTAACTGTTAGTTTTGACGGTTTTAAGGCTTTAAATCAGCTTAATTTTAGCATGGATGTGGGTGAGTTACGAGTAGTAATTGGCCCTAATGGTGCGGGAAAGACGACGTTTTTGGATGTAATTACCGGGAAAGTTCAGCCAACCGTGGGGCGAGTTTTATTCAAAGGAAGAAATCTGCGTTCTTTACCTGAATATAAAATTGCCCGATTAGGAATTGGGCGCAAGTTTCAAACACCCCGAATTTACCTGAACTTAACGCCCCGTGAAAATTTAGAAATTACCAGTAACAAGAAGAAAAATGTCTTTTCTACTTTGTTTGAACATTCTAATGCTGTTGAAAAGAATAATATTAAAGGATTATTAGAAACCATCAGTTTAACACCGAAAGCCGATATCAGAGCAGGTTTACTTTCTCACGGAGAAAAGCAGCGTTTAGAAATTGGGATGTTAGTAGCACAGTCTCCAGATTTATTACTCGTTGATGAACCCGTTGCGGGTTTAACAGATGAAGAAACTTACAACATCGGCGAATTACTTTTAGCATTAGCGCAGAGTCATTCAATTTTAGTAATTGAACATGATATGGAATTTGTGCGTCAAATTGCCAAAAAAGTAACAGTATTACATGAAGGTTCTGTGCTGTGCGAAGGTAATTTTGAGGAAGTACAAAATGACTCTCGTGTGATTGAAGTATATTTAGGAAAACAGGAAGAATGAAAAACTCAATTGCACTTTCTATTCACCTGCTGATTCTGGTCTGTTTGCACTGTTAAACACCTGCTCTACTGTTAGCGTCCAATCAGCAATTACTAATGATTCCATGCAAGTCGCACCTGTAAATACCTTATCCTCATACTGTCCTTCTACCCACTGGCAAATCGTAATTTGTTGCATCTGTGCATCAACAATCCAATACTCCAATATTTCCCTAGCGGCATACTCCGTCCGCTTGTAGCGATAATCACGAACACGGTTTGCTGTTCCCGGAGAAACAATTTCAATCACTAGCACAGGCGGCGGCATATCACGGGTGAGGGTAGCACGAGTAGCACCGATAAGAGCAGCATAAGATTCTTCTGTATGAACCATTAAGTCAGGTAAACGACATCTCGCACGTCGCCCTGCCACCTCAATTTCTGTATCCTTGTAAGCAACTAAATAAAATGGGAAATGTTTTAGTAGTTCAACGAATAAAAATCTTCCCAGATTGCTATTTTCCTGACTTTCTGGTGGTATCTCGACTAGTTCTCCATCCACCAACTCATAGCGCGTGTCTGTACCATCGTCATAGGTAAGATACTCTTCAAAGGTCAGCAGTTTTTGGGTTTTCGTCGTTTGGGTCATTTGCTTTGGCTAGCATCTATTATGAAGTATGAGCTATATATTCCAGTTAGCTAAACAGTCAGTAATTATATACGCACTTTTTGTAGTATGATAGCATACATAAAAATTGGTTTATGCCGTGTAACCATGCAATATATTCTTTTCGATACATGTATTTGGTTAGATTTTTTAGCTCCAAAACCAGAATCACGTTCTTTGTTGAAGAGTATTCTATCTGGTCTTAACCAAAATAAATTAAAAATACTGCTTTCTAATGTGACTGTTGAAGAGTACAGTCGTCATCAAGATACTATTGTTGGCAAATACACAGACTCGTTAACAAGTCACCTCAAGAATGCCAAAAAGATTCAAGATTATCTTAATCTTTCGGAGCGTTCAACTTTTCTGTTTCTTCTAGAGAAAGCTAATGAAAAGATAAAGTCAGATGGTAAAGAAGCTGTAAAAACGCTAGGCATAATCGAAAGTATTTTTGGTCATAAAAACACTATAAGATTGTCTAGTTCTATTGAAATATTAACGAATGCTGCTCAAATTGCTCTTGACAAAAAAGCTCCTTGCCATAAAAACAAAAATTCAGTTGCAGATACTGTGATCTATCTTCAATTCGATAGCTGGGTTAAAGAAACTGAATCAATTGACAATAAAGATTATTTCCATTTTGTAACAGCCAACCACACAGATTTTTCTTCAAGTAAGGACAATCGTGATCCTCATGAAAATCTCATCATTTTTTCCAAAAATAATGTCTATTACCACATAGATCCTTATAAAGCATTAGAGAAAATAGAACTTGAAGATATTCCTCCAGATGAATTTGATATTTTTGAAAGCGGTTTACGAATGATCCGATATGCTTCATCGCCTTGCATTAGTGCAGAGGGACATATTTTCAATGACAACGAAGGGCGATGGTTTCATTCTCAGTTTGGTGGCGGTCTCTCTTGGCATTTGGTTTGTGCAAGATGTGGAGCATTGCTAGACACAGGGGATTTCTTTGATTAATTGAAATGCTTTTAACATTGCCTTCCAGCAGCCTAACAATGCCCATGCACCCGCACCCGACCGAGTATTTGTGGAAAAAAGCTATAATTGCCCTAGCTTTAGTTGAAATCGTTTATTCTTATGAGCCAACTGCTAACACTGGAATTAAGTGATGATGTCTATGCAGCTTTGCAGCAGCAAGCTGATGCCATCGGGCTTTCGGTAGCAGAATTGATTGTGACATCTCTTGATGGGCAGCATGGTCTTCTGACTGGTGCAAAGCTACAACCAGAAGTTCAGCCAGAAGAAGCACGTCAACGGTTACTTAGTTATGCAGGTGCAATTAGCTTGGGTTATGCCACAGGTATAGATAACGAAAGCATTGATGCTGACTTGGCAAAAGCTTACACCAATGACTTTTAAGCATTGGAATGTAGATTATGCTGCTTGATACGTCAGGATTGCTCTGCTTTCTCCATAAAGATGAGCCACAACATGAAAGGGCAGTTGAACTGATTGCTACTACAAGCAGAACTCGGCTTACGCACAACTATGTTCTAGCAGAATTAGTGGCTCTAGCATTGGTTCGAGGCTTTTCCCGTTCAATTGTACTGTCATACAGCCTTGAACTGATCAACAATTCAAACGTTCAAATTGTATGGGTTGATGAGCCGCTACATCAAGAAGCAATAGATTTATTGTTAGCAAGACAGGATAAAACCTATTCATTATGTGATGCTGTAAGCTTTGTGTTGATGCGTAGGCAAGGAATTATGGAGGCATTAACAACTGATAAACACTTTGAGCAAGAAGGTTTTACTCGTTTGTTGCGGTCAGCAGGCTAACACTGCGCTGCACCTCTGTATGAAATTTTCATCTCTATATCTTCCATAGCAATTTCTAATGTCTGGCGATCAAATGGAAAATTTTGGACATCCCAATTGTGATAAAAAGCTTGCTTCAGCCAGAGGTAGAAACACCTTTGAGATTTTAGATTGTTCAATCCAAAATCTCAAATCCAAAATCCAAAATGGTATTATCTCATTTTCTATGCAGTTTTCCCATTCTTATCTGATGCTTGTTCTGCAATATTTTTTAAGCGGCTCGATCTCATTTTGCGGATGCGATCGCTATTGCGAACACCACCCGCCATTTCATATTCAGCGCTGTCTTTGCCGTACTTGATCGCAACCACCATTAACATTTTCTCAGAAAGCTGCCTCAAGTTTTTTTCCATCTCTTCAACTTCTGTTAAAGAAGAGTCAACTATAGCCAGAGCGCTATTATGAACATCAAGTTTGTTACGTAACTGTTCGATTGACTCAATCAGTTTTTCTAAAGTATAATCTTCATCAAATTTAATGCTTGGAACAATGGATTTCATTCCAGATGCTCTTAATTCAGCTTTTTCTAGAATGCGGGATGTACGTTTTTGACGAGACATAATATTTGCTCTTATAAGATACTTCTAGAGCTAGCTTGCCTCAATTAAACCCGATTCCGGTTCAGCATAAATCGCAATTTCCGATCATAAAATTTTTAGCTTATACCAGTAATATCTCGGTATATAATCACTCATATAGGAAGGCAAGAGGCAAAAGGTAGGAAACACGAGAGTAGTGACTACAGACTTGAGAGTAGTGACTACAGACTTGAGAGTAGTGACTACAGACTTGAGAGTAATCGCTACACACTTGAGAGTAATCGCTACACACTTGAGAGTAGTCGCTACACACTTGAGAGTAATCGCTACAGACTTGAGAGTAATCGCTACAGACTTGAGAGTAATCGCTACACACTTGAGAGTAGCCGCTACACACTTGAGAGTAGCCGCTACAGACTTGAGAGTAGTCGCTACAGACTTACAGCTTTTTTTAGGTAAATAGACCACATGGTAGGGGCGCAAGTCCTTGCACTCCTACTTTGCATTGGCTTGGCAACATTTTATCAGAGGTTGTTTAGCTAAACTCTCTAAATCTACGGATTTAAGCAAATTCATCCACTCCACCGCTAGAGTTGGATCTTCAGGTTTGCTAAGACGTAATTCAGCCAAAGTAGTCAAAGCATCGTACCAAATACCATTCTGGGCATAAAGGTTTACCCGTTGCTGAGGAGTTGCTTGCTTCAAGCTATCTACTAATTTAGGATTTAGATTGGCCCGTTGCACCCATCCTTCTACATACTCCTGTTCTACGGGTTGTTGTGGATTGCAAATGACTTTTACCTTCAAAAACCAGTGATACATCTTGTCTACTTGCAATGGGGGAGTATTTGCGCTTAAGGGAATGCTAATAATTCCTGGTACTTCTGGTATTGTTACTATTGTTCGGTAAAGAGTTTGACTTGGTTTATTTGACTCATCTTTGAGAACAAACTCGATGGAATCAATTGTAGATTTTTTATAGGGGACAAAAAACCAAAAAGTTGGATATTCCTCATTCGTCAAACCCCAAACTTTAGTAACAGAAACAGCTTCTGTTTGTCCTTGTTTGAGCCTCTCTTCGTATATAGGTACAAGTGCAATAACAGACTGATTACTAACACCACAACCACGACTTGCAGCACCTCCACGATTGCCTGCTGCACCCCTGTCTGGAGGAGGCGGAGGAGGCGAAAATTTCTGAGGAATGGCCGCAGCTGGTGTCATCGAAATCATTGGAGAGTAGCTGATAATTCCCAACAAAGTCATTCCGAATGCAGCGATTACTTGTATTTGTTGCCAATAAATTTTCATAAAATTTTCTAACTCTTGCTTGCTGAACAGCGATTTTCATGCTTCAAATTGGCGTTATTATTAATTTTTAAATTTTATGTTTAAGTAAGTTGTAGCTATTAAACTATTAACTACTAAAGCCAACATAGCAGGAATGAGGGGAACCCAACAACTATATACAATTAAAAATATAAAACAGCTAACGTATAAACTGATAATGGCTATTCCTCCTGCCAAGCTTAAGTAAATGAATCGGTGCAGATAAGCAGTAAACAAACCGCCTAAAAAAGACCAACCCCAAACCCAAATTACCTCACCCCAAAGCGGCCAAGTCCACAACAGAGGTTTTCCGTCCAAAGCAGCACTGAGCAGTTGACTGATCATCTGGGCTTGTAAAAAGACTCCTGGTATTGCCTGTAATTTGCCTTGAGGAGTGGTGTAGGGAGTTAACGAGTAATCACGAAAAGTTTCTGCTGTTGTGCCAATAATTACTATTTTGTCTTTGACTGCATTGGCATTTAGCTTACCCGTTAGCACTTGTTGTAAGGTCATACTTGGTGCGTTGGCGAAGCCTACCGAAGGTATCGCTTCTGGTGAGGGAGAAGAACGATAATTTAATAAAATTTGGTGTCCAAAAGCATCAACTCCTTGATAACCTCCGGTATGAGCTTCTATTGGTTTAAATGTCACCTTCCCTAATTGCCACGCGCCATCAGAGGTAAACTGCAACTGAATTCCCTTCGTATACAGGTAATGCAGCGCCAGTTGAACGCTTAGGGCATAGGGCGCAGTACAAGCAGATGAGGGCGAAGGAGTTAACGCTAACAGATGGCGACGCACGACATTATCTGAATCTACGGCAATATCGCTAAAACCGAGATTCTGTGAAGAAAGTTCTGGGGGTGGTTTTACACCTGGTTTTCCGGCTTGAGAATCGCTGAGTTGACACACCCCCACAAAGCGATCGCTTTTTCGCATCCTTTCTGCTAATGCTGGATAATTCTTATCCACTGGATAATCTCGGTATATATCCAAACCAATAACTTGTGGTTGATATGCCTCTAATTTTTCTAACAGTTGGGCAAGTGATTTGTCTGACAACGAACCTTGAGGTTTTTCCGGTTTTTGCGCCTGCACATCTTCTTCAGTCACAGTCACAATCAGTAGGCGTGAGTCTGGTTTTTCGGGAGGGCGCAAGCGTAACAGTTGGTCAAACGCACTTAGTTCTAATGGTTGCAGCACACCCAAATACCGTATCCCGATTAATATTCCAGTTACTATTATGCTCGCCAGTAAGATTAATGAGAAGCCAAGCCGATTTGTGATTCCTCTAACAGGCGTGGTTTGAGACAAAGATGTAGGAAGATTGGGTGTATTTCTAAACAATTTCCCCCAATTCAATGGCATCTCAGCCGGATTTTGAAAGATGACAGGCAACCATGTAGCGCAGGGAAATTGGTTTTCTAGTCCCTGTAACCTTTCTCGTGCTTCCCTGACGGCTAAATACAACGAGCCTCCCCGCGCGAAGGCTGACAAAAAATACTTTAAAAACTGCTGCGCCACCCGATCGGGTACAGGCTCTCGCATCACGATAATTTGAGGAATATGTAAATCTGCAAACTCCCATGCCAATCCCAAGCCATCACAGGAATTGAAAATCGCTAGTTGTAGACCTCGTTCTACTGCCTTTTTCAAGGCATACTTTAACTGGCTAATTGTGAGACTTTCTGTTTGATTGATGTAGATTTTTCCTGTTTGATTCGTTTCTTGAGTGGAACTATGTCCGGCGAAAAATAGAATCTGCCAATTCTGCTCCCATAGCTGGTCAGTCAGGTCAAGGCATTGTGGTTCAACTAAAAAAGTAATATCTGTATTGGGTAACAAATTAAGTAGCGCCTGGTCTGCTTTGGTATCAATACCTTGACTGTTACCCAAAATCGCTAAGATTTTTACTTTGTCGGATGTAGTTGCTATGCGGTTAAGGTTGACTTGTTCGTAGGCAGGAGCGCTCAGGGCTATTTCCGCCTGGGGATAGCGTTCTAGCAAATCCCAAAGATGCCAAGGGAATTTCTGTAATCGGAGGTCTTTGGTTTGTAAAAGCATCCGAATATTATCCGCAAGCATGAGTTTTTCTAACAATTTCTCGCGGATAGGACGAAAGGAATCGGAAGCAAGCCAAGTATTAAAACTTACTTTAAATTCTTCACTCACCTGCTGGCAGTATTCTAGGCTGGGGACTTGGTTAAGTTCTTTAGGTAAACCAATCGGACGAGATGGCAACTTTAAATTACGATAAATAGATTGCCAACGGTGATAATCGCGGAGAATTTCCGGGTTGGGGGGAAGTTCGCCTGTGATTTCCACAGTCGGGCGGACATTTTCATCGCCAATCTGTAGAGTCACGGTAAACCCTTGTTCAAAGTTTCCCTCCCCTAACTTTAAGATGATTAACTTGTCCACAGCTAGTTCTCCCTAGATGTTGAGTACACCCGTAGGGGCAGGGCACTGACCATTGGTGTCAACTTAAGCCGAAACACATGTCCCACATACGTTTTACCCCACCCTAACCCTCCCCTTGGAAAGGGGAGGGAACTCGATTTCCGGCTTCCCCCCTTTGCAAAGTTAGTTAGTAGGCGACAATTCACCAGCCCCTTTAAGAGGGAACTCGATTTCCGGCTTCTCCCCTTTGCAAGGTTAGTTAATGGGCGACAATTCACCAGCCCCTTTAAGAGGGAACTCGATTTCCGGCTTCTCCCCTTTGCAAGGTTAGTTAGTGGGCGACAATTCACCAGCCCTTTTAAGAGGGAACTCGATTTCCGGCTTCCCCCCTTTACAAGGGGGGATTGAGGGGGGTAATTTGACTTGTGTGTACACCGTAGCCCCAAGGCATCGGGGAGGGGCGGTTTTGGCTTTAGACAAAACCGAGGTGGGGTGACGCTGTGAGTAACCATAAGCAAATGAACTCAATATCACGTCTTGACGAGGGTTTCAGGTTAAATTGATACCTATGGGGACTACCGTGCCCTTACACCCTGCTGTATATATCTTGGTTGCTAAACGAATTGGTTTGCTGTGTGTAGTTAAATTCAGTGTAAGAGTAAATAATAGAGGCTAAACGTGAAGATTTTTGAAGGTAACACTTAAAACCGCAAAATCTCTCGGTCATAGTCTTCAGGTGTGGGTTCTATTTCCCAAACCAATCCTTCTCCTAGTTCCAAAATTACTTCCAAATACAACATATCTACAGGAGTTGTTGCCGTATCTTGATTATTTTCAAAAGCTTGTAAGTCTTCCGTTAGTAGTCGGAGCTTAAACCCAGCCGGAATTTGACCATCAAGAGTTGTACTTCGCAATTCAAAACGCCAAATATATTCCTCAGAAGCGCTTTTTGGGAAAATACGTAACTCGTATGTTTGCTCTGCAACTATTATTTGCCGAGACAAGCCGAGAACTGGTTCTGCACTCCGCATTCTGGCAGGTGCTAGAACGAATTCTCTTTTTTCCCATCCCCACTGTTGAGCTAAATTGGCTACTCCTGTCTGTAACCATTGCGGAATCGATCGCTGTATGAGTAAACCCTGACGCAGTTCATACAACTTTTTTCGCCAACCGCTATGTGCCAAGAGCGCACCCCAGAGTGAAAATGGAACTGCCAAACGCGGGAATTTCACATCGCGATCGCCCAATCTTTCTAAAAGGTTTTCTGCCTGGATTTTGGCAATAGAATCTAAAGGTGCAATCTCGGCACGTAAGGCTTCTGAGCGAGCGAGTTGGCGTGTAACCCACAGCACATTAATATCTGGAATTAAATCTTCACTTTCCAAGCTGTAAGTGCGATCGCCAGCATCATAAATCCCTTTTGTTTTCAGAATTTGATGGGTTGTATAGCCAAAAATCTTCATCCAGCCATCATCAAGATTAACTTGTACTGCTATGTAATAGTCAGCAACCCATTCTGGTATATCTACCCATTCCTGCGGTACGCGCAACTCATCGTCATCCATCGCCAGGGTGGGAATTAAGACAAGGCGATCGCGATCGAAAGTAATAGCTGTGCCATTGACTACTTCCCAAAAACTCGGCAATGCCGCACTATTAGGGTAAACCCTGGCGGTGGGAGCAATTTCTTCCTTGAACCAAGGCAAAAATGCTTGCAAGCATTTTTGATTTATCCACCCACGTTGACAAGCACCAGCTGTTGAGTATGGTTGTTCTTGCGCCTCTGAAGATTGGATAATTTCCAAGTATAAATGCTGTGAGTCAATGGTGAATGGGGGAGGTAGGTTCAACATAAATAATTTGAGAATGGCTTCATATAAAGACCATATTAGGGAGAGGAGAGAGACAAAATTATTTCTTGTCTGCTCGTTGAATCTGAGTATGACTGTATTGGACTTTGAGCCATTCCTCTAAACTTGTGTTTATGGCATCTACTACATCGGATTTAAGGGAAATATGCAAGGTGTTTTGACTCCATTGCGTGAGAGTCAAAAGCAATGATTTTTTAATGCTGCTAAGGCGACGGGAAACAGTATATTGCTTAATTTCTAATTGTGCAGCGATTTCTTGTTGAGTCAGTTGTTGAACGTAGTAAGCTTGTAGTACTTTTTGGGACTCAGCATCAAGTGCAGCGATCGCTTGGGACAAAACTTGGTTTAACTGAGTTTGCTGCGATCGCATATTCGCAGCTTCTTCCTGTTCAATAATTTCCGTTAGTAAAGATGTTTGCAAATCTACAGGCAATATATCTAATAAATTACCCTCATCTTCTTTGAGGGGAGCGTCTGCGGAAACAAACTTAGGATAAAGGAAAGTACGGGCAGCTTTAGCAGCAGATAATACCCAGGTTTCTATGGTTTGCTGATTGACTGCGGCAGTGGGTGAACTCAATCGGCTGAAACGTTCTGTATTATAAAGATGACTAATAGCTTCCCAAGTCCGAGCATCTGGTTTGGCAAGCTGACGAATTTTTGTATTGTCACCTGTGTAGAGTTCCTTAAAGCATTCCCAGGCTAAAACATAACTCTCGATGCTTTCGGCATTAAATCCGGCATTTTGTAATGACTGCACTAGTCGTTTGCGGCTGAGTTTGTGCAATAATGCCCAGTCTGAGCAAATATCTGCTTCTCGCTGTAAGCGCACTGCATCTTTGATAATCGATTCAAAAGCTAGTTGTGCGTAGGCTTTTAAATGCGAACTGTATTCAGGATTAAAAGTTTTGAGTATTTTGTTAATATGAGCGATCGCCATCTGAAAACAGTCTGCTACAGACGACTGCGTGGGAAAGTTAAGGGCGAATTTTCTGGCAGTCCAATAGCACACCTCTTGTAAATAAGCAGAAATATGTGCAAGTGCCACAGCACTAGATTGTGTCTGCCAAACTCTATACCAGTAAAGTGCCCAAAAGGTATCTGATTCCTCAGTTGATGTCCCCTCCAGGCAAACTTTCATACTGCGCCGCAGTTTGGCATCTGTTGCCCAACCACTAAATTGGTCTAGATCAAATTGCACAAAGGTAGAAAAGATTTCAACAATGCCCTGTCGGGGTTGCATGGAATACTTGCCGCTGTTTGAAACATAGCTGATTTTAATTATACAGCCATATAGCCAAAAGCTAATTGCTTGCTCCGTAAGGATTTTACAGATTTTAAAAAATTCTCATCCAAGTGCATAAAAACTCAAAGTCGTCGTAGAGAGTGATATGCAGAGAGATTCATTTAGTAAGTATCACGAAAAAGATGCTCCCTTTGGAGACTTGCTGAATCATTCGATGATTTCGTCAAGAACAAAACTTCGATGCTTATAGCCGCAAATTGATTCCGCAAATATGCAACTTGTTAAAACTTACCCAATTCTTTCTGCATTACCTAATTCAAAAAGGAGAAAAACCATGTTAACCAATCAAAGCTACTTACAAGATTTTAGTTTCCTCACTGAATTAACTTCCGAAGAATCTGCTGCTGTCAGTGGAGGTTTGCGGAATCAAAACGCAGAGGGCGGCTACGGAGAGGACATAGGAGGTGCCATTGGAGGCGCAGCTGGAACAGCAGCTGGAACCGCCCTTGGAGGACCCATAGGAGGTGCCATTGGAGGCGCAGTTGGAACAGCTGCTGGAGCAGTTGTTGGAAACAACATTGAAAACGGGGATACAACAACTATTGGAGCAGTGGTTGGAGGCGTTGTTGGAGGGCCTGTTGGATCAGTCATTGGAGGCATTATTGGCTCATTATTTTGAACTCGTTCCAAGGAGCAGTTCATTGCGTTGCCCGTGGCGAACCATAGACTTAGCAGCAGCAATGACTCGATCAATCTCCTCTAGTCTAAGTACAGAATTTCACAAGTTCGTAGCAAACTAAATTCCGAAAGATTCTGCTACCCCGATTATAGCTTTTTGTAATTTGCAGACATACCCTAAACAGGTCACATGAATTTTGAGGTCTGTCTGTCTAGTCTTAACATATTTTGGAGAGAGAATATGACAAGTATCAGCAACAGTTTTGGATTGGTAAATATAGCTTCCCACGATATATTCCGGATACCCAACGACTTATTAGCGCCCTCACCTTCAGCTCCTTTGCCTCCCCCACCTCCAGATCCTTTACTACCAAACATAGAGCTGGATACAGGTACTATCAGTTTTAATAATGGAGTTCCAGTAGGAGGCCATGCTCACCTGAGTTTGTTTCCAGATGGAAGTTATAGCTTTACAGGTAATTTCCATGATAGTGGCGCTACTAGCTATGATACATCACTTGTTTTTGCACTTAAAGATGACGTACATGGTTCAGTTTTTACGTTCTCGCATACGGGGCGAACTCATGGCACTTTTGAGGCTGGTTCTAGAGATGATAATTGGGGTGTATCCGGTACTAATCCAGCGCTAGCTGCTGCTTGGGGCGGAATATCGAGTAGCTACAATTCGTCTTGGAATGCTGGGGCAAATCTCGATTTGGGGGGTGTACTTGATGGAGCAATTAAGGTAGTAGGTTTAGCTGGAGCGGTAATTGCTATTGTTTGATATATATAGCCAAAAGCTAATTCCTTGCTGCGTAAGGATTATACAGATTTTTCAAAAAATTTTCTGATCCAAGTGCATAAAAACTAAAAGCCGTCGTCAAGAGTGATATGCAGAGAGATTCACCTACTAAATACTAAAAAAAGGTGCAAACAAGGTGAATTAAACTTTATCCAGTTATCTCTGTATGGGGCATTTAATTAATGCCTATTTGGTGACTTTTTAATTGAAATTAAAACTTAATTACAGAGTCATTGAGCCAACTTTTATTTTGAACCTCGAAGTAACAAGTTGATCTGGAAAATTATTTCCAGAAATTTAAGTCAATTACAATCAAGGAGAAAAATAATGTCAAATATCGACAATATCACCTCTAATTCTAACTATTCTGTTGTTGGTCAAGAACAACTGTTCACCGAATTAACTCCTGAACAAGGAGCAATGATTGAGGGAGGAGAGTTTACAGTTTTAATTAGAGATGTCGGTCCAGCTAGGGCCAGCGTGCCTTTGAAACAAGGTTTTCAGACTCTTGCGGCCTTTACAGCCAACCCGACGGTTCTTCAAATAACAAATAGCACTGGCTACAATTTGTCTTATGACTTAGCCTATGATGCTGCTAACGCTGGCAGTAATCTTTTCATTGCCCCAGGGCAAGTTTCAAATTTTCTAGGTCGAGATCCACAAGCTATAGCAAGTTGGGATCTCGATCTACTGGCACCAGGGGTACAAAATAGGACTCAGGAGCTAGCACCAGGAAGGAGATATGAATTTTACGAAGTCTAACTGAATTGGTTGTCTGACATCCTAAACCCGGATTTCTGACCACATCTCTCAAAGCCTGCACTTGTGGTCTTGAGCAGGGGAGCAGGGGAGAGTTCTTGTATAAGTTCTTTCCCCTCTGCCCCTCAAGCTTGTGAAAAATGCGGGCTAAAGAGTCCCTACTCAGTTAGACCTAATAGACATCTCCGATAAAGAAAGGGACTGCCAAGCGATCGCTCTTACCAACTACTTTTGACTATACCCCCAAGCAGTCAAACGTTTGAATGGAAAAACTAAACACTCAATACAATCGGGTCACAAGACTCGATTGTATTTTATCGCCAATCATCACACCAGAAGATGAAATACCAAATAGTCCTCCAACACAGTGAAGAAGACTGCGGTGCTGCAAGTCTTGCCACGATTGCCAAACACTACGGGCGCACATTTACCCTCAACCGCATCCGAGAAGCCGTAGGCACAGGTGCTAGAGGAACATCCTTGCTGGGATTGAAGCGGGGTGCAGAAGTACTAGGATTCAACGCCCGCCAAGTTAAAGCCAGTCCCCAAGTAATCGACCAATTAGATCAAGCTCCTTTACCAGCAATTATCCACTGGAAAGGCTACCATTGGGTTGTATTATACGGACAAAAAGCCAAAAAATACGTCATCGCCGACCCTGGTGTTGGTATTCGTCATCTTACCCGTCAAGAATTAATGGCGGGTTGGGGTAATGGCGTAATGTTACTGCTGACTCCAGACGACAGTCGTTTTTATCAACAGGAATCAGATAAAATTGGTGGTCTGGGAAGATATCTGCAACGGGTTTGGCCCTATCGCTCTATTCTCGCTCAAGCGATCGCCATTAACATCGCCATTGGACTACTTTCTTTGGCATCTCCCTTCATGATGCAACTCCTCACCGATGATGTCTTAGTACGAGGTGATACCCAACTACTAACTACTGTGGCCATTGGCGTTATCGCCATGAACTTAATTAGAAGCGCCATTAGTTTAGTCCAATCTCACCTCATCGGTCACTTCGGTCAAAGATTGCAATTAGGACTAATTCTAGAATACGGACGCAAACTCTTACATTTACCCCTATCCTACTTTGAAGGACGACGCAGCGGGGAAGTTGTCAGCCGCATTGCCGATGTCAAAGCCATCAATAACTTAGTTTCCCAAATTGTCCTCGGATTACCCAGTCAATTCTTTATTGCTGTAATTTCCTTGGGTTTTATGCTCTTTTACAGTTGGGAACTAACTCTAGCTTCCATAGTTGCATTTATGATTGTCACGGGTGTTAACCTGCTTTTCTTACCAGCAATGCGGCAGAAAACCCGAAATTTAATTGTTTTTGGTACAGAAAACCAAGGCTTTTTAGTAGAAACATTTCGCGGCATCCAAGTATTAAAAACTACCCAAGCCACTCCCCAAGCTTGGTCAGAATACCAAGGAAATTATGGTCGCCTCGCCAACTTGGGCTGGAGTATGATGAAATTGGGACTGTATAGCAGTACAGTTACTGGCATTCTTTCCACCTTCATTAGTATTGGCATCCTTTGGATGGGTAGTTATTTAGTCATTAATCGCACCTTAACAATCGGTCAATTAATGGCATATAACGGCATGAGTGGCAACTTTCTTGGCTTCTTAGGTGCTGCCATCGGCTTAGTAGATGAGTTTATCACAGCCCAGATAGTCCTGCAACGCATGACAGAAGTTATTGACGCTACCCCAGAATCCGAAAATGATTTTAAAAAGCCTTGGGCACAAATTCCTGGTCATGCAGATATTACTTGCACTGAACTTAACTTTCATCACGCAGGTAGAGTTGACCTCCTACAAGATTTTTCCTTAACTATTCCTGGCGGTAAAGTTATTGCTTTAATTGGCAAATCTGGCTGTGGTAAAAGTACCCTGGCAAAATTGATGACTGGCTTATATAAAGTCGAGTCTGGCAATATTCGTTATGGTTTTTATAATCAGCAAGACCTCTCCTTAGAATGTTTGCGGCAACAAGTGGTATTAGTTCCCCAAGAACCCCACTTTTGGAGTCGTTCGATTATTGATAACTTCCAATTTAGCTATCCCCATATTAGTTTTGAAGAAATTGTCAAAGCTTGTCAAATTGCAGGTGCAGATGAATTTATTAGCAAACTACCTGATAAATATCAAACTGTTTTAGGAGAATTTGGGGCAAATCTTTCTGGTGGACAACGCCAAAGATTAGCCATAGCCAGAGCCATAGTTACTCAGCCACCAATCTTAATTTTAGATGAATCTACGGGGGCGCTCGACCCAGTAAGCGAAAGACAAGTACTAGATAGACTTTTATCCTATCGTCACAATCAAACGACTATTTTAATTAGTCACCGTCCCAAGGTGATACAGAGGGCAGATTTAATTGTATTTTTAGAACAAGGACGCTTAAAAATCCAAGGTACACCAGAAGAATTGCGCTCTTTACCTGGCGAACATTTAGATTTCTTAGATGATATTTTTACCTCTCATAATGGTTTGGCGCTAATATCTTCCCCGGCTCATCATAACGGCAAGACTGCCACCATTAATTAAGATAATTCGTAATTCGTAAGACATCATGGTTAGCAACACAAATTTTCTCCCCCCAATTCAAACAAACGAATTTCTCCCACCAATTACTCGTTGGACAACATGGGGCGGCATGTTTATTCTCTGCGTTCTCGGATTAGCTGTGCCACTTGCTGCAATTTGTAAGTATAAGGTTACAGTCCAAGCACAGGCGGTTGTACGTCCGGCGGGTGAATTGCGAATTGTGCAAGCGGCGACTGAAGGTCAGGTTATGCACATTTATGTCAAAGAAAATCAACTTATCAAAAAAGGAGATGCGATCGCAACTATCGATGACTCCCGTCTGCAAACTAAAAAGAGCCAATTGCAAACTAGTATTCAACAATCTAAGTTACAACTAGTGCAAATTAATGCCCAGATTAGTTCCCTTAATAGCCAGATTCGAGCCGAAACTGACCGCATCAACCGGATTATTACTGGCGCCCAAGCCGAATTGAGCGGTCGTCGTCGGGAATATCAAGATAAAAATCTGACCACTGTTTCCGAACTCCAAGAAGCTGATGCCAACGTCAAAATAGCTGAGAAAGAATTGCTGGCTGGGGAAGCACAGTTAAAAACAACACAAGCAAATCTCCATGCTACTGAAGCTGCCTTGGGTGTAGCCCAGTCAAAACAGAAGCGATATGAGAGTGTAGCTAACCAAGGGGCGCTATCCCAGGATCAATTTGAAGAAGCACAATTAGCTGCTAAACAGCAAGAGCAAGCGGTAAAGGCGCAAGCAGCAGCAGTGGAGGCGCAAAAACAGACAATAGAACGGTTACAACAAGCAGTATCTGCTGTGATTGCCAGAAGACAACGCGCCCAAGTTGCCGTAAATCCAACTAATGCAGAAGTAACTGTTGCTACTGAGCGAATCGCTCAAGAAAAAGCTGGAGGGGAAAGCAACAAAGCAACAATAGAAAAGGAACGCCAAGCCTTAATTAACCAACGGATTGAAATTGAAAAGCAGTTAGAACGGGATACTAGCGAACTCAAACAAGCCAAAATAGATTTAGCTCAAACCGCGATCGCAGCTACTGCTGATGGTATCATCTCTCAACTCAATCTGCGAAACCCAGGTCAAACTGTGCGTGCTGGCGAGGAAGTATTGCAAATTGTCCCCACTGATGCGCCTCAAATTTTGAAAGCTGCGGTGGCATCTGATGAGCAAAGTAAGTTAAAAATTAGTCAAAAAGTCCAAATGCGGGTCAGCGCTTGTCCTTACCCAGATTATGGTACTCTGAATGGTCAAGTGCAGACGATTTCTCCAGATGCGATCGCTCCTCAAAAGAATGGCACAAATGCATCTATGAATGGGACTACTAGCCCAAAAGCTACTGCCCCTAGTGCTTTTTATGAAGTCACAATTGAACCAGAAACTTTGGTTTTAGGTAAAGGGAAAAACCAGTGTCACATTCAATTGGGCATGGAGGGTAGGGTTGATATTATTTCCCGTGAAGAAACAGTGCTGCAATTCTTTCTCCGTAAGGCGAGGTTGATTAGTGATTTATAACTTTTTATTTTGGGAACCATTACCTAAACTTTAAGTTTTAAAAACTTTCCTCTCATCGAATTAAAAGATCTGCTGAAATTAATTGTAGAAAAATTTATCAGTACGGCTAGCAGAAAAATCTTGAATATGTGGCTCGAAGCCGTGGCGTGATTGATTGCATATTCACAGGAATGAAATGAGCAAGCGAGGCTGGTTGTGACATGGCAATCTATGGAAATAGAAATTGGTACTCAGATTTATTAGAAGTTTTTAGTATTATTGGAGTGCTTGCTCATGTCATATTTTGTTGTGAAAATCACGCCTTAGCCCAGATTACCCCTGATGGAACACTGGGTAATAACTCTTCAAAAATCACTCCCAATGTCAATATTAAAGGTAGTGCTGCTGACCGGATTGATGGTGGAGCAACTCGCGGTGCAAACCTGTTCCATAGTTTTCGTGAATTCAATGTCAGAGAATCCCAGCGAGTTTATTTTGCTAATCCCACAGGAATTAAAAATATTCTCACACGGGTGACGGGAAGTAATATCTCGAATATTCTTGGTGCACTTGGGGTGGATGGTGGCGCAAATTTGTTTTTTATCAATCCCAATGGCATTTTATTTGGGAAAAATGCACGACTGGATGTGGCGGGTTCGTTTGTGGCGAGTACGGCGAATTCTTTTGTGTTTGGCAATGGGTTGGAATTTAGTGCAACTAATCCTCAGACTCCTTCTACATTACTAACAGTTAATCCTTCTGCTTTACTATTCAATCAAATTGCCGCTGCACCAATTCAAAACAACTCAGTCGCACCAGCCGGATTAGACCCATCAGGCTTCGATACATTTGGTCTACGTGTACCAGATGGTCAAAGTTTGCTGTTAGTTGGTGGCGATATCAGCATGGATGGCGGGAGGTTAAATGCCTTTGGTGGGCGGGTGGAGTTAGGAGGATTAGCAGCAGGCGGAACAGTTGGACTAAATATGGATGGTAATAATCTGAGTCTGAGTTTTCCTGACGGAGTAGAGCGAACAGATGTGTCTGTTACTAACGCAGCTAGATTAGATGTCGCTGCTGGGGATGGCGGCAACATTGCCATCTACGGGCGAAATCTAAATATTGCTGAAGGGAGCGAGCTTGTGGCAGGAATACGACCGTCTTTAGGATCTGTGGATAGTCAGGCAGGAGATATTACACTCAACGCAATGGGAGCAATCAAAGTTGATGCAAGTTCAATCTGGGACTCAGTATATAATGCAGATGGTAACAGTGGTAGTATTCGTATTAATGCTGAGTCACTTTTTCTTAGCAATGGTAGTTATCTAGAGAGCGGCACTTTTGGCAAGGGGAATGGGGGAAGCATATTTGTGCAGGCATCAGGTCCTGTCTCTTTGGCAAATAGTCACATCGACAGCACTGTAGAAACAGGAGCAGTCGGAGCTGGTGGCGACATCAATATCACCGCCGGGTCACTGTCTTTAACCAATGGCGCTCAACTGAATGCTTTCGTTCGGGGAACTTCTGATCCCCCTGCTGGGCGTGGCGATGCTGGCAATGTGAATATTGATGTCCGTGATGCTGTCACTATTGATGGGGTGAATAACGGACGTCTCAGTGCAGTTTACACCTATGTGGACAACGGAGCGATAGGCAATGCGGGTGACATCAATATCACTGCTGGGTCGCTGTCTTTAACTAATAGCGCTAAACTGGATGCCAGTATATATGGACAGGGGAATGCCGGCAGCGTATTTGTGCAGGCGTCTGACTCGGTTTCACTCACAAATAGCAACATCCTCAGCAGTGTAGGAAGTGAAGCAGAAGGCTTGGGTGGCGATATCAATATTAAAGCTAAGACACTTTCCTTAACTGATGGCCAACTAATTGCTAGCACCCTTGGACGGGGGAATGCAGGTAATACGTTTGTGCAGGCGTCTGACTCGGTTTCTCTCATGAATAGCATCATTGCCAGCAGTGTACAAAATGAAGCGCTCGGCAATGGTGGTGATATTAGTATTACTGCTGGGGCGCTTTCTCTAAGTGATGGCGCTAACCTATTTGCCAGCACATATGGACGGGGGAATGCCGGTAACATATTTGTGCAAGCTTCGGGTAGAGTCTCTCTTGCAAACAATAGCTTTATCAGCAGTAATGTAGCAAAAGAAGTAGTCGGCAGCAATGGTGGTGATATCAATATCACCGCTGGGTCACTCTCCTTAACTAATGGCGCTTTCCTGTCTGCCAACACCTCTGGACAGGGGAATGGCGGCAGCATTTTTGTGCAAGCGTCGGACTCAGTTTCTCTCACAAATAGCAACATGCTCAACAGTGTAAATAGTGGAGCAGTCGGCAATGGTGGCGATATCAATATTAAAGCTAAGACATTTTCCTTAACTGATGGAGCTGCTCTAGTTACCAGCATCCTTGGAAAAGGGAATGCAGGCAGCGTATTTGTACAGGCATCGGGTAGAGTCTCGCTTGCAAGTGGCAGTTTCATCTCTAGCAATGTTGTAGGAGTAGGAACGGGGGGCGACATCAATATCACCGCCGACTCGCTTTCCTTAACTGATGGCGCTGCTCTACTTACTGCCACTCCTGGACAGGGGAATGCAGGAAATGTGACGATTAAAGCTGATGGTGCAGTTTCCTTTGACGGTGTGCGGGTAATAGATGGCTTTCCTAGAGGTAGCGGAGCTTACAGCGGGGTGATAGCAGTAGCAACTCTAGGAAGTGTGGGCATTGGCAATGGTGGCGACATCAATATCACCGCAGGTTCATTTTCTCTAACCAATGGCGCTCAATTGAATACCTTCACTGGTGGACAGGGAAATGCAGGAAACGTAACTATTAAAGCTGATGGTGCAGTTTTATTGGACGGTGTGGGGGAAATAAGTGGTATCCCTGTACCAAGCAGCGTTTACAGCGGTGTGGGAGGGTTCTCAGCTAGCCAGTCCAAGGCTTTCGGACTTTTGGGATTGATACCAGATCGAGGAATTGTGGGCAATGGCAAGGGTGGCAATATCAATATTACTGCTGGTTCACTCTCCTTGACCAATGGTGCTCAACTGGCAACCAGTACTGATGGACAGGGGAATGCTGGTAGCGTATTTCTCCAAGCGAAAGATTCGGTTTCTCTAGTAGGCAGTGGCACTGGTATCCTCAGTAATGTATCTTCTGAAGCGGTAGGCAGGGGTGGCGAGATCGATATTACTGCTGGCTCACTCTTTTTGACCAATGGCGCTGCACTAATTTCGAGTACTAGTGGACAGGGGAATGCTGGTAACGTATTTGTGCAAACTAAAGATTCGGTTTCTCTGGCAGGTAGTGGCACTGATATCTTCAGTACTGTAAACCGTGGAGGAGTAGGCAAGGGTGGTGATATCGACATCTCATCCCGGTCTTTTTCTGTAACGGGTGGCGCTGAACTAGCAGCTAGCACTCAAGGACGGGGAAATGCAGGAAATATTTTGGTCAATGCAACAGATTCTGTTGAACTCTCTGGAGTTGCTTCCTTCCCAGTCCTTGAAGATGGTCGTGCAGGCGGATTCTCTAGTGGGTTGTTTACCAACACCAGCAAAGGAGCCAGTGGACAAGGTGGTGAACTGGGCGTTACTACTGGTATCTTACGTGTATCAGATGGGGCGGTTTTGAGCGCCCGCAGCCAAAGCGGCTCCAAGGGTGGTAATATCACTGTTAATGCTAATGTGCTTGAAGTAATAAATGGTGGACAATTTCTGACCACTGCCTTCAACAGCGGCGATGCAGGTAACATCAACGTCAAAGTAAAAGACCGGATCACTATTTCAGGCAGTGATTCCACCTTCAGCGATCGCTTTAACTCTGTTGCTAAAGTTTTTGGTGAGGAGCAAGCCAAGGCTACAATTGATCCTGTTCGCCCAGAAGCAGGGTTGTTTGCCAACACCGCGACTGGCTCTAGTGGAAATGGTGGTAGTATCTTCATTGACCCCATGCGGTTAGCGATCGCAGATGGTGCGGGTATCGCCGTAGATAGCCAAGGAATCGGAAAGGGTGGCAGCTTACAGGTACAAGCAGGCTCTCTTACCCTCGACAATAAGGCTTTCCTCTCGGCAATAGCAAACAGAGGTCAAGGTGGAGATATTGCGCTAACGGTGCAGGATCTGCTACTACTCCGTCGCAACAGTCAAATTTCCACCACTGCCGGGAATCGCGAATTCGGTGGCAATGGCGGTAACATCACCATCAATACCCCCTTCATTGTCGCCGTCCCCCAAGAAAATAGCGACATCACTGCTAATGCCTTCACTGGATCTGGTGGTAGAGTTGACATTACAACAAACGGTATTTTCGGTATTCTCCGGCAAAAAAGCCCAACCGAAAAGAGCGACATTACAGCGAGTTCGGAATTGGGAGTGAGTGGGGAAGTAACTATCAACAGTCCAGATACTGACCCCAGTCGCGGCTTAATTCAACTACCCTCTAACCTCGTGGATGCATCCCGACAAATTGCCCAAGGTTGCACTCCTAGAAGAGGACAAAATGCCAGTAGTTTTATCGCCACCGGACGCGGTGGATTACCCCAAAGTCCTAATGAACCGTTGCAAGGACGAGCAGTGATTACTGGTTGGGTAGATTTGCCCGCACAAGCAACAGCCATCACGGATAAATTATCTACTGCATCTATGACCAAATCTACCGATCCGATTGTGGAGGCTCAAGGATGGATCGTTGATGGTAACGGTGATATTATGCTTGTGGCTCAATTTGAGCAAAGTTCTTCTATTCCCTCTGCCATGTCCTGTAGTCAATAATTCGTTACCCTAAGAGCCGGGAGAGGAATTCCGATGAAACCCAAGAGTCATAAAAACAATCAGTGTCGCACGCCACTTGCTTCAACGGGGGGAAAATACGCAACGCAGTGGCTCCTCAAGTCGGGAAACCCGCCCCTACTAGCTGTCTTTCCTTCTCCCAAAGGGAGAGGCTAACGCCAAGGCAGAAGACTGCGACTCCCTCACCGATATAGCGTCTACGCTTTGTATCAGTTCAATTCTTGCGTTCGCCCTTGGCGTTGGCAAAGCCATCGCTTTTATGTTTAATAAAAGCAAGTTTGCTAAATTCCTATATTGAATTCGGACAGTTGTTGATTGAATTTAGACAGTCGTTGATTGAATTCGGGCAGTCGTTGATTGAATTTGGACAGTCGTTGATTGAATTCGGGCAAACCCCAAGAATTTACATAAAGCCATTCAGGATTTTTGTAATAAATAAACTAATCTGACTCAGGGAGCCTTATACCAATTCTGTATGAAGATGCGCTAAACCATGTTTAAGGATAAGAAAGAAAAACGAACCACAAAGGACGCAAAAGACACAAAGAAAGAAGAAGTTAAAAGGGTTTGGCGCAGCCTCACAAAGAAATGGTATTAGAGGATGTTTGAAAAGTGTTTGACTGTGATTTTAATCACCCCCCTTAATCCCCCCGATGCATTGGGGGGAAACCAGAAAATCCAGTTCCCTCCCCTTTATAAGGGGAGGGTTAGGGTGGGGTAAAAAAATAAACGCATATTTAATTTCACTCCTATGTCTATTACCTAATTTTAAGTTTTAAAAACTTTACTCTCATCTAGTTCAAATATCTGCTGAAATTAATTATAGAAAAATTTATCAATAAATTGATTGCATACTGACAGGTAGGAAATGAACAGGCAAGGCTGGTTCTGATATGGCAACCTGTGGAGATAGGAATTGGCACTCAGATTTATTAAGAATTTTGAGTATTACTGGATTGCTTGCTCATGTCATATTTGGTTATGAAAATCACGCATTAGCCCAGATTATCCCTGATGGAACATTGGGTAATAACTCTTCAATAACATCCAATGCCAATATTAAAGGGCTTCCGGCTGACCGCATTGATGGTGGAGCAATTCGCGGTGCAAACCTGTTCCATAGTTTCCAGGAATTCAATGTGGGGGAGTTGCAGCGTGTTTATTTTGCTAATCCCACAGGAATCTCAAATATTCTCACACGGGTGACAGGAAGTAATATCTCCAATATTCTTGGCACTTTGGGGGTGGATGGTGGCGCAAATTTGTTTTTTATCAATCCTAATGGCATTTTATTTGGGAACAATGCACGGTTGGATGTAGCGGGTTGCTTTGTAGCAAGTACGGCGAATTCTTTTGTGTTTGGCAATGGGTTGGAATTTAGTGCAATTAATCCTCAGACTCCTTCCTCGTTACTAACAGTTAATCCTTCGGCGTTGTTCTTCAATCAACTTCAGGCTGGCAGAATTGAAAACAGGTCAATTGCACCAGTAGGAGATAATATCTTTGGTTTACGAGTACCAGATGGTCAGAGTTTGCTATTAGTAGGTGGAGAAATTGCCCTCAACGAAGGTAAATTGAATGCTCCGGGTGGGCGAGTGGAATTGGCAGGAATTGCAGGTGAGGGGACAGTCGGACTGAATGTGGATGGTAATAATTTGAGTTTGATTGTTCCTGATAATATAGCTAAAGCCGATATATCACTTAGTAATCAAGCCTTAATCAGTACCAGTGGCGAAGGTGGCGGCGCTATTCAGGTGTGGGGTAAACGAGTTACAGTCAATGGAGGTTCCAAGATTGAAGCCAGCACTTTAGGAGCATTACCTGGAAAAGGATTGAGTGTAAATGCTTCCGAATCAGTGCAAGTCGTTGGAGAGTCACCTACTGGAATTCGCAGTGGTTTATTTGCTGAAACTTTTGGGACAGGAGACGCAGGAAACCTGACAATTAACACAAGACAGTTACAAATGTTAGCAGGAGGAAAGATTTCATCTGGTACATACAATGCAGGCGTGGCAGGAGATTTAACAGTAAATGCCTCAGAGTCTGTACAAGTGGCAGGTTTGACAGTTAGTGGCCAGTTTGGCAGCGACTTGTTTACTCAGAGTAGTTCTGGCGCGACAGGAGAAGGAGGAAAACTAACAATTAATACATCTAGGTTGCTCGTCGAAGATGGGGGGCAAGTCTCGGTTTCTACTTCCGGTGAAGGTGTGGCAGGAAATTTGACTGTGAATGCCTCAGAATCAGTACAACTAATCGGTATTCCAGATAATCCTTACTTAGGTTCTACTGGTATATTTGCTGCATCTAATGGAGTCGGAGACGCCGGAGACATCACGATTAACACTAGACAGTTACTTATCCAAAATGGAGCCGGAATCATAACCGATAACGAAGGTAAAGGGGTTGGAGGGAGTATAACAGTAAATGCCGAATCAGTGCAGTTAGTCGGTACTGCTATTCTTCCACAGTTTCCTAATAGATGGTATCCTAGCAAAATAAGTTCTAACGCCTATGGCACAGGGTCGGCAGGAAAGATTACGATTAACACCAATCAGTTGTTAATCCAAGATGGAGCAGCGATTTCAGCTCGAACTAACGGTAGTGGGGCTGGAGGAAGTTTGACAGTAAATGCCTCCCAATCAGTTAAACTGATAGGACGTGCTACTAATAGTAATAGTCTATTTCCCTTTCCCAGCAGCTTGTTGACTCAAACATCGAGTACAGGAACAGCAGGAGATTTGGCAATTAATACCAATCAGTTGATTGTCCGAGAAGGACAACTATCTGCCAGTACTTTTGGACAAGGGAATGCTGGCAATATAAACATTGAAACTGTCACTATGAATATCATTGATAGTCAAGTGGGAAGCAGTGTTTACCGTAAAGGGTTTGCAGGAAATTTGACTATTCATGCTGCCGAGTCAGTGGAAATCAGTGGAAAAATCAAATCGTTTACATCTAATATTGAAAATCCTGCTGGCTTATTTGCTCAGGTAAACACTCAAGGTGAGGGTCGCGGTGGCAACTTGACCATTGAGACAAAACGCTTGAGTGTCAGTCATGGAGGCAAAGTGCAAGTTGCTACTTTTGGTCAAGGCGACGCTGGTAATCTCACAATTCGTGCTTCTGAGGTAGAGGTATTTGATACACCTATTGATAACCTCTTTGCTACAGGTATCAATGCAGGTATTGAACTAGACGCAGACGAAACAGTTATTCCACCCAGAGGCAACGGTGGCGATTTAACAATTGAAACCGATCGCTTGAGTGTAAGAGGTGGTGCAATAGTATCGGTTGGAACTGCTGGACAGGGCAATGCAGGTAGATTGCGAATTCATGCATCGAAATCTGTGGAAGTCGTTGGAAAATCACCAAATGGTAACTTTAACAGCCAAATCAGCGCTGCGGTTACGCCAGAAGGTACAGGTAGTGGGGGAAGTTTAAAGCTTGAAATTGAGCAGATGAGTGTCCGGGATGGAGGTGAAGTCACTGTCAGTAGTACCGGATCGGGGACGGCAGGCGACCTTGAGATCCAAGCTCGTTCTCTTAGCCTGGATAATCAAGGAGCGATCGCCGCCATAACCAGATCGGGGAATGGTGGTAATATTACCCTGAAGTTGCAAGACTTATTATTACTACGCAATCATAGTCAAATTTCTACCACTGCCGGCAGTCGCGAATTCGGTGGCAATGGCGGTAATATCACTATTAATAGCTCTTTCATTGTCGCCGTTCCCAAAGAAAATAGCGATATCAGCGCTAACGCCTTCACTGGATCTGGTAGTAGAGTTGACATTACAACAAACGGGATTTTCGGTATTCTTCCGCAAAAAAGCCCAACTGCAAACAGCGACATTACAGCGAGTTCAGAATTGGGAGTGAGTGGGGAAGTAACTATCAACAGTCCAGATACTGACCCTAGTCGCGGCTTAATTCAACTACCCTTTAACCTCGTGGATGCATCCCGACAAATTGCCCAAGGTTGCACTCCCACAAGAGGACAAAATGCCAGTCGTTTTATCGCCACTGGACGCGGTGGATTACCCCAAAGTCCTAATGAACCGTTGCGGGGAGGAGCAGTGATTACTGGTTGGGTAGATTTGCCCGCACAAGTAACAGCCAGAGTCACAGAGAAATTATCTACTGCATCTATGACCAAATCTACCGATCCGATTGTAGAGGCTCAAGGATGGATTGTTGATGCTAAGGGTGATGTTATTCTTGTGGCTCAATATGCACAAAGTTCTGCTATTCCCTTTGCCATATCCTGTAGTCAATAATTCATTACTCCAAGAGTCGGGGGAGGAATTACGATGAAACCCAAGAGCGATCAAAACAATCAGATGCATTACCTAACTTTAAGTTTTAAAAACTTTACTTTGATCTAGTTAAAATATCTGCTGGAATTAATTGTAGAAAAATTTATCAGCACGGCTAGCAGAAAACCCTTGAATATGTGGCTCGAAGCCGTGGTGTAAGAAAATTGCATATTCACAGGTAGGAAATGAGCAAGCGAGGCTGGTTCTGATATGACAACCTGTAAAGAGAGAAATTGGCACTCAGATTTATTAGGAGTTTTTAGTATTATTGGAGTGCTTGCTCATGTCATATTTTGTTGTGAAAATCACGCCTTAGCCCAGATTACCCCTGATGGAACATTGGGTAATAACTCTTCAATAATCACTCTCAATGTCAATATCAAAGGTAGTGCTTCTGACCGGATTGATGGTGGAGTAATTCGCGGTGCAAACCTGTTCCATAGTTTCCAGGAATTCAATGTCGGAGAATCCCAACGAGTTTATTTTGCCAATCCCACGGGAATCTCCAATATTCTGACACGGGTGACAGGAAGTAATATCTCCAATATTCTTGGCACTTTGGGGGTGAATGGTGGCGCAAATTTGTTTTTTATAAATCCCAATGGCATTTTATTTGGGAACAATGCACGACTGGATGTAGCGGGTTCTTTTGTAGGGAGTACGGCGAATTCTTTTGTGTTTGGTGATGGGTTGGAATTTAGTGCAACTAATCCTCAGACTCCTTCCTCATTACTAACAGTTAATCCTTCCGCTTTGCTATTCAATCAAATTACTGCTGCACCGATTCAAAATAATTCAGTCGCCCTAGCAGGATTCAACAAGTCCGGCTTTGATGCCTTTGGTTTACGTGTAGCAGATGGTCAAAATTTGCTACTAATGGGTGGCAACATCAGCATGGATGGTGGAAGGTTAAATGCTTTTGGTGGGCGAGTAGAGTTGGGAGGATTGGCAAGTGCAGGAACAGTTGGGCTGAATGTTGATGGCAATAACCTAAGTTTGAGTTTTCCTCAAAGGGTACAACGAGCAGATGTATCACTGATTAATGGTGCTCAAATAAATGTTCGTACAGATAATGGTGGCAGTATTGCAATCAACGCTCGAAATTTGGAGCTTTCAGAAAGAAGCAGTCTGCGGGCAGGAATAGGATTTAGGTTGGGTTCGACTGATAGCAAGGCAGGAAACATTGAGGTCAATGCAACAGGAGCAGTTAATCTTAGGGATGGTAGCCTGATTTCTAACGCTATGCTCGGCACAGCTGGAAAGGGAGGGGATATTAACATAACGGCAGGATCATTTGCGCTGACAAATGCAGCTACTGTGCTAACCAGTACCTTTGGGCAGGGAGATGCTGGAAATGTAACGCTTCAAGCTCAAGATAGGGTTGCATTTATCAATGGCTCCTACATAGGTACCAGTGGTTTAGGACAGGGAAATGCGGGGAATGTGACGATTTCAACCGAAGGTGCCATTGTTTTCAATGCTCTCGATAGCCCTAAGCCTAATATTACGGGTGTATTTAGTAATGTAGAGCCGGAGAGTGTAGGTGATGCAGGTAATATCTACATCAACGCAGCGTCAGTTTCTTTAGTCAACGGAGCGAATATATATAATCAAAACTCAGGAAAACTTGGTAATGCAGGCAATGTGATTATCCAGGCTCGTGGTAGCGTTTCCTTTGATGGCGTAAGTATAGATAAAAGTTCTACCAGTGGCGTTTTTAGTTTTTTGGGATCTAATACTGTGGGTAGGGGAGGAAACATCAGTATCACTACAGAGACGCTTTCACTTACTAATGGCGCTGAAGTAGCCAGTAGCACTTATGGGCAGGGTGATGCAGGTAATATCACAATTGATGCTAGCAATACCGTTTCCTTTGATAACAGTGCTATATTTAGCGCGGTGGAAGAAAAAGGAAGAGGACAGGGAGGAGATATCCACATTAGTGCCAAATCACTCTCTCTCAGTAATAATGCTCGACTCCTTGCTAGTACCTTTGGACAGGGAAATGCAGGAAGTATCATAATTGATACAAAAGATGCTGTGTTTTTGGATGGTAATAGAAGTCGTGCCTTGAGTACGTTAGAAAAGACAGGCGAAGGAAGGGGTGGAGACATCCGCATCACTACAAGAGCGCTCTCTCTTACCAATGGCGCTCAACTAGCTAGTAGTAGTGACGGTAATGGTAATGCAGGTAATATCATAATTAATGCCCAACAAACCGTTTCCTTGAGTGGAGATGATACTATTGCTTTCAGTACTTTAGATGATGATGGCAAGGGTCGGGGTGGAGACATTAACATCACCACAGCATCCCTTTCGCTTACTAATGGCGCTCAACTGGCTGCCAGCACTTTTGGAAGGGGAAATGCGGGCAATGTCAATATTGATGCTCATGACACCGTTACCTTTGCTGGTGTAGGTCGTAATGGCTTGTATAGTGGTGCTTTTAGTAGTGTAGAATCTGGGGCAGTTGGTGACGGGGGTAACATCAATATCACAACTGGCTCCCTTTCTTTAAATAGTGGTTTTCTGAGTGCCAGTTCATTAGGAGAAGGAAAGGCAGGCAACGTAAAAGTCGAGGCAAACTCTATCCGTCTTGATGAAGGTGGTATTGTATCTTTAACTACATCTGGTGACGGAGGAGATATTGTCGTGTCAGCAAAAGATATCTTCCTGCTGCGCCGTGAAAGTCTGATTTCAAGCACCGCAGGCATTGCCCAGGCTGGTGGTAATGGTGGCAACATTACCATTAACACTCCTTTCCTCGTCGCCGTTCCCAATGAAAATAGCAACATCACCGCCAATGCCTTCAAAGGCTCTGGTGGCAAAGTCACAATCAATGCTACTGGTATTTTTGGTATGACAGTGCTGAGTCGAGAAGACTTGGTGCGACTGTTGGGAACTAACGACCTAGCTCAACTCGACCTTCAAAAGCTTCCAAGTAGCATCACGGCAATTTCCCAGACAAGTCCTACGTTAAACGGTCAGGTAACTATCAACACTCCAGATACTGACCCTAGTCGCGGCTTAATTCAACTACCCTCTAACCTTGTGGATGCATCCCAACAAATTGCCCAAGGTTGCACTCCCAGAGGAAGACAAAACGCTAGTCGTTTTATCGCTACAGGACGCGGTGGATTACCTCAAAGTCCTAATGAACCGTTGCGGGGACGAGCAGTGATTACTGGTTGGGTAGATTTGCCCGCACAAGCAACAGCCAGAGTCACGGATAAATCATCTACTGCATCTATGACCAAATCTACCGATCCGATTGTGGAGGCTCAAGGATGGATTGTCGATGCTAATGGTGATGTTATTCTTGTGGCTCAATATGCACAAAGTTCTTCTATTCCTTCTGCTATGTCCTGTAGTCAATGATTCGTTACTTCAAGAGTCGGGGGAGGAATTACGATGAAACTCAAGAGTTATAAAAATAATCAGTGGCAACGGATATGTGACAGATTTAATATATGGTTGATTCATCCCTTTAAAATCCATAAGTTGCCTGTTTTCATGCTCTTGGTTCTGGTGACAGCTTTTTTGTGCGTTACTGCTTTTCCTGTTGCTGCAACTATAGAAACACAAAATATCGCAACTCTTAGAGTGTCAATCCAAAATTCTACTGCACAAACACAAGACTTGCTGCAACAGGGTAAAGTGCTGTATGAAGCAGGACAGTTTGCAGAAGCGGTTAAAGTTCTGCAACAAGCAGTTAAAAGTTATGGCAGCCAGGGCAATGAATTGCGGCAAGCTGTAGCATTAAGTAATTTGGCGTTGGCATATCAAAAACTGGGTAATTTACCACTAGCGCAACAGGCAATTACAGATAGCTTGAAGTTGCTCGAAAAATCCTCTAATGACCAAAATCTTCAGGTTTTGGCTCCAATCCTAGATATTCAAGGTAGTATTCAACTAGACTTAGGACAAGCTGAACAGGCACTTAACACCTGGCAACGTGCGGAAGTCACTTATAAGCAATTAGGCGATCGCAATGGCATTACCCGCGATCGCATCAATCAAGCACAAGCATGGCAAGTTTTAGGATTTTACCGTCGGGGTTTGACAATCTTGACTCAATTGCAGTCGGAGTTACAATCAAAACCTAACTCTATTACCAAAGCAGTAGAATTACGGTCGTTCGGTAATGCTCTACAATTAGCAGGAGATTTGAATCAATCCCGTCAGGTATTACAGCAAAGTTTGAAAATTGCCCAAAAATTGAATTCTCCCCAGGATGTGAGCGCGGCTTTATTCAGTTTAGGCAACACGGCACAAGTACAGCTAGATTTTAAGGGTGCAATAAAGTTTTATCAGCAAGCTGCTGCGATCGCTCCTAACCCGATTAGCAAAGTTCAGGCTCAAGTTAATCAGTTGAACTTACTAGTGAACACGGGACAAACAGCCGCTGTGCAGACACTATTGCCGCAAATCCAAACTCAACTGGCACAACTACCTGCTTCTGTGACAACTATTTATGCCCAGATTAATCTAGCTCAAAGCTTGATGAAATTCGGGACTACACCCGAAGCGATCGCTCAAATCTGCGTCAGAGCCTTGCAACAAGCTCAAGATTTGGCAGATAAACGAGCCGAGAGCTTTGCTCTTGGAACTCTGGGCAGTGTATACGAAAAAACTAAACAATGGTCAATAGCCCAGAACCTTACCCAACAGGCACTAAACATAGCCCAAACAATCAATGCTCCAGATATCGCTTATCGTTGGCATTGGCAGTTAGGACGCTTGTTAAAACAGCAGGGAGAGATTGAGGGCGCTATTGCCACCTATGATACTGCGATCGGTGAGTTGCAGACTCTCCGTAATGACTTAGTGGTTGTGAATCGAGATGTCCAGTTTTCCTTTAAAGAAAGTGTAGAACCTGTATATCGAGAGTCCGTAGAATTATTGTTGCAGTTTCAGCAAACTCATCCGAGCGAACCAACCCTAGACAAAGCTAGACAGAGGATTGAAGCACTGCAACTGGCGGAATTAGACGACTTTTTCCGGGAAGCTTGCATTAATGCCAAAACTGTTTTGCTTGACACAATAGTAGATAAAGATAATCCCACAGCCGCAATCATTTATCCAATTATTCTGCCTGATCAACTCCAAGTGATTGTCAAAATTCCTAAACAACCACTGCGTAATTATACAGTAAATAAGTCACAGAACGAGGTAGAAGGTATTATCAGAGAACTTAGAGAGTATCTATTAGAACCCGACCGGACTGAGGAAGTGCAGGCGCTATCACAGGAAGTCTATGGGTGGTTAATCAAAGAAATTGAGTCAGATTTAAAAGATAGTGGCGTCAAAACCCTTGTATTTGTACTGGATGGAATATTGCGAAATGTGCCAATGGCTATATTGTATGACGGTCAGCAATATCTGGTAGAAAAATACGCTGTAGCACTCAGCTTGGGACTTCAGTTACTTGCACTCAAACCCTTGACACAAACAAAACTCAATGTACTAGCTGCCGGGTTAGTGCAACCACCACAAGGCTTTCAACAGCAATTTCCACCGCTACCAGAAATTAAATCAGAATTCAACTCTATTTCCCAAGCGATCGCCTCTACCACCCAGTTACTAGATCGAGACTTCAACAGCAAAAACCTAGAGAGTAAGGTAAATACTGTACCATTTAATGTGTTACATCTGGCAACCCACGGTCAATTTAGCTCCAGTGTTGAGAATACTTTTATACTTGCAGATGATGGACCGATCAACGTTACGCAATTTGATAGCCTACTGCGCCGTCGGGATCAAACTCGCTCAGAAGCTTTGGAAATGCTGGTGTTAAGTGCTTGCCAAACTGCTACTGGTGACAATCGCGCTGCGCTAGGGCTAGCAGGAGCATCCATAAAAGCTGGCGCCCGTAGTACCTTGGCTTCACTATGGTATATCAGTGATAAATCTACTGCTATCTTAATTGGTGAATTTTATCGTGAGTTAGTTAAAACTGAGGTGACAAAGGCTGAAGCCTTGCGTCGTGCCCAAGTAAAGTTGTTAAAAGATTATCCCAATTACAGTCGTCCTGGTTACTGGGCACCTTATGTTTTAGTTGGTAACTGGCTTTGACAAATTCGGTTGTGTTGCAAAAACTTGCAAAGGACAAAAGCTTTGTTTACTATTTTTGCGAATGCGGATTAATGCACATCTTGGACATTCCATAGCAATCGCACTAATTCATATTTTTATTCTGCAACGCCAAATGCTGCTCTTTTTTCGTAAAAAATCGCCGATACAATTCACAACTTGCGATCGCTTCAGATCCAGAAAGTTTAATCAACCCCATACTGCTTAACTTGTGAGTAAGGATGGGATCTAAGAGAATAGCTTCATTGGCATTCAGAACGTTATCAAAAGCTTGTGCTAACTCAGGCTGTTTTTGCAAGGTTGTCCAGTGACGCTGCAAGTGATAAGAATAAATTTTGCTAGCAGTGGGAGCAGTTTCTACCAGTTGCGACAGAGTTACCTCCTTTCGACTCAGATGATAGAGAGCTAAATGTACTAGTGCCGGATGTCCCCCGACCATTGCTATTAATTGTCTAGCTCCTTCTCCATCTGTCCAATTGAGTCCATAGCGTTGGGCTAACTGCTGTACCTCTTCTTGGCTAAAGTTGTCTAACTGAATCGGTAACCCTACATTGAAAGGAGACTGATTAAGTTCAAGAGGAACATAAATATCTGTTGAGTGAACCACGAGTAAACGAAGCTTTTGCCAAATGGGCAGTCTTTTCGCTTCTTCGTACCAAGAACGCAACAGAGGTAGAAAATCCTTCGCTACTTGGGGATGCTCGAAAATATGGTTCACTTCATCCAACGCCAAGATCAGGGGAGTATTAATTGACTCTAGTAGATATTCTTGAAAGTAGACGGTGCAGCTAACTTTACTTCCCAAATCTTCATCCCAATACTCGTCTAACATTGGTTGAAGCTGAAGCTGGCGGGCGATATTGGCACACAACCAGCGCAAAAGTTGATTCAAGTCGCTCAGAATTGTCTGCTCGACTTGTTCTAGATTCAAGCTGATAGTGCAGTAACCCTGGTGCTTGGCATAGTCAAGAATCCTCAGCAGCAGTGAAGTTTTGCCCATTTCTTTGGGAGCTTTGATCCTGATTAACGCTCCTGGTTTCTTAATTTCTTGATAGATTTGCTCCTCAAGGTAAGAACGTTTGAGGTAAAAGGGAGAGGCGAGAGAAACTGAGCCGCTGGGGTAGCAAGGTGACGTATCCTGATTAACTGTGGGGGGAAATTGCGTCAGGTCTTGTTTCAAAAGTTTTGTATTTGGAGCTGCTTCAATGATGGCATAAGATTCCAGCAGCACCTGACAGTTTTTCTTGGTTACGCGCTGGCCAATGACCTCAGAGAGTCGCCCAAACAACTCTGGGGCAACAACATTGGTAAAGTAACCAGGACTATAACCTGCCTCTATAGCTATTTGGTTATAAGTTTTATACTGCCAAATCCCACGCAAAACCAGATTTTCTGTGGAATTAAGGGGGCGATTGTGGCTCTCAATTAGTAGGCGGTCAACAATCTCAAACAGACTATCAAGGTTCATAGAGATTACAGACAAATGCTACTAATAAAGATAACAGGAATTACGCAAGTAACACAATATCTGCCATTTATTAGTACAACAGTATTGCTTAGACAAATTAAATTATCCAGAAGGATAGACTTCTTCTTTCACTTTCCAGATTAAACAAAAATTTTCGTAAATCAAACAAAAATAGATTCATAAATACGGTTCTGAACTCTCAATTTTCCCTGTTGCTTGACTACTAGCCCTGACAAAAGCAATTCTCTTTCCTCTGAACTATCAACTGCAATAATCTCTCCTTGATGCAAGATTTGACGGTAGAGTTCTAGTAGCCGAACGGATTGTTTACTTTTCAGAAGGCGATCGCGGATGGTTCTTAAATGCTCTGGTTCATCCTGTGATTCCCAATTGTCTATTATCGACCCTCGCACCAAATTTTTAATCCATTCGGCTTCTCTGTTGGTAGAAATAGGAGATGAAGAATTGCGGATAAATTTACAGAGCTTTTGAGTCAAAAAGGGCTGGCCATTAGTCCAGGCTAACACTTCTTTTAAAACTGTTTGAGGATTGCTCACTTTCTCGGTCAATCCTTGAAGTAGAGGTTGCGCTTCATGCTCTTTAAACCCTTCCAATTGAATGGTCTGACCGATGTTAAAAGGCGTTCTTTGGTGGTCAGTAATTAAGTCACCAGGGGTAGCTACTCCAAAAAGAGCAAAGGTTAAACGTCGATACTCTGGATTAATACTACGCTGATTATAGCAAGAGCGAATTAGCGCAAAAAAGTCATTAACTGGGAATTTTAAACTTAAGAAGCTATCAATTTCATCGATAAAAATTATCAAGTTTTTAGGTATAGTATCATTTTCTTGAGCAACTTCAACTAGCAAAACTTCTTCAATAAATTGACTCAACCTCTGAACCGGAGAAATATCTCCTTGCTCTTGCCACCAAGTTTTTAGATTAACCTTTCTTAATAAACCAAAACTTCGCCATAGCTCTACTGTTAAGCCTTTGTACCATTGGTCAGGCGTGACGTTTTCGCTACCAATACGGGTCAGATCGATCGCCCCGCAGCTAAACCCCTCATGCTGGAGATGGTGTATCATGCGTACCATCAGACTTGACTTGCCCATCTGCCGAGGATTGAGAATGTAACAAAATTCCCCGCGCTTCAACGCCTTGTAGAGACAACGGTCTGCTGAACGCACAACATAAGTAGGAGCATCCATCGGCAAACTTCCTCCCACTTGATAGTCAAAGGTAGAGGGTTGTTCGCCACTTTTGAGTAACTCGTTTTCAAAGAGCAGTTCGGCTTGGGTGGCTTTGAGAATTTCTAGGGTTTGTGAGAGTTCTTGAGTGCGCTCTTCTACTCTCAGCTCTAGATTTCGGTTGTAATCTTCTAACTGTCCGTAGAGACGGGCATTTTCAATCGAGATAGCAGCTTGAGCAGAAAGAATTCTTAAAACTTCAATGCGATCGCTGGTAAATGCATCTGTGGTTAAATTGTTTTCTAGATATAAAATACCGCTTAGTTTGCCTTGATTTAATAAAGGAGTACAGAGAATTGATTTTGGTTGAGTGGCGACGATGTAGGGATCGCGGATAAACTGTTCTTCTTCGGTAGCGTTATTAAGAACTACATTTTCTTGAGTACGGACAACATAGTTAACGATCGCAACTGGTAGGATAGGTGTCTGGCGATCGCCATCTACAGAGTCAATGGGAAGCGATCGCAGTAGAGTCACATCATCAGAATCTACTGTCCCTTCAGCTTCGATTACCCATTTATGATCTTTTTCCAGTATCAGAAAGCCTTTTTGGGCACCTCCATTTTCAATTACAGTTTTCATTAACTTAGCCAGCAGTTGGTCTAGTTTAATTTCGCTAGCTAATACTTGAGATGCTTTGGTAACTGTGACGATATCAAGCGCTTGAGAATTTGTACTAGCAGTAGATTCAGTTGTATTAATGCTTTGGTTTTCTTTTCGGTCGTTTATATCCATTAGAAACTGTGGGTACTCCGATTCTAGAGCTTTAACTTTGGCTTTTGCACCCCAGCAACTATAACAATGATGGGCATTTTTTAAGTATAGTTTCCCTATTTCTTGTCTACCTAGAGAGAGATAAAATTCTGCTGCACGTTCGTAAGCGATGGCTTCTTCGTGAATAAATTCAGATTTTTTAGCACCTTGAATTGCTTTTTCATAAAGTTCTTGAGCTTGCCAATTTTCTCCTAATATTTGGGCTTTTTCTGCTTCTACTAAGTCGTATTTATTTTGAAAATTGGCATGGCAATGACCAGCCCATATTTTCATATTATACTGATTTTTTTCTATTTTTTCTAGGATGTTTTTTTGTTGTTCTAGGTTGCAATTATGATAGTGAGCAATTAAGGAAAGAGAATAATAAAAATTGTGTTGTGGTGTAGTTAAATATGCAGCTGTACTTTTTAAGTATTTATCTCCATTAAAACTACTATTAAAAGCACTAAAGTAATCTTTTAAAATATAAAAATAAACTGTCTTAGAAAAATATGCACAAAATAATAACCATTCATTATTTTGATTTGTCCATTCTTTCAAATATTCATTTTCTTTTTTTTGGAATCTCCTAATTATTATTGGAGTTTTGTTATTTGTTTGTGACAACATTGTTGTCAAGTTATAAAAAATTTGTATATTATAAAAACTAAAATATTGCTTAAATTTTTCAATTATAATAGTATATTTTTCGCAAGATAGACAAACCTCTTCTAAATTTTCTCCCTTTAAAAACTTGATTAAGCAATAGTTGATAGCTGCATAAGAAGCATATTCATACTCTCCTATATCTATCCCTTGGCGAAATCCATTAAGTAATTTGTCTTGTGCTAATATATTTCCAATCCATTTTTTCCAGTGCCATACTTGTCCGTAATACACTTCTAAAACAAAAATTTTAGATTTAGAATTATTAGTTTTTTCTAAATAATTAAGAGACATTCTGCCAAATTCATAGCCAGAATTAATATCTAGTTTGCTTGCACATAAAAGTACTCCATAAGTGACATAAATACTAGATGATTGAGGAGAATTTCCATATTTAATGCATAAATCAACTAGAGTTAATATGACCTCAACAAATAATGGAAAATTTGTTGTATTTGTAGCTGATGCAATCTGCTGTAATATTTGTATAGCTGATAGTTTTTCTGGCTCGATTATTGGAGGAAGATTAATTAGATATTTAAAGTTTTTGTTTTTCAAAAAAGATGTAATATATTTCTGTTGCTGTTCAAGCTTTGTATTTATATCAACAACTTGATTAGAGATATTTATTCCTAGTTCTTGTAGAATTTCACAAGCGGTAGTGATTGATTTATCGCTCTGAAATATAGTGTAATAATATGATATTTTTATTTGATAAACCTTGACGCGATCTAAAATTTCTTTAGCTTGTTTTAATATGATTTCAGAAAAATTTTCAACTTGCTCAAATTTAGCATTCAAGTAGATAAGTTCTAAGGTTTCTTCATAAATCTCTAAAGTGAATTTATATTGTTCTTTCCAACTATTTGAAGATAATAACCCTAACCCAGTTTCTAAATATCTTAGGGCGGGTTGATAGGCTGTTGATGCTTTCGCTTTTTTACCAGCTTGCAAATTTAATTTAGCTAATTTATCTCTTTCAGATTGCTCGATAATTAATTCATTTCCTTCATTTAAATGATTGACAATAGCAAAAATATTTTCCTCTAACTCAGATTCTTGAATATTTTTCAGAAGCAGACGACCTACTTGTAAATGAACTATTTTTTTCTGTTCTTCTGGAATTAAAGCATAGGCAGCTTGTTGAACTCGATCGTGTAAAAATTTGTAGGGAATATAGTTAGGAATTTTGGGAATAAAAACATCAGATGTTTCTGAATTATTTTTTGATATTTCTTCCTGATTCCAAATTAGAGGTATTTTATAGTCATTACTCAGAGGTAAAATCAAACCTACCTCTAGTGCAGCTTGAAGTTCTCTAGCTGTAGTTATTTGAGATTTATTATTAACTACGGAAAGAATTTCTAAATTAAATTGATTGCCAATACAGGCAGCTAATTGCAAAACTTTTTGAGTTTTTTTATCCAGCTTGGTAATCTTAGCGATAGTTAAATCAACGACATTATCAGTTATTTCTACTCTTTTGATATTCTCAATATTCCAGCACCAAAAATAATTATGATAATCAAAATACAAAAGATTTTCTTTATACATAAAATAAAGTAATTGAGTTAGGAAAAAAGGATTTCCTTGAGTTTTTTTGCTTACTAATTCTGCTAGAGATTTGGATTTTTCTATGGAACAATTTAAAGTATCGGTAATTAATTGATTGATATATTCTAGTTCTAATGGTTGCAACAATATATTGTTGACCCTAGCACCTTCTTTTTTAATTTGCTCTAAGGTTTGCATCCAAGGATGAGTCGCATCAACTTCATTATCTCGGTAAGCTCCAATTATCAATAGATATTGGCTATCAGCATCGGTTATCAATAGCTCAATTAACTTCAAAGATGCCAAATCTGCCCATTGTAGATCGTCGAGGAAGATAACTAAGGGGTGTTCTTTTTGAACAAAAACAGTAATAAACCTTTGAAAGAATAAGTTAAATCGATTTTGAGCCTCAGTTGCTCCTAATTGCTCAACTGGCTGCTGTTTGCCGATAATTTGTTCCAATTCAGGAATGACATCGATGATAACCTGAGCATTAGGATTCAAAGCTGCTAAAAGTTCTCGTTTCCAAGTTTGTAGTGCGGCTTCAGATTCGGTAAGTAACTGCCGTATTAAGTCTTGAAATGCTAAAGTAATCCCCGCATAGGGAATGTCTCGCTGCAACTGGTCGAATTTTCCGCTAATAAAGTACCCTCGCTGGCGTAATATTGGTTTATGAACTTCATTAACCAAAGCAGATTTGCCAATTCCTGAATAACCAGAAACCAGCATCATCTCACTGCTGCCTTGACTAACTCGCTCAAAAGTAGTTAATAGTTGTGTAACTTCTTCTTCCCTACCATAAAGCTTTTCAGGAATGACAAAGCGATCGCAAATATCCTGAGTTGCTAAACAAAACCCGTCAATTTGCCCTAAATTCTGTAACTGTTCCCTACAGGTTTCCAAATCGGCTTTGATTCCCCATGCACTTTGGTATCGTTCTTCTGGGGTTTTTGCCAACAGTTTCATCACAATGTCTGAAACGGGTTTAGGTATTGGTTGAGACGTTGAATTTAACGTTTCTATAAGTTCATGTGGGGGAACAGGTTGTTGAGCAATATGACAATGAACTAATTCTATAGGGTCAGTAGTTGCAAAAGGTAGTTTATTGGTCAGCAATTCGTAGAAGGTAGCACCCAAAGAATAAAAATCGCTGCGGTAATCTACCCCTCGGTTCATTCTTCCAGTTTGCTCTGGAGCAATATAAGCTAAAGTTCCTTCTAATAGCTCGATATTGCCAACTGTCTGATTTTCCCGCGATAAACAGGTGGAAATACCAAAATCGATGATTTTGAGTTGTTCGGTTTCTGGGTTATAAACTATATTAGAGGGGTTAATGTCTTTGTGGATAATATTGGCAGCGTGAATAACCGCCAAACTCTCAGTAGTTTTGATGGCAATAGTGAGAAATTCTTTGAGAGTAAATTGGCATTGACTACCCATTAATAGTTTTAAAGATTCACCACCAAAGTCTTCTAAAAACATGACTAGACTATTTTCATATCGCTGCAAATTGTATGCTTTAATTACTCCATCCGTATTTAAGGAGCGGGTGACTTCATATTCCTGCTTATATCGAGTTAATTCTGAGGGGATGGGGTAGTTTTCCTTGAGAATCTTTAGAATAATTGGGTGGTTGTTAGACTTAAGGATAGCTCGATAGACTAATGAATTAGCACTTTCATAGATTTTTTGGGTAATCTGATAGTCTGTTTTAATCTTGTCTGACTGTCGATCCATAAGAAGGTTGAAAAAACCTGGAATCCTTTTTTACAGGCTTTCCAGGATTTTATCATTTTGCCTACATTTTAAGCTACAACCTATTTTCAAGGAGTAACTTGAAAAATTAACTACAAGTGAATGGAATATAGTTATAGGGAGACCTAAAATATTCCACGTCTATTAAATATTCACCCTTCTTATTCTTGCTATAAAAAGGAAACTCTCCACCATCATCTTCTGCATTTGCCCATTTTTCAACATTGCCCTCATCAACACCATATGGTATGGGAGGATAGGGGATAATAGCATGATAAGCTACCCAAGGTTTTTCGTTGCTAATAATAATCTCTTTGATATCACCAGTAAACTTATTCCAATCTACCTCTAAACTATAGTTCAAAACTATTTCACCTGTACTAAAAATCGGTTGGGCAATTTGGTGGTATTTACCTCGTATTTTGTAATATGCTTGCCCAGCTAATAAGAGAGACAAAGAAACTCCCTGCCAACATTTGCTGTTAGGCAAAATCATCACTCTTGGCTGTTTTGAAGGTTCTTCTTGAGACTTTAAAGGAAAGTAAACCTCTTCATTTTCAATAATGTCAGGAGGATCTCCCCCACCAAAAAGGAAAATTTCCCTAGCTATCAGACCATCCAGAATATCAGGTTCAATTTTATCCCAGTTACCAGCAGTAAAATTATCCCACACGATAGGTTTTTCCGTTACTAAATCAAGTTTCTTCGCTGTCAAATAAGCCCACCAAGTTTTAGCAATCAACTGAGATAGCTTGCGAGCATGCAGCAGAGTCCGCATTGGAATATAAAAATTACCTAACTGAGTTTGGTTATTTTTTTCCTTTAACCATGAGTTGATAAATTCTTTTTGAAAAGTAATTCCTGGCGAAGGTAAGTATGAAGATAGTCGATCTTCTGGCTCGTTTTCTTGGCTACGATAACCTTTTAGTTTTTTGACTGTCTGTTCATCGAGTACAAACTGATTAAAACTTTCGGGGTGATTTTCTTGCGTTTGTGGTTCTTCAGAAACATTACCTCTTGTTTTTGCCAATATGCTTGTAGTTACTCTCTTGTCTTTATTAGGTTCTACAAATAGTATCTGGTAATAGGTATTGTCAAAAAACACTTGTTTTGATCGTATTGGATCTGGATTTTGTGCCGGCATTGTCTTTTACTCCTATATAATCTTTAATTCAAGACAAATTGTAAAAACGACAAGAATTATCCCAAAGAATCTTTTGCACAGTTTCTTTCGATAATTTTTTCTCAAGCTTTACCATGTCTGCAACAATGTTCGGCTTATGATCCATATGGGGATAATCCGAACCAAAGATTAAATTGTCCGTGCCAATATATTCGATCGCCTGAGCCAGTAATGGTTCTGAAGGCTCTATGGCAATAAAGCACTGACGACGAAAATACTCTGATGGCTTGATTTTGACATTATCATGAATTGTATCCTCCCAAGCTAAATTTTCATACTCTTCATCTAGTCGCCATAGCCAATAGGGAAGCCAGCCACAACCGGACTCCAGAAAAGCCACTTTCAGCTTTGGATGACGTTCTAATACCCCTCCTTCAATCAAGGCTAATAAAGCCATCATATGTTCCATCGGATGAGAACAAGCATGGGTAGCAAAACGAGTGTTAAACCTTTCTGTACCAGTAGTTGGCAAACGACTGTGAGTCCCTTCGTGAATACCTACTGCTATGCCTAGTTGTTCGCATTCTGTCCAAAAAGGCTCGTAAGCAGAGTCGCTCAATAGTCTTCCTTTGACGGGGTTAGGGCGTAAAAACACCGCTTTCCAGCCAAAATCAACAATTCTATGCAATTCATGCACCATTGACTCTGGTGCATGCAGATTAATTGCTCCTACCCCCTTCAATCTATCTGGAGCATAACTGCAAAAGTCTTTTAACCAATTGTTGTAAGCGCGGGTAAAAGCGCCAGCAACTTCCGGTTGCATAGTATCGATCGCCCAAAGCCACAATCCATAAGTTGGATAAAGGAATGCCAGATCGATCCCCATCAGCACCATCTCTTGAAGGTGAGACTCGACTTTGTAGCCTTGGAAATAAGCATTAGGATGAGCTGACATCATCTGCTTATTTGCCTTATCTCGAACTTGCCTAGAGACTTTTTTTACAATGTCTTCCCCTTGAATTTTCATGTCTGCTGAGGGAGCAAACTGTTTAAATTCTGGTTCGAGATACTCAGCCCACATACTGGGAGGTTCAATTACGTGGGAATCAGCATCAATAATCGAATATCCGTTTAGCATCATCTGTAATCAATCTGGCTCAGAATTGGGAGTTGGTGGGTAATGCTACAAGTCTGATTACTACGCTGAAATTTTTTCGTAGCTTCAGACATCTTAGAGTTTTTCGTGTCAGTTGCGTGAGTCCTATTTTTATCAAATAAGCTGTGAAATAGCCTTGATGGTAGTACCATCAAGTTTAAAAGCCTTATCTATCTCTGATAAAAAATTGTTAAAATCTGCGGTAGAACGAATAGTTGCTACATATGCTGAATCATGAGAAAATCTCATTTTTCTAAAATTTAGGACTGAAATTAAAAATTTCATTTCAGCCCTACAGTTAGTTCAATTAGTTCTTAGTATCACAATTTGCTATAGGCAGCTTTGCTACAGTTGTACTTAGGACGCGCTCAAGTTGGACAGTCACGCTGTTGTTCACTTGGTGGTAGGGCAAAGGTGGAATGTGTCGGCAAGTGGCGATCACCCTCTGGGCGATGAATCGTCCAATCGCCAACTTAGTCCACTATTCGAGCGTACAAAGTTAAGTTGAAATGAGGTGTACAAAATTGTAGTATACAAAGTTGTGACGTTCGCCGCGATTGGTTTGGGCGCGGTGCGCCCTCCGGTTAAATTGCTTACAACCCTTATTCTCTCGTTACCCTCAGAACAATTACCTGACGCCAAATTTGTACTACATCTTTCAATGATATATCAGGTATTTTACTCATGTCGTACAAACCAAAGAACGTAAGTGTAGCTAGGATCATCAGGGGGTTGATTATTATTTAGATTTTGACAATCCATAAAGGTAAGATTTGAATTGTACCTTCTGGCATTTATTACATGACCAACTCCATTCTGCGGAACCCAGCCAAGAACGTATGCAGCATTACCATTTTGCCCCAGCATATAGTTATAAACTTCTTGCCTAGAACGAAAGTGAGGATGTACACCATTACCTAAATGTAGACGGGTCAACATTCCTGTTATGGTGTCTTCATCATGGGCGGGTCCTTCCATAACGCCAGTACGGTCAGCGACTTCTGATGGACTTAATCCAGCATAATATCCAATAGTGTGTAAGGCACAGTCAGCGTCTTGAGGTTGTGCATTTGCAGAAGGAGCATTAGAAACTGTTCCTACTATCAGTAAAACAACTAGCAAGAATCTCAACAATAACTGTATTAGATAATGCATGAAACACCTCTTCTTTTTGATTTTTTATTTCTAAACTATTCCCTTCCCGGTGCAATACAATTCAGTTAGAGTCAAAAACCTTACACAGTGTGGGTTGAGTTAAGCTTAACGCAACCCAACAATAAACGTTTTATGTAAGGTTTCCTTACGTCAACCTAACTTACCTTATCCTTAACTGAACTATATTGCTTCCCGATGTAAGATTACCGATCTTCTTTATCTTATTTATTCTTGTCTTTCACGTCTTTGACGCACACCAAATTCTAAGGGTGAACAGCCGTTCGCCTTTATAGATGTACTTCACTCAGTTGAAATCCGCTATAAAGTGGTAATCTTCGGGTAGGAAGGAAGCAAGAGTCAATTTGAACAAATCTTATATTTTCCTAAATAAGATTTTGTTCAATTCTGTTATTAAGGAATCGTGTAAAAACAACTTGAATGCTTTTTATATAGACTATATTTTTAGCCTATTTTAAATAAGATTTGTACAAGTTATTTTTACATGATACCTAACGTTCAGTAATAGATATATTGCCAGCCTCATTAACTAGCATTCGATAATCTTGAGGACTTTTCTTAACATTAGCTAATGTAAATTCGTTTGAACCGTCGTCCCATTGAGCATTAATCTTCCAATTACCATCCCAGAGAGAACAAACACCCTTACCCGTCTGAACCTTGAGTGGCTTTTCTCTATGTTGAGAAATCCATGCATATACTTCAGTATATGATCTTGGACTTACAACTTGACTATCTGCAGCATGTTCGGTATTAACAAATGAGATAGTTGCATTTGATTCATTATTACAACCTTTAATGCCTGTGGTCATTTTTAATTCCTTGAAGTAAGTTAATGTGGTTCAATCGTAGTGAACTACCTTTGATATTAGTTTTTCTCTTAGCTGTGAAACTCATAAAACTCATTCCAGAACTCATAGAAAAACTCATGAAAAATAACATCATTCAGTAGGGGAAAACTCACATCCACATGGGAAAAGAGTTGAGTTGCTCTTGTGTCAGTGGTTCTTGCAACCAACCCATTTTCACCGGGACTTCATAAAGCCGTCCGGGTGCTAACCTTTTCCACATATGGCGCATTCCCGGAACGATGACTTTGGCAACTCTCAGTCCAATATCAGGACGAGTCTGATCTAAAACCAGCATTTCTAAACCATTGTTCTCAACGATTTGTTGACAGAGCTTGACATCTTCGAGTAAATCGTCACTTGCAACTTCGCGATAATCGCCACTGACTTTAGCAGCAATTCTCTGGCTTGGAACTAAATAAGGTTGATCGCTTAAAGTTGCGGTTTTCCACCAATCTACCGCCAAGCCATCTGCTGACGGGGGATATTGAGTACTTCCATCAGCTTTGGCAAATAAAACGTTAGGTAAAATTTGGTTAACTTCAGTCAAAGCTCGACTAATAGCAATCTTGGCATCGAAATGAGCGCCATAACCCAAAACAATATCTTCTACAGAGCGATCGCTTCTTCGAGTAACAGCAGCAAAAACTGGAATATTCAGATCGCTGGTAATATCTAAAACCCAAAGTTCCCGATTAATAGTTTGATAATATTGCTTCAAGCTTTGAAAATAAGGCTCGTCGAAACTATCTAAATCCACTTGCGGCTTTTGCAAAGAGTTATACCACCATAAGGCGACAGCATCTCGCTCTACTAACTCCATAAACCCTTGCAGAATAGCTTCTTCAAGAGTATTACCCGCCGCACATCCATTAGAATCAGCCCAACAGTCGGGTTTATAGTCCGGTCGATAGCCATAATAACAGTAAGCCGTTGGCAGATACTTAAATTCCTGATGGGTTAAAGACCAAACAGGAGTCCAGTCAATTTCTCTTTCTTCATCAAAAGGTTCAGGGACTTTTTGAAACCAACCTTGACACTCAACATTCCATTGCTCTCTATTTTGATATTGCTGTTGGCTGAAGTTCATACAAACATTGGGATGAATCGCTTTGTCCCCCATTTGTTGGTAACTGGCTTTTTCTCGAATTTCATACCCTTGAAACACCCCAGAATATCGCTCAATTGCTTCGCAAAAACCACTAGCCATCGCTTGAGAGTCAGTCCTACCTTTCCCCGCACTTCTACCCCCCAAATTTTGGCGCAAACTAGCGCAATCGTCGAAAACACTGATAAAATGATGTTTAGCGATGTAATTATGAGTTAATCCATTCCCAGGAATTTTATTTAGTTCTCGCACAACGCCAGTAATGGGGCTAATATGATGTTGATATTTCCTGAGAGTTTCTTGTGGCGAACAAATACGGTGTCCTCCATCGACGGTAAAGGTTTTCTGGCGGTGTTCTAAAACAACAGGTAGGGGGTTGTTGGTTAACCCATTTACCATCTCTGCACAGCTAGAACATTGAGGACGCTTAACCCAGCGATGATTTTGAGTTTGCAGTGCGATCGCATCGTAAGCAATCAAATTGCTTTCTAATTGTTGATTTTCCCCTTGGACAATCCACTTAAACACCTCTGTAGCTACCATTCCGAAAGCAGTTTGTACTGTAGATGGCAAAAATCCTAAAGGAGGAGTTAAAGGGGAAGAAATGTGCTTTTGTCTCTGAATAAACCCTTCAATCGGTCTATTATCTCGCAAACGTTGAGCTAAACAGTTCCAACAACCTGTTTTCTGAGGATTAAATAAAGGGCCAATCCAGACTACTGTCCCTAATGGCTTAACTAGCATCCAAGGAGATTGGGATTTTAAGGCTTGTTGATTGAACTTATCTAGCTCAAGATTGAGATAATCATCGGTTAAAACTACTGTCAAATCACCTTGGTCTGCTACTTGAATTTGGAGAGACTCAAGCACAGCAATCAAGTCAGATGCAGCAACCGAACCTAATGTTTTTACTGCTACTTTAGTCGATTGCAATCTGTGATGGGCTACTGTGGGAGCAATATTAAGATGATGACAGAAGATATCTAAGTGCGATGCCAGAGAGTTATCTTCTTGAAGAATATAGCCCTTTTGTTGCATTTGTAATAAAGCATATTGGGCTTTAATACTTACATTCAGAACTTCTTGGAAGAAGGTGGTAGCTGACTGTAAAGATTTTGAGTCTTGTAGTAGCGACTGTTGAATGGTATCAATAATTTCGTCAATATTGCGATCGCCATCGATTAAAGCAGCTAAACTACAAGAAAGGCGATCGCTTAACCAGACTTTTTCTCTCTCCGATAACAAAAATACATTGTCTGTTTCTATAGTTTCGATAGAGTAATAAGGATTGAATTTGGGTTTAGGTTGCATTGATATTTATTAGTTGTTTATTTACTAATTTAAGTGTCATTTTAGCAGAATTATCTTGTAGTTAATTCTTTAAAAAATAATTAGTTAAATTAAATTTCTTATAGTTATTTTGAGAATTTTAAATTTATAAATATTTAAACTCTAAATCAAATAACAAGCTATCTGATGTTTGTATTCCTATCACTCTAAACAATAATGCTTTAACCGTTAGTATCACTTCTTGTAAGTCTATAGTTAACCTTCTTATTGGCTCAGTTAATATTTTTATTGCCATAACACATGAATTTTAGGTAACTTTAAATTTATTTTTACATAATTTTTTATTAAAATCATTTTAAAAGCTAATATAAAAACTCATATAAAAACTCATAACTTCTTATAAAAAAGCAATGGAATAGCTCGCCTGTATCAGTTAACTTTAGCTTTTACCATCCTCTTAGCCCTAGAAAAGCATCAGCACATTCACGAGTATCTCTATTTGCTGCGCCAACAGTTGTTTAGCTTCAGTTCCTGAACCGTATTGTGGCTGGTAGATTGCTTGATGCGATCCTGTGTGGGCGTTAGTCATATCTGCAATGAGAATTTTTCCTCTATGAAACTCAAAAGTTCTTCTTCAAACGCAGTCAAATACGGTTGCTTCAACTTCCCCAAGTGCTTCAATACAGTACGGCAGCTTCTTCTAAATTCTCTTTCTCCCCCAGCCTGCTAACGCGATCGCAGAAATCGACGGAGAATAATTTGAGGTTTTCCCAGGAAACTTTATGGCATAGTAAAACACGATACAGTTTAGGAGTAATATCTTTGATGAAAAATATCTTCATCTGTGCAGTTGTAATCTGCACAACTTGTATTTACCCGATTAAGACATTAGCAGGAGAAAAACCTTCTGCGATTTTTCATGCATTTGACCAGCAGTACACTGATATCGAAAAGTTTGTCTGTGAAATAGGGAAGCAAGGATATTCTCACATTCAAATTTCTCCAGCCCAAAAATCTAATCCTGCTCCAGAATGGTGGGCACGCTATCAACCTGTAGACTACAGCATTATCGAAGGTAGAGGTTCACTCTTAAATTTAAAAAAACTTATTAGTCAAGCCCACAGTTGTAAGGTCAAAGTAATTGCTGATGTTGTTTTCAATCACATGGCTAATTTAGATGGCAATGATGATTTTGAAGATTTAACTAAATTTCCAGGTCTTTCTATAAATGACTTTAATTCGGATTCAAACCGTCCAGGTAAAAAACCTTGTAGCATTAATTATAGTGATGGCAATAGAGATTCAGAAATTAATTGTTGGTTAGGTGGACTTCCTGAATTGAGATTTACCAATAATGTTAAAAAAATTCAAAAAACTCATTTAAAAAAATTGCTAGATTTAGGAATTGATGGATTTCGGTTTGATGCTGCCAAGCATATCCCAGCAGATGTTGTCAAAGAGTACATTGGTTATGTGGATCAACAAAGTCAAGGAAAAGCATGGAATTATCTTGAGGTAATCACAGATGGCGACACCAGTGCAGAAAATTATAACTGGATTGCTGCTGTCACAGATTTTGTTCTCTACAATTCAATGAAAAATGCCTTCAGCTTTGGTGGAGATTTGCGTTCTCTGCGAGTTCCCACAGGCATAAACGATCCGCGTAGCGTCACTTTTGGCAGAAACCACGATACGATCCGCGAGATTAATTCCAATGCCATTAACCCCTATAGCGATCCTTCTGACTCTTTCCTCGCAACAGCATATATCCTGGCGAGAGAAAGTGGCACTCCTTTAATACTGAACTGGGATAATAGAGATGCTGCTTTTATCAAATATGGTGTCAAATTCCGCCAAATTATGCATCAACGAGGCAATCAGGGAAAAAATACCAAAGAAAATGTTTTAGCAGCCATTGATAGTCCGACTGTATTGCTAATGGAGCGGGGCAGTGAAGGATTTTTTGTTGTCAATAAAGGGGAGAATAAATTTAATATCCCAGCACTAGATTTGACCTTGACGAATTTGGATGGATGTTATCGGGAACTCCGTAATAATTTTACTGTTGCTATTGAACGTCGCGATCGCAAGAAAAAATTTATAACTCGTTGGGGAAGCTGGAATAGAGGCGGTATGGAAGTTCAAAAACGCGATGCACTCTATTTTATTCGAGAACCTTTTAATCAATGTCAAATGTAGATGCTCCCTCCATCTCTTCTCAGCTTTTTATTGCAAGCGTACAGATACACTACCTGCATGGGCTGGCAAACCTTCTGCCTCTGCTAAGGTGACAGCTGCTTTGCCTATTGTCTGTAATGATTGTTTGTCACATTCTAAAAAAGTAATTCGTTTGAGAAAGTCGTAGACACTCAAACCAGAGGCAAAGCGGGCAGAACGGGCAGTTGGCAGTACATGGTTGGGGCCTCCTAAATAATCGCCAATCGCTTCTGGAGTATAGCGTCCTAAAAACACGCTCCCGGCACACTTAATTTGATCGGCAAGCAATTGCGGGTCATCTGTACACAATTCCACATGTTCAGGAGCTAGTTGATTCAGCAGTGGTATACTCTCGGCTAAATCGCTGACCAGAATCACGGCTGCATAATTTTGCCAACTAGCACTGGCAACTTCTCTGGTGGGTAAATCGGCGAGAATTTTCTCAACAGCCTTTATTACTTGTTGCGCGAAGATTTCGGAATCAGTAATTAAGATTGACTGGGCACTAGGATCGTGTTCTGCTTGCGATAGTAAATCCCAGGCAATCCAATCTGGGTTGTTCTGGCTGTCGGCTACCACTAAAATTTCTGAAGGGCCAGCGATGCTATCAATGCCAACTGTGCCAAAGACTTGACGCTTGGCTTCAGCAACATAAGCATTACCAGGGCCAACAATTTTATCCACCGGGGCAATGCTTTCTGTACCATAAGCTAATGCTGCGATCGCTTGCGCCCCACCAATGCCATATATTTCTGTAACACCAGCAACTTGAGCAGCAGCCAATACGACAGGATTAATCTCACCGCCAGGCATCGGTACTGTCATAACAATTCTTTCAACACCAGCAATCTTAGCTGGTAAGGCATTCATCAACAAAGAACTCGGATAGCTAGCCCGTCCCCCTGGTACATAAATTCCCACTTGCGACAGCGCTACCCAATTCAATCCCAGTTTTACCCCGACTGTATCGGTGTAGCCAATATCTTGCGGTAGTTGTTTTTCATGGAAAGCCACAATCCTTTTAGCAGCAAATTCCAGCGCAGCCAAGACATTGGCAGGACATTGTGCCGCGTGTTCGGCAATAAAGGTTTCGCTTAGATGCAAAGACTGGAGATTATTGCGATCAAAGCGGCTAGTATAGTCCTTGACTGCGGCATCACCATGCACTTTGACATCAGCTAGAATCTCACGTACTGTCCCACTAACATCAACTGTAACTTCCCGGCGATCGCTTACAAGAGTTTTGAATTTGACAGAAAAATCTTTGTCGGTAGTTTGAAGTAGCTGCATGGACAGTACCTTAAAAGCAGTGAGGTCAATAATTAGTTTAACTCCTGATTAACTTGCTCAATATGACTGTGGCTTATATGCATCACTCTTTTTCAGATGTAAGCTAAAAGCACAAAAGATTATGAGTTGAATGGCACTAAGTTAAGATGCAGCCCTTGCCCCAACTGGTTCCCAGCCTGGAGGCTGGGAAACCATTCTCGGAGGTTCCGCCTCCTCTTTCTTGACAAGAGGCAGAGCCTCTCGGAACTCGTTCCCAGCCTCCAGGCTGGGAACGAGGATACAATAAGTCTTTGGGCTTTCTTAGTGCCATTCGATTATCAGTTAACATCCTATGCAACAGTCCACAAGAAGCAATTACCGGGATCTTTGGCGGCAGCTTGTTACTTTGGCTGCAATCTTTGGCGCTTTTGTTATCAACGTAGTATCGAACATTTTTCCGCTGAATGGACTTAGCATCGGGGAAATTTCCAATACTTTGTTTAAAAATGTCCTGATTATCCCTGCCAATTACGCCTTTGCTATCTGGGGGCTGATTTACCTTGGGTTGTTTGCTTTTGGGGTATACCAAGCTCTACCTAACCAACGCCATGAGCCTGATTTACGTAAGACAGGTTATCTGTTGGTGATTGCCTGTGTTGCTCAAAGTATCTGGGTGTATCTGTTTTTGTCTCGGTTTTTTGCTCTTTCTGTCATTGCAATGCTCTTGATTGTGTTGCCGCTAATTGCTGTCTATGTGCAGTTAGAAATTGGCAAATCGCGTGTACCTCGGCTGAAAAAATGGTGTATTCACTTTCCGATTAGCATTTATCTAGGCTGGATTAGCGTGGCGACTATTGTCAACGTAGCGTCTGCCTTGGATTTTCACAGGTGGAACGGTTGGGGGATTTCTGCTGTAATCTGGACTCTGATTATGGTATTGATAGCAACAGCAGTTGCAGCAGTTATTGTTATCCAGCGTCGAGATATTGCTTATGCAGGAGTTACACTCTGGGCATTGGTGGCGATCGCACTCAAGCATTCTGATAACTCAATGCTCAGAAATACCGTATTGGTTTTGGTAATTGTCCTAGTTTTAACCGCTACGATTAACAGCTTACGCACCCAACAAGAACATATTTAAGTGTAATGACATACCCGCCCAGCGTTGGTCAAGAGAGAACTTTTAGCAAACGTTCGTTAAGCACGCACAATAATGGTCGGTTGTTACACACACCAGTCTGATTGTTATTAGCCAGAATAGATAGTTAGAGCTGTAATCGTCTGAGAAGACCAAAATTTATAGAAATGAAAAATATTCTCTCGATTGGTTGGAATAACTGGTTAAAACGGCATAAAGAATCTGTTTTACTATTTGACTCAATTGCTACCGCTAATGAGATTGCCCTGATGCTTAACGGTCAATGGGATGGCTGCAATGGTGTAATTGTGGCTTCTAGTGATGAGGTAGCTGTTGACACTGCTGCCAAACTATTACAAGCTACATGGTGTTACCAAGGCGCATCAAAAGCTGTTTTAGACAGAGTAACAACTGATGAAATTTTACGCCGTTATGCAATCGGAGAAAGGAATTTTGTTAATGCTAATTTGAGGTGTGCAGTACTTGCATCAGTGAAGCTGAGTGAAATTAACCTAAGTTATGCCTCCTTGAGTTGGGCGGACTTAAGTCAAGCCAATCTCAGTAAAGCTGATTTAACAGCAGCAGACCTAACTCAAGCGAATTTAAGTGGAGCCGACTTGAGTAAAGCATACTTGATGAGGGCAAACCTAAGTGAGGCAGACTTGCAACAAGCTTCACTTCAGGGGGCTAACCTAAGTAGTGCTAACTTAAGTGAAGTCAACCTCACTGGTGCTGATTTAACAGGAGCTAATCTGTCACTAGCAGACCTAAGAGGGGCAAAGTTTCACTTGTGCAATTTGAGTGGGGCTAACCTAACAAATGCCAAGTTAATTGAAAGTGACTTGGCTTTTGCTCAACAATGATCGCCAAACTCCAGTATTACCTTTAATAAGTTTTACCTCAAGTCCAGGTAGGATTGCCATTCTTTAAACGATTTTTTAGCACTACTAGGGGATAATCATTAGCATCAGAGCCGCCAGCTAAATCTAAGATAGGGAAAAGGGAAATGTTGAAGAATAAAAAACTTTTCCCCACAATCCCAAGAAGTCGATTTCTACTAACTAAAACAAGATCGGACTCGCAAGTTTTGCTCGGAAATTCTCGAAAAAATTGCGATCGTTTGTAAGCTAAAACACCTGAGTGATAACTGATTTACACCAACCACCATCTCGAACTACATACAGCACAGACGTACACGCGTCCTCCAAGTTAATCCAGACTTGGCATACTTTTGAAACACCCTGAAAGCGAGTCGAGAATTTCATGCAATACCGAATAGGAATGAAGACATTAGATATTGCTCCGATTAAGGCTGACCAAGAAAGTCTATTTTAGCAAGTTCTACACCGCAGTGTCTAAGAATGTCATATGCTGTTGTGACATGGAAATAAAGGTTTGGTAAAACAAAATAGAACAGATATGGCATTCCTTCAAAAGATAAAGTATTGTCACGCATCTCTAGGGTAATTGCTCTCTCCTCGGAACCGTCGATTTGCTCAGGTTTAAATGTATTTAAATGAGAGATAGTTTTTTGAATGCGGTCAATAAGTTGGGGGAATGTAGTTTCATCGTCCTCAAACTTGGGTGCTTCTATCCCTGCTAGTCGTGCAGCACCTCTGTTTGCGATGTCACAGGCAATTTGTACTTGTTTCGATAATGGAAACATATCTGGGGATAGACGACTATTGATTAACACAGAAGGATCTATTTTTTTTGTTTCTGCATAACTAGCACCTTTTTCAAGAATGTTTGTAAGATTATTCAGTGTGCGAATAGACACGGGTATTGAAGCTTTGTACATTGATATGGTCATTGATATTTATCCTGGGTTTTGTTGGGTGATTTGAATTGCAGTAAGATTGCTGGCGCTAGGGCAATCACAGCCGTGTTGATGGTGTGGTTGATTTACAGGCTTGGTTGTCAGTGTTTAGGGGTTAAAATTATCAGAAGGAATGTAATCACTAAGTTACAGCTATTTTCAGGTAAATAGACCACGCCGTAGGGGCGCAAGGCTTTGCGCCCCTACGACAGGTGTGGTTCAAATACATGAAAACTGCTGTAAGCCGAAGACCTGTCCTACTTAATCAGTGAAGATAACTGCGTAGGCGTACCCGCCCGCCGCAGGCATCGCCCCTTTTGTCCGATAACAATCGAAGCCCTCACACTAAAAAACACTGTCATGAGCCAAACTGCAAGCGGTGTTCGCTGGACAATTCAAGATGTTGCAGCGTTACCCGATAACGAATGGATTCGTGATGAAATTATTGATGGAGAATTGTTTATGACGCGGCTAAATTTCATGACGAAGCCAAGGTAGGATTTTGGTTAGAATAATCCAGAAAACAAGGCTGGCGATCGCACCTGTGCCAATACTACACCAAAAAGCTTGTGTTTGGTAGAAAGGAATATCTTTAGGTGGGGTTTGTTGAGCGACAATGACAGAGGATGCAATCTGGCTTGTTGCTAGTCCAATACCTACAATAGCAATACTTGTGTTGAGGTTGCGATCGCGCTGTGCTTGCTCTATCTCCACCATCTTGCGAATTCCTCTACCTCGCCAGTCTTCTGAATTTTGGAGTCTCCCCAAGTGGAGCAAGTGGCGTGGATTTAGGGGGATCTAAACGCATTGCGGATTGACCTTATCAAGCAACAGCCCCTTGTTTAGGCTGACGCACCGGACGCTTGCGCTCGCTCCCCTTCCCTTTTAGGGAAGGGGCTGTTCTTGTTAGGTCTGTATTCCATGCAATTGAGAACCGCTATATTAAACATAAAAGCGATGTCTACGACGGGCTACGCCTACGCAAGAATTGAACCAATACAAAGCGTAGACGCAAAGCGGTGAGGGAGTCGCAGTCTTCTCCCTTCTCTACGAGACGCTCCGCGTTCGTGTAGCGTTGCGTTGGCGCAGCCTCTCGTAGAGAAGGAAAAGCGTTAGCGTCTCCCTTTAAGAGAAGGGGAGACGCTAAGAGCAATGGCGGTTCCCGTCGTTAGCGCATTAGCGACGCAGGAGCGTCTTGCGATAGCGAAGCGTTAGCGAGTCTTCTCCCTTGGCGTTAGCCTCTCCCTTTGGGAGAAGGTGAGACGCCAAAGGCGAACGAGCGTCACTCCCGAACCCGTTGGCGCAGCCTCTCGTAGAGAAGGGCGAGTCAAGAGACATCTAAGTAAATACGGTAGTATATGGTTAGTGTTAGGTTATTTAGATATTCTGTATTTTCAAGGTAGATATGCACGCAGAATTTCTCAGAACGAGGGTATAAAAATTTTCTTATTTGTCAGTAGTTAACTATTGACTTGAATTTACACCCTGATTAATTTGTACAGTGCCATTCGACTTAGATAGTTTGAGAAAAAATCAGTGCTACTGAAAAGCCTTTTCATAGGGTGAATCTTTGATGAATATTACTGTTCCTAATTCTTAATGTATAAAGTATGCCGAAAACGTCAATTTCGGTAAGTATTTTGTGCCCGAAAACAGTACTAAATTCAAGGTTGAGAACTGAAATTACTGAAAAAATGGAATCAGATAGGTAAAAATTATGGCAAATATCATTGGAACCAGCGGCTACGACTTACTACAGGGTGGTACTGGGAATGATACTCTCATCGGTGGTACTGGGAATGATTCTTTAACTGGTGGCGGTGGCAAGGATAAATTTGTTTACAACTTAGGCGACGGCACTGATACAATCACTGATTTCGGTGGCATAGGTAAAGGAACTAACCCGACAGCAGCAGTTATTGCTGAAGTGGACACGATCAAATTCCAGGGTGCAGGATTAACTGCTCAAAATTTACTGCTGACCCAGAATGACAACAATCTAGAAATCACCTTTGAAGGGAATGCTGATGCCATAGTTATCCTGCAAAACTTCAAACTAGAAAACTTGGAGAATCTGAAAGCGTCTGGAGCAAAACCAGCTTTTGGTAATATCCTGTTTGACGGGCAAAATGTCATCACCGACAGCTTTAATGTCCTCGATTCCAACTCTACTGATACTAGCCTGGGCATCAAGAACACAGTAACTTTTCTTAATGACCTCAACAATAACATTACGGGGTTAGAGGACTCAAATGATGTAGTTAATGGTCAAGGCGGTAATGACAAAATCGATGGCTTGAGTGGAAACGATTTGCTGCGAGGTGGTGCGGGTGATGATACCCTCATTGGTGGTACGGGTAATGATACCCTCATTGGTGGTACGGGTAATGACTCCCTTGTTGGCAATAATCTGCTTTCTGGGGGCTATGGCAATGATTATCTCTCCATCTCTGGCTACGAGAGCTTTAGCTACCCAGACTACGAATACAACTCTCGGTCGTCTGGTAAGAACACCCTCAACGGTGGCGCAGGTGACGATAACTTGAGTGCTAGCGGTTCAACAGGCAATAATTTGCTCTCTGGGGACGATGGCAATGATAATCTCTCCATCTCTGGCTACTACAAAGGAGGTAACTACCAAGACTACGACTCTCGGTCATCTGGTAAGAACACCCTCAACGGCGGTGTAGGTAAGGATACCTTAAGTGCTGGCGGTTCAACAGGCGATAATTTGCTCTCTGGGGGTGATGGCAATGATTATCTCTCCATCTCTGGCTACTACGAATACACTCCTAGCGACCCGTACTCACCCCGCGACGTTTCCATCACATACGAGTCTCGTTCCATAGGTAATAACACCCTTAACGGTGGCACTGGGGACGATAACTTGAATGCTAGTAATTCAAAAGGTGATAACTTACTGGATGGTGGCGCTGGCAATGATTATATCTCCGCTTCTAGCGCCTTTGGTAAGAACACAATCTATGGTGGGAGTGGGAATGATATCCTTATAGGTGGTTTTGGTAATGACACCCTCTATGGAGGAACTGGTACTGATACCTTTGTTTTCAATAGTTACAATCAAGGTGTTGACAGTATTTATGACTTCAACGCGACTAATGAACTGATTCAGGTATCGGCTGCTAGCTTTGGCGGCGGGTTATCACCAGGTTCACTTAAGACAAGTCAGTTTACCCTCGGAACATCTGCAACGACAAGCAATCAACGATTTATCTATAACAGTGCTACAGGTGGACTGTTCTTTGATCTTGATGGCAGTGCGTCTGGGTTTACTCAGGTAAAATTTGCACAACTATCTACTGGATTGTCAGTCAGCGTAAACAATTTTGGGGTTGTTTAATCGGAATTAGCGCTCTTTGATCGCCAAGCGGTACAGTTTGTGAGGTGCTATTTTTAGCATCTTGCATTCGATTACTTACAGCAGTTTTCATGTATTTGAACCACATCTGTTGTAAGGGCGCAAGGCCTTGCGCCCCTACTGCGTGGTCTATTTACCTGAAAATAGCTGTAATACAAGCCATTTTGTTAAGCGATAGCGATTCTTGCAGAGATAAGTAAGATATTCTTTCCTTGAAACGTGCATACATTATTTTCAGATTATGGAAACGGCTATCAGCCTGTCATATTACCCCTACTTAGTTGCATTCGCAATCAGGTATCATATGGGATTAACCAGACTCTTAATAAACTGTGGTTAATTATTTATGAACAGAGCGATCGCCAGTTAGAGACTTGATATCAAAACTAAACAGTTAAAAACTCTTTTATGCTAAAAATTTCTAATCTTAACGTTTATTACGGCGAAAGCCATATTCTCCGCAATGTAGATTTGAGCGTACCATCTGGGCAAATGGTTTGCCTAATTGGACGCAATGGTGTCGGAAAAACTACCCTACTCAAAACTATCATGGGTTTACTCAAACCCCGCAGCGGTACTATTAATTTAGCTGAAGAATTAATCAACTCCAAATCTCCAGACCAAAGGGCAAAGTTGGGAATTGGTTATGTCCCCCAAGGACGAGAGATTATCCCTCGCTTAACAGTTAAAGAAAATCTACTGCTGGGGTTGGAAGCTAGACGCAAACCAGTAAAAAAAGCAGAAATTTCAGAGGAAGTTTTTAGTTTATTTCCGGTGTTAAAAACCATGCTTTCGCGGATGGGTGGTGATTTAAGTGGAGGACAGCAGCAACAATTAGCGATCGCACGTGCTTTAATGGGAGAACCTCAATTACTCGTCTTAGATGAACCCACCGAAGGTATTCAACCCTCCATCATCCTCGAAATTGAAGCCGCAGTCCGTCGCATCGTCGAAACCACAGGCATTTCGGTGTTATTAGTAGAGCAACATTTACACTTTGTCCGTCAGGCTGATTATTATTACGCCATGCAAAAAGGTGGTATTGTCGCCTCCGGTTCCACAGTCGAACTCAGCCAAGATGTGATTCAGCGCTTTTTAGCTGTTTAATTTTTGAGCTTTCTATATCAATTGTATCCGTAGCAATTAAATCTGCTGCTTCTTGTAAAAGCTCATGTTGTTCCTTTTGAATTGCTGCTAAACGATGAGAAATTTCTGCTAATCGTTGTTGTTTATTTGGTTGAAAATTTTCAGGTAGCAAAGTAGGCAGGTTATCAGTTGTTTTAGCACCTGTGATTCTTTGAACAGCAAAACTCCCAACTTTAGTTAAAGATAGAAAACTAACTTTAATCAAAGCCTGAAGAAATTTTAACGGAACTTTGAGTATTGACCAACTAGCAGTCTCAATTAAGCGGACAATTGCTTTGATGATGCTCCAAATTAGAGCAAGTGCAAACAGCAAAATCACTATACTAATAATTGGGTGATTAGCTCCCCAACCTAGTATTTGAACTAACCGAAAGAATATGGGGTGTTGTGTCAACCAATCACTTGCAGAAGATGCCATTGCATCTTTAACTGCTCCCGATGTTGTATTTTTAAATTGCTCTGCTGTTTGCCAAGTTTGCTCTAAACTTGTTGTAACTGTATCAATTGCTTTATCAGTTGTGGTAGTGGCTGTTGTCTTCAAAGACTCACCAGCTTGTTGTGCTGAGTTACTTAGAGAGTTAACGTTTCCGCCCACAAAATCTTTCACATTTTGCCAGCGTTGTAAAATTCCATTAGGTAAATGTACGTCTATTTGGGATGCCATAAAACATTTCACCGAGGTTGAAATCGAACCTGTAACCCATCTGTAGGACGATTGCTGGGAAAAAACACAGTTTCTAAATAAGTAATAGTGCTTAAAATGAAACCAAAAATACGGTTTGAAAACATAATTTTCGCTCCTGCGATCCCAAAGGCAACGGCTTAAGCCGTATCGCCTAATGTTTAAACGGAGCATTCGTGTGGTAACTCTAGCTTCTCATGTCACTCTGCCTCAATTCTTGCAAAGCTTTGTCTAATCTCGATTTCAACCACTTCTGTCAGGTAGTCAGGGTGTAGTGAAGGACATGCAGCAGAACCTAACGGCTGGAAGCTCAGCGACGGCGGGAGGAAAAGCAACCTCTCTGCGTCAGACACTACCCCGCCGTTCATTGTAGCGCCTTGTTAGGCTCAGTGGCCCGACAATGGAGGTGGACAGATTTCCATGGTTTGAATCAAGCCATGCTCAATGGTATAACGATGACCAACGTGCTGATCGGAAAAAACTGTTCCAGCTAGGTCGCGCACAACCTGATGCACATCGACTAAAATACGCCCGGAATCCTCCTGGTGAAAGGAAATCGGCTCAACGTGCGGATTGATGCCGGACCATTGCCTCGTCCAGTAAGCGCGGACTGCTTGATGTCCATGGACATAACCGCCTTCAAACGCTTTCGGCCAAGCCACCTCAGGAGTCGTTGTGGCGAGGGCGGCGTCAATATCTCGCGCGTTGAAGGCAGCGTACGCCGCGCGTATCAGTTCAATTTCTGGTGCAGATTTATCTGGCATAAGAGGTGTGGTGAAGGACATGCAGCAGGGCTTAACAATTCTTATGCAGAACGCTTCCGCATAAGATCCCGCAGCGGGTAGATAGGCCGAATGATTCTGTATAACACCATAACAGCTTAATATGGTGTTTATGCCGACTCTTTCCGCATAATAGGCTCGCTGAAAATGATTAGGCTGAATCTTTCTGCATATTTTCAGATTCTTTATGGAAGTGAGCAGATGTACTATTAAGCACACTATATAATATATCAAACGTCAGCTGTTTAAATTCTGGGAACCAAGTAAATTCCTGCTGCCTCTGCCATTTTTGGAGATAACTACGTGTAATATCTTCCATTGTGGAGACATAATTTGCCAATGCTGGGCCATGCAATGCCGGCATCATCAAGCGACGGTTTCTGCGGTGTTCCTCTCCATCTTGCAGAAAAAGTGATTCACCCAGTAATGTCTTAAAATTATCAGGCCATCCCTCGCGCCAAGAAAAATTCTTCATTTGGCTTAACAAAACGAACTCTAACGCCTCCGGCCCGACCATCACTACAGTCGGTCTGTCAAGAAGATGAGTTTTGAAGATGAACCCATACTGGCGATAGCGCTTTTTAGCAAAATCGCGGTCGAAAACAAAGAAGAGTGTTTCACCTAATATAGGTATACCAAAGCTTCCAGCAGGAATTTGATGACTTTTCATCTCTCTAAGGGTAGCTATGAAAAAGTTAACACGATATTTCAACTCTGCTGCGATCGCAGCACCCCAAAATATTCTTAGTACTTTCAAATATCTTTGTCTCTTGCACCTATAACCTAAAACCTGTCATCTGTCATTACATTTTCCCAGATTACATAATAACTTTACATAAATTTAATATTACTTTTTATTCAATAAAATTGCTGAACGTTAAGATGTTGTGGATCTATTGTTGAAAAGTAAAAATTCTATGCATCTGGATTTACCACAACTGATTAAATCACTCGGCTATTTTGGGGTCTGGGCGATTGTCTTTGCTGAATCTGGCTTGTTAATTGGTTTTTTTCTGCCTGGGGATAGCTTATTGTTCACCGCTGGATTTGTTGCATCTCAGAATTTATTGAACATTTGGGTTTTGATTTTTGGTGCTTTTATTTGTGCAGTCTTAGGTGACAATGTTGGCTATTTTACTGGACATAAATTTGGTAGAAGACTATTTAATAAGGAAGATTCATGGCTGTTTCATAAAAAACATCTTGTGAAAACTCAAAACTTTTATCACCAGCACGGTAAAAAAACGATTGTTTTAGCACGCTTTTTACCCATTGTACGGACTTTCGCACCCATTGTGGCTGGGATTGGTGCAATGCATTATCGCACATTTATGTCTTACAACTTAATTGGTGGCTTTCTTTGGACATTCGGCATTACCATGTTAGGATTTTTCTTAGGAAAATCTCTGCCACCTGAACAAGTAGATAAGTATTTATTACCGATTATTGGATTAATTATAGTTATTTCTTTAGTACCATCGATTATTCATTTGATACAAGAAAATAGAGCAAACAAAAGTTGAAATATTTTTTGGATTTTGTGTAGAGATTAAGTATATTTATTTACTAAACTTTGATAAAAATTGGTGGTGTATGGCTCGACTGTCTATTGGTTTGGGGTGGTTCGAGTCTTCTTGACATTATCAAGACTTGGCTATGTTGGGAAATAGCAAAAATACTACTTGAGGAGAATGACACACAAACATCAGAATTTGATAATACCCTCATGACTTCCTTAAACATCAACCTCTATCTGTTCTTAGAAAATCTCCTCTTTTTCCTTATTGCCACACTTTTTATTGTGGTTGTGAACTGGGGGTGGAAAAACACCAAGCCTTATACTCTACCTTTACCATTTCCCGGTTGGTATAAAATCTGGTTTGGCTCGGTGCAACTGCTAGCAGTTGTGCCGCCATTAGTGGTCATGCTATTGTGGGGTGTATGGTGGGGCGATCGCACGGTCTTAACTGTGCTTGGTTGGTATTTTATCGTATTAGGGTTGCAAATCATCTCTGAAAGAGTGACGCTTAGGCAGTTGCAAAATGTTGTCTGGGTGATGGTTCCTTATATATATCTCCCTTACCGCTTCTGGCAGTTGTATGAGGGTTTGACACTTTTGAATTCTACAAGCGAGTTGCAGTGGGTACGATATTTATTGATTTTTGAATTGGTGCTGTGGATTGTTAACTACGCCATAGATGTATCTCAATTGCCACAGCTGTTTCGTTGGGAAGTAAAATCAAATGACATTAGCTAGGGATTAATCGCAGAATTAGCCATTTTTACTAAAGAAGTGCGATCGCCTGCTTTCAACCCAAAAACATATTGCACACCCTGTTGTTTCCAAGTCAAGGTAGCATCTGAGCAACCAGCACCACAAGTAAAATCTACAAAATAACCAGTAATGCCCTTAGCTAAGGATACACGTTTCCCAGTCAGGCTGGGTGTTTTGCGGGTTATGGCTTCAGCAGAAACAACGCCTAAACGACAGGCAGAAGCACCATTACAGTCGGGAGTGAAACCCAGTAAAATATCATACTTTTTTTGCGTAGCAGCTTCTATAGTTGCGTAAATTGGATTTTCCCCATCTGACTCAGGAATAAACTTCGGTAAAAGAATCCGAATTTGAGTCTTTTGCTTTAATTTGGGCAGAATAGATTTAAAAACTGGGTGTGGCTGAGTTTTACTCTGCTGTGCTATCAGTTGGGACTGGTTGTTTATATTGGCTATGGCTGACTTGTGAAAGCTGCTGACACTGACTAATAAAAATACGGCACACACAGCACTAGTATTTCTAAAGCTTAAAATCATTTTTGAAAACCTATTTGATCTAAAGTACTTATTTGTAATACCCAGTTCGAGTATAAAAATACGCATTAAACAGATGAAGTGATCGCTGGGAATAAGAAATACAAAATTAATCAGCTAACCTGAGTTGGCAAATGATTCAAGATCGCAATATACAATTTTATGACTTATGCATTGACGCAAAACACAAAGTATGCATAGCTTGAAAAACCACATCTGTCGTAGGGGCACAGCGCGGGTTTACCGATCATCAAAGAACAATTAATAAAGGACTAAAACGGCCTATTTTCGTGAATACATACCATGATGAATTTGTACAGTGCGTAAGTCTTAAATTTAACAACTCTTATCCCCCCACCGTCTAAATTACAGCAATGTTAAGAAAGATGTAAGTAATGGACAGCCTAAAAGAAGAGAGGTCAAATTATATTGCATACAAACGAGCGATCGCAATAACAAAGCATCTGCCCTACACGAAAATTTGTGACAGAGTTGACCTGGGGAACATCCTAGAGTCAAGATAAAAGGGTTGGATATCTTGTCAAAGTACTAAGCACATCTGATATCGCCTGATTTTCTTTGATTTCCTTGCTTTTGGGTTAAAGAGAAAGGCTATGGGCGATACTTATTAACGCGGCAAAAAACTTAAAAAAGTACGCACGGATTGCTAAGACGTGCCTGGACGCAGAGGGTTAAGCCGTTGCACCCCCGATGAAGCGTCAAGAAATAGCTGATTAAATCAAATTCTAAGCGATTTCATCATATATTTTGTAGCAGATACTTGTGGAAAAGAAAATGCTAGGTGTAAATGTTGTTATGAAAGTTGGCGATCGCGTCCGCGTTAAAGATTCGGTAGTGGTGTATCATCATCCTGAACATCGAAATCAGCCTTTTGACATCAAAGGCACAGAAGGCGATGTAGTAGCTATTGCCACCCAATGGCGAGACAGACCAGTAAGCGCTAATCTGCCGATTGTAGTCAAGTTTAGTAAAAAGTTTAAAGCCCATTTACGTGAAAATGAGTTAGAAGTCATCTAAAGCACTTATCGGCGGCGAAACCACTGAAAAATATTCAGTTCGCCGCGCATTCTTTTAAGGTCTTTGCGGTTTTGTTCTGCTGTTGTATAATACCAATCACAATAACGCTGAAACTCTGACCGTGACCGAACTTCGTGGTAAAACTGATGGGTTGTTTGGTAAGAGGCAAAAGCTTCCTCAACTTGGGGTTGAGCAACTGGAATAATATAAGGTAAATTTTTTGACATAAAATTAAGAGTCAGGATTGGAAAGTTTTGAATTCAGCTAATTACCGCACTTCCTAATTAATAACTCATAACTCCTGTACAGACGCGATTAATCGCGTCTCTCATAATATCATGTCCGCATAATTAGTTATGATTCCCCTAGTCATTACACCCCACACGCCAGGTGCTTCAAGTCGGGCTTTGCCCGCCCAACGCACTGGCTCCCCTTAATCCCCTCCCCGCAAGCGGGGAGGGGAGACGAAGCGTAGCTTTGGCGGGGTGGGGTGATTCGGGTTTAATAAGTAATCAAGCGGACATGATATAACTCCTAACTTGATTAAAGCTAACCGCGTAAGCGATAAACATTGGAGAGATATAAAAACATATTATTAGGGCATGGGGAATAGAGCATTGGGCATGGAAAATAAGAGATAAGGAAGTGGGGAAAAAAAACTATTGATTATTGATTATTGACCAATGCCCAATACCCAATGCCCTTCAGGAGTGCTGAGTGGGGAATCTCACTTCTTTACTCAGCACTCGGAACTCGAAACTTGGAACTGTTTTGCCCAATGCCCAATGCCCAATGCCCAATTGCCAAATTATTACTTTTCCCAAAACTTGAAATTGAAACTACTTCCAGGAGCGCGACGGTAACGGCGACCAGTTCTTCTGATTTGCCGTTTGTTGATCCTTTCATTCGTTGGTTCAACTTCAACCTCTTCTGACTCTTCAACTTGCAGCTGAGTTCTAGTTTCTTCCTTACTTCCCCACCAAGCAGTAATCCAGCCTCCAGCTAAAGCGCCTAATCCACCTAGCAAGATACTCATGGGTGCTGGATAGCCTAAATAGACAAAACCCAGCATGAAAAATAACCAGTATTTCAATCCTGTATCGACACCATCAGATGAGGCGACAGCTGGAGCCTGGGGGTTATTATCGGTTAAACTTGTGATCCAGCTTAAGATGAAACCGCCCATGATTCCTAAGAAGATGCTCAGGGCTGGTGCGGAGCCAGTCATTATTAATATAAATGTTAAAAATGCCCCAAATAATAGTTGAGAAAAGAAGCTGGGAGAAATACTGAAAAAGTCGTTCTTTTTGTCTGCCATAAAATAAAAAACTTATTTAACTAATTACTAATTCGTAATTCGTAATTGAATCGAAAATTACGAATTACGAATTATTTTAATTGTGCCTGTTGTGGCTGAGTTGTATCCCAAATCTTTACATAAGGTTGTTCCTTTTCAGTGAAAGGTTCAGCTTGTTTGATTTGTGAGGCTAATAAATCGGCGCTGGCATCAGCAATATCACCAGTGCGATTGTTCAAACGCTCTTTTAGAACTTCCAGCGGTGCTGTGCATTGGATAATCTGAAGGGGAAGTTGATGCTTTGTAGCTTGAGCGATCGCTTCTTGCCGTAATTGTTGTTTATCATACTTGGCATCTAAAATTACCGAAAAACCTTGTTTAGCCAGGATAATTCCCAATTCCAACAGCCGTGTGTAAGTTTTCTCCGTCATCTCAGGTGTATACAAATCATCACCACCCTTTTCCCACAAAGGAATTCCCCCTAAATGCTTCCGCACCGCATCAGAACGCAAGTGAATCGCTCCCTGTTGACGAGCTAAAGACCTTGCTGTGGTACTTTTACCAGAACCCGACAAACCCGACATCAAAATTAGTTGTCCCAGGTTGGGTTTAGTGTATTCCCAAGCCTGTTTGTAATAGTCAGCAGCGGTTTTTGTCGCTTCTTCCTTCACCGTCGCGGGTACACTCGGATCGTCTAGCAAAAATGAAGTTACCTTCGCCCGGACATAAGCCTGACGACTTAAATACAAGGGCAACACCTGTAAGCCTTCCCAGTCTCCAGTTTGCTCTATATAGGCATTCAAAAACGCATTACCCAAGTCTTTACGCTGACGAGCTTCCAAATCCATCACCGTAAACGCCACATCGTACATCACATCGACAAAGCGAAACGGCTCATTAAACTCAATGCAATCAAACAACAAGATTTTATCGTGCCACAGGGCAATATTTCTCAGGTGTAAGTCTCCGTGACATTCACGAATATAATCGTTGTGAATTCTGCTAGCAAATAATTCTGGACGTTCGGCAAAAAAGTTATCTGTATATTGCTTTGTTTCTGTAAATTGCGTCTGAGTCTGGGGGCCACCAATATACTTCTCAGTTTGCTGATAATTCTCATCAAAGGCAGCCCGGACATTTGGCACTTCGCCAAAAGTGCGAATGTAATCATTCGTCTGTGCTTCGGCATGATATTGAGCCACCACCCGTCCCAACTCATCTAGGCGTGTTTCATTTAACTTACCCTGTTCAAAAAGTGTACTTAATAGCGACTCTTGAGGAAACTGGCGCATCTTCAGCACATATTCTACAGCCTCGGCTGTTCCCCCTAACTGATATTGCTCCCCTACCAGAGTTATGGGCAAAACTTCTAAATACAGTTCACCTGCTCCCCGTTGATTTAACCGTAACTCTTCCTGAGAAAAATGTTGCCGCTTCTCTAAGGTGGAAAAGTCTAAAAAACCAAAATTCATCGGTTTTTTTAGTTTATAGGCGTAATCTCCAGTCAGCAGCACATAAGAAATGTGGGTTTGAATTAGTTGAATAGGTTCTGTTACTGCATGGGGATAAAATCCAGGTTGCAACATTTGCTCAATAAAAGCTGGAAGAGTCGCTTCTGTCATCTCTGTCCTCTGCGCTCTCTGCGCCTCTGCGGTTCAAAAACAAAAAAACCAGGAGTTCCCCCCTGGTGTCATCAAAAATTATTACACAGTTTACCTAGCTTAAGAAACTGCTTCAGTTTCAGTTACTGCCTCATCATCATCAGGGGTGATTTGTGGTGGCAAAACGCTCACAACAAGTCGCTCTGATTCAGCTAGAGGTGTAACACCTTCAGGAAAGACTATATCACTGATACTCAAGCTGTCTCCTATTTGCATGTTAGAGACATCGATTTCAATTACATCTGGGATGTTTTCTGGCGCACAACTCACTTGCAATTCGGTGACTACGGTGTCTAACACACCACCATCTTGTTTAACACCAACAGCAGTTCCCACAAAACGAAACCGCACTTCTACAGTTGTGTCACCGTGGCCCGCAACCGCAAAAAAGCTGAGGTGGTAAGGCGTACCTTTTGCTGGATGGATCTGAAGTTCCCGCAACAAGGTTTTACCGCGCCAAGGTGCATCAGCAATATTCAACTCAATCAAGGTGTTGTTGACGGAAGCTCTTTTGAGCAAACGCTCAACAGTTTTGGCCTCAATGGTCAAAGAAATGGATTCTGTACCCTTATGACCATACAAATTGGCAGGTATCAGTCCAGCACGGCGCAAAGCTCTTGGCTTGCTACCTTCTGGACGTTTTTGAGATTCGACTGTAATAGCCATAGAAGTTGTCCTTTGTCATTAGTCATTAGTCATTAGTCATTAGTGAGCCAGCGCGGTCTTGGGGGTTTCCCCCATGAGTGACTGGCGTTAGCCACGTTAGGAGCGTTACCCGTGAGGGTCATTAGTCATTAGCAAAGGACTAATGGTCAATTTACGCACTGAGCAGGGTAGCAGGTGTGCCGTCGGCCTGCAATAAAGCACGTTTGGGCCCGTGGATGGGGTCTTCTACGATTATGGTTTGATCGCGGCTTGCTCCTAGTGAGACGATCGCGATCGGGACTTCCATTAATTCAGCGAGGAATTTTAGATAGTCCAGTGCTTGCGGTGGCAAGTCTTCCAGGGTACGGCAGTGGGTTGTTGACACTTTCCATCCTGGTAAGGTTTTGTAGATGGGGCGACATCTAGCAAATTGACGAGAACTGGTGGGGAAGTGTTCGCTGCGATCGCCATCTATGTTGTATGCGACACAAACTTGGATTGACTCTAATTCATCGAGGACATCCAGTTTGGTGAGCGCCATACAATCCATGCCGTTAATCCGCACAGCATAGCGACCGATGACGGCATCAAACCAGCCACAGCGCCGTTTGCGTCCGGTGGTTGTGCCAAATTCAGCACCGCGATCGCACAACAATTCTCCCAACTCTCCATCCAATTCCGTGGGAAATGGCCCCTCTCCCACTCGTGTCGTATAGGCTTTTGACACTCCAATTACCCGGTCAATCATTGTCGGCCCTACCCCTGTACCAACGCAAGCCCCCCCCGCCACAGGATTAGAGGAAGTGACATAAGGATAAGTCCCATGATCTAAGTCAAGGAGCGTACCTTGTGCGCCTTCAAATAAAATATTCCGCCGTCGCCCAATCGCATCGGATATTTTTAACGATGTATCAATAACGTAAGGGCGCAAGCGTTCTGCATATCCCAAATACTCTTCAATCACCTCTTGTGCATCTAGAGGCGGCAAGTTGTAAAGCTTTTCTAAAATGACGTTTTTATAATTAATCGTCCACTCCAACTGCTCACGTAGCCCATCCGGGTTCATCAAATCTAAAACTCGAATGCCTGTACGTTCAGATTTGTCAGCATAAGTCGGCCCAATGCCCCGACCTGTTGTGCCGATCTTATAGCTTCCCCGTCGTTCTTCCGATGCCTGGTCAATCAATCGATGATAAGGCATCGTTACGTGGGCTGTCTCAGATATCAGCAGGTGGTCAGTGGAAATATTTAACTCTTTTAGTTGGTCGAGTTCTGCGATCAAAATCTGTGGATCGATGACTGTTCCACAGCCGATAATGCAATCGGTATTTGGATACAAAATCCCAGAGGGAATCAAGTGTAGTTTAAAGGTCTGACCTTTAACTACAATCGTATGTCCAGCATTGACACCCCCTTGGTAACGCACCACAACATCTGCGGAACGGCTGAGTAAGTCAGTTATTTTACCTTTTCCTTCATCGCCCCATTGGGCACCTATGACAATGACGTTAGCCAAGAGCTTATATTAAGAAGTAAAGTTTCCACAAACTATTATTATTAACATATTGCTTGAATCATGTCAAGCTAATTGTAGTAGGGGCGCACATCTGTACATTGGGGGATGAGCAGGGCAAACGTATGTTATTTACTAATAAAAACTAAAAAGGATTCCCAAATTATCTAAATAACTGTAAAAATTGATGATGTTATAAACAAAATAAATCGGAGATTTTCTTAGAATATGAATTAGGTTTTCTTAAAATATATAACTCTTTATCCAAACTAAAACAAATCATTGATTGGGTATATAAAAAAAAGTAAATTTCTCTTGAATTCGCAGTTACCCATGCACTCACCATTACAATTGCACTTTGGTCACTAATGATAACCAATGCTTAACACGCATCCAACTGATGGTGTTGCATTAACCTTGAGGTTCATTTGCTAGGGTAACACCTGATTACCTACTAACAAAAATCCCCCGATTGGTCGGGGGCTAAAAAGTCAGAAAATAATATTAAACCTATTATTTGCAATACTAGCGTTCACCTCGCTGACAATAATCTTCCAAAAGTTTGAATGTCCTCTAAAGAACGATTGTGATAACCAACACAAATTAACGCCTCAATAAAACTGAATTTTTTCATTATTGCCTTGTGGTGGTTCACTAGCAGTAAGATTGAACACAAGAGGGTTAGGATGAATTGGGTAGCATACTCTTGCTTACCTGTATTTGAGTGAGATGTAAGTGATGGAGCAGCCCATCCAAAATCTGACTTTTTCCACTAAGTTCAAATTAAAAACTTTTTTTTGCGTAATGTTAGTAATCCCAGTACGCCAAAAGCAATTAATGCTGATGGTTCGGGAACAGAAATTTTTTGTGCTGTCAAACTAGTTTCGTAAGAAAGTTTAGGGTTTGTAGCCGACTCAACCGTATAACTAGCTTCAACTTGTTGTAATCCTCCCTCACCGATGGGAATGGAGAAGATACCGTCTTGATCTCCGGTTATTTTTTTACCCAAGTATTCTACTGTAACATCTGGAATTTGTTTTCCTTCGTAAAGAACTTTAACTTTTAAGTTATCTCCTGCTTTGACTGCAAGAGGATTCTGCAAGGATAGGATTTCTAATGGTAAATTGAATGGTTCAGCCAGAGTCTCAGACCAATCATAAAGAGCTTTTGTATATTTCAGGTAATGGCCTACGTCTTGATATTGCCCAATTTCCTGCTCGGAAATACTGCGAGATTCATTGTCGGATATTCTAGCATAATAGCCATTATCAAAAAATCCAGTTAAGGCTGCAATTTCACTATTAGGAGTGAGAGATAATCCATCTTCTTTCTGGTTAATATTAAATGGAACTTCCTCCCTGATAGCATTATAAGCAGTAGCTTGCTTAAATTTAGATGTTTGGTAAGGTTCTGGGCCATCTTCTGGATGACCAAATAAGAGATTATATTCTCCGCTTTTGTAGTCAAACCAGATAACGTGTGCTGAGGCGGGCTGAATAATTAAAGGTAAAACTGCCACCGCTAATAGAAATTGTTTCCAAATTTTGGTAAACATCTAAATTGTCCTAAATCAGGTAATAAGTAATTAAAAACATAATATTTAATGTATAACAATCCCCCTACCAGGGATATTTATTAAAATAATTTTAAATAATAAACATTGATTTTTCAAAAAGCATCTATTGTTAACAGTGATACAATATTTTTTTACAATAAATAGCCTTGTTGCATGAACAGGGAAAATGCTAATCTGTACTATCGTGGCTATTGTGAATAACTCGGCTGCAAAACCGGGAGATAACTGGGTAGCCGATAATTGACCCACCTTTGCCTGCTTGACTGGGGAATTAGTACCAATCAGGAAATCCCTGTGATTTTGCGGTTAATTAAAATTCTCAACAAAATATGTTGCATTGCAACGTCTCTGCAAATATTATGGATAGGCAAATTATCTGATCCGAACTGTATTGGCGACACTACAGCTAAAAATGAATTTATATTAAAAATTAGCGGATTTCTTTGTGAGTATCATGTATAAATCATCATCCCTAAAAATCCAGATATTTACAACCATAACAGATTGTATTTTGCTACCCGTGTTATCAAAATCCTTAAAATATTCTCAGTATTTGTTTTTAATCTTTAATCTTAACTGATGGAGGGCATCTGCGGCAGAAGGGGCGATCGCATGAGCAAAAAATGGTATCGAGTCCAAAAGCTGAAAGCAATATTTGTCCTAGCATTGGCAGTTGTATTTACTAATGCTCTAGTTTCATATAGCAACACTGTGAAGCTAATTCACAACCAGCAATGGCTAACAGACTCCTATAAAGTTATTACCCAAATTGAAAGTATCCAATCTACACTCAAAGATACTGAAATTGCACAACGTAGTTATTTAATTACAGCAGATGCAGATAATTTACAAACTTATCTTGCAGCTTATCAACAAACTAATAGCAATATTCAGATTCTCAAAAATTTAACTGCCAAGAACCGTCAAAAGCAGCAGTGGATTGCTTTGCTGGAACCGAAAATTACCAACAGACTCAAAATTTTACAACAAGAAATTTACCTCAGAAAAAACCAGGGATTAGAAGCAGTTCGGCAGCAAATATTATCTGATAATGACAAGCAAATCGGCAAAGAGATTCAACAACTGATTAACGACTCTTTGAAGGCAGAGAAAAATTTATTACAGCAGGGAATGCAGCAGTCACAAGCAAATTCCCAAAAGGCGATAGTGACATTTTTTATCGCTGCGATTGTGGATTTGGTGCTGGTGGCGTTGCTATATGATTTGTTGTGGCGTTATATCAGGCAACTTCAGCAGACAGAACTGGCCCTACGCCAAAGCGAAAATCGTTTACGAGCCATGATAGATGCAGAACCAGAATGCATCCAGCTAATTGCCAGAGATGGCACCCTTTTAGAAATTAATGCAGAAGGGCTGGCAATGATGGAAGTGGAAAGTGCTGATATCTTGATTGGTAAACCAGTTGATGCCGTAATTGTGCCAGAGTATAAAGCCGCCTTTGCCGACTTGCATAAAAATGTCTGTCAAGGTAATAAGGGGACTTTGGAGTTTGAAATCGTGGGATTTAAAGGTACTCGCCGCTACATAGAAACTCATGCCGTACCACTGTGTAACGAATCTGATGACACGTTCATCCATTTGGCACTGACGCGAGATATAACCCAGCAAAAACAGGCAGAACAGAAAATTCGTGAACAAGGGTTGCTGTTAGATGTATCAACTGATGCGATTCTGGTGCGAAATATCCACAACCAAATCTTATTTTGGAATCAAGGTGCTGAACGTCTATACGGCTGGAAGGCTGAGGAAGTTGTGGGTAAGAATGTTTTACAACTTTTATATAAAGAGATTTCACCACAGCTAGAAGATGCTTACTTAAGGGTGATGAATACGGGTGAGTGGCGGGGTGAGTTGCATCAACTGACAAGGGAAGGCAAAGTAATTATTGTTGAAAGTCGGTGGACACTGATCCGAGATGATAATGGACAACCCAAATCCATTTTGAGTGTGAACACCGAGATTACGCAGCAGAAACAACTGGAAGCTCAACTTCTGCGATCGCAACGTTTGGAGAGTATCGGCACCCTAGCTGGCGGTATCGTCCATGACCTGAACAATATACTATCGCCAATTTTAATGTCAGTTCAACTGTTGCAGAAAAAATTGCCCGATTCCCAGAGTCAGCAAATACTGCAAACTTTAGAAAATAATGTTAAACGCGGCGCTAATTTGCTCAAGCAAGTGTTATCTTTTGCACGGGGCATCGAAGGTAAACAGACAATTGTCCAAATTCAGCCTTTGATGGCAGAAATTGAGCAAATTATCACTCAAACATTTCCCAAATCTATCATTTGCCAGATAGATATCCCTAAAAATCTGTGGTATGTCCGTGGAGACGCAACTCAACTACATCAGGTGCTGATAAATTTAGTAGTTAATGCCCGCGATGCTATGCCCAATGGCGGTATATTGAGGATTGCGGCGGAAAATCTGGTGATTAGTGAACATTCTGCCCAGATAAATATTGATGCTAAAGTCGGTTCTTATATTGCGATCGTGGTGACGGATACTGGTATGGGGATGTCGTCAGAAGTCCAGCAAAGGATTTTTGAACCATTTTTCACTACCAAAGACGCAGGCAAAGGTACAGGTTTAGGACTTTCTACAGCGTTGGGGATTATTAAGAATCACGGTGGTTTTGTCAATGTTTACAGTCAAGTAGGCAGAGGTACTCAATTTACAGTGTACTTGCCTGCCTCAACATTCAGAGACACACATTCGCTGTCTCAACAATTGGAATCAGTTATAAAAGATGGCTAAATATATCTACAATAAAACTTGTATACAAGTTTTGATGCAGAGGTTTAATTTAAGGTGAGATCACAGTTGGATTAACGCTCTATTTGAGTTAGAAGTATAAATATATTATTGACTCGTTTGTTTGTAACTATGGGTTTATTAGCTATTATTGCCAATATATACCTAATCGAGTCTTTTTGGGAATATGCCCTTCGGTATACTTTGACTATCTACTTTTCCTAACTCCCTAAAAAATGGGTGAACCAGAAGTAATTAAGTCAAAATCTGGAAATTCCCTCAAAAATGGTGAAGATCAATTTAACCAAATGCTACGTTAACCTTTATGATGACGATAGCAATAAGCAAAAATCGTACCTGTTAAGTCAATGAAATGGATCTTAACAACTGCTTTGATTTTGAGCAGCACTACCCAATATTCAGCACAAGTAACAGAGCAAATTAAACAACCAATTACTAATAAACAGCCTGCACAACCAGTTAAAACACCGGCTTCACCTCAACAATCGACTTCTCGACCAGTTTTTATTTTGCCAAAATCACCTGCTCCATTAAGTCCTGTATCTGGGCGGAGAGCAGGAATGGGTAGTCGAGATAATTGCCCTGCGGTTTCAACCCCGCTCACTGCCTTAGTACCATTTCAAGAGGAACAAAAGGTTGGCAAACAGACAAACAATTCAATTATCGGGACTGTAGAGGGACTAACCACTTTAGAACGGCCTACGTTTTGGTTTTACATCCCCTATACTAAGGATTTGTCTAACTCAAGCGCTGAATTTAGCTTACAGGATAGCGCCGAAAATGATGTTTATAGAAATGCGATCGCCCTACCTTCAAAGCCAAGTATCATTGGTATTTCTCTCCCTAGTACTGCTTCATTAGAAGTAGATAAGACATATCGCTGGTATTTAAAAGTACGTTGTAGCCAAGAGACAGCAAGCATTCCTGTATATGTAGAAGGGGACATTAAAAGAATCAATTTAGATGAGCGTGTTATGCAACAATTAGAAGCCGCAAATGAGCCTCGACAAAAGATTATAATCTATGCTGAAAAAGGGATTTGGTTTGACGCTTTAAATATACTAGCACAAATACGCATTTCTAATTCTAATGATGCATCTATTGAAAAAGATTGGCAAAGTTTATTGCAATCAATCAATTTGGATAATATTGCTACGATGCCTCTAATAAAATTACCAACCCGCTAATAATTTCATATCCAGTAAAGTATCTATAAGCCTAGATTTCTACAACCAATTACCAACTATAACGTAGGGTGCCCAGTACATGGGACGGTTATATTCAGGAACTTCAAGTAATTTTAATTGAGCAAAGCGTAAAGCTTCTGCCGTAGTTTTACCAGTCACTAACTGGCGGTAAAATTCATCAATAAATAAAGCTGTAGAGTTATCGCCAATTTGCCATAGGGAGGCTAAAGTACTCCGCGCACCAGCACGCAAAGCAACTCCTGCTAATCCCAATGCAGCTCGATTATCTCCTGCTGCTGTTTCGCAAGCACTCAAAACAAGTAATTCAACTGGTTCTGTTCGTTTTTGCTCTCTACTTTTGAGCAAGCTATCTAATTCGCTCACATTGATGCGTCCATCAGCTGCTAGGATAAAAGTGTCTTTTGCTTTAGAGCTAAATTGCCCGTGAGTTGCCAAGTGAACAACTCTAAAAGGTTGAGCGTTGATGGTTTTTCCTAAAGTCGTACTGGTAAAATTTTTATCCAATAATGTAGTTGTCGATACCCCTGATTCCTGAATTAATTTCAGTTCAACCTTAACGTAGGGAAGCGCTGCAAAATTTTCATTTTTAGGTGGTTGCGATAGTCCTCCAGCCAGGGCATTTAATTTTTTCTGTTCTAGAGGTTTGGGAGTAAATAGTTGCAGTCCTGGGCTAATAACTACAGAGTATTTTTGGACTAAATACTCTCTGCCATCATATAATGCAGACATCGGGATATTTCGCAATAACCCGTCTGGAATAAAGACCAGAGTATTAACTTTACTATTTTTAAGGTCTGTTTCAACTGGTTTAATTAACCAGTTATAAAGCTGTTGAGAAACTGCTTGAAATTGCAGATTAGCATCAGGTTCAACTATTGCCTCTCGTATTTTTGTAATAACTTGCTCTACTTGCTGACGTTTGACTTGAGAAGTTTTATGGATCAATGTTTGATTGGGAAGTTTGATAATAATTTCTAAATAATTATCTAGAATAATCGGGTATAAAATAGCAGTATTCGGGTTGTCGCGGTCTACTACTTTATCCAACGCCACAAATTGGTTACTTAAGCAAGCTTCTCGGAAAAAATTGTCGAGTTCTGCGACTTGCAAGGCTTCCATTCGTTGACGTGCTTTATCTAAATCTGGTTTTCCTTGTCCTTTTTCTTGTAAAAGCAACTCTACAGACTGTCGATAAAGCGGTTCTATGCGATCGCGAAAATTGAACTGTACCTCTCGATTAACTGCAACTAAATCGCTGCGAAGAGACTGAAGAGTTGTTACAGCAGCATCATAAGCAGATATGGCGGCTGGGATATTTCCCTGTGCTTTGAGCAAACGTCCTAACTGCCACTCAAGGCGATAAGCTATATCTGAGGCATCAATTTTTTCAGCCAGAAACAACGCTTGCTGCGTCAAATCCTGTGCTTCTTGCAATTGTTGGTTCTGCTCGTAAACTTCTCCCAAGCTGCCCAGTGCATGGGATTCGGCACGTTCATCACCGATTATTTTGGCTTGGTGAACGCTAGTTGTCAGAATCTCTGCAATGTCTTTTTTATTACCAATTGTGGTTAAATTCTGAGCAAAATTGATCCGTGCATAAATACCGGCTTGATTGGTAGGCAGATTGGGCAATTGAGATTGGATTGTGGGTATTAATGACTTTGCTTCAGTGATAAGTTCGTTTTCAACCAGCAAACTCAGCTGATTAATCAGGGCTTGAACTTTGGCTAGAGAGTTTGGTGCAATTTTGGCAGCATTTTCATAATGAGCGATCGCACCTTTAATATTACTTAACGACCTAGCAGTATTACCGAGACTAAATTCCGTCAAACTAATTTCTAGAGGCAGTTGCAGACGTTGAGCGATTTCTAAGCTTTGTTGTAAGTTTGTCTGGGATGACTCTAGTTCGCCTAATTGTTGTAAGACATTACCAAGCGATCGCAAAGCTATTACTTTTACAGGTGAGTCAGGTTGAGCTTGTAACTGTTTGGATACTTCCTCTAATATATTCAAGCTACGGTGGTAAAAACCACCAACTCGTAGGGCTTGTGCTTGGTTAATCCGGCTGTGCGTTACTCCAGCAGTATCACCTAATTTCTTCCAGATTTGCTCTACTTGTTGTGATGTTTTTATAGATGCATCAGTTTGTCCCAGTGCTAGTTGCAATTCGCCCTGAATATTTAGAGTTTGTGCAAGAATTTCTAACAATTCAGATTTTGGATTCTTGACATTTAACTTTTGATTTATCTCATCCCAGCCAAGTAAATTTAAGCTATTGTCAATAGTTGCATGAGCTTCTTTCCACGAGCCGAGTTTCTGGTATACAAGAGAGAGGTTAGTCAGCGCTGCGGCTTGTGCGAGGTTATTGCTTTCTCGTTGATAGGTACGGACAGCTTGTTGTAAAATAATTACGGCTTCAGTAAAGCGCCCAGTTTGATAAAGTGCTTCTCCTTGCTCAAGAAGTTGCTGTGGTGTTGTGGCTGGGGGTTTATTGATTTGAATGTGAAACCTGTCTAGTGAATTTGTCTTTTGTTGTTTAGCAAATGTGCTAGGGATAATAGTCAGGAAAACAGCAAGGGTAAATAGGACTACGGGAGTTACCGCAAATCTAACTACTCGCTTTGACAGCTGAAGTTTTGCCATATTTCACACCTCCCTGAGATACAGGACAGTCAGCAGGTGTTTGCCAAGGGCTGTGGGGGTTGAGTTGAGGAACTTGTGCTACTAATTTTATGTTTCCCTTGCGATCAATTACCCAGCTAGAAGCTTCCACAATTGGAATTGTAGCAGCAATGGAAGTAGTTGAAACTGCTGTTGATTTTGGCACAGGCGTTGTATTTGCCAAGTTTTCTGATTTTGGTCTTAATTTCACTCACGCAGACACAGTACTTGAATCTTGTAATAGTTCAGTAGGATTCATGGGTAGTCCGCCGCGTCCTGTTGCTACAAATGTATTTTGGAATTGCCGAGTTCCAGGAACTAGCCCTTTAAAGGTGAACGTTTGTACTATTAAATAAATGATGTTTTAACTCAATTTTGGTATTTTGGCTCAGGCGATCGCTTAATTTACAGTCCAAAAATTTGGAGTTTAATGCATAATCTCTTCGTTCAATTCCAGGTGATGCCTGAAATGCCGTAAAAACTTTGATAGTACATACGCTCACCTTGAAAGGACTAGTTTTGTAAGTATCAGGACAATACAACTTATGCACAAAAGAGGATATTACCAAATTTGCACTGCTGAATCAAGTGAATAAACTTAGATCACTGCTACCAATTAAAAATTAGAAGGTAAAGCCAAAAACGCCTGATTCCCAACAGTGAATAGAATCATGTCACTGCTACCAATTAAGAATTAGTCAGGTTAGCAAAGCTAAAAACCTCTGATTTCTGACAGTGAATAAAATCATGTCACTGCTACCAATTAAGAATCAGAGTCAAGCCAAACCAGCTTAACCTTCAGTTCAAACTCAAATTTGAAATTTATTCAGGAGAGAAACAATGTCTAACATCAACAACTACGGAGTAGATATGAACAAGAAAACATTAGCCCAATTGAACTTGAGCGCAGTGAAGGAACTTAACGATGAAGTTGCTGCTACCTGTAGTGGTGGTGTCGCCTATACTGGGAGCAACGACCCAGATGTAATTTTGTATAGAGATGGAGGATTCGGCGGCAGTGATCCTCTGAGTGTTAATGCATCAATAGGTGATGGTCTTGGCTACGTTGGTGATGATTTCAACGATCTAACCTCATCTATTGTCATTACTCGGGGTACATGGGAGTTCTATAAAGACTCCGGGTTTAGGCTGTATCAGGCCACTCTCGGACCAGGACAATACTCTATTCTCCCAGGGGGTATTGAAAACGACAGTCTAAGTTCCCTCTTTCGTATATCATAGATTTAATTACCCTGCCGCCGTTATAGGCATTTTTGCCCAATGGTAAAGCTGCCTTAGAGTATACATTTCTGAGGCAGTATTAACAGTGTTCAGCTATCAGTTACTTAATATCAATAACTCAGTTAGTAATTGTTCACTTTTGACTGATAACTGTTCACTGTTTACTTACTTTAATCATTGAACAATGAAATACCACAGCATATTGCAACACAGTGAAGAAGACTGTGGTGCAGCAAGCCTTGTCACAGTAGCCAAACACTACGGACGCACCTTTGCCCTCAACCGCGTGCGAGAAGCAGTTGGCACAGGTTCGCGGGGAACCATGCTTCTAGGTTTGAGACGGGGAAGAAACTCTGGGATTCCATGCTCGTCAAGTCCAAGCCACCGCACAACTACTAGAGAAATTAAATGAAGTTCCCTTGCCTGCGATCATTCACTGGAAAGGCTACCACTGGGTGGTATTTTACGGGTTAGAATTCTAGCTCAAAGCGATCGCACTGCCAATCGCAATTCCTACACCGTGCAACCAATCCAAACGCGCAGTTCTAAAAGACATTGCACTCTCCTATAGAAAAGGAAATTTAGCTTGGAAGCCTAAATTCCTGCCCTATATACAGTTGAAAAATTAAGTCTTATTTTTCTTTGCCTAGAGTAATAAAAGAGCGTTATAGGGAGAATTTTTTGCACTAAATTTAAATCCATCAGCGAGCGAATTTCATACTATTGGTAGATGTGGCAAAAAAAGAATCGATTAAAAATCAGGTTGGGTTAAGAAATCAGCAATTACCTTCAGTTGAAACCTCAATTTAAAATTCAGGAGAGAAAAATGTCTAATATCAACAAGCATGGAGTAGATATGAAGAATGATCTGCTTTTTCAAGAACTCAGCTGTGAAAAGGCTGCTACCATTCAGGGTGGTTCCGCATTAGAACTTTATCAGGATATCGATTTTCAGGGGCCAATCATCTTTACAGATAGTAGTTCTCCTTATGTAGGTAACCTGAATAATGACCAAGTATCCTCAATTGTAGTTAACGAGGGAATTTGGACATTCTATGCAGATGCCAACTTCCAGGGCACGACAATTACTCTCGGTCGTGGAACATATTCTGATGCTAGAACCCTTAATATTGGTAACGACACAATCTCATCTTTCTCGCGTATAGCGTAGAGTGAGATTGACTGCAACTTTTATAGGCATTTTGTCTATAGCAATCCTAAATGATACGTGAGAATGAAAAAAGGCTCTAATGCTTGTAGAATAAGGATTTTTATCCCAGTATTTTCTCACGAATGATTTCGGATTCCTATAGATAGCAAAACTGCCTCAAAGTATGAATTTTTGAAGCAGTTATAGCAGTATTCATTCTGGAAATTGCTTGCTTGTCACTGCTACCAATTAAAAATCAGAAGGCAAAGCTAAAAAAACTCTGATTCATAACAGTGCATAAACTTATGTCATTGCTACCAATTAACAATCAGAAGAAAGAAAACAACTTTACCTTTAGAGGATGTTTGAAAAGTCTTCTTATCGGGATCAAAAGTTCTAGATCCCCCCTAACCCACGCCACGTGCTTCTCCCAAGGGGAGACGCTGCGCGTAGCTTGCTTCCCCGCAGGGGTACAAGTCGGGAAACCGCAAGGGCGCAGTCTCAAAGTCTCCCCAAGTGGAGCGATTGGCGTGGGTTAGGGAGGATCTAAAAGTGTCTAAAGTCACAGCAAAACACTTTTCAAACAACCTCTCAGTTCAAAGCCCAATCTAAAACTCACGAGAAAACAATGTCTAACATCAACAACTACGGAGTAGATATGAGCAGTAAATCTTTAGCAGAATTGAGCTTCAGCGCAGTGAAGGAACTTAGCGATGAGGTTGCTACTACTTGTAGTGGAGGCAGTGCAAGTATATACCGGGATGTTAACTATAAGGGAGGAGGCATAAAGTATTTTAACGGTGATTCCAACCTCGTTGATAACAATTTCAACGACGAAACCTCATCTATTATTATTACAGGGAATGAAAGATGGAGGTTTTATAGAGACATAAACTATAGCGGTCCGTCTGTAACTTTGGGACCAGGACGATACTCGTTTGTTGCTAATGTTGGTATTCCAAACGACTGGATTAGTTCTCTCAGACGCCTATAGTTCTCTCAGACACCTAGCATAGATTTGACTTCTGTGCATCCGTTTTAGGAACTTTGCTTAGATAGTAAAATAGCCTCAGACTAGTCATCCATTTCTGAGGCATTTTACTATCTCAGTCCTCTGTTAAAACTTCCCTCATCCCCTCTCTAACTTGCAACAGAGATGCCGCAGGTGGAGTATAAGTTTTTGCACCCATCATCCGAACTTTATATTACTTAATCGTCTATATTGCGTCAAAGGCATTGTCGTGTAAGTGTCAGGACAATGAACTTATGCACAAGTGAGGATATTAAAAAATTAGCGTTACTGAATCAAATGAATAAAATCATGTCACTGCTACCAATTAAGAATCAGAAGGTTTTGACTTCCCTATAACCTTATCTAGTGATTTTTGTCTAGAGTTAAAAGCTGCCTCAGAATATAGATTCCTGAGGCAGTTGAATAAGTGTATTGATCTGTGTTGCCCCTACGGCATCAAAAACTTCAGTAATTTAACTATGAAATACCAGGTTGTTCTCCAACACAGCGAAGAAGATTGCGGTGCTGCAAGCCTAGCCACAGTTTGCAAATTTTACGGACGCACCTTTGCCCTCAACCGCGTGCGAGAAGCAGTCGGCACAGGTTCGCGGGGAACCACCTTGTTAGGTTTGAGACGGGGAGCAGAAACTCTGGGATTCCATGCTCGTCAAGTCCAAGCCACCGCACAACTACTAGAGAAATTAAATGAAGTTCCCTTGCCCGCAATCATTCACTGGAAAGGCTACCACTGGGTAGTATTTTACGGGCTAAAAGGGAAAAAATGTATTATTTCTGACCCCGGAGTTGGTATCCGTTATCTTACCCTAAAAGAGTTAATGGCGGGTTGGAGTGATGGTGTAATGCTGCTGCTGATGCCAGATGACAGCCGCTTCTATCAGCAATCAGAAGATCAAATTGGCGGTTTTGGGCGCTTTATTGCCCGGATATTACCCTATCGTAACCTTTTGATTCAGGCGATCGCCATCAACTTTGCGATCGGGCTATTGTCCCTCGCCTCCCCTTTAATGATGCAACTCCTCACCGATGACGTGCTAGTGCGGGGAGATACCCAACTGCTAACAACAGTAGCAATTGGCGTCATTGCTATGAACCTAATTCAAAGTGCCATAGGTTTAGTACAAGCTCACCTGATTGGTCATTTTGGTCAACGGTTGCAATACGGGCTAATTCTAGAATACGGCCGAAAACTGTTGCGTTTACCCTTGTCATATTTTGAAGCACGTCGCAGTGGGGAAGTCGTTAGCCGGATTGCTGATGTTCATACCATCAATAATCTCGTTTCTCAAATTGTCCTTGGTTTACCCAGTCAATTTTTTGTGGCTATGGTTTCCTTGGGTTTCATGCTTTTCTATAGTTGGGAACTGACTCTAGCTTCCCTCGCTGCTTTTATCATTGTCACAGGAGTCAACCTGCTTTTTCTTCCCGCCTTACGCCAGAAAACCCGCAGCCTCATCGTTAAAGGTACTGAAAATCAAGGCTTTTTAGTCGAAACCTTTCGCGGTGTTCAAGTCCTCAAAACTACCCAAGCAACTCCTCAAGCTTGGCAAGAGTATCAGACAAATTTTGGTCGCATTGCAAACTTAGGCTGGACTACGATGAAGTTGGGGCTTTACAGCAGCACAGTCACGAGTATTCTTTCCAAATTGACGAGTATTGGCATACTCTGGTTAGGTTCTAGCTTGGTGATTAATCAGACATTATCCATCGGTCAACTGCTGGCGTACAGTGGTATGAGTGGCAGCTTTCTTGGGTTTTTAACGTCAGTAGTCGGGCTAATCGATGAATTTATCACTGCTCAAATTGTCGTTCAACGCTTGACAGAAGTGATAGATGCTACCCCAGAAGATGAAAATGACTTTAAAAAACCTTGGGCAGAAATTTCTGGCAATGCAGATATTACTTGTTCTCAAGTTAACTTTCACCATGCTGGTAGAACTGACCTGTTAGAAAATTTTTCTTTAACTATCCCTGGTGGTAAAGTAATAGCCTTAATCGGTCAATCCGGCTGTGGTAAAAGCTCCCTCGGCAAATTAATTACTGGTTTATATGATGTCCAATCTGGTAATATCCGTTATGGTTTATACAACCAGGAAGACTTATCTTTAGAATGTTTGCGACAGCAAGTCGTGTTAGTTCCCCAAGAACCTCATTTTTGGAGTCGTTCAATTGTGGAAAATTTTCACTTTAGTTATCCCAACATTAATTTTGAGCAGATAGTCAAAGCTTGCCAAATTGCTGGTGCAGATGAATTTATTAGCAAATTACCCGATAAATATCAAACTGTTTTAGGCGAATTTGGTGCAAATCTTTCTGGTGGACAAAGGCAGAGATTAGCTATAGCTAGAGCAATTGTGACTGACCCACCTATATTAATTTTAGATGAATCTACAGGCGCTCTTGACCCAGTAAGTGAAACTAAAGTTTTGGATATATTACTTGCTCACCGTCAAGGCAAAACTACAATTATGATTAGCCACCGTCCTCAAGTTATCAAACGGGCTGATTGGATTGTGTTGCTTGAAGATGGACGCTTAAAAATTCAAGGGACTCCAGATGAATTACGTCATATTCCTGGAGAGCATTTAAGCTTTATTGATGAAATTTATCCTGATAAAAATGGTTTCAAATCTTCGTTAGTTATTCGAAATTAGTTAATAGTTGTTAGATATTTTATATCTACTCATTATATAATCTTTTTACAGGACTCAATCTTCAGTAAAAAGACTATATTATCTTGCAAGCTGAGTGAACTAAAGTGACGCAATTGTAGAGTATTAGAGGTTTTTAATTTTTGTAAATATTGAATTTTTTTTGTGCTTATTTAGTAATATGGAAACATAGCTTATGACAGTAGAACGAAAAGTGTTTTAAGTTGATGAAATAATGCGAGTTTTAACCGATGTTTCTGGGGCTGACCAGAGCGATCGCTAATAGCAAAAAAGCCCATCCACAACCCGATTGCTCAAAAAGCAAATTCTGGGAGGATTTCAACAGATGGTGTTTTTTAGCTCAAATAATCGGCTGGTAAGTCTTTTAAAAAACTTTTCAGTCTACTGCTGGAGTTATGCGATGCCAAAAAAAGAAGTATTCACACTTAATTAGGAGAAAAAAATGAAAAAGAACTGCTTTGAAGCAATTTCTAGCATCAAGGAACTTAACGATGAGGTTGCTGCTACCTGTAGTGGTGGTGTAGCCTATACTGGGAGCAACGACCCAGATGTAATTTTGTATAGAGATATAAACTTCGGCGGCAGTAATCCTCTGAATGTTAATGCATCAGTAAATGATGGTGTTGCCTACGTTGGTGATAATTTCAACGATCTAACCTCATCTATTGCCATTATTCGGGGTAGATGGAACTTCTATCGAGACGCTGGATTTGGGGTTTATCAGACCACTCTCGGACCAGGACTATACTCTTTTGTTCCTAATTCCGGTATTCCAAACGACAGTATAAGTTCCCTCTATCGTGTAGCATAGATTTAATATAATGTCCGGGTAATTAACCATAATACCCGGAACCCCACCCCGCAAAAGCTGCGCTTTAGCTCCCCTCCCCGCTTGCGGGGAGGGGTTGGGGAAGGAACTCTAGAAGAATTACGTCATATTTATGGAGAGCATTTAAGCTTTATTGATGATATTTATCCTGAGAAGAATGGTTTGAAATCTTCTTTGGCTATTCATAATTAGTTAATGGTTATTGATAATTTTTTATCTACTCAACACTGATGATTAGTAACTCTCAAAAAAATTTTTTACCCTTAATTCAAGATAACGAGTTTCTCCCACCAATTAGTCGTTGGACTACATTTGGCGGATTATTTATCGTGTTTGCCTTGTCGTTAGCTGTTCCTGTGGCTGCGGTTGTTAAATATAAAGTTACGGTCAAAGGGCAAGCGGTTGTCCGTCCTGCGGGTGAATTGCCAATTGTACAGGCGGCAACAGAAGGACAAGTAATGCAGATTTACGTCAAAGAAAATCAAACGCTGCAAAAAGGAGATAGAATTGCTACTATTGATGACTCTCGATTGCAAACCAAAAAAAACCAGCTGCAAACCAATATTCAACAAGCTAGGTTACAACTAATTCAAACCGTTCCGCAAATTAATGCAATCGATAGTCAAATTCGAGCTGAAAGCGATCGCACTAATCGGACTATCGCTTCTGCTAAAGCTGAATTGCAGGGACGCGATCGCGATCATCAAGACAAAAAGATTACTAGTCTCACTGAACTCCAAGAAGCAGAAGCCAATGTCAAAATGGCTCAAGAGGAATTATACGCAGGGCAAGCACAGTTACAATCAGCACTAGCTAATCTCCACGCGACTGAGGCTGCTTTAGGAGCAGCGACATCAAAGCAGAGCCGATATGACAGTGCCGCTAAACAAGGGGCATTATCCCGCGATCAACTTGAAGAAGTACAGTTGGCTGTGAAACAACAGGAACAAGCGGTACAGGCGCAAAAAGCAACTTATAAGGCCCAAGAAAAAACAAATGAACGGCTAAAACAAGCTGTTAATGGGGCTATTGCTAAACGCGATCGCACTCAAGTAGCCCTCAACCCAAGCAATGCAGAGGTAGCAATGGCGACTGAACGCATTGCTCAAGAAAAAGCTTCTGGGGAAGTAAATAAAGCATCGTTAGAAAGAGAACTTCAAGCACTTCTCAAACAGAAAATTGAAACGGAAAAACAATTAGAGCGTGATACTAGCGAATTCAAGCAAGTCGAAACTGACCTGAAGCAAACTACTATTACCGCTACAGCAGACGGGATTATTTCCAAGCTGAATTTGAGAAACCCCGGTCAAACTCTCCGGGCTGGGGAGGAAGTTGTCCAAATTGTTCCTAGTCATGCACCTTTAGTTATTAAAGCAGCTGTCGGTTCTGAGGAAAAGGGTAAGATAAAAGTCGGTCAAAAGGTGCAAATGCGAGTTAGTGCTTGTGCTTATCCTGATTACGGTACTCTCAATGGCGTTGTCAAAGTGATTTCCCCTGATGCTATTAGTTCGCAAAAAAACGATGCAGATACTGATACGAACTCTATCCCAAAAGCAACTGCTGTAGGTGCTTTTTACGAAGTCACAATTGAACCAGAGAAACTTGCTTTAGGTCGCACTACAAAGAAATGTCAAATTCAATTGGGTATGGATGGCAGAGTTGATATTATTACCCGCGAAGAAACTGTACTGCAATTTGTGCTCCGCAAAGCAAGATTAATGACGGATTTTTGAGATCGTCAATCGCCAAATTGACGTTATTTTTCAGTTATAAAGAAAAATTTTATTCAACTAAGGGTTGTGAAATCGTGAAAAATTCCTGACGGCGTTGAATCAACACTACAACAACACCGCTTGCAACCACGGCAAAGGCAGAAGGAATAAATGGCAACCATAACCCTTGTTTTAAAAGAGCGATCGCACAAACTCCATATAATATGACAACTGTCACAAAGATGGCGCATTTCTTATGTGAAAGCGAACGAACACGCCAAATAATCAGACTCCCAACTACAGACCAGCCGCATATCCAGAGAATATCGCCCCAGTAAGGCAAAACCCAAAGAATTGGACGTTGGTCTAAAACAGCACTCAAAATTTGGCTAACCATTTGCGCTTGTATAAATACGCCTGGTATTTCTTGGTAATCTTGCTGTGCAGTACTGTAGGGAGTTGACCAAGTATCGCTGACTGTATTAGCTGTCACTCCAATGATAACTACCTTATCTTTCAGTAGCTCAGGATTAACTTTATCGCTCAATATATCTTCAAGGGAAACTCTTAAATAATTGGTATTACGGTAATTGACAAGTATTTGATTTCCGCCTAAATCAACTTCTTGTTGATAGCCACCACTGCGACCAGGTTTTAAACGTTTAAATACTTTAGAGCCAAACAGTACATCATCTTCATTAAAATTGGGTTGAATATTTTCGTCAAATAAGTAACGAGCAGCTAATTGCAACGAGAGCGAATAAGGTGTTGTACAAGTCGAAGAAGGTTCTTGTGCCATCATTAAAATTTGGCGACGGACGATACCATCTGGGTCTTGAATTGCATCTGTAAAACCCTGACGTATTACAGGTACTTCTTTCGGAGGTTTAACACCTTGGGGGTCATATTTCCTATCGCGGCTTTTGCAGACAGCAACAACATTCTTTTTACTAAGTTCAGTAGTAACCTGTATTGGATTTAATTTATTTGGGGGATCAGCAAAGTCTTTATAAATATCTAATCCAATAATTCGCGGTTTATACTTTTGTAATTGCTTAAGTAATCTTGCTAAGGTACTATCCGAAATTGATTTCAACCCTAGCGTTTTTTCTTGTCGAGATTGAATATCTTTTTCAGTTATTTCTACAATTATCAACCTTGGATCTGGGTCTTCCTTGGGTCGTAGCCGTAGCATTTGATCAAAAGTTTGCAGTTCGATTTTCTCAAAGGCTCCCAAGTATCTCAAACCTACTGTTGAAACAGCCACAATAAAAGTACTAAGTAGTACAGTCCAAAGTTTAGATTTTGGTGCCGCAATTTTACCCTTTGTCGAAACTTCACCTACAAATTTAGTATCACCAAAATTGCCACATAGTTCTTGCCACGTAGTAGGAAGAGTTGTCGGATTTTGATAGATGACTGGTAACCAACTGGCACAAGGAAATTCATTTTCTAATCCTTGAAGTCTTTCTCGTGCTTCTCGCACAGCCAAGTAAAATGGTTTGCCACCTGCAAAGGCGATAAGAAAGTTTTTTAAAAACTCTTGTGCTATTAAATCTGGTACACCTTCCCGCATTACAATTATTTGGGAAATGTTTAAATCGGCTAAATTTCGTGCTAAACCAATTCCGTCACAAGAATTGAAAATTGCCAATTTTAACCCGCGTGTAACTGCTGCCTTAAGTGCATTTTTTAACTGCAAAATTGCTAAACTTTCTGTTTTATTGATGCAAATTTTCCCTATCTCTCCGCCAGCAAGACTAGCGCTATGTCCGGCAAAAAATAGAATATCCCAATCATGATTCCATAGATACTCGTCAAGTTTTTGCCGTGTTGGTTCGATAAGAAACGTGGTTTGTGCATTTGTTAAACCTTGTAACAAATAGCCGTCTTTATCAATATCAATACCAACTCTGTTGCCTAGAATTGCCAAAATTTTGACTTTACCTGTGGGAGATTTTTGTAATACCTGAGGAGATGCATACTCATGATTGCTCAAAGCTAATTCTGCTTTAGGGTAATCTTCAAAAAAATTCCACAGACGCCAAGGCAACCGATGCAGTAAAACTACATCCGTTTCAATAATGACTCTAATTTCATCATCCTGACTGAGTAGAGTCCGCAACTGCCGCTCAATATTCTGAAATGAGTCAAATTTCAACCAAGCATTGATATTTGCTTGTAGCTGTTGACACACTTCATCGAAGTCATTCACAGAAATATTGGTTATGTCTTGCGAATGTACTTTTATACGTTGGTTGCTACCCAAACGTTGATGGACAGCTGCGTAGAGTAACTGCCATCTGCGGTAGAGTTCGCTTAGTTCTGGTACTGCTGGCAGACTCCCTGTTAATTTCACGGGTACAAATTGGTTATGATGCCAAAGTTGAGCCGTGACAACAGGAAATCCTTGATTTAAATCTCCTCCCAAGAAGCTGAAGACAACTAGCTTACTCATAAGTTAAGTGGACTTTGCCATTCGTGATTAACTTGCTTACTAATGAACGTTAATTCGACTCGGCTGGGCGCGGCTGTTAGAAAACCTGTTCAGTCTGGCTCTTAATAACTAAATCACAAAACTTTCTGTAATCTGGCAACTATCAAGAGCAACCTGGATGCTAAAACATTCTCCCACTTCCCCATCAAAGAGTTTAAACTGCACATAGATATCTTGAATTCTTGCTTGTACTTGTTGAAGTATTTCCCCTCGATCTGAAAGTAAAACTAGCTTGATATTAGCAGGTAGGTAAGGTTGATTACAAGCTGGATGTAGTTGCACGCGAATCCTAACTTGTTGGTTAGCTTCTGGTATTAAGGCAACTAATAAAATAACTTTTTGAGCCTCTATTTCCATTCCCAAGTCAATCAGCTTGGCGCGTTTGATAACGGCAGCATTTAACCCGGAAGAAGTGCGGAAATTAAAAGCTAGGCTACTGGAGTTTGGCTCAAAAAAAGTCTCTATAGCTTGCCAAGAAGCATCGTAAATCTGCTCCAGCCAACGACTGAGACTCACTTGTACCTGTGAAAATTGCGTAGGTGCAGCCTGTCGTAGATATCGCAGCCTTTCTTGGTACAAACGCTGCCGCCACTGCTCATTCTCTAGTAGCACTCCCCAGGTTTTAAATGGCACTGCGAGTCTAGGAAATGTTACAGAGGAATTACCTAACCGTTGCACAAGATTTTCTGCTTGAACAGTCGATAATTCTGGTAGTGGAGCGATCGCAGCTTTCATCTCCTCTGTTCCACAAAATTGGTAGGTCATCCAAAAAGCATTAAGGTCTTTAATTAAGTGCCGTGCATCTATACAATAAGTCCTATCTACTTGGTCATAGTCTGCTAGTAATTTAAGTTCAGTATGGGTTATGTAGCCCCAAATTGTTACCCACTCGCCATCTGGTGTGATTTGCACTGCTAAATAATAGTCTGCTGCCCAACTGGGTATATCTACCCATTCTTGAGGAACTTCTAACTCGCTATCATCAATTGCCTCGCTGGGAATTAAAACGACTCGCTTTTCCTTTAACAAAATTGCTGTACCATTGACAAATTCCCAAAAAGCAGGAATACCAGGGGAACTATGCCAGATACTTGCTTCTGGAACATATTCAGCTTTTACCCAATTCAGAAACCCATGAAGGCAAATTTGATTCATATAAGCACGCCAGCGACTGCTAGGTGTAGCGTACAGTTGGCTTTCTTGCCAAGAACTTGTCTGTAATGATGGTGATATTTCTAACAATAGTTCCTGCGGTTCTGTAAAAGCGGAAGTCATTTTACTACCTCATCTTTCATAACGTCAGCGAGATTCCCCATACTTAACTTTCAACCATTCTTCTAAAGCACTACTCATATCATTAACTAGGTTGGAAGTCACAGAAATATTAAGCGTATCTTGACTCCATTGGATCAACGCTGCTAGCATTAATTCTCTAGCTTTAAGCAGTCGGCGAGAAACAGTAGGCTGACTCATTTGTAGGCGTTCTACAATCTGTGGCTGAGTCAACCCCTGTTGGTAGTAAAATTTAAGTATTTCCTGGGTTTTTGCCTCAAAAGTTTGTAAAGTTTTTAACAAAATAGCTTCAATCTGAGATTGTTGATTTTGTTGGTTTTGGGCATCCTCTTGGGCTATCATCTGAGCGATTAATGAGTCAGAGAATGGATTTGGCAAATCAAAAGTTGTTGTGGAGTCATCTTCTGATATCGCTAAATTTAGAGAACTAACAGGTGGATACAGATAACCACGCACGTACACAGCTGTCTGGGTTAACCACTGTTCCATTTTCTCTCTCGTGCATTGTGGAGTAGGTTGAGTTAACTGATTTTGGCGTTCGTGGTTGTAGAGGTTGACAATAGCTTCCCAAAGTTGGGGTTCTGGTTCTGGTAGTGACTTTGTGCCACCTGGTTGGTTTTGAACATACAGTTCTTTGAAACAAGTCCAGGCGAGTCGATATTGGGCAATTAGAATCGTTGATAATCCAGCTTGAGCAAGAGCTTCTAATAACTGCTTTTTGCTTACTTTGCGTAACAATGCCCAATTTGTGCAGATATCAGCTTCTTTGCGTTGGCGTAAAATATCTTTTAGCCGACTGGGAACTGCTATAGTAGCATAGGCTTTTAAGCTAGAGCATTTTTCTAGATTAAAATTTTTGAGAATTGTTTCAATTTCAGCATTCGCCATTTGAAAATAATCTGCTAGGCTATGTTGACTATTTGTAAATTTGGCAATTGTTTTTTTAGCAGCCCAATAATTTGGTTCCTGTAAATAGGCAGATAAATGCATTCTAGCAAGTCTATTAGATTCCTTTCGCCAGCAGTTGTGCCAATGTAAGGCCCAAAAATTTTCTGAGTTAGGAACGAATGGTGAAGACTCCAAACAATTTTGAATATTTCGATGCAGTTTGATATCAATCAACCATTTGCTGAATCTGTCTCCTTCCAACTCAACGAAGGTTGAGAACATCTCGATAATTTTTTGACGAGAACGCATAAGCAGTTAAAATAAAAATTTCAATTGATCCGAACTTAAGCAACTATCAAAGCCGCAGAGACCTCTATGGACAATTGCAAGATACTGGTTTTCTAATTTGCAATTCAATAGCGCACATATTTTATTCCTTGAGATTTTTTGAAGATAACTCTACTCATATTCTGTTGAATCTAGATAATTTAGTTATTTGAAAGTTAAATTGGCGTAAAAAGCGATTTTAGGCGTTGCATAAATGCGGCATAAATCAAGTAAACACTGGTTGAGAAGGTTTAGCAAGATATTGTCTCTTAACTTTTTGAAAACTACCTTGCAAATTTCCGTCTGTCGGAAATGTTTATCGATTAGTGGTTGTACGCCCATACGCTCTATTTGAGTTAGAAATATAGGTATATCATCGACTCCTTCGTTTGTATTTATGGGTTCAGTAGCCATAGTTGCGAACATATACCTAATCGAGTCTTTTTGGGAATATGCCCTTCGGTATACTTTTGACTATTTACTTTTCCTAACTTCCTAAAAAATGGGCGAACCTGGAGTAATTAAAGTTAATTGCTTATTTTTCAGCTTAAAGTATTTTAATTAAATCAACTAAATCAACTTTTTTGATCTAACTGCAAGTGAGTTTAAAAGTGAGAAAAATCAAACTACTGGCTTTGATATTAATTAGTTTGGCAATAGTGTTGTGGTTTAATTTGTGTTTTTCAACACTGTCAATACCCACTATTGCGGCTTCACCACCAAAAACTATCCGCTACTTTGATCGCAATTTGCCCCAAGGCATCGCTCACATTCTGTTGATTCCAGCTAATAGCAAATTTTTGGTAACTCCTGCACTATCACAGAAGGTAGCCACTGTAGAGGAATTTGCCCAAAAGCATCAAGCCGTGGCTATTTTGAATGCAGGCTTTTTTGACCCAGCCAACCAAAAAACTACATCTTATGTTGTCCGACAAGGAAAGTTGATAGCCGATCCCAAGGAAAACGAGCGGCTGGTGAATAATCCCAACTTAAAATCTTATTTGGGTCAAATATTCAATCGCACAGAATTCCGGCGCTACTTATGTGGGCAAACTATCCGCTATTCCATTGCCCTACACAGCCAGTCACCACCAGCAGGTTGTCAGTTAGTTGATGCTATAGGTGCTGGCCCACGCCTATTACCAGAACTCACCTTAGAAAAAGAGGGCTTTGTGGACAATGCCAATAAACGAGATGCGCTTGGCAGCAATCAACCCAATGCCAGAACTGCTGTAGGTATCATCCGTGATGGCAGCGTTATTTTAGTTATGGTGTCTCAAAAACCCTCGTCTCCTGCTAACTCTGGGGTGTCGTTGCCAGCATTAGCTGATTTGATGAAAACTCTTGGTGCCGATCAAGCGATGAATCTGGATGGGGGGAGTTCGTCTTCGCTTTATTACAATGGGAAAACTTTTTACGGGAAGGTTGATTTGGAGGGAAATTCTATCAAGCGTCCTGTGAAGTCGGTTTTGCTGGTTCAGGAAAAGTAAGGGCTGTGGACAGAGCGATCAACAATTGCCATATCAAACGTAAGTACTAATTGAGCTATACCTACCTACTGGTAGATTTTTACCATATCACCAATTCCCGAATCCGAATTGAGTCACAATGATAATAGGCAATCATTGAAGGTGCTGTTATGCTTCGTCTAACTCAATTTATTCGGAACTTGTTCCTTCGTTTTGAAGGCTTGTTTGGTGTTTTATTCCAAAGTATTTCTAATTTTTTCGGAAATTTATTTGGTTTTTTTGGCAAGCTTTTCGGATTCAGTGAGTCTGGTTATTTCTTGGAATCTGATCAGGTGCAAAACATAAAGCAAGCTTCAGCTAAACAGCCAATTGAAACGAATCGGGATAACACTGCTAAAATTCCTGCCACTAACCGCCGTCGTTCTAATGCCAAACTTGACGACTACTACCTCAACATGGCTCGTGATGTGAAAAAGAACTGAAAAAAGCCATCAAGTGAAAGATTAAGTTTAGCAATAAGCTGTTCCACCTTTAACTTGCATAATTAGGGAGGGCAAGACTTTAGCATTCGCGCTACTTCAATAACGCTCAGTACAAGTCAGCCGAATGGTGTCCACCCCACAATATTTTAATGGAATTTAGATATGCAAATTATATCTGGAACAGTTTACCAATAACTAAATGGCGCTTTGCATTTTCACAAAAATCATCTAGCCACAATTAACGAATTTGTCTGTGCGTAGGCGAGCATTTACCGCAGGCATCGCACCTTTAACAAAAATTGTGTCCAGTTTGAGGCTGGACAATAGCTAGAAATATTTTTGAGCTTGAATATTTACTTGGTTTTTAACTTACCAAATCAACTAAGGCGTTGCTTTGGAAGCGGACTATAGATGAAACTGAGCAACCGCGATAATTCTCAGAGGTGAATACTGATAGTGTGATATTAGCTTGACCTGGATCTAAAATGCGTTTTACCTTGCAGGTTTGCATTTTATTGTTGCAGTAAGCAATAATCCGATCGCCAGCCTTGACTTCCAACGCTTGAATTTTCAATTAATACCAACCTTACCAGGAATTTGCTTTGTTAAAGGAAAAATATATTGCTATATCTCACTCGCTTAACAATAGCAATGTTATTTTAGTGTAGCACAAAAATTAAGGATATCAATGCTATCAATTTAATCTTGGTAATGTCAAGTTTATTCATGCTGCAAATACTAGTGCAGGAGGTAAGAGGCAAAAATTTATCTGTTGCTCTCAACCCTATCTAATTCCAAGCCACCAAATCGTTTGCGCCGTTTATTGGTCAGAGTATTTGTTGAAATCCAGATGGTGGGAAATCTCTACTCCAAAGAAGTTGGAGCTAAATTTTTTTGATGGAAGATTTTTCTCTCGATGTTTTTGTTACAATCATTGAAATTTTTACCTAAAAATACCACTATGGCTTTATATGCTGAATTACATAGACATCTAGGCGGCTCGGTCGTACCACGAGTTTTATGGCGATATTTCGAGCGACATTCTTCGGAGTTAATTTCCCGCTTTGCTGACTATTCAGATTTTGAAGATTTTTATACCCGCCCACGTAACACCCTAGATGAGTATCTAGAATTACACACCTTGGTAGAAAGCGTGCAAACTGTGGAGACTTTGCCTTACTTTGTCTATCGCTTGGTGCGGGGTGCTTACATATTTGAAAATTTGGCTTATCTGGAACTGCGCTACACCCCTTATTTGCGGACACCTGAGCATCTGAGTCAATCCGAAAGAATTGACAAGATGGCAGAAATTGTGCGAGTCGTAGGACTTGCCAGCCACCAGCCAGAATATCCGATTGTTACTAGCCAAATTCTCTGTATGCACACGCGCCTACCTTATGAGGTGAACAAGGCGATTGTTGATTTGGCGGCGCAAAATCAACAGTATGTCTGTGCAGTAGATGTAGCCGGAGGTGATAGTTATTACGCCGATCGCTTAGAAGAATGGATTAGCTTATATGATTATGCGCGATCGCTGGGCGTTAACACCACGGGACATCTATATGAAACCACTGCTGGTTGTTACCCAGAACTATTACCATATTTGATGCGGATTGGTCACGGCATTCAAATTCCCCTACTATATCCAGAGCTACTTAATGATGTGGCTAAAGGCGGACAATGTTTGGAGGTTTGTCCGACAACTTATCTAAAAACTGGAACTTTGCAGGATATACGTCAACTCAAATTAGTTTTTGACCGTTGTCTTGATGCTGGAGTTGATATCGCTATCTGTACTGATAATGCTGGATTGCACAATGTGCGTCTACCGTTTGAGTATGAGAATCTCTTGACTTACAACATTATTAGTTTTGAACAACTACAAGCTTGTCAAGATGCAGCTTTTCGTCATGCTTTTGCTTGGCCTTACAGTCAACGTCCGGCATCACTGTTGAACGGTTTGCTTAAACCTGAATCACCTAAAATTTTGGCAGCAAGGGATAGTAATTAACGACCAGCTAGAAGTAAGCAGAAAGTAAGGTGATTTAATGTTAATTAATGTTGCAATCTGTGCTTTTTTATGATGCTGTAGAGAAAGCTGTAATGCACCAGACATATCTTGCAAAAGTCAATATTTTAGAGATTAAACTACAGATGCACGCAGATAATTTATCGGCGTTTAGCTGTGGTTTTCTTTTCGCTGATTCGGATTTTTGCTAAACCTATCGCACTAATAATATTTTGTTAATATTGTTTGTGAATGCCATAATTCACCCACTAGCTTAAAGGTAAGGTCGACGTAACATCAAACCAATCCCAATTATACTGGATAAATAGTCTTGGCGATCGCTTTTGCCGGACTCGCACCGTACACTAACTAAAGAGAAAACTAGCCCAACAAGATATATACTGTGCGATCGCAGTGTCATTGTTAAGACCTCTACTATAAAAGAATATTGGCTTTGACAACGAGCAGAATCTTTTGCTATGAGTTAGAGAATCAATTTTCTAGTAAGTAAGCGTATAATACTAATTCGGAATTGGTAGCTCGCTATGAATGCTACCACGTCAGCAATTTATTGTACATCTCATCCCCCCCTCACTTCCTCTGCGCCCAGAAGCTATAAACTATAATTTATGGCATCTACTATTCAAGCTCTACCAACAGAAGTTGTATATCTCATTACAGCTGGAGAGGTAATCGACTCTTTAGCTTCTGTGGTGCGGGAATTGGTAGAAAATTCCCTAGACGCAGGTGCAACGCGAATTGTGGTTTCTCTGTGGCCGCAGCAATGGCGAATTCGTGTGGCAGATAATGGTTGTGGAATGAACCTAGATGATTTGCAACAAGCAGCCACAGCCCACAGCACTAGTAAAATTCGCTCTAGTGCCGATTTGTGGAAAATTAATAGTTTGGGGTTTCGTGGTGAGGCGTTGCACAGTTTAACAACTCTGGCAGATTTGGAAATTTTGAGTCGTCCTCTGGACGGAAAATTAGGATGGCGGATAATTTATGGCGATTGCGGGAAAGTTATACAAGTTGAAGTAACTGCGATCGCACCTGGTACAGTGGTTACAGTTTCCCATCTTTTTGGTAACTGCTCATCTCGTCGTCAGGGATTACCCACAACAGCACAGCAAATGAAAGCTGTGCAAGCCACAATTTACCAAATCGCCCTCTGTCATCCCCACGTCACCTGGCAGATTTGGCAAAATGACCGTCAATGGTTCACCATTTGTCCAGCTGCCACAACTGGACAACTACTACCGCAAATTTTACCGCAAGTGCGACAAGGTGACTTGCAAGAAGTGAAACTGGAAATACCCAACCCACTAAACTCAGAAGACAGAACTCAGAATTCAGAATTCAGCACTCTTAATTCCCGACTCAGCACTCTGCACTCTGCACTAAATTTAGTGGTAGGATTACCCGATCGCTGTCATCGTCATCGTCCAGATTGGGTACGTGTAGCCATTAACGGTAGGATGGTTAAGACGCCGGAACTAGAGCAAACAATATTATCAGCATTTCATAGAACATTACCACGCGATCGCTATCCAATTTGTTTCTTACATCTTGCCATTTCCCCGGAGCAAATTAACTGGAATCGCAATCCAGCAAAAACAGAAATTTACCTCAACGAAATCATTTATTGGCAAGAACAAATTACCCAAGCAATTAACCAAGCACTCAGCATCTCTTCTAACAATCTCAAAGAAGCTGTTCACACAACACGAGTTAGTAAATTACTCAAAGCCGCAGAAGCCAAAGGCGGTTACAATTTTAATCCTCAAAATTCCAACGAAAATCACAAAAATTCTAACCCCTCACTCTCAACTCCTAACTCCTTAAAAGCTGTCGCTCAAGTTAGCAACACTTATATTGTGGTGGAACATTCAGGTGGGATGTGGTTAGTAGAACAGCACATTGCCCATGAGCGAGTTTTATATGAGCAATTATGCGATGATTGGCAACTTCTACCCGTCGAACCGCCAATAATTCTTTATCAATTATCGCCAGCGCAAGTATCGCAACTGCAACGCATCGGTTTAGAAATAGAACCCTTTGGCGAACAACTTTGGGTAGTCCGTAATATCCCCGCACCTTTGCAGCAGCGAGACGACTGTGCAGAAGCAATTTTAGAACTTAGTTGGGGAGGCGATTTACAAACAGCCCAAGTAGCCGTCGCCTGTCGCAGTGCCATTCGTAACGGTACACCGATGAATCAACAAGAAATGCAGACACTTTTAGATAATTGGCAACGCACTCGCAACCCCCGCACCTGTCCCCACGGACGCCCAATTTATCTATCTTTAGAAGAATCAGCTTTAGCTCGGTTTTTCCGGCGTAATTGGGTAATTGGTAAAAGTCATGGAATTTGATGTTTTTGGCAAGACATTACAATAACTGTAAAAATGGTGTACATTAACTAATTATTTGTCAATGTTAACAGATTAATGTCATTTTTAACAAATTAATGTCCATTAGGCATTCTGGATCAGCAATATCAAAGATGAACTGCTGTGGTCACAATACCAGTTTAACAATGCATGGCTTATTAACTAAGGATGTCAGCGCAAATAAACTGTACTGGTGAACGAAAGTGCGTCTCTGACCAGAGAGGGTCGTCATTTCTCAATGGTGAGGGTTTGGAGGATATTTACGTTTCGTAATATAGTTACCTAATTTACCTGCAATCTTCTGTATCCTATAGGCGGAAGAAAATTGACAATATTTTGTTACAGGTATTTTCAGGTAAATAGACCACGTAGTAGGGGCGCAAGACCTTACCTCCCTACGAGGATTTGTGGTTCAAAGAAATGAAAATTGCTGTAAGTTGACAAGTTTTTGCCCCATTAGTCCAAGAATTCCATGACTTTTACCGATCTTTCAACCCACCTATTTTTAAGAGAAGTTTGTAAAACTCTCCCCAAAAAAATTATCATTTTTCAGAGTTTTCTTTCAGCCCATCTCTAGCTAGGAATGCTTTTGAAATGTAAAAAAGTATTATCGTGCAAAGTCTCATTTTTCCTGATTTTAAACCATCTTTAACTGAGAAGGGTGTTGAAATACTTCTGATTGCTTTTGTTTTTTGTGTGTCCACTCCTTTCAAATCGCCTCTAGCTGGAAGGGGTGTTGAAACTTGGCAGTTTTCTAAAGATTTCAGTAACGCTCAAATTTTTCAACTTGCCTCTAGCTGGGAGGGGTGTTGAAACTGCCGCTCGTCCATCTGATAGCCCCTCTGCGTACACTTTCAACCCGCCTCTAGCTGGGAGGGGTGTTGAAACCTTTTTCTTTCTCGCAAATCTTGCAAGGAACACACCTTTCAACCCGCCTCTAGCTGGGAGGGGTGTTGAAACGTTCCCTAGCCAAAATTGAGGCAGCTGACGCAACAGTTCTTTCAACCCGCCTCTAGCTGGGAGGGGTGTTGAAACCCGGACGACACCTGGCAGCAAGCTCAAAACGAGGTAGACTTTCAACCCGCCTCTAGCTGGGAGGGGTGTTGAAACTAGAAAGCTCCCCTGCAAGAACTGCCTTTTACTCTCTTCTTTCAACCCGCCTCTAGCTGGGAGGGGTGTTGAAACTTTAATTGGAACTGCGCGTGTAAACCAATAGGTATCTTTCAACCCGCCTCTAGCTGGGAGGGGTGTTGAAACTCTGCGCTTCAAACCCTTGATTTACCAATAGTTATGAAGGCATTTTTGTCACGTCTCCCAAAATCGCCCGTCAGTCAATACTTAAAAAAGTAAATCAACTGACACATTAAAGGCTATAAACCTTATTAAACAAACGATTTAAAGTTTTGGCAGGAGTCCCAGGGAAATCGCCCCCGCTTTACCATGCCAAAAAATAATTAAGGTGGGTTCCTCCTTGGTCGGAGGTGATTCAGTAGCCACCACTGCGGTAAACCCGCACCTCTATTACTGGGGGCGCACCTTATTCCTGTCCGCAAGGAACAGCAGCATCAAGGTGGGCAGCTACCAGGGTCAGAAAGCAAGACTGTTTAACAGCAGTCAAACTAACCCAAATTTACACAGCACAGAGGCTTATAACAAGCATGAACTGCGGCGCTGTTGAATTTTCTTATTTTATTATCAAGGTTCGGTGTTTTGTCAATCAGTTTATTTTGCGAGAATGGTAAGCTGCGATCGCTAATTCTTTCGCTTTCTCTTGTGGACTACCTCGAATTGGCTGTTTTGACTCCTCTATAACAATTCCAGCTTTAGCAGCTGACGAGTGAATATTTGCCATCAACCTGCCGTAACTCCATTGATGAACGCTAACTCGGTACTGTTTGGCATACTGTTTTTGAACTTCTATTAAGTCTGATTTTTGTTCAGCTTTGGCTTGAACCTCACTTTGAACTTGCTCTCGCATATTGTCTAATTTGGGTAGAACAATACTTCCAGCAGAGTATGTTTGGGCGATCGCAATAATCTCTTTCGCTAGTAATCTGTCTATATATTCCCCTAACTCCGATTCTCCAAACTGATTTGGTGCAGTAAGCGTTTGAGCTATTTGGCGTTGGTGGGATAAAAAATGCTTTTGCTGTCGCTGGCGATTTAGCAGTTTGTAATTATCACCCAGTAGTTGTCTGATGCTGCGATAAGTAATTACTTGACCTGTTGTGCCATCTACTACCACTAGCGTTGCAGGCTTGTCTAAGCCAAGGCTAACACCAACAAGAATATGAGATTGTCCTTTATACAAAGGTTTCGTGGGGCGAGGAAAAGGGTTATTAATTTTGTCTAGAGTGGAGTTTTTCCGTTTTATATGGGCTTGCTGTTTTTCATTAAGATTGCCTTTGGCTTTTGTATTAGTGATAATTTTAGCGATTTTTTCGGCTTTTTCTTCCCTTACTTGATTGGTTCCTTCAGTCGTCCATAGGCGGGTATCTACAGAACAGTAGAGGGTTAAGCGATTGACATTCCAAGGATCGCCTTTGCCTTCCTCTTCTTGCCAAGCAATACGCCCACTACGCAGGGTGAATAGGCTACTTGAGTGTTGATTTTTGCTATTTTTCTTAATTTGTTGATCTTCTAGGAAGCGTTGAAACCAGTGAAAATGGCGAGAATCACAATACACTTGAAAACTATGCTTACTCAAACATTTGAATTTTACACAGATGCGCCCAAACTGGTTTTTAAACCAAGTCATGTCTTCGCTGGTTTCGTAAGCTACCGGGAAAGGTACTTTGCTAGATTGTCTTAAAAGCCTGTCTTGCCAAAATTTTGCCTCGGCTTCATTTGTTGGAACGTTGTGAGTGGCAACAACAATAGTTTCTAACCATTTGGCTGATGTTAAATCTCGGCCTTTGGGAATTCGTGTTTCTAGCTGTTCTCTGAGGCGTTCAATCTGAATTTCAAGTTTACGATGGCGTTGAGCAAATTTTTTAGCGTTTTCCTCTTCATCGTTGATTTTGCAACCATTTTTGAGTAAATAGCTGATAGCACAACGAGTCAAGTTATCTTCTGTGTTGCGGTAAGTATCAAATAAATTCTTTGATAAACTACGATCACTATCTGAATTTTGAGATTTTTTACGCTTTTTAGCTTTTTTCCCATTCGTTGATTGAGTTTCAGCAGTATTAAGAGGAGTAAATTGAACCAAAATTTCAGCAGCTTTAGTACGAAGACTATCTAAGCTGACACCACTACTTTCTACCAATTCAACATCACTTTTGAGCATTTCCAACCAGCGAATTTTGCCTTCTAGTTGGTACTGCGATCGCTTCATCAATGCCAACCAAGATTTGTAGATGTAATTGACTGTGGTGATCGCACTCGTGTAAAAACGTGCTGGCTGACCAATAAAGGGAGGGTCAGTTTTCAAAGGTTCGCAGAGTTCTTTGACAATACTAGTGGGGTGTTTGCCCTTTTGTCGCCAAGTCTCAAACTCTGGGTGTTGACTTACCTGACGTAGTAGTTCATTAATCAGTGGCGTATTTAACTCCGCCATCAACTTCCATAGTTGCTGGCGTGATGACTCTGAGGCTACAAGGCGACACTGAATAGTGATTTGACTCATCGGTTTAAAACAATATTGTCTAATACTAACATGTTTGTATTAAACAAGTCTTCTGTAAAATAAATTGTATGCAGGAGACATTTTTTACAAGCAAGGAAGCTGCTGAAATTACAGGCTGCACCCTTCGTCAGCTACAGTATTGGCGAGAGAGGGGGGTGATTGTTCCTGTAATCAGTGATACTGGGACAGGACGTAGTATTTATTACTCCAAGTCTAATTTGCTGGAACTGGCTGCAATGTCATATTGGCTATCTGTGGGGTTAAGTTTTGACATAGCCAGCACCACGCTGAAAAAGCTGAAAGACCAAGAACCGGAGTTATTTACTTCAGGTAAAGGTAAGCGGTTTATGTTGTTGTCCCAAGCACAGGAGCGTTCGCTTGAGCTTGTGGAGTTTGACAGAAAAAAGGCGATCGCATCTTTGGATGAAGGCAAGCCTGTAATTCCAGTGTGGTTGGACGTGATTTATCAGCAGTTGCGTCAAAAGTTGGATAAAAATTAAGGCTCTTATTACAAAGCAGACACCACAGTACTTTAAACTGTTACAACTATTGGGATGCGATCGCCTTCTGTACTGGCAACATGAATCACACGACACACAACACTATTGTTAATTTTATCTGGAATATTGCTGATGATGTATTAAGGGATGTCTATGTACGCGGCAAGTACCGAGATGTAATTCTGCCAATGACGGTACTGCGGCGTTTAGATTGCTTACTAGAACCAACTAAGGAAAAGGTTCTTGAGCGTTACAAGGTGCTGGAAGAAGGCAACTTTGGGCAGAATGCTGTAGCACAACAGCTTCCCAGAATATCTGGCTATGTATTTTATAATACTTCTAAATTTACTTTTAAAACCTTACTCGATTTTCCTAGTCAAATTCGGGCAAACTTTGAAAACTATTTAGATGGCTTTAGCGAAAATGTCCAAGAAATTATCGGTAAGTTTAAGCTGCGGAATCAAATTGAAACTTTAACAGAAAGTAATAGGCTTTATGCACTGATTAATAAATTTGTTTCCAATCATATTAACCTCAGTTCTGAACCTGTTAAAAACTCTGAAGGCAAAATCATTCTTGAGGGATTAACTAACCTTGAAATGGGTTATGTGTTTGAAGAGTTAATCCGCAGGTTTAATGAAGAAAATAATGAAGAAGCGGGGGAACACTTCACTCCCCGTGACATTATTCAACTGATGGTGAATCTAATATTTCTCCCGATTGAAAATGAGATTCAAGGTGGTACTTACTTGGTATATGACGACGCTTGCGGTTCTGGGGGAATGTTGACAGAATCAGAAGCATTTATTCAACAGCTTGCTGAAAAAAGAGCCAAGAAGGTGAAAATCGAGCTATACGGTCAGGAAGTCAACCCAGAAACATACGCCATTTGTAAATCGGATATGTTGATCAAGGGTCGTGACCCGGAAAAAATTTGGTTTGGCTCAACGATTTCTCATGACAAGTTTGCAGATTTACAGTTCGACTTTATGCTTGCTAATCCTCCCTATGGCAAGTCTTGGACTGTAGATCAGGATGCTGTGTTTGATGGTAAAAAGAAGGAAGTTAAAGACTCACGTTTTGCTGTAGAACATCCTGATTTAAAACCAGGAGAAAAGCTGACTCTGTTACCCCGTAGCAGTGACGGTCAATTGTTATTTTTGGTAAATATGCTCTCCAAAATGAAGCAGTCAACTGCTTTGGGTAGCCGGATAACAATTGTTCATAATGGTTCTGCTTTGTTTACTGGTGATGCAGGTAGCGGAGAAAGTAATATTCGTCGCTGGATTATTGAAAATGATTGGTTAGAGTGCATCATCGGCTTACCTTTAAATATGTTTTATAACACAGGTATTGCTACTTATGTTTGGGTGCTATCTAACCGCAAACCTCAACACCGTCTAGGGAAAGTACAGTTAATCGATGCTACGGAATGGTATGGAAAATTAAGAAAGAATTTGGGTAAGAAAAATTGTGTATTAACCCAAGCAGATATTCAAAGAATTACAGAAACATTTTTGGAGTTTCAGGAAACAGAACAATCTAAAATTTTTGATGACGAGGATTTTGGCTATCACAAAATTACTGTTGAGCGTCCTTTAAGGCTGACATTTCAAGTTACACCAGAAAGAGTAGAGCAGTTTTTAGCAGCAAGCCTTACTAATTCATCTTCTAAAAAAGGTAGTGTAGTACAACAGGAAATACAGCTAAATCTCACCTCTAATACAAAACATGGGGTAATTTTGGGAATATTAAAGGACTTGTTTAGTAGTGAACCTCACAAAGATTTTAATAGAGTTAAGCAGGAATTTGAAAAAGCACTGAAGGCAGAAGAAATTAAATTTACAGCTAAAGATTTAAAGCTGGTTTATGACACATTCACATACAAAGACGAAACGGCGGAACCTGTAATTAAGAAAAAAACGAAAGATGCGGTAGTTTATGAGCCGGATTCTGAGTTGCGAGATACAGAGAATGTGCCATTGAAAGAAGATATTGAAGAGTATTTTGCTCGTGAAGTGCTACCCCATGTACCAGATGCTTGGATAGACCATGATAAAACGGTAAGGGGTTATGAAATTTCTTTCACTAAATATTTTTATAAGTTCAAACCATTGCGGAGTTTGGAAGCAATAGCAGCAGATATCTTTGCTTTAGAAGCTGAGACAGAAGGCGTTTTACGTCAGATTGTTAGCGGGGAGAACATTGGAGAATGAAAGAGATTCGGGGTGACGCTAAAACTATTCGTGAACTTCTCAGTGGCAATAAATATGCCATTGACTATTATCAACGAGAATACAAGTGGCAAACCAAACAGCTTCAAGAACTTCTGGAAGACTTAGCAGGGAAGTTTTTTAATGATTTTGAGCCAAGTCATGAACGCCAAGCCGTTAAAAATTACGGGCATTACTTCCTGGGGTCAATTATTATTAGTCAGAAGGAAAGCAAGAAATTTATTATTGATGGACAGCAACGGCTCACTACCTTATCTCTGCTGCTAATTTTCTTGCATAATCTGCAAAAGACTCGTCTATATCAAGTAAAACTTAATGACTTAATTTTCTCAGAAAGGTTTTCTCAAAAATCTTTTAATTTGGATGTTGAGGAGCGTAACGCTTGCATGGAATCTCTCTTCAACAACATTCCTTTTGATGACACAGAGCAACCAGAGTCAGTAAAGAATATTGTTGCCCGTTATGCTGATATTCAAGAATACTTCCCAGAAGATTTAACTGGAGATGCTTTACCATACTTCATTGACTGGCTAATCGAGAACGTCCACATCGTTGAGATTACAGCTTACTCAGATGAGGATGCTTATATCATTTTTGAAACGATGAATGACCGGGGGCTATCTCTTTCACCTACGGATATGCTTAAAGGCTTTTTGCTGGCGAATATCAGTGACGAAGCTAAAAAGGTTCAGGCGAATCAGCTCTGGAAAAAGCGTGTAAGTGAATTGATAGAGTTGGGTAAAGATGAAGAAGCCGATGCGATTAAAACTTGGCTTCGCAGTCAGTACGCCCAGACGATTCGAGAACGTAAAAAAGGTGCTGTTCCTGGTGATTTTGACCGCATCAGTACAGAGTTTCACCGTTGGGTACGCGATCATAAACCAGACATCGGACTCAACAAAAGTGCTGATTTTGTGCGCTTCATAGAGCGAGATTTTGCATTTTATAGCCGCCAATACTTACAGTTGCGGGAAGCATCGATTTCCTTGAAACCAGGGTTAGAGGAAGTTTTTTACAATGCCCAGCACGGTTTTACCCTTCAATATCCCTTGCTGCTTGCGCCTCTAAATGCTGATGATGACCCAGGTATGATTAACCAAAAGATTCGTTTAGTGGCAAGTTTTCTCGATATTCTGCTGGCTCGGAGGTTATGGAACTTCCGAACCATTACTTACAACACGATGCAGTATGCCATGTTTGTGGTTATGCGGGATATTCGGGGGAAAGCACCTACTGAACTTGTAAAAATTCTGCGTCAGAAGTTAGATGCAGAACCAGAAGTTTTCGCTTCTAATGAACGACTGCTACTGCATCAGCAAAACTACAATGCTATTTATCAATTTCTTGCTCGGATAACAGACCACATAGAAACGCAATCGGGAATATCGTCACATTATAGAGAATATATTGCCATAGGAAAAAATCGATATGAGGTAGAGCATATTTGGGCTAATAAACCTCAGCGTCACTCAGATGAGTTTTCTAGTAATGCAGATTTTTACGAGTATCGTAATCGTATTGGGGGACTGTTGCTGCTGCCGAAGTCGTTTAACGCAAGTTATGGTGACTTGCCTTACGCTGAAAAATTACCTCATTACTACGGTCACAATCTTTTAGCTAAATCACTTAATCCTCAATGTTACGACCATAATCCCGGTTTCTTGGCGTATAAGGAACACTCTGGGCTAACGTTTCAGTCCCATGAGGAGTTTAAAAAATCAAATTTGGATGCACGACAAAAGCTTTATCAAAAGATTGCAGAGGAAATTTGGAACCCAGAACGCTTGAACAGGGTGGTTGAATCTTATATTTCTGAGGAGGTCGCAGGATGAAACGTTATCCAGTTTATAGAGATTCAGGTTTGGCTTTTGTCGAAAAAATTCCTCAGCATTGGGAAGCAAAACGAGCAAAGTATTGTTTTTATGAAGTAGACGAGCGTTCGGAGACAGGGGATGAAGAGTTACTTTCTGTTTCTCACATCACCGGAGTAACTCCTCGAAGCGAAAAAAATATCACTATGTTTATGGCTGAATCCTATGAAGGCTATAAAACTTGTATTCCTAATGACTTAGTTATAAACATCATGTGGGCTTGGATGGGAGCGTTAGGAGTATCTAAATATCAAGGAATTATTAGCTCTGCATACGGTGTTTATAGGCAAAAAAATACAAATAAATTTTATTCTGACTACCTTGAATATCTCGTAAGAATACCAGAATACATTGCTGAATATACCCGAACTTCAAAAGGTATTCGCTCCTCAAGACTGCGTATGTATTCTGATGATTTTTTTCAAATTCCTATTATTTGTCCTCTACTTGAAGAACAAAAAACGATCACTCGCTTCCTTGATCGCAAATTAGAACAGATAAGCCACTTCATCAGCAACAAGCAACGGCTGATTGAATTGCTCAAAGAGCAGAAAACTGCGATCGTTAACCATGCCTTTACCAAAGGATTTAACCCTAACGCACCTATGAAGCCATCTGGTACTAAGTTTTTAGGGTCTATTCCTGAACATTGGGAAATTAAAAAATTGAAGAAGTGCATTAAATATGGAACCTCAATCTCTTACGGGATTCTCCAGCCAGGTAATCAGGTTGATGATGGAGTTCCTTTTATTCAAACTACAAACATGACCCAAGGGAATTTTGAAATCTCAAAACTTCAAAGAACAGATCCTTCGATTGCTGCAATGTATCCTCGCTCAACTTTGCAACCAGGAGATATTATGCTCGGAATCCGGGCAACAATTGGTGATGCTCATATAGTTCCTTCACACTTATCTGGGGCTAATCTATCTCGCGGTGTTGCAAGAATAGTTCCAAGTCAAGAAATTTCGGCAAATTTTCTTGTTAATTATTTACGAAGTGCCTTTGTTAGTGAGTATTGGAAATTTTCAAAGCAAGGTACAACTTTTAGTGAGGTTTCTATTGCTACTGTTAAAGAACTACCTATCTTAATACCTTCATTATTTGAGCAAAATTATATTACTGAATTAATTGATAAGAAGTTACGTCCAATCGACCGAGCGATCGCCAAAATAGAAAAAGAGATCGAACTCATCCAAGAATACCGCACCACCTTAATTTCCGACGCTGTAACGGGAAAAATAGATGTACGCGAAACATCCGTAGTTGAATCCACCCTTACAGCCGCAGCAATTTAGCCATGACCACAACTGACACCTCAGAAAAAGGCTTAGAAGCCCTCATAGAAAAAAGCCTACTCACAGAAGCAGGTTACATCAAAAGTCAATCTGGGGACTATGACCGCAACTACTGCATAGATAAAACTCAACTGCTGCAATTTCTCCGCAAAACCCAACCCACCCAAGTTAGCAAACTAGAAACCAGCTACGGTAAACGGTTTGAAGAAAGGCTGTTTCAACGCATCTTCGACCAAATCAAAACCAGAGGTATTGTTGATGTTATCCGCAACGACATCAAAGCCGGAGAAGTCAGCCTTACTCTCTACTACAACCTACCCACATCCCAACTGAACCCCCAAGCCATCCAACGCTACAACGAAAATATCTTCTCCGTCACTCGCCAACTATACTTTAGCAACGATCAGAAGAGGCGATCGCTGGATATGGGGATTTTCATCAACGGCTTACCCCTCATCACCTTTGAACTAAAAAACAACCTCACTACACAAAATGTCCAAGATGCCATAAAGCAGTATAAAACTGACCGTGACCCCAAAGAACCCCTGTTTAACTTTGCACGTTGTTTAGTTCATTTCGCCGTTGATGATGAGTTAGTCTACATGACTACCGAACTCAAGGGACAGCAAACAGTTTTTCTTCCCTTCAACAAAGGTCAAAAATCTGAACCACACTTACTTTTCCCCGACAGTACGGGGAACTCCATCAACCCCAACGGACTAAAAACCGATTACCTGTGGAAAGAAATTCTCACCAAAACCAGCCTCAGCAACATCATTGAAAAGTATGCCCAACTGGTAGAAGAGAAAGACGAAGCAAAACAGAAGAAACGCAAGCTGATTTTCCCCCGTTACCACCAACTCGACTTAGTGCGAAAACTCCTAGCCGATGCCAAAACCAATGGTGTAGGACAGCATTATCTAGTTCAACATTCCGCAGGTTCAGGTAAAAGTAACTCCATTAGCTGGCTGAGTCACCAACTCGTAGAACTTACCGACACCAATGACACCAACCCCATATTTGACTCCATTGTTGTAGTTACAGACCGCCAAGTTTTAGATAAACAAATCCGCGATAACATCAAACAGTTTGCCCAAGTCAAAGGCGTAGTTGAAGCCATCACTGAAGGTAGTAAGCAACTAAAAGAGGCGCTAGAAGAAGGCAAAAAAATTATTATAACTACCGTTTTTAAATTCGCCTATGTTGTTCGGGAAATCCAGTCATTAAGCAATAAAAAATTTGCCATTGTCATTGACGAAGCCCACTCCAGCCAAAGTGGTAGCAGCGCCGCCAAAATGAGCGCAGCCCTGAATAAAGAAGCAGGCGAAGAAGAAGAAACCACTGAAGATAAAATTCTCCGCATTATTGAAGAACAAAAACTCTCTCCCAACGCCAGCTATTTCGCCTTTACAGCCACACCCAAAAATAAGACATTAGAAGCTTTTGGTGTTCATAATCCAGCTGATGGTAAGTATTATCCCTTCCATAACTATTCCATGAAACAGGCAATAGAGGAAGAATTTATCCTAGATGTACTGGAAAACTATACCACCTTTAGAAGTTACTATAAACTTCAAAAAAAGATTGTAAATGACCCACAATATGATACTAAACGGGCAAAGAAAAAGCTAAAGCAGTACGTAGAGGGGGACTCCCGCGCTATCCGCAAGAAAGCAGAAATAATGATTGACCATTTCATGCAAGATGTAATTGGTCAACTCAAAATTAATGGGCAAGCAAAAGCAATGGTAGTCACCAATGGTATTGTCAGCGCCATTCGCTATAAACTTGCCTTCGATGCCTATTTACAGGAAATTAACGCACCTTACAAAACTATTGTTGCATTTACAGGCAGTAAAGAAGTTGACGGGAAAAAAGAGGATGAGTCCTCAATGAATGGCTTTTCGGGAAATGACATACCCAAAAATTTCAAAAAAACTGAGTATCGATTCCTGATAGTAGCTGATAAATACCAAACCGGATTTGATGAGCCGCTATTGCACACGATGTATGTAGATAAAACCCTAGCTGATATCAAAGCGGTTCAAACCTTATCTCGCCTCAACCGTGCTTACAAGCCAGATAAAAAAGATTCATTCATTCTAGATTTTGTCAACTCAGCCGATACAATTAAAGAAGCTTTTGACCCATTTTATAAAACAACAATCCTCAGTGAAGAAACCGATATAGATCGTCTCAACGACTTGCAAGATGCGCTTGACGGGTTCCAAGTTTATTCTGAAGAACAGGTCAACGACTTAATTACCCGCTTCATCAATGGTGCAGAACGTGACCAATTAGACCCCATTCTCGATGAATGCAAGCAAAATTTTATCAACGAATTAGACGAAGAACAACAAATAGACTTTAAGAAAAAAGGCAAATCTTTCGTCCGCAATTATCAATTCCTTGTCCAAATTAATCCTTTCCGTAATCCCTACTGGGAAAGCCTAAAAACTTTTCTCAAATTCCTACTGGCCAAACTTCCCAACCTTAATGACACCGATTTATCCAAAGGTATTTTAGAAAGCGTTGACATCGACAGCTACCGCATAGAAAGACAAACAACCCTAGCCATACAGCTTGAAGGTGGGGCAGAAATAGCACCCACACCCCCAGATGCTCCTGGTAGCAAATATGAGGCACAATTAGACATACTCAGTAATATTATTCAAGATTTTAACGATCGCTTCGGCAATATTGAGTGGACAGAAAAAGATAAAGTGCGTCGCTTCCTATTTGAAGAATTACCTGCCGAAGTCAGTAAAGACGAAGAATATCAGAACGCCAAGAAATACTCAGATCGGCAAAACGCCAGAATCACCTTTGAGAAAAAGCTAGTCGAGAAGTTTCAAGAGTTCATCTTCGACCATACAGAAGCATACCGTAAATTTACTGATGAACCTGAGTTTAAAGCCTGGTTAGCTAATACCCTGTTCGATAATGATTACGACCAAGGTGCAGCATAAGGCAGACGTAAGGCGACGCGATCGCGGTTTTAGAGATGATGAAATGTAAATAGGCAAGCATAGTTTTACTTGAAGTCAACCAGTGATTATTTTATGACAAGTTAGTTAACTCTTTGTAGGGGGAAGAATAGACAAAGAGGAAAATTCCTGTATCAGCAAACCTGAAAGTTGAGTGTCATAGCAACAGATAGTTTGCTTTGCAGTAAAAATTTTAATTCAACTAGAGCAAAACAGATGCATCTAAATTTGGAGCAATTATATGGACTTGAAGCCAAAAGAGCCTGTTGACAATGGTATGTGGATTCTTGCGCTTCTTCCTGAAAGGCTTCCTGGGTATGTATCAGATAAGAAGTTTGGGGGGCAACTTATAATTCGTTCCCTAATTGCAGGTCTTCCTTTATCAGACGGTACATCAGTACAGCGATTTTTTGCTCATACTGGAAATGCTAATGTTAATGATTACGTGACATTCTGTTGGAAAAACCCAGGTGAACGGGTTTATGACCAAACACAGCAGAAATATCGTGATCCTCTGGCAGTAAATGTCCAAGTAGTAGAGGAAGATGAATCAAAGCAAATTGTTGATGATATTCGGAAAATATTTGCAACAGAACTGCAACTTCAATTAGAGCAACAGCAATATCAACTACAGCAAGAACGAGAAATATTAACGCAACAAGTACAAGAAATAGCACAACAGCGCACACAAGATTTGAGAGATGAGCTAAACCACAAAGCACAGGATTTATTGCAAAAAGAAATTTTTATTAATAAAGAATGCCAACGCTTAGATGAGCAACAAAAACACATAGAGTTGCGTGCAGCCGAAGCCGAAAAAGCGGAATATCTCTGGGTTGCTTTAAAACCCTATCGTCTTGCAATTCCGCTTGTAAGTGAAGATGAAAGCTCAATTATAACTGAACCATGTCCCTTACCTGAAAGCTTAGGGCAACAGTGGAATCAGATGCTACATTCTAGTGGATTAACCCTACCAAATCATGTTGCAGTTAGCTATTTATTATCTTTAATAAGCGCATTCTATTCAGGTAGTTTGGTACTTCTAAACGGCTCTGTTGGTGTTGGTAAAACAAGCCTAATTAGACAATCCGCAGATTTAATAGGTGGGAAAAGTAACGTTTTCCCCGTTCGCCCTGCTTGGCTTGATTCTGCTGATTTATTGGGCTTTTTTGACCCATTAAGTGAAACTTTTCGCCCATCCCCATTTTTAACAGCCTTAAAAGATGCCAAAAAACAGCCTGACAGACTTTATTTAGTTTGTTTAGACGAACTTAACTTAGCAAAAATTGAAAATTATGGTGCTGATTTGCTTTCTTCCTTAGAATACTCTCGCTCTGAACAAGTAAAACAAAACCTACTGCTTTATTCAGAGAGCATAGAAACAGAACTCATAGAAGAAGCTAGGCTACTTCAGGAGGAGCGAACACGAGATACCAAGCAAGCACAACGTCTGAAACGGATACAGAATCTTTTGAAAGATTACCCTTCAAACTTTCCTATTGCTAATAATTTAGTATTACTAGGCACTCTCAATTCTGACGAGACTACGTATGATTTGAGTCCTAAAGTAATTGATCGTTCATTTGTAATTACTTACCCTCTTGCAGACCTCAAACTTGAAATAGTTTCTGAACCATTAAATCCTTACTCAATTTGCAAAGATATTTCTGTCTCAAATTTACTCGCCGCAATTAATGAGAGCATCGGCAGAAAACCAGAAGGTTGGGAAACGATTGTCAGATGGAACGCACAATACCTATCTCAACTTGGAATACCTCTAGGGCATAGAGCTAAAAGAGATTATTCAGTCTTTAATGCTGCTGCAAACTGTTTAGGATTGACAAATAATGAGTGTCTTGGCTATTTCATAACTACTAAATTACTTCCCAGAATCTCCTTTTTTAAGGATAGTGCTTATAACCAAGATAATCGAGATAAATTATGCCGAGATTGGTTTAAAGAACTAGATACTTATCAAAATTTCGGTGTGAGTGAAATTCTTAATCAGTTGCGAGAGCAACTAGATGATGAAAGACGACGCAATGTTAGATATTGGGGTTAGAACATGATTACAGAGCAGCAGCTAAAACAGTGCATAGCTGAAATAGGACTTTTAGCCCTTTCAACATCTAGCTGTGTCACGAAGGAAATAAAAATATACGAACCAGAACCTAGTGAAACCTCAGAATTTAAATGGTTTCCCAGCGCAAAAGTTTTGAGTACGGCAAAAGCTCTACTAGAGTTAGCAAAAGTATTTCAAGATAATTGGGACGCTATCCAACAGCGTCCTTTAAAAACATTAACAACTGAAATAGCTCCAATAGACATAAAACGAGCTAGTTATTCTCCGCTTTTACTAATACAAGCAAAGTTAAACCCTACTAAAAAACAGACATTAGGTGCTGCTCGTACTGAATCTTATAAATGTATAGAGAATGAGTTTATCTGTTATATCTTAGATGTATACCTTACAGATTTAACCAACGGAATAGCTAATATTTTAGATTCTTTAACTATCGAAAAACTTATTATACCTTACATTTCTCATAAATTTGAAAAAGAGCGTTCTAATTTTATGAAAGCAGTTAGAAAACGCCTCAGTCAACGAAATAATTGGGTAGATAAAGAGAAATTACTAATTGCTGAAACAGTTACACAACTTAGAGCTTGTGTACAATGGGCAACTCAAGCACGTAAAGCAAAGTTTTTGGAAAATTTAGTCACTCCTGATAAACCACCATCTCCTTCTTTACGTCTAACAGGATCGCCTACCTATGGGATTATTTTTCAGCAATACTCAAATTGCTGTACAGGAAATTTGGCTGATATCGAAAAAATTTTATATTTATACGAATGTACTTACCAAGGTCAAGTACGCTCAAGCTGGGAAATATACAAAATTTGGTGTGTGGCTCGACTCTACAGCACCTTTATATTATATGCAAATATGCAACCACCCAGTGGTAAACCAACAATGTTTGAGTGTCTCCAAGTTAAACGAGGAACTCTGGAGTTACCCAAAAATAAAAACTTTACTCTTCAGGGTAGACTTGATAATGGAGACGAATTTAGTATTAGTTTTTGTTATGAGCCTGAATTAAGAACTAGTTATGGTGAATTGAGAATACCAGATATTCAAATATCAATTTTTATTAGTAAAAACCAGATATTTTCCAAATCAGTAGCGCAATATTGTTTTAATGTTAAAGATAGTGATTACGCAGAACAAGGACATCATCAATTTATTAATGATGTTATTGGAGTAGCAAGTGATACATATTTAAATCCTCTAAACTTAAAAGCAAGTTTTATATTACATACTGATGATAAATTTGATTATTGGGGAGAAGTCCCTGTTAGTAGAGTATTAAAAGAGAAATTTAATGTCAGCATCCAAAATCCTGGATATATAGGACATAAATATGGAGCTATTTCATTATTACCTGGTGTAAATGCAGACAGAAAATTCAGAAAGATAGTTCAGCTATTATTCAAATATCATAATAATTCTTTAAAAACTTCTTGTCTCAGTTGTGGACATAAGTTGAAAGTAGGCGAAGAAGTCGTACCTAGTTGGAAACCAACTATGATTAGTGAATCAGAACTAACTGATAGAGTTATAAATGGTAGAAGTAATGCTGGAAATGGTACAGGAGTTTACTGCTCTTGTTCTCTGTGTGGAGATTTTTGGGTAATACAGATTTGTTATGGAGAGAATCACCCACTTCTAAAGCTAATAGACTGCTTTCACAGAAATTCTGATCACCCTGAGTTTTATGGTAAGTGGATGTATATTTGCCCTGTATGTGGCAGTGACCCATCTTTAGAAGATTTAGGATATTAATGGTTTGTGTCCCACTAAACCATAACTAATATCTCCACAATTACAGAATCTTTTATTAAAACAGTAAAGGAATTACACGCAATTGATGGATTTTGCTATTTATCCTTGACAAAGTTGTTAATGTAGAGTCGCTCTTGTCTAAGGTAAAGTAGAAAAGAGACTGATCAGCGGCCAACTGATAAGTCTCTAAGTTTGAATTAGGAAAGCTGATATAGCTTACTGATTCTTATGTTTAGTAGGATCAACCAGTCTGTATCTTAGATTAGGTTCGGGTGTAGGGGGTAGTGGATTACCTTTAGTGGAAGTAATCTCGTACCCCTTACTACCTCCACGAAGCCCAGTCACTTCATATTGACCACTAATAGGCGTGCTTTCACCAGGTTTATGCAATTTATCAGACATAAGGAATACTCCTTTGAATGTTTACGCCCATATAATAGCACTATGTTCTACAAAAATGCCACTTTTGTACAATACAAGTGTATAAAAAATAGTTAATAAATATTAAGTTATAAAAAGCTTACAGAATTTGTTATGATGTAGCGCTAACTATAACCTGTGGAGGTTAAAAGTAAACATAGACAGCAACGAGGGAAGAAGTAGTCATGAGCCAGTTGACAGGTTTTACCAGAAAAGAAACAATGCAGTTGACAGGCTGTACATCTAGCCGACTTGCTTATCTAGAAAAAGTAGGTCTTATTATTCCTTACAGATACGGAACAAACGCTGGAAGACAAACTGTAATTTTTAGTTGGGAACAACTTTTAGAAATTCGTGCTATCCGAAATTTGAGACAAGAAGATGTCAGTTTACAGACAGTCACAAAAATTATCAAATTTTTAGACCAAAGTGGATACGATAACAGTTTAAGAAATAAACAGCTAGTTATAGTAGGAGATGAGGTATTTTGGATTGAGCAAGACTGGTCTGATTTTGGACACAATATGCCCGCAGCTTTAAAAGTGGCCAGCAAAAACAATAAAGGCATAGGACAGTATGTATTGTTGGTAATCCCAGCATTAATAGATATTGTTAATGAAATTTGGGAAATTGCTCAAAACTCAAAAGTGATAGACTTTTACAGTTTTAAAGAAAGAGCAAAAGTCATACCTGCATAATATTGCTCTAGTACTCTAAATCTGCTTCTGATATTTCACCATCTTCATAAACCTCATAAAACACCTTTGGCACCAACCATCGACCCATAAAGCCGGAATCTTAAACCTTGCTCCACAGTTTGGACATTCTGAAAGCAAACTTAATTTGTGGCGATGTCTGCGACGGGCTTCGCCTACGCATCCCAGTGTCAATTTCAACTGCCATTCAATTTTGTGACATGGTGACTCGGTATAACAAGCAGCACATAACCGAATCGGCTCCATTTTCATTCCCACCCCAGCAGGTGCTTGATCTGCACTAACCTATCGACATCAACTCCACTACGACAGCCAATGCTTCCAACTGCTGCCGAGAAGGTGGGGGATTAAACCGAAACTTTTCCCATCGGGCGATCGCCTCACTTCCCCTTCCCAGGCGGTGAAATCGTTCCTTCTGCCTGCGCTTTTTTAATTGCTCGTTTCAGAATTAACACTGCCATTTGCGACAAAGAACGCTCCTCTGCATCCGCCAGTTGTTGCAGAGCTTCTTTGTCTTCTTCTTCCATGTAAATACTTAGTGTTACTTTTCCCATGTGACTATCATCAGCTTTTCTATGTATTTTTCTATTAAATCACTAGAAACAAATAAATTTAAATAGAAATAAATAAAAAATATGTATAATTACTGATAAGTCAAAAGCCAGCACGCAACTTTCTCAGGGCTGACGCACTGGCTTCTGGCTCCCTCTCACAGGAGACATATTCCATGTTAAGACCTGTTTGCCACAAAACAGATGAACATAGAAGTTATCTACAAGCTTTAGATGACTTCGGTATTGCTGAACTATTGGCGAAACTCAGCGATAATTGTCAACAGCAAGAACAAGAAACTTTAGCAGCGTTGTTGATTTCCCAACTAACCCAGAGTCTTGATGCTGAACTAATTGCTAATTATTTGAGTGGGATGGCGCTCAATCGCCAGAATTTACTCCCAAGATTAATTAACCAGAAATTTTCTGCGAGTTCTGTTGATTTACCCGACGACTTTCCTAATACAGCAAAGACACCCCGCTTTTTGTATGGCGACAAATTGCGTTGGATTGGTTCTGATACTGATTGGGGAACTGCGATCGGCAGATTTTATAGTTTTGCTCCCCATCTTTGCTGCTGGACTTGGTGCTACCTGATTTGGTTGAGCAAAGATAGCCCCAGTGCCGCTTGGACATCTGCCGATATTGCTTGGGAACAAGATTTAGAACCAGTGGAAGGGTCGCTGCTATGACTAATCCGCGTCCTTTACAGGTAAGAGAGCAAAATTTGATTAATCTATACAGCCATTGTCAACTAGGAATGACACCCAAGAATTTTTATGCCAAGTGGGATGTCAATCATGAAGCGATCGCTCGGATTTGCTCTCGTTCACTTTCAACTGTTCGGCGTTGGTTTTCCAAGGGTCGCAATTACCGCAGTCCCATGCCAAGTGATTTACGCCATCTTGCCCTGATGGACTTCCTGCTAGAACACTTCGAGGAAATTCCCGAAGAATGTCTGAATATACTCTGTTCTCTCACAGAGCATAAGTAGGAATCGAAAAGTTGACGGTGAGCGAAGTCGAACTGTCAACCAATTGCAATGTCAGGATGACATTTTTTTACCAGCCACTCTCACAGTAGGGTGGCTTTAGTTTTGAGAATGTTTAAGTCACTTTTGTCTATTATTCGACTGCAATTTACCAGCTAAATCATAAGTATGATCAGGAGGTTTTTATGACCTACATTGAAAAGCTAAATCCTTGGTGTATAGTCCACCATTTTCCTAGTATGCAACATCAAATAGTTGCTCGTTTTCGTCACCGCAGTGACGCAGAAGCTCATTCACAAGCTCTACACCGACTGATACCAAGTGCAACTTTTACAATCATTTTCAATCCAGCAGTCGAACAACCAGAGCAAATTACCCCATGATTCTGTCGTTCTGGAAGTCAACTTAACTTGTAGCGAATTCTCTTGTTTGTTGAAACATACGATATCCCCCCTTGCTCCTTTTTTTCCATGAAAGCAAGGGGGGATGATTTGTAGCTAAGATTTGAAAAGTACTACTATGTTTGCACAAACTGCGTCATCGATAAGACTTTTGATACTTTACCATATCGGCAAAACTCAGAAAACAGCGCTGACACCAACCATCCACCCACACTGCTGGAATGTTAAATCTTGCCCCACAGTTTGGACATTCTGACAACAAAATTAATCGGTGGCGATCGCACCCTTGCGTTATCTTCAACTGCCATTCAATCTTGTGACAAGGTGACTCAACATAACAAGCAGCACATAACCGTATCGGTTCAAGCTTCATCCCCATCCCAGCAGGCGATAACATCTGCGCTAGCCTATCAGCATCAACCTCCACAACTTTAGCCAATGCCTCTAATTGCTGACGAGACGGTGGGGGATTAAACCGAAACTTTTCCCATCGGGCGATCGCACCACCAAGTCCTGCTGCTTTACCTAATCCAGTAGGGGTTAAATCATTTGCCCGTCGAAAACGTCCCAAAAAATGACTCAGGCTTTCTCCTTGATATGGTTGAACTCTAAACAGCCAAGGCTTAATATTTTCCGCTTCCATCACTTGTATTCAGCAGCTACTTCCTTCAAAATTTTCAAGTCAATTTTTTGCAATCCCTTTTTTAAAGCCCGGATTGCAGTCTCTCGCAAAATCATATCCATCAAACCGATATAACCTCCAGTTGCGTCTCCCAACGTCTTCAACATCGTCTTACTCGAAAGGTTGGAAGCAACTGGCAATCTGAGTATTTGCTTCTCCCAAATATTCACAGTTCGCTTAAAGTCTTCCCCTGACATCTTCCCAAAACGGTGACAAGACCGAAAACGGTTGTAAACCTGCTCATCGCGCTTAATCACTGCATCTAAGCGGTCAGTTCCTACCAGAATCACTGCTATTTCCAACCTGTCAAAAATATCACGTACTTCCGCAAAAGTTTTCGGCTTAAAGCGGTCAGCTTCATCAATAATCAACATCTCCACCCCACAACCTTTAAGAACCCGCAGTGTTCTATCTCGAATTTCTGCCACTGTTCCTTTAGTTACTTGATATTTTAAATGCTCCATAATTACCCCAAAGAATTCCTTAGCACCGCACTCCTGGGGAATTTGGATATAAGCCACAGGTACAGTTGGGGGCTTTCCTGCTTCTTGAAGAGGTTTATTCCTAAGTCTATAGGCATCACAACCCATAGTTTTACCTGTTCTCGATTCACCTACCACACGCCCCGATTGCCTTGATTGGCGCTTTCCTTCCAACCAATTATGGAGAATTTGTACTTGTTCGAGTGGGATATAATCTTTACGATTTAATCGTTGAATCTCCGCCTGTAATTTTTCACTATTAACGGGAATATCACCCAATTGTTGAGCGACTGCTTGAGCTTCTTGTAAAGTCATTTTTACCACCCGTAATCTTCACGCATTTGTTCGTAATCAAAAACTTCCGGCATCTCTTGCTCAAGTTCGTTGTCAATAGATACTGCCTCTACTGATTCTTCTGGCTCAACAGGTATAAGTTGTTTAGCTTTTTTGACCTTAGCCTGTTCTACTTTCTGACGCTCTTTTTTAGTTTTCTTTTGAGTTTGGAATGTTTCGCGTTCTCTAACTTCAGCCAAAATTGAGCGATTGCTTACAGCCTTACCTGCTTCTCTGACCTTACGACTGATAGCTTTTGCCTCATCTAGAGATAGTTCCTCTGTCTCCAAATCTTGAGCATAAGCACGAGCAATAAATACTTCTTTATCCCCTTCTATGCAATAAACCAAAATCGTTGTGATGTCTCTAGGGTCATATCGCAACACAACACTTTCCCCTGCATAACCCGCTAAGAGTTCACCTCGATACATCAAGTTTTCAAATTGCAGATATCCCCCGCGTTGAATTTGTCGCCGTGTTTGCTTCATTAGGCAAATATCCAAATCTCTCTCGGAAAGTAAATCAGGGGAAGCAATTAAACCAGATTCCCATCGTTGAAATCTTGTCTGGTCGCCCATTCGAGCATCAAGTCGCTGGTTATAGTTATCAACGATGTAACGCACCAACATTTGCTCTAACTGCCGCAACGTTAAGCAAGCTTCTTTCTCCGCTTCCTCTGGTCGTTCTTGAACGTTTGAACCTGTATATCCTTGTAAAGTCGAGAATAATTCTGTGTTTAGAGTTTTAAACGGACGTTCGACACTACCACCTTCAGATGGCCGATCGCGCAAATGACAAACAAACCCTAACTGCACCCCTATTTGCTGTAAATGGTTGGAACGAAAATCTTTACCCCCATCCGTATAAAAGTGTTGTGGCAAACCAGAAGTACCCCATTCTTCGTGAAGTCCATATTCTGAACCATATTGCTTGGGCAAAATTGCATGACGTAGCGCCAAAGCTACAACCTGAGAACTTGGTGCATCATAGCCTAAGTTAATTCCCATGATGCAGCGCGAATAACTATCAATAACTGTTGTTAACCAAGGACGACTAAGAATTTTGCCATGCTGATCTACTAATAAAACATCAACACGGGTATGGTCGCATTGCCAAACTTGGTTACTATGTTCTATTTGTAAATCTTTTCCATCACGGGTTTTAACTGATAAGCGCGAACCACGCCAACCCGGACTGCGAATACTTTTAGCTTGTTCAATTTTATCTATTAACGGTTGTAAAATTCGGTAAACCGTCATGTGGGAAGGAGGCTTAACTCCCAGTTCATCAGCCTTTGCCTTAGCTTTGATAAATACCTGTTGGCGAGTCATCCTTTTACTTCCCTTATTACCCTCCTTATAGGTATTCAATACAAACTCTTGCCAGTTTTCATCAACTCGATGCTTCCCTTTATCCACCCGTTGATTTTGCGCTAGTCCAGCTAAACCCTCCTGTTCCCATTTGTCTACTAGCCGTCGCACTGTACGTACTGACTTACCAAGTTTTTCTGCCGCTTCCTTGAGCTTTTGAGTATATGTAATGCGATCGCTATTTTCTAAAAGACTTTGAATCACCTCCATTTTCAACAAAGCTTCATCCGAAAGTTTAGAAACAATAACGTTTGCTTCAGCAAGATCGTTATTAATATCTGCGGAGCTTGCCCAAGTTATAGAGGTTGTAGAAGATTCTGTGTTCTGCATACTATGTTTTATCAAAACATAGTTGTATTATACTATCAATTTGACAAATAATTTGTTAATTTATGAAAATCATGATTTTTCAGTTTTCTGGAGATTGACAATTAAATTGTGAAATATCTGGCATTTGACATCTAATTTGTGAATACAAGCTTAAGGGGTGTGACTGACGTAAATAGCAAAAAACCTGCCATAATCCTTTCCATGACAGGTTTTTAAGTATTTGAGATATTTGTGACAATATTCTGTTAAATTGACAAATAATTAGTTAATATACAAAAATGGAAACGACAACTGAAATATAGCACTCAATACAACATTTTATTAGTTCGTAGTCAATTCTCTGCGTACCTCTGTGCCCCTATCTTGTGGGAAGGTGAAACGCCTATATTTTGAAATTTACAGCAGTTTTCATGTATTTGAAGTACATCTGTTGTAGGGGCGCAAGACCTTGCGCCCCTACCGCGTGGTCTATTTACCTGAAAATAGCTGTAAACCCTCAATTCGCCATGATTTTATTCAAAATTGTACTAGGAGAACAACCACAAAATTGGAGATATAAATGGAATACAACATGGGGCAGGTAGTAGATGCCGTAGCACATATTTATTGTCTTAGACAATGGTTAGGTGGAGGAAGTGATATAGTCAGATGGTGGAAAATGCCAACAGGTAAATGTTACTTCCTTCAGAGCATTACAGGTGAAACGATAGAGAAAACTGCAATCCCAAAAATTATTACATATAGAGAAATTAACCCGAAGGATTTTGATATAATGCTTCAAAATTTAATTTCACTAAATATCATGGAGTTTAAAATGGATGCAGAACATGGAATCATGACTAACTATAATGATTTTTATTATGTAGCTCTAGAAAATGGTTCTTCTCATTCTTTTACTTTATTGTCTGGTTATCACCGCGCTCCTAAATTTAAACAGATAATTGATATTCTTCAAAAAAATATGTGAAATAATTTTATTAAACTAAAAAAATTATAAATATAGTATTTCAACAAACGATAATGATAAGGTCAAGTCAGCCTTGGATAGAGCTAATAGTGTTATACGAGAGTTGAAACATTATGATAAAACGGCAAAAAAATATGCTGTTGAACAATTGCTAAAGCTTAAGAATGAGACATGGCTTGATGAAGGTGAGACATTAACATCTGAGGAGTTCAAAAACCGAATGACGCTTGAAGGATTGGTCTTTTTTCCAGATGGTGAAGCAGAGTTTTACTATAACGATGGAAACCTATTTTTTGGACACTGTATCCTTATTAAAATGGATAAACATAATTGCTTTGTAGATGCTAGTATCCGTGGTTAATTGAAGAGGCAAGTTTTTATTAACTAACACTTTTAGATTTTACGCCATAAAAAACCCCACTAACTTATAGAAAGTGGAGTAATTAAAGTTACAAATTTAGGAGTCAATCATCAATAAAATCGCTATTTTGCACTAGACAAGCGAAATTATTCTAAAGCTTTCTTGAGTTCGTCTTTAATATTTTCTACGGTGTGATCAACTTGGGCTTCAGCTTGCTTTGCTTGTCCTTCAGTTTTATCTTGTGGATTACCTGTGACTTCACCCACAATCTCTTGAATTTTTCCTTCAATATTTTTTGCAGTCGCTTCTATTCTCTTTTCGGCACTCATGGTTTTTATCTCCAGCTTGTAGTTGATTCAGGGAACTCCAAAAATAAGTTACTACTACTTGCAAAGTGGGTCGAAAAGCCCGCTTATTTCACAGGACGGGTAAGACGCTCATCCTAGAAGTAATAAAATATTTGAGTTATTTTATTACTTGGAAATCCCTAAGCTATTAAATAATTTAACAGTTGTGTATTGTTTTTTACTTCCATCAACCGAGAGAAGATTTTGGTGAATTATATTAACTTAAGATAGATGCCGATCTAAATTGTAACATATAATGCAAAATATGACAATTTGATAAATAAAATTTATATATATTAAAAAAATAACTTTTTCCCCAATAAATGAACTATAAGTTAAAGCAAAATTTAAATCAAAGGAAAATAAAGGAGTGTCAACAAAAAGTCAAAAAAATGTCTGGAAGAATGAGATTAATGACATCATTCGAGGTGCTTGTGGAGGTTTTTTGTTTGGCATACCCTTGCTGTACACAATGGAGGTTTGGTGGATTGGATCGCTGGCAAAACCACAACTAATCATGATGGCGATCGCATTAATGTTTATTGTGGTTTACTTACTCAATCAGATAGAAGGCTTTCGTAAACGCAGATATAGCTGGCTAGCTGCTCAAACCGCAATGGATACGGTAGAAGCGATCGCGATCGGACTAGCTTGTTCTACCTTTGTGCTGTTACTATTGCGAGAATTGACACCAGAAACCTCCTTAAGGGAGTCTTTAGGTAAAATCATCTTTGAAAGTGTGCCCTTCGCTCTCGGTGTTGCATTAGCCAACCAGTTTTTGGGAGATAGTGAAAACAGTAATGGAAAAGGACAAGAGAGCGATCCAGAAAATAGCACAACCAAGAACAAAGGGGATTTACACGCCACCTTTACTGATGTGGGTGGAACCCTGATTGGTGCAACCATAATTGCATTTAACATCGCTCCCACTGATGAAATTCCCATGCTAGCAGCCGCAACCTCTCCACCTTGGGAGTTGGCAATGATCGCCGCATCTTTGCTGATTTCTTATGGCATTGTATTTCAGGCAGGTTTTTCTAACCAGCAAAAACGTAAAGACCAAAAGGGAATTTTTCAACGGCCATCGAGCGAAACCATTATGTCCTACCTAGTATCATTGCTAGCAGGCGCTTTTCTGCTCTGGTTCTTTCAAAAATTAACTTTTAGCGACCCCTGGACAATGTGGTTAGATCACACATTGATACTGGGTTTACCTGCAACTATTGGTGGTGCAGCCGGAAGGTTAGCAATATGACTAAAACAGAACAACCAAAGCGCTCAATAGCTGAGTGGATAACATTCAGCATCGCCTCATTCATCCTAGCAATCATTGTGAGTCTAGTAGGCTACACTTGGCTGAACGAAAAAAATCAACCTCCGATCCTTTCTGTCACTAAAAAACAAACAATTCGAGAAATTAATGGCCAGTTTTATGTTCCTTTTGAAGTTGTCAATAGTGGAGGAGATACAGCTGAGTCAGTTCAGATTATGGCTGAGTTACTGATTAACGGCATTACAGAAACAGGAGAGCAACAGATCGACTTTTTATCTAGTAGGGAAAGCGAAGAAGGTGCATTTATATTCAGCCATAACCCGCGCCAAGGTCAGTTAACTCTGCGTATTGGTAGCTATAAATTGCCGTAGGGGACTGACAAATAAAAAAAATACCCCACAATATTGCATAATCTATTTGTTAGAAGTATACCCAAACTCAACCCTCACCCCACTTGCTTTCATAGTGGGAACGCTAAGAGCGAACAAGTCGGGGCCTGCCTAATACAGTGCGCTAAGAGTTGAGTTCGGGTGCGTGCGATCGCGCGGGTGGGGTATTTCTATACCTGACGTTGACGTAGCCTCTGTCTTTGACACGCTGTTCACGTTCGTAGAGAAGTTGAAATCTGCTCTATCAGTCCTATATTTTATTGCTTCCCCATATTTCCAACACAATAGCGATCGCCTTTTTGAAAGCCTTGAAGAAATTAAATAATTTTAGTAAATAAATTGTTGTGTTTTTCTCTCGCCAGAGATATAAAATAGGATTAACTGTTTTGAGGCAGATTTCATCAGAAATTTATAATTTTGATATTTGTAATATGCAAGTATTACAAATATCAAAATTATTTGATATACAAAACTATCAAGGAATATTTTAAATCTATTATCATTAGCATTTTTAATGATGATTTATTAGTGTGTACTAGTCATGAATATTGGATTTTGGCTTATGAAGGCAATAACAATATCTCCGCTAATCTGGAAATAACCTAATTGATAGTGGAGAAGATAATAACAAAGACAATAACAAGTTGGCTGGTAATGGTGGTAACGACACATTTAAAGTCAGTCGGCGTGATGACAGCAGTTGCTTTAACCCTCTTGATCAGAGCAATGCATTGCCTCATCCTGAGTATTTAATTGTTACATTTTGATGAGATTAGTTTAAAAAAATAAGGAGTAAACATTGTGGAAGTTACGAGCAATCAATTGTTTAAGTTATCTGTAAAATATTTTTCAGCAATCACAGCCATAATAACGGTTCTCCCATTACCAGTTAAAGCAGCTACATTTTTAGTAACTGAGCGCGCAGCTTTAGGAGGCAACGATGAAGTTAATTGGGATACTTTAGGTAAAGTATTTAATCCCTCAGATCCTGCCTTCTCTACTTTTTTACCTAACTCTTTTCTAGCAACATCGCAACGTGGTTTAGGGTTAGATATAAATATAACTCCAACTAAGAATCCTCAAATTACTCCACCATTTGTCTTTCAAACTTTACCCTCACCTGGCATTCAGAGTAACTTCGGTCTAGGTGATTTTATTCTCTTTGGAGGTATAGACCCGACAGGTTTTATCCCTCTTCCTCCTGGTACTCCCGATCCTGGAACTCAGGGGAACGGCGGACCTTTTACGATTAGTTTTGCCCAGCCAGTTTTTGGCGCTGGAACTCAGATAGCTGTAGACACTAATAAATTAAAAATTGAAAATTCAATCGCCGCTTTTGATAACACCAATAACCTATTGGGTACTTTCTCAGTTCCAAATATTTCGTCCTTAGCATTAGATAATTCGGCAGTATTCTTGGGGATTCGTAGTGACACTCCAAACATTTCACGACTTGTTTTTAGCAGTTCTGCTCCACAATACGGCTTGGCTATTAATCAGGTAAGCATTCTTGCTGTTCCCGAATCAACTTATACCTTAGCGATATTAGCTTTTGGTGTTTCAGGTGCTGTTTTGAAACGACGCCAATACACTTGACATTCCCACAGGGTCGAAATAGCTTTCATTTAATAAGTTAGAGATTTCGGACATACTCAAACTTATGTAAGCACGTAACGTAAGTTCCAGATAATTCTTGTCTTTAACCAAACAAATTCAACTCAATGTTATACAAACAATTAGAAAACATCATCGACGCTAAGATACAAAAAGCCATACGCAAGCACGAAATTATAGTTGCTTTCATTAGTAGTATTATTGGCTTGATTTTTATCATAGGTTTGTTCCATGCTATTTTGCTCAACCACACTGAAATTCAAAGACTTTGCTTGTACTGATTACTGGTTGCATTCAATTTCTCTTCACGATCGAGCGTTCCCTGATTGTCCATAAAACTAATCTAAGTTACACATCTTTTTTATAAAATGGAATTGCACAGATGGAGAGTAAAAATAATAGCAGGGCTATATTCGTCTTATTTTTGACTGTATTTATAGACTTGCTCGGCTTTGGAATTATTCTGCCGATACTGCCTTTGTATGCTGAACAATTTGGTGCAAAACCTAATGAAGCGACTCTACTTGTAGCTATTTATTCTTTAATGCAGTTCTTATTTGCACCATTATGGGGCAGATTTAGCGATCGCTACGGTCGCCGTCCGATTTTATTACTGACTTTATTCGGTTCGGTAATTGCATACGCAGGCTTAGGTTTTGCCAACTCCTTATGGATTTTGTTTATTGCTCGTAGTCTTGCCGGGATTATGTCAGGGAATATTGCCACTGCTCAGGCGTACATAGCAGATATTACCACACCAGCTAATCGAGCTCGTGGCATGGGTGTAATCGGGGCAGCTTTTGGTCTTGGGTTTATTCTCGGTCCAGCGATTGGAGGTCTTCTAATCGGGTCATATCCGAACAACGCTAACTTTCATCTACCGTCGTTGTTTGCAGCCGGATTATCTTTATTAGCATTTCTTTGTGCTTTGATATTACTTCCAGAATCTCTAAATTCTGAGACTAAAGCCAAAATTCAAGTTCATCGCCACCGTCAGCGTTGGCGCAGCCCGCTGCAGGCATCGCTAAACTTGCTACATCTGTCACAGCGTTCACAGTTTTGTCTAATTGTTGGCATCTACTTTTTAGTCACCTTTGCTGTTGCAGCTATGGACTCGACATTGGCTTTATGGTCTAAGCAGCAATTAAATTGGGGACCTCAACAAGCTAGTTATCTTTTTGCTTTTATGGGGATTGTCAGCACAATCATTCAAGGAGGACTAATCGGATTCCTCAAGAAACAATTGGGTGAAATCAAGTTACTTATCTTGGGAATATTAGGATTAGGCTTAGGATTACTGTTAATTGGATTCTCACAGAGCTTAATTTTATTATTAGTCGCCACCACACTTGTGGCATGGGGAATTAGTGTCAGCCAACCAATATTGAATAGCTTGATTTCCCAGATGAGAGCCCCAGAAGAACAAGGACAAATATTAGGAATCGCCAGTTCTTGCTCTGCATTGGCACGCATCGCTGGGCCAACGTGGGCAGGAGTTAGTTTTATAAAATTTGGGAGTTCTGCTCCTTTTTTGAGTGGAACTTTGGTAATGATAGTAGCTTTGACTCTTAGTTTGCGAGTAACGAAAAGTGCATCTGAATCAAACACAGAACGTGTCGTTTGAAAATCTAGGTCTGAATTAAGAATTACGAATTAATATGACAGGTCGCCGAGTATTATTTTTAGGCATCTTTGTAAGCATCCTCCTCACCTACGCAATTTGGATTGGTGGGAGCATTCCTGCAAGCATCATCAAACTTCCTGACCAAGGATTAAACTGGTACTATTGGAAGCTTCCCCAACCAACCTTTTGGAGTCGAGCGACGGCTTGGGGTATGTACCTTGGGCATCAGTTTAGCATCTGGGCGTGTATCTTGTGGGCGCAGCGATCGCAGTTGAAATACAAATCAGCGTTGCACCCGATAAATTACCTCATGCTTGCCATTAATGGTGCATTCATTGCTTTACACTTTCTCCAGACATATATTTGGTATGATGCTCTAGCTCAAGATACTTCAATTTGGGCTTCTCAAGGTGCGGTTGTATTCCTGCTAGTCTTCGTACTGATTTTAGAAACACCTCGACGCGGTTTGTTTTTTGGCAATTCTGTTCCATTCCATCAACAGTTCTTGCAAATTATCAAGCTGTACCACGGCTATTTTTTCTCCTTCGCGGCTATCTACACCTTTTGGTATCACCCAATGGAAGCGACTTTGGGGCACTTAATTGGTTTTCTTTATATGTTCTTGCTGCTGCTGCAATCATCGTTGATATTTAACCGCACTCATGTAAACCGTTGGTGGACATTTACTTTAGAAATTACGGTGCTTTTACATAGTGTCGTTGTGTCGTTGATGCTAGGACAAAGCAAGTGGCCCACATTTCTCTTTGGTTTTCTTGGTATTTTTGTGCTTACTCAACTTCACGGTTTACCTGTGGGTATCTTGACTAAACGTACTATCTACGCAGCCTTTTTAGTGAGTGTACTGGCTGTTTATGCACTGACTGAACGCGGCTTGGGCAGAATTTACGAAGTAACTTATATCCCTTTAATTGAGTTTGGGCTAGTTGGCGCAATTTACTTAATCTTCCTATTCATCTTATGGACAATTTCTCGTTTAGCTGTGAAGACGTAAGTAATATGATTAGACCATTTCTTTTTGAGGCTGCGCCAAACCCTTTTAACTTCTTTCTTTGTGACGGCAGTTGCTTCTCCTGTCGGAGACGCTACGCGAACAAGTAGGGGAACCCGCTGTTAGCACCTGCCTCACCGCACTGCCTCTCCTTTGTGGTTCATTTATTTAATCTCTTGGGTAAGTTACAATCCCGTATTTCAATAAACTTGCAGATTTGGGATGCTCCCGCTTTACTCAGGCGATCGCTATGGACTTGTGTTCTGAACCAACGAACCTAGTTTTGGTCAGCAGCATGAAGTTAGACAACTGCTAAATTATTCAAGCTGCCTTTGTAGCCACTAATCTCAATCACAGCATCCGTGAGGGCAGAGAATCCATTAGTGTTATCGTTAAGTGCCAGAAAAGTCTGCCCCTTATTGCCTGTACCAAGGGTAAAAGTTGCCGCACCTTTAGCTACAAAAGCAGTTGCAGTCAATATCTGTTGTACATCGAAAAGATTTAGACTCGCAACAGTGCCAAGTTGAACTAAATTATCAGCGCTAACTGCATATAGCCCATCAATTTTATCTTGAGAAATGTTCAAGTCAGTTATTTTATCAAAGCTAGACAGCAGCGAATCACTCAGACTATTGAACACAAATTTATCAGCGCTACAACCGCCTGTGAGGGTATCACGCCCAGCGCCACCATTGAGGATGTCATTACCATTACCACCAAATAGTTTGTCATTTCCGGCTAATCCAAAGAGTTGATCGTTGCCGTTTTTGCCAGAAATTTGATTGTTACCAGCCCCACCACTGAGTTGATCTGCACCGTTACCACCGTTTAAAGTAATCTTTGGCACATTTCCGTCTGTGGTGGTTTTGCTAATTAATTGACCATTGGTATCATACAGATAAGTGGCAACTGCATCAGTAATGCCATCACTGTTGTTGTCAATATCTGCGGAAATTAGTTTGCCATTGCGATCGTAGTTGAAAGTGGTAATCTCATCAGGGATGCCATCATTATTTTTGTCAACTACCTGTGCAGAAAGTTTGCCGTTAGCGTCGTAACTATAAGCGGTGACTTCATCAAAGATGCCATCATTATTATTGTCAATTTTTTGTGATTTCAGGTTGCTGTTAAAATCGTAGCTGTAGATGCCAACTGCATCAATTACACCATCATTGTTGAAGTCATAGCTAGCGGATGCGCGTCCATAATCACGCAAGGTTTGGAAATAATCAACTTTGCCGTCGCCGTTGTTGTCAACGCTGATGGATATCTCGTTGCCCTTGGCATCATAAGTAGAGGTTACGACAAAATCAACTTTGCCGTCGCCGTTGTTGTCACGGCTGGTGGATGTCAACTTGCCCTTGGCATCATAAGTATAGGTTTCGACTCTATCAACTTTGCCGTCGCCGTTGTTGTCATTGCTAAGGGATGTCCGGTTGCCCTTGGCATCATAAGTAGAGGTTACGACAACATCAACTTTGCCGTCGCCGTTGTCGTCACGGCTGGTGGATGTCAACTTGCCCTTGGCATCATAAGTAGAGGTTTCGACAGAATCAACTTTGCCGTCGCCGTTGTTGTCAGTGCTAAGGGATGTCCGGTTGCCCTTGGCATCATAAGTAAAGGTTTGGACATAATCAACTTTGCCGTCGCCGTTGTTGTCAGTGCTAAAGGATGTCAACTTGCCCTTAGCATCATAAGTAGAGGTTTGGACATCATCAACTTTGCCGTCGCCGTTGTTGTCAGTGCTAAAGGATGTCTGGTTGCCCTTGGCATCATAAGTAAAGGTTTGGACATCATCAACTTTGCCGTCGCCGTTGTTGTCTTCGCTAAGGGATGTCAACTTGCCCTTGGCATCATAAGTAGAGGTTCGGACAAAATCAACTTTTCTGTCGCCGTTGATATCAGCGCGAAAGGATGTCTCCTTGCCGTTGGCATCATAAGTAAAGGTTTCGACATAATCAACTTTGCCGTCGCCGTCGTTGTCTTCGCTAGAGGATGTCCGGTTGCCGTTGGCATCATAAGTAGAGGTTCGGACAAAATCAACTTTGCCGTCGCCGTCGTTGTCAGCGCTAAAGGATGTCTGGTTGCCGTTGGCATCATAAGTATAGGTTTCGACAAAATCAACTTTGCCGTCGCCGTTGTCGTCACGGCTGGTGGATGTCCGGTTGCCCTTAGCATCATAAGTAGAGGTTTGGACAGAATCAACTTTGCCGTCGCCGTTGTCGTCAAAGCTAAGGGATGTCAGGTTATAGCGGTAGGTAATAACTGAGTCTATTATCCCATCACTGTTGTTGTCTGTCCTCTCAGATATCACTTTGCCATCGGCATCGTAAGTGTAAGTTGTGGTTGAGGTCATAAATTGGTGTTCCTTATCTGTTTGATTCCAGTTGTTTTACTACCACATTTATTATCTTATTTGTCAATGCGTAAGAGAGATAACATTAAAAAATTCACAATTTTACTCACCACCACTAATATTTTTTTGCTGTTGATAACGCTGTTTAAACTGTTGTTGCTGTATTTTATGATCCACAATTTGGTCAGGATAGCCAACAGCATGACGTTCTAAAGATGGAATTTTACCAGTAACTAAATATTCTGTATCTACAGACTGCAATTCTGATACCCATTGCCGAATATATTCACCCTCTGGATCGAATTTTTGTGTTTGGCTGGCTGGGTTGAAAATCCGCACAGGTTTGGGGTCCATGCCACTAGAAGCACTCCATTGCCAACCGCCATTATTAGCAGATAAATCACCATCAATCAGGTGCTGCATAAAATATTTTTCTCCCAATTGGGGATTAATTAGCAAATCTTTAGTGAGGAAACTAGCGACAATCATTCGACAACGGTTATGCATCCAGCCGCTTTCGTTTAACTGACGCATTGCTGCATCCACAATGGGATAGCCAGTTCTCCCCTCACACCAAGCTTGGAAGTGTTCTTCGTTTGTTTGCCAAGGAAAATTCTTAAAGGCTTCGCGGAAAGCACCATCAGCTAATTCCGGGAAGTTGTACATTGCGTGTTGATAAAACTCCCGCCAAGCTAATTCCTGTTGCCATGTGCGGATATTAACTGCTGTTTCGTCACTGCGGCTGTTTTCTAGTGCTTCTATCGTGGCTTGCCAAACGGTGCGAATGCCAATTACGCCAAATTTTAAAGCTGCACTCAGTTGTGATGTTCCGTCAACTGCCGGAAAATTGCGCTGTTCTTGATATTCAGTAATGGCTTTATTAATAAATTCTTCTAATCGTTCTTGTGCCGCCGCCTCTCCCGGTGAAATAATTAATTCTCCATCCCAAATAAATCCTAAATCTTTCGCTGAAGGTAATGCGATCGCTCCTGCAACTTTGGCAATTTCCTGTTCAGCTTCTGTTAATCCCTCAACATTTTGCAATGTTTCTACTGGTTGACTCTTTGGTTTGGTAATCCAATTTTTCCAGAAGGGGGTGTAAACCGTGTAAGGATTGTTACTACCCGTGCGTAACTCATCTGGGGAGTTGAGGATTTGATCCCAGTTTTGGTTAAGAAACTCAATACCTTTTTCTTTGAGGGCATTTATAATGGTGCGATCGCGTTTTTGTGAATAAGGCTCTACATCCCAATTCCAAAAAACAGCTTTGGTATTTATTGCTTCGGCTAAAGCTGGTATTGCTTGTACAGGATCAGCGTGGAGGATTAACAACTGGCTACCAACTTGAGCATATCGCTCTTGGAGTTTCTGCAAACAGCCAATCATATAAGTTACTCTCACAGGAGCAACATCATCCCGTTCTAGAATATGCGGATCGAGGCAAAACACGCCCACTACCTTCGGACTCTGCCGTTTTGCAGCAGCCAGTCCCGTATTGTCAGAAATGCGTAAATCGCGCCGATGCCAAAACAGAATTAAGTCAGACATTCCATGCTGGATATAGTTCACCCGTACTAGCTTAGATGCTAGTGGTACCAATAAGCATCATTCTGGCGATCAATTTATTCTTTTAATGGGTATTGGGCACTTGTACTGAGCGAAGCCGAAGTATTGGGCATTGGGCATTGGGAAAAGACAAGGAAGGAACTTGTTCAATAATTCTCGCCATGCCCTATTCCCCGGTTTGTCAATCGGGAATGGTGGTTTTTTAGATCAAAATTGAGTATACTCTTCTTAACAGTTAATTAGTCTTTTTGTCATGGCTAACCTACTACTTGACGACGGTACGATTGAGAGCGATTTAGGCGAAATAGCTCGTGAACTTGAGCCTCTTGGCATTCAACTCAAACACTACGACCCAGGAACATCGCTACTCTTCCCTAATCTGCTAGGCCAGGACGTTTTAACTGAGGCTGAGAAACGTTATTGCGTAGAACTCCATAACAGCGTCTTTGAATTTCTTCAGCAAGAAAATGGCGCTCTCTGGTGTGACTTACTAAATGTGCATCCAGGTTCGTTCAATCTTCACCACCTGATCGCAACCTACGGTCGTTACCATACTCATCCTGCGGCTGAACCCCTCTATGTGTTGTCAGGAGAAATGATTTATGGCTTCGTGCGACTTGATGGCAGTCAGGTACAGCTTTTAGTTCAGGCACAAGACTATCTCTACATCCCTGCTGGCGTTGAGCATTGGTGCAGCCCAACTGCATCGTTGAATTTCAAAGGAGTACGCTATTTTGCGATGCCTGCGGCGGGTTGCGCCAATGCCGAAGGTTGGGTTCCCAATTATACAGGGACTCAAGTGAGTGATTCGATCTGAAAGCTGCGTTAAAGCTCATTTATGCACGTCCTTTGGGCGACCTCACGAAATCGCGTTGCTCCCCCCTAATCCTTGTGAAATGCGCTGTCTTTGAGTATATCCTGTAGTCTTTAAAGCAACAGTCTCAATTCGACTGTAAAGGAACTGGGGCAAAAGCCGAAGGAAATAGGCAGCTCCCAGGGTCAAAAGTGTACGGCGTGGTTCTTTAGAGAGAATATGCCAGTTGGTTGCTAATGCTCGATTCACCAACTTCACAGCCATTGCACCATCTTGCAGGCTGACTGCTCTACGGGCTAAGTACCGCAACTGGTAAGCTCTAGCCAGTGTTTCCCATTGATTAACTATTTCTGGGGCGTATAAACGTGCCCTAGAGATTGCCAATTCCCAAGAATCTAACTGCTTGAGCAAGTTTGCTGATAGTCCCCCTGAATTTACCCTATATAAGGTCAAAGCTTCAGGAATACCCTCTATTTGTAGATCGCTCTTAACAGACATCCGAAACCAACATTCAACATCTGTTGAGTCACCATTAGTATGACGCGATCGCTCATCGAAATAAAAATTTTCAACTGTACCGTAAAGATTGTCTTGGAATTCAATAGCTTCAAAAACTTCTCTTTTAATTACTGCTACCGAACCATTGCTAACTGGATTGCGGCAAAGGATAATCGCTGGCGTTATTCCCTGCATCTGAGGCATTTGATAAATACCTAAAGGGTTCCCATTATCATCAATAAAAGCAGAGCGGCTAAAGCTTACCCCGACATTAGGCGAATTATCTAAATGCTTAACATGTTTTTCTAATTTTTCTGGCAACCATAAGTCATCAGCATCTAAAAGAGTTAAATATTCTCCCTGTGCATGGCGAATACCAGTGTTTCTTGCCCCAGGTAGACCCCGATTCTTTTGACGAATAATTTTAATTCTAGAGTCTGTAAATTGCTGACAAATTTCTATACTCCTATCAGGAGTACCATCATCAATAATTAAAATCTCGAAGTTTTTGTAAGTTTGTTCAAGAGCCGATTGCAGTGTAGCAGCTATATATTTTTCTGCTTTGTAAACCGGAATAATGATAGTAACTTTCTTCATTTTTGACTATTCCTCTTGATTTTATTTAATAGTTAATATTTAATTAAATTTACTATGCACTATGCAAGAAATCTAATTATGCTTTAGGCATAGAAAGTTTTTAATTATTTATAAAAAAGTTCTTAATTATTTCTAGATATATTCTTGAAGAATACGACGTTTTTGGTTAGCCCCTACTATATTATTTGAAACTAGAGCTTCAAATTTATTGTAAACATTTTGAGGTAAGAGTAAAAGTAAATAGGCTGCTACCAGTGTCAAAAGTGTACTTTTTGGATTTTCAAGAAGAATATGCCAGTCAGCTATTAACGCTCGATTAATTAATTTTACAGCCATTGAACCTTCTCGTAGTCGTACGGCATTACGAGCTAAATACTGCAACTGGTAAGCTCTAGCTAGTGTTTCCCCTTGAGTAAATATTTCTGGAGCGTAGGAGCGTGTCTTTTCAATTAGCTTTTCCCAAAAATCTAACTGCTTGAGCATATTTGCTGAAAGCCCTTTTGAATTAACCCGATACAAGGTCAAGGGTTCTGGAATGCCTTCTATTTGCCAATTGCTTTTAATGGAAATACGAATCCAAAATTCGTTATCTTCTGATTGGAGTAAGCGTTCATCAAAATAACAATCTTCATTAGCACCGTAAAGATTATCTTGGAATTTAATCGCTTTAAGAACTTCTCTGCGAATTACCGCAGCCGAGCCATTACCAACCGGATTGCAACTGAGTAAATAAGATGACGTGATTTCTTTAAGCTTGGGCATCTGATACGTACCTAAAGCTTGTCCAGCTTCATCAATAAAAGCAGAACGACTGAAGCTAACACCGACTGCTGGTGAATTTTCTAAGTGAGCAATCTGTTTTTCTAATTTTTCTGGCAACCAAAGGTCATCTCCATCTAAAAAAGCTAAATATTCTCCTTGAGCATGGCGAATACCAGTATTTCTAGCTCCAGATACCCCTCGATTTGCCTGGTGAATAATTTTAATTCTGGGGTCAGTAAATTGCTGACAAATATTTATACTCCTGTCCAAAGAAGCATCATCGATAATTAGAAGCTCGAAATTTGTATAGGTTTGCTCAAGAACGGATTGTACAGTAGCAGCTATATATTTCTCGACTCCATAAACCGGAATAATTACAGAAACTTTTTTCATTTTCCAGACCGACTTTAGTCTCAGTTTTGATATCAGGTTTTACTGATAGTACAGTAATCTTTGATATGGCAATGGAAATACTACCTGATGGCTATGATCGCACCTTCTAGTGATAGCATCTAAAAAAGTGAGATATTTATCCACCTGGCTATCCGTCTAGCCAGAGGACGAACCCCACATCCTAACTTTTCACCGGATAATGTAAAATATTTCCGTCTGGTATTCATTACTTAAAAACTATTGTATTAAAAACTACATTAATTTTTGTGTGTGGATAGTCTGATTAAAATTCTTAGCAACCGATCTATCCACCATTATCCAGAATAAGACTGAGTAACTATGCATTTGAGTTACCAAGTGGCAAGTACTACAACTTACCTCAACCGATTCTTTATTCATGAATATTTAATTTTTGAATATGAGTAACGCGAATTTTACTAATAATCTGGAGCAAGTATCCAGAAATATTATCTATAAGTATTTTTTTCAAAAACAATTTAATCAGTAGCTTTTGAGTTTCCTTTTGCAGGAGAATTTTTGGATATAGCTGAATTGCCTTCCCCAATTTTTTACTTGCTTTTTCAACTCCTTCATCACCTGGAATTCTTGTTAGGCAGAGCCTACAAGAATATCGGTAGACATAAGCTAAACTATGATTTTTCAAGATTTGAATTTCTGGCGATCCTGATTGAAAAGCTCGCTCCAATACTTTGAACTGACAGTCTTCCATAAATTCAACTTTAGATGACATTGAATTTGAAGATTGACGATAAAAAATCTGCGGTTTGGTAACTACAACAAACGACCATTTTGCAGCTAAACGCAGCCAATAGTCCCAATCTGCTGCTCCTGATACTGAAGGTTCAAACTCTCCTACAGATTCAATCGCTTGCTTACAGATTAAGGGATTTGAACCACTAGCAATGAAGTTCCAGGTTAATAAACTAGCCAAAACATTACCTTGGAAAAAGATAGGCTGATCCATATGGCAATTTCCACTTTGTTCATCCATAAAATAAGTCCAGCTATAAGCAACACCTGCCTCTGGATTTTTCTGCAAAGCTTCTAGCTGAAGTTCTAGCTTATCGGCTGTCCATAAATCGTCAGCATCAAGAAAGGCTATAAAATCTCCTTTGGCATGAGAGATACCACGATTACGAGCTACTGATAAACCTCCATTATTATAGGAAAAGACTTTTATACGACTATCTTTTAGCTCATCCAGTAGCTTAAGAGTTCCGTCTGTTGAACCATCATTGATCACAATTATCTCAAAATCAGAAAAAGTTTGTTGTTGTACTGAGACAATTGTATCGACAATTGTGCGCTCAGAATTATAAGCGGGAATAATTACAGATATAGTTGGCATATGATTTCAATAAGTTGCTAAATTCTACTAGCGAATTAGTATTAAAAGGTTGCTTTATAACAACAGCCTCTATTGCAGCCTTGGAACTGCAACAGACCTAGCCAAAGAAAAAGGTCGAGTCAAGTACTTAGCAATTCGAGGAGAAAGGACTTGCATTACCAGCCATTTCATTAAATAACGCTGAGTTAGTCTTTCTAGCAAAATCTGAGGATATAAAGAAACCGTCTTCCACAATTTACGACCAGCTTGGTTGACCTGTTCTCTATTAGTTACATGAGCCAGTTCCATGCCCGTTAAATATTGATAGATATTTGCTAGGCTTCTATTTTTAAGATTTTGTAACTCTGGTGGTGCTGCTTGAAAGCCTCTCTCCAAGACAATAAGCAAATATTTCTCCATCTTCTCAATTTTAGTTGACATAGATTTTGAAGAGTGACGATAGAGAATTTGAGGTTTGGGAACTACTGCAAAATCCCAGTGTTCTGCTACACGAAACCAATAATCCCAATCTTCCACAGAAGAAAGTGTTGGGTCGAATTCTCCAGCAGATTCAATTGCTTGTTTACGAATTAAAGGATTGGAACCATTGGAAATAAAGTTACTGAGTAATAATTTGTCATACACATTACCTTCATAGACTACATTATGACCAGGGTGAAAAATCTCTGCTGTTTCACTCATGTTCAGAGTCCAGCTATAAGTAAGTCCTGCCTCTGGATGTTTTTGCAATGCTGCTAGTTGTAGCTCTAATTTATCAGGTGTCCATAAGTCATCGGCATCAAGAAATGCAATAAACTCTCCAGTGGCATGAGAAATACCACGATTACGAGCTACTGATAGAGCAGCATTGCTGTATGAAAAAATCTTGAGACGAGAGTCTTCAACAGTCTTCACTAGTTCTAAAGTCTGATCGGTTGAGCCATCATTAATAATAATTAGTTCAAAATCAGAAAATGTTTGTTGAAGAACGGATTTTATCGTTTCTAATATAGTGCGTTCAGCATTGTAAGCGGGAATAATAACGGATATAGTTGTCATAGAGTTTAACCAGATGGAAAGTAAAAGGATTTTTGTAATTCCTAGTGTAGGTACAGAAACCAGTTAGTTTGGGAATAGTTCCAAGAGTTCTTGTGCAGCCACTTGAATTTGTGAAGGTTCTTTTACAAATCTGCAAAAGGGAATTGAGTAAGTCCAAGCTTGATAAAATGCCTCATTTTTATGGTAAGCATTAGGTAGAAAGACATGAGGAATACCCATAAGAATGCAGAGAATATGGCCATGCAAGCGGTTTGTAATAATTAGACGATGCTGTTTGAATTGATACATCCCATGATGCATATAACTTAAGGATTTAAGATGCATTGAGGAGTTATATAAGCTATTGAATCCAAAGGAATAATTATGGAAGTATTTCCAGAGATGTCGGTATATCCACTCACCAGGAATCACTGTACCTTTTTGCAAACCTTCCCGAATTCGCTCCATGCGTTCAGTTGTGTCATATTTGAAAGAAGTCCAATCTTCTACAACTAAATTAGGGAAATCAATAAAAGTCTGAGAATTACTTGGATTCAACTCTTTGTCATTTCTATAATGATACAAAATAGAGTTGCTGCGGTTATATCTCGATAATAAACCAGGTAAGTTGACCATTTCAAAAGCCATATCAGGTGCTTTAATTACCTGAGAGTTGTAGAAATATTTTAGAGCCAGTTCATAGCTGTAGTCATCACGGACAAACAAAGTCAAATTAGGATGTGAGTTGAATACATCTGCTGCTTCCATTAAATTGGTTGGTTCAACAAAATAAATACTTTGTGGTAGGATGATTATTGGTTGGTTCTGATATTTGGAAATAATCTGTTCGCGAAATTTTTGATGAGCAGTCCAAAGATCGCCTAAATTCCCTCCTCCTTGCAGGAAAATAGGAGATTTTCCAATTCTTTCTTCCATTACTTTGCTAGAAAAGTTATTAGGACTGGCAGTATATTTAATTTTTGTTTTTTGCACATTGATTAAATAAAGTACAGTACCTAACCCGATAAGATGATCGCCAATATTAGGATAGTCAGGATAGTCCAGTAATGCACACTCTTGAAATGTCTCTAATTTCCCTAGTGATTTATGCAGAAGTTCTTTCAGATGTTGCGGTTGGGTAGTAGTCATTAATTTTAGTTCCTCGTTGTTATTCGTTATTTCTCAAATGAATGAGTGTAGTTAGAAGAAGCTATTTCTATAAGAAGCCAAATTTTTACTTAGCTTTAATTAAATACTGAGAGCTATTTAATTTTTATTTTGCAATTGATAAAGATTGAGTTTTATCTAAAACATATTTACTAGCCCAAATGCTGTAAAGAGGTAATGCTAATAGATGAGTCATGAGCACCGCAACAGCTACCCAAAAAATTCCCCATTTCACAGCTACTATTAATGAAATTGTAAAAATAACAGTAAAAATTAGGTTCCAGTAAAGATTAATATGACTTTTATCTACAGAGTTAAGTAACATAGAAGCGCCATCAGCAAATGGGCGTGGTAGCGCTGACAAACAGATAACTATCAATATTGGAATTGCTGTTACCCACTTTTGCCCAAAAACAATTGGGACATAAAATGGAGCTAGACTTGACTGTAGCAAAACTAATGGAAATACAATTAAGGCAAATGTTTTTAGGCTACTAAAATAACGTTCTTGAAACTGCTTAACGTTCCCCCTAGCGGCACAAAGATGGGGATATAAAGACCAAGTCATTGTATTTATGACATTCATGCTGATTCCTAACCCAGCATTGAAAGCGAAATAGTAAATTCCTAGCGCCTGGACTCCTAAAAAACGTCCAATGATCAGGTAATCAAGATTAGCTCTTAGCTTATTTAGTAACTCAACGCCAAGAATATTTCTCGCATAACTAACAACTTCTTGCCACTTGTTAAAACTAAACGACATGGTAGGACGCCAAGGATGATTCATCAGATTGATAACAATCCACACTGGAGTCGTAATAACAATAGGTACAACAACAGCCCACATTCCCATCCCTAATAGAGCTAAACCTATAGTGAGAATATTGATTAGGATCGACTGCGTGGCATTGCATAATGCTGTAATTTTTAGGCGGTTCTCTCGCTGGATTAAGGCAGACTGAACTGCAAAGATTGGCAGCATTAAGTAGACTAATGCCATAATGCAGATAGGTAAGATAATTTGGTTATTACTATAAAACCAAGCAACTGGTAAAGCGGCAGTACACTGAATAATAAACATTACTCCACATAGTATCCAATTAAGGCAGTAAGATGTCTGACAAATAATTTTCAGATCCTTCTCTGCTGCCTGAATAATCTTAGATCCAATTCCAGATCTTAAGGTAAAAACAGTTGCAAATTCATTGGTAGTCAAAACGATTGCTATTAATCCATAATCGTAAGGATTTAACAGGTGAGATAAAGTAACTGTTGTTCCCAATCGGAACACACGATTCACTAACTCTGCTCCCCCCATCCAACCAATATTACGCACATATTGACTAGATACTTTTTGCCTTAGCTTTTTGATTAACATGAGGGTATCCTTAAGAGACAATTATATATTTTTTATCAATTTAAAATTTAAGTATAAGCAGCTTCAGGCTTCTGATGAAGAGAAGATTTAGGAAGCTGCACTTCTTCTTTGAATGCAATTCCCATGATGATTAAACCGGGATAGTATAGGTAAGCTAAAGCCTCTTGGCTATCATTAAATGTAAAAAGTAATAGAGTTACAAGAAAATACAATGCTACTCTGGCAGTTGTGCTTTTCTGTGCTTTAATCAGCAAAACTATAAAACTCAATAAAATTGGTACTAAAAAAGCGACGAAGCCAACTATCCCTTTAACAAACAAGAGACCAAACCAAGTATGGTGAGAGCCAATAGGCATTTCTGCTAATGCTTTAGGTCCTGGTGCTTCTCGAAAACCATGACCCCATATTGGAGCTTCTTTCCATTTATCCAAGGCAATCATACCTAAGGCTTCATGCACTCGTGAAGAGTCCGGTCTAGCATTATAAAATGCTTCTTTAGCATCCCTAATAGTACCAAGAAGTGACGTGCTAAAAATACCTACTAAAAAGCTAACAAACCCGATCGCAATTTGCGTAGTAGGTTTAGAAATTTTTGTAAACAACAAAACTAATATGAAAACTATTGGTAAAGCTATAAAAGATAAGCGAGAAACAGATACTACACTCATAGCTAAAGAGCCGACTATACCAATCCAGCGCCACTTATTGTTACGTTCTGCAAGAGCAAGGAAGAAGTAGATGTTTCCAATAAGACCTAGCGCAGGTGCCCAAGGTGCAAATAGAAATAGACGGACATCATTCGTACCGTAATCACTACCATAGAGATTTACATTGTAAAAAAGCTCGCCATTCTGTATTAATCTTTCAATTGGAGAAGAATATAGTTGTGCAGGCAAATGTAATATCCAAGCTAAATAAAAAAAGGGAATTAAAATCAAACTTTGAAGGCATAAGATACAGACGGCTCTATAGATTACTTGTGGTCGAATATTGAGACAGCCGCTTAATGGAAATAGTGCTAGCAAAGCCCAATCTGTAAACCAATTAATTAATGACCTGAGAGTTTGATTTGTACCTACATCATAATTTATACAGCCTACAATTGTAGCGATCGCTATAACCAGAATAGAGACAATCCAAACCCAATGTAGCCAATAAACTTTAATTATTTTGTCAATACTAGTATGCGTTGTTTGGTTCCAAAGCCGCTTACATAGGTAAAAAAATAGTATCCAGGCTAATACGAAATTTACAGGATATAAAATACCAATAAAATAAAATCCATACGTACTAATTATCCAATACCAGACAAGACTTTCTTCCAAGTTTAGAGGTTTCATTGTTCCATTCTCTTCCTCTCTGTACTCACAGTCTTATCAGACATTAAATTTTTACGTTCGCGCCACCAAAGTAACACCAGTCCAAGGGATACGAAAAGGGAGCCTAAAGTTGAACCTAGTAAAACCAATTTCTCTTTTGGTGAAGTCGGGTTCTCAGGTAATGTAGGCTGTATAACAAGTTGAATCAGTGGATAAGAGCCAAAGGTATTCGACTTGCCAATATCCAGTCTGGTCAAATTGGAGGAAAAGACCGCTCCAGCAATTTGCGTATTTCGCTTGAGTGAATCTAAGGTGCTTTCCAACTGTGTTAAATTCTTCAGCCTACTCTCAAGCTGGGTAATCTGTTGTTCTATTGCTTGAGCTTGAGCGGTGAATCCCTTTTGGTCTACCTGAACTATAACTAGTTCTTGGGAAAGAGCGTCTCGAGGAGCGCTGTTACCAGAGTTATTGCTACTAAGGCTTAACTGCTTTAGAACTGCCAAAGTAACTTTTCGCCCTAAAAGAGACTGACCTCGATCTAGCAGGGCCTGTTGAGCAGCGTCTCTTTTCGCTTGCTCTGCAATTAATGTCGGATGGTTAGGCAAAAATTTGGATTCTAAAACAACCACAGAAGCGGTAGCATCAGTATAATTTTTTAAGTTCTGTTGAAATATCTGGTCTGTTTGAAGGGTAAAAGCATCTGTAGCTTGTCCAGCAGATAGTTTTAAATTATTCGATAATTGTGCTAGGCGAGTAGTAGCCTGTTGCTGTTGACCGATTATTTCGGCTCGTTGTCTACGTAGCTGTTCAATATTGGTTGTTAGATCCTTAATTTGATCTTCAGAGTTCAAACCCGAACGTGCTTTGTAATCGGCAAGGCGCTGATGAGCATCTGCTAATTTTTTTTGCGAAGAAATTAGGGACGTTTGATAACCTATATCTCTTTGAGTAGCTTCTTGATTTCGTAGCTTGTTGAGTCTTGCTTGCAAGGCTTTGTAAAAAGCTAAAGATTTCTTTTGAGCTTCATCGGGACTCGCGCCTTCGAAGTCAACGCTCATCATGGAAGTATTAATTATTAGCTTGAGCCGAGGTTTGCCGAACTCTTCTAAAGACATATTAAGTTGATCTGCCGCCGATCTTAATATAGGTTCGCTTTCAGCAATAAATTTATAAATTTCTCTTGGATCTTGAGTAGAAAGAGCAGCGTATGGAGACACATTTTCATAATTAGCATAGCCAATGTCTGGTAAATTAATATTGGCATTTGACCATGCTCCTGGCAGATTAACAGCTGAAGAACTAGTGTAGGTCGGTGGTGTAAGCTTTAGATACAGAAAAGTTGAAGTCCAAAATGCTATGTTGGTCGCTAAACCTAGAAGTAAGTAACGCTGCCAACATCCTTGTTTCGTTACTAATTTTCTCAAACTGCTAGGGTAACCCGCAGAGATTTCTGTATGATTGGCCATTAAAAATCCTCTAAAGTCGGGAACTGGCTGCGGAATTACAAAGTCTAGGTGGGGTTTTGCGATTCGCCTAAGTAAACTTACAGGATCGTACTACATCACTGCTTAAAAATTTATTAATATTTCTTAGTAAAGTTTCCTTCTTAAACAGCAATCAGAAAACTGCCTGATGGTCAATATTGTATCAATGCAGACAGCATCCTCTAGAGTTCAATAAAATTATCCACCCAGATATCCACCTAGCTGTACCTAATTTAATTTACTTTACTTTAATTTACTTCTTGTAAAGTAAATTAAAGTAAATACTTGCAAATCTCATGAAAATAGCAATGAGCGATCGCCGTTTCTGGAGGCTGCTAGGAAAAACAACTTGTATTGCTATACTTGCGCTGGCTATTGTCGTCAAATTTACACCTCTTAAATCTAGTTGGAGTACTACATCAGGCTATCACTGGACTAATGTATCTATTGGAGGAGGTGGTTATGTTACAGGCATTTATTTGCATCCACGAGAGCGAAATTTAGCCTACATCAGAACTGATATGGGTGGCTTTTATCGTTGGAATTCAAAAGACTACAAATGGATTCCGCTAACAGATAGATTTAGGTTGCAACACAGCAATTACTACGGGGGAGAAGCCTTAGCACTTGACCCACATAACCCAGATATTGTATACATAGCAGCAGGTAAATACACTACTAACCGGGGTAGATTAGGAACAATTTTTAAATCGAGCGATCGCGGTCAAACCTGGAATAAGCTGAAAATAGACTTGCGAATGGGCGGCAATGAAACTAAACGTTGGCTAGGAGAGAGGCTAGCTGTTAATCCCTTTAATTCCAATGTTATTTTATTTGGCTCGCGGTTGAATGGGCTATGGAAGTCTTCAGATGGTGGCACAACATGGGGTAAGGTTAGCTCCTTTCCCGAAAATTTGGAAGCAAATATTGGAATTGCAGGTATTTTATTTAACAAAAATGTGTCTGGACTAGTCTATGCCAATGCTTATGGAAATGGCATATATAAATCCACTGATGCGGGTGTTACCTGGAGCAAAATACCAGGAAGCCCATTAAAAGTGAATCGAATGGCTCTCGCAAAGGACAAAGTTCTGTATGTAACGCATACGTCAGGTGTCAGCAAATATGCAAACAGTATTTGGAGCAATATCACACCAAGTAACGCCAAAACTACATTTAATGCCATTTCTGTAGATCCAGAGAATCCCAATCACCTTTTAATTGTTTATGACCAGTATGTTTCTACAACCAACGATCGTGTAATATTTCAATCTACTAATGGTGGAGCTACATGGCAACAGAAAAAGCATACCTTGAAACCTCAAGTGCCCTGGTGGCCTAAGTGGTATTTTGCCTCCGCAACCTCAGCTATTGAGTTTGACCCAAAAACTCCTGGACGGTTATGGTTAACAGACTGGTATGGAACATGGCGCACAGATAACATCAACGCAGAGTCATCTGTTTGGTCGAACTATGAAAAAGGACATGAACAGGTAGTTAGCTTCGCCCTAGTCTCACCTCGAAGTGGCTCTAAATTGTTGAGCGGTGTTGCTGATACGGATGGATTTAACCACAGCAATGGGCTAGATGTCTACCCATGTACGCAGTTTGGCGGCAAAAATAGTCCTCGGTTCCAGGATACCTATGGCCTTGCTTATAGCGAAAGCAATCCTTCACAAATGGTACGTGTTGGTGGTAATCGATGGAACAATGCTTATACGGGAGCAACTTCGGAAGATGGGGGACTGACATGGAAAAAATTTTCCTCGTTTCCAAAAAACACAATGCCGTTGCGTGTAGCCATGTCAGCAACAAATTCAAATCTATTTGTCGCAATTATTAATCAAGGAAAGGCTATTCGCACAACCAATGGCGGATTTTCTTGGAGCAAAGTATCAGGATTACCCAAAGGTCCCAAAGGCCCGTGGTACTGGGGTCAACCATTAGTAGCTGACAAATTAGATGGCAACACTTTTTACTACTACAGTGGTGGCAAGTTATACCGTAGTAAGAATGGAGGCGCATCCTTTAGGATTGTAAACTCATTATTGCCTTCAGAAAGTTGGTCTATGCTCAAAACAGTTCCGGGGATTAATGGCGAAGTCTGGCTCAGTCTTAACTCTCACGGACTTTATCGCTCAACAAATGGCGGTGTGAAATTTGCCCAGATTCCTAAAGTGAAAAAAGCTTATTTATTCGCCCTTGGTAAGGCACAGAAGGGAAGCAAAATTCCTGCACTGTATTTGTATGGGGAAATTGTTGGTATGGGCGAAGGAGTTTTTCGCTCTCTCGACAAAGGAAAAACATGGATAAATATCGCCTTTTTACACCAACCTATCGGCAATGAGCCTAATGTGATGGAGGCTAGCTGGCAGAAATTTGGACTAGTCTTTATTGGCACTAACGGTAGAGGAATATACTATGGAACTCCATAAAAAAAGTTACCATTATTTATTTGTTTCATGCAACTGATATCAGTTGGAAGAAAACCACGAAGCTAAAAGATTATTAATTTTTGCGTATTATGTTAATTTTTGTAAAAAAGATAGTAGTATGTTTTTGCGACATTATTTAATACAATTGGGTTGTTAGTATGAGGGATATTGATATGTAATATATGTACAGTTAACGCTTTTGAATGACAGATGAACACCAGCAAAGCTTTTACAGTACTGGTGTATACGGGTTTTAAGTAATATTCTAGGTAACTTTAATTAAGGTGGTAGAGATATTAGGTAGTGATAGCTATTAGCTTGATACCTTTCTTAATTCACTCATCTAGGAAAGGTAATTTTTTAAACCCTCTGCATACTAGTATTTTACTGCTAGTGTTGTTTTTATCTGGACAGCAAGTTTTCAACCTCTTGATAGCACACCTAAATCATGAGGCATCTGACCAGGTAACTCATGCTCTATTCGTAGGGCGAGAAGGAGAACGTCTACTCAATGCTGTAATAGATAATCAAGAAAAAGGTTTTCTGGAAAATTCCAGTCAGGGACGAACTAATCCTATAGATTATCGTCAGAAGAAGCCCAGCTTCCACAAAAGCTTCAACCATCTGTACAATCTCGTACAAGACAACCCTGCTCAAATAAAGCAACTTGATAAAATTAGATATATCTATAACCAGTGGCAAAGGGAGTTGAAGCAAAAAGCGCTTTCTGGTTCTGTCAGCAACTCTGCTCTGACAAAAAGCACTTTATTTGATTCCTTGCACAACGAGATTGGGAAACTCATTCAGCACGAGGAGATGCTTTTGAGGGTTCGCAACAATCGTGTACAGCACTTGAATAATATTAACACTGCGATAAACATTTTCAGCACATTAATCATTTTGTTAGTTGCAATTTTAAATATCCAGTTGTTGCATTGGCGAGTCAAACTTCCATTAAACAAATTGACACAAGTTTGTAAACTTTGGCAAGCGGGACAAATGGAAGTGCAACTCTCCCATTCTTCTATAGATGAGATCGGGCAACTAGCTGGAGTTCTTAACGCGATGGCTGATAAGACTCGTCACAGTCAACATAGTATTGAGGTGCGTAACCAACAGCTTGAAGACATGATATCTGCACTTTCTCACGACCTACGTATTCCTTTACTTGCCACTCGTAACACTTTAGACTGTATGCTCCGAGGAGCTTTTGGTTCAGTAAATGATACTTGGAAGGAAGTTTTTGAAGAGTACCATGAAGCTAATGAGGATCTACTTAAGCTTGTGGAACTCCTCTTAGATATCTCCCGTTATGAAGCACGCAGCGCTTGTTTAATGTGCGATCGCCTGAATTGGGAAAAGATTTTAATTAAAGTAATTGGGCAGATAAAAGCAACATCTACACATGAGTTAGCCTTCGTTTGTAAAACTTCTCAATTGCTGCCAACTGTCTATGGTGATGAATTAGAAATTCAAAGGGTTTTACAAAATTTACTTGATAACGCTGTGCGGGTAAGTAAGCTTAACAGGGAAATTCTGATTGAGATAACGCCTTATGGAGAAGAGCAAGTGCGGATTTCGGTGCGTGATTACGGTTCAGGAATTGCACCGCAAGCTCAGGAAAAGCTGTTCCACCGCTTTATTCAAGGACGAGGGCATCGTGGAAGAAGTGGGCTTGGTCTGTACTTGTGTCGTCAAATTATTGAGGCTCACGGAGGAAACATTGGTGTTGAAAGTTCTCTTGGAGAGGGAAGTACTTTCTGGTTTACTCTCCCAAGTGCCATAAATAAAGTTGATTGCAACGATGAATAGAATATAACCAAATGTAGCAAGAATGATGCCTAATATTGACGAAGATAAAACTGTGCGGGTTCTATTAGTTGATGATCACCCTTTAATCCGCCGAGGGATGAAAGGGCAATTTAGCCTAGAACGTGGTTTTAGTATAGTTGGAGAGGCATTGGACGGTGGAGAGGCTGTTGAATTAGCTAGCCAACTCCAACCAGATGTAGTTTTAATGGATATTGATCTACCAGTTATGGATGGGATTACAGCCACCCAGCAGATAAAAAGTAATTGCTTGACTACTTGTGTTCTAGCCTTAAGTGCATTCGACGATGATATCCAGGTCATGGGGATGCTTGCAGCTGGTGCTGATGGTTACTGTCTTAAAACCATTGAATGGGAACAGCTGATCGCCGTCATTCAATTGATACTTCAAGGTGGTGCTTATTTAGATCCTTTAATAGCTCAAAAAGTTGCTCGGATGCTTAGGTCAACCGCTGTCGCTCCCGATGTTCCTGTATCTCAGGTAATAGCGCAACCTATTCTCAGTAATCGTGAACGCGAGATTCTTAAACTTATTGCACAAGGGCGCTCAAACCAGCAGATTGCAAACCAACTCTACCTCTCACTTGGAACCGTCAAGTCTTATGTACGTATGGTTCTCAACAAACTTAGCGTTGACGATCGCGTTCAAGCAGCAGCTTTAGCCGTACGCCAAGGGTTGATTTAAGCTTAAAGGAATTTATGTAAACAGGCAGATAATTCTGTAAAAGTGGTAGCTAGTGGTGAGATGTCATTCACGAGTTGTTCTGACCACAAAATGTAAGGCTGAAGTAGTTGATGCTGGAATTGCTCAGGTATGGGCAGACATAGCACCAATACATGAGGTTCAAACAAAGTTATCTCTTCAGGCGTGGGAATACAATAATATGGAAAAACTTCTGCATTTTGTTTTAGGCAATGACTGCTGACGCGCTGCACGGTCATGACATTGCTACCAATAACCATAATTCGGTGTCTTTTCATATATTTAGACTTATCTGCAAATGGGAAATTCCTACTATACAATGGTTTTAGCGATCGTAAAGGAAGTGCGATGGCGTAACCGCCCAGCGTAGCTGATCATCAGCGTTGAATGAACGTAACAATAAGGCTTTGGGCGAATAAGTTGAGCTAAATCATCAGTTAAGAGCAAAAAGATAGAAAGAAGAAAGATTTATTTTTTCCCAGAGAGGCTCAAGTCATTAACAGATAAAAAGCATAATCAATAAAATTACAATCTGACAAGTCCACAGAATGCCATTATTACCTGACTATAGCAATGACGAGATAAACAAAACTTCTCACTCGCTACTTAAAATATTTTTACTCAACATATCATCTGTTCAACATCAATTCTGCGTGGCAATAATTGTTTGTTATCTTATTTCTGTAGTTGTCAAATCTCTGATTTTTGTGGTTTTTTATGTGGTGTAGTCAGTCAATCGGCGTTAAAAAAACAACCTATGTGAAAAAATGTAAATTCAACTAATAGCTTAGAAATTGGTTATTTTACAGTTTTGAAAAAATAAAACATCCGTTTATTTTATCGTGCTTACTTATCTTATTATGAAATTTAGACTATCTGTACGCTACAGCCAAACGGATAGTTAGCTGGATAATTTTATTCCTCATTAGGATACTGTATAAAAAATAATTTAAGTAGCCATCAGATAGTATTTTATATCGGTATTTGCGCACGAAAGTATACGTAGACTTCACTAGGTCTTTACCCAACCTTGTGAATAAACTCTCAATTATTATCAAATCTTTTATGGTACTTACAGATTAAAAAGTTAAGTATCTCAAAAGCCCTGACAGATCAAAGATTTCAATTTTGTTGCAGGTAATCCTCACTTACCAGCAGCCATAATTCTTTGTGTCGATTAATTTATAACACTGTCAGGAAATTTCCGGTGAGCAGAAAATATGGGCAATGCTCTGAATTCTACTATTTTGCAACTCCAGATGGCGAGCATTAAATTATATGGCAGACCGAGTTACTTTTCTCGATACTGATTTTGATCGTATGCCTTTATACGAAGCAATTGAACTATTAATGGTGCAGTTGCTGAAGCGGCAGGGTGGTCGCGTGTATTATGCCAACGCCCATACTATGGTAACTGCTGCCAAAAACCCAGCATTGGCAAAGGCGTTAGAGCAGAGTGATTTGTTGTTGGCAGATGGGAGCGGAGTTCGTTGGGGTAGCGCTTTCTTGGGTACACCATTGGTACATAATCTAAATGGCACTGATTTAGTTCCGGCTTTGTGCAAAGAAGGCGCAGCAAAAGGTTTATCAGTCTATTTTCTAGGTGGTAAGCCGGGTGTAGCTGAAGAAGCGGCAGCTAACCTCAAGAAAGCATATTCTGGGTTGATAATTGCCGGAACTCAGCACGGCTATTTTGCTGAAGCACAAACGCAGCAAGTATTAGAGGCTATTCGGATAGCCCGCCCCCACCTGCTGTTAGTGGCGATGGGCGTACCCCTACAGGAAATTTGGATTAACCAATACGCTAGCCAATTGCCTAGTATCACTTGTATGGGTGTGGGGGGTCTGTTCGATTTTATGGCTGAACGTGTGACCCGTGCCCCCTATCCAATTCGCTCTGTTGGCATGGAGTGGCTGTGGCGACTGGCAATGGAACCGACTCGACTTTGGCAGCGCTATATTCTAGGCAACTTTATATTTTTACGTTTAGTACTAACCTACGCGTTTGCTCGACGCCAAAGTGAAGAACAAAGTAGCCAAATCACATTAGCTGTACGAAATAAATCTGGATTTGAAAACGATTTGAACTTTTAATTCATCACCAAGACTGATTAAAAGTTGCTTGTAACACCACTCTTTGGGTGATTCATCTAGTCAAAGTAGATTTTATGGATAGTTTAGGCTTAACCGCTTTACTTAAGGGGGTTTCGTCTATATGTTCAAGTGCCTGTTGTTCGGTAATTTGCAATTTGCAAGCACCTGTTCGGATGATCTTTGAACTGACTCAGATGGATTTAGTGTTTGAAATTTATGAGAATTAGGATGCCGCCGTAAAGATGTTGAATGCTTAAACATGAAGTATTGATCGTTACCGTCATTGCAAATATCTTAAAGAACAAATTGACTGGTGACATATTTACTTGCTTAACCTATTAGAAAATCTCATTCCCGCTTTTACAGGTTACTGAAATAAGTAAATGTACAGACGATCGAGTTCATAAACTTATCTACTGAAACTGCAAATACCATGTCTAATACCTTTACTTCCCATCGTTTTGATATGCAAGTTCTAGATGATACCCATACTGTTCCTAAAGTTATACTTCCAGTTCATCCCTCTGTAATCAGTAAAGCCAAGCGAATGATTGACGTCTTGGGTGCTGTTATCGGGCTATCGATTACAGTATTCGTAGCAATTCCTGTTGCGATCGCCATTAAGTTAAATAGCCCAGGTTCTATATTTTACAGTCAAATTCGCTGTGGTTTGAATGGGCATCACTTCCGAATTTGGAAATTCCGTTCGATGTCAGTCGGAGCTGACCAACTTAAGCATCTAGTTAAGAATGAAGCTCAAAGCGATCGGATATTCAAAAATGAGAATGACCCCCGCATTACCTGTGTAGGAAGGTTTCTTCGCCGCACTAGCATAGATGAACTTCCTCAGTTTTGGAACGTGCTGCTGGGGGAAATGAGTCTAGTAGGTACCCGCCCTCCCACTCCTAATGAAGTGATACACTACTCAAAGCACCACTGGGAACGGTTGAATGTCAAGCCGGGTATGACTGGTGAATGGCAGGCTCATGGTCGCTCCAGTATTAAAGACTTTGAAGATATTGTTCACATGGACTTAGACTACCAACGTAAGTGGTCTATCGTTTATGATATTAGTCTAATCTTGAAAACTTTAAAAGTTGTGTCAAATAAGAGCGGTGCTTGCTAACGTACAGTTAATAGAAAAAAAGTTATAAGTTCACTCAAAAATAAGCTTGCAACAGTTGCTCCAAAATTGAATTGTGTAAGCGAACGCGAGTGCGTCTCCAAGAGTTGCCCGTCGTAGACATCGCAGATTCAAGTATTGTCTCTGACTCAATTAGAGGATTTAAGAGGTTGTTTGAAAAGTTTTTCGCTGTGACTTTAGGCACTTTTAGATCCCCACTAACCCACCTTAAAAAGGGACGAACCGGAATCAAAGTCCCCCTTTTTAAAGGGGATTTAGAGGGAGCTAAAACTTTTGATATCTACAAGAGAACTTTTCAAACATCCTCTAAGAGCTTTTTAGCAAAAACTTTTTCTATGTCACTGATTCACGGTGAAATCGAAAAAATAAAACTAAGACCCCATATAGGTTTTAGCATTAGCGTTCGTGCAACGACTCCACAGGAGTATCGGGTTGCGAAAAAAATGGATAAAGTCAAGCTAAGTGAGTCGCTATTAGATTTATCGACAGCAGCGGATTTGATCGGCTGGTTCAATAGTGTTAAAGAAAGCTGACCACTTTACTCAACTTCCTCACAATGAATTAACAGTTTCTCCATCGCTTCTGCTAGAGAAATCAATTCTATCCAAGAGGAACCACTAACTAAATTTTGGGCGTGAGCTAATCGGTTTCGCAACTGTTCAGCAGACTTGAGGAAACGTTCGCCAAACCGTTTTGATTTTAGTCCTAGTTGCTGGAGAAGTTCTGGTTGATTTAAAATCAACTCTCGCTTATCACAGAATTGCAGATAATCTAACAAATCGGTGGCTTCGTTTCTTTCCTGACTCTCTCGCCATAGTCGTTGAGCAACTTCTAAGCGCTCAGGTTTAAGGACTTTTTGCCAAGAATCTTGGGGATAGTAAATCCGCACCAGCCGCAGCAAATTCATTTCTAGCAGCGTTACTAAGCCAAACAGTAGCATTCGCACGGGTGCTTTTTGCAAATCACCACAGGTAACAATACCACTTACCTGATTGCAATCTAAGACAAACAATCGCGGAGTTTGTTGCAAAATGGGTAGCAACTTTATCAGTGGAGTAGAAATGGCAATTAGTTCTTTGGGATGAAACACCCGTTGATAGTCGCTACATTTACCTTTTTTGCCTGGGCTCAAACTAGAGCGTTCTACATAACCACTAATAATATCTTCCGTCTCAACGCCGATAACATCAAAATTTTGTGCTTGCATCCAATGCAGCACTTCTTTCGCCTCCGCATCAGCTGGCATAGCTTTCAGGGGTTCTGCCACGTATTCAATGGTGATATTGTTCTCAAATAAACTCCGCAGGTCTTGAGAACGTGATTTTAGGTGTTTCATCCCCCGGCTGTGAACTCACGTTAAATAATCCTACGGCACTCACGCGATCGCCAGTAAAATTTTCTGTTAGATTACCTTTGCATAGGCATCACTATCCCAACAAATACCATAGACTTTACTTTATACCATCTTAGTTGGTAATAATTTAGTGATAATTTAGACAATTTCAAGTAACAAAATATTTCGCATCTAGAAAAAAATAAATATATATGTAGTTTACTATATGAGATTAATTGATTAATTTGCGATAAAAATGCCGAAAATCCTGAGAAAAAAATGTTATTACTAAAACGACGTAACAAATTGATAATTGGTAGAATTTTACCAAGATAACTAAAATTGATAATATTATTATGCCAAGAAAAGAACAAGGATGGGTTACATTTCAAACCTCAGAGGACGAGCGGAAGATTTTAGAGGAGTTTTGCGAACAGTCTCAACGCACCAAGACTGAGATTCTGCGGGAACTTGTGCGTAGTCTCACTCAGCACTCCTCAACATCAATATCACCAGCAACTCAGCAGGAACAGCAGGAAGATATTGACTACACTCAAAAGCCTAATATAGAAAGTAGTATTCAAAAGAAATCACTAAAAGTTAGCTCTCGCAATATTCTTAAAGGTGTGGTTAAACGAGTTGTTTATGGAGCAGTTAATAGTGAGGTTACTTTGGAGATTATTCACAAAGTAGAATTAACTTCGATTATCACCAGAGCTTCCGCAGAAGAGTTGGAATTATCTGAGGGAAAAGAAGCTTATGCAGTTATTAAATCTAACGATATTGTCATTGCTAGAGAATAGAAATACGTGGATTTTGGGCGTAAGATATTAAGAGAATAAACTTTCTTCACTTGAGTATATAGTTGATGTGATCGCTTATGTAATAGCTGTTTTCGTATAAATGGAATACACGATAAGGTAGCATAGGTGTGCTACCTTACTAAAAACCAATATTAACCTTCTTTAATCGCTGCTTGATAGCGACCTAGCGCAATTAAAGGAAAGTATTGTTGATACAGATGATACTTGAGATAAAAATGGCAAGGGAAGCCAGTAGCTGTAAAGTCCGCCTCAAACCAAGTACCATCGGGCTGTTGAGTTGCTACAAGGTAGCCAATTCCTCGCTCAATCACATCAAGAGCTAATTTACCTGTTGCTTCACTTGCTGCTATTAACCCAATTAAAGCCCAAGCAGTTTGAGATGCAGTACTATTTCCTTTTCCTTTGAGACTGGGATCGTCGTAGCTGCGGCAAGTCTCACCCCAACCACTATCTGGATTTTGACATCCAACTAACCAAGCTGCTCCCCGTTCTATATTGAGTTTATACCTTTGAGGATCGATTAACGCTAAGGCTGACAAAACGCCACTGGTGCCGTAGATATAATTTACACCCCAACGACCAAACCAACAGCCTTCGGTTTCTTGTTCGTGCAAAAGATAAGTGAGCGATCGCTCCAAATTATCACTATCAATTGACAAATCACAAGCACCCAGCATTTCTACGACTCTAGCCGTAACATCTGCGGTATTTGGATCGATCATCGCTTTTAAATCGCCATAAGGAATCGAGTTGAGCCAATCTTGGTCATTATCCAAATCAAAAGCAGCCCAACCGCCTGGTTTACATTGCATAGATGCAATCCAGTTTAAGGCCCGAGCGATCGCAGCCTTCTTGATTTTTTCATTCGGAAGTTTTGCCAAATGTAGAGCCATCACCACCACCGCCGAGTCGTCTACATCGGGATAAAAGCGATTCTCAAACTCAAAAGCCCAAGCCCCTGGTTTTCCTTGGCGATTTTTGACAGCCCAATCTCCGTAATCTAAAATTTGTTTTTGCAACAACCATTCTCCAGCCTTTACTACAGCTGGATGATCTGGTGCAAAGCCAGATTCTACTAAAGCACGCATCGCCCAAGCTGTATCCCAGACGGGTGAAACACAGGGCTGTACCCGATAACTATTCTCTGTTTCAATGGCAAAGTTATCAATTGCTTGCAAACCACGTTCTACAATAGGGTCATTTGGGTCATAATCCAGACACCGCAAAGCCAGCATTGAATTCAGCATCGCCGGAATAATGCCGCCCCAGTCGCCTGTAGCTTCTTGGCGCTCTAAAATCCATTTTTCGGCAGCTTTGATACCTTCTTGACGAAAGGGTACTAAATTCAGGCTTTCTGCCAATTTGAACCCCCGATCAAGGGTAAGAAATAAATCTGTCCAATCGCCACTTTGGGGTAATTCCCACTGGACTTGATCGACACCTTCAACGTATAGTTCATCTAGGTTGATAGTTGAGTCGGTGATAAAAACAGGTTTGCGATCGCATACAATCAGTAATGGTACTGTGCTGGAACGTGCCCAGCTAGACATCTCGTAGATATTGACAGGGAAAGCATTTGGCAACAGCATCACCCAAGCTGGTAGTGAGGGAATACCGCGCCAGTTGTAGCAGCCAATCAAGGCTAGGTGTAACTTGGTAAAAATCCGAGTTTTGCTGATACCACCTTGTTGGAGAATAAAAGCTTGCGCCCGAATCATCGCCGGATCGGTTGCTGGTACACCTAGCAGTCTTAGCGCCATGTAGGCTTCAACCGAGGTGCTAAGTTCTCCACCATCACCGTAGTAAAGTTCCCAGCCGCCATGCTGCCGTTGCTCTTGACGCAGGTAGGTTTCAATTTTGTGTAAAGGTCTGGTTTGGTCTGTTCCCCAAATTTTATGCAGGAGAACAACTTCAGCAGTGATGGTGACATTAGATTCTAACTCTGCCCACCAATAACCTGCCAGATTTTGAATCGAAAGCAGATATTCTTGACTAGCTGCGATCGCTTCTACGACTTGATTGACTTTTACCCTGTCTTGTGTTTGCATCAAAAACTATTTAACCTCAACACCCAACACTAGATATGAACACGGTACTACAGCGAAAAAAATTTTTTTCCTCTATCAATAGACATAGTATTCTGTCTGAGTCACTGATAATTTGCAATAGGTCATGGATGTAATTGTATTAGGATTGATGCTCTTATCCTTGACAATTTGGTTGGGATTACTGGGTTTTTGGGGACAGTTTTGGCGGACAGACCAGCAATTAGAGTTTACAGAAACTCAGCTAGAATCGTTACCTGTGGTTTGTGCTGTAGTTCCAGCCCGTAACGAAGCCCAATTGCTACCAACTACACTGCGATCGCTCCTACTTCAAGATTATCCTGGTTCTTTCAACGTGTTTTTGGTAGACGATCGCAGTACAGACCGGACAGCAAATTTTGCCGAAGGGGTTGCCCATGCTGTCGGTAAAGCCCAGCAATTGCATATTATCTCAGGTGAATCACTGCCTGCTGGTTGGTCGGGAAAACTTTGGGCAATTGAGCAAGGTATAAAGAGCGCGAGTTTATTCGCACCTGACTATTTTTTGCTGACTGATGCAGATATCGAACACGATTCTGGTAATCTCCGCCGACTCGTTGCTAAAGCTGTGCAGGAAGATTTAGACTTGGTTTCGGTAATGGTGCGACTCAGGTGTGAAAGCTTTTGGGAAAAATTTTTGATTCCAGCTTTCATCTTTTTCTTCCAAAAACTCTATCCCTTCCGTTGGGTGAATAATCCCAACAATCCCACAGCAGGAGCCGCTGGGGGATCTATTCTGATCGCCCGTGAAGCTTTAGAGCGAATCGGGGGTATTCAAGTGATTCGCCAAGCTTTAATTGATGATTGTGCCCTTGCTAAGGCTGTTAAGAAGAGCAGGGGAGCAGGGGAGCAGGGGAGCAGGGGAGCAGGGGAGCAGAGGAGCAGGGAAGCAGGGGAGCAGGGGAGTAAGGGATACAAGGAAAATAACCATGCCCCATACCCAATGCCCAGTCAAGGGCGTATCTGGCTGGGATTGAGTAGCTTGACTCACAGCTTGCGTCCCTATGACTCGCTGGCGACGATTTGGGATATGGTTGCTCGTACTGCCTATACCCAACTGAATTATTCACCATTAATACTATTGGGAACTTTGGTGGGAATGCCTCTAATTTATTTAGCTCCACCTGTATGTGTGATTATGGGTGCAGTTTGGAGCAATTGGGCGATCGCATTTACAGGTTTATTAGGATGGCTGTTAATGACTTTCGCTTACTACCCAACAATCCGTTTTTATAAATGTTCTCCCTGGTTAGCATTGAGCTTACCTGCGATCGCTTTTCTTTATACCCTGATGACTCTAGATTCAGCACTCCGTCACTGGCAAGGGCGCGGCGGCGCTTGGAAAGGAAGAGTTTACTCCAGCCCGGATAAATTATAGTTAGAATAAAATTGAATTTCAAAATCGCTAGTGCTAATCTAAAATTAAAGATAAGCCTAAAGTGGTTGATTAAAAGAGTTATGACAACCGCAACACCAACAATTAACCCTGTTACTGTCCCCAAAAAACTGCCTTTTCTGGAGTCAATTTGTTGGCAGACTGCCGATGTCTATCGGTTCACTTCAGAAGAAATGCTGAGTCGCTACGAGCGTGGTTGGCAATATCACAACCTATTTAATAATCTTGAGGGTGAAGAACTCAATTTCCTTCAGGAACTCGCCAGACGCTATAAATCCTGGTTGCAAGTTTCTTTATGACCTTCAGGTTAGAACACCATAATCAAATTCTCACAGTTCTTGAATGCTTAGATTCTGACATACTTAGGAAGGGTTTTGCTTACTTCGGCTTCGCTCAGTACAAGTACTTCGGTGGCGGAACCCTTCTGGCATTTGATTTTGATGAATATCGCTGGAGTAAGGACGTTGATTTTATCGCCTCTGTTGGTACAGAAGGCTACAAATACCTGCGGACAGTGGTATTTGAGGGTGGGCATGAAGCATTATTTCGGGATTTAAGTAAAATCCAAGTTGGACGTAGCACAACTGACCAATATGGAATTCGGATGATCGTTTTTGTAGATAATGTGCCGATTAAAACAGAAATTATTGCCGAAACTCGTTTTCAACTAGAGCCACCAAGATATCCAAAGTGGTCACTCGTTCCCTGCTTAAGCTTCAATGACTGTTTTACCTCTAAGCTGCTGTCAAATTCTGACCGTTATGCAGATGACAGCGTTGAAGCAAGAGATTTAATCGATTTAGCAGTTCTTCGGCTGCAATCTCCAATCCCTCAAGCATCAATTGAGAAAGCTGAAAAAGCATATCAGGTTATGCGCCCTTTGAAAAGAGCGATCGCACGCTTTCAGGAAAGACCAGATTACAGGGAGAAATGCTTTCTGGGTCTGCAAGTTGATCAAGCTCAGATACCCAAAATTATCGACGGTATTGATTTACTCTCTACAGATTTAGGTTTATCTTACACTCCAAGGACTTTTCGAGAACAACATGATGTCTTTGCTGATTTAGAAACACAAATTAAAAAACGAGAAGATTCTTAAACAGGTCATGCCCAATACCCCTAAATCCTTGAAGCTGTTTGTTTAGTACTGGCGGGTTCAACAGGCAATGGTTGAGCGGCTTTCAACACCGCATCCAGCAACCCTGGAAACAGCACCTCTAAATCTTCACGCCGCAGTAGGTTAATATGCTGTGTGCCTTCTTTGCGTGTAAAGACTATCCCCGACTCCCGCAAAATCTTGAAGTGGTTGGACATAGTAGACTTTGCGATCGCAAAATCAAATTTGGCACAGCATTGTTCCCCCTCAGTCGCCAACAGCCGCACAATCTCTAGCCGCACCGGATCGCCCAATGCATACAACACGCCTGGTAAAGAAATATTTTTTCGATCTGGATGATAAAGGAATCTCATAGTTGCATTATCTCATCAGGTGGCATATATTTTTATTATTCGATATTATCGAATTATAGAATTAATTAGGAGGGCAATTTTATGTCATCCATTACAAATGTCACAGAAGCCACATTCAAGCAAGAAGTCTTGGAAAGTGAAATTCCGGTATTAGTGGACTTTTGGGCACCGTGGTGCGGCCCTTGCCGGATGGTGGGCCCAGTCGTCGATGAAGTTGCAGCTGAATACGAAGGACAGGTGAAATTTGTGAAGTTGAACACAGATCAAAATCCTACTGTCGCTAGCCACTATGGAATTCGCAGCATTCCGACATTGATGGTTTTTAAAGGAGGTCGCCAGGTCGATACTGTCGTTGGGGCGGTTCCAAAAACTACCTTGAATAAGACCTTAGCACAGCATCTTTAATCTAGGTACGATTGTGAGATGCATTTAGTTTGCAGCCTTCTCTAGTCAAGGGAGGCAGGAGTCAAAATATATAAGACTCCTGACTCCTGAATTATGTTTCAACTAACGGGGAAAGAGCGAAATGGACTTGAAATTGCATGGTAAATCCGCCCTGGTGAGTGGCTCAACCGCAGGTATTGGTTTGGCGATCGCTCTTGGGCTAGCTCAAGAGGGTGCATCAGTAATTGTCAACGGTCGGTCTGAAGAACGAGTAGCTCAAGCGATCGCCAAAATTAAGTATTCTACACCCGACGCGAAAATTTCTGGTGTTGTTGCTGACGCTGGCACTGCATCAGGGGTAGAGAAACTCATTCAAGAGGTTCCTGACGTTGATATACTCATAAACAATGTGGGTATTTATGAGCCAAAAACCTTCTTTGATATTACTGATGAAGACTGGTTAAAGATATTTGAGGTTAACGTCCTCAGTGGAGTCCGTTTGAGTCGGCAATATCTGCAAAAGCAGCTAGAGCAAAACTGGGGGCGGATAATTTTTATCTCCAGCGAATCTGCTATTCAGATCCCAGTGGAAATGATTCACTACGGCACAACTAAGACGGCACAACTTGCCATTGCCAGAGGTCTAGCAGAAATGACTGTCGGGACTGGAGTCACGGTAAACTCAGTCCTACCAGGGCCAACCCGCTCAGAAGGAGTTGAAGATTTTATCACCAACCTGGCGCAGGAACGCGGTATTACTCGCGCTGAAGTTGAGGCTGAATTTTTTCAAAATGTGCGTCCAAGTTCCCTAATTAAACGCTTTGCAACTAATGAAGAAGTAGCAGCGATCGTAGTTTATCTTTCTAGTCCCGTAGCATCGGCAACTAATGGTGCAGCTTTGCGGGTAGATGGTGGCGTTATTCGGTCGATTGTTTAGTATTTGAACCACAACTGCATAATCTATTTACCTGAAAATAGCTATTTTGAATTTTGAATTTTGAATTGGAGCAAAGCGACATGACTACTGATATCAACTTATTCTCTCCTTATCAACTAGGAAATCTGGAACTACCTAACCGGATAGTGATGGCACCCTTAACCCGAAACAGGGCAGGTGAGGGAAACGTACCACACCAACTGAATGCTACTTACTACGTCCAACGTGCTTCCGCTGGACTGATTATTTCTGAAGCAACACAGGTAACTCCTGAAGGACAGGGCTATCCCGCAACACCAGGAATTCATTCACCAGAACAGGTGGAGGGCTGGAAGTTAGTAACCGATGCCGTACATCAGCACGGAGGCAGAATTTTTCTGCAACTATGGCACGTAGGCAGGATTTCTCACCCTGATTTACAACCGAATGGAGTTTTACCTGTGGCACCTTCTGCCATTGCTCCTAAAGGTGATGCTGCAACTTATAAGGGGCCAAAACCCTTTGTTACTCCCCGTGCTTTAGAAACTTCGGAAATACCGCAGATAGTCGAACAGTACCGTCAGGGAGCAGCAAATGCCCTAGCGGCTGGGTTTGATGGGGTGGAAATTCACGCAGCTAATGGTTATTTAATAGATCAGTTTCTCCGGGATGGGGCGAATCAACGTACAGATAAATATGGAGGTGCCATTGAAAATCGGACTCGATTCCTGTTGGAGGTGACAGAGGCGGTAACTAGTGTGTGGGATTCTAACCGAGTTGGGGTACGTTTTTCTCCCAGTGGGACTTATAACGATATGCGTGACTCCAATCCCCTGGAGACATTCGGTTATGCGGCTCAAGCGTTGAACCAGTTTAATTTGGCATATCTGCATATTTTTGAGGCAATAGAGGCAGACATTAGACATGGCGGGATAATTGTACCCACTAGTCATCTACGCGATCGCTTTACAGGTACACTGATCGTCAATGGTGGTTATACTCGTGAAAAAGGCGATGCTGTACTGGCAAACAAAGCAGCAGATTTAGTTGCCTTTGGCACATTATTTATATCAAACCCGGATTTACCGCGACGCTTGGCTTTAAATGCACCACTAAATCAAGCAGATCAAGCAAGCTTTTATGGTGGCGATGAAAAGGGATATACAGACTATCCATTTTGGTCAGCTGCTAATGAGCCAGTAGCTAAGGCGTAATTCTTCTCCTCTGAATAATTAAAACCCACTTTCCGCACTTTAAAGTATCAAATTAAACTGAGAAGTTTGAGATTTTTCCAAGATACAACAAAATGGTTGTGTAAATTGGTTGTGAACTATGAAAGATACTTTAGAAGAAGCGGAAATCAAAGAACGCGTTAACGATTGGCTAGCTGCGTTTAGTGCAGGCGACAAACCCTTTGATTTTTCTGTCCTAGACAATCTTTACTGGCAAGATGAACAATTGCTCGCCTTCGATACCCTCTCGCCGCAGACCACTCGAATTCAAGGATGGCAATCCTATGAGGAAATATGGAAGCCCTTCATGACAGGAATAACCCAGTGGCAAGTTAAATCAGTTGGGGATATTCAGATTTTTACAAGTGATAACATTACCGTCTCTGCTTTGATTTTTCATAGTACAGTAACCACCACAGGGAATGAGGCGGTTGGAATTACGGCTCATGCGACGCTTGTATGGCAAAAGCGAGAGGGACAATGGCGCATTATCCACGAGCATATCTCTAACCCGGTTAACATTGGCAATTAAAGAGGAACATATTACATTGCCCTGCTGTTTAACGCTCTTAATCACTTCAGGTATAAAATCTGAAACCCTCGTATAACTCAACTATCAGGAGAATCTGATGAATTCCATCACTCAAACCCAACCTTTAGATGTACCCAGTGCGATCGCTCAACGTCGTTCCATTAAAACTTTTAAAACAGACCCCATCACCCCAGAACTGCTCAAGCAACTAGTAGAGTTAACCGTGGCTGCACCCAGCAGCTATAATATCCAGGACTGGCAAATTATTCTTGTGCAAGATGAAGCGCAAAAGGCAGCATTGTCAGCAGCATCTTTTAATCAACAGCAAATTGTTCAAGCACCTGTAACCTTTGTCTTTGCCGCCGATTCTAACGCAGGCGAACAAAACTTAGCCCCAATTCTAGAGCGGGGACTGGAAACTGGGGCATGGAATGAAGGTACGGTAAACTACTTTAAAACCGCCGTCCCCCAATTTCAAGCAGCGCTGGGCGAGAAGCGACGCGAATATGCGATCAAAGATGCCATCATTGCCGCTACTCATTTGGTGTTAGCAGCAGAAAGTTTAGGATTATCCACTTGTTTTATGAACGGTTGGATTGAGGATCAGGTAAAACAAGTGATTGGTGCAGGGGATAATCCAGATTTAGCGATCGCTGTTTTAGTTCCTGTGGGTTATGCAGCCGAACCACGCTTAAATCCAGGTCGTTTGCCATTCTCCTCCAACGTCTCTGTAGACAGAATTGGTAATCCTTATGCAGGGTAGTTCTCTCTAAATTGGGAATGGGGCATTGGACACTTGTACTGAGTTTACGGTGAGCGCGGTCGAACTGCGACTTGTGCCGAGCGACTTGTACTGAGCGTAGTCGAAGTAAGCCGAGGTAAGCCGAAGTATTGGGCATTGGGCATGAGTCTTTGATACTCGCCGACAAGTCTTTGAACTCCGTTAATGAGTCTTTGATACTCGCCGACGAGTCTTTGATACTCGCCGACAAGTCTTTGAACTCCGTTAATGAGTCTTTGATACTCGCCGACGAGTCTTTGAACTCCGTTAATGAGTCTTTACTCCACTCCCCTGCTCCCCCACTCTCCCCTTCCAAACCATGTCCTTACCCTCCTTCCTAGCGCGTCGTTCGTTCCACTATGGCTGGATCGTCGCGGGTTTAACATTCCTAGCCTTGCTGGTGGCAGCCGGAATCCGCTCTGCTCCCGGAGTTTTTATTGTGCCTCTCGAACACGAGTTTGGCTGGAGTAGAGCGACTATATCTTTAGCAATCTCCATTAACTTAGTACTCTACGGATTAATTGGCCCTTTTGCTGCCACAGTTATGGAGCGAATCGGCATTCGTCGGATGATGGTATTCTCACTTGCGGTCATTGCGCTCGGTGTTGGTTTAACCACTTTGATGTCAGCTTCCTGGCAACTAGTCTTGCTATGGGGTGTAGTTGTCGGTTGTGGTAGTGGAGTGCGATTCGTTTAATCTAAATAAGTATAAATACTTAGAGACGGTTAGCTTGGTTCACAGAACCATGACAACTGAATGACCATGTAGGTGTAAATCCTACCCCGCAGGTGCAGCGGTGACAGCATCTTCCCTACGGTAGCGACTAGCCATCAATCCGTAAAGCGGGAAGAAAAGGAGTCCTAACTAGCAGCCTAAGCTGGTTCCCTCCAAGCAAGAATCCATGAGTAGCGCAAGCGAAGATACGTCTGAACCATCGTCACACAAAACCAGCGGAATAAGGCTATATGCGCTGGAGCCAAAAGGCAAAGGATAAAGGGACTGGCAACTTCCGTTTTGACCAGTAGCACTCCCAAAAAACCCGGTGGACAGTATCAACTCTAAAGATTCAATCAATGGTCATTTGGAACGAAGTAACCTATTGCCTTCTCTCAGTCAGGTCGATAACTGAGTAGGTGCTAACCGCATGAGGTAATAGGAAGGATTGAGTCAGAAGCGAATGCCTCACTGTAATGGTGAGGATATGCAGACGGACTCACGATGATTTGGAATGTAAAGTCACAAGTAGCAATTAATATGTCTAAAACGCGACAAATCAAACTCTTGTCAATGGAAGTAGTAGTTCAACCGGACAAACCAATTCTAACGACAGAGAATGATAAATCGACGGTGGAATGGAAACACATTAACTGGCGAAAGCTGGAAAAAAGTGTTTACAAGTTGCAAAAAAGAATTTACAAAGCCTCAACTCGTGGTGATGTTAAAGCAATACGCAAACTCCAGAAGACACTGATGAAGTCTTGGTCAGCAAAGGTTTTAGCGGTCAGAAGGGTAACACAAGACAACCAAGGTAAGAAAACTGCGGGTGTAGACGGCATTAAAATGCTGACTCCAAAGCAACGTTTCGCCTTAGTTGCCAAATTAAAATTAGTATCAAAATGTCGACCAACTAGGCGGGTATGGATTCCCAAGCCTGGAACGGAAGAGAAACGACCACTGGGTATCCCTACAATGTACGACCGAGCCTTGCAAGCACTTGTCAAAATGGCACTAGAGCCAGAATGGGAAGCGCGATTTGAACCTAATAGTTATGGGTTTAGACCAGGACGCTCATGCCAAGACGCGATTGAAGCAATATTCAATGCAATTAGTCAGAAGCCAAAATACGTACTAGACGCTGACATAGAAAAATGCTTTGACCGCATCAACCATAAGGCACTGCTAGAAAAATTAAATACATCCCCTACCATTCGCCGTCAAATACGAGCCTGGTTGCAATCGGGGGTGATGGATAACTTGCAGTACCAAGAGACATCTAGGGGAACGCCACAGGGTGGGGTCATCTCCTCATTGCTGGCAAACATTGCCCTCCACGGAATGGAAGAACGAATAAAGCAATTCGCCGACACACTTCCACGTAGAAGCGGGTTAGGTAAAAAGGAAAACAGAAAAGCCCTAAGTTTTATTCGTTATGCCGATGACTTCGTAATTCTCCACGAAGACATAAACGTTGTCCAAAGATGCCAGAGTATTATCTCTGAATGGTTAAAAAGCATGGGACTTGAACTGAAACCAAGTAAGACTCGCCTAACCCACACCTTAAACAAGTATGGAAATGAAAAACCGGGATTTGAATTTCTTGGTTTTAATGTCAGGCAGTTTCAAGTGGGAAAAAACCACTCAAAACAAGGTTTCAAAACAATCATCACCCCAAGTAGAGAAAAGCAAAAGATGCATTACGAAAGAGTAGCAGGTATCATCAACGACCATAATGCAACGCCACAATTGGCGTTAATCAGCCGATTAAATCCGGTAATAAGAGGATGGTCAAACTACTACTCAACCGTGGTAAGTAAGAAAGCTTTTTCCACAATAGATAACTTAATGTATCCAAAGCTAAAAGCTTGGGCAAAACGTCGCCACCCTAATAAATCAGGGGAATGGGTGTCAAAGAAATACTGGCAAACCATTGGCGGGGATAATTGGGCATTCGCAACCAAGCAAGAAGGTAAAAACCCAATGCGATTACAATCACACACGGAAATTAAGATTGTCCGTCATGTGAAAGTTAAAGGCGATGCCAGTCCTTATGATGGCAACCTAATTTACTGGAGTTCAAGAATGGGTACACACCCAGAAGCAAATAAAAGGATGTCTATACTCCTTAAAAAGCAAAAAGGGAAATGTACCCACTGCGGATTGTACTTTCGAGAGTTAGATGTAATGGAGATAGACCACATAATCCCTAAATACAAAAAGGGAAAAGACGAATACAAAAATCTCCAGATTTTACACAAACACTGCCACGACTTAAAAACAACCAAAGATGGTTTGGTTGGAGGTACGCACGACAAGCGCCAACTCATTGAGGAGCCGGATGACGCGAAAGCGTCACGTCCGGTTTTGAAGACGAGCGGTTCTCGTGAGGAAATCGCTTAGTTTAACGTTATCGCTCTGGTTTTAGGTGCTATTGTCGTCAATCGCTGGTTTTTGGAAAAGCGGGGTTTAGTTCTGGGCATCTTAACCGCCAGTACAGCCACGGGGCAACTAGTGTTTCTGCCCATGCTGGCCTCAATAGCCGATCGCTTTGGGTGGCGAACTGCGGCTCTAGCTCTGACTGGTGCAGCACTTCTAATTATTCCAGCGATCGCAGTCTTTATGCGCGATCGTCCGGCGGATGTCGGTTTGCGAGCCTTTGGCGACAACAGCGAAACTGTGGAAGTGTTACAGCCCAAAGTCAATTCCATCGCCTCCACTCTTAACGCCCTCTGGCTGGGAATGCGTAATCGAGACTTCTGGCTGTTATTTGGTAGCTTTTTTATCTGTGGTGCAAGCACAAATGGGTTAATTGGAACTCATCTAATTCCTGCTTGTATTGATCACAATATACCTGAAGTCAAGGCTGCTGGGCTTTTGGCAATCATGGGACTATTCGATTTTTTTGGAACTACTATGTCCGGCTGGCTTTCTGACCGTTGGAACAATCGCTACTTATTGTGCTGGTACTACGGACTGCGTGGTTTATCTTTGATTTTCTTGCCCTTCAGTTTTAACTTTTCCTTCTATGGACTTTCCATTTTCGCCGTCTTCTATGGACTTGATTGGATTGCTACCGTACCACCGACAGTACGTCTTGTTGCCAATGTCTTCGGTAAAGAAAATGTCGGCGTGATGTTCGGTTGGATTGTCGCAGGACACCAGCTTGGTGCAGCGACAGCAGCATTCGGAGCCGGAGTATTGAGAACTTGGACGGGTAGTTATTTACAAGCGTTTATTTTATCAGGTGTTCTCTGTTTGATTGCCGCAGTTTGTGTACTGCAAATTGGTCAAACTCCCACTAAAAGTAATTATCTCGTAGAGAAGAATTTGTAAAGTGTGCCTAAGTCCTCATAACTTGCTTGTTAAGCTCATCCGTGGTTTGATTAAAATACGGCATCTCTATTAACTTATCGTAGTCTGTTGACGACTCAATACCTGAATTAACTTGTCAGCCACGAAATAAATATAAAACTTTCCATGCCTATCCAAACTATTGGTATTTTAAGTCCGGGTGATATGGGACAAGCGATCGCAGCTGTTCTCAATCAAAATGGATTGAAAACTCTTGCCGCCCTAGATGATCGCAGCGAACGAACTCGGCAATTAGCAGCCGCAGCCAACATCCAAGATGTGGGTTCCCTTAGACAATTGGTAATTGAATCTGATGTAGTGCTGTCAGTTCTAGTCCCCGCAGCGGCTATCCAAGCAGCGAAGCAAGTAGCTGAGGTGATCGGCAATGTTGGAAAATCCATTCTCTACGTTGACTGTAATGCGATCGCACCCCAGAAAGTTATAAATATCGCCCAACTGATTGAATCAGTTGGGGGAATATTCGTAGATGCATCAATTATTGGCCCACCGCCGCGAGTTCCCAATCGCACCCGCATTTACACTTCAGGAAAACAAGCAAATCAACTCTTACAACTGCGAGATCATGGCTTAGATGTGCGGGTGATTGGTGATGAAATTGGTCAGGCTTCCGGTTTGAAAATGTCTTACGCAGCTTTGACAAAAGGACTTACAGCAATCGGCACAGAATTACTAATTGCAGCCCATCGTTTAGGCTTGGATAAAGAACTATGGGATGAAGTGTCTAGTAGCCAAAAAGAACTTGCTAGCATCTTAACCCGTTCCATTCCATCGATGACACCGAAAGCGCATCGTTGGGTAGGAGAAATGGAAGAGATTGCAGAAACCTTTAAAGAATTGGGTTTAACTGAGCGCATTTTTGACGGAGCCGCTGACGTTTACCGTTTGGTAAAAGACACCTCCTTGGGTAAGGAAACACCAGAAGAGTCTAATCGCGATCGCCCCTTGGATGAAATCATTACAATCCTCTCCAATGAAGCAAGCTCCGACACCTAATCTTGAGTATTTTTTATAGATGGGGTAAAAAGCGAGAATCTATGACTCAAGAGCAATGGACTGCGGTCGATCGTTACTTTACCGATCTGCTTGTGCCGCCAGACCCCGCGCTGGATAAAGCGCTCCAGACTAGCGCCGCTGCCGGACTGCCGCCGCACAATGTTTCACCAAACCAGGGCAAGCTGCTGCTGCTGTTGGCGCAAATCCAAGGAGTGCGAAGCATCCTGGAGATTGGTACACTGGGCGGCTACAGTACAATCTGGCTAGCGCGGGCGTTACCCAGCGACGGCCGTCTAATCACGCTGGAGGCTAACCCAAAGCACGCCGAAGTTGCTCGTGCCAATATCGCCCACGCTGGTCTGTCCGATATTGTTGACCTCCGGCTTGGACAGGCACTCTCTACGCTGCCACAGATTGCCGCCGAGGGTCATGGCCCATTTGACCTGATCTTCATTGATGCTGACAAGCCAAGCAATCCCGAATATTTCGCGTGGGCACTCAAACTTTCCCGTCGCGGTAGCCTGATCATCGCTGATAATGTTGTGCGTAACGGAGCAGTGATTGATTCTGCCAGCAACGATCCTAGCGTTCAGGGGGTGCGCCGCTTCAACGAACTGCTTGCTTCTGAGCCGCGCGTCAATGCTACGGCAATCCAGACCGTGGGTAGTAAAGGATACGACGGCTTTGCGATCGCGATCGTTACCGCCGACGAATAATCCGAAGATGATATAAGACCCTTACTGTTGTGTCAGCTTCCCGCAGAGTACGGAAGTTAAGTAGCTCAAAATCATCCTACCCCCTACCTCCATCCTAAATAGCTTTCATTGGCAGACTGACAACGAATGTCGCTCCCTGTCCAATTCCTGGACTTTCAGCCAAGACTGTGCCACCGTGTAATTCTACCAAGTGACGGACGATCGCTAACCCTAATCCTAGTCCACCATGCGATCGCGTGTTGGAACTGTCAGCTTGACGAAAGCGTTCAAATACATGGGGCAGAAATTCGGCAGCAATTCCCCCTCCCGTATCACTCACCCGAATTTGCACGTATGATTCAATGCACTCTAATTGCAGATCAACTCTGCCACCCTTGGGTGTAAACTTGACAGCGTTGGAGAGCAAATTCCACACAACCTGTTGCAAGCGGTTGGCATCGCCCACAACTACCTCTACTTTCGGGTCGAATCTACATTTGATGCTAATCTCTTTAGCCTGGGCTGCTGGGTACACAGTATCGATTGCCGCCTCTACAAGTGATACAAGTTCTACCCGCTCCATACTTAAATGGAGTGTGCCTCTAATAATCCGTGATACATCGAGAACATCTTCAATCAGTTGTGTCAGGGATTTAGTATTACGTTCAATTGTCTCTAGTGCCCGGCCAGTAGTAGCCTGATCAAACTTGCGAGTTCTAAGTAGCTGCGTCCAGCCCAGTATAGCGTTGAGGGGTGTACGGAGTTCGTGGGAGAGTGTGGCAAGAAACTCATCCTTCATGCAGTTGGCAGTTTCGGCATCGGCGCGTGCTGCTTGTTCACGTTTAAGCAATTCTTCGCGTTCTTGCTCTGCTTGCTTGCGATCGGTAATATCTGTGATTAGGGCAACAAATCCTGCAACTTTCCCCTCCTGGCTGAACTGGGGAATATAAGTGACATTCACGTAATGGTTTGTGCCATCTTTATCGGGTAATTGGGTTTCGTAAGTTACTTGCTCTCCTGAGAGTACCGTTTCTAGATAAGGAAGAATTGACTGATAAACCGACTCTCCCAAAATTTCTCTAATGTGTTTACCAGAAATTTCGGAAGCAGGAAGCCCAAACCAGTCTTCATATTCTTTGTTATTAAAGCGATAACGCTGCTCACTATCAACATAAGAAATCTTGACGGGCACAGCATTGGTAATTAGGCGCAGTTCATCTTCTCTTTGACGGAGTGCTGCTTCCGTTCGTTTGCGTTCTGTAGTGTCGCGTTGAGTTCCCCACGCTCTAACTAGAAACCCATTTTCAACAATTCCCACCAGATTATTTAAAAAATATTTGAAATTACCTTGCTTATCTATTTCATGAGACTCGGCATCGATTAGTCGGTAGTTAGAACGGATAAAGTTACGCAGGTATGCAATATTATGTGGATCGGAGGCAACAAGAAAGTCTCCTAGTCTGACACCGATAATATCTTCGGCACGAGAACAACCATACATCTGCGCCATAACATTGTTGCATTCTGCTAAGTAAACATATTGGTAAAAATGTTGAATTTGTTCGTCTTCTGGACAATCTAGCGAAATTGGTACTTCCAGTTCGATGCACCAAATACCTTCTGAACTCTGTTCTAAAAAAGCGCGGTAACGTTCTTCGTTTTTGGAAAGGGCAAGCTCTGCTTGTTTGGGTTTGCTTAAATCAATTACAAAAGAGATAATATCATCTGGATTGTTTTCTAACAAAGCAGAACCTAACAGGATAGGAACGCGGCTATGATCTTTGCGGATGTATTCGTTCTCAAAAGGCTGACACACACCTTTAGTTGTGAGTTCTGCAATCGCACTGTTGTTAGTTTCAATATATTCTGGTGGGATCATGTCGCGCCATCTGACTCGCCCTGCTAGCAAATCCTCCTGGGAATAACCTACCATTTCTAAAAAAGCATCATTAGCTTCTGCGATCGCCCCGTCCATATTGGCTACAATTACCCCAATGATGTTGGACTCTACCAACCTTATAAACCTGGCTTCGCTCACCTGTAGTTTCTGCAAACTCTTTTGAAGATGTTGTTTGGCAGTGCGTAATTCTGAGTTCAGCAAGTTAATAATTGTTGTCACCAGCACAAACAAGCCTAAGCGCAGTATATTGTCTAGACTCGTAACCAAGAGCGAAAACACTGGTTCTAAGAAAAAGTAGCTGACGGCTAAAGTAGACAAAGTAGTAGCCAGTAACCCTGCTTCCATGCCGCCATACCAGGCACTAACCGCCACGGCAGCAAAAAATAGCAGGAAAATAGTTTGGTTCAGTAGTGGCTGTAGCAATAGTGTTAATAGCAATACGCTACCAACAGCCAATAGTGCCACAGCATAGGGCGCTAGAACGGAACGTATTCCTTTCAATGTGGCTTCTCCTTTTATGCAGCTAGCTAAAGGATTATTCCCAAAATCAGCTAGAAAATGCGTAGGTGTAGCCCGCACTTCTCTACGAGACGCTGCGCGAACGACAAAGCTCAGTGACCATCGTAGACATGGCTCATCAACATTTATTATGCATCGGAAAAATACACACTTGCAGCTATTTTCAGGTAAATAGACCACGCGGTAGGGGCGCAAGGCCTTGCGCCCCTACAACAGATGTGGTTCAAATACATGAAAACTGCTGTAAGCTGTTACTTGCTGCGAATTTATCTAAAATAGTAAAGCTTAGATTTAGCCAATCTTCAATAAACTGATAATTATCGCTCTAATTATATATGTTTTATTTTTAAGTCTCTGTCAAAAAGTTTCTACTACAATACCAATTTTAAAAGCGTATATCTTGCCTTCTAATTGTGAATTTACCCAAAGAAAAAAAGCAATTAAAGTCAAGCCAGCTATCAATATAATCTGCGCCTGCAATTGCCATCTAGTTGGGTTTTGTCGGAGTTACTTGGATGAATCATGCACTTTTTGCGTTATTAGTAATCAATAGACTAGGGAATGGGGCATGGCTAATGGAAATAATTACCAATGCCCAATGCCCAATACTTCGGCTTACCTCGGCTTACTTCGACTACGCTCAGTACAAGTCGCTCGGCACAAGTCGCTCAGTACAAGTGCCCAATCCCCAATGCCCAATGCCCAATACCCAATAATCATGGCTCGTACCCCTACACTAAATTTTGATCGTGGCACATTAATTTTGCATCCACCACCACGCGGTAAAGGTTGGATGGATTATGCTACGTGGGATGATAGAGTTGAAAAATTCCGCATTCCAGCAATTAGATACCGATCGCTAGTGGAAGCACTACAAGCGGAAGATGTGAATTTTATCGATGAGGCAAAGCAATTTTATCCTGTAGATTTGGTTCCTACTCTGGAAATGGAACCCTATCCCCACCAGACTGAGGCGTTAGCGGCTTGGAAACTGGCGGGTAGACAAGGGGTGGTTGTACTTCCCACGGCGGCGGGAAAGACTTATTTAGCGCAAATGGCGATGCAATCAACGCCACGCACGACGCTGATTGTAGTGCCAACTTTGGATTTAATGCATCAGTGGTATGCACATTTAGTAGCGGCTTTCCCCGATGCTGAGGTGGGATTGTTGGGGGGTGGTTCGCGGGATAGAACAGCTATTCTAGTTGCAACTTATGATAGTGCGGCAATTCACGCTGAGACGTTGGGAAATCAATATGGTTTGATTGTTTTTGATGAATGTCATCATTTACCGACAGATTTTAATCGGGTAATTGCTGAATATGCGATCGCACCTTATCGCCTCGGACTCTCCGCGACACCGGAACGCACCGATGGTAAGCACGCTGACTTAAATATCCTTATTGGTCAAGAAGTATATCGCAAACGCGCTGAAGATTTGGCGGGGAAGGCGTTAGCAGAACATGAAATTGTCCAAATTAAGGTTAAGTTATCGCAACTTGAGCGGGAAAGATACAACCAGTTAATTCAAACCCGCAATGACTTTTTGAAGCAATCCAAGATTTCTTTGGGGAGTTTGCAAGGTTGGCAAATGTTCGTGCAAATGAGTGCTAGATCGCAATCTGGACGTAGGGCGATGTTAGCGCATCGGGAAGCAAAAGATATCGCTTTGGGTACTGATGGTAAATTGCGAATTCTGATTAATTTATTGGCAGAACATTATCCAGCACGAATTTTGATTTTCACTGCGGATAATGCGACGGTTTACCGCATTTCTCAAGAGTTGCTAATTCCGGCAATTACTCATCAAACTCCTGTAAAAGAACGGCATGAAATATTAACAAAGTTTCGAGAGGGTAAATATAATACTTTGGTTGCTTCTCATGTGTTGAATGAAGGTGTCGATGTACCTGCGGCTTCTGTGGCAATTATTTTATCGGGGACTGGTTCGGCTAGGGAGTATACTCAGCGCTTGGGTAGGGTTTTACGGAAGGGGAATATTGAGAATAAACAGGCGATTTTGTATGAGGTAGTGGCGGAGGATACGAGTGAGGAGGGGACTTCGGCTAGGCGAAGAGGGGAGAGGAAGGTAGAGGGAGCAGGGGGAGAAAAAGAGAGGAAAGGGAATTTACAGGTTGTCTATGGGAGTGGGAAGGAAAGGAGTTTGAAGGCTGCGGAACAGTTAGAAATTAATTATTCAGTCCAAAATCGTTCGACTGAGCGTACCCCTACCGAGAAGCAAGCTACGCATAGCGTCTCAGAGAGAAGTCGTTCGCGTAGCGTTCCGCAGGAAAGTCCAAAATCTAAAATCCAAAATTCAGATGTTACCGACAGACTTACTGATGCATCGCCAAAACGGGGAGGAGATCATCCCGAAGAGACTGAAGATTGATCAGAAAACTTCGGAGTTGGCGATTGAGTTAATTAATTATTTTCAATCAGCAGTAGGGAAAACTCAAGGTGTGCTTGAGCGACAACTGACTGATTTTGAAGGAGATTCTACAGATTATCGGGTGAAGCGAGGGTTAGCTTATATTCTCAAAAGCAGTTTTTGCACTTTTGAGGTGGTAAGTCCTCTGGAACCACAAATGTTAAGAGAACGGGTGTTTTCGTTGGCTGCAAAGTCTGTTTCTAGTCGAGAATCAACCCAAGTTACTCTGAGTAAAATTGCTGATGAGTTAACTCAAGAACTTGAACGGGAAGTTTTATTAGAACAGGTTCGTAATGGATTATATGCTGATTTATCAGAGAATAAGATTTTGACAGTGTTTGATGCACCAACAGCGCCAGATTTATTAAATAGATATAACTTATCTCAGGTGCAGGGTGTGTTTTATAAGGCCAGTCAACTGGTGTTAAATGCTCACCGAAATGTTCCAGGTGAATATAAACTGTTATTTCGCTATTTAAAGTTGTTTCAATTGATGGCTTATATTGAGGGCGATGCTGACCACGGGTTTACAATTACTATTGATGGGCCGACGAGTTTGTTTAATCCTAGTACGCGATATGGGTTAGCGATCGCTAAACTTATTCCGGCTTTACTTCACGTTACCAAATGGAGTCTTTCTTCCATTCTCCAAACCCGCGACGCTTATACAAATGCTTGGAAAACTGGACGTTTCACTCTCAATTCTGAATGTGGTTTAGTATCCCATTATCCACCAGGAAAGCCCTACGATAGTATGTTAGAAGCATCCTTTGCTGATAAGTGGGATGCGTTAAAAAGTGGTTGGGCGTTAGAGCGAGAAGTTGATTTGATCCCAATTCCTGGTAGTGTGATGATTCCCGATTTTCGCTTAGTTCATCCTGATGGCCGCACCTTCTTATTAGAAATTGTTGGTTACTGGCGACCAGAATATTTACAAAAGAAGTTTTCTCAAGTGCGACGGGCTGGACGTGATGATTTGATTTTGGCAATTTCCGAACGACTTAATTTAGAAAAGGCAGGAGTAAAATTAAATGATGTCCCCGCCAGAATTGTTTGGTTTAAAGATAAGTTATTGCCAAAAGCTGTATTAGCTGTAATGGATTGATTAAGGAGAAATAAGATGAAAAGTATAGAAACAATTGCCACAGTTAGCAAAGATGGTAAGATTACGGCGCAGTTACCATTGGATATTCCAGACGGTGAGCATCAGGTGGTAATAGTAATTGATGAGAAACCTTTGGCGCAAAAACACGAGAAGAAAGAAAAGAAAGCGCCTCTCAAATTTTCCGCCTATCCTGTAGGATTAATCTCGGAAAGTTTAACTTTCCGCAGAGAAGACCTTTATGCAAACGACTAATAACTCTGTCTTCATCGATACGAGTATTTTATATCATGTCCGCTAGATTACTTATTAAACCTGAAGAACCCCACCCCGCCAAAGCTATGCTTTGTCTCCCCTCCCCACCTGCGGGGAGGGGCTGGGGGTGGGGTGCAATAACTGTGGAAATCATAACTAATTATACGGACATGATATTACAGCTATTTTCAGGTAAATAGACCACGCGGTAGGGGCGCAAGGCCTTGCGCCCCTACGACAGGTGTGGTTCAAATACTTGAATTCTGCTGTAAATGTTTGACTTTTGACTTCCCGGAAGAGGCTGATTAACCCCAAACACTTCTACGTTCCCAAAACTGGGCGACTCTTTTTTGCCACTCCTCCCAGTAATCTTTGATGACTGCTGATTCAAACCAAAATACCTCAGCTGGCATTTCTGGAATCGCTACTACCAACAGAGCGTGCTTTAGCTGAATACCATAATCTCGATAATACTCGTTAGCTGCTCCTATGTATGCCGTAAGTTGCAGTGGATGTTCATATAAATGCTCAATTGAGCCTTTGGGTTTATCTGCTGTTTTCCACTCACAAATACAGGGAATACCTTGATAGCTGGCAATACAATCAACTTTGCCAGAATAACCCAAATCATGATGAAAAACTGAGCCTTCCACGAGTCTAACTGTGTCGATTTGTTCTAAAACTGGCTTGATACTCTCCCAATAAGGGCGACTCGCTTCGGGACAAACAGGGTTTTGACCAAGGAGGTAGCGCTCAATTTGCTTGTGTGTTTGCGTTCCCCGACGACTAGCAGATGTAGTAATGCGGGTAGCTTCTTCTGTACCAACACGCGCTTTCCAGTTTAATAATCTGTCTCGGTCTGCTTGTGATTTGGTGGCATTAAGTATTGTAGTCACGCTGGGAAAGCGATTTCCCTTAGCATCTACATAATATTGTTTACCATTTTCTCTCTTGGATGTGGCATTAATGCGTGGTAGCAGTTGGGTATCAAATTGCATCAGTTGGTGTGTTGACTTTAATGTGTGTGATATATTTCCGAAATAGACAGAACTGCATTTGTATTTCCCAGTATGATGTCGTATTTTATTACTAAATTATGGAACCTGTAACATTAACAGCAGTTGCAACAGCGATCGCTACTATAGTTTTAACTAAAGCTTTAGAAAAAACTGGCGAAAAGCTTGGTGAAGCTGCATTAGACAAAAGTCGTCAGTTAATCGAACAGCTACATAATAAAAATAAGTTGCCCTTGCTAGCGAATGCAACACAGCAGCCATTAGATTATGGCAAAGCAGTGCTGGACTTGAAAGCAGCAGCAGACGCAGATAGTGAAATTGCTCAATCTGTGCGGGAAGTGGAAGCAGCCGCAAATGCTGATCCCCAAGTAGCGCCGAAAGTCCAGGCGCTAGCAAATGACCTAAACTCGCAAACAGCAGGCGTTATCAATTCTACAAAGTTAGCTGACTCTATTAAAAACGTCTTTCAGGGAAATACCATCATTGGTGGTAACTTTTGACTACAGTCGCCCGAACGGGAACAGGTAAAGTTAAATCCCTCTACTGAAACACCGCAAAATTTACCCATGAGTGGGGTGGTGAAGTTTGTTGGACGTGAAGATGAATTGCAAAACCTTCACCAGATGTTGCAGGAAAATAATCAGGTGGTAATTGCGGCGATCGCTGGCATGGGTGGACTGGGTAAAACAGAACTGGCCTTACAATATGCAATGGCTCACCGTGAAATTTACAAAGGTGGAATTTGCTGGTTACTGGCAAAGGCTGGAGATGTGGGCATTCAAATTGTGCAGTTTGCCAGAACGCAGCTTGACTTAAACCCACCAGAAGATTTGGATTTACCCGCGCAAGTGCAATACTGCTTTCGGCTTTGGCGCGAGGGCGATGTGCTGCTAGTGTTAGACGATGTTGGAGAATATCAACAAGTTAAGCCTTATCTACCTTCGCCATCTTCCCGGTTTAAAGTGTTGATTACCACGCGCCAACACTTAGGAGCATCTATAAAGGAATTATCTTTAGATGTATTGCAACCAGAAGCAGCGCTGGAGTTATTAAAGTCATTTTTTAAAGAAACACCACAGCGAATTGAGCAAGAATTGGCTGTTGCAAATCAGTTGTGTGAGTGGTTGGGATATTTGCCTTTGGGTTTGGAATTAGTCGGGCGATATTTGGCGCGAAAACAAGACCTTTCTTTCACAGAAATGTTGCGGCGGTTGGAGAAAAAGCGACTAGAACAACCTGCCCTTATTAAACCAGAAGCCGATATGACAGCACAAGGAGGTGTATTAGCAGCCTTTGAGTTAAGTTGGCAGGAATTAGAAGACAGCGATAAGCAACTTGGTTGTTTGCTGAGTTTATTTGCCGCCGCACCTATATCTTGGAAGTTGGTGGAACAGTGTTTATCAGAGTCAGACGAGGAAGAGTTAGAGGAAATTAGAGATGATACCTTGCTGAAACTACATTTGCTACAGCGTAAAGGTGAGGGAATTTACCAACTGCATCCACTATTAAGGGAGTTTTTCCAATATAAGCTTACAGGTTTAGAACAGGCAGAAGAATTAAAGCGATCGCTTTGTCGGGTAATGGTAGCAGTTGCCAAAGATATTCCTGAAAACGCTACCCTTAAGCAAATTACTGCTGTTTCCCCTGCCATTCCTCATATAGCTAAAGTAGCGAATCATCTCATTCAATACCTCAGCGATGATGATTTACTTTGGCCTTTTGAGGGCAATGCTACATTTTATAATGCTCAAGGTTTATATAACCAAGCTTTACCCTGGTTGAAACAATGTCTAGAAGTCACCAAAAAACGCTTTGCAGAAGAACATCCAGATATCGCTGTTAGCCTCAACAACCTAGCAGAGCTCTACGTCTTTCAAGGCAGATACAGCGAAGCCGAACCCCTTTACATCCAAGCTTTAGCACTCAGGCGTCAACTGCTGGGTGAAGAACATCCAGATGTTGCCACTAGCCTCAACAACCTAGCGGAGCTCTACAACTCCCAAGGCAAATACAGCGAAGCCGAACCCCTTAACATCCAAGCTTTAGCACTCAGGCGTCAACTGCTGGGTGAAGAACATCCAGATATCGCCGCTAGCCTCAACAACCTAGCGTGTCTCTACGAATCCCAAGGCAGATACAGCGAAGCCGAACCCCTTTACATCCAAGCATTGGCACTCTTGCGTCAACTGCTGGGTGAAGAACATCCACATGTCGCCTCTAGCCTCAACAACCTAGCAAAGCTCTACAACTCCCAAGGCAGATACAGCGAAGCCGAACCCCTTTACATCCAAGCTTTAGCACTCAGGCGTCAACTGCTGGGTGAAGAACATCCAGATGTTGCCACTAGCCTCAACAACCTAGGGTATGTCTACAACTCCCAAGGCAAATACAGCGAAGCCGAACCCCTTTACATCCAAGCTTTGGCACTCAGGCGTCAACTGCTAGGTGAAGAACATCCAGATATCGCCCAAAGCCTCAACAACCTAGCGTATCTCTACGACTTCCAAGGCAGATACAGCGAAGCCGAACCCCTTTACATCCAAGCTTTGGCACTTAGGCGTCAACTGCTGGGTGAAGAACATCCTAATGTTGCACTTAATCTCAATAACCTAGCATGTTTCTACGACTCCCAAGGCAGATACAGCGAAGCCGAACCACTTTACATCCTAGCTTTAGCACTCTGGCGCAAGCTGCTGCCAGAAGAACATCCATCTGTCGCACTTAGCCTCAACAACCTAGCGGTATTCTACTACTCCCAAGGTAGATACAACGAAGCCGAACCCCTTTGCATCCAGGCTTTGGCACTCAGGCGCAAACTACTGGGAGAGGAACATCCAGATTTTGCCATTACTCTCAACAATCTGGCAAAACTCTACTACTTACAAGGACATTACACTAAAGCTGAACCGTTGTATTTGCAAGCTTTGGAGATTTTGGAGCAACAATTAGGGGTAAGTCATTTCTGGACTGTCAAGTGTTGTGAAAATTTGGCAATTCTTCGCGATCGCCTCCCTCCTGCACAGTAAAATTTGACTTTTCGGCAAAGCGTACCGTGATAAAACTGAAAAGCGCGATCGCCTACACTAAAATTCATATTGAATAAGCAAAAATGCCTGATTACTTATTCAATATGAGCTTTTACTTTCTCAAAAGCAGCTTTTAATTTTGCATTTTAGTGTTTTCCACAAGCAAAAGCAGCTTTTACTTTCTCAAAAGCAGCTTTTAATTTCGCATTTTAGTGTTTTCCACAAACAAAAGCAGCTTTTACTTCCTCAAAAGCAGCTTTTAATTTCGCATTTTAGTGTTTTCCACAAACAAAAGCAGCTTTTACTTCCTCATTTTGGTGTTTTCCCCAAGCAAAAGGAGCTTTTACTTTCTCAAACCGCAGTTTGCTTTCTCATTTGGGTAATTCACGCATTTATTTTGGTATATCATTGAGCCGAAAGCTTGCGTAGGCGTAGCCCGCACTTCGACAAAGCTCAGTGACCATCGGAGACATCGCTCTAGAAAAGAAGTGTAAATCGACAAGCGATCGTACACCTAAACCTCACTAAACTACATCAATTACTGGTAGAAAATGTCCCAGCTTTAGCCCAAGCAAAATCCAGTCTTCCAGTGTTGAGCGTAATTCATCCTCACACTCGCACAAAGTTGATGCAAAAGCTATCACTCCTTTGCAAACAGGAATTCTACCTGCAAATGTACCATCTTCTAACTTGTCATAAATTGCCTGAGACATCGCTCGATCAACATAGTCGCTCAAAATAAACCTTATCGCCATGAAATCTCGCGTTGTACTACCAGTTTAATCTTATGTTAAATGATAGTGTTTCGCCGATGAAGCGTCTACGCTCTACTTTCAAGTGTAAATCGACAGGCGATCGCTTAGTTTAGAAATGAGCATTACTCAAATAAATCAAATCCCTTTTCGTTTCTCAGCTTTCTGTCAAAAGTTGCTGTTAAACTACAACCAGAATCTTGAGCGCTCGTACCAATTAAATTTACGAATTACGAATTGGTATTACACCTTGGGATGTAATAGAATACAGTTCAAATTCTCCACTTTCCGGTCATCATTCCTCAAATAAGCGATCGCCTTGATGTAAACGTTCTGCAATTTGATAAGTTTGTCCTTGAGATCGCATTGTCGGAGAATGAGCAGCTAAATACCGAGACGCAGCCACTAGTATATGAATTCCAGCCGAAGTTTGACCGAGGAAAGAATACTGACGAAAAGCGGCTTCTATTTCTTGAATGACATGAAAATCACGGTTTTCTCGCAGCATCAATTTTCCCAGTTTTGCCATCAGTCTTTCAGCACTACCACCACTGTATAAATAATTAGCAACTAATTGCCCTGTCTGGTTTACTTGCTGCTGACGGTTTAATAAATCTGGTAGCTGCTGGAGTAATTGTTCGGGATTTTCCCCGATGTCTTTGGGTTCTGGCAGCCGTGCTGGTGGGACATTCAAAAAACGATTTAAATACACACTCATCGCCGCATCAAACACACCTCTGAGTAGTTCAACCGTTGGTACTCTTCGTAAAGCTTGATGTACGGCATTTGCAAACGTAAATGGATGGTGGGCTGAATTCCAATCTCCAAACTCATTATTAGTGTGAAAACGAGCTACTCGTAATGCTGCTGTATAAGTAACTACACCAGCTAATTGTTCTTCAGTACAACCTGTTTTCAGTGCATTCAATAGCGAGTCTGCGATCGCTTGTGGGTCTTCACCCAATAAAATTGGTACTAGTTCATCTGCTTGTGACCAATTTCCTTGTCGAGATTTTCCTACACTTAATACAGTCGGTAATTGCTCAAAAGCTGACTCTAATATTGCCACCAAATCTACAGGGTAACGCCAGGAATTGGATTCTTCCATCCGGGAAGCATTGGCTAAACCCGAAACTAGGCTAGCCAGAATTGATTCTGCTGATTGCCAAGCTATAGTATCAAGTGCTTCTAATGCTTTATTGATAAAATCAAGCGTATGCCCAACATCAAGATAGCGACGATCTGTGGCAGCACAGAACAGCATATCTGCTATTTGCTTTGAATTAGCTCCCGAACGAACAGCAGATACTAAACATCTTTGTGCTGCTTCAGCATCCCGTACCTGAATAAATTGGCGAAACCAGTTTTTGAGAGTCGCAAAATCTACTTTAGCGTTGGGTAATGGGTGAACGACAAACTCTGGTGGCGCACCCGCACTATCATTAGCTACTGCCGACAGTCCGTGAAATAAAGCACGAGGTTTGTCTTCTACATCGAGATAAGGTAGTAGATTCATCATACAGGTGTGGATAGTCAAACCTGAACTCCAACCCGCTTTGTTATAACGAGTGCCAAATTCTAGCCCTATGAGAAATGGTTCTGTCGGGTTTACCCCTATATCTAAAAGTGCCAGCGTTGATTTTGCAATCACTAAAGAAATATTCTGCTCTAAACCGTCTTGCAGACGTTGGCGGTGGTAAGCATAAGGGTTAAGTGGTGGTGCTAAATTTATCCAAACTTCACCATCACGGATTTCTACTGGGAAACAAGGAACATCATCTGCCCACGAGTCAAACGTTCCGCCACTAGCAAGATCAAAGCGGGCATAATGCCAAGGACAAGTAACAATACCATCTTTGCAAGTGCTTCCTTGTAAGGGAAAGCCCATGTGAGGACAACGGTTATCAATTGCGTAAACTGTATTATTTGAGTAAAACAAAGCAATCGTATGCTTTTCCTTGTGGACTAACAAACTACCTGCTGCCTGAACTTCTGCAAGTTGAGCAACACGGATATAGTCGTCTGTTTTCGTTGCATCTTCAAATATTTGAGTCATTTAATTACACATAGGTAAATGTCAAAACCCTTATTTCTACTCTGGCAAAGTTTTTCAAATTTGAGCATTTGTGCATTCTAATTTTTGTTAACTAATACCAATTCAAAAAATGTTTACGACAGATAACCCCGCCCGCGCTGACGCGTACCCTCCCCTTAGAAAGGCTAGAGTGTACACACAAGTCTGAAACAGTTCACTCATCTGAGTTTAAGCGTAAGTTTTACCCCACCCTAACCCTCCCCTTGGAAAGGGGAGGGAACTGTATTTCTAGTTTCCCCCCTTGACAAGGGCAGGGCTGTTTCATTCCATTTCAAACAGGATTTGTCAAGATGGTTAGCGAGAAAATTGTAAGTAAGCGTGACCATGAGATGAACATTTAAGCACTTAAATATCAGTAAAATAGTTTATTTTCTCGGCACGCTGGTAACAAAATAACCAATTTTTAATTGCTATAACCCTTGATTTTTCAAGCTCTTTGGGGAATGAAACAGCCCTGCCTTGACAAGGGGGGATTAAGGGGGGTAATTCTATTTGTGTATACACCGTAGCCTTAGAAAGGGGAGCCACTGCGTTGGGCGGGCAATGCCCGACTTGAAGCACGTGGCGTGAGGGAACTAGATTTTCCGGTTTCCCTCCAATAAACGGGGGGATTAAGGGGGGTAATTCGACTTCTGTATACACTGTAGCCCCAAAGCATCGGGGAGGGTTGGGGAGGGGTATAATTATGAGTTTGTCATGGGTTTGACTTTCAAAATTACCGATAATATAAGTTGCACCTGCGGAATCTGGGATAAATAGTCTCTTATTGCTATATCCTAAATTGATTATAAACAGGGGATAGGTGGCTATTGCCCACTCAAATAGGAATCGCATAAAAAAACCCCTAGCATTTCTACTAGGAGTGGGAAATAATACCATTTCACTTGATGTTTGTCTGAGATGACCCTGTTTATGCCTCTGCTCTACGCAAGAGGCGGGAGTGTTTCTCAAATATTACAGTAAAAAGCGATCGGGTATAAATTAGCCAACATTTGCCAAGAGCAATTCTCGTTTTTCTGATTTTTGTACTCTCACTTGAGAGTCATCATCAACATCGATAAGGGCTGTGTCTCCATCTGTAATTTCACCAGACAGCATTGCTTCGGCGAGAGAATCTTCTAGGAGGCGCATAATTGCCCGACGTAATGGCCTAGCGCCGTAGCTGGGGTTATAACCTTCTTGTACCACAAGCTCTTTGAAGCGATCGCTAACTTCTAGGATAATTCCCTTTTCTGTCAAGCGGCTAGCAACATCGCGAAGCATAATTTCGGCGATTTGCTTAACTTCATCCTTGGAAAGCTGGGTGAAGACGATAATCTCATCAAGACGGTTAAGGAACTCAGGACGGAAGTAAGCTTTCAATTCCTCATTTACCAAGGTGCGGATGCGGTTATAACTAGCGTCGGCTTGAGTGTCGAAGTCAAAGCCTAAACCACTACCACCTTTTTCAATCACCTTGGAACCGATGTTAGAAGTCAAAATGATCAGCGTGTTCTTGAAGTCCACTTTCCGACCTTTGGCATCGGTAAGATGACCGTCATCCAAGAGTTGCAGCAGCATATTGAATACATCGGGGTGTGCTTTTTCGATTTCGTCGAATAGCAGCACTGAGTATGGTTTCCGGCGCACGGCTTCTGTAAGTTGTCCGCCTTCGTCGTATCCTACATAACCAGGAGGCGAACCAATCAGTTTGGCGACGGTATGACTTTCCATGTATTCGGACATATCTAGCCGAATCATCGAGTCTTCTGCGCCGAAGAAGTAGGCAGCTAGTGCCTTCGCCAATTCTGTTTTACCAACTCCAGTGGGGCCGGAGAAGATAAAGCTCGCAATGGGACGATTGGGATTTTTCAAGCCAACGCGGGCGCGACGGATACCGCGAGATACAGCCGAGACTGCTTGCTCTTGTCCGATGAGCCGCTGATGCAGAGTGTCTTCTAGGTGTAGGAGCAACTCTGACTCAGATTCAGTTAGCTTGTTAACTGGTACGCCAGTCCAAGAGGCAACGATTTGGGCGATGTCTTCTTCGTCAACTACGGTAGAGTTGACAGGTTGATCGTTTTGTGAAAACGTTGCTTGCAGTTGTTCTGCAAGTTTTAACTCTTGGTCGCGTAGTTGTGTAGCTTTGTCAAAATCTTGGACTCTGACTGCTGCTTCTTTTTCTTTGGTAACGCCAGCGAGTTCACGCTTCAGTTCTTTATTGGGAGAACTTTGGGAGTTCCGTAGACGAACGCGAGAACCAGCTTCATCAATCAAGTCTATTGCCTTATCTGGCAAGAAGCGATCGCTAATATAGCGGTCTGATAATTCTGCTGCTGCGACAAGTGCTGCATCCAAAATTGTCACTTTGTGGTGTTGTTCATAAGCACCGCGCAAGCCGTAGAGAATTTGTACGGTTTCCTCTACCGATGGTTCCCCGACCTTAATTGGTTGGAAACGACGCTCTAGGGCGGCATCACGCTCAATATGCTTACGATACTCATCGAGGGTAGTTGCGCCGATGCACTGGAGTTCACCCCGTGCTAAGGCAGGTTTGAGGATGTTGGCTGCATCCAAGCCGCCTTCTGTACCACCAGCGCCAACCAAGGTGTGAATTTCGTCAATTACCAGGATGATATTGCCCACAGTGCGGACTTCTTCCACGACTTTTTTGATGCGTTCTTCAAAATCGCCACGGAAGCGAGTTCCAGCTACCAATGACCCCATATCGAGGCTGATAACTTGCTTGTCCTGTAAGGTTTCGGGAACATCTTGGTTGATAATACGTTGAGCTAGACCTTCTGCGATCGCAGTTTTGCCAACTCCTGGTTCTCCAATCAACACTGGGTTATTCTTTGTACGGCGACCGAGAATTTGGATCGCCCGCTCAATTTCCTTCTCACGACCAACTACGGGGTCGAGTCTGCCTTCTTGGGCTAATTTGGTCAAATTTCTGCCATACTCTTCCATTGTTAGCGGTTGGGTGCGCTTTTGATTACCACTACCAGCAAAAGCTGGTGCATTTTCACCCAAACGGCGAACTATGGCACTGCGGACACTCTTGAAGTCAACCCCTAGATTTTGCAGTACTTTGGCGGCGACACCTTCACCAGCCTCGGTTAATCCTAAGAGTAAGTGTTCAGTGTTTATGTAATTTTGTCCTAGACTGTGAGCTTCTTTAAACGATTGCTCAAAGAGGCTTTTTACCTTAGGAGTAAAAGGAATTTCTGGTGGTACAAAGCCAGAACCCCTACCAATAATTTTTTCTACCTCGCGACGTGCGTCTTTGAGGGTAACGCCTAATTCGGCCAGCACTTTAGCAGCAACCCCAGTTCCTTCTCCCATCAAACCCAGGAGAATTTGTTCTGTTCCTACAAAGTTGTGTCCCAGGCGACGGGCTTCCTCCTGAGCTAACATAATTACTCTAATGGCTTCGGAAGTGAAGTGTTCAAACATAATGGGTTCTTGCTCCCTCGCTGCTTCGACTTTGGGTGAGATAAAATTCACCCTCATCTAAAGTTTTTTGTATTTTCTTAAGGACTAATGTAACTTTATTTAAAGTTAGCTGGCAGTGGTGAGAGCCGTAAGACATCAGGTGTACTTGCCGTCTAGTAGGAGTGCTGAGTGGAGTACGGAAAAGTCAAGAGTTGCAAAGTTGACAGTTAAGCTTTCGGTATTTGACAATTTTCTTTTGTCTGTTTTGTTTTCCACTGTCAGCTAAACTTAAAATTCAGGACTTAGCACTCTAAACTCAGGACTGACAATGACTGAAGCAACGGCCGGTAAAGATCAACAACATCCACTTTATAACCGCGATCGCCCCCTTATTGATATTTTACTCGCTCAAGAGGCGACAGACTATAACTTAGCAGAATTGGCTAGACTGCGAATGCGCTATCAAGGGTTTCCAGGGGCGAGAGACATCCAAAAAGACCTAGATAAAGCCTTGCAACAGTGGGGTTTGACCGAAGCCGAGCTTTTTGAGAAAACTCGTCAAATTCACGATTTGGGGGGAATTTACAAAAGCCGTGGCAAGAAAGATGAACAGGATTGGAATTAATTATTATTTTCCATTCCTAACTTCTGACTCAGCCCTGGAATGACGATCGCTAATTCTGCGCTTTTGCCTAATCCAAATGTCACTGTGAGTTGTCCACCATGTTTTTCTTCTATAATTTACTGGGAAGTGGCTAATCCTAAAACAGTACCTTTACTTACTGATTTAGTAATAAATAAATAACCAAATAGTTTTTGGAATACTAAAATAAACCTTGCGATCGCTATCTCGTTTCCAGAACGAGATGAGTTTAGACAAGTCTTCTTGGAAATAGTCTAAATCGATTGTGGCGATCGCTTCCTCAATTTCTGCTCCCTGCTCAAGAAAGGTTTGCCAATAAAACTAGATGGCTGCCAGAGAATCATAAAAATTGAAATACAGCAGATTTCAAGTTTGTGAGGTATACAAGCGAAGTCTGTTACCCAAGTATAAAGCGTATTTTACTCCTGTTAGCACAGCGGGGCGTAACCCATTCTGAATTCTGCTGTATATTAGGAATTTGTCTTAGCAAAAGTATTACATTTCTGAGGATCGCCCGTTTGGATACCTTGTTTAAACCAACGAACCCTTTGGGCTGAACTACCATGTGTAAAAGATTCTGGCACAGTATAGCCTCTAGCTTGTTTTTGCAAGCGGTCATCTCCAATACTGCTAGCTGCGTTCAATGCTTCTTCAATATCACCTGTTTCCAGAATTTGCCGTGAGCGTTGAGCATGATTTGCCCAAACGCCTGCAAAACAATCTGCTTGTAATTCTAATCGCACAGAAAGCTGATTTGCTTGCGTCTGATTCACTTGGTTCTGCAAACCTCTAACTTGCTGCGAAATCCCGAGTAAATTTTGGACATGATGCCCAATTTCATGAGCAATCACGTATGCCTGAGCAAAATCTCCAGGTGCCTGATATCGAGTCTTCAAATCGCGGTAAAAACTCAAGTCAATATACACCTTTTGATCGCGCGGACAATAAAACGGCCCGACTGCTGAACGTGCAAATCCACAAGCAGACTCCACCGCTCCTGAATAAAGAACTAACTTTGGTTCTACGTAAGTTTCTCCGTCTTGCCGAAACAACTTACTCCATGTATCTTCTGTATCAGCCAGTACAACAGATACAAAATCCGCCATTTGATCTTGAGTTTGAGATCCTGTTGTTTGAGGTGACTCAGCTATCGGGCTATCACTATGGTGGGGAATCTTGTTGCCAAAGGGCACTGGGATCACCACCCAATAGTAAAACCAGTAGCGATATGAGTGCTGCTCCTACACCTCCACCCACGACAGGAGCGGAAATCTTCATCCCACGCCGATCTTCAACATTTGTACTCCGACGACCTATTTGCCAACGCATAATTACTGCTTACCAAACTCATAAAAAAATACGGCTTGAATTAGGATAGGATGAAATCTACACAAGCCTTTTAGCTATACAAATAAATATTACTTATTTTATATATCGATCTCGTCTGCCTACGGACAAAGCATAAGTAAAGGACAGTCAGCCTTTAGGAAGGTTTTGTTAAACAGGTTGTCCATCAAATCACACAGAATTCCCGGACTCCTTATAGGGAAAACCACAGTAAGAACAGAAGCGAAATTTCAAAGACGTAATTTACATTCCATGACCAAGCCGTGAGAATTTAGCATATCAACACAGAGGAATGTCATTATGTCTGCGGTGGACATACACATGTAGTTGAGGCTGTCCCGTGTCACTCACTAATAATAATTCTGCATCAGTTATATCATGTCCGCATAAATTAGTTATGATTCCCACAGTCATTGCACCCCACACGCCAGGTGCTTCTCCCAAGGGGAGACGCTACGCGAACAAGTCGGGCATTGCCCGCCCAACGCACTGGCTCCCCTTAATCCCCTCCCCGCTCTTCGGGAGGGGAGACAAAGCGTAGCTTTGGCGGGGTGGGGTTCTTCGGGTTTGATAAGTAATCAAGCGGACATGATATTAGAGGTTTTTTCGTCTTGGTGTATTCGCTTTTTGCTACTTATAATTATTTATAATAATTATTACACCTGTACCGCTTGCTCTGCTTGGGCGACAAGAAATGCGGTATTCAAAGAAATGTTACGAATACTGCCACCCGCCACATTTAATATCTGTATAAGAATGGCTATTGTTTAGCAAAATGACTTGTACCGTTGAGGGCGTGTTATTGCCTACCTAATGAGGGAGAGAATGTATTTTATTACTAAGGATAGTTTTGAGTTGAACCAACTCGTATTTAATATAACATGTACTGAAGAATCAACTTTGTCAGTGATTAATCTTTCCCCTGCGACCAAGGAGTAATAATGGCTTTAATTCAATATCAACGTGCTGTAGGCGTATTTACTCATCGGATAGATGCAGAGCAGGCAATACATGAGTTGAGAGATTCTGGCTTGGCGATGGAGAAAGTATCTGTAGTTGTACAAAATTCAGATCGTAATCATGAGATTGCCGATAATGAAGTTAAAGAGGGCACTGGTGATAAAGCTGATGAAGGTGCAACAGTAGGAGGGCTTTCAGGGGGCGCTGTTGGTGGGTTAACTGGTTTGTTAGTGGGTCTTGGGACTTTAGCAATCCCTGGCGTTGGCCCAATAATGCTGGCTGGGGCAGCAGCAACTGCTTTGGTTACAACCCTTGTTGGGGCAAGTATTGGTGCTGCTACTGGGACTTTTGCTGGTGCATTAGTTGGTTGGGGAATCTCGTCAGAGCAAGCTAGAGCATATAACGAGCGAGTAGAGGACGGACACTATTTAATAATCGTGGATTGCACATCTTTTGAAATCGCTAAAGTAGAAGAAATACTACAGCGTTGGGGTATTGAAGAGTTTGGCATTTACGAGCATCTCAACAGTGAATATGAAACTACAAATTATCTGACCACAACGACTTCTGCTATTGCCATTCCTAATAAAAGTGGGATGATGTCTAAGTATGGTGTTAGTTGCTTTAATAGCATAGATAATGCTGAAGCGGCAATTAAGGATATGTGTGTCGCAGGTTTTTCATTAAACCAGATTTCCTTAATTTCCAAAGACTTTTCTCAATTGGTTGGGTCAACAGGCATTAATTTAAGTGAACGCTTTGACGCTATGAGGTTAGGAATAGCAGATGAGTGGGCACGCTTTTACAATGAGCAAATAGAGCAAGGCAATTACATACTTATCGTTAGTGGCACAGATAATGAGCAAGATATAGCTAGCTCTATTCTGTGTAATTATGGGGTTCAAGAGTGTCAAATTTATGACCCAATGTTAATTCGTTCTTAAAAGCGGGTGCCGTCATTAATGGGAGCAAACTTATTTGAGTTTTAAAAGATACAGCAGAATTCAGAATTCACAATTCAGAATTCAAGAGTAAAACACGCTTTATATCTGGGTAACAGACTTAGCTTGTGTAGCTCACCAACTTAAAATCTGCTGTATCAATAAGCAATAGGTTTTGCAGCCTGAAAACCTTACTGTACAAAGAATCGACACCAGTCAACAAAATTATGCGGTTTTCAAGGTTATGGGGAGTGGTGTCGATGGGCTTCAAGACATTTACCTGACAGTAAAATATTTTACTTAAAATTCTCAACAGTTCGGCTTCGCTCAGGGTCAGCAGTGAACGAAGCCGAAGGGTCAACCTGTATTGCCTTTTTCTCCGTCTCCAGTTGCTCCCGTTGCTTACTATACTCCCGCAGCTGCTTCAAAAGGTTTTCTTGGGATGAGTTCGGGATAGACAGACTGGGACTTGGTTGAAGGTCGGTGTCGGTACTTGCAAAATTAGCCGCTGAGGGATTAATTTCGTAGACTGGTAGCGACTTGTCATTAAACATCGCCTGTTGGGTTGGTGCTGGGGTAGGAATTAGATTCTTTGGTTTGCTCACAACAGCTTTTACCGAATCTAGAGTAGTAGCAACCTGCACTTGTTGCTGCATCTGTTGTGTAGAAGATACTAAACCACTTAAACCATTCACCAATTGCCGCAAATTTTTACGGAAATTAGGATCGCCTGTCAATTCATCTAAATCAGATGTAATTTTTTGGGTATTTTCAAAGGTTACTCGTGCTGAATCTAAAGTTTGTTGCAGCAAGACCGCATTCTTGGGATCGTTTAAGGTTTTAGAAGCATCACGTAAATTAGCTGAGGCTTGGGCTGCATTTGCTGAAAGCGTTTCTAAATTGTTGAGTAATTCTCCTTGAGTCAATCGATTCACAGATGGTGATAAGCTACTGACTGTAACACGCAATTGGTTGCTGGTTTCGGTGATATTGTTCAACGCACCAACCAGCGTCGAACGATTTGTTGTCAACAAATTATCCAGGTTGTTCAGCAATCGATTTGCTTGAGTTGCAGTTGCACCAAATTTATTTACTGTTTGATTTGCGGATGCATTAAGTTGGTTTGTCGCCCGTTGCACTGAATTAGCCGTGGCAGAAAAGGTACTAAGTTGTAGTCGTAAGCTTTTGGTCAAACCTTGTAAATCCTGACTTAGCTCAGTAAAACTGGATGCTGCGCCTGTGGTAGTTTCTAGAACCCTATTGACATTTCGATAAAATTTTGGATTATTGTATGCACCTGCTAGCTCAGTTGAACTGCGAATTAGTGCATCAACACTGATGCCAACCTGACCTTTTAACCGAGAGCCATTACAAACGATGAGACTGGTATCACAACTTTTTTCTAGGGGTTTAGCAAGCACAACCCCAGCAGGTAAGGTTGTTCTTGGTGTGATGTCGATAATACTTTCGCTAATTAACCCGCTTTGATTAGCTTCCACCACTACATCGCGAGGGATAATTAGGTCAGTTTGGGGAATTTCAATCTCTACATCAATGGCATTTGCCCCTGGTCGAAGCTGGGAAATAGTTCCTACCTTAACGCCACGATAGCGAACTGCTGCTCCCTTTTGCATTCCGCCAGCATTAGCAAATTCTACAATCATTTTGTATGAACGGCCAGCAGCAGTGAATCTATTTAACCACAGAAAGAGTAATCCAAATACCCCTAGTCCTAGCAGGAGTAATAATCCCACAGAACCTTCTCTAAATGTTCGCCCAGAGGCGAAGCGGCTTGTCATAAGACCTCGCATTGTTTTGCCTCCACCAACAACCAATAACCAATTAGGAGTTAAAAGTTAGGAGTTAGTAACTCTTTACTCCTCACTTTTAAGTTTCTAGCCGGCGACTTTAATCGGGCCTTGAACACTTCCACTGATAAATTGTCTGATCAAGGGATGTTCTGTGTTGTATATTTCAGTAACTGTACCTTGCCACTGCACTTTACCTTCATAGAGAAATATAAGTCTATCAGATGTACGGCGGATAGTGCTGTCCTGGTGGGTAACAACGGCATAAGTACTACAAGCTCCATCTAAACATTGCAAGTGGCGGATTAAATCTTCGATTACTGTTGAGGCAATGGGATCGAGTCCGGCTGTTGGTTCGTCGTATAGTAGAACTTCTGGGCCTTCACTGGGAGTGTCGGGATTAGACATAATCGCACGGGCAAAACTCACCCGTTTTCGCATTCCCCCGGAAAGTTCGGCTGGGTAGAGGTCGCCTACTTCTGGCAAACCTACCATCTCCAATTTTTCTTTTACCAAATCTCGGATGCGCGATCGCGGCAGCTTTGAATTTTGATAAAGTAAAAATCCGACATTTTCCTCTACTGTCAGCGAATCAAATAGGGCCGCCTGCTGAAACACCATACCAATGCCAACCTGCTGGCCACCATCCTCAATCAAACCGTCTCGCCGCACTCCTTGCACATAAATTTCTCCTTCATCAGGACTAAGTAACCCCGCTACTACTCGTAAGATAGTTGATTTCCCAGTCCCTGATGGGCCAATAATCCCCAGTGCTTCTCCCCGGTAAATGGTCAAGTCTACATTATCTAGAACTTTATGGCTACCAAAGGACTTAGAAACACCTTTCAGTTCAATCAATGGTTCAGTCATTAGTTATTAGTCACTTGTACTGAGCGCAGCCGAAGTATTGGTCATTGATCATTGGTCATTAGTCAGTAGAAAATAAACAAATGACTACTGAGAACTAACAAAGGACAAATATGCCAAATAGTGATTTCATAGTTATTGGTAGGATATTGTATAGTGTATTATAAGTACATAATTAGCATTCTGATTAGCAAACTTTATTTTTTTAGTATAATTTTAGTTATTGGCGATGTTTATCGGCTCAAAATACCCTCAATGCAAGGCTGACGAAGACACCGTAGTAATTAAACATCTCAGTGATGTTAAAATAAGATTCCAGTTTTCTATAGACATTAGCAAAGTGATTTAATAGTATTACTATACTACTTAAGGTTCTAACTATTTCAGAGAAAAGCTACAGCAAAAAAGCTAATTAATAAGTTGATACAAAATATAAAAATCAGATTTAATTTGTGAAAACCAAAAGGTTCAAACTTCCGGCTTTTTATATAACTCAAAAACCTGTTTTTCATAAACGATTAACTATGGCTATAAAAAATTTTTATCACATCCAAAGTTATTGGAATTAGCATAATTATTAGATAACTGGAGATGTTAATAGTATTATCCGTCAATCTTAGAATTGGCAAAGTAAAAAATTATTTACTAGTATTGTAACAATTACTGTTAAAAATCAAAGTAGAAATGATGAGTAGCCAATTAGAACAGTTTGCAAGTGATAATTCCTCTGGTATTTGTCCTGAAGCACTGGAATATATGATTAGGGCAAACCAAGGTAGTGTTCCAGCTTATGGAAATGATGAATGGACTCAAAAAGCAACAGATTATTTTCGGGAACTCTTTGAAATTGATTGTGAAGTATTTTTTACCTTTAACGGGACAGCTGCAAATTCTTTATCTTTAGCTGCTCTTTGTCAGTCATATCACAGCGTCATTTGCCATGAGACATCTCACATAGAAACAGATGAATGTGGCGCACCGGAATTTGCATCTAATGGCTCTAAACTGCTACTTGCTCACGGTAAAAATGGCAAATTAATATCAGAGTCTATAGAGTCAATTGTCACCAAACGCACTGATATTCATTATCCCAAACCTAAAGTTATTAGCATTACACAATCAACTGAATTAGGAACTTTATATTCTATTGAAGAACTTTTAAGTATTAAAGAAGTTGCAAACAAATATAACTTAAAGATTCACATGGATGGCGCTCGTTTTGCAAATGCAGTTGCCGCTATGAATAAAAGCCCTGCTGAAATTACTTGGAAAACTGGAATCGATGTATTATGTTTTTGCGGTACCAAGAATGGAATGGCATTAGGTGAAGCCATTCTTTTCTTCAATAAAGCGCTAGCAGAAGATTTTGATTATCGATGCAAGCAAGCAGGTCAGCTAGCTTCAAAAATGCGGTTTATTTCGGCTCCTTGGTTGGGTTTATTAGAAACTGGTGCTTGGCTAAAAAATGCCAGACATGCTAATCAATGTGCTGAATACTTAGAAAATCAACTATTAAACATAGAAGGTGTTGACTTGATGTTTCCTAGAGAAGCCAACGCCGTATTTGTAAAATTACCTGAAGAAGTCGTTCACAGCTTAAAAGCCAAGAACTGGCAGTTTTATACATTTATTGGTGTGGGAGGAGTACGTTTTATGTGTTCTTGGAACACTACTCAATTAAGGATTGATCAATTAGTTAGTGATATTAAAAACGCGAAAAAGTAAGCAACTTAGCCTACTTATATCATTTCTGCATAAGTTAGTTATAATTCCCCTAGTCATTGCACCCCACCCTTAAACCTGACTTTTCACGGGATGTGGAAAAGTCAGATTTAATGTTGTTTTGGGATTAGAGAACAATTCGTAACCGCGTTTGCGAATCGCAGGACAAGCACAAATTTTTCTCCCACCAGTCCAACATCTTTTGTCACTTTTAGCACCTAATTTAAATTTCTTTACGTATATACTGTGCTTTGTCCAGAATCCTTTATGAGCAAGCTTTTTGAGACTTAACGGGAAAAGTCAGGTCTAGGAGAAAGAAAAAGGTAAGAAATGCATAAAGTGTAAAGTATTGTTGCACAAGGGTTTCTTTTAGGTGCGACCTTGCAACACTTTTGCGGGGTTTTACCAGTCGCAATTGGGGGAGCCAAACCAATGCTACAAAGAAGCTTATCTAATACTGGTTCGCTAGTAAGTAGGTAAGCACAATTAAACCGAACTGTATAAACTTATATAAAGCACCAGAAACGCTTTGAATATAAGCTCTTAAGCGATTTAAATTTATTAATATATTCGTATTTTTTTTAGCGTCCACCTACTTATTACGCCTTTAAGCTTGGATGTAAAATTTATAAATTTTGTCAAAGTAAATTTTATAAATCAAAAATATCCTTCATACTTTAAAACAGTAATCCTACGTAAAATTTAAGGAAGGGATGCTAATGACATCTCTATTACAGCGGCTAAGTGCAGAACGAAATCGCAGATTTGTAGGACGTGGGCGGGAAGTGGAGCTATTTCTTGATGCGATCGCATCAACAGAATTACCTTTTCACATTTTACACGTCTTTGGCCCCGGCGGTGTGGGCAAGACAACCCTTATGCAGCAGTTTTTACGGTTTTGTGAACGGTCAAAAATATCAACTATCTACGTAGAAGGACGTAATATAGAAGCTGCGCCAGAATCTTTTATTAGCACGTTGTATTCGTTGATGGGATTGAATGAATCAGATTCCCCTTTGCATCTGCTAGCCCAAAGACAAGAACGTAATGTAATTTTAATTGATACCTATGAAGCTATTACCCAGCTAGATGAATGGTTGCGAGAAGTATTCTTACCCCATTTGTCTGTTAATACCTTAATTGTGATTGCTGGACGCAATCCCCCCTCATCTGGTTGGTGTAGCGATCCAGGTTGGCAAGCTTTGATGCACACCTTGCCCCTACGCAACCTTACCCCAGAAGAAAGTCAAACTTATCTCACCACACGAGATATTCCCACCACACAACACCAGGCGATTCTAGATTTTACCCACGGACATCCTCTAGCATTATCTTTGGTTGCTGAGGTGTTTGCTCAGGGAAAAGAAATCTCTTTTCAAGCAGAATCTGCTCCCAATGTTGTTAAAACACTGTTGTCAAGATTCATAAAAGAAGTACCAACGCCCTTACACCGGATAGCTTTAGAAGCTTGTGCGACGATCCGGCTGACTACCGAAGCCGCACTAAATCAAATATTGGCTGTGCCTCAAAATACTTTGGCTGGTGAGGCTCACTCTTTAGGGGAAATACTTGATGTTCACGATTTATTTGAGTGGTTGCGCGGACTGTCGTTTATCGAATCAGGGCAATTGGGTTTATTTCCCCACGATTTAGCACGCGAAGTTTTAATTGCTGACTTGCGTTGGCGTAATTCGGAATTCTACACGGAATTACACCACCGAGCGCGTCAATATTATACTAAACGACTAGGACAAACCCAAGGGCAAGAAAAGCATCGAGTGCTACTTGATTATATTTTCTTGCATCGGGATAACTCGGCGATTCGATCCTGTTTCACCTGGGGTGAGCAAAGTAGTTTATTGACGGACTCACTACGGGAAACTGACAAAACCGCACTGCTGGGGATGGTGGCAGAATACGAAGGCGAAGAATCAGCAAAAATAGCAGATCACTGGTTGAAGCGCCAACCGCAGAATGTAGTAGTATTTCGTGACTTGCACTCCGAACCTGCGGGATTTGCAATGATGGTAGCATTGCAGACAGCAACTGTTGAAGATTTGAGTGCAGATCCGGGCGCTCTTGCATCTTGGCAATATCTCCAAACCCATGCACCATTACGCCCTAGCGAAGGCGCAACTATTTTCCGCTTTTGGATGGCGCGGGACACCTATCAAGCTGTTTCCCCCACCCAAAGTTTAATTTTCATTAATTTTGTGCAGTATTTTCAGAAAACACCGGGGTTAGCATACACCTTCCTACCTTGTGCCCAAGCAGATAGTTGGACAGCAATGTTGAACTACTTCGACTTAACACGACTTTCTGAAACCGATTTTACAGTTGAGGGAAGACACTATGGTGTTTATGGGCATGACTGGCGAATTGTGTCACCTGCCGCGTGGAAGGAAATTTTGGCACGAAAAGAGGTTACAACTGCCGGAGAATCTGTAGATAATACTCCAGTCGGTGAACCTGTGTTAGTTCTTAGTCAGCCAGAATTTGTGGAGGCGGTGCAGAATGCGTTACGTAACTTTAGTTGTCCCGATGCATTACAGAATAATCCATTAGTGCGATCGCGCAGCGTGTACAAAGTACTCTCGCGCAGCGTGGAAGAACAAGTTACCACAAAAGCAAGTATGAGCGCGAGTCCAAAGGACACGCAACTCTCCGATAAGCTGTCCTCTGGGTATCTACGCGAACGCGTTAACGTTTTACAAAATCTGGTAAAACAAGCAGTTGAATCCTTACAATCATCACCGCGTGATGAAAAACTCTACCGCGCTGTTTATCGAACTTATTTGAATCCTGCCCCCACCCAAGAACAAGCAGCTGAGTTGCTAGATTTGCCTTTCAGTACCTATCGCCGCCATCTAAAAGCTGGAATGACGAGAGTAGCAGATATTTTATGGCAAAGAGAAATTAGCTAATCAGCGAAAATTACGAGTGCTGAGTGGGAAATGATTTTGCGAGGGAGGATTTTAAAGACTAAGATTGAGCCAAAAAAGTTTTTCAGCTTGAGACAAGCTAATTTCAAAGTAGCCGATTATGCACAAAGCAGTTATTAAAAAGATAAAGGCAAATCGTTTCATATTTTCCTCAAAATAATATTTTTTAACAAACTCATCAGGAGGTTAGTTTACAGATTTTAGCTTTTTCAGGTTGCGTTTTAGTATTAAGCTGCTACCAAAAATACCAAAGATGACTATGCTGGCAATTGAAGAAGGTTCGGGTACTACTGTAATATTGCCAGGGCCTGTGATGGTATTGGTAAAAGTACCAAAACTGTTATTGCTATTATCAAATCCAGTAGTGACTAAAAAGTATTGATTATTGGCAGTTAAGCTCAAGCCGCTAAAACCAGATGTGCCTTCATCTGGGAAAGGATCATTCCCACTGAGTAAATTAACTAATGGTGTAGTTGGATTGAAGCTGTTCTCGTACAAGAACTGGATGCCCAAGAAAGCTTGAGAACCTGCAATATCATAAAAGCCAGTAGTATCAACTAAGAAAGGCTGGCTGTAATAAGGAACGGCGGTACCATTACTAGAAAGTGATGTGGGTGGGTTAGTACCACCTTCAAACCCTTCCGTTTGAGGACGGTTAAAAGTTGGTGCGTTTGTTGTGTCACCCGAATATGAAATAGTGAATGCCTCAGAGGGTAGGGTAATACTTAGAGATAGAGCGATGGCTACGCCCGCCGCAGGCATCGCAGCAGAGGCAATAGGGATTGAACGTCTTAGCGATTTTTGCCAAAAATTAAATGAACACTCACTCAAACTCTTAAGCTTGGCTATTTGTGAAAACTTGGTACAGTGATGAAATAGATTGTTTTCTGAGACGATGGATTCTTTAATTGCTTGTGACATATAGTTGTTCTAGGTTGTTTTACAAAACTAAGTGCTTTTGTCTTTTGTACTTTCATCTAGTTCCAGGGATGAGCAAGCAAAGCCTGTGAAGTAATACCTAAGCCAATTAAGGTGATACATAAGGCACTTGCTACGGGTAACATTTTGATCCTGGGTATCTGGAGTGGCAAATGCTCAAACTGATTTTTGGCGTAGACTAGCATTAAGCCGATTCCAGTTAGTACTGCTGCTAGACCTAAGCTAAAGGCAGACACCAGTGCTAGTCCAAAGCCAACTCGTCCCATTGCGATCGCACTCAGCAATACTACTAAGGCTGAAGGACAAGGTAACAAGCCGCCCGATATTCCCAGCGCAAGTACGCTAGACCACTTCATGGAAGCACCGTCAGGTGGTAGATGTGAATGCTCATGATGTACATGGTCATGGTGATGGTGATGATGCAAGTCGTGGCTGTGTTGATGACTATGTACATGGTCGTGTGAATGAGAGACTTGAGTCCTTTGCAATCGACTAATAAACAAATTCAGACCAATTACAGTTACCAGCACACCAGAGAGTACGCTTAACCAAGGGTACAATTGCTCTGTCAAGATAAACTTGGATGTGCCAAGAGTGACCAGCCCGAGAGCAAATATGCCAGCAGTATGGGTAATCGTTATAATCAGCCCCAGGAATAGGGCGTGTTGGGCATTACTGCGGGAACCCACCAAATAAGCACCGACTATCGTTTTTCCATGACCAGGGGACAGGGCGTGTAAACCACCCCATAAAAAGGCGATCGCTAGAGCTATTAGGATAGTCAGGAAATTATGATTTTCCTGGGTAATCAGGCTAGTAAAAACATCGTTGCTTCTTCCTGTCAAAGCATTATCTAAACGGCTGGATAATTTAACAGACGCTGGAGGCGCTTGTTGACTCGATGTCAGAGACGAATTAAGTTTAAAGTCAATCCGACGTTGGTCGAGAGGACTGCTGAGTAACTCAGTGGGGTAATCTCTCAAGCGGTTGGTGATACTCAAAGAGCTGAAATCACCTTGAATGGGAATGCCATTTGCAGCCACAGTAATCTCACGCCAGCCCAAGCGCTGTGGATAAAACTGATCTTCAAACTCGATTAACTGATTTGCGCTTACTAACTCCGTTGTTCCCTGAAAATTACAACTCAGCCGCAGTGTAGATAATCCTCCGACACCTGGAGGAAATTCGACTGTTGATTTGATCAAAGACAGTGCTAAAGGCTGTTTATCGATCAACAGTTCCAGATGTGAATTGACTTCCTGGCATTTTTGGTCAGGGTATTGAACCGTTTCTACAGGTTCAGCTTTGCGATCGCGATTAGTATCTAAGTGATTAATTTCCTGAAAAGCAGGTATCTCTGCCATGTCTAGAACATAATCAATCCCCACACCATCCGGCGCTACCTGCACTCCTGCGTAGTGATTGATGGTAAAATTACCTAAAGGATGGGCATCTGCCCTTGGCATCCAAAATAAACATATTGCGATGATTGCAGTACTCCAAGCCAAGTAATGTAGCAGCTTTTTCATAAAGAACTCCCTATAGTGTTAGGAGTGGGAAAAGAGACAGAGGGTACTAAGTTAGCCAAAACTTGACGAGCTTCATCAGCATACTTGTGATGAAATTGAGGATTGAGGCTAACAGCTTGAGTTAATCGGTTTATTGCTTCCTCACGCTTACCTAAGTGAAACGCAATCATGCCAGCATGAAATTGCAGCAAAGCATCTTCTGTTCCGAAGCGAGTTGCCCGTTGTGCTGCCCCTTGTGCTTCTTGCCATTGCCCATTAGCCGCAGCTGCCCAAGCCAAGGTATCCTCTGCATATACATCGTCTCGTACTGCTACTTCACTACGGGCAATCTGTAGCGCCTCTGGTAAGTGGATTCCGTGTTCGGTGTAGTAGACTGCCAAAGCGCGATCGTAGATTCCTTTAACCTTGCTCAGGTAAGCAACTACCCCGATTAAATCTTCAGTTTCAGTTGCGCTTTTTTCGTCTCCCAGAGCCAGTTGAGCATCTGCTTTATACCCCAGCGTTTCTACCAACGGCATCAGTTCTATACCCTGGTTTGCGATATTTAGAACATCCTGCCATCGATGCTGTGCCGCATAGAGGCGGGCCAGTCCTGTAAACGCAGCTATATGCCGTGGGAAAAGGTCAAAAGCTTCCCGATATCGCTGCTCAGACAGGGCAAAATCACCGGCTGCAAAAGCAAGATCCCCTGTCCGCACATGAAACCAAGCGCGAGTTTCTGCGCTCGTCGTGTAGAAAGAGTCCATCTCTTGCATAGCCTCATCTAGCAGTTGTCGCGCTGAGGCTAAATTGCCAGTTAATTCTAAGTAACGAGCTAAAACCGCGTTATGACCAGAGTTCGATTTTTCCTCAGCAAGATTCTGCAATAGTTGATGAGTTGCTTCATAGTCGCCCAACTCCATCTGAATCGATGCCCTCAGCGAGACAATATTGGGATTATCAACAGATGAATTATTTAACACATTTAAAGCTGATCGAAACTGGTGTTGAGATAGTAAAGCTGATGCTAGGAGCATGGAAGAAATCTCATTATGGCGCGGCTGTATTGCCAGGGATCTACGTGCCGCTTGTTCTGCTCGTAACACATCGTCTATATCTCCAATTTCTCGAAAGCGCCTCAAATATTGATCGGCTAACAGACGTAAAAATATTGAGGAATCGGGAGATTGGGCAACTTTCTCCTCATAGACGCTGATAATATGCGATCGCTGTAAATAATCGGGGAAGACTAAATCTGACTGCTGAACTGGTAATATCTGCTTAGAGTTAACAGTCAGCAGTTGTACAAGAGAGGAATATGTACCTAACTTACCATTGGTGTAGCCTAAACTTAGCGCTTGTGTATCACAGGGTCTTAGTAAAACCAGTAGGCTAGTCAGCACTAACACCCATAGTATTCGTAGATACATAAACCTTACAAAGGATTGCCTAAATAAGGGAAGGTAGGAAGAAAGTTGGCATTATTAGGCCCAACATTATCGCTAGTCAGCCCCGGAATTTTACCTGTAGAAATGCCTGTAACTGCATCACCAAAGACAACAGATGCTGTTACATCGATTACGTCATCTTTTGGTCTTCTACCACCAAAATTTTTGCCTAACTGAGTACCAAAATAACTACCGCTAGGTTTAGAAAGGTCAGCTTGGATAACATCAGGAATCGCCACTGAGATCACTGCATCGGCTATGCCTTTAGGTCTACCGATCGCTTTCACAAAGGCTTGAATGAATTGGGATTGATTGCTAGCGTCTTTGGTTGGTGTCTGAAGATTACTATTATTATGAGCTTTAAAGTCCATAAAAAGTTCATTCAGGGCTGGAACTGCTAACCGCTCAATCTGAGCAAAATGACCGTTTCTGAGTCTAGGAGTTTTAACACTAGTTGTCATCCAAACACCAATCTTGCCTTTACCAAGCAGTTTCCTGGGTAGCTCGACAATAATTGAGTGGACATTGAATGGGGCTAAAGTGTCTTTTGCTTGTCCCGGTGGTCTAAAGGTAAGAACTGTGAAGGGAGGACTGGGATTAGGCTGAAGGCTATAGTTCCGATCCGGGATGATTTTGAAGAACTGTTCCAAATCGAAAAAGAACGGGTCTTTGCGTGTCCCAACAAAGAACTTCATACCGTTATATGCGGCGAATGTTTGGTTGAGTTGCCCTGTCCAACTTACTGGAAGCAAAGCTGACTCTGTTCCTACTGTGGTTGGACGACATGGGCCGCGGACTGTAACAGTTTGCTGTGAGCCTTTACCATTTACATTTAATTGGAGTACGACATCTTCAATACTGTCGCCAGTGTTATCAATCTTGAATTGATAAAGAACGTTTGGATCGAATGGTCTTTTTTCACCAGAAACGATCAGAGGGTCGAAATCCATCACTAAGACAACATTTTTGGGGTTTGTCGGACTCTCAAAGACAAACAAATCTGTGAGATCCGCAGCAGTCAGCTTAGTGGCAAGAAAAGTTGTGTCCTGGTGATCTGAAGCCAAAGCTTTAGGGGTTGCATAGGTTAGGACTACCAGCAAAATAGCGGCAAATGCCACTATGGGACGAAAAAAACGAGTAGCTTTAGTCCAATATAGCGATCGCTTGATGGAAAGAAATACCATATTTTGGACTGCTTTATCTATGAGTAACCTGCTTTCAGTTGCTATAAAAGACGTGATACTCCGAGCATTTATTCTCATAGTTGCCCTTCTTGAGGTGTTTAGCCTCTACTGTTGGTGTGGAAATAGCAAGTTGATTTGGATTTCAAAAAAGACTGCGGATATTACCGAAGCGCTTCACAGCTTATTTGCTCTTACTACTCACTTTCCAGACCAAAACTTGCTCATTTCTTGCTCACCCTTGTCTATATTGATTTTCTGCTAAGGAATAAAAATTCCATTCTGACTTTTTGATTACTTGTGCTGATTTCCATCAATAAAGCCCTCATAAAATCTCTGAGGGCATTGATTAATATCTATGTCAATCATCTAGTGCGGAAATGTCTTTTACCCTGCCTGTGCTTGACAATTTCTTTAGGCTTGTGTTTTTCAATAGGCGTTTCAAAGTGACGATGCTTTCTCATCTCTGGAAAAATCCTAGCCGAAGAACGTGGAGTAATTAGGTTTTTAACGTTTCAACCACCTTATCCACAAGTTCCATTGGATCAATTGGCTTGGTAATAAAAAGTTGAAACCCTGCTTTTAAAATACGCTGTTCATTTACAATTTTGATTGTTGCCACAAACCCAAATGCTTATTTTTAGCATTAGCTTCTGCAATTAAAAATTGGGTTTTGCTCTCATAGCAATTTTGTAAAGATTCTTGGTCAACAACGGCATTACCTGACTCTACCAAAAGGAGATTTACTGACCGATTATCTACAAACACTTCACCCGCTGGGCGACCACTTTTAAGTTGTTCTGTGCTTCTAATTACGACAGGAGTTTGAAGTGGTAATAGCTGTTTTAGCCTTTGTGTTGCTGCTAAACCATAGCGCTTGTCAGTTGCCTCTGGTGCATTAATACACGCTAACTTGACTATAGTTGTTTGTCCTGCATTATCTTTAACCAAAATTGTGTTCCCGTCTGTAACACCAACTACTGTACCTAGCACCAACATTAGTTGAAGTAATTCCATCATTTTATATGTAATATTTTATGCATAAATAGACTTTTATTTAGGTGCTTAGGTTACTAGTGTGATTTAGCTCACAAGTTGCAAGTAAAAATAAAAGTAATAAATATTATCATTGCAAAAACCTGGCGTTTATATCAATCAAAACTTCATTTAATAACTACCTTTACACCTTCCCAGATTCATAGTCACAAAGATGAAGCTTTCTCTATTCAAGAGGTAGAATTATAATTTCAGCTTGATGACCAGATTATCTTAGCAATTCCTGGAACTTTCTTCACTCTTCTAAAGGTCAACTCCACAGGGTTACAAATTATCCTTGTATTTTAAGAGTTTTAACTTCTAAATCCTAACTTTGTTTGTATGCCAGAACAACAGCAGTGGACTATAACAGCAACTGAACAACCACCAGAGTGGTTTATCCAAGCAGTGAAACAGTATACACCTGCATCAAGTGGACTGTATGCAGCACAGTTGTTGTGGCAACGAGGTATTAAAGATCGTCAACAATTAACAGCTTTTATCAACCATAAAGCTTATCAACCAGCAAGTCCCTTTGAGTTTGGGCAAGAAATGCATCTGGCGATCGCACGCTTGCAACAAGCATATAATACTAAAGAAAAAATCGCCATTTGGGGAGACTTCGATGCTGATGGGATTACCGCCACATCTGTACTTTGGGATGGATTGGGGCAGTTTTTCGCTCAAAATATTCAGTTAGTTTACTACATTCCCAATCGCCTGAAAGAATCTCACGGACTTAATAATCAAGGAATTGATAACTTAGCAAAACAAGGTTGCAAATTAATTGTTACTTGCGATACAGGTAGCACAAATGTTGAGGAAATTATTTATGCCAAACAGCTAGGTATAGATGTAATAGTTACAGACCATCACACCTTACCAGCCGAACGCCCACCCGTCGCAGCAATTATCAATCCCCGCTATTTTCCAAAAGAACATCAGTTATTTAATCTTTCTGGGGTGGCGGTAGCTTATAAGTTGGTGGAAGCACTATATCAAAGCCTGCCCAATGTTGCCAAATATCCTTTAGAGGATTTATTAGATTTAGTTGCAGTTGGATTAATTGCCGACTTAGTACAGTTAAGTGGAGATTGCCGCTACTTGGCACAGATGGGAATTCAACGATTGCAAGAAGATTTTAAACAGCCAGCAGCAGCGCGCCGACGGCCAGGGGTAGGAAGATTATTAGAATTGTGCCAGAAAAGTGGCGATCGCCCCACAGATATTTCTTTTGGTTTGGGGCCAAGAATTAACGCCGTTAGTCGCATCCAAGGTGATGCCAGTTTCTGCGTGGAATTATTAACTAGTCGGGATGTCAAACGTTGTAACGAACTAGCCGAAGTTACAGAACTCGCCAACGCCCGCCGCAAATCTTTACAAAAAGATGTGCAAGCACAAGTGGCGCAAAAACTTACTCAATTAGACTTATCAACCACCAGCGTTATTGTCCTAGAAGATGCCCAATGGCCTGCGGGTGTATTGGGCTTAGTCGCCGGACAGGTAGCACAAGAAACTGGTCGCCCGACGATTTTGTTGAGTACGGAAGGAGCAGGGGAGCATACTTCTCTACGAGAGGCTGCGCCAACGACTACGCTCAGTAACCGGGGGCACAGAGGCGCAGGGGGAGAAATTACTTCTTTATCTTCTAACTCAGAACTCAGTACTCAAAACTCAGCACTCGCATTAGCCCGTGGTTCTGCCCGTTCGGTGAATTCTGTCGATTTATATCAACTGGTGAAAGACCAAGCACATTTGTTACATCGCTTTGGGGGACATCCCTTTGCAGCGGGTTTGAGTTTGTTAGTGGAGAACATTCCTTTATTTACAGCGGCGATTAATCAGCAGCTGCGGCAATCTTTAGCTAGTACAACTCTAACGCCAACTGTACAAGCAGACTTAACGGTAACGGTAGCAGACTTGGGGAAAGAGTTATTTTTGGAACTGAAACTATTAGAACCTTGTGGAATGGGTAATCCTGTTCCGAAATTGCTAATTCAAAACTGCTGGTTTGAAAATTCTTGGCATCGTAATCAGCAGGATTGGCAAGGGAAAAAGGTACAGTACATTAAAGCTGAGTTTGATATTCGGGATGATTCTAGCAGAAGTGCTTTTCCTGGCTTATGGTGGGGACACTACAAAGATGAATTGCCCATAGGAAGGTGTGATTGTATAGCAGAGTTAGACTACAACACCTTCAAAAAACGTTATGAAATCAGATTAATTGCCGTGCGTTCTTCTGTTAACTCAGCACTCAACACTCAGCATTCACCCTTCATCCTAGACTTACGGAATCAGGAACACTCAGCACCCACCACTCAGGACTCAACACTGATTATTGAAGATTGTCCCACAAACTGGGATGATTTACGTATATGGTTGCGGCGATGTTTGGCAACAAGCCGCTCTACATCTGGGCTTGAGAATCAGCAACAATTAGCGATCGCTTGGTCTAAACCCAACCACCAACCACCCAATCAAATTTGGCTGACTCTTGTCGGAATTGCCAAATATCTCAGTCGCACAAATCAACTAGTTACCCGTGGACAACTTTTAGAGAAAATCGGCATCAGCGACCAAACCTTACTTGTCGGAATCAAAGCTTTAAAATACTTAGGGTTTACAGTTAAACGACAAGACCGTTCATTACAAATTACCTGGCATCCAAGCGATAGTGCCGAAAACCTTGCTGATGAAGCAGTTGCACGATTTTTAGCTGCTGTCCGCGAAGAACAATTTCAGCAACAGTATTTTGCGGAAGTTCCTTTATCTACGATTGTGGCGATCGCCAGCTACGACAGTAAATAATTTAAAGGGTTTATGGCGTTCGCTACACCACTGGAGTTTAGACTAGATAGCCAATTGAAAGCAAAAAAATGGGAGGTGTGATTAGAACACAGCCCCCCTGTTAGCAGAAGCACCAGAGTTGAACGACCAACTCTCATCTGCCAATATGAAAAGTGCCTTACTAGAAGAATTTCGTCAAGCCGCGTACAAACATTTAGGTAGAGCGCATGATGCAACTTTTGAACTGACGGATGCAATATTACTGACTCGTAACGTCTACAGTTTGGCAGATTTATCGCGATCAGCAGTATTTAGACGTAAGTGGCCAAGCGTCTACGTTAGCGAAGCGGGGCGCTCTTAGCGCACAGCGTTACAAGATAGCAGACCACAGCGACAGAAATTGATGCAGTTATACATCAAGCCTGAAGCCTGCTTGTTTTCAACTCAGCGTTCCTGGGTCGTTTTTTGCTGCTTAATCTAAACTCCAGTAGGCTAGAAAGTTATTGATAATGATAATCATAAATAGGGGTGGGGAGAGAGGCAAGTTTAGCTTGCCTCTCTCCACGCTCACGATTATCATTCTTATTCATGTTGGCAGGTGAGTAATGGTAGTTCTTTTCTCACCTTCTACCTTCATGGGGACTGTATTCAATCAGACACCCCTTTTTTCTTGATCATTCTCCATCTAGTCTCAGCCCAGAGATAATGATAATCAAATAAGGGGGTGGGTTTTGAGTTGTCGTTGTGAGAGACAATAACTCTACTACGGCAGCCCTATCTCTTCAAAGTTTGCGATCGCACCCAAGCTTGGAAATTTATGCCAAGACAATAACTCTATTACATCGTCCCTCTCTTTTCATCCTCTTATTTTGGCTAAGGTATTGTTATTGAGACGATAATTAAATAATCTAGTTACTATTCACCATTATCAGAAAATTCAGTGTGTTAGTGAATCCAGATGAATTTTGGCTGTAACACAGCCATTACTGACAGAATAGCAGCAGCGCAGAGATTAGACAACAAAATGTTGCAGTAGAAAAAAGATTGTTAGAGGGAGGTAAAGATCATGGATCAAGATTTTCACTATTACGGCACTTACTATGCGGCGATGACCGGCGGTTATAGCAAAGAGGATGCAACCCTCATTGCTAAAGCCTCTAATTTCATTGATTTCTTGAACAATGAAAACTATGCTGGGTACTGGAAAATGGTAAGGGATACGGAAAAACGTTCAGACCAGAATTATCAAGTTGCTGCTGAGGTAGACTACCCTCGTTACTCATTCCAAGGCAATATAAGCGTTGGTTTTAATACTGGCTCTGGTGGCTTATGGGCATCATTCCATTTTCTCCCTGGAAATTAGAAGCTTCCCTCCGGTACACCATCAATTACCGATATACATGGAAAAGATGTCGCAGAGAAATTACCCGAACATAAGGTACGGGACATAAAACCTGATTCAATGACTAGTTGGACGAAAATTACGCCAGAGATTGGGCAGTTACTCAATCGACCACTAAGCGCGTTGTCACGAGCATTGATCAAAGATACAATCGACTGTCTCAATGATCCAAAACGTTTGGAATCAATTCTTATAAAAGCTCAAGGCGGAGCGATCTTAACACACGAGGATGACAAAGATCCTCAGAAGAAGCAAGATGTTCTGAAGCGTTTTGGATTAGTTCTATTAGGAGCTAGGGCGCATGTGATTGCAGATACTTGGGCACATCAAGATTGGTGTGGTGATGATAATGTGATAAATACCTACTGGGATATTGATAATTCTTTTTTCAACAATAAGGCTTATCAACAGATTGAGTATCAAAATAATGGCAAGGACTGGAAAAAAGTCCATCTTTCTAGTACATCGTCTAAATACTTTGACGGGAACCAAAACTTGGAAGCAGCTCCAAATATAACCGCTTATGTAGGACATGGATGGATGGGACATCTTCCTGATTATAGCTTTATCAAATATCGCTATAGACCCTGCTGGCAACCAGCAAGCGCAGAACCGTTAGTGCGTGATAATCCCACTGAATACAAGTATGCGTTTCTTGAACTGTGTAGCTTATTTTCTCAAGCAAAGGACGAGAAACAGAAGTTTCAGCCCGAAAAAGCAGAGAATGCGAAGAAAATAACTGCTGCAGGTAACGCAATTTCTTCAACAGTTGACATTGCCGATAAAACTACATGTCCGCGTCAGCACTCTGCTAACAAATGGCTAGAGGAAATGAGGAAAATAGGCGTTAAAGATCCCACCGTTACAATTGACACCAAACAAGAACCTGATTCAGCTACAGTGTTGGACGGTCAGATTGACTATATTAAGCAGACACTCGATCCCCTTGGAAAAACTCGCTACGGTACTTACTACGTTAAGCTTACTAGCGATCTGTATCTTTTCCAAATTGCAGTTGACTACCATTTCCATTTTGTGAAAAATTGGCTTAAAACTAACAAAATAGGATCTAATAATTTGTTTGAAGATGGCTGGTCTGTGCAGGAAGGACCTCTCGACAACAACGACATTTTGGAGGTTTTCGCTCCAAAGTCTAATGCAACCGCCTTTTAGCAAAAACGATACCAATGATCTAGGACTTACGCATCGTACAGAAGTACTACACGAAATTTGGTTGTTTCAGCCATGTTAAGCACTGAGCGATCCCAAATGTGCGAGTAAATCAAGGTTATACGAAGTGCCTGAAACGACCCAATACCGTCATTCATATTATGGTTAATTTGTACAGTGCGTAAGTCCTATGATCAATGGTAACTGGAGTTTAGACTAAATTCTATTTTTCAAGCTATAGCCCTTGTGTAGCAAGCACTTTAGACTTGGGAATCTAAACAAGCTTATAAATTAGGAAAGCCCTTCTGGATATGGGTTTGGCGGTTTGAAAAGCAAAATTAGTCTAAACTCCAAACACCAACAAAATAGGGATTTTCAACCAAGTCCCTTCTTGTATAGTGTGATCGCGATCGCACTAAATTACAGCAATTTGCAAGTATAGAAATTACCTAGTACAGCACTACGTAAATAAACATACTATTTCAAATGGCGCAAGAGCTTGGAATACAATAATTATGCGTGACTTTTGACTTCCGCCTTGCGGTAATAGCTTGTGAGTTCTATCGGGTGCGATCCCTGAAGCTAAAGAGGTGTCCCAGAAGGCTGTTGCACCCTATTGTTAACAGTTTTTGTTTCTACAAAAGCTTCTCGACCTGTAATCAATCTAGAGCGACGATTACGAGTGATATAATTCCACCCCCATTGAATTGCTACTACTACTTTAGTGTCAAACTCGATTAAGAAGTAGATGTGAATTACTAGCCAAAAGAGCCAAGCAATGAAACCTTTGAGTTTGATTAAGCCTAAATCTACAACAGCTAAATTTTGCCCAATCATCGCCAAAGTACCCACGTCATTGTAACGAAATTGTGGCAAAGTCTCACCTTGAAGCCTGCGTTTAATCAGTTTAGCTACATACTCTCCTTGTTGTTTGGCTACAGGTGCAACACCAGGTAAGGGTTTACCATTTTGATGGGAGAAGTTACCTAAATCTCCCACTACAAAAATGTTTTTATAATCCTTAATAGACAAGTCCGGTTCTACAATCACCCGTCCGTCGCGATCGCACTCTACACCTGTACTTTTTGCTAGGGCTTTCCCCATAGGCGAACCTTGAACACCGGCTGCCCACAAGATAGTTTTTGAGGTAATTTCTGTCAATTCATCGCCTTGCTTGAAAGTAACGATGTTACCTTCAATATTTGTCACTCTGGTGTTAGTGTAGACAGCCACACCCAACTTTTGCAAAGATTCTGCTCCTACTTTCGATAACTCTGGCGCAATGTGTGGGAGGATGCGATCGCCCCCTTGCAATAGTAAAATTCTCGCTTCTGAGGTGTTGATGCTGCGGAAGTCTTCTGTGAGAGTTTGGTATGCCAATTCCGCGATCGCCCCGGATAATTCTACACCAGTGGGCCCACCCCCCACAATCACAAAAGTCAACAAAGCACGGCGTTTTTCGGGATCGGTTTCTTTTTCTGCCGCTTCAAATGCCGAAAATATCTGACGACGCATTTCTATGGCATCTTCAACAGTTTTCAAACCAGGAGCAAATTCTTTCCAGTTATCCTTACCAAAATAGGAATGGTTAGCACCTGTGGCGACAATTAATGTGTCATAAGGTATTACTTCATCACCCAGAATAACTTCTTGTGCTTTTGGATCGATATCATTGACTTCTCCCAACAACACTTTTGTATTCTTGCTTTTGCTGAATACAGATCGCAATGGTGCAGAAATATCAGCAGGTGATAGCGCACCTGTGGCAACTTGATATAAAAGCGGCTGAAATAGGTGAAAGTTACGTTTATCAATGAGAGTAACATTTACATTTGCTTTCTTCAAAGCTTTTGCTGTATACAGTCCACCAAAGCCGCCACCAACGACAACAACCCGATGTGGTGCATTCTTTTCAAATGAGACTACCATAATCAATATTTCCTTGTGTTAAGAACTTGTAACTATTCTTAACAAAGATGTAACAGCATTATGATATTGGTTGCTGTTTCTTTAGAACAATTGAAAAAATGATGAAAGTAATCAAAGTTAGTTTTTATCGAGGAAGGCAGGAGGCAGGAGCAAAACGTGAAACCCCTGTCAGGGCGCTTGTGTAGGGGTTGCATGGTGATGGGGTGTAAGGGAAGTAGTTGATTTATGAGTATTATTATTTAGTTCTTAATTCTTTTCCTTACACTTTCTCATCCATATACCTTATGTATTTAGCGAAAACAAGCGTGCCATTCGCCGCTAAACCCTCTTTCACATTCGGGATGCTCTGCTCTCAAACGTTGTTTTCCAGCTCGGTGATGCCAGAAAAATGTTCAGCTAGAAAATCTACGAAAGTACTTATTTTGGGTGATAGGTATCGCTGATTCGTATAGACAGCATAAAGAGATGAGGTTGCCAACGTGTAGTCCAGCTTCAGCACCTCCAATCGTTGGCTGGTAAGATCATCTTCAATCAACCACTTTGGCAAAACCGCCAACCCCATACCGGCTAGGGTTGCCTGATACAGCATGGTAGTGTTGTTGGAGCGGATGGAGACTGGCAGTTTGACTGTCTCCCGCCCGTTAGAATCCTCAAAGAGTATCTCATCGGCAAACTGCGAGTAGTAATAACTGATGCTTACATGCTTCGACAGTTCGGTGGGAGTTTTTGGGTATCCATTTCTTTGCAAATAGTCAGTTGAGCCAACCAACATGAGTTGAATTGGGCAAATGCGTCGCGTGAGCAGTGAAGAACCGGGTTCCTCAGGCGTGACACGTAACGCCAAGTCAAATCCTTCTTTCACCAAGTCCACCAACCGATCATTCAAATTCATATCTAGCAAAACGTCTGGATAGCGAGAGCGGTACTTCGCCAAGGCTTTAGTGAATAACGGGTTAGCAAACCAAACTGGGGCGCTGATCTTGAGTATGCCACGCGCGACGACGGCTGATTGCCTCACCGCTGCCTCTACCATTTCCAATTTATCAAGCATTTCCCGGCATTGCTCATAATAGACCCTTCCTGCCTCGGTTAGGCTTAAGTGTCGGCTGGTTCGATTCAACAAACGTGCGCCAAGGTTTCGTTCCAAGTGCATCACATGCTTGCTGGTCATGGCTGTGGATAAGTTGAGCCGCTCGGCGGCTGCCACAAAACTTCCCGATTCCACCACCTGAAGCAATACTTTCATGCTCGTTAAGGTGTCCATCGTAGTTCTAAAGTTTACTAAGAAGAAACATCGCATCAACAAAATGATACTTGTACAACGATGAGAAATGAATGTAATTTGATGAAGACGGCAGCATCAACTAGCTAGGCAAGTAAATAGCGATGACTGAAGAATTATATGCATTGGACGTTTCAGGAGTCTTAACAACAAATCTAGAACACTATCAACTCGTCGACTGCCCGCAAGAATTTCAACGTAGAGGAGAATTTCAATGTCTCAGAACAATGAACTCACGGTGATCGACCGCTTTACCATCTTCGAGCAGTTGAACATGCATCAGCGATGTATCGACAAGGGTTGGGGGCGCGAGCAGGTCGACCTCTACAACCGCCTTTACTGGCCAAAGGCCAAATTCAACGTCAACGATCTACGTACTTCAACCTTCGAGGGTCTTGAGGGCATGAAGCAGATGTTCGACTACGCGCACAGCGTCTTCCCGATGGACAAGTGGTTCCACTCTATGGGCGCGTTTGAAATTTCCGGATCGGGTGACAGAGCCGAAGCGCACTGGCGATGGTTCGTGTCCTGGAAGGCTGAACACGTCGGAACCGTTTCGACTGGCACCTACGACGACATCTTTGAACGTCGCGATGGCGTCTGGAAGTGTCTGGAGCGCACCTCCAAGAGCGATCCTAACTGGCCGGTAGACTTGTTCCAGCCCTTCCTGGATCGCGCAGACATCACCTTCAAGGCGTCCTGATAGTCAGACTTTTGTAGGTTAGGTGGAGCTTCGCGAAACCCAACGTCCTTGGAAGCGTTGGGTTGAACCATAAAACTCAACCCACTCAAGGTTCAACACCAAGTAAACCGTTGTGTTGTGAGTGAGGTAAATCCAACCACTGATGGGAGTCGTTTATGGCAGATAGCACAGTTGGCACTCATGTAGTCGTTGAGGACGCAGCTTCTCTGGCTGAAGCGGTTCAACGTACACATGTTGTAATCGAGGTGGCTGGTCGCTTTCATGACTTAGAGAAATTTACACTTCTTGAAGGCTCAAGTTTGGTGGGTACAACTTCTGACGCAGAATTGGTCTTCAAGCCAGATTCAGACGGGGTAGCGCTCACGGCAAATAACACCCTCCAGAACCTAACCCTCCGATCAGATCCGAGCCGATTAACGCTCAGTCTGGAATCGGCAACGACTACCCTTGGACAACTCAAGTTGCAGCATCTCGTCGTCTACGGTCGACTGCACTTGGAATCCAGTATTGTGATGACCGCTGACCTTGTGCTCACTGACGTTCAAGTGTATGACGGCGACAGTACCTCAGCGCTGCATCGTCCAGTCGGTTACGGCGTAGAGGTCGTTCCGGGTTCCCTAACGATCTACAACCGCTGTACCGATCCCCAAAGTCGCTGGACACTGCGTGCCGAAAACCTCTCAGGGGGAACGCGAGATGTGCCGTTGAGGGGTAGCGGCATCTTTATTTTTGGCGGCATGACTGTTCCCGCAAACGCCGATCCTCAAGGTGGATCAGCGCCCAGTTCTCCTGGTGGCATGATTGACCTTAAATTATTGACCACAGGCGAAATCCATACTAATGGCAATATCCCGGCTGGTACTGGCAATCTGATCTCAGGCGGGGTGTTCGTTGGCTCAGGCGTGAAGGCTCAACAAGTGATCAATAACAGTCCTGTAACAACTTACGGGACAAATGACATGGTGTTGGATAACTGGGGCAATGTCCGTCTTTGGCTTGCTCGGCAGTCCATCATATCTCATGGAACCAGTGGAATCGGATTCGTGAATTTCGGAGATTTGCAGACTCTGATTGTGCAAGGCGACCTGGCGACCTATGGCGAAGGGGCGCGGGGGTTCAATCTATACGACGGAACCTTGGCTTATGCAGAATTCAAAAGCATTACCACTCATGGCAATGGCTCGATCGGGATACAGACCAGTAAACCATTTGGCAATATCCTCGTGCTTGGGGACGTGATCACAAAAGGTGGTAGGGGTAACAGTTTGGTGCGTGGCGTAGTCGTACAGCTTGACGCGCACGCCCTGAGTCTCAAACCGGGCACAAGTGGAAAAGAGATCATTGTACTGGGTCGAGTCGAGGCTCAAAGAGAGGAAATTACCTCATTGGATTTCGCTGCTCCAGCCAGCACAGTTGAATTCATTATGATCAGTGGTCAGCAGTATGTCGATGGATCGTCAACAGAGTAGGAATAATTTTGGAGAATCATGAAAAGCGATCAAGAGACTTACACGATCAACAGACCTCGCTGGCAGCGTCTGTGCGTCACGATCCTTCTTGCTATAGCGTTCACGGTTTCGCTCCCCTACATCGCACAAGCGCAGGAGCAAGTAAGAAACCCTACCGCCAATACGTCCGACTCGACACTGGTGAAGTCCCTATCCGGATTTGAGAACGGTTATGCAACGGTTAATGGAGTAAGACTGCATTACGTCAGCGGCGGTGAGGGCGCACCGCTTGTGCTGCTGCCAGGTCACCCGGAAACCTGGTGGGGGTATCACAAGGTGATGCTGGCTTTGGCAAAAAGCTTTCGTGTGATCGTCGTGGACATCCGCGGCATGGGCAGCTCCGAAAAGTCAGCTGGTGGTTACGACAAGAAGACAATGGCTCGAGATATCTACGAGCTGATCCGTCAACTTGGATACGAGAAAGTCAATATTGCTGGACACGATATCGGCGCGATGGTCGCGTTCAGTTTTGCAGCTAATCATCCGGAAGCGACCGCGAAACTTGCCTTGCTGGACGTCGCGCATCCTGACGATTCCTTCTATGACATCAAAATGCTGCCTGAGGAGGGGAAGTTTGGAAAAACGGTCGATGCTGCGCATCCGGTTTATCTATGGTGGTTTGCTTTTCATCAAGTAGAAGGGTTGCCTGAAAAACTCCTCGCAGGAGATGGCATGAGACTCTATATAAACTGGCTCTTCAACTATCTGCTAAACGACCCGACAAAGATAGATTCACGAGATTTAGCCGTTTACGGGAATGCCTATTCAAATCCAGAAGCAATCCGCGCTGGTCATGCGTGGTACAAAGCCTTTCCGCGCGACATTAGCGACGCTAAGACGTATAAGAAGCTCGAGATGCCAGTCTTGGGGCTCGGTGCCGAGTTCCAAGGCTATCAGTTCTTGCGAGTAGTCGAACCCAAGGCGACTAATTTTCGACTGGTCAAGATAGAAAATAGCGGCCACTTCATCTTAATCGAGCAACCTGATGTCATATCGCGGTTGCTGATCAACTTCTTCAAGTAAAGTATTAACCGAAACGAAACAATCGGGTCTAACAAAAGCTTGCAGGTGACGGTTTACAGCCGTGCCTGAAGCGAAACGTTGGGCTTTAGCACCAAAAGGGATTCGGTCATTGAGAAAAAAGTCAGGAGTAACAACAATGTCAGCAACGATGGACAAGAAAGGCTCAACAATGAGCATTGATCTGCGAATGCCAGCGCTGAACTGGATCAATGGTGAGTGGGTTGATTCAGCGCAGCATACCGATAGCATAAACCCAGCTACAGGTGAGGTTATTGGTACTTACGCGGATGGCGGACGTGAAGAGGCGGTTCAAGCGACTAATGCCGCAGTGCGGGCTTTTCGAGAATTAGACTGGAAGGACAATCGCGCATTGCGATCGCGAGTGCTGAATCAAATTGCCGATCGCTTTGAAGCCCACAGAGATGAACTGATCGCGATTCTCTCGCTTGAAAACGGCAAAGTCCATGATGAAGCAGCGTTTGAAGTCGATATGATTCCCAGCAAATTTCGATACTGGGCATCGGTTGTGCTGACGGATTACGGACGGGCGATGGAAGTCCAACCCGGACACCTTTCGGTTGTGACTCGATCTCCAATCGGAGTTGCTGGAATCGTCGCACCGTTTAACTCGCCGCTTGTCCTGACTGTGCGTTCTCTCGCACCTGCTCTTGCTGCTGGTGTTACAACTGTTATTAAATTGCCGGGTAATACAGCACAGATCAACTATCTGTTTAGTAAAACCCTCGCTGAAGCTGCCGATTTACCGAAGGGCGTGATTAATGTCTTTAGTGAAAGCAGAGGCAGAGGCGGATCATCTTTTCTGATGGAGTCAAAGGATGTTCGAGTGATTAGCTTTACTGGAAGCACGAAGACAGGGAAGGCAATTTCCGCAACCGGGGCGGCGACGCTCAAGCTGTTTCAGACCGAACTTGGTGGCAAAACACCAATGATTATCTTCGAGGATGCCGATCTGGAGGCGGCTGCACCAAAAGTTGAGAAGGCACTCACAACCTTCGCAGGTCAGTTCTGCATGACAGGTTCCCGGCTGTTGGTGCAGCGTGCTGTTGCCGATCGGTTTCGCACGCTGATCACCCAGCGACTGGAGAACGTTAAAACAGGACCTGCGTCTGATCCGTCCAGTGATATGGGACCTCTGATTGATAAACCGAACGTCGCTCGTGTTGACAAGATGGTGGAGGACGCGATCGCCGCGGGCGCTAAGGTGCTTGTACGCGGCGGTCCAATTGTTGAAGGTTCACTCGCCAGCGGTGCATTTTACTGTCCGACCCTGCTGGAAGTGACCGATCCGAAAATGACGATCGTTCAGGAAGAGGTCTTCGATCCAGTCCTGACGATGCAAATCTTCGATACTGAGGCAGAAGCGGTGCAGCTGGCAAACGATAGCGAGTATGGCTTGGCTGCGAGCATTTGGACTCGCGATGTTGACCGCCCATTGCGCGTCGCCCGCGAGATAGATGCAGGCACGATCTGGATCAACGATTGGGCGATCGTTTGGGACGAGTTTGAGGAAGGCGGATTCAAGCGCAGCGGCAACGGCAGGCTGAATGGTCTGACGGCGATGGATGAATTCCTGGAGTACAAACATATCGCTTTCAACTCAGGAGTGATCCCTGGTGTTGGCGTTTCTGCCCAATAATTGAGCTTGGATCTAAATCTTGAGTCCTTCTTAAATAAGCCTCACAACCATCAAACCCGACTATCAAGTTCGCATAAGCAGCCTTATAGGAACACGTATGTCTAGTACACCTGTAGAAATCGTTCAAGCCCTTCTCAAAGACCCCACCAACCCTGAGGTCGTCAACCGGCTCGTCTCCCCTGACGCTGTCTACGTATCGTTCAGCTACGATGATCCCGACTTGAAAAAGCTCATACCTTGGGCAGACACCCATAGGAACCAAGTGAAGACTAATTATGAACGGAATTAATAAACGCCTGAGTTTGACTTTGTCTGCCGTGTTACTTGCTCTTGCTCCACTCAGTGCAGTAGCTCAAGAAGTCAGTCCACCATCGATAGATACACCAGCTGCCATGTCCAAGCTGGCCCTCGCCAGGGTAAAAGAGCAGCGTCGCGGGCAATATGCCTATCCAGCCGGGTTTAAGAGTGACTACGTGGAGAGTAACGGCATCAAGCTGCACTACGTCAGCGCCGGATCGGGCAGTCCCATCGTGTTTGTCCACGGTTTTGGTTCGACCTGGAAAATGTGGGAACCCGCCCTGAAAGCATTTGCTGGCACGCACCAGGTCATTGCCATCGATTTGCCCGGACTTGGGCAATCGGAAGCCTCCCAGACTGGGTATAGCGCACAGGCTCTCTCCAGCTATCTGTTGACAGCCATCAAGAAATTGACGAGAGAGCCCATCATATATGTTTCCCATGATCTGAGCAATACAGCCTCTTATCCAATGGTCGCCAACAACCAGGATTACATCAAAAAAGTCGTATTCATGGATTCGCCAATTCCGGACAAGGCGATGTGGACCTATCCGGGCTACACCCCGAAAGGTCCTGGCCTTGGTTGGCATTTCGGCTTTTTTAGCTACGGGGATATCGCCGAAAAATTGATATCGAACGACCCTAAACTGTTTATGGCTTACTTTATACAAAGCTATGCCGGGAAAAAGGATATTTTCACTGATGCGTTACTCGACGAACTAATTGAGCCTTACTCGAGGATCGAAAATTTGCACGCTGCTTTTAGCGGCTACTACAGATTTCACTCTGAATCCATCAAACAGAACGAAGCACTGCTATCCGCTAATAAGCTGATTAGAATTCCATCCATGTCGATTAGCGGTGGCAAGGGCGTAGGAGACGTATTGCCCAAGCAAATGGCGGCACGTTTCGTGGAAGATAAAAAGAAATTCAGGGCCGTTATCTTGCCGGAATCTGGTCATTGGCTGATGGAAGAATCCGGCCCTGAGGTGGTTGCTCTTCTAGCTGAATTCATCAAAGATTGAATGCGTCTTCCCCGCGAATCGCGGGGCCCGAAGAGTTCTTCCGAGGCACTGACTTGCCGCAGAATCACTACTAGAAACCAACTGTAACTGAAAACGAACACACCCATGTCAAACACCAACGTAGAAATCGTTCAAGCCCTTCTCAAAGACCCCACCAACCCTGAGGTCGTCAACCGACTCGTCTCCCCTGACGCCATCTACGTATCACTCACCTATGATAATCCCGACCTAAAAAAGCTTATGCCTTGGGCAGGCACGCATAAAGATGGTCCGGCCAGCGTCCTCAAAGTTTTCCAGGAACTCAATACCTTTTGGAAGATCGAGGAGTTCGATATTCAGCAGATATTTGGCGAAGGTGAGAACGTCGCTGTCTTTGGCAGCTTCACCGTCCATTCGGTGAAACTCGATAAAACGTTCATCTCTCCCTTCTCTGTCTTGGCGAAGGTGAAGAATGGCTTAGTCACCTACATGCAGTATATGGAGGACACCTTTGGCACAGGTTCGACCTTCCGATCGGGTGGTACCTGGACATTCCAGAGCAACCCAGACGGCAGCGAAGTATCGGTGCCGTAGCAAGGTGTCCCAGGTGAATGGCACGCTTGAAAAGGCGAAAAGTCTGTGGTTTAAACTCAGTATCGCCGCTCATTGTTTTTTATTAATCAAGCCGCTCAAAATGTGCTTTGAATAATTCCGCCATCTACTTGCAACATGACTCCATTCACAAATGAGGCTGCTGGTGAACTCAGAAATACCGCAACATTGGCAAACTCTTCTGGTGTCCCGATACGACCCAAAGGAACAGTCCCATTGATTCTAGCAATTTCTGCTTCTTTGGTTTCACCACTTTTACTAATGCGGGCATTGAGCAATTCTTCTACCCGTTCTGTATATGTCCAGCCTGGTAGAATGCTGTTGACGCGAATTTTATCGCTACCCAGTTCTTGGCTGAGAGTTTTCGTTAAACCAATCACTGCTAATCGAATGGAATTAGATAAAACCAGATTTTCGGCTGGTTGTTTAGTTGAGGTTGAGGTAATGGTCAGAATTGCTGGTGCGGTAGATTGGCGTAAGTGAGGTAAGGCGTACTTTATTAGACGTACCGCACTCAGCAAAGTCAAGTCGATCGAAGTTTCCCAAGTTGCCAAATCAATATCGTCAAAAGTGCCAGCAGGTGGGCCTCCGGCGTTAGTAACGAGGATATCCAACCCGCCGAATTTTTCGACTGTGGCGTTAATTACCCGTTCAATATCTTCTTGACTAGTAACATCCGCACGCAGAGATAGCACTTCTGTACCTGTTTCGCTTGCAATCTCTGCAGCAGTTTTGTCAATTAATTCACTGCGGGCGCAGATGGCAACTTTTGCACCCTCACGGGCAAATTGCCTCGCTGTAGCTTTGCCCAAACCTTTACTAGCAGCTGTCACTAAGGCGACTTTGCCACGGAGTTGCAAATCCATAATCTTGATTCTTCTTAATTTACAGTAACTTGAAGCCGAGATTATTGAGAGCTTCACGCAAGCGATCGCGTCCTCTCAAAGCCTCAACAGTTGCGATGCGCTGGGCTGAGTGTTCTGACCAATCGCCATCAACATTCATCTTTTGTTCAGTATAGAATTCTTTGATGATGTCGTTGTAGTGAGCGATCGCTTCTTCTTGTTCTGCCAATTTATAGGTTTCACGGTGCAGTATCGCTGACTGGGGCAACCTTGGCTTAATCGCCGCTTCTACTTCTGGATTCGGATAACCCACACACAGCCCAAATACAGCATACACAGAGGAGGGCAAATTCAATATCTGTGCTACCTCTTGCGGGCGGTTCCTGATTCCGCCAATATATACTGTTCCCAAACCGAGTGACTCGGCTGCAACTGCGGCGTTTTGTGCCGCCAATGTTGCATCGATTGTTGCCATCACAAACATTTCCAAATATTCCAGTGCATCATGAGATATGCCGCGACTGTCAGCAACGTGACTTAGACGCGCCAAATCTGCTAACCAAACCAAGAATAAAGGCACTTGCTTAATATGTGCTTGGTTTCCCGCTAGCTTGGATAACTCCTCTTTGCGCTGTTGATCTTCGACTGCTACCACACTCCAGGTTTGCAAATTTGAGGAAGTAGATGCAGATTGGGCGGCTGCAATTAGCAATTCCAGAGTTCCCGGTGGTAAAGGATCGGATAGATAAGACCGAATTGAACGGTGAGATAATAGTGCTGTTAGCGAATCATTCCATTCAATTTCGGGGTTGAAGGGAATTTCACCGTAGCGCGATCGCAGTAATTCTGTAGGATTAGTCATAATCAATTCCAGGATTCAAAATTCAAAAATTGTCAGTTGTTTTATTCCTAACATCAATCCCATTTGTAGGGATGTACAGATGTATCTCCCTACACCTGATTCATTGCACCAATTTAAGTTTTTGGTGATAATGCAGCATATTCTTCTTTTGTCAACACTGCATCCTTCACATTTACCTCTTTGGGAATTAACTTCAATTTATAATATGTATCCGCAACACCTTGTTGTAGATTTATTAGATTATCGTCAATTGGTACAATCCCAAAAGTCCGCCTGTTAGTTGCTTTTTTCATCGTTTCTAAATCAATTCCTAACACAGGTGCAAGAGTTTTTGCTACTTCTTCTCGATTCTGTTTAGACCATTCTTCTAGATTTTTAATTTCTTCCAGTATTGCCTTGACAGTTTGGGGATTTTCAGTGACAAATTTGCGGGTCATCAAATAATATCCTCCCTGTTTATTAATTCCTGTGCCATCAATCAGGACTTTGGCTTTAGTTGCCTCTTGAGCCGCTGCATAAAATGGGTCCCAAATCACCCAGGCATCTACACTCCCTTTCACAAATGCAGCACGGGCATCAGCTGGAGCCAAATATTTAGGTTCAATGTCTGTATATTTTAATCCGGCTTTTTCTAAAGCTTGGACTAACAATAAATGGGCACTAGATCCTTTCTGAAAGGCAACTTTTTTACCTTTAAGGTCAGTAAGTTTTTGAATTCGTGAATTTTGAGGAACAAGAATTGCTGAACTAGCTGGAGTAGCCGCAGTCCCAACAACATAAGTTAGTGATGTCCCCGCTGCTTGAGCAAATATTGGCGGTGATTCTCCCACAGGGCCGATGTCAATACTACCCACATTCATCGCTTCTAGTAGTTGTGGCCCCGCTTGAAATTCAGTCCACTGTACAGTAATACCTTCTGGTGCTAAACGCTTTTCTAAAACACCCTTAGTTCTCAGCAAAATGGTCGATTTTTGATAGCCAAATCTGACTACTGTTGCTTTACTAGAAGCAGAATTGCTAACAGATGTGGCACTGGGATTAGGGGCATTAACAGTCGGTGTCGATGAACAAGCAGCAAATAGCAGGCTCAGACAAAGACCCGTAACAAAAGCCCCCACTGTTGGCAAAGGAGAAAAGAATAATTTATGTTGGTTGTTAAAGGGGATATTCCTGAATTTTATCAACGATATCCACTTGGCAATAAAACGGCGAAAGATTTGGTTAATCATCAAAATGATTTCTCTGAGCTACAATAATACTATAAACTTATAGGTTTACCGGAGTATATAAATAAATTTAGGTTCAATTGACAATAAATAGCTGGGAGGCGGAGTCGGAGCTACTCCGCTCAGTTCAGTTACCCTACTAGACAAGCAAGCTACAGTCGGGGTTTAAATCCCCTTATCTAACTCTCTTCTCTACGAGATGCGGCGCGAATAATTTTGAATTTTGAATTTTGAATTGTTAATATCCCAGTGCCAAAAAACACAGCACTAATTTAGCAAATCAGGTTCTTCGCGCACAATCCGGTCGTAAAGGGGCTGGAAACTGAACCACCCACTTACATGTGACCCCACTTGAGTTTGTGTTAAACGGGCTGTTTCATGTTTGATAGTAGTGGGTCTACCCGCAGCTTCTGCTAGCAGTTGGGCTTGACACGATCGCTCTAAGCTAATGTACCAGAAGGCAGCTTCATCGACTGTATGTCCCACAGTTAAAATGCTGTGATTACGTAGGATTATGGCTTTCTTTGGTCCCAAGGCTTGCGCCAGTCGCTGACCTTCAGAAGTTTCTAAAACAACACCTGTGAAATCGTCAAACAGGGCATGATCTTCGTAAAAAGCACAAGAATCTTGGGTCAAGGGGTCAAGAAGACGCCCCAAACTAGACCAGGCTTTACCATAAAGTGAATGGGCGTGAGCTGCTGCGATTACATCAGGTCTAACTTCATGAATCTGAGAATGGATGGCGAAAGCAGCTTGATTTACCTCAGCATCGCCTTTAACCACCTCACCTTCTCTGTTAACCAAGATCAGGTCAGAAACTCGGATATGACCGAAGTATCCCCCGAATGGATTGACCCAAAAATGGTCTGTAAACTCCGGATCGCGAGCCGTAATATGGCCTGCGATTCCCTCGCTGAACCCAAACTTACCAAACAGGCGAAAGGCAGCGGCGAGACGTTGCTTGCGGTGGAGGCGTTCGTCTTCAACTCGCTCGAATACAGGGGGCTGTGGTCTAATGTAACTGGACATATTCTTTTTCTTCTTCTTTACAGGGAGCGTTGGAATATCCAGAGCGAAAAGATTTGACGCTGTGAGATTCTGGGATGAACTGGTGACGCAAAATACAACCAGTATCATTACCTAAGACATGGATCGATACAGATGCGCTCTGGGATGTGGTTTTGACGGCGTGGATATCACCATCTGGGGGTAAGAGGCGGTAGATATCTCCTGGTTGAAGCAATCGCACTTCAGTTACTTGTAATTGCGCGTGTCCTTCAGCATCACCGCTATCTACACGGCGATAGACTGTTTCTTCTTGATTACCGTTGTATAAACCAATCAATCCCCAGGCTAAATGATCGTGGACAGGAGTCGTTGAACCTGGGGGAATTACCAAACTGAATACTGACAGGGAACGGTCTTTAGCGCGATAAAGTAGCCACTGGCCAATACCGCCACCCATCCGGCTTTCGGGATTGACTTGGGCAAACTTTTCCGGTAGCCATTGCTGTTGGGCAAGGAGTTCTTGAAAATAGGGTTCTAGTCTAGCGAGAGTTTGTGTGCGATCGTCAACAGTGCTAGCGCTAATTTCCCGTACTGTTGCTACAAAGGATCGTAGTTCCTGGCTCTCAAGAAACCATTGGTCTTCTGGTAACGGTTCTAAAATAGTGTGGTTCGTCATCTATATTCCTCTGTTTAGGAGGCGACTAAGATTAACTAATTACTAAGTCGTAATACTTCGGCTACGCTCAGTACAAGTTCGTAGTTAAGAATTCAATTACGATTTATTTTAATACCAGGATGAATTTTAAAGCCAAGTTGCTCAAGTTTTAGATGAGAAAGGGACTCCTTCAGAATGATAGTAAAAGGATATCGCTGAAATACGGTAGCTTTACCTTGTGACAATAGTAGCCTAGCATGGCTGATGCGTACTGGATATAACGGTTGTTTGTTGGCATCGAGAATGAATACTTTAGTCATGTAATTTTGAATTTTAGATTTGCGATCGCCAGATTGGGGACTGGGAGAATTCTCTTACTGAGCTATGGAACGAGAAAATTATTCTCCCCTGCTTCCCCTGCCTTTCTGCTCCTTTTATTAAATAAAAGACAAGAATCAGAGTCTAGAGGTCAACTCCTGCACTCTTGTTTTTTACGCTCATTTGGGTATTTCCAAGGAATAAATCATCCAATTTTCTGGGGTGTCTCACAATTATTTGTAGTTGGATATTTTTATTGGGAAGCCTCTTTGCTGTTATATTAATTTTTATAAATACTACAAGTTGGTCGGATAACCGGTGAATTAACTACAAGCAGAAATTATCACATACAAATTTAAAAAGCAATAGGCTAGCTGTTAGGGGAGATAAAGCGTAGTTTTAGCTCTTTGGGGTTGTTGGGATTTCAATGAATCAAGCTGACATACAGCAGAATTCAGAATTGAGAATGTGCTGCGCTAACAGGAGTAAAACGGGTAACAAACGAATCGTTGTGTACCTCACCAACTTGAAATCTGCTGTAATATGATGCGTCAAAAGGGCGTAATTGCTTGTAAATGCAGGGTTTTTTCTAACTGTGGATGCTTGAAGCGAAGTTCTCTGGCGTGCAGATGTAACCAACTAGTAACTGCACGGCATCCATAAAGGCGATCGCCTAAAATAGTTATCCCAAGTCCTTGCACATCGGCTGCATGAACCCTTAACTGATGAGTGCGTCCTGTTAGCGGCGTAAATTCTACGCGGGTGTAGTCTCCTTCTCTGGCTATTACCTGGAAATGTGTCAAGCTAGGTTTACCATGCTGCCAATCAACTTTTTGATAGGGGCGATTTTCAGGATCTCCCCACAGTGGCAAGTCAATTTTACCTTGCTCAACTGTCACAGCACCGGAAAGTATGGCTTCATAAACCTTGTGAATCTGGCGTTGCTGAAACTGCTGGCTGAGTTGCCGATGGGTTTGGCGATCGCGTGCCAACAACAAAATCCCGGAAGTTTCTTGATCTAAGCGATGCACAGATATAAGCGCCATGCCATCCGGTAACAAATGACGTAAGCGACTCAAGACACTATCTTGGCGATCACGATAACGACCGGGTACTGAAAGTAATCCAGCAGGTTTGTTTACAGCAATCAGCCATTCGTCTTCATAAATAATGGGTAAAGTGACCTCTCCCCAAACCCTTCCCTTATCAGGGTAGGAGGGGCTTCTTACTGCCTTTTCCCTAACTGGCAAGGGAGGTTTCAAGCCTGAGAGCAAAAACCCCATCAATGGCTGACATCGCTCGGCACACGCTCCATAAAATTTTCCCGGAATTTTATCCTGATTTACGGAAGACGTACCCCACCAAAATTCTGCCATTGCTAGGGGTTTTAGATTATGTGTTGCCGCATAATGAAGCAGCTTTGGGGCACAACAGTCTCCTGTACCAGTGGGCGAACCTCCTGGCATTAATTGTTGCAATGATTGCGATCGCCCGGAAAAATTAGTCAGGCTGTAGCTAGCGTGCATCTGAGCTTGCAATTGACAAGACAGTGCTTTACGCCGTTGTTTCAGTTCGCTAATTCGCGCATCCGTCGCTGCAATTACCTGTTGGAGGGGCTGTAATACGGCATTTTGCTGACGTTTAAGTTGTCGTCGCTCAATTCCCTGCTGACGACTCTCTTCGTCGAGTTGTTCAAGGGCAATCGTAAGTGCTTCAGGAGAGAGTGTATTGCAGATTTGCTGACGTTTTTCCTGTCGTTGATGTTTGCAATAGCGATGGCGATCGCTCATTGCTTGTAACTGCTGCTCAAAGTCATTAAACAGGATTTCATACTGCTGGCGTTCGGTCAGTTGCTTCAAAGTAATAATTTCTTGCTTAATCGCGTCCAACTCAGCCAAAGTACGGGCTTCCTCGAAAGCAACTTCGTCTCTTCCTGGAATTGGCGGCACCCAGCCCTCAACCACACTGCAACCATTCAAAAGACCAGAAAAAGCTTTTAGTACCCGTTGTTCGCCATTAGGCAGTTCAACCAATAGTATTCCATACATCTTGCCTTCACGAGAATAACAGTCATTGTTAGCAAGATGTTGCATTAGTCCCTGGGCGATCGCTTCGGACATTGAGGTGCGGGGTAATTTTAGGCGATGTCTACGACGGGCTACGCCTACGCTACTTTGCGGACAACGCCCTTCGTACCAATAGCTACAAGATGAGTCGCTGATCGCAAAATCGCAGTCGATGAAATCTGAAAGTACGTGCAGAAGTACCATACAAGGTATGATTGCAAATCTAGCTGATCATAATATTTTAAATTATTCCCCATATTAACAAGTTTGTAGTAAGGACTGAAGTCCTTATCTTCTAAGCACTAAAGTGCTTACTACAAACCTTCAAAACTAGCCAAAGATTCAACATCTAATGCCCAGATGACTCTCTAAGATTTAGCTAGGAGGAATCGAAGCATCGTTTTCCAGCGAATTGTCTGGTAAGGTGGATGGAGATTCTGGATCTTTTGTCATACCATGCTGCTCTTGCCCTCTCAGTCCAAGATATGTTGCAGCACTGATTCCTTGTAGCGCCAGAAGTGTATCATCAAATTCTGGCATGGCTAGATTTTTAATCACCTCCCAAATAAAAAATAGTCCGATGGCAACTGTCCAAATAAATGTTTGGAAGCGATGAAAATTGACTCCATTAATATCTGATAATATATCGGTGAAAAACCCTTCCGAAACGCCTTGACTACCTTTTCTATTTTTCTCATTACCCTGCCCATCAATTAACGAAGTAGCAAATGCAGTTACAGAGTTAATTCCTAATAAAACTAGTGATTGTCCAGTTAAAATATTAGTGTAATCTCCTGTTATGCCGTAGATAATCAGGTAAGCAAAAAAAATCAGAAATGTCCAGAAAGCAAGTTGAGATATCGATAAGCTGAAGGGATTTCTATATTCTTCATTTGAACCAAGAAAAAACTTAGCAATTCCCGAACGAGCTTCCTTTTCAGGTAGAAACTCTTTTGTAATCGACATTTCCTGACCATTGATTACTTCTTTTTTAGAGTAAATTCCTTCTATTCCAGAGCTACGTAGACTGTCTCGACCATATCTGATAAATATCAAGACAATAGCTAGAACTAGAAGCAGACACAGCCAAAATCGCCACGAAAACAGAACTATTTTTAATTGAGGAGGTGACAGAGGATCGCTCACTAGAATCGCAACTTTGCCGGGACAGCCTACCCCAACGATCGCATTAATATTGGGTTTAGGCCTGCCACCAAGCAGTGAATTCCATGCAGTTTCAGATACATCAGTACGTTCAAGCCCAAAAGCTAACCAATCATTATTAAGAGTTTTCTTTTGATCTTCACCCTCCTCCATGACGCTGACTGGTTCTCCGTGGACATTCTCTAGCTGATAGCCATTTAGGTACAACACTAATTGGCGAGGATCGAATAAATTGCCTTTAGGCGTTGCACTTGTGGTTGCTGCTGACAATCCTTTAACTTTTACCCTGATGCGATCGCCCATCTTAACTTGGCTGCGATCGTTATCAGCAATGACTCGTTCAGTTCTGAGAGTCGCAGGAACATAACAAGCACGAGACGATGCAAAATTCACAGATGGGATACCTGAACTATCTTGAGCGATCGCAGAAAAGTTGATAGAAACAACCAGAGAAAACACCAATAGAAAAATAGCAGTAAATCTTTTAGTCTTTCTATACATTGCTCAGTATTACCAAGTAAACTATGTCGTAGTTTACTCCTACTTGAGCCATTCGGGATATTAAAAAACTTGTCTACGGTGAAAAACAATACCTCTGCCAAAAAGAGAGAGGCAATGCCTGCGACAGGCTTTATCCTTTTCGCTAATTGTAAAGCGGCAGTCATGGGGCAACAATAGATATCTATGGGAAGTCAAAATTATGACTAGTAAATGCGGACTCATACTAGGTAAATACGCGCCTCTCCACAAAGGGCCTTGTTCCCTCCCCAATACATACGGGGAGGGTTAGGGTGGGGTAAAACTGACGCGAAAAACCAGTTGAGTAAGCTATTTCAGACTTGTGTATACACCGTAGCTTACCAAGGGGAGCCAGTGCGTTGGGCGGCTTTGCCGACTTGAAGCATCTGGCGTGGAATTACAGGGGGGTTAAAACGATCTCAAATTCTCACGAATGATTTAGGACTGCTATATAAGCAACAGATACCTCGAAGTCATGTTGAAGTACTTGAAAGTCGTGTTGAAGTACTTGAAAGTCGTGTTGAAGTACTTGAAAGTCGTGTTGAAGTACTTGAAAGTCGTGTTGAAGTACTTGAAAGTCGTGTTGAAGTAC
>NZ_JBALEF010000081.1:0-103604 GCF_036918245.1 Nostoc sp.
ACGAATACGAAGCGATCGCGCTTGAGCCAGTCGTCGAGAACGTCAAACCACCCTCTACTGGGGGCGCGTCCAACTGCGATGGTCATTAGAGCAAATCTCCAAATGTTTATAAGTACAGGTTGTATCTCTATTATAGACGACCATAAAAAAGCCTTCTATAAGCAGAAAGTTAACCGGGTTGTTAACCTAGTTTACAATTTTTTACACACCTTTAATCATATTAGGTGTAAATTGCTAATTTTTCTAGGGGTTTTCTCATAAAAATTAATTTTTGATTCAGATGAGGTGATAAATGAGGAGCAGAGGAGCAGTGGAAGAAATAACTAATGCCCAATGACGGCAGTTGCTCCACTTGGGAAACCCCAAGACCGCACTGCCTCCCTCATTCCCCATGCCCAATCCTCATTTCCCTACAATCACTCAGCTGACGCTAAAATGAGTCCACAGTTAAATTTGATTATTGCTAAATGTTTACCATCGATTTAAGCATCAGAAACACTGCTTTCCCGATCTCAGTACAACGTAAGTCAGCAGAGGATGCTGAGGCTGTCTATCAGCTAATTTTGGCAGCAATCCGTTCTGGGAACCCTGACATTGTAGAACTCAAGTGCGAGGGCAAGACAGAGAAAAAAATTGCTGTCCGCGCTAGTGAAATTTCTGGGGTGCAGATTGTTCAGAAAGATGGTACAACCCCTGGTGGCGGCAGACCACCTGGCTTTTTCGCTGTAGCTGCTGAGTAACCAAGGTTGACAAATGGCTCAAGTGGGCATTGAGGTCAAGGATTTAAATTTCAGTTGGCCTAATGGAGAAAAAGTTATCAAATCTTGCTCTTTAGAAGTACCCAAGGGTGAGTTTTGGATGCTCTTGGGTACAAATGGCAGCGGAAAATCTACTTTACTGAGACTGCTGGCAGGGTTATTAGCTCCTGAATCTGGCGAAATTCGGCTTTTGCACCCTGTTGGCTTTGTCTTCCAAAATCCGGATCATCAACTGGTGATGCCAACGGTTGGTGCTGATGTGGCTTTTGGATTGGTAGAAGAAAAGTTGCCACCTGCTGCTACTAGAGCCAGGGTTGAGGAGGCGTTAGGGGCGGTAAATTTGCTTACCCTGCAAAGACGCCCTATCTATGCACTCTCTGGGGGACAAAAACAACGAGTCGCGATCGCAGGTGCGATCGCCCGTCGCTGTGAAGTTCTATTATTAGATGAACCCACTGCCTTATTAGATCCAGATAGCCAGTTGGATTTAGTTGCTGGTGTGCGTCGCCTTGTGAAAAGTCGAGGTATTACAGCCCTTTGGGTGACACATCGATTAGATGAGTTAAATTACTGTGACGGCGCTTTCTTGCTAGAAAAAGGCTCTCTGGTTGATAGTGGTGAAGCCCAACGTCTCAAACAACGTCTGATGGAGGTACACAGCGAAGCCTCTTAATTGAGTGCTGAGTGCTGAATAAATAAGTAAATAAGTAAAATTCATTGCATTCAGCACTCCTGAAGACTACTAAAAAAGAACTGTAACGCGCCTTTTAAACAAAGGCGCGTTTGAAGTTGGTACGTCTAATCTGAGGTTTGAGTTTTGTGAGGCTACGGTATTTTTTATTTTGTGTAACATAATGTTACATACAATGCATCAACTATTATAAAACTTATGAATGAATTTTGTTAACTCTAGAAAATTGTGATTAAAAACCATGCCCCGTTCCTTACTCCAAGCCGTTTTATTAGTGGACGGCTACAATATCATAGGCGCTTGGCCTTGCCTTAAAAAAACGCGTGATAGCGTTGGATTAGAGGCAGCACGGGGTGAACTTGTGGAAGCGATGACTAGTTATAGTGCGTTTCAAGGTTACACAACTCAGATAGTTTTTGATGCTCAATATCAGAACACCTCTAGTAATAAAGAAATTATTACTGAGCTTTTATCTGTTTATTACACTGATTTTGGGCAAACAGCAGATACTTATATTGAAAAATCCTGCGCTTGTTTTCGCCAGCAAATAGCTCAATCTTTGATTTCTCGTGTGATTGTTGCTACATCAGATCGGGCACAGCAGTTGATGATACAAGGCTATGGGGCTGAATGGTTGTCAGCACAACAACTCTGTGGGGAAGTGGAAGCCACTGTCTGCCGGATGCGACAAAAGTATCATACGCGCAAACAATCTAAGAGTAGGTTTTTAGCTAATGCCATTGATGCAAAGGCGCGGCAGCGTTTGGCTGAATTACGAATGGGATTGTAGTAGATATTTAGTATTTAATAGTCTCTGCTTAATTTCCTGAATAGATTTTGGCTGTAAAAATTATCTAAATTAAATATCTAAAAAAAATATTGGCGAAACTACTTGCCAAATCCTATTTTTAGCCCTAAGATTATAAATCGTGAGTGATCCTCAGTAGCTCAGTGGTAGAGCGATCGACTGTTAATCGATTGGTCGCTGGTTCGAATCCAGCCTGGGGAGTTTAGCAATTTTGGATTTTAAATTTTGGATTCTAGATTATCCATCAGAGATTTATGGTCGCTTGACTCGGCTGTGAGGTTTCTGAATCATGGGTCTTTTGGTGCTTGTCCTCAAAAAGTGCTGGAGTTTTAACAACGTTTGCGTAGACGCAAAGCGGCTTGTCGTTAGATATCGCAGCTCGAACAGGAACCCTTATGCTTTTTTGGTAGAGGGTGGAAACCCCTGTTGGATAATGCTAGAAGCAAGCTAGCAGTGTTTGTGGGTGCTGATGTCCAGGATTTAGTATTTTTATGATATTCAAGTACAGTGATGCCGTGACAGGAAAAACCTCGGCTGTTGGTAAGGATTTCGGCGCAAATTTACAATACTTAATAAATATTTTTCTCAGATACCACGTTTAAGGCAAGAGACGCGATGAATCGCCGTCTTTACAAATTGGTCTTTCGTAGAGACGGCGATTTATCGCGTCTTTGTGATATTTATCGCATCTTTAGGAATCTAGAATTTTCATCAAAAAACCTTAACTGAACTGTATTGAATGTGGCTTGTCATAATATGGCAAAAGCACATACCCAAGAAGCAGATCGCAAGGACATTATCGGGCTAGTGGTATTCTTTTAGGTGATTGCACTTAAATTGCTGAAACTAGGATAAACGCTTTACATGACTTCTGGAGCGCCGCCTGTCAATCCTTTTGTGGCTGCGGGGATGATTGAAGATCCCAGGCTGTTTGTCGGTCGTAAAGATGAATTACACGCGATCGCATCTCGGATGAAGGGCGATCAGCCTACAAGTATAAATATAGTTGGTGAGAAGCACATTGGTAAATCTTCGTTGCTGCATTATTTTGTTCTGACTTGGCAGCAGCGAGTATTAAACAACAGCAGTAGTTATGTGGTAATTTACCTAGCGTTACGGGGTGTAGATTGCCAAACTGAAACGGGTTTCTATGAGGCTGTAGCTGAAGGTTTACTGAGTCACGTTCCGGGATGGCAACTACAACTGCGAAATCCTTGGAAGACTAAACCGCTTAATCGTCAAGCATTTTCAGATGCGGTTAAGCAATGGAAACAGCAAGGAAAGCTACCTGTCCTCTGTTTGGATGATTTTGAAAGCCTTTTGAAATATCCCGATAAATTCGATAATGGATTTTATGACAATTTGCGATCGCTGATGGATAGCAACGCCTTGATGCTAGTGGTGGCTTCCCGTAAACAATTGGATGTTTATGCTAACGAGCATCGGTTTGTCTCTAGTTTTTTCAATATTGGTCATACGATTTCTTTGAAAGAACTAACTACAGATGAGGCTATTGAACTGTCGCGCTTACCAACTCGCTCTACAAATGGTGCAGCTTTGAGTGTAGATGAACAGAGTCATGCCCAGCAATGGGGCGATCGTCATCCTTACAAGTTGCAATTGGCTGGTTACTATTTGTGGGAAGCACGTCAACAAGGCAAGGCAATCAAGTGGGCAAAACAGCAGTTTAAACAACAGCTTACTAAAGGTACATCTAAAACAAAAGGAGAGCGGTGGCAATTATTACTAGGTTGGTTATGGGATATACCTTTGCGTCTCGGTCGTTTAGCCACATTCATTGGCACGAGTTGGGATGATGTTCAAAACAGAATCATCGGAATAGTGATTCTGGTTGTGATTGGTTTGGGTCTGGTGCGTGTGCTGACCCTACCTCAAGTACAGGAGTGGTTGGGAAAAATTTTTAACTTTGTGAAATAGTGATGAGTAACACGCCTTCAACATCAGGCTTTTGGAATTATGTGGCTGAATGCGTGCGCCTTTTGTATTGGAGTTATTTCAAACCTTTTACCTTTGAACGCTGGCTGCGAAATATTCATCCAGAACTGAAGCGGACAGATAACCCTTTTGCTAAACGAGTTGAGTTTCGCACTAACCCCCGCCTGCATTGCTATGCTGGGCAAGTTTGGTGGCTAACTGCTGTAGTCCCAATGTTTGCTGTGTTACTGGTGGCACCAGTTTACATTCTGATTAGTGGTGAATCATTTAACTGGTTTAAAAGCTGTGTTTTTTTGGTGGGCTGGTTTATAGGAAGGTTTGTAGACCGTGGTGGTAATAAAAATAGGCTAGTTCTTTTCCTTATTGCTGTCCTTAGTATATTTTTGGCATCTCAATTTTTCTCAGAGGTCGCGTTAGTCGTGGTGTTTGGCGTCGCGTTAGGCGCGGCGTTCGGCATGGCATTCGGTGCGACGTTCGGTGTGGCGTTAGGCGCAGCCATAGGTGTGGTGTTCGGCGTAGGAGTAGGTGTGGCGGTAGGTGTGGCGGTAGGTGTGGCGGTAGGTGTGGCATTCCGGGTGATCTTAGGCGTGGCGGTAGGTATGGCGTTCGGTGTAGGGGTAGGTGTGGCGTTAGGTGTGGCGGTAGGCGCGACTTTCAGCATGGCGTTAGGCGTGGGCGTGGGGTTAGGCGTGGGGTTAGGCGTGGCGGTAGGCGTAGTAGTAGGCGTAGTAGTAGAAATGGCGGAAGGCGTGGCGGAAGGCGTGGGGTTAGGCGTAGGGTTAGGCGTGACGGGAGGCATGGCGGTAGGCATGGCGGTAGGCGTGGTGGGAAGTCTGGCAGGAGGCGTAGCGGGAGGCATGGCGTTGATTTTGGGTGTGTTGCGTGTTTACTTCTGGTTGCCAGAATTACTGTGGATACTCACATTGTTCTTATTGTCTCCCAATGAAAAACGGGTAAATTGTTTGCGATATTTGCCCCCTCGCTTTGATGAATTGATTATTTTGCCTCTGCCTTTCATGGATGTGATGATTGTAGAAGCTTATCGAAAGAACCCAAATGCTGCCTGTGAAACTATTAATTATCTAATTACATCCACTAATCAGCAAAAAGTTGCAGCACAGGCAATTTCTGGTATTGCTGTAGATATTCTCAATATTTGTCAGAAGTTGAGCGATATTGTGGAGATTGCCAACCAACTAGCGTGGATTCCCTCACCACCACCAAAAGAACTTGGCGTTGTACTGCCCCAATTTTTGGAAATCAGCCAGGATGTACGGGCATCAGAGGAAGCAACTTCACCTTATCGTAAATATGAGTTATTGAACATTCCCATCAATGCATTACGCCAACTGGGGCAAAGTCTAGCTTTTGATGCTCGCGTTGCTGTCTCTTTTGGCAACACTACACAAAGCTGGCTGACTATATTAGAAACGGCGCAGCGCACTTTAAATGAACAAGCACAGCAATCAAAAGAAATTCGACAAGTTTATATTGCTGGTAACTCACTAGACTACGAAACAGCGAAAGATCGTTTCAAAGGGCGAAAGGACATATTTGAGGAAATAGAATCTTTGACACTTTCTGAGCAACCGCCAGTGTTGTTACTCTATGGAGGGCGGAGGACAGGAAAAACTTCAGCGCTGAAATATCTACCTTACAGAGTACAAGCAAATATTGTACCTTTGCTAGTAGATTTACAAGGAGCAGCAGCAGCTACAACGTTAAAAGGATTGGCTGAAAATTTATCTCAACAAATTATCGAAGCTGCACGGCGATTACCCCGCAAAATATACTTGCCTAATCCAGATGCCAAGAAACTAGCTGAAGATCCATTTCCAGCGCTGCAAACTTGGCTAGCAGAAATAGAACGCAGCAACTCTGGTAAGCAATTTCTCCTCTGTTTGGATGAATATGAACGCCTGGGTGAGGTAGTGAAAGCAACAAGCAGCCGTGCGCCACTAAATTTTATCCGTAACTTGCTGCAATATCAACGCAAGTGGATTTTACTTTTTAGTGGTTCACAGGAGTTATCTGAACTTGATGATTACTGGAGTGACTATCTAATTAACACCCGCGCTTTGCGAATGACTTACTTGCACGAGTTAGAAGCCCGCGATTTGATTCTACAGCCAGTAGAAAACTTCCGTGATATCTATGAACCAACTGCTGTAGATGCAATTATCCAAGTTACTCGCTGTCAACCTTTTCTCGTTCAGTTGGTGTGTTATGAGGTGGTGGAGTTGCTAAACCGCGATATCAGAAGAAACAGGCGAGAAGCACATACAGCAAAAGCTACTGCACAGGATGTTAAAGAAGTTATACCTGTTGTGCTGGAGCGAGGCAATCAGTATTTTCGGGAATTATGGACCAGTTTAGCAGATAGCGATCGCTCTCTCCTGCGCCGGATAATCCACGGCGAAACTCCCACACAGCAAGACAAAGGCGTTGTCCGCAAACTAACGCGAAAAGAAATCTTGACTCAAGAAGGCAATGCCTTTCAAGTGCCTTTGGTGCAAAAATATATAGAACAGTTGCTAGAAGAAGAGTAATATAACAACCCTATAGTGGTTCTCGCTTGGGTGCAGTACAGTTTTTACCTCTCTCCAAACCTCTCTCCTAAAAAGAGAGAGGCTTTGAATCTTACTCCCCAACGCTAGAAGGGAAGGGGCTGGGGGTTAGGTCTGTATTCCATGCAATTGGGAACCGCTATATTCAAAATTTTCATCGCTACAGGGACAACGGATATCGCTACAGGGACGACGGATGTTGCTACAGGGATGACGGATGTCACTACAGGGATGACGGATGTCACTACAGGGATGACGGATGTCACTACAGGGATGACGGATATCGCTACAGGGATGACGGATGTCACTACAGGGATGACGGATATCGCTACAGGGACAACGGATGTCACTACAGAGACGACGGATGTTGCTACAGGGACAACGGATGTCACTACAAGGATGACGGATGTCGCTATAGTCGCAGTTTCGTGCTATCGCAACTGGCTAAATCCAACTTAACTATGAAATATCACAGACAGTAGAGGCAGGAACGCCAACAAAAAGCCATGCCAGGATTGCAATTGAGCTTCTGGGGTTGTTTCTGGTGGTGCTAATAAAGCTTCTACTCTTTGTTCTAAGCGATCCGCACCAGAGGAACCTAATGCAGCACAGCAAATTTCCGATAAGACGGGACTGCTACTAACTACTAATAAAAGTGATTCTGCTAACACCAGAGGGTCTACCTGCAATGCTGCATAACCGTCAGCACGGAGTTCGCGCAAAGCTAACAATTCTTCCCACAAAGGCTCTGTATTCGGCAACCATGCTGTGCAAGAACGCACCCAACCCAGCCAAAAAAACCAGAACGTATCCCTATAATAGTGATGCCCTTGCTCATGGGCCAAGACGCTTTCTAAATGAGCGGGTGAGAGAGTTTGCACTAATCCTTGGCTAACCACTAGTTCTGGTTGCCAAAAACCGATTTGACCTGCAAATAGCGCCCCCGTTTGCAACAGTCTGGCTCGTCTATCGCCAATATTCACTAAGGGGCAGTTACGCGCAGATTCTACAGACTGCCAACCTTGAAAAGCAAGTTTAATGCATGAAATGGCAAAAAATGCCAAATAAATTAATGCTAGTAAATAGCTAATTGAGCCTGTATACATTCCGCCCATTTGTCCTTGAGGCCCCATGAACAGCACAGCGATCGCAGTCATGAAAATTAGCAAAGGCGGAAAGAGAAACAAAAATAGCGATCGCTGCCACCGTAGACTCCAATTAGCTTGGCGTTGATTCCAGGAGGATCTTAACCACCAGGCAACTGCCAAAGCATTCAAAATCATTATTAGATGCATCATTGTTCCTCCCTGGCTTGGCGTGCAGATTGAATGCGTTTAGCGATCGCTGCTATTTGCTCGCTAGCGGCTTCATCCAGACTATCAGCAAAAGCAGCAACAACATCGGGATTCCCCACCGCCAAAAATCGCTGTAACTGCTCGTGAGCTTTGATGACTTCTGATTGCTGCTTACTCAGCATTGGCCGCCAATAGAATGCCCGCTCTTTCTTGTCACAAGCCAGCCAACCTTTATCAGTGAGACGACGTAAGACGGTGGTGACAGAAGTATACGCTAATTCGCGGTTGGGATCGGCGAGGATGCGATCGTGTACATCCTTGACTGTGGCTGAACCAAGTTCCCAAATGATATTTAAAATTTCCGCTTCCAACGGCCCTAAAGATAGTTGTTTCGGGCGGTAGTCGGGTAAAGGTGCCATAGCAATTTCAATGGGGAGTGGGGAGTGGGGAGTGGAAGAGACGCGATTAATCACGTCTCTACTGGGGAGTAGGGAATGAATCAATATTTGTCCCTTTGGGCTGTAACCTTGAAACTGTAACTTTTTCCCCATTTAGAAGGTTTGTTCTTGTTTTAGATTACAAGATAGTGCACCAAGTCTGAAAGTCTAAAATCATAAAAATGGGCTTTTTGAATATTGATTAGGGATTGAAAATTGGGCATCGGGCATTGGGCATTGGGCATTGGGCATTGGGCATTGGGCATTGGGTATTGATTATTCTCCTCTGCTCCCCTGCTCCCCACTCCCATCTATGTATTGAATAAGATACATTTTGTATTTTGATGGTAAAAAATTTTCCTGGAGCAATTGTAACTATAGTTAGTGACACCAACTAGGTAGAATGTTATTTGCGACAGTATTATTAAACTAAGTGTATCCAGCGCGTGAAGCTATTCGTATACCACACTCCTGAATTGACTCCAACGGGTAAAGCGCCAGAATGTGCGATCGCAGTCGATGTCTTGCGAGCCACTAGCACAATTGCGACAGTTTTGGCATCTGGAGGCGAAGCTGTACAAGTATTCAGCGATTTAGATCAGTTAATTGAAGTTAGCGAAAAATGGCCTGCTGAAAAACGTCTGCGGGCTGGAGAACGCGGTGGCGCGAAAGTAGCTGGTTTTGAGTTGGGTAACTCTCCCCTCGACTGCACACCAGAATTAGTCCAAGGGCGGCGTTTGTTTATCAGCACCACAAATGGTACTCGTGCTTTACAACGGGTACAAGACTCCCCAAATGTATTAGCAGCAGCCTTGATTAACCGGGCGGCGGTGGTGCAATTTCTCCAAGAGTTGCAACCAGAGACAGTGTGGATTGTCGGTTCTGGTTGGGAAGGCAGTTTTTCTTTAGAGGATACAGTTTGTGCCGGTGCGATCGCTCATAGTATTTTGCAACAAACCCAGTTGTCACCTGAAGAACTCGCTGGGAATGATGAAGTAATTAGTGCGATCGCTCTTTACTCTCAATGGCAAGATAACTTATTAGGATTACTTCATCAAGCTAGTCATGGCCAACGATTGTTACGCCTTGACTGTTTAGATGATTTAAAATATTGTTCTCAAACTGATATTTTAGATGTTTTGCCCATACAACATGAAACGGGAGTATTAAAAAGTCAAAAGAAATAGGGAATGGGTGACAGGGGAGCAGGGGAGAAGTTGCAGTAAGTTTTTCCCTCTGCCCCTCTGCTCCTTTGCACCTCTGCCTCTTGTGCCCTATTCCCCATACCCAATTTTAAAATCTGTGAGCATTTGTCGGAGTCTTTGTCGCCAATGGAGGGGATAAGTCCCTAAAATGGCAGAAATTTTTCCACAAGCAAGGACGGAATAAGCAGGGCGACGGGCTGGTGTCGGATATTCGGCAGTTGTAATGGGGATAATACGTTCAACTTTCAAAGGGAAGCCTAATTGTTGTGCTTCTTCAAAAATAGCAACGGCAAAGTCATACCAGCTAGCAACGCCGCTATTAGTGTAGTGATAAATGCCGCTAATTTCTGGGGTTAACTGGGGAATTATCTGGGCTATAACTGCCGCTATATCTTGTGCCCAAGTCGGGCTACCAATTTGATCGGCGACAACACGGAGTTCTTGGCGTTCTGCACCTAGTCGCAGCATGGTTTTGACAAAGTTACTTTTGCCAAAAGTTCCATAAACCCAAGCAGTGCGGAGAATGAGATGATGGGCGCAAGTTTCCTGAATTGCTTCTTCTCCAGCGAGTTTGGTTTTACCATAAACACTCAAGGGATTAGTTGTGTAGGTTTCTTGGTAAGGGCTACAGCCATTGCCATCAAAAACGTAATCAGTTGAAATAAGAATTAGAAAAGCTCCTAATTTTTGGCTTTCTTGGGCAAGAATTAGGGGTGCAGTAGCATTAATAGCGGTAGCAAGTTCGGGTTCACTTTCGGCTTTATCTACAGCAGTATAAGCGGCGGCATTAATGATGATTTGCGGCTGCTTGGATCTGATAACTTTGCGGAGGGTATCAGGTTGAGCAAGGTCTACTGTTGGGCGTGCTACTGAGATAATATCGCCATAAGATGAGAGTATTTGTTGTAGTTCCTTACCCACTTGACCGTTGCTACCAATCAGCAAAATTGATTTACTCATTTGTCACTTGTACTGAGCGAAGCCGAAGTATTTGTCATTTGTCCAAGAGAAGCCACGCCCACTCTTTAACGTGGTTTGAATTAGTGCGATGAAAGACAAAGTTTTTCCGCCCACCATAAAAGTAAGCTTAGGGTATCACAAGAGACGGGGTATGTACAAATGACCAATGACCAATGACCAATGACCAATGACCAATGACCAATGACTACTTAATCAAATACTTCAGCAGTTCTGAAAGATTTACCAGCTTGGTCTTTAGCTGATAAAATCGGTGGCGCACTCAGGGGCCAATCTATCGCTAAATCTGGATCGTTCCAAAGAATTGTGCGATCGCTTCGGGGCGCGTAGTAATCTGTAGTTTTGTAGAGAACTTCGGCTATTTCTGAAACTGCAAGAAAGCCGTGAGCAAAGCCTGGTGGTATCCACAGTAGGCGTTTGTTTTTAGCACTGAGTTCATAACCTACCCACTTACCGAAGGTAGGCGAACTTTTTCTAATGTCTACGGCTACGTCGAAAATAGTGCCAACAAGAGCACGAATGAGTTTACCTTGGGGTTGTTGGATTTGATAGTGCAATCCACGTAGGACGTTTTGTTTAGAGCAAGAGTGGTTATCTTGGACGAAGTTTGTAACAATCCCTATCTCTTGAGCAAATCTTTGGTGGTTGTAAGCTTCAAAAAAGAAACCGCGATCGTCTCCAAATACTTGGGGTTCGAGTTGGATAACTTCGGGAATTTTGGTATGTACAATGCTCATTAATATTACAAGTAATGTGCCACAGTCTTAATTCTGAGAGTAATTTAATACTTGTATTTTACAGATATTAGAATTAAGATTTTGACTGTGGTTTTTTTGTTTTGAATAATTAAATCACGTTAGTTCAATTTGACAGTCATCGCCAATCATAAATCGCAAGGCTTTAGGGCGACGAGGTGCAAGACTCAATTGTGCCCTTTGTCCAATCACGCTATCAATAATGCGCTGATGGATTCCGGCAATTTTAGCACCTTCTAAAATAACGCTGTGTTCTAAATCAGTATCAATAAGTGTGACATTGTTAGCGATACTACTATAAGGGCCGATAAAGCAGTTTTCTAAATGACAATTGCTACCAATGACTACTGGCCCCCGAATTGTGCAGTTAATTACTTTAGATTTTACCCCGATTTGGACTCGTCCAATAATCTGACTTTGGGCATCAATTTCGCCCACAACTGATGCTGTCAGATAGGTATCGAGAATCAATCTATTAGCTTCTAGTAAATCATCTTTTTTACCAGTATCTAACCACCAGCCTTGGAGATTGTGGGCTATGACCTGCTTTTGCTGATTAATGAGGTATTGAATAGCATCAGTGATTTCCAACTCGCCTCTGGTGGAAGATTGGATATTGGCGATCGCATCATAAATGAGGTGAGAAAAGAAATAAACCCCTACTAATGCCAGATTTGAAGGAGGAACTTTGGGTTTTTCAATTAACTGTAATACCCGTCCTGTTTCATCCACCTGAGCCACACCAAAGGCACTAGGGTTAGTAACTGAACGTAAGAGAATCAAAGCATCTGGCTGTTGTTGGCTAAATTGTTCCAGAAAGTAACGTAACTCACCTAGTTGAATCAGGTTATCGCCCAAGTACATGACAAAGGGAGAATCTCCTAAAAAGGGACGAGCGACTTGGACGGCGTGAGCAAGTCCAAGTGGCTGCTCTTGTATGATGTAGGTGATGTTTGCTCCAAAGTTTTCTCCATTTCCGGTTTTCCCTTGGACTTCTGCCCCGGTTTCTGGACTGATGATGATGCCAATATCAGTAATACCAGCCGCGACCATTTCTTCAATGCCGTACCATAAAACAGGTTTGTTAGCAACTGGGACAAGTTGTTTTGCCCCGCTGTAGGTAAGGGGACGTAAGCGTGTGCCTTTACCGCCAGAAAGAATTAGTGCTTTCATAAGGATTTAGGATTAATTACAAGTCATTAGTCAAGATAATCTGAAAACTTGACACAATCCCAAATCATTGCATTTCAATTCTGGCGTTAGTTTATAGGTAACGAGATAACACTTCGGCGCTTGCTTTTCCTGTTTTTTCCCAACTGAATTTTTGAGAGTGAGTGATACCTTGGCTAGAAAGGCGCGATCGCAATTCCGAACTAGTTGCGATCGCCTGCATCGCCTCTGTAATTTCTCCGGTGTTATAGGGATTGATCAGAATCGCCGCATCGCCAGCCACTTCAGGTAAGGAGGAGAGATTGGAGGTAATGACGGGAGTACCACAAGCCATTGCTTCGAGGACAGGTAAACCAAAACCTTCCCAGAGACTGGGGAAAACCAGAGCGATCGCTTGATTGATGATTTTTGGCAATTCGCTGTAAGGAACATAGTCAAGGAACTTCACCTGATTAGTTACACCCAATTCTGCAACTTGCACTTTTAAAGTAGGGGTGTAACGCGAATCAATTGGCCCTACTAACCATAGTTCATAGTCTTTGCAGTTAGGTAACGCCGCAAAAGCACTGATGAGTCGCTGGATGTTTTTGTAAGGATCTTGGCGTCCAATGTAGAGAAAGTAGTTGCTGGTAGGTAGATTGAGAGGAAGGAAGTGAGTGCGATCGTGCGCTAAAGGAATTGGAGTAATTTTACTGGCGGGAATTTGGTAAAAATCGGTGATATCTTTAGCCGTAGTCTGGGAGATGCAAATAATGTGTTGTGCTTGCTTAAGAACTTGGGGAGTGTAGTAGTGGTGGTAGGCTGTGAGTGGTGAGAAGCGTTTGGCAAAACGCAATGGTATCATGTCAAAAGATGTGACAACAAAACGACAGTCAGTATAAAGGGGTGCTTCCGGTAGCGGGGAGAATAAAAGACTAGATTTGAGATTTTTATATATTTGTGGTAATTGAAATTGTGTCCAAATCAGGCGCTTAAAATGACCTTTTGTGCCGTGGTCTGGTGTTAAGTTTGACGGAATTGGATAGTAGTCAAAATCAGGATATTTTTGCGCTAATAATAGCGTGGGTTGCAAAGATTTTAAATAAGGAAAAAGGTTTTGAGCATAGTTGCCTATACCCGTTGGTTTAGACAATAGAATAGATAAGTTAATAATTAATTGTTTGGCAGAGGTATTATCTACTATTTTCATTAAATAATGGTTCTGTAAGCGTTTAATGTTTCTTTTGCCGTTCTTTCCCAAGAAAATAATTTTGCTCTGGCTTTCCCTTTATTAATTAACTCTTGGCGTAACTGGGAATCACTGATTACTTTCAGGATAGCTTCGGCTAGTTGAACAGGATCACTGGGGTCAATTAATATAGCAGCATCTCCTGAAACTTCTGGTATTGACGAAGTATTAGAAGTAACAACTGGAGCGCCTAGCGTCATTGCTTCCAATACGGGTAAACCAAACCCTTCGTAGTGAGATGGATAAACAAAGACATCAGCTTTTGAATAAAATAATGCTACTAATTCATCAGATAAGTAGTCAAGATGATGAATTTGGCTTTTCCAAGGTGAACTCTCAATGTCAGCAAATATTGGATCGTAATTCCAACCTTTTTTACCAATTAATATTAATTGATGTTCAATTTTGTATTTTTTCTTTAATAAATTAAAAGCATAGATAATAGCATTAATATTTTTCCTTGGTTCTATTGTACTAACAAAAAGTATATACGGGTTTGAAAAATCGTAATTAACCTGCTTTTCTAAAGCCGCAATATTTTTTTTATCAGATAAATAATTAGGACTGTAGCGACTAGCTAAAGGAGTAACATAGACTTTTTTGGGATCTACTTGTAAATACTCAATAATGTCTTTTCTAGAACTTTCTGAAATTGTCAAAACTAGGTCTGTCCATTGTAAACATCGTTTAACTCTTTCTGCATATCTTTTTACAACTGAATCTATATAATTTGGATATTTAATAAAAGTTAAATCATATATATTCATTACCTTTAGACTATTATTACAAGGATAAACAGAGTAATTTGTTCCATGTAATATATTTGGGTAATCAAAACATTGTTCAAAATATGTTTGGAAATAATATAGAAGTAAATTTGAAACTGGAGTTGATGTTAATAATAAATCCGAGACTCTGACAGGCATAGGCAGTAAATAAATATGAGAATATTCATTTAAACAAGTAGGTATAGTTACTTTGCCTAGAAGCCAATTTTTGAAGCCTGGTTGATAGGCAATACCCAGTTGAAACTCTTCTTGAAACTGTAAAGCATTAAGTGAGCGAATTAGATTAGCAACATAAAAGCCAACTCCACTAGGTTTTGGAAATACTGGGGTGGCATCAACTACAATTTTTAGCATCAGAATATTTAAGCTCCGTTTTTGCTCATTTTTTTCAGGTCATAATCAACCATAACCTCAACCAATTGCTCAAATGAGTACTGAGGCTGCCAACCTAACTCCGTCTTAATTTTATTAATGGAACCAACTAACTGGACTGATTCATCAGGACGATAAAAAGCAGGATCAACCAAGACATAATCTTGCCAGTTTAAACCAACGCAGTTAAAAGCACACTCAACGAGTTCTTTGACAGAGTGAGTTTCACCACTGGCGATGATATAGTCATCAGGATGTTCTTGCTGCAACATCAGCCACATAGCGTAAACAGCATCCTTGGCATAGCACCAGTCACGACAGGCATCTAGGTTGCCTAATTTTAGTTCATTTGCCAAACCCAGTTTAATTTGAGCAGCTGCGTGCGTGATTTTGCGAAATACAAATTCTGTTCCACGTCGAGGTGATTCATGAGTATAAGTAATACCACAGCAGTTGTAAAGGTTGTATTTCTGCCGATAGTTGACAGTCATCCAGTGAGCGTATGCTTTGGCAACACCGTAAGGGTTGCGCGGACGAAAAGCAGTACGTTCGGTTTGGGGTGATTCGTCAGGCTGACCGAAGACTTCACTACTGGATGCTTGATAAAATCTTGCATCTGGTTTGCAACGACGAATGGATTCTAAGAGGCGAGAGACGCCGAGGGCCGTATATTCAGCAGTGAGAGCAGGTTGTGTCCAAGACAGAGGAACGTAGCTTTGAGAGGCGAGATTATAAATTTCATCAGGTTGAGCTTCAGTAATCACATCCATTAATGATGACTGATCTAAAAGATCACCAGGAAGGATTTGGATATCGCCAGAAAGGTGATTGATGCGCTCAAGATTACTGGAACTTGAGCGGCGGACTAAGCCAAAGACTTGATAGCCTTTGGTTAGTAGTAGTTCAGCAAGATAAGAGCCGTCTTGTCCAGTTAGTCCAGTAATGAGGGCTTTTCTAGATGTCATGATTTGAACGCCCAACGAGAATTAAGCATAAAATTACTGATTGGAATAATAATTGATACTATTTGACCAACCATATACCATAAATGCAAAAAAGTGACTGTTATGAGCATAATAGCTGTATTTAAACCGAAGCCAATTAAACAAACTGTAATATAGCGAACTAAGGACTTGAGATGTTTAGTTTTGGCTTGAAAAGTCTAGTGGTAATTAAGGTAGTAAGAAATTATAATTATTAATTACTAAATATCAACTTCTTTGTAAGGGATACCAGCATTACATATTATCCAGCGTATTACAGGTTTATGAGGTGTAGTAGCAGCAATTTAGTCTTTAAAATTAAACGATTTACCGGTAATTTCGTGAATAAAATTATTAGCGATCGCCTGCCAATCAAACTTTTCTTCGACATATCGTCTAGCAGACTCAACACGCATCTGCTTAGTTGCTAAATCTTCACATTTTATGTGAGCGATCGCCTCAGAGAATTTTTCTAGCTCCACAACTACACAGTGTTTACCATCCTCAATTCCTAGCCCTCTTGCACCAATTGGTGTAGAAATGACAGGAATTCCAGATGCAAAGTACTCTAACATTTTTAAATTAGTTCCTGAGCCAAAAGTGACTGGGTTAAGTGCTACATCTACTAATTCAAAAGCAGTATCTTTCGTTTCTTCATCTACTGCTCCCATAAAGCCAACATTTGCAGGTCGTTGTTCATCCCGAAACGCCAAACCCACACTACCAATCACCAGGAAATTAACATTGGGAAGTTCCTGAGCCATTTTAAAAATGTGCCGCACCGCCTCTAAATTAGGACTGTGCCAACTGCCTAAAAATATTGCAGTAAAACTTCCAGCTAAACCTAACTTTTGTTTATTTAAATAACGTTTTTCCATCTCGACATAATTAACTTTTTCTAAATCTACGCCGTTAGGAACTTCAATAATTTTGCTTAAATCTACACCATACATTTGATGGAGGGCTTTACCATCATCGATAGAGCAAACCATGATTAGTTGACTTAGAAAACAACATTCATTTTCAACCTTGCGAGTTATCTCTAGTAACTCATGCCCCATCGTATTATTTGGCAGGATACCTTTTTTTAGTTCCACTTCTACATCTTGAGCTTCATACCAAATTGGTTTGTTAGTTAATGCTTGAATTGCAGGCAAAAGGTAAGGATGGCAAGCAACCACAAAGTCTGAAGATTCTACAGATGCTTTTAAAGCTTCCATATATGCAGGAGTTAAATGGTACAGTTGTGGCATAATTACATCTGTAACTGGTACTCCAACCTTTTGTTCAATTAGCCATTCTTGCTCTTGATGTTTCTGTGACTTGGGAATTCGCGTTTCATATAAGTTAGGAGCAATTTCACCTCTAAATACATCTTGATCGGCATTTGTAAATGTTACTAGCTCAACATCAAATTGACTAGCTAGATGCCCATACAGATGAAATACTCTGCTTTGTCCACCTCCTCTGGGAGGAAAAACAGGAAAGGTCAAAGCCACTGTAATTTTTTTGCGTTTTTTGACAACTGGATTAGATAAAGATGTAGATATAAATGACTTAGTTTCACCCAACAATTGAGCAACTGTATTTTGCCAGTTAATTTCTGCAACTAGCTTTCGACCTGTCAGACCCATCTGCTGTGCTTCATCTCGATGTTCGCACAGATAATCAATCCGTTCAGCCAGTGCTTGTGGGTCAGGTAGGACTGAATATCCTGTCTCACCATTGATGACAAACTCATTAGGTCCACCAGCATCTGTTGTAGTCAGCACTGGTTTACCGCTCATCATCGCTTCTATGGTCACTAGCCCATAATCTTCATCGTACGGAACGTAAGGAACAGCTAAGGAATCGGCATAAATATTTGTTATTTCTTGGTCATTGACAAACCCCAGAAAAACAATCCTTTCGTCTTCTCCTGCCAATTTTTTCAGATAGTCAGCATCAGGGCCTGTTCCAGCGATCTTCAATTGAATATTTGTTTTCACATACTTCATTGCTTGGATTAACAAGCTGATACGTTTAGCACTGTCTAAACGACCAACTGTGAATAGATAGTCACTACTACCTTTACGAAAAGATTGGATATTTGAGGGTGGATATATAACTTCTACAGCACTTCCTAAAGGAAAATAAGTTTCCCGTTTGACTACATTCCTAGAAATTGCAGCATACTTCTTAATTGCATCAGTTGCTAAACCTATCCCATCAAGAAAATGAACAAGCTCTCGTATTAAAGGCCCAGGAAACTGAAACGCATCTCCTGGGCAATTTGAGCTAAAGCGCAGCCGTTCTAATCTTTCAAAAAATTCTTTTAAGGCATTCCTATTTCCCTGATTGCTTCTTAGAAACTGTTGTAAAGTAGTAATTTCTCGATTTTTTGAACTATAACTTTCTGAGTATCTAGTAAAATGATATGTATCATATAAGCCGCGTAAACGATGCAGCATATAACAGATATGATTGGGATGCTGTACCATCCATCCCGGATACTTACCAGATATTACTAAATCAAAGTGAGTCAAATCTAAGTTGGAAAAACTTCTGTAGCTATCTATGAGTTCCCAGAAATTCATTTCTGGACTTGGCAATTTAATTAAATCTGCCTGATGAGGAGTATCTTGGTTTATAGATTTTAACAGTCCCCACCAAAGATTTTCAGCCCCACCAATGCAAAATGGAACAGGGCTAGGAGCAATAATGGCTATTTGCATGATTTTTACAGATTAGCTTTTTATTTCTTTTGCATCCAAAAACTACAGCCGGGCTTTTCAACATCTGGGAATTTGCTATAGGACATTTTCTAGAACATTATCCCACGATATGTTTAGCGTTCGGTATCTTTCTAGTCCTGCCATCCCCATTGCAACAGAACTTTGTTGATGAAAGTATAAATCATCAATGGCTTGTGCGATCGCCTCTGGTTGTGGGTTAATAACAAAAGCTGTTTCTTGGTCAATTACAAACTCTACTGCTGCTCCTGAATCATTGCAAGTAATTACTGGTTTAACAGCTAAGATTACCTCTAAGGTGACATAACCATAATCTTCCTCATAGGAACCAAAAAAAACACCTAGACAATGAGCATAGAAGCCGATCATTTATGTGTCTGAAAGCCTTCCTATCAAACTTAATTCTCTATCAAAGATTTTCAGATCCACCAAGATAAAATGAAACAATGCTAGAAGCTATAATGACTATTTGGATATTGATTCTAGAAATTATTTCTTTTGACAAGTCACTTCAAATAACCAATGGTCTTTTGTTTCAAACTTAATCTTGTTAAATCCAGCTTCTTCTAAATAATGCTCTAACAGAATCTGCGTGAAACCAGTCAAATGCCAATCGCCATTATAAGCTTGCGTTCCATACATACACTGAACTAATACTTTTTGCTCTTCGATAGATTGGTTTGATTTCCAGGAAAAAAGCTTAAGTAAACCAATCAAGTCAGGAACCCTAAGTTTCAGAATCCCTCCAGACTTAAGTAATCTTGACCATTCAGCTAATGCAGGCTCAGTGTCTAATCGAGGGAAATGTTCAAGGCAATCTTGAGCAATTATTTCTTCATAAAATTCTGACGGGAGCATATCTAGTTTTCTAATATCGGCTACCAAGTCTGGGTTATGAAAATCCTGGAAGTCAACATTTAAGTAAGCTGAACGAATATCAAATCCACACCCGATATTTAATTTACGTGGATATTGTAAGTAATCAAATTCACTAAGATTTTTATACTCAATCTTGTCTACACTAGTTTTTGGTAAAGTGTTAGACTGATAAACCACCTTCTTAATTCCGCTATTACTAGCATATAAGTTAGAGAAGTTAGCAATAATCTTGGAAGTAAAAGATTTGAGATTGTTCATACCCTTTCGCTGCCTTAAGTGTTTTTAAACAATTATTTATCTAGAAGCTTGTTTATGACATTCTCCCAGGATATGTTTAGCGCTCGGTATCTTTCCAGTCCTGCCATCCCCATTGCAACAGCACTTTGTTGATGAAAGTATAAATCATCAATGGCTTGTGCGATCGCCGCTGGTTCTGGGTTAACAACAAAACCTGTTTCTTGGTCAATTACAAACTCTACTGCTTCTCCTGAATCATTGCAAGTGATTACTGGTTTAGCAGCCAACATTGCTTCTAACGTGACATAACCATAATCTTCGTCATAGGAACCAAAAAAAACCCCCAGACAATGAGCATAGAAGCCGATCATTTCTGCGTCTGAAAGCCTTCCTATCAGACGCACTCGCTGATTAACATCTAGTTGATCAATCAGATTTTTCAAAGCCATCTTCTGTCCTCCATCTCCAGCCAGCAAGGCTACAACTGGAGATTTGACATACTTCATGGCTTTAATTAATAAATCTTGTCTTTTCAGTCCCTCTAACCTACTTGGAAAAAAAATGTACGGTTCTGCTGGCGCATTATAAAAATTAGTATCTAGCTTTGGTGGATGATAAAGAGTGATTGAACTAATTTTATTAAAATGCTGAAGACGCTTTGAAACTGTTTTTCCTATAGTAAAGAGTTTATGAAAACTTTTTAAGGCTTGGGTATCACGTTGAATAATATCTTGTCTAAGTGCCTTACCGTCAGATGTCGTTGATAAGCCTTCAGCAAAAGGAGTATCCCAAAGGTCATATACAGCCCGATGTTGATGAAGAATCCAAGCAACTTTATTAGGGTGCTGCAAGTAAAAGGTGGGAAACTTAAGACAAATGACCAAATCCATAGTGTAGCCATTCATATACTCAAAGTTCTCACTAGCCCAAATATCCATGCTGCGCTTAACTTCACTTATTGGAGCGAAACAAAAAGGCATGGATATCTCTTCCACTTGATGACCTGCTTCACGAATGGCTTTTACCAAACCATTTGTTAATATTTCTGCACCACCACGTATAAAAGGTATTTGAACTGTAATAACTCCTATTCTCATTCTTAAAAGTTGTAACTCCTAGTTTTTATGCCTTATAAGCTATTAGTACCATGTCGCGGGAAACCTTAACATATTCATTTAAATCATCAAATTTTATTTGTAATGAATTAACAAGATGCACTATTCCATCAGTTTGTTCAAAAAAATATGATTTACTATTAATTAGCCCTCTTGACTCGGCTAAAAAACTAATTGTATCAGGATGAATCGGATTTTTATGTGTGGGATCTCTGTAAAAATCTCCTGAGCCTACTAATATATTTCTAGTATTTGGTGTCTCAAAAACTACTAATCCACCTTGCTTCAGTACCCTGACTGCTTCATCAAATAACTGAACTAGCGTTTCAAATGGGAGATGCTCAATAATATGAAACCCCGTTACAGCACCCAAACTGCTATCAGGTAAAGCTCGTAAATGGGCAATAACATCTGCTTCTATCACCTCAAGTCCTCTAGAGCGACACTGCTCCAGCATTACTCTGTTGATATCTATACCCCTTGCTGTGTATCCCGACTCTCGCAGCAACTCTAACCATTCACCTCGTCCACAACCCACATCTAAAATAGGGGAGTTTAACCTACCAATTTTTGCTTCTTCAATCAAAGGTAAATATACTTTCAATCTATTAAGAATTTGCTCACGGCTACCTCGAAACTGGTCTTCAAAAGCAACGTAGAAGGCATCTAATAAATGTTGGTCTTCATTGAGAAAAGTATGCATTTGCTGTTGATTAAATGGTTGTGGCAACCGCCCCCGTGCTTCTTCTAAAAACAAGGCAATCATACGCTTCTGCTGCATTAAATCATTTTTGAGATAATTGTCGTTTCTGATATGGCGCTCATCCATTCCTTGAATATAAGTCTGAAAGTTGTTTAACTTTTCTTCAATATCAGTCATACAATTATTTGCAAATTCGTTAACGGTATTCAAACTATGATCTATACCTTGAAAACGAATATCCATAACATCTAAGCACTGATCTATTCCTTGGAAGTGACTATCAACATTAATCAAGCACTTATCTATTCCCTGGAAGTGACTATCAACGTTAAACAAGCGCTCATCTATTCCCCGGAAGTGACTATCAACGTTAACCAAGCGCTCATCTATTCCCTGAAAGTGACTATCAACGTTAACCAAGCGCTCATCTATTCTCTGGAAGTGACTATCAACATTAACCAAGCGCTCATCTATTTGCGTCTTTAAAGTATTAATTTGTTCTATTAGCTGGCGATTAACTGTTACAGACGCTTTCAAAGCAAGAATTAAATTTAAATTGACCTCTCTTTGATCTTTAAATAAAAAATTAATAAGTTTTAGAATGAATTTTTGTAGTTTTGAGCTGAACTTAAAAGGAAAGCGATTAAGTTTATCAGGCCACTTTGTGCGTGCACAAGCTCTAACTTCTGCATTTATAAGTAAAGATTCAATATATCCAATTTTTGAGATTAAATATGTTATATCTGCATGATTTTTTGTAGCTAATGGTTGAGAATATACTTGGCGTTTAGTTACCTCTTCGCGGATCTTTTGCATTAACTCATCGATATTAATTTCAGGGTTATTATAATCACGCATAGTTTAATTTACACAGTATATTAAAATATTACATTTATTAGATTATTAGCTCAAATTCAATTGCTATGAATCTATTTGTTTCAAATTAGCAATTTAAACTCATAATAAAAATTAGTTTTCTTTTACAAGTTAGCCCCCTATTGTGTGATTTACTGGAATATTAAATTCGACAGTTGCTCGCAAATCTACTAAGCCATCACAAGAAATACTGTTATTAACTTCCAATACTACTAGTTCATCGACCCAATCATAACTTAATCCTTCTTCAGAATGTATTCCCAGTGTAACTGTGTAAACTCCTTTATTCATATAACAGGGAATTTTAAACAATACTGTTAATTCCTGATTTTGATTTATTTCTGGTAGTTTAATGTTTAATAAATGAGTATTAATTCCATATATTACCAAACCCATTAAATTCCTAATTGAGATACCTACAATTAAGTCTGATAGTTCTGCTTTCGCTTGCAATAATACACTGATTTGGAATCTTTGTCCCGTTTCTAATTTTGCTATTTTTTTACCTTTTAAATCAATAAGTTGAACATTTTTAATAATAGCTAATTTATTGCCATGCCTATGTAAACTATCGTCTGGATTATTTTTGACAAAATCATCTATTAATTCAATATTATTTTGTTGAACTAATGTTCTATCTTCAGATTTATTATTTTCAATTTCTACTTGATTATCGTCTGAGCTTAATAAAGCAATATAATGATTTACAACCTCTTTAGGTCTACCTATTTCTAGCATTTTTCCATGATTCATCAATATTGCACTGTTACACAACATTTTGACGCTGCCAGAATCATGAGAAACAAATAAGATAGTCACTCCTTGTTCTTTAAGCTGACGAATACGCTTCATACAGCGAGCTTGGAATTTCGCATCTCCTACAGCCAAGGCTTCATCTACGATTAAAATACTCGGTTCTGTATTAGCAACTACTGCAAATGCTAGTCTTACTACCATGCCACTGGAATAGGTTTTTACGGGACGCTCAAGAAAATCGCCAATTTCAGCAAAAGAAGCAATTTTGTCAAACTTAGCTTGTATTTCTGCTCGGCTTAACCCTAAAACTTGTCCATTAAAAAATACATTTTGCCGTCCAGTAAACTCAGGATTAAACCCACTACCAAGTTCCAATAATGCTGAAACCCGACCATTTACGTACAATTTACCTATAGTTGGTGTCAGCGTTCCGGCAATAATTTGTAGCAGTGTACTTTTGCCAGAGCCGTTTTGACCAATGATGCCCACAGTGTCACCTTTAGGAACCTCTAGGCTAATATCCTGCAATGCCCAAAACTCCTGAGCGCGGCTTTTAGCAGGTAGCAAAAGTTCTTTTAGTCGATCTACTGGTCGAGCATACCGCTTATAGCACTTCGAGATATTCCTCAGCGAAATTGCAATCTCTTCACCCATATTACTGCACACTTACTATTAGTTCATCCAGACTGCACAACTATTATCAACTAATCAAACTTTCTACCCTTTTTTGAATCATAGCGCTATGGTGTACTGTATAGTTAGCCTTGCCATTAAGCTGATTTAAGATTCAATGGATCAGTAAAAATTCCTTACAAAACATCGGCAAACGCTGGACGTAAACGTTTATACACGGTAAAGCCGCAACAAAATATGACCGAGGCAATCATAGAAGCTACTCCCCATTCGCCCCAATGCTTCACCTCCCCAACTAAAACTATGTCACGATAAACTTCAGCGATCGCTGCCATTGGATTTAACCAGAATACCAAACTCTGCCACTGCTCTGGAATTGCTGATACTGGATAGACAAGCGGTGTTGCATAAAACCAAACATTTAAAATTACTACTAAAGTCTGCGGGATATCTCGCAAAAATACCGTTAGTCCTGCTGCTAAATAACCCAACCCTGCTGTCAGCAATAACTGCGTTAACCAAACCAAAGGTAATAGCGCCAAGGTAGCATGTAAAGTATGAGTATTTACCGCCACGAAAAAAATCAATGCCATTAAACCAAAGGAACTCTCAATGAATGTTGATAAAATTGGCACGAGCGGTAACAAACCTAGAGGAAATACAACCTTCTTGACTAAATTCGGCTGTCCTACGACTGAAGTAGCAGACTGTATCAACCCCCCCGAAAAAGCAATCCAGGGAAGCAAACCCGCAAATAGCCACAAACCAAAGGTGAAGTTATTTTCTGGCAAACTTTTGATACTCAACTTCACTCTTAGCACAATCGAAAACACATACGTGTAAATCAGTAATTGTGATAGCTGATTTAGTAAAGGCCACAAATTACCTAAAATAGAACCTTTATACCGTGCCTCTAAATCCCGACGTACCAAAGTTCTCAGCAAGTCAAACTTTGCCCAAAACCTTTCATTTATCGGCAGTATGCGCCTTAGACTCTCTGTTTTCCGTACAAATCCTCGCATTGTTCGTAACAATTCCCCTTCCTCGCTCACTACTTACACACCCAATTTTTTCTATAAATCTTTATAGCGATGAAAGTACTCTTGTCTTCCTTGAAGAATACATCATTACTAAAAAATATTACCTAAATTGTCTTGGAGATTATACAATAAATCTGCTATTGGTAAGTGTATTTTTACTTAAATCTAATTATGTCGGCAAGACTGCTTTCTTTGTTAAGGATGCAAATGTTTGCTTAACTCAAGTTATCTGGAGCAACTCCTTGCGAGCGCAAATACTCTACTAATAATTTATCAGCCTGTTAGTGTTCTTGTTGTAATGGTTCATCGTCTGAATTGGAATATTCAATCAATGTTAGGATTGGCTATTTTGATGTTTTTAGTCATAGCTACCTTTTCCTAGGGTAGGTTGTTTGGATCAATTCCTTGCGATCGCAAATATTCTGCCAATCGCTCTGCCCGTTGATATTCTTGTTCAGCCCGTTGGCGCTCTTGTTGTGCTTGTTCTCTTCGCGTCGGCATCTAACCTGTTGCATTATACCAACACAACCACAAACCTGTTGTCTGCTGATAAGAACCTTGCCAAAGACCTAATCCTAGTTATAACTCTTGCAACCGGTTCAAATCGCTAGCAAGTAAAATTTCTTCAGATGAATAAATTGACAAGTCCACTGAGCAAGTCCGCCTGAATGCGGTGAAATTCATCTGGCAAACCTAATTTCCCTACCAATTTACTTGGTAAATCATACATCGTAGGCATTGTTTCTTGTGGCGAACGGCGTGGATCTGTTTGATACATGACTACTACCTTTGTTGCTTAACTCAACCTATCTGGATATAACTCTTAGCGATCGCAATTGTGCTTCCGATGCCTGTCGTTGCGCACAATAGCAATTTCCTTTGGTGGAACTACGCGATCGCTATTTCGGTGTCTTTGACCAAAAAAAAGTCTAAACCGTGAAAATCTCGATTTCGCAGTTGCTGACGGCTAAAATAGATAGTTAGATTCGCACATCATTACAGTCATGCCAGAGCCACTCAAGGGAAGTTACTACCAGCAGTAGCTGCATATACAACGAAATTTCCATCTCCGGCTCATCACTTAACAACCGAGCTGCATCAGGCATTTGCTGTTTTAGCTGTTGCGCTGTGACAAACATGGGTATGTACCTGTTTGGTTGTTGATTTAATTTTAAGCTGTTAAGTCAGGAGTTAGGAGTTATTCTTTCTCATCTCCCCCATCTCCACTGAATTTATGAAAGCAGAGTCACGGATTCCGCTACACTGAGACTTGGTTTATCTGAATTGTAATCAGGCATGGAAATCGGACAAAAGGTTAAAGTCTTTCGTTTGCGCGATCGCGTTTCTCCACCAGTTGTAAAAAAACTCGGACAAGTGGGTATTATCCAAGGCTACAAAGTCACCGATGGTGCTGGGATCGGTGTAGTGGTGCTGTTTGACGATAATTATTCCACTTGGTTTTTTGAAGATGAAATCAAACCTGTGTAGTAGTGAAAGAACTTAGATCCGGATTTTTCTTGGCATCTGAAATTTCAAGCACAGGTTGAGAGTCTTTGTTGAATGTTAAGTTGGAGTTGAAAAGCTCGGCGGTGAAAATAGGAATCAAGTAATGGCTCTAATATTGACATTTTTGGGCAAAGGCGGCACCGCTCGTACCAAAATTGCGATCGCCGCCGCCAAATTATTGGCAAGTCAAGGCAAGCGCGTACTTCTAGCAGGACAAGCAGAACCAACGTTGCAAATCCTGCTGGGTAGTCCCATTGCTGCCGATCCCCAGGAAATCGCTCCCAATTTGCAAGTAGTCCAGTTTCAAGCATCTGTACTGCTAGAACGCAACTGGGACGAAGTGAAGAAACTTGAGGCGCAATATCTCCGTACGCCCATCTTCAAAGACGTTTTTGGTCAAGAACTGGTAGTATTGCCGGGGATGGACAACGCCCTAGCACTGAATGCTATCCGCGAATATGATGCTAGTGGCAAATATGATGCGATCGTCTACGATGGCACGGGCGACTCTTTAACGCTGCGAACGTTGGGTTTGCCAGAATCTCTGAGTTGGTACATCCGGCGATTTCGGCAATTATTTGTCAACTCCGATTTGGGGAAAATGATTACTGAATCACCCTTGATTCAGCCGCTGATTAGCAGTTTTTTCAATATCAACTGGACAGCAGATAACTTTGCAGGGCCCACTAACCAAGTCAATAATTTCTTAGAAAAGGGGAGAGCCGCTCTTGCCGATCCCAAGCGTCTCGTTGCTTTCTTAGTGACTACAAAAGATCCGATTGAAGTAGCAAATGCTCGTTATTTATGGGGTAGCGCTCAACAAATCGGTTTAACTGTCGGTGGTGTTCTGCTTGTGTCTACCGAGACAAATGTCAATCTGTCAGAGGAATTTATACCCCTACCTGTGAGTGTTGTTCCCGACTCGCCCACAGGTGACTGGCAACCACTGATAGACGCTCTACCCAACTTTGAAGCACAAGCTTTACAGGCTCCCAAACCAATTGAAATAGACATCCACAATCGTCAAGTACGCTTATTCTTGCCAGGATTTGACAAAAAGCAGGTCAAGCTTACCCAATATGGGCCAGAAGTCACGATAGAAGCAGGAGATCAGCGGCGCAATATTCCCTTACCCCCGGCTCTGAGTGGTAGACCCGTTGTTGGAGCAAAGTTTCAGAATAATTATTTGATAATTTCGTTTTAATTTATGGGAATGGGGAGTGGGGAGTGGGGACTGGGTACTGGGGACGGGAAATAGGGAAGAAACTTAATCACCAATGCCCAATGACCCATGCCCAATGACGCCAGTTGCTTCAACGGATAGCGCAGCGTTAGCGAGTACTCGAGCGTCGGGAACCTCCGCAACGCACTAGCTCCCCAATGCCCAATGCCCAATTCCCAATTAATTAGTAAAAATTATGTCAGAATCAACTCCCATTACCCCAGACCCGAACCCATCTGAAGCACTAGACTTAGTGGCAAATAATGCCAATCAGCAAGCGAACGCATCTGCCGATCGCAGTGCGAAAACTAGGCAGATGTTGGGGATGAAAGGTGCAGCGTCTGGCGAAACTTCGATTTGGAAAATTCGTTTGCAGCTAATGAAGCCGATCACCTGGATTCCCCTAATTTGGGGCGTAGTCTGTGGTGCGGCTTCTTCTGGTAACTATACTTGGACGCTGGAAAATGTGTTGAAGGTAGCAGCCTGTATGTTACTGGCTGGGCCATTGATGACAGGTTACACCCAAATCCTCAATGATTACTACGATCGCGAAATCGATGCCATCAATGAACCTTATCGCCCTATTCCCTCTGGGGCAATTGCCCTACCCCAGGTAATTATTCAGATTTGGGTATTACTGATTGCTGGTATTGGTTTGGCATTTTTGCTGGATGTGTGGTCTGGTCATGAATTCCCGACAATTACAGCGATCGCAATTATCGGTACTTTCATCGCCTACATTTATTCTGCACCTCCCCTGAAACTCAAACAAAACGGCTGGCTAGGCAGCTACGCCTTGGGTGCAAGCTATATTACCCTACCTTGGTCTACAGGACACGCTTTGTTTGGGGAACTCAATTCCACAATTGTGATTTTGACAATGTTCTACAGCTTGGCTGGATTGGGTATTGCCATTGTCAATGATTTTAAAAGTGTAGAAGGCGATCGCCAGTTAGGATTAAATTCATTACCCGTAATGTTTGGCATCACCACCGCAGCATGGATTTGTGTAGTGACAATTGATGTCTTTCAAGGATTGATTGCAGCTTATCTCGTCAGCATCCACGAGAATTTGTATGCAGCAATACTAGTACTGTTAATTATCCCGCAAATCACCTTGCAGGATATGTATTTCCTACGCGACCCTGTGAAGAATGATGTTAAGTACCAAGCCAGCGCCCAACCTTTCCTGGTTCTGGGAATGCTGGTAACAGGTTTAGCACTAGGTCATGCTGGCGTTTAACTTATATTTTTATAAAGAAAAAGTTAGGAATTAAGAGTAAAGGCAGAGACGCTCCGCCTCCGGTTAAGAGAGAATATACTTTTAACTCCTAATTTGTATTAGGACATACTGTGTTAGAACTGATGTCTTTTCTTCTTCATGGGATTCAACCTTTATTAGTCCCGATTTGCTTTATCGTTGCTTGGACTGTAACTATTCTCGCCGTTTTGAGTCTCTGGTCGGCGGCGCGAGATAGTGTAACTACAGCCAAGCAAATGCATCAAATACCCTGTACTGGCTGTCAATTTTTTACCGATAATTACCGTCTTAAATGCACTGTACGTCCATCTATTGCCAATACAGAAGAAGCGATCAATTGTTCTGACTATCAACCGAAGACGAATCCTTATCTGTATTAGGGACTGGGGACTGGGCACTGGGAACTGGTGGAGATGAGGAAGACAAGAGGACAAGAGGAATAACCCATGCCCAATGACAAATGACAAATGACAAATAACAAATGACAAATGACAAATGACAATTAACTAATCTCTAATAATACCTTTAAAACACCCCGACTCTGAGCGTGTTCAAAAGCTGCAAGCCCTTCAATAAGAGGGTAGGTGGCATGAATCAGGGGTTGCACGTCAACTTTTCCTGTGGCTAGTAACTGGAGGGCTGGAGCAAAGGGGCCACAACGGGAGCCGATGAGGGTGATTTCATCCACTACTAAAGAAGAAGCATCTAGGCTGAGGTTGCCAGCATAAGTACTTTTCAGTACAAGAGTACCACGGGGACGTAGGGCGCGGCGGGCGATCGCAAATCCTTCTGGGTTCCCGGTGCATTCTACTGAGATATCAAAATATCCATCTGTAACAGCGTCGGCTAGACTTGTTTTTATCCCCCGTGCCTCTAAGTTAGCCAGTTTATCTCGATGACGCCCCACAGCTAAGAGTTCACAGCTAGTTAGGGCTAGTGTCTGGGCTACCAACTGCCCTAGTTTACCATCTCCAACCACTAGCACCCGATCGTTTGGATGCAATGGCACTTGCTGCTGAATTTCCAAAGCTGCTGCTAAAGGTTCGGTAAATGTTGCTACTTCTGTCGGCACATTCTCAGGTACGGGATGCAGGTTCTGCACCGGCAAACAGAGATATTCACTAAAAGCTCCGTTGCGATTGACAATACCAAGAACCGTACGATTTTCGCAGTGAGTTGGTTGTCCACTACGACAAAACCGACAATGCCCACACACAGCGTTGATTTCTCCAACTACGCGCTGGTTCACTAAGTGTTGTGGCCCTTGTTCAACGATGCCAACAAATTCATGCCCCAAAATACCAGTGTAAGGATAGTAGCCTCTGAGTAGTTCCAGGTCAGTGTTACAGATACCTGCACGCAAGACGCGTACCAAGGCTTCTCCCTGTGGTGGTTCAGGAACGGGAATATCTGTACGTAATTGCAACTGGTTGTTTTCGAGCCAAAGTCCTTTCATTTTTCTTCACGTCCTTTGCCTAATTATGTTGTCACAGCACTTTGATAAATTTTTATAAATATTTATAAATATATATACGAGTGTACATCTGTACTCTTACAATCACACCTATATCTCTGTAGAAGGTATTTCTTTAATTCTAGTTACATCAACTTTGCTTAACCAAGTAACTAAGTCGTCTGAGCCAAGTGCAATCTCACTTCCCAAGGTTTTGATATAGAGAAGTCCATCACTAATAATTAAATCTCTAATTGGATACCATGAATCTCGTGTTCTAATCAGAAGTTCCAACGGAATCCCTGGTCTGGAAGTATACTTGCAATATTTCCACCAAGCTCGCCATAGAATGACACATTTAGTACAATTCATCTGATAACCTTTGGGAACTTCGCAGTATTGATACTGATAGAAACCCCGACTATCTACTTCTCCTTTGAGGATATAACTATATTCTGCTAATGCCTGATTTATCAATTCCCACTGGGTTGATTTTGGAGAAATCGAGAATTCAGATTGGATGTTAGATAGTTGAGCAGTGGCAATTACGCCTTCGGATTTTGCTGTCAGTTGGTTGGTTTTATACACTGTTTGCGCTGTCAAAACAGGATTTGACAACAAAACGTCTTTTTTCTGAATAGAGTTTTGTACAAACTCTCGAATTAAATCTAGATTAGACAACATAAAATTTTTTATACTAAATTAACCAGTGTGATGAAAGCCACAACACTACTTAAATTAATAACTACACTGTGGTGCTTACATTAGGATTATTACCAGCTTTATTTATACTCAATTCTTTGTTTGACTAGGGTTTTGTTAAGTTTAATGTCGGGTATGCTATTGTCCACTAGGCTGGTTGAGAAAATCACTATTTACAGGTGGATGAGCTGCAAATTAAATTTTTATGCCTTCGAGAAAAGGTTGAAATACCGAAACTAATTCGGGACGACTAACTACAAGGGTGGGAAAAGAGCGATCGCTATAATCTTCTCCGGGTGACAATGGAAACGGCTCTGATTTCAGCGATGACCAGACCCCACCAGCAGCCTGGACAATTACCCAAGCCCCGGCTAAGTCCCAAACTTTTGGTGTCGCCTCAATACCACCGAGAGTAGCCCCAGTGGCAACTGTCAAAAAGTTATAGCTAGCCACACCCAACATCCGAATTTTGCAGGGAAAGCCGTTCTGGATAACTGCGGTGCTGCGGGAACAGAGGTTAAAAAAGTGATTGTTGCTGGGACTATCTATACTAGTGTGGATGGGGTGGTTGTTGAGAAATGCTCCTGTTGGTGTTTCTAAACCAGATGAACCTGCCCAGAAACCATGAAAAGCTTGATTCAAGGTTGGTGCGTAAACATAACCAAAAATGGGTGTGCCTCGATACAGTAAACCCAGAGAAATTGTCCAGATGGGAATGCCGCGTGTGAAGTTGGTTGTACCATCTAGAGGGTCAATTACCCAGCACCACTCCGTACCGGGAAATGACTTATCGCTCTCTTCGCTCAAAATGCCGTAGCCAAGAAAACTAGAAGCGATCGCATCCCGAATTTCCTGATCTGCCCATTTATCTGCTTGCGTCACCAAACTACCATCAGCTTTTTGGTCAGCCTGTACTTGTCCAAAATCTTGCATTAGCTGCTTGCCCACTCTGGTAGTGGTAGTTTGGGCAAAATCAAGAATTGTTGTCCAAAAATCATTCATTGGTTATTAGTCATTTGTCATTTGTCATTTGCCCCATGCCCCATGCCCCATGCCCCATGCCCTATACAGTTTAATCTAAATCGCTTTCTAAAACAGATGCGATCGCTTGCTTGGTACTGGTTTGAAATTCTGTGACGTTCACCCGATTCAGAAACCAAATTGACAGTACCATTCCCACAGCTTCTAGAGCAAATACTAGTCCATAAGCTAACTCTAGGCTAGGTAGCAGTTTGCGCCCCACATCCAAAACTGTACCTCCGATTACTACCGCCACACCTCTAGAGAGTGACTGCGCTAACCCCCATGCCCCAATAAACGTACCTGCGGCTTCTGCTGCTGTGAGATCCAACATCAAGCTAATTGCTGCCGTTGTTAAGAAACCTGTGGCTAAACCGAACAATACCAAACCTAGTTTGAGAACTGCTGCATTAGCTGTGAATCCTGATATACCTAGCAATATTGAACAGAATGCTACCAACATACAGCCTAGACGTGCAGTTCTGCGTTTACCCAAACGCGGGACAATGTAAAAGCCAGTAACCCCGTAGGCAATCAGTAGACCCGTTCCATAAAAAATATTTAATTTGGTACTTTCTGCTAGGGGCATTTTAAACACTTGACCGGCATAAGGTTCCAAAATCGGGTCTTGCATAAACAAACTGATAGTCATCACCAATAAAAAGGTGAAAAATATACCTGTTTGTGGGCTAGCTGTCAATATTTTCCAAGCATTGCCTAGAGTAATGCTGTCTTCCCGGTTCACTAGTGTGGAACGAGTTGAGTATTGGGAGTACTTTTTTTCTACGCCCAATGTCGCTGCGATCGCTAAACCAAATACAATTGCTGGGACGATAGTAAACAATCTGTTGATTGCTGGCTGCAAGGTTTCTACGGTTGCTTCTGGCGTTAACTGTTTCAGCAAGCTGGCACTAATAATTGCCCCAACAATAATCCCCACCATTAGCATCGACCAAACCACACCGACTACTTTAGAACGGTTATCTTCTTCAGATATATCCACCAACAAAGCAGCAAAGGCAGTACCGCTAGCACAAATTCCTAGACCATACACAGCGAAAACTAAAGCTAAAAGACCTGTCCAGCCTATTGTTTGGGTTGTCCATACCCAAGTACCTGCACTATTTCCAGCAACATTCATCTGCCACATTACTTGTACAGCTAAAAATGCTGCGATCGCAAATATTGCCGCACCCACCCAAACATAAGCTGTACGGTGGTATCCCCATAACGGCTTGGCATCGGAAATCTGGCCGAACCAGACACGGGAAGGAGCAACAAATAAGGGTAGTGCTAGAACTATTGATACTAGCGTCGCCGGAATTGCTATTTCTTGAATCATGACTCTGTTGAGTACCCCCAGAGTCAAAATGGACATCATGCTCAACCCCATTTGAAATAAACCCAGCCGAAACATGGTCAGTAGGTTTACCCTTGGCACAGATAGGGATTTTGTTTTGGTATCAAATACTTCACCACTTGCCATAGCTACTTTTCTGTATGGTTTATAAAATTTAATCTCTCTCTCTTTAAATAAAGATAAACCCTACCCGCTCCAAATCAGTGGACGAAAAGTGGAAGTTGCGATGGCGTTCCGCCCGCCAGAGGCAATCGCACTTCTTTGGCAAGGAATTATACACCTTGATTAGCGTATGCTTCAGCCGGGTTAGGATTAATTTTTATGGCTTGGTTGTAATCTGCGATCAGATAACGAGAGAATTTTAGGATGAAGTAGTGAAACGAGATTCCATTTACTATTAAATTTTTAAGCGCTTTCCTGGGTTACTCTTTGAACTAGTTGATAATCCTCCTCTGTAAGGGCAAAACTATCGATTTGAATCAGTTGAAGTCAAAGAAACCGCTTTTCGCATGGATGGTGTGTTTTTACCTCCAGAGGATGCAACATCCAGAGTGATATTTTTTGCTGAAGTTCAATTCCAAAAAGATGAAGCCCTCTACCATCGGTTCTTTACCGAATCGCTGATGTACCTGAACCGAAATCGTTTTCAGTACGATGACTGGTTCTGTGTGGTAATTTTTTCATCACGCTCTTTGGAACCAAGCGACAAAAAAACTCATCGAATATTTCTCAACAGCGACCAAGTGCAGCGAATCTATTTAGATGAGTTAGGCGCGACTAATCAGCAGCCAATAGGCATCAACTTGATGCAGTTGACTGTAGCATCGGATGAAGTGATGGCACAGCAAGCTCGTCTATTGATTGAGCGGGTAAAATTAGAGGAAACGGACACACTGCCGCAAAACGAAATAATAGATATCATCACCACAATCGCCGTTTATAAGTTTTCTTCGTTGAGTAGAGAGGAAGTTGAAGCTATGCTGGGACTGACTTTGGAGCAAACAAGGGTTTATCAAGAAGCCAAAGCCGAAGGTCGAGAAGAAGGTCGAGAAGAGGGTCGAGAAGAACGGGAAGCTGAAATGTTGAAACTTACCGTACCTCTGTTACTAAAAACAGGGATGAGTGTGGAGCAGATTGCTCAACAACTCAATGTTGATATAGAAGCTGTCGAGATTGCCGCACAGTCAACCACATAGAATGGACATTTAATTAATTACTAATAACGCTGCATTTATTATCAATGGTAGGCAAAGTCCAGTAATATCAAAGGTTGTGAGAGCCTCTTCTTCGCATCTTTTTAGGAAGTCAAGGGGTGGCTAACAGATGAGAAAATCTTTGAATCTAATCTAAACTTACAACTACTAATCTCTTTAGTTGGGTATTCTAGAAATTCGTCAACGGGATCAGAAACTCAAAAAGATGGATAATACCCTTAAAAAATTAATCAAACAGCTTCATACTAAACGTTTATCTGATGATGTAGCTAATGAAATAATCAAACTTGGTAAACCTGTATTTGATTATCTATTAGCAAAAATAGATGACCCAAGACTCACTGAATATCAAGTTATAAATTTACTGCGTATTTTATATCAAATGAAATATCATAATATTACACAATTCGTTAATAAACTTTTATCCATTACTCAAGATAAAAGAATTGATGTGCGCTCAACGGCATCATTTTTGTTAATTTGTTTATTTCGGATAAAAAAAGAATTTCCTGAGTTAAACATTCCCTTACAACGAGAAGTGATAGCACAATTTCTTCACAAGTCTTTAGCAATGGAACTACATCAAACGATTGGACAACAAGTAGAAAGTTTTATTCAAGATAAGATTTAATTTAAGAGCTAATTTATTTACTTGAATTAATAGTAGCAAAACTGGAAACCTGATGACAAAGACAGAGTAATGTTGTTTGTTAAGGTTTAGCAACATTGAGGCGAAAGGGCAGTAAATAAACAATCAAGCAATTGACATGAAAAAATTTTAAATTAAATTTAATAGTAATACTTACTAAAGTTATGATATTGCGCTGTAACTTGATCAAACGCAATCAAGCTACATAAAAATATCAATGTGAAAATGTGGTTTTAACTACGCTATTCCATTGAATTAGTAAGATAAACTTGCCGTATGTATGTCCTCAAACTACTTACCTTCATCTAGTTACAAAAAAGGCATAAGCAATGAGTAAAGAAGCAGTCAAAGTAATATTATGGGAAGAAAATCAAAAAGATTTTCTAAAAAAGCTCTATGATCTCCAATTTGCTCCCAGAGTAGGAGAGGAAGTTTACCTAAAAAAGGAAAGATGGAAAGTAACCAGAGTTGAGCATGATGTAGAAATTAGTGAGATTAATGTCTACATGGAATTAATCAAAAAAGCCAAACAGGATAAATCATCTAATTCATAAATACAAGTAAATAACACTCAACTATTATTAAAGGGAGGTTATTAGCCTCCCTTGATTCTGAGAATAGATATATTGTCAGGTGTAATTTGTAAATCTTTATGCAAGCCGCGATGTCTACGACGGGTTACGCCTACGCAACACAAGATTTGCAGCCAAGTGGTGGCGATCGCACCGTATTTTGTCTATAACGATACACTATAAAAGTAAAGAAATGTAAATAAATTAAATTTTGCAACCGTGGAAAACATCACATTGGGGCAAAATGGCCCAGCTGTTACACCTTTGTGCATAGGCACTTGGGCTTGGGGTGATAAACTATTTTGGAATTATGGCGATCGCTATGGGCCAGAAGAGTTACAAGAGGCCTTCACAGCAGCCTTAGAAGCTGGTATTACCTTCTTTGATACTGCTGAAGTCTACGGAATGGGAAAGAGCGAGAAATTTTTAGGACAATTTCTGCAACAGACACAACAACCTGTGCAAATCGCTACAAAATTTGGCCCCCTACCGTGGCGATTTACAGCCCAATCCGTCTCAGATGCTTTAACAGCCAGCCTCAAACGCTTGCAATTAGAACGAATCGCCCTGTATCAAGTTCATTGGCCTTTTGCCTTCTTTTTAAGCCAAGAAACTTTGATGAATGCCCTAGCGGATGAAGTGAAGCGGGGCAGAATTGCCGCAGTCGGTGTGAGTAATTACTCAGCAGAGCAAATGCGAGACGCACATCAAATATTGGCGACCCGTGGAGTGCCTTTGGCTGTAAATCAAGTGCGCTATTCTTTACTCAGTCGTCAAATTGAAAGCAAAGGTATTATCACAACTGCCCGTGAGTTGGGTGTGACTATCTTGGCTTATAGCCCTTTAGCACAGGGATTACTTACAGGAAAGTACAGTATTGATAGTGCTGAAACCCCCACTGGTGCGAGGAAAATAGACCCACGATTTAAAAAAGAAGGTCTGCAAAAAATTGCCCCAGTTATATCTTTGCTACGCAACTTCGGGGAAAAATACGATCGCACTCCTGCTCAAGTTGCTCTCAACTGGTTAATTGCTCAAGGGAATGTTATTCCTATTGCTGGGGTGAAGACAGCCGAACAGGTGCGGCAGAATGCTGGTGCTTTGGACTGGAGATTGAGCGACGATGAAATTGGAGAATTAGAACAAGTTAGTCGTCTTTGGCTGTAGTATTTCTAAACTACTCAAACACAGGCGGCCAAAGTTCTGACACTACTAGCTCCCAACCTGGTAATAAGTCTGGTAGTGTCAGTTTGTTATTATCCTGCAAGAGAATTGGTTCTTGGTTGAGTCGATAAACGGTGAGCGTCAATTTGTCAGGATCAATTAGGATACCAACTGTACATCCAAGTTGTAGAAATAGCTGAATCTTTTCTACCAATGGTTTGATGTGGTCTGACTTAGATTTTATCTCTACCATCAAGTCAGGCACTAGTTCCACAAAGTCACGCTTGCTTGTTTTTAATCTATCAGCACGAACAAAAGATACATCGGGAGCGCGGAGATTTCGTTTTTCATTATCAGCTTCTTTCCCGTTTTCAGTTTCTAATGTAGGCAAAATAAAACCAGCGCTAGAACCAGTCACCCGTCCTAGCCTCTGTGGGCGTACCCAGTTGCCAAGTAATCTAACTAACTCAGCGCCTATTTCCTCTGACTCATAATCTGATGGCCCCATAACAATTATATTTCCGTCTACCAGCTCCATCTGCCATTCTGGATGCTCTGCTTGTAGTTGCTCTAAGTCTGGGATAGTGAACATAAGACCACGAAGAATGCATCTTTAATTTATCTTCCTACAAACGGGTAGAAGAAATTATCCAAAAAGCCAAAAAGTCAAGAGCTAAAGCCAAAATCTTGACTGGAGGCGGAGCGTCTCCGGCTCCGCTCTTAACTCTCAACTCTCAATTTTATATTTGGATTTTGGATTGCAGAAAAAATCTAAAAATCTAAAATCCAAAATTGATTAACTTCTAACTGTTGACTAAGAAGCTGATTCTCTAGCTGTAGGTGAACCTATCTTTTTACTAGGAGATACAGAAGAATCCTGCCCACTTGTCCGCAGTTTTGGCTTGGGAGAAGAATGTCTTTCTTCACCATTGTTGCTATCTGATTTCCATGCAGAACGGGGACGATCGCTGGAAGATTCACGACGTTTGCCGAGTCTTGGTTTGGGAGCAGAAGATTCCTCTTGGGGAATTTCCACGTCTGAACTCAACCAAGCGGGACGAGTTTGATCGTAAGCGATTTGCAGTGCAGCTGCGGCGATCGCTTGAGCATCGTATTCTTCAATTAGTTCGCTAACAATTGGTAAGAATGAAGCCAAACGCTCACCTGTCAAAGCTTCCCGCACCTGCTCTTGCAATTTCAGGATGTGTCGCGCTTCAATCTGGGCGCGTGTAGGAATGGTCAGCAATTGCCAACTTTGGCGGTTATGACGTTCAAATGTTTGCTGTTTGCGCCGTTCAAATGGTTGTACTAAAGAAATCGCTGTTCCTTCTTTACCAGCACGACCAGTACGACCAATGCGATGGACGTAAGTTTCTACGCTATCGGGTAAGTCGTAGTTGATCACATGGGAGAGTTGATCGACATCTAACCCTCGGGCTGCAATATCAGTTGCTACCACCCAGCGAACTTGACGGTTACGGAATCTGACTAATAACCGTTCCCGTGCTTGTTGAGACAAGTCACCGTGGTATTCATCGACACTGTGACCAGCCCCTTGTAACTGACTGGTGAGTTCTGCGGCTGTGCGTCTGGTGCGGACAAAGATTAAAGCTGTTTCTGGATCTTCCATTTCCAGAATTGGCTGTAAAGCTTTGGCTTTTGTCCAGTGGCGAGGGATCAGGTAAGCTACCTGATTAATCTTGTTAGGAGCAGCTTTTGGTTGCTCAACAGTGACAGTTGCAGGCGATCGCAAGAACTTGTTCACCAACATCCGAATCGATGGTGGCATTGTTGCCGAGAATAAAGCTGTTTGGCGATCTACGGGCGCTTGCGAGAGGATTTTTATCACATCGTCGATAAAGCCCATGCTCAACATTTCATCAGCTTCATCCAATACAAACCACTTGACTTGATCGAGCTTTAAACAGCCGCGATCGAGCAAATCGATCACCCGTCCTGGAGTACCCACGACCATGTGAACGCCACGTTTGAGTTGTAACATTTGACGGTCAATTGATTGACCACCGTAGATTGCTAACACCCGCAATCCTTCATTACCGATGAATTGGGCGATCGCATCGTGAACTTGCATCGCTAATTCACGAGTTGGTGTTAAAACTATGGCTTGCACGGCTCTTTGATTAATATCTAGCCGTTCTAAAATTGGCAGTGAAAATGCTGCCGTTTTGCCTGTTCCAGTTTGAGATTGACCTACCACATCACGACCGACTAGCAATTGGGGAATTGCTTGCACTTGAATGTTGGTTGGTTCGGTAAAACCAATTTTTTCTAGTTGTTCGACACGTTCTTGGGAAATGCCTAATTCTTGAAATGAAAGAGTCATTAATTCGTCCTAAATTTTATCTAAGGATTTTTGGATTAGTCATTTAGTCATTAGTTATTAGTCATTAGTCATTAGTCATTAGTCATTAGTTATTGGCTAGTTAGTCAGCCAAGGGCGATAGCAAAGCCTCAAATCTTGGAGAAGCTATGCCCACGAGTGAGTCCCCGAATTTCAGGTAAACCCTCATGAAAACTGCCATTAATGCAGCGTTGAGCTTGGGATAAGGGTGAATCTGTAAGGGTCATTTAACAAAAGACAAAGGACAAAAGACAAAGGACAATTTAGTTATTGACTACTTGACCATAGAGGTCGTATGTATCAGCGTGGTGAATCGCTATTGGCACGATGGTTCCTAACTTTGCCTGGCCTTTGACATACACCAGACCATCAACCTCTGGGGAAAATCTACCTGAACGACCGATTAATTCACCACTTTCAGGATTTTCTTGCTCAATCAGGACATCGACTATTTTGCCTACTTCCTGTTGATTTTTCTTTTGAGAAATCGGTTGCTGGAGTTCCATCAGTTGGTATCGGCGATCGTCCATCACCTCTTGGGACAACTGATTTGGCAACTTATAAGCTGGAGTTCCTTCCTCAGAGGAAAAGGTGAAGACACCAACATGATCGAATTCATGCCGCTCGACGAACTCTAGTAGATGCTCAAAATGCTCGCTTGTTTCTCCTGGGAAACCAACAATAAATGTTGTCCGCAATACGGCTGTTGGTAGCGCCGTTTTGATGCGATCTATAATCCCATCATTTACGCGCCCTTGCCAAGGGCGGTTCATGGCGCGGAGAATCTCTGGATGAGAATGCTGCAAGGGCAAATCCAGATAAGGCAGGACGTTGGGTGTTTCTTGGATGGCCGCGATCACATCTGGGGTCAGTCCCGTAGGATAAGCGTAGTGCATTCTGATCCACGGTATATCTACTTTCCCCAAAGCACGAAGTAATTCGGCTAATTTTGGCTGACCGTAAATATCTAGACCATAATTAGTCGTGATTTGGGAAATTAAAATAATTTCCTTTACCCCTTGACTAACTAACTGCTCCGCTTCGGCGACGATAGATTCAATAGTACGCGATCGCTGGTTTCCTCGAAGATGAGGAATTATACAAAATGCACAACGATAATCACATCCTTCCGCAACCCGGAGGTAAGCAACGCCCTCGGTTGTAGTGCGATAGCGCGGTGTAGTTTCGTCGGCAATGTAGGTTGGCTCTATACTAACCTGTTTGACCCGCTCGCCTTGTTCTACACGCTCAATTACATTTACAATTTTGTGATAATCGCCTGTACCCACAACAGCTACTGCTTCAGGCAACTCCTCCAAAAGTTGTTCTTGGAAGTGTTGCGCCATACAGCCAGTGATTACGATCTTTTTATTTGCCTCTGCCAGTTCTACTAAAGTTCTGACAGATTCTTGCCGGGCCGCTTCAATAAAACTACAAGTATTAACAATAACGTAATCTGCTAACTCTTCATTTGTATCTACACCGTAGCCTGCTTCTACGAGCATTCCCAGCATGTGTTCTGTATCAATTCGATTTTTCTCGCAGCCCAGGTGAGAAATGGCAATCGTTGGCTTGTCACCCATATTTTGAAAATATCTTCATTTTTTTCTTGTAGTCAATATTTTGGTGCTAATTTCGCTTTTTTCCGATCGCTATCCTTCTAATAACAGTACGATGGCAGATTTTCACTGTCAGTAACTGTCCGTAGAATTATGACCCTATCAATAATAAAAATAGAGGTCATGTTATGATATTTTTATCAATCTGTTCCCCAGGGTAAATTGAAGTGTCTTTGGGTACATTTGACACTTGTAATGTTTTTTAACAATTCGCCTATTGGTATTTTACATTACCACAGCGTATGCGTTGTTAACCTACCCATCGGGAAGCCGCCCAAAGGGCTTGTTGTGAGAAGTCGCTACCCTCAGGGAAATCGACGAAAGCGACTACGCCTATAAAGCAGTAATGCTACCCTGGCGATTGGCAAGTCCTACGACAGTGCGCGGACAAGACGCCTAAACCACGGAAAGCTGCCTTGCGTCTAGTGAGTGGCAAACTCCTCTTGTAGCCAGGTTTTATCTTAACATATCTTATGGGAGGTTTGACGCCAATTTCCATCTGAGGAAAGAGGCAATAAACCGACTATCATAAAACACATTTGACTAGTTAATGAAAAGTCAAGAGTCAAGGGTCAAAAGGAGCCAGTCACGTGCGGGGTTTTCCCCGTTGAAGAGCCACCCTTATATAGAGGTTCCCGACCTTCAGGGGAGTGGTGTTGAGCTGGCGTTCAATAGTCGAAAAATTCTGGACTCTGGACTCCGCGAGGCGGATTAAAGACGTGGACTTATATCAGATATTTAAAACTCGCTCACCAATTATTGGCGTGGTTCACCTGCTACCACTGCCTACCTCACCCCGTTGGGGAGGTAGCCTAAAAGCGGTGATTGACCGTGCCGAACAAGAAGCCGCAGCCCTGGCAAGTGGAGGGGTTGACGGTCTGATTGTGGAGAATTTTTTCGACGCGCCGTTTACCAAAAACCAAGTCGATCCAGTGGTTGTGAGTGCCATGACTATTGTGGTGCAGCGGATACAGAATTTGGTGACTTTGCCTATAGGCTTAAATGTATTGCGAAACGATGCCAAAAGTGCAATAGCGATCGCTAGCTGTGTACAGGCACAATTTATCCGCGTCAACGTCCTCACAGGGGTGATGGCAACTGACCAAGGATTAATTGAGGGAGAAGCCCATCAACTACTCCGCTATCGACGGGAGTTGGGCTGTGATGTTAAAATCCTGGCCGATGTGTTGGTGAAACACGCCCGTCCTTTGAGTTCTCCAAATCTCACAGTCGCCGTGAAAGACACCATTGAAAGGGGTTTAGCAGACGGAGTGATTTTATCTGGTTGGGCTACTGGTAGTCCTCCTAACTTAGAAGATTTGGAACTAGCTTGTGGCGCAGCAAATGGCACGCCAGTGTTCATCGGCAGTGGGGCTAATTGGGAAAATATTGATACATTGATGCAAGCAGCAGATGGTGTAATAGTTTCCAGTTCCCTGAAACGTCATGGACGCATAGAGCAACCAATTGACCCAATTCGCGTCAGTCAATTTGTGGAAGTTGCCCGTCGCAATTGGAACTCCAAAGGTGAAAGCAAATCAGCAGAACAAGTGAAGTTACATTCTTGAATGGGGCATGGGGCATGGAGAGTGGGGCATGGGGAGAAATAATTAATACTCAATTGACCAATGCCCAATGCCTAATCCCCAATGCCCAATGCCCATTAACCAATAACAATTTATGATTCGCCGCCGTTCTACTCCTTGGATTCATAAATGGTCACGTCCATTGATTGCCGCGATCGCTGGATGTGGTGCCCTGATAACAGGTTATCTCACTATAGAAAAGTTAACCGGAGGCAGTGCCGCTTGTGTGGCACAGGCTGGTGCTAAGGGCTGTAATGATGTGCTTTCCAGTCCTTGGGCAACGGTTTTTGGTCAGCCATTAGCTTTGTTTGGGTTTTTGGCATATACCAGTATGGTGATATTGGCTTTGGCTCCCTTGGTATTCAACTCAGGGGAAAACAATAATCGCAAACAATTGGAAAATTGGACGTGGTGGCTGCTGCTGGTAGGTGCGATCGCTATGTCTGTCTTTAGCGGCTACTTAATGTATGTGCTGACATCTCAAATCAAAGCTATTTGTCCTTACTGTATCGGTTCAGCTTTGTTTTCCCTGAGTCTTTTGGTACTAACGATTATCGGTCGGACTTGGGAGGATATTGGACAAATTTTATTTACCGCCCTGATTGTCGGGATGGTAACGCTGATTGGTACTTTAGGCGTCTATGCTGGCGTGAATCAATCAGATGCTACACCTGGAACTCCTGGACAACCCACAAAAATTACCTTTACTCCCAAGGAAAACCCCAACCCAGCGTTCGGTTGGGAAGTTACCACTACTTCTGGTGAGGCAGAAATAGCCTTAGCACGCCATCTGGCAAAGGTAGGTGCAAAGGAATACAGTGCTTATTGGTGTCCTCACTGTCATGAACAAAAGCTGCTTTTTGGTAAAGAAGCTGAGGAAATAATCAATAATGGTATTAAGGTAGAGTGCGCCCCTGATGGACTCAAAGCTCAACCAGAACTCTGTAAAGCTGCAAAAATTGAAGGTTTCCCCACTTGGATCGTTAATGGTAAAAGCTATAGTGGAGTCCAAAATTTAGAGGAACTAGCGAAAGTTTCTGGTTACACAGGGCCTCGGAACTTCAAGTACTTTAAGTAAAGTATCTACACTGACCTTCAGTAGTTCACACCCCATAGTCAACTGGATGAATACAGTAAAATCTGTTTCCAGTTGGCTTTTTTGTTTTTGGTAACAGATAATAGGTCTTATCCAATGCCCAATTACCAATTTTCCTGCTGCTTTTATCTGCAAATACTTAAGCTCAAGGAAATTAGATAAGTACATTTACTTAAAACCGATGTATATTCTAATTTATTTTTATAACACTTGAGAGCCACCTTGGGATGTAATCATGTCAGGCTCGAACCAAGAGGTGTGTCTGTTGGAAGTTAACGTAATTCTCAGTAAAATACTTAATCGATCGCAAATGTGAGTTTAATTGAGTAAGCTCTACCAGACAAGGCTTTGAGAGTTAAATTTACTGAACTCACTTTCAACAATATTTATTAATCTGTGCTGATAGCCACAAGAGTCCCAGTTGCCCTTTAGTCAGATAATTGGCCTCAATATATGGTAATACATCACAAACTACCACGATGTCTTAAAGAACCTTGCTGAGTTGAAAAAATTTTTAGAAACTCTATTTAGCTCTTACTTGAGCTATGTTAGTCCGATAGTTAATAGCTATAAGAAATAGAGAATATTTCTGCCTACTAGGTAATGGGAATGAATCAGCAGCTAGGCAAGCGTTTTGTGAAGTTAATCTTTGAACTGAAACAATCGCTTGGTCGAGGACACAGAGAATTGATTACTGCGGCCAGCGTTGCAGTCTGCGTCCTGCTTTTGCACTCCATTGGATTATTGCAATCTTTGGAGTTGGCGGCTTTGGATCAATTTTTTCGCTTACGTCCAAATGAACCGCCAGAAGAGCGTATTACCATCATAGGGATTGATGAGGCCGATTTAGACGAAGTAGGTTCGTGGCCAATTCCAGATGCGAATATTGCCCAGTTGTTGCAAAAATTAAATGTCCACAAACCCCGTGCTATTGGCTTAGATATCTACAGAAATTTACCAGTAGAGCCTGGTAATCAAGAACTGCGTAATACTTATAAGTCAATACCCAACTTAATTGGTATTGAACTACTAGCAAATGACAACAACAAAAACTTTAGTGTTTCGCCTCCACTGGGACTGAATCAGGATCAAGTGGGCTTTAATAACGTGCTGTACGATCTTGATAGTAAAGTACGTCGCAGTTTGTTGTATTGGCACGTTAAAAATCAAGTACACGAAAGTTTTGCCCTGAAGTTGGCTTTATTGTATTTAAAGTCAAAGGGAATTACTCCCACGAAAGCAAAAAGCAACCCTGAGTATTTGCAATTGGGTAAGGCAGCATTTACTCGTTTTGAGGCTAATGATGGTGCTTATGTAGGAGCTGATAATAGAGGCTACCAAATTTTGAGCAATTTTCCCAAACCCAAATGTCAAAGTTCGTCTGGAGAATTTTGTAGTTTTCACCAAGTATCAATGAGAGATGTACTGGCAGATAAAGTCAAAGCAAACTTAATCAAAGATCGGATTATACTTATTGGCTCCACTGCACCCAGTCTCCAAGATTTTGTATTTATTCCCTACTCCAGCAGTGTAATGAGTACGGCAAAGCCTGTACCTGGTATTCAATTGCAGGCTTATTTTATTAGTGAGTTAATCTCTGCTGCTGTTGATGGAAGACCATTACTCAAAGTTTGGCCTGACTTGGTGGAATACTTGTGGGTTTTTGTTTGGTCTTATCTGGGAGCCGTGACCATATGGCGGATACGACATGCAACTAGGAGTATCTTCTGTATCCTAGTTTCTTGCTTTGTATTGACCGTGAGTGCATACCTGGCTTTCTTGTACGGTTGGTGGATACCACTCATTCCCTCAGTAGTTTGCTTTGGCACTTCAGCTATTTGGATGACTAGTCATATTGCTCACATGCAGGAAGAGTGGAAACGTTCCAAAGAATTTTTGCATCACGTTATCAACACGATCCCCGATCCAATTTTTGTGAAAAATGAACAACACCAGTGGATTGTTTTAAATGAGGCGTATTGTCGATTTATCGGTTATCCAAATAAGTTTTTAATTGAAAAGTCAGACTATGACTTTTTCCCAAAACACGAAGCTGATGTGTTTCGACAACAGGACGATCTTGTTTTTCGGACTCAGCAACCCCAAGAACATGAAGAAGAATTTACAAATGCCGATGGTAAGACTCATCTAATTGCCACTAAGCGATCGCTTCACAAAGACTCGGCTGGTAATTTCTTTTTAGTTGGTGTCATCCGGGATATTACTCAGCGCAAGTTGATCGAAGAACAGCTTAAGCGTACTGCTGCTGAACTATTCCGCTCTAACAATGAATTAAAACTCAAAGAAGACCACTTACGTTATTTAGCGTATCACGACCCCCTGACCAGTTTATCCAATCGCAAATTTTTTGTCGAACAACTTTACGAGTCCTTACATTGGGCGCAACACAACAACTTGTTGCTGGGACTGCTGTTTATTGATCTAGATGGCTTTAAGCAAGTTAATGATACTCTGGGGCACGAGACAGGCGATCGCTTGCTAATAACTATTGCTGGACGACTCAGCAACTGTTTACGCTCTAGTGATACAGTTTCTCGTTTGGGTGGCGATGAATTTACTGTGATTTTACGGGCAATTCCTAATGTCCAAATAGCTGCTAAAGTCGCCGAAAAAATTTTAAACAGTATTACCAAGCCAATTGTTTTGGACGGCTATCCAATCCGAGTCACTGCCAGTATTGGCATTAGTGTTTACCCATACAACAGTCAAGATAGTGAAACTTTGATGAAACAAGCTGATACAGCAATGTACCGTGCCAAGCGCCTGGGTAAAAATCGCTACGAGTTTGCTTGATTAGTCAAGAGTCAAATCTCCAGATTTTTGAACTCTAGTTACAATTTTTACCTTTAAATTAGGAATTTAGACTGGAGATACGTCTAAAACACTGTCTTGAAGAAATATAGCGTATATCCTGCGAGGTAATTTTTTAGCCAATATGTAGACCTAGCAGGGCTTTTTGGCTTGAAGACTAAACCTCATAACTTATGTCAGAAAACAATTAGTCATCAAAGATGATTAGAAAAATAAATTTTCAATGTAAACTTAATTTTTATAAAAATTATACTTATATATATTCGGTAATTACGTAGTTAAGAGGTTTAAAAATCCTTTTAATAGGAGAAAAATATGTTTTTTTATCTTTACAGATATTTATTCATCAAATCTAAACTATACAACCAAATAAGTATTATTTCATATTTTTCTTAACTCCTGATTCAGTAAACATAGTGTTTATACTTAGTAATATCAAGATATTATTAATAAATAGTGAACTAAGCAAAATATTTACAGCAAATCATTGACATATCTAACCTGAGACTGATGTAAAAACTGCCTATTAACAGTACCACTTAAGTATAAAGATTATTTAATATCGGCAGATTAAGGTTAATCGACAAGCGAATACCACAATAAGTTGTACACTACCAGCAAGAATTTCATAAAGTTAAAATACTTTTTTCAAAAAGCCCAGTAAATATACGGTAGTAAATAAAAAATACATTTTAGAATAAAAACTTAGTAAAATTACTGATAGATATGAAGACTAACTTCCGAATCACAAAGTTTATGATATTCTGCATAGGTGCTTATATACTGCTCCCAAAAATTGCCGCTTGCACAGGTATATTCAGTACTGCAAGTGCTAATTCTTTTGGTCCTACTAGCAGTAACACCTTAATCGTGCGCAAGGTCAATTCTCAAAATTTAAAAGACATATATATTCCACCAAATTATGGTGGTCCCGACAGTCATAATGGTAGCGGCACCCGCTGATGGCATTTTTGATTTTTAGATTGTGGTAGAGTAGCGTGATCAGGTAGCTACCGTCTTGGACACCACATCTTTTACTTAGCGGCTCATTGCAAGATGTTGTGCTTAGGGTTGCGAAAACTGTCAGGCTCTTTAACGGTAGTTTATTTAAGACAATAATGGAGATTTCCACCAATGATTTGTTTGTATAAGTGTATGGACTTGCCAATTTGAGTCTGGTTGAGGATAATCTAAATGGAAGTGTCCGCCTCGGCTTTCGGTTCTAAAAGCAGCACTTTTGAGAATTAAATCAGCTACATCTAATAAATTGCGGGTTTCTGCCCAAAGTCCCAATTGCCGTTCAACATCTGGTAGGTCAAAACTAGCGGGTTCTACTGGACGTAAAGCAAGCAAGAATTGACTTAAAGGCAAGGCAGCGAAATCTTGCTGCCAAGATTCAATAGTAGCGATCGCAGTTTCCAGCCTTGATTGCTCTCGACAAATACCAGCACTTTCCCACACTAGACGCGGTAACTTCTCCCTGAGTGCTTCTAGCTGTGCTTGTTGGATGTGCCACTCACTAGCATCAGGATTAAATTTCCGTAATGGTAGCACTGGTGTTTCTGAGGGCAACCTAATATTTTCTAACTTAATATTAGCCATCTGGGCCCCAAACACAATACATTCCAACAGGGAATTACTGGCAAGGCGATTTGCCCCATGCACCCCGGTACTAGCGGTTTCACCCACGGCGTACAAACCAGGGATATTTGTGCGATTCATCAGATCCGCAACAATTCCACCCATCCAGTAATGGGCGGCTGGCGCTACAGGAATTGGTTCGTGGAAGACATCAACGCCCCAATGCTGACAAACTTTGATGATGTTAGGAAAGCGGTGACGAATCTTGTCAGCAGGGATGGGGCGCATATCCAACCACACATGAGCAGTAGCCAAATCAAGGGCGGTACGTTGTAAATGGCTGAAAATTGCTCTACTGACAACATCTCTAGGTGCAAGTTCACCCGCAGGGTGGTAGTCAAAGGCAAAACGTCGCCCTTTATTATCGATGAGATGTGCCCCTTCACCGCGTACAGCTTCGCTGATCAGAAAGCGATCGGCACCAGGTTTAGTGAGGGCGGTGGGGTGAAATTGGACAAATTCTAAATCGCGGAGGATAGCCCCAGCCCGATATGCGATCGCTACCCCATCACCTGTACTCACAGCCGGGTTAGTGGTTTGGGCAAATACCTGACCACCGCCACCGGTTGCTAGTACCACAGCACCAGCTCTTACCCAGGTGATTTTACCTTGATAAAACAGGCTAATTCCCTGACAGCAACCAGTTTCGGGTTCAATCCACAAACTCAAAGCCAAAGCTTGCTGAATGACTTGAATATTTTGGCGACGTAATACTTGAGCGGTGAGGGTAGTAGTAACTTCCCTCCCTGTAGTGTCAGCAGCGTGGAGAACACGGCGGCGAGAATGGGCGGCTTCCAAAGTTAAAGCTAAAGCTTGACCATGACGGTCAAAAGCGACCCCCAAGTTAACTAGGGATTGAATACAGCTAGGGGCATGTTGGGCGAGAAATTCAACAGCAGTGCGATCGCATAAACCTGCACCCGCCAGGATCGTATCTTCAATGTGCAGTGTTGGAGAATCTTCTGGGGCGAGCGCTGCGGCAATGCCACCTTGTGCCCAATCGCTGGCGGATAAAGCAACGGTTTCTTTGGTAATCAAACCGACTCGCAAGGATTCTGGCAGACAGAGCGCTGTGTATAGTCCAGCAGCACCAGCGCCGACTACTAAGACATCAAATTGGCTGGGAATATCTATTTGAGACAAGGTAATGGGTAGGGGGAAGTGAGGAGTTAGAAGTTAGGAGTTAGGAGTTTTGAATTTTTAACTCATAACTCCTAACTCCTAACTCATATCATCTCCCACTCCCTAGAATCAGGAGTGGGCTGCTATTTGCTACATTAACTGCAATTCAGTTATCTGTAGATACCGTTGTTAAAGCGATCGTCTCCTTCATTGAAGGCAGGCTCTAGTTCTGTCACGGTGAATTTCTCGAGGTTGGCTTGCAGAGTTTGTTTTTGGCGATCGCTTAATCCTGGAAGATCCAATACATCCTCTACCTTTTGGTAGGGAGCATTGGTGATGATTTTCTTAGCTAGGGTGGGATAAAGCCCTGGAAACTGTTGAAAAGCTCGGACATTGGTATTATTCAAATCAATTTTTTTCCCAAACTCCGTTCCTAGTTTAGCGTCTGCCCGATTCTGCCGCTCAATTGCCAGAACTGGGACTTGGGGAAAAGCAAAACTGTTGAAACTAGCAGCTTGGGCTATCTGAGTTGTTCCCAACCATCCCCAGCAACTAAGTAACAAGCTAAACACTGTTAATAAACGCGCCAATCCTTTCACGATTTTTCTACCTCTTTCCATCAAACAGAAATAAAAGTTTTAAGCTAACAACAGTTATTAGTCATTAGTCATTAGTCATTAGTCATACTCTGCGGGAAGCCGCTAATGCCTCTACGTGAGAGCGCCAAGGACGAAGGACAAAGGACAAAGGACAAAAGCTGATAGCTTAGTCAACACAGCAGTCATCAGAAACTAATATACAGCGTATTAATATCCACAATATTTACCGTTACTGGGTTTGACTATACTTTTGCCAAAAATTTTCATCATGGAAAGAGTGCCTGCATAGCTGCGATAGCGTTGCATCGACGATCCCGGTAGCATTCCCAGCTAGACGAAATCTTTTCGGGGTGGCTGATTCTACCTTCTAAGCAGACACCAAACTGCACGATTTCTAAGATCGAAAACCTTACCAAAAAAGACTTGATGCTGATGGATTTTATGTAATATTTCTTAACTAATTAATCATCTACAGCATCATTTTTGATGTGCCGTAGATTGGGCTGGGAAAAGTTTTGGAAAGAGAAGCCTACACGCTCATTGCAACATATAGTGTCTCCTGCCTTCTTCAGGCTGCGATCGCAGCTAACAAAAATAGGCTGTCTACTAAAATTGTACTCAAAACTGCTCCACCAAAGGCATACCAGTGTCTTTGATTTCGACCTAAAGCTGAAATTCCTACTGTTAATAGCACTACAGCGAGAATTATCGCCCAAGTTTGTCCCCAAGGTGCTTGTACTTGCATGAGAGCATTTTGTAAGATTTGTGGTACTACATCTGCATCTACTCTCATGATTTGCCGCCAATAGGGCATTAAATCTACTATATAAAAATATACATCTGTTAAAACTGTACCGAGTAAAGAACCTAAATAAAACCAGTTACCTACCTTGCCCCAATTCTTCGCCAGACACCAACAAGCAAACGGTAAACCGATAAACTCCACTGGCAGATGCCATAAAGGTTCCCAACGTAACCAGCCCCAGTAAATCGCTCCTGCTAACCAACTCCAGCTAAACCCCAAGAGCAAATCCCCCCAGACATAAGTTGCAGGACGTGACATTAAGGCAAAACTTAGCCACACCCAAAATCCTGTCAGCGCTAAACTCAGACTTGGTAGCGATCGCACTATTGGCGCTTCTATAAATACTGGCACTGTTACCAAAAACACCGCCGCCGCAAACACTAACCAACTTTGTCGGGCAAAAATAGATAAGGGTAAAGAGGGAGAAAGGGAGAGTGTAGATTCCAATTGCCTGAGACCCTTCAGCCCAGTATCAGCTAAATCCAACTCGGTATCAATAGAAGGGGTAGAAACGCTGTAAGAGGACAGTGTATTATTAATCAAAGTTTTTAATATTTGTTACTAAACTTCATCTTCTTTAAGATATCACACTTTAAAATCCCCCCCTGGGGCATTGTAATTATACTGAAATTTTCAGGAGCCTTGGCGCAAACCAAACAAAACATTCTCTGCCAAAGGAATCCATTAAAGTTGCACTATGTATATAACTGCTCTGTAGTTCTTTGTAAATAGGGGATTACAAAGAAGTGAGAGTAAAATTTAACAGTTAAAAGTGAACTGACATCAGTCCGCTAAATATTAAAGTTTGATGAATTTCTCAGATTGCGTTGACTTATTGAGGTGGGTGTAAGAACATAGTCAGCGTCTTCGATGATGTTATCGATGGGTAAAATTGAGTTTTCTACAAGATTGGGTGCAATAGAGAGTATATAAAACAACATCATCATCCTAAGAATAATGTCTAAAACACGAAAAAGGTATTAATTGCAAATGGAGTTTATTCAAGCTTTTATTTTGGGTATTGTTCAAGGTATTACAGAGTTTTTGCCAATCAGTAGTACTGCACATCTTCTGATTTTTACCAAGCTATTTGGTTGGAAAGAACTAGGTTCTAAAGATTTTGTTGATGCAATTCAATTTGGCAGCGTTATCGCAATTGTGGGGTATTTTTGGTCGCTGATTTATAGTATTACCAAAGGTGGAATCGAAGCATTAAAAGCCAAAGACTGGGAACGCGAAGAATGGAAAATTCTTGTCGGTATTGTAGTCGGAACAATGCCTGCTTTAATTTTCGGATTTCTTTTGAAAGATATTTTACCTGAGAGTGCATTAATTATTGGCATCATGTCAATTATGATGGCACTTATACTAGCTTTGGCAGAAAAAATTGGCACTCGTAAGCGAGGTTTTGAGTCATTGCAGATTCGGGATGGTATTTTAGTTGGATTGGGACAAACACTTGCTTTGATTCCGGGCGTTTCTCGTTCTGGCTCGACGTTGACGACTGCCTTATTTTTAGGATTAGAACGCGCTACAGCAGCAAAATTCTCATTTTTGTTAGGGTTTCCAACTCTTACCATTGCGACGCTGTATAAAAGCTTGAAAATATTCAAGTTGTTTCAAGCTCACCAGTTGCCAGATAACATTGTTGCACTATTAATTGTAGGAATTATTTCAACCTTGATTTTTTCCTACCTATCAATTGCATTTTTGATCAAATACTTAGCAACCAAAAACACTTTGATTTTTGTATGGTATAGATTAGCATTCGGTAGTGCGATCTTACTAGCGATCGCAGCAGGTTGGAAAGGATAATAGTTATTAGTCATTTGTTATTAGTCATTTGTCCTTTGTCCAAAGCAAATGACTATAGCGACCGCTCGTTTGTATGCAATACAATCTAACCTCACTTCCATTCCTCTCTCCTAAAAGGAGAGAGGCTTTGAATTTTACTCCCCAACGCGAGTAAGGAAGGGGCTGGGGTTAAGTCTGTATTAGACTCAACTAAGAATAAGAAACGCTATAATGCCCAATACTTCGACTTCTCTTCGAGACGCTACGCGAACGCTCAGTACAAGTGCCTAATGCCCCATTCCCCATGACTACCATTCATCCTGCCCGAATTACCAAGGTTCTTCCAGACTCAATAGCCGCAGAGATTGGTTTTGAAGCTGGGGATGCGATCGTTGCAATCAATGGTACACGTCCCCGCGATTTAATTGATTATCAATTTTTGTGTGCTGATGAAGTCTTGCAATTAGAAGTTTTAGACGCTGCTGGTAAAACTCATAGCCTGGAAATCGAAAAAGATTACGACCAAGACTTGGGGCTAGAATTTGAAACTGCCCTATTTGATGGCTTAATTCAGTGCAATAACCGCTGTCCATTTTGCTTTATCGACCAACAGCCACCAGGTAAGCGCACCAGCTTGTACTTTAAAGACGACGATTACCGCCTAAGCTTTTTGTACGGCTCTTATCTTACCCTGACCAATTTGCCAGAAAGAGAATGGCGACGGATTGAACAAATGCGCTTGTCTCCGTTATATGTTTCTGTTCATGCTACGGAGCCAGAAGTTAGAATTAGACTGCTGAAAAATCCCCGTGCGGGACAGATCTTGCAACAACTCAAGTGGTTTCAAGAAAGACGCCTACAAATTCATGCTCAAGTGGTTGTTTGTCCTGGTATAAATGATGGCGAACACCTGGAGCAAACCTTAAAAGATTTAGCATCCTTTCATACTGGTGAAGTGCCTGCGGTAGCATCGGTGGCAGTTGTGCCAGTCGGATTGACAAGGTTTCGACCTCCAGAAGACGAACTCATACCCGTAACTAGAGAAAAAGCCAAAGAAGTGATTTCTCAAGTGCGAACACTTTCGCAAAAATTTCGGCAAAAGTTTTCCTCTAGCGTCGCTTGGTTAGCTGATGAGTGGTTTTTGATTGCAGGTGAGGAATTACCGAGCGAATCTGAATATGAAGAGTATCCCCAAATTGATAATGGTGTTGGTTCAATTCAGTTGTTTATCAAGCAATTTGCAACTGCTGCAACAGAATTACTACCGCCAAAAGTTTATCCTCAGAGAAAATTAACTTGGGTAGTAGGCAACGCAGTAGAAAACGCCTTTGAACCTATATTGAAACGGTTAAATTCTGTTGAAGGATTAAAAGTAAATATGCGTGCTTTATGTAGTGATTATTGGGGACAGAGTATCACTGTCACGGGATTACTAACGGGTCATGATTTGCTATTGAACTTACAAGGGCAAGATTTAGGAGACGGAATTTTATTGCCAAATGTAATGCTCAAACATGGCGAATTAGTATTTTTAGATGATATGAGTATTGAAGAATTAGCCTGTAAATTGGAGACAAAAATTTTACCAGTAGGAGGAGTTGAAGATTTAATCAATACCTGTATTCTTTAAGCTGTTTTTGTTAGCTCTTTAGTCTATAGCAGTTCCCAGGTGGATGAAGCACATATCAAAACCTCACCCCCAAACCCTTTTCTTGCTAAGAAAAGGGTTTGGGGGTAGGGTTATCTGTCGTAAACATTTTTTGAATTAGTGTAAGTTCAAGCTTTTTAAGTAAAATTATTTTTTTTGCAGCCAAACATTTGGATGTTAAATCCAAAATTGATAAACTTTAATTAATTGTAAAAATATTGCTTACTTTTACATCAATGCGATTCAGCTAAGGGTTATTGCTGTAGAAAATTGGTCTTTCGAGACGCGATAAATCGCGTCTCTACATCAGGTTTTTGTTGCTCATTCTGAACTGTATTGACTTTGAGATTTAATAAATTTTGGTAGTTGTAATTGCGACTGTTGAAATTATTGTCTTCTCCCTATTTAAAATTTTCTAGACAAACTCATGATAAATTATTGTTAATTTAACTCTGGCGATCGTCAAGAGTACTAATTAGACCTTATTGCAAAAATACAAAATTTGCCCATCCTGCGGGATCTTGCTACATCCCCCAACCCCTTCTCCCAAAATTGTGATCGGGGGAGCCGAGCCAATTTCAAAGTCCCTCTCCTCAGCTTGGGAGAGGGATTTTGGGTGGGGGCTTTGAGATGCACTAGTATTACTTTTTTAACTCACAAAAACCCTGAAAAACAGATAATTAGAACAAGAGTGGCATTTTTTATTTTAGGTTGAAGTGAAAACTCTCTGCAATTACGCAAAAGCCTATAGGAATTGGTAAATGCAAAATTTTCTAAAAAACTAGCCACTAATGGAATTAAAATCACAATGTAATAGCTAACAATTTCTATAGAATCGCCAGGGAAGTTGAGTATCCATCTTGGCATTTTTTACTGGTTTTGATAGGCTAGATTGATGAAGGTCATTCACTAAGTACTTCTAAAAAAAGCTTATAGGAATTCTATTTGATTTTTGAAAAGCCAAATATTAGCTTTACTTAATCTAGGTGATGCTCTCAGTAAAGTTACTAGGAATCAAGCTAGAGTCCTATATTGTGTACTAATGAATTCTGACTAATAACTAAATTAATTAATAATGAAGTGAGGAGTCACTGGTGAATTATCAGGAAAACCAAAAAGATATAAGTTTAAAAATTAAAGAAGCTAGAAAATTATTTATTTTAAGTTGTGAAATTGTAGTTTTAAATTTTTTGAGTATTTTACCAGTAACGGCGGCGACTGAAGAACCTGTATTGAGCGTAGTATATGGCCAAGAAAATGCAAATCAATGGAGAGGGATAAGCGATCGCTTACAGACAATAGGGGTGAAATATTGTGTAATTTCCCTAAATGATGTCAAGAGTGGGGCAGATTGGGGCGATCGCCGGGTATTATTTTTGCCAAACGTCGAGACATTAACACCAACTCAAGCGATCGCTCTAGAAGACTGGATGAGTAGGGGAGGACGTTTGATTGCTAGTGGGCCTGTAGGTAGTTTGTCATCGCCAGGAGTACGGCAGTTATTGCGATCGCTCTTGGGAGGTTATTGGGGATTCAGCCTTAGTGACACAGAACAGATTCAAGCTGCAAAAACCAAGATCCCAGAATGGACAAATCAAACTGGACTCTTTGGTAAAGTGCGCGGGGGTGTTGTGATTCCTAACGATATGGGCACTGAATCTCCTGCTGTTTGGAATTCCAAAGATAATCCGGCTGCAGTAGTGACAACTGAGCGTTCTACCTTTTTAGGCTGGCGCTGGGGAACAGATACAGCCTCAGCAGCCGAGTTAGATAATGCCTGGTTAAAAACTAGTGTCAATCACTATTTGACAGCACTAGCGCCATCAAATCGTACCAAAAAAATAGCAGGAGGTTCCCAAAGCTGCTCTACGACTGTGGCGGCTGCACCCTTAGTGCAAGGGAGCAGAGAGGTAGGGAGGCAGGGGAGCAGAGGGGTACAGGGGCAGAGGGATAGTTCATCTCCCTTATCTCCCTCATTCACTCCTCCTAAAACTGCGACTGCTCCCATACCTAGAGCGTTGCCTATGGTCAAACCCCCAAGTTCTCAGGAGGCTATTGACCAATTAGAACAAGCGGTGCGTTTGGATGTTGCACCCAACTCCAATGAGCCGATTAATCACAACCAAGCGATCGCTCTCCAGCAAGAACTAGAAAATCTGATTGGTCGGGTGGAAAGCGCTCATTTAGCGGTATTAGCTAATGCGGCTAATGTTGGTGAAGCGATATCTGAGGAAAAGCAGTCTTCTAGGCATTTGAACACTTATACCCCTCAATCTCTCAAAGAGCAGCCAACACAATTGGCGTCAACCAAACTGGGGGCGCTAGCCATGAGTAACGAGCAAGCTTTGGCACAGGTAAGGGTAATTGCCAAAAACTTACCGCAATTGATTGCCCAAAAAAACTATGCTCTAGCTCGTCAGCAATGGCTGGCCGCTAAAACGACTTTGTGGCAGCAGTTTCCTGTCGATCGGAGATTGGCTCAACCAGAAATTCGGGCAGTTTGGTTAGATCGGGGGACGATTGTTCGTGCTGGTAGTAAGGCAGGACTAGCCCAGATTTTTGATCGCCTCGCCCAAGCCGGGATTAATACAGTCTTTTTTGAAACTGTTAACGCTGGCTATACAATTTATCCGAGCCAAGTCGCAAAAGAGCAAAACCCATTAATTCGTGGGTGGAACCCATTGGAAGAGGCGGTGAAACTAGCCCATGAGCGAGACATGGAATTACACGCTTGGGTTTGGACTTTTGCTGCTGGCAATCAACGTCATAATGAAATTCTCAACCTTAATCCTGATTATCCAGGCCCAGTACTGGCGGCTCATCCCGATTGGGCAAACTACGATAATCTGGGCAACATGATTCCCGTTGGTCAGACTAAGCCATTCTTCGATCCAGCCAACCCCGAAGTGCGGCAATACTTGCTCAAGCTGTATGAGGAAATCGTCACTAAATATAACGTGGATGGTCTACAGCTAGACTACATTCGCTACCCTTTCCAAGACCCATCAGCAGGTCGAACTTATGGCTATGGGAAAGCTGCAAGAGCGCAATTTCAGAAACTTACTGGTGTAGATCCAGTGAATATTTCTCCTAGCCAAGCAGACTTGTGGCAAAAATGGACAACATTTCGCACCGAGCAAGTTGATAGCTTTGTCGCCCAAGTATCACAGCAGTTGCGACAAAAGCAACCGAATTTGATTTTGTCGGTTGCAGTATTTCCTTTGCCAGAAATAGAGCGGATTCAGAAAATTCAACAAAATTGGGAAACTTGGGCAAGGCGGGGGGATGTAGATTTAATTGTTCCCATGACTTATGCTCTGGATACTTCTCGGTTTCAACGACTGGCCCAACCCTGGATTGCCTCTAAACAATTGGGAGCTACCTTGTTGGTGCCGGGAATTCGCTTACTTTCTCTGCCAACAATCGGGGCATTCGATCAACTCCAGTTGGTAAGAGACTTGCCAGTTAGTGGTTATGCACTATTTGCCGCAGAAAATTTTAGCAACGATCTCCAAAAAATCTTTAGTAGCACCCAAGGTAGGATTCAATCCAAAACAAGTGAACCGATTCCTCACCGACAGCCTTTTCAAACTGCCGCCATCCGTTACACCGCACTACAACGGGAATGGAAATTTGTTTTCCAAAATGACCAACGACAAAGGCCATCTCAAAAAATTTCAGATTTTAACAACCAGGCAGAAGTTTTACGCAGTGCTTTAAATCAGCTTGCTGCTTCCCCTTCTGCTAATAAGTTACTCGTGGCAAAAGCCTCTCTAACTCGGTTCCAATCTCAATTTCGAGTATTGATGAGCCAAGAACTTAAGTCGAATTCCTATCAAGTCAAAGTTTGGGAAAATCGCCTCGTAACTATAGAAAGGCTATTACGTTATGGCGAACGGCGGGTGCAGTTGCGTCCTTTGTGAAGAGGTAGAGGGGCGGGAAGCAGGGGAGACAAGGTGACAAGGTGACTTGAGTGAAAACTTGCAACAAGTCTTTCCCCTTGTCCTCTTCCTCATGCCCAACGCTCAATACCCAACTAGCTGGATATAAGCTAGTTTGTAATTCTTAACACACTTTTTGTAGTGTTTGTATCTCAACTATTACTACTTGTTTAGCGTCAAAATATTGGAAAATACTTAGATGACCAGCTTTAGATAACTATTATTTGATGATAGCTATCGTTAAAATCTATGCAAGCTTTACCTCAGCTCATCAAGCTACAAAGCTTAGAGTTAAGAATTGACTGTTTGCCGCTGATGGTTGTGTTAAAAACATCACTATTAAAGTAGATGCTACGTCTATAACGGGCTACGCTTATGCACTAATGGAGCATGGGTTAAGAGTGTCTTGTTTTTTCATCTTCGCAGGTAGTAAGGTACTTCACCAAGCATGATCTGGTAATGCTTGTAGCTTCTATAACTAGCTTGAAAACAGCCAATACTTTTGAAGTTATGCATACCTTAGTCATGACATTGAACGTGTCAGAATTTTTGGAACCAGCCTCAGTGCTATCATGATTATACTAGCAGCAATTAAAACTACTGCTAGTTGTAGATAACGAAGGTAATATTGTCGGTAATATTACTCCTGAAAGTATCAGTCAAGCACTAGCACAAGAAACAGAGAACACTAAAGTTAATGCTAGTATTGGTTCCTTTGAGGTACAACATCAGATTCTTGCTGAGAGACAATTACTCAAGTCCCAATGGTTCCTAGCACGCGCTATAGTACGTAAAGCTACGACAGGCAAATACACTCACTTCATTGAAGTTTATGAGGAACATTTGGACTTATACCGTAAGTTTAATAGTAAAGTCATGCAGACGAATACGCCTAAATATCGCAGAATCATGACTGAAATGTTGAATGATGTGTTGATTCTTGGCCAGTTATAAGTGGGAAAATTAGAGTATAGACCAACATCCTTCAATTTGGTTGAAAATAGCCGACAATCGTCAGAACAAATACAGATGAATCTGGGCTATCGGCGCTTGATTTTTTTACCAGTCAATATAAATTTGTAACCTGCTGCATCGATGAAAAACTTCTGGTAGATATTTTGACTAACTTGTTTTCAAATTCGATTAAATCTTTCTCAGATGATAGCATTTTCAAGTTTAATTTCCTTGGTCAAGATAAACAAGCCGTATTTGAAATTCAAGATTGGCAAATTGGTATTTTTCAAGAAGATATACTATATCTTCTTGAATCATTTTGTCACACTATGAATGGTGTTAATATACTACATACTGGATTAAAAATGGCAATTTTAAAAAAGTGTATAAATATCTACAAAATTAAAAGATTTATGACAAATACCGTTATTGTTGTAATAAATATTGCTGTCTGGTGCAGTTAAATAATAAAATATAAAGATGAGGTAATTTATGCCCAAAATATTAATAATAGAAGATGAGGAAGCAGTCCGGGAAAACATTTTAGATTTGCTAGAAGCTGAGAATTTTGAAACTATTGCTGCGGCTAATGGCAGAATCGGGGTACATTTGGCTATATTGGAAGTTCCTGATTTAATTCTTTGTGATATGATGATGCCAGAAATTGACGGTTATGGCGTGCTAACAGCATTACATCAAGATCCATCAACGGCAACAATTCCCTTCATCTTTCTGACTGCTAAATCTGCCAAATCTGACTTCCGTCAAGGTATGGATATGGGTGCAGATGACTATATAACTAAGCCATTCACTCGAGCTGAGTTATTAAGTGCCATCATGAACAGGTTGGAAAAATACGCGACTTTAAAAAGGTATTTATCTCCTCAGACTGTAATTAATAACTTGTCTCCAAAAATGCAGTTGTTAGAAATTAGCTTACACCGAGCTATACAACAACATAATTTTCAAGAATTTGAAATTTATTATCAACCAATAGTCGATATTGCTTCTGGAAAAATAGTAGCTGCTGAAAGTTTATTGCGCTGGCAAAGTCCAGAATTGGGGATGATTTACCCAACAGAATTTATTCCGTTAGCAGAGTCTACAGGTTTAATTGTTCCGATTGGGAAATGGGTATTAAAAAGGGTATGCAAACAAATTAAAAGCTGGCGTGATGCTGGAATTGATTCCTTGATTGTTGCTGTAAATCTGTCAGTAATTGAATTTAATCAGCCAGATTTCATTCATAATGTAGTCAATTTTATATCTGCCAATAATTTGCAACCACATGATCTAGAACTAGAACTCACTGAAAGTATGATTATGCAAGATGTAAATAGTGCGATCGCTACTATGAGCAAATTGCAATCTTTGGGTGTAAAAATTGCGATCGATGATTTTGGTACAGGTTATTCTTCTTTGATTTATCTGAAAAACTTACCAATTAATACATTAAAAATAGACCGTTATTTTATCCATAATGTTGCTAAGGATTCGCAAAAGTCAGCCATCGCTAAGGCATTAATTCAGATGGCTCATAATCTCAATCTAGATGTAGTGGCTGAAGGTGTAGAAACAGAAGCAGAACTAGGTTTTTTACGCCAATATAACTGTAATTCTATGCAAGGTTTTTTATTTAGTCGTCCCTTACCAGCAGCAGAATTTGAAAAATTTTTTTTCACTAACAAATGCTTGTATGTTTAAATATTGGGCATTGGGAATAGAATTTAGTCACTAGTGCTTTATTTTTGAATTGTTAATAGGTTGACTAATTAAGAAAAATCAAACTTTTGACTGGCGACAATTATTAAGCCTCAAGTCTAAAGTAGGAACGTTGTGTATAGTGTCTACCACCATGAAAGTCCCTGCGCGTTTATTGCTGCCAGTTTTTTTAATGATTTTGGCAGCAGCCTGTAACCAGACTCGCGCTAACTCAGATAATCCTACACCTCAAAAATCTGTACCTTCTATCCAACTAACACAGAATCCTACACAGCCAAAAAATATTGTCCGTACTGAAGCACTTTCACCTACACCCATTCGAATCAATCTGAAGAATTTACCAGCACCCTTCGCAACAGAAAGCGCCTCCAAGCAGCCTGAAGTTGTGCCTATTCCCCAAAATCCGGTGCTGCGTGTACCACCAGGCTTCACAGTAAATGTCTTTGCTGAAGGTTTAGATGCCCCACGCTGGCTAGCTTTAACCCCCAGTGGTGATGTCTTGGTGACTGAAACCGGGCAAAATCGCATTCGTCTGTTACGTGACAGCAATGCTGATGGAGTTGCTGACGTTCGAGAAACCTTTGCTAGTAGGGACAACGGACTCAATAGACCTTTTGGGATGGCTTTTGCAGGTAATTCCTTTTTTCTGGGGAATACAGATGCTGTGGTGCGTTTTCCCTATACTCAAGATCAAAATAAGATTACAGGTAACGGGGAAAAAATTGCCGACTTGCCCGCTCAAGGTTATAACAATCATTGGACGCGCAATGTCGTTGTCTCGCCCGATCGCAATAAATTATATATTTCAGTTGGATCGGGAACCAATGTAGATGAAGAATCCCTACCACGGGCTTCGATACAAGTGATGAATTTAGATGGTTCCCAACAACAAACTTTCGCTTCCGGCTTGCGTAACCCTGTTGGTTTAGACTTTCATCCTGTAACTAAGGAACTTTATACCACTGTTAACGAACGGGATGGAATTGGTGATGATTTGGTGCCAGACTATCTGACACGCGTTAAACAGGGGGCATTTTATGGCTGGCCCTATGCTTATCTAACACCAAACAACCTCGATCCGCGCCAAAAGACGGATGACAAAAGTAAACGTCCTGATTTAGTAGCCCGGACTCAAACGCCAGATGTGCTGTTCCAGGCGCACTCAGCAGCATTGGGTTTACAGTTTTATGATGGTAAAACTTTTCCAAAAAAATACCGGAACGGTGCTTTTGCGGCTTTTCGTGGTTCCTGGAACCGCGATCGCGGCACTGGTTATAAAATTGTATTTGTTCCTTTCGACGTTAAAGGGCGATCGCTTGGCTACTACGAAGACTTTCTCACAGGATTTTTGCTAAATCCTTCTGTACCAAGTACTTGGGGACGGCCTGTAGGTTTACTCGTGTTGCCAGATGGCAGTTTACTACTAACAGAAGAAGCCAATAATCGGATTTATCGGATTCAGTATACGGGGGAGTGAATAATTCAAAATTAATAAATTCGGGGATAAAATCTATTAGCTGGGGCCAAATTAGAGCAGGTGTCATTATTTATAGAAAGTAAGATGTTATGACTGCATTCTTTCTACCCGGCTTGATCTCGTTTACGGTAAATTACTGATAAATACTAATATTTATATGGTTGAGAAATTGATTATGACTCCCAATGAAAATAATACTCAGTTAAATATCAACGAATTGTCTCCACATTCAGGTACACGATATTGGGGTGAGGTAGAGGTAATAGAGGAGGGAGAAACCTATAGAATTAGTCGTGTGGAAATCAAGCCCAGACATGGTATCAAACCACAAATTCATTATCACCGCAATGAACATTGGGTTGTAGTTTCCGGTGTGGCAAAGGTGACTTGTGGCGATGCAGAAATTTTACTGAATCGAAACGAATCAACTTATGTCCCCGCAGCAACTCTACATAAGGTAGAAAATCCTGGACATATTCCGCTAGTTATTCTGGAAATTCAAAATGGTGAATATTTGGGTGAGGATGATACTGAGCGCCCTTATGACTTAAATTTAGTCAAACCTGTAGCTGAAGGACAGTAAGGTTTGGGGAAGTGGATGAGGGGACAAGCAGAATAAGCGATGCCCAATGCCCCATGCCCAAATCAAAACCACCCTTCTTGTTCTAGGGTTTCAATCAGCTGCAAGCCACGGGGATCGCCCACTCCTAATAGTGAGGCTTTGGCGTCTTCTCGGACTCCCAAATCTTGATCTTCGGCAAAGGCTTGAATTAAGGCATCGATCGCTGTGGCATAAACTACATTAGAAGGCAATTCGCGGCACAGTTGACCAATTGCCCAAGCACTGTTACTCCGCACCGCTGCTACGGGATCTTGGACTAAGGCTTCGATTAATGGTGGTATTGCCCCTATAACTGCTTCGTAACCGACTTCTGCCATCTGTGCTAAGGCACTAGCAGCCCACAAACGCACTGCGGAAATGTCGGTTCTTAGAGCGTCTGCTAAAGGTGCTAAAGAACGCCGATCGCGACAGTTTCCTAAAGCCCAAACAACACCTTTACGCACATAGCCATTCCAATCACTGTTTAATTGAGCAATTAACGGACTCACTGCCTCTGAACTGGGATTGCGTCCGATGCCATAAGCTGCACTTACCCGCACTAAGGGACAGGTATCAGTTAACAGGCGAATCAGATGGGGGGTAGCACGCGCATCTTCAATATCACAAAAAGCACGTGCCGCTAACATTCTTTGCTGGGGCTGGGGATTTTCCAGCAAGGCTAGCATCACTTCTGGATCGGGCTTTGCCACAACTGATTCGGCAGTTAGCGGCTCTATTTTATCTAAGGGGCTTTCTAGCTCCTCCTCAATATCGAGTAGGCTTAGATCGTCTTTGTCATACATAATTTGATTTCAATCCCGAAAAGGGATTAACACATAATCCCCCGCGCTAATAAGTTAAAGCTTTATATATATTAGTTGGGTTCTTATACATTTTCCTTTCTTCCTCGTTGAGTTTTATCCAAACGAGAACCTCTATAACTCAGGTGCTACAGTATGTTATCGCTATCCTTGAGTTTATTTTTCTGCACTCAGGAATTTTACCATCCATAAGGATTGGGTTTGATAACCTAACTGATTATAAAGATTCAATGCGGGTTTGTTTGATTGAAACACTTGCAGACCAATTTGGCGATCGCCTCTTTGAATAGCCCAATTTTCCACATATTGCATCAAGGCTGTACCAATACCCCGTCGCCGATGTTCTGGTACAACGTAGAGGATAAAGATGTGAGCATGACGGTTCCCATGTACTTGATCTATAGCATTGCCCACCCAGAGGCAGGCGATCGGGGGATGGGGGGCAGAGGAAACAGATTTTTTATTACTCCCTTGCTCCCCTTCCTCTTCTACCCACCACAAGGGCGTATCGCTGGAGAAGTATTGCTTAACTGTTTGCTCTAAGTGGGAAAAATCCTCATTGGGAAAGAGATCCTGGTAAGTTCGCTGCATGAATTTAAACAGCAGCGATCGCTCCGAAAGGGAGCCACGGCGAATAATATATCCAGGTAATAGTTGCTCAGACACTGCTAATGTTTATTGACTTCGCTAGCTCGCGTTATGTGCTGCTGGAGGTAAATCAGTTGGAGTAGGTTGAGAAGTTACCTCTACCTCTTCAATTGGTGCGGGTGCTGCCATATCGGACGGTAAAAAGATCCGGGCGCTGACTGCAACTAGGGCAAAGAGAAATACCAATACCGCAAGCAGCGGAGCGATGTATTGACGAAAAATAGCCATATTTTAATTGCAAGAAGCTAGGAACTTTTATGAGAACCTAGCTGAAGATTTGTGAAGTATTCTTGATTTATTTTAGCAATTTTCTGTGCATGGGGAATTGGGCATTGTTATTCTCCTTGTCCCCCTACTCCCGCTGGCGATCGCTCTCCAAATCATCAAGTACTCTTTCGCAATACCAATTCTCCGGCATTCCAGGATAAGTCTCTTTTGCCTGTTCAATTAACCGTTCGGCAGCAGCAGTGTCACCAGATAATTTAGCAATTAGCCTGTTTTTGAGATAGCTATCAGATAAACCCTGCTCTACCTGGGTTGGTATCCCTTCATTTATGGTTGATGGAGTTGATGGTCGGGATTGTTCTCTTCGCAACTGCCAAAATAAAACGTAATAAAGTGTACCAAAAATTAAAATTAGGCTAAGTGTTCCGAAAAAAGTTAGGAGGTTAAATGCTAGAAATCCTAGAACTAACTGCGACAGAACATACCCAAGTAATAAACCAGTGAGTAAGAGGATGAATGTGCCGACAGCAATAACTACTTGATTCCCCATATATCCTCGTCTTCATTCTCTAATCCTGGTCTGGATAATACTACCACTGGCTTTGGATTCCAAGGGGCAAAGAATGGCAATAATAGTAATCCCGGCAAAGCAGCTATTGCTGTGAGTAGAAAGAATGTAGACCAGCCGGTGGTTTGCGCCCATGTACCTGCTGGAGCCGTAAGAATATCTCTACTAAAAGCCTGCAAACTGGAAAGTAAAGCGTACTGTGTAGCTGAAAAGCTTTGGTTACAAAGACTCATCAAAAATGCTACAAAAGCAGCTGTTTCTAAACCAGCACAGAATTGTTCTATATTAACGGCAGCTAACATTAGATAGAAGTTTTTACCTACTACTGCTAACGCAAAGAAAGCCAAGTTGCCGACAGCTTGCATTATGGCGAATATCCAGAGGGATCGATTAACACCAATTTTGGTCATTACTGCTCCTGCTGCCAAAGTGCCAATAATAGTGGCGAAAATTCCCAGCGCACCAGGAAATGCGATGTCGGTTTGAGTAAAATGTAAACCTTTATCTAACAAAAATGGGGTGGATACATTCTTTAGTAAAGAATCCCCCAACTTGTAGATCACAATGAATATCAGGATTAAAAGTCCTTGTAGCCAGCCCTGACGCTGGAAAAATTCAATGAAAGGTAATTTGACGGCGGCGGATAAAGTCTGAGGCGGGCGATCGCGTAGAACTGGTTCTGGTGCAAAAATAGAAGTTACCAAGCCTACGAGCATCAACAGCGACATCAACAAGTAAACAGCTTGCCAAGGCATTCTGTCTGCCAAAAATAAGGTGACATAACCAGTTACGAGAATGGCAACGCGATAACCCAACAAGTAAATAGACGCTCCAGCACCTCTTTCTTCTACTTCCACTACATCAGTGCGGTAAGCATCAACTAAAATGTCTTGGCTGGCGCTAAAAAAGGCAACGGCCACAGCAGCAATTATTAAAGGTTGTAGCCCTTGGGATGGGTGTTGTAGAGCCATGACAGCTATAGTTGACAGTAATGCTATCTGTGTAATTACCAGCCAACCTCGACGCCGCCCCAAAAAAGGCGGTACAAATCTATCTAGTAAAGGCGACCAGAGAAATTTTAAAGAATAGGGCAGCTTTACTAAACTAAAAGCGGCGATCGCTGCCAAGCTAATCCCTTCTTTGGTCAACCATGCTTGTAATGTTTGACTGGTTAAATATAACGGCAACCCTGATGAAAAGCCAAGAAATAACAAAGCTCCCATCTTCGGGCTGCCAAAAATTCGTAGCAGCGATTTATTTACTTGCACAATATTGAAGATTCCTTTTTATTTAATTGAATTGCAGTTATCTTGCCATAACTACTGTCTAATTTCCTGTAAGCACACAAACTTGCTAAGATTTACTTTATTTAAGATACATATCAGCAATACTCTAACAGTGTGATTATTCCTTAATTTTCCTTAATTGAATAAACCTGATGTGCCCTGATTTCTACCCTGTGGGCAGCAAGGCATTTTTCCCAACCTTCACGCGTGCCGATGTCGCTTTTGTCCTTGAGCAACCCTAATTGCTGTTCTTGTTGAGTGAGTTTAGCAAATTCTTCGTAGCGTGGGTAGTTGCTGGTAACAAATGTTTCCTTACGGTGTAAAATCGGCGGATTTGCCTTAGTTTCGTAGTCTCGATGAGTTATGAACAGGGTTTTTAAATCAATACCGATACTGGCTTTTAATGCCGGATGCGGATCAGTGTCGAATTCGGGGTAAGACAGATAGGATATTTGCGGCTTATCAGTGTGATATTTGATTAATGTAGCTTCATCGACACGCCCAATAGTACGGCTAGCGCAACCTTCACAAATTCGTAGTACGGGATCAAGTGCTGCAAGTGCGGAAACATGGACGTAAAGGGCACCGCGCGTATGTTTACCAATTTTGCTTTTTTCGCACGCAGTTTGAATCACCCCAGGTTTACCTAAGCTGAAAAGTTTTTGGTCAGCTACTTGACAAGCTTCCTCGTAGCTACTAAAAAAGGCTTTGATATCGTGACGCATTTCTGGCGCTAGCTTCTGCCATGCAGGACGTTTATCAAAGTGAGTCAGGGCGAGATAAACTTGGATATCGAGAGAACGACGGTAAGCGATCGCGTCCCATTCAGTCTCATCAGTAGCTTGTAAAATTACACCGAAGGCGCGGCGAAAGTTACCAAATTCGCTCAGTAATTCCTGTTCATTTTCCAATTCGCCTTTGGCAGGTAGTCTACCGCGTTTGGTAAAAAAAGCCATGAGTGGTTGCAGCTGTTCTTGATAATCTTCAAACCGCTTGGTGGGGATGCGGACTCGCGGTGTAGAGGTGGTAGAAAAGAAGCGGATAGCTTTGTAACTTTCTTTTTCAGCTTCATCTCGAAAAACAAAGTATACGCCTAGTGCGATCGGCACTGCATCTACATTTAGGACTTCATCAATATAAGTTTTAAGTTCTTGTTGTTCGTAATATTTCTGAAAAGTGTTGCGGCGCGTCACAATCCCATCATTGTAAGCAAGCTGCCTTTTGCTGGGTGCGTTAATCAGGATTTGAGCCGCGACAATTAAAACTTTCCCAGTGAGTTCCCAGGCTTGGATCAGGCTTTGACGGCGTTCTTCTGGGTCTTCAATGACGTTGAGGATATAGCCCAAGTTGACTACATCGGCGGCGGTGCGTGGTACATCGGGATAGTAATAAGGGTCCCAGCCTGCACTAGTGTAACCTAAGTTTTTTACTCGCTGGACATCACCACCGTAGCCGCAACCGTAGTCAAAAAAAGTGGTGTCTTGATTCAGGATTGCCCATTCTATTGCCAATCGCACGGGGCGAGATAAATCAGTACGAGCGATCGCAGCTCTATGACGCTCGATTTCTAGCGTTTCAGGCATAAAAATAATTCGTAATTCGTAATGACGCTCCTGCGTCGCTAACGCTGCGCTAACGTAATTCGTAATTCGTAATTAAGACAGCCAGCAGCTAATATTCTTTCAAGGTTTAACAGCCAGTTCAATTAAATCTTCAATTTTCTTGATATTTGGATCGCCTGCTATGTAGCCAATACCGCGATGCAAATGTAAGCGGAATTGGGTGGCAAGGGTTTCTTTGTCGGTGGGATAGCCGTCATTGTGACAGCGTTGCTTGAGGGCGAGGAGGAGTATATCAGACATTTCACCGCCAAAAACGCGCCAAGTCATTTCGACGTTGCTATCTTGGGGAATTGGGACGGGGGAGGGTGCGGTTGGTTCTGCGAGGGAACGACAAAACGCCCAACGGCATAAAATATTCCATTGGTCGATTTTGGTGCTGCGTCTGAGTTTGGTAAGTTGGTCTTTGGCTGTTTGGGAGAGTTTAATTCTTTCGATTGGGGATTCCATGATTAAAGGTTAAAGGAATACTCTACATTATGCTTTCACCTAATTAACAATAGACCTCTTGCGGACATACACTGAGTTCACAGCTTTAGCATCGTGCAAGTTTGTCATTCGAGAAAAGAATAAATATGTTGGCAAAGATGCCCGTTTACCTAACTCTTATTTGGTGGGATATTTCCTGGCAAAGCTGTGGCAACGTAACTTTAAAAGCGAAGGTTCCGTTTTCACTGAGTCTATTTTGAGCGAGAAAATGGGACTTGCTGGCGTGCTGGGGCTAAAGGCAGACGCGTTACAAGAACAACTAAATCAGTCGGCGGGCGGCTATCCCTCTCTATCCTCTCTTGGGTGGAGTTTCCCGCCGACTTTCTATGAAACCGAACTGGTACGTATAGCTCAACAACCATAACCATTTCAGGTGAAACTATTTATTTTCCACAATGATAGTTATGTCATCTATTTCAGGAGTATAAATAATTCTCTTCACTAGCCATGTTTTGTTTTTTAATTGTACTTCTTCACCTACTCTCGGAATAAATTGTAAGTTATAATACTTCCCTAAAAATTCTTCTGCATTGCCTTTCCAAAAAATTGTTCTTGTCAGTTCACCAGTTTTGTTACTCATTTTTCTTCCTCCTAAAATTATTTCTTGCAGTTTGTTCTTACTAGGAAAAACTGTTTAAGCAGTTTCACTCAGTAATCGCAGAATAAATTTAAGTGGAATTTCTACCCGATCAGAGTGATTATTTAGTTCATCGCCTACTGCATCAATCGCTTGCTCTAGAAGATAGGCAAAAAGCAGCACATCTAGTTCTTCTGTTGTCTTTGGAAGGAAAGATTCTTGATTAGCAGTTTCTAAATAAGAATTCAAAAATCTAGTACTGACCCAGGTATACCAAAATTGTCCCCATTGTTCTATAAGGGGTAAATTTTCAGGCAGGATCATCCCAGATTCTTTTTGATAGTGGAGAGCTTCGTTAACTGCGTAGTTGAAAGATAGCAACATTCCTGCTACATCTTGTAGAGGCGATCGCTTTATGCGTCGTTCGCTGAAACTGCGATCTGCTTTGCCTTCAAAATCAGGAATAATAAACTCTTTTCCTGTGTAAAATACTTGCGATAAATGGTAGTTTCCATGATGACGAGTACGCAATGCAGTAATTTTTTGCCCGACAACCAACTGAAAGCGTTCTAAGATTTTCTGTTGGCTATTAAGAACTTCTAATGCTAATGGTTGAGTATCGGTTGGCAAGTACTTTGCTCGTTCTTTTAACAACCGAAATACTTGTCCAGTTAAGTTACGTGCACTTTGATATATCGAACGTTGATAAAGTGATGAAAAAGATTCTGGAGCAAAGTCTGAGCTATCTATATTTGTAGCCAGCGCTATATGGAATTCAGCTGTGGATTTACCCAACAGATCAACACTTTGCAGATAAGAAGTGATAGTTGCAATTGCCAATTCTGGAATCTCAATTCTCTGTAAATCCAACAAAGAACCTGATGGCAGAGGCACTTCGGTAATAGTGGCGTGTTCTGTGGTCACTAAATCAAAGTACTTTTGCAAGCTATCAAGAGTATAGTCCCAGCCACTGCGGATATCTGAAATAAACTCTTGTAATATGCCTATAGTCGTGGCTTGGGCAGTTTTATTACCTGTTTTATTTGCACGGCGGTACTCTAAAGCACCAGCTAGGAAAACTGAGTGTTGCAAGCGTTTTTTCTGGTATAGAAAACGCCGGATTTCTAAATCTGGGTGCAAACCCTCCTCGACTTTGCGGAAGAGTTTTAACAACAAGCGATCGCCATAAACTATATAAGTATTGGTTTGTTCTTCTTTATTCAGGACAGTCGGCTCACTATTGGTTAACTGTCCGCGCAATTCGGAGAATGAATCAGTAGTAGTGCCAAATAATTCTCCGGTTATCCCTTTATAAGAGTGATGATTAGCGATCGCATCATCTAGCAGTGAGGTAAGAAAGTTCTTGTCTGCTAAAGCATCAAATAAAATTCCAACTTCTTGAGTATTGGGTGGAGGAGTGTCTGTTCTACCTTGCACCCCAAGTCGCGCAATCACAGCTTGCGGCATTTCTGCCAAAAGATGTGTTGCTTGCTCACCTTCTGCATAGGCGAGAAACAACAGATAAGTTTCGTGGTTTCCCTGGATATAATCTACCTGCAACCAAACAATTTGAGCTATCTGCTGGTTATAGGGTAAAGAAATCGCTTCAATGATTTGTGTTGATTGTACAGTCTGAGTTTTGCCGCCAAACCAGCTACAGGTATAGAGATAGTCCCGTAGTGTTGATTCTAGAATGCTTTTTGACTCTCGTTGCCCAATCACATTCTGCCAAGAACCATTTACCAGCAGAGTTACTAAGTCTGCTTGGGGTTTAGGGGGTTGAGTTGAACTAGATTTACGTTGTAAGGTGAACCAGTAAAACCCGTAAGGACTTAAGCTGAGGAAATAGGGCGATTCTGTAATCGGTGGGAACTCAGTGGAACCAAAAATTTCTACTGGTAGTAGTCCATTGAAGGTTGATAAATCTAACGCCACCGTTTGCACATAATGAGATAAATTTGCTACTACCAAGACATCTTCTTCAGACGTGATCCGGCTGAAGGCAAAAACTTTGCGATTATTAGACTGTACCAATTCAAAACGCCCTTCACCCAATGCCGGAAACCGTTTGCGAGTAGCAATTAAACGTTTCATCCAATACCAGAGAGAATTGCTATTAGTCCGTTGTGCCTCAACGTTGAGTGCTTCGTAGTGATATTCTGAGTCAACGATGACGGGTAGATACAAGCGTTGCGGGTTGGCGCGACTAAAACCAGCGTTGCGGTCAGAACTCCACTGCATAGGTGTGCGAACACCATTGCGATCGCCTAGATAAACGTTATCTCCCATGCCAATTTCATCACCGTAGTAAAGTACGGGGGTTCCTGGTAGAGATAACAGTAAACTATTGAGTAACTCAATTTGGCGGCGGTCATTGCCCAAAAGCGGCGCTAATCTGCGGCGGATGCCTAAATTTACCCGCATCATTGGGTCTTGTGCATAGGCCCCATACATAAAATCTCGGTCTTCATCTGTCACCATTTCTAGAGTCAGTTCGTCATGGTTGCGGAGGAACAATGCCCACTGACAGTTATCAGGAATGGATGGAGTTTGCTGAAGAATATCCACAATCGGGAAATTATCTTCCATCCGCACTGCCATAAACAAACGCGGCATTAGGGGAAAATGAAAGTTCATGTGACACTCATCCCCCTCACCGAAATATTGAGCTGCATCTTCAGGCCATTGGTTCGCCTCAGCTAGTAACATCCGGTTAGAAAATTTCGCGTCGATGTGCGATCGCAACTCCTTCAAATACGCATGGGTTTCGGGTAAGTTTTCGGAGTTCGTTCCTTCCCGTTCGTATAGATAAGGTACAGCATCCATACGTAGTCCATCTACACCCATCTCCAACCAAAAATCTAGAACATCAAATACTGCCTCGCGCACCAAAGGATTGTCATAATTCAAATCAGGCTGATGGGAATAGAAACGATGCCAGCAATAAGCTTTGGCAACTGAATCCCAAGCCCAGTTAGATGTCTCAAAATCTTGGAAGATAATTCGCGATTCTTGGTATTTTTCAGGAGTATCACTCCAAACATAAAAATCTCGCTCCTGACTCCCTTTTGGGGCACGACGTGCTCTTTGAAACCAAGGATGTTGGTCAGAAGTATGGTTAATAATTAACTCAATAATTACACGGATACCCCGTTGATGAGCAGCTGTCAAAAACGCTTTAAAGTCTTCCAACGTGCCATAGATAGAATTGACACTAGTGTAATCAGCAATATCGTAACCATCATCCTTGAGTGGTGATGGAAAAAAAGGTAACAACCAGATGGCAGTAATACCTAAATCTTGTAAATAGTCTAGTTTTTCTGTCAGCCCTTGAAAATCACCAATACCATCACCATTACTGTCAGCAAATGTCCGAACACCTAGTTCGTAGATAATTGCATTTTTAAACCATAATGGGTCATCTTTCAAGCTGGAGTTTGGCATTTTAAAAAGATATGCGATCGCATATCTAATAGAACTATATTTTTACTTGATATAATCGCTGAGGTTATCAGCTTATTTATCTTACACGAGTAATGTATACACTTTCTTACTTAAGTAATGAAACTACCAAACGAGCTATATTTAGTGATAAATAATTATACCAACTGCGTATATACATATAATTAATTTTTTGAGGATGCCATAATGTAACAAAATTTATTGTAAACTATATCTTTAGTTAGTGGTAAGGTCGTTAGATATATTGTATATATAGACTTCAAAAAATTGCGTAGACGCGTAGCGGTGAGGGAGTCGCAGTCTTCTCTACGAGACGCTGCGCGTTGGCGGAAGCCTCTCGAAGAGAAGGCGGTTCCCGTCGTTAGCGACGCAGGAGTGTCTTGCGATAGCGAAGCCTTAACGAGTCTTCTCCCAAGGGGAGACGCCAAAGGCGAACGAGCGTCACTCCCGAACCCGTTAGCGCGGCCTCTTGTAGAGAAGGGCTTGTCGTTAGACATGGCTCAATTTTTTAACAAACAATATCTCCTACCAAAAATATCCTGGTTGGATAGTTGTTTGGCGGCTGGCGGAGTCGTATTTGAGGAGATATTCACGGGCGATCGCTTCATTTTCTCGCAGTGTTTCGACTTCTTTCTTTCCAATCTCAGTGTCGGTGGAAAGCAAAATTACTTGATGGCTGGCGGATGGAAAGTAACGTTCAACTAAGTTACTGCGGTGAGAGGAGTCTAGTCTACCTAGCGGCGTATCGATTGCTACTGGTAGGCGGTGTCCAGAGACTTTGGCTAAACCCCAGAGGAATGCGATCGCAAGTAGTTGTTTTTCGCCTGCTGATAAACGATGCTTGGGAACTGGTTTCCCATCAAAATCGAAAAGAGATAGGCTAAAAGTTTTAGTATCAATGGCAATGCGAAACACTAAATCAGATTTGTGCAGTAAGTAAAGGAAACAATTTTTTACTTCTTCTTCTAATTTATTAAGTTTTTTAAGAGTTAATTTTTCTCTAAAAACCTTTAGTGTTTCTTGAACTTTAGCTGCTGCACTAATGATATGCTCTCTATTTTTACTATCAATATTTTTCTCTGTATATTCTTTTAATTCTTTTTTTGTTTTTTCAATAGTATCTGCTAATTCTGTTAAACTACGCCGCGTAGTTTCATAATTAGCTTTAGCTTGAGCAACCTGATTTTGTGCTTCTTCCACAGCATCACGCACCTTTTGATAGGCTTCTGGTTCTGCTGCTGTCTGAACTTCTCTTGCTAAAACAACAAGTTCCTCTTCTAGACTTGCAATATTAGATAATTGTTGTCTTGCAGAAATTTGAGCATTTTGTAAATGATATTTCACCTTATCTAATTGGCTCAAGCTATCCTCATCAGCTAATAACCAAGGTGCTTCTGCTTGAGAGTAACCTGTATATAAATTATCAGCATCTTCAGCTAAAAAAGATTGAATTTTATCAACGTTTTCTGAAGCAACTGCTAATTCATTAAGCCATTGAAGTAAGCGTTTATCTCGCTCAAGTAAGACATCTTTAGCCAACTGTACCTGTTGATAGCGAAATTCCTTTGCTCCCTGTGCTTGCACTTGACTCAGTAAATTAGGAATTAGCGCTAATGGTAAAATATCAGTAGCTAATTCAGATAATGACTGTCTAATATTTTCTAATGCGGTAGTCTTTTCCTTTTGTCGTTCTTCTAGCTGATTGCGTTCTGCGGCAATTTTACCACCTTCAGAAACGAATTTATCTAATGCTTCTCTTTGTATAGTTTCTAACTCTTCGATGTGAGTTTTACAAGTTAATATTTTTTTTTCTATAACTTGATAATCTTCTTGCTGTTGTATTAGTCTTTGTTCAATTTGTTCTATATTAGCTAAATCTTTAGTATCAGCATTTTCTTTCCGTTTGCGATTGACCAAAATCTCTAAATCAACTGCTAGCTTATCAGCCAACTCTAAGCCTAAAAGTCCGCGGATTGCTTCAATAACAATTTGTGGTGGTGTTTCTTGTTCTGCAAGGTTTCTTACTTGTTCACCATCGAAGAGAAATAAATTAGAAATTCCTAATGGCAGAAGATTTTCTATATAGTCGTCCCAGATATTTACCAGAGAATCAACAGGCCAGGTATCATCATCCCCTAAAATACCTAGTATATCTTTACCATCTTTAGGGTTTTTTTCCCAAGTTCTGACAACACGATATTTTATTGGTTTATCGTCTTCAATGTGTTCAAAAAGTAATTCAATCCGGGTTTTTTCAGCCGGGTGAGCTTTACTATTAACGCATTGATTCAAAAAATCAACATAACTCAAATTACCACGAGTCGAGCATTGGGCGCGTTGTCCGTATAGAGCAAGGCGTATAGCATCCATGAGAGTAGTTTTTCCGCCACCATTCATCCCACCTAATAGAATAATTGGGCGGGGGTTTTCTTCATTTCTTGGGTCAAGATTGATTGCTTGTCTCCCAGCGTAGGGGCCAAAGTTTTGTAGAACGAGTTCAAGAAATATCATTAATCTATGTTCAACCCACGTAGACGGGTTTAATCTGTATAACAACTGCGATTTTTAATCTGAATAAAATTAATCCAGCCGCCGCAGAAGAGTTTATCAGGCTTTACTTGGGAGATGACGATGAGACACAGACTTAAAGGACTATGTACCTATTTTTTAAATTTCATGTTTCCCCAAGTCTTTGTCTGGGCATCAGATTTTGTCAGGTTTGCTGCCTCAACTTGTGCATCAGGCGCGTAAACGCGTAGCGGTTTGTCGTTAGACATCGCTTGTGTATCGGGTGTGGCAAAATCTGCTAAAGTTAGCTGCTTGACCTTTTCAATATCGCCTTCTTCAGCTGCTGTTTTCAAATCCCGCTTTAAATGAGCATTTTTAACTGCTTCATCTTTAGAACGCGAACTTGTAGCAAAGCATTTTTCAAGGGTGTCGTAGATTCCCACACGACGGGACATTTTCCGAAATTGGCGTTCTGTGTCTAAAAGTTTAGCCATGAGTTCCAAGTGCATACTATCATCTGCACAGATTTCTTCTAACACAGCCCATTCATCACGACCTAGTAGACTATAGTCAGCACCAGGACGGGGGTCTTGAAATTCTTCCCCAGTCACTTCTTGATAAATTCGGGGTAAGCTATCATCAAATTCATGTTTTTCTTCTAGCCAAATACGGCGAATTTCGCTCATTTCTTCGAGAGTAATTAGGGTGATATCGCGCATATTTTCTGGCGCTGTACGACGGGTTTGTGTTTGCGCTTCTAATAATCGTCTGAGCCAATATTCCCGCCAATATTTGGTATAAGGGCCAGGTATTGGTTCAACAGAATGTTTTCCATCTTTATTTCGCTCAAAAAGCTGAACGTCTCCCCAAATTCTTCTAAAATCTCTTTTTTCTCGATCATCTTTAATATCTAGTTCATTACGGATATCTAATAATGGCTGCATCCATTCTTTTTCTTCATCATTTTGGATCATCGCCTCCATTGATTTATCCTTATTCACTAGTGTGCAAACCCAGCAGCCAAATCGGGAATCACCACAGCTAGGAGTAGAAGTATCAACAACTAGTGGACATTCATTATCGGCTGTTGCACCTCGATACATAGCAAATAATTCTTTATTACTTTGTTCCCAAGGATTATCCCACTGATTCAGGTATATCCAGACATCGTTATTACTCCAATCTTCAATAGGGGTATAGATTAAGGAGTTGGGTAGGCTGGCATTAGGACTTAGGCGATCGCGTACTCGATCAACTTGATGCTTTTTCATTGTGGCAGCACGTTTGGAGCTTTCTGCTTTGCGAGTACCCAATACAAGAATTGTTTCACCGTTAGCTCTAACTATTTCACGGATGAATTGATTAGCAGGATTAATTTTTAAACGTGGTGTACACCAGCGAAACTGGTTACGAGGTGCTGGATATCCCTTACCAATAAGATTTACCCAAAATGTGTCTTCAATTACTGGTTGTAATAAATGTGGATCAATTGGCATCCCCTGTTTTTTAGCAGCTACTTTGAGATTCTGCAAGGATTTGCGAACCCAAGCAGACACTACAGGATTTTCTACCTGAGTATCGGTTGTAATTACATATACAGTTTTAGTTCTTTTTTCTGGAGGAAGAGTAGCGATCGCATTCCATACAAGCTGCAATACTGTACTAGAATCTTTTCCCCAAGACACGCCTAAAACCCAAGGGATCTCATCTAAACAATACAATTCTTGAATTTCAGTGGTGAGAGCTTGGATAGAGTCCACTAACTCTGCTACAGTACGTGCTTGCTGAACTTTATTTTCTGGTTGTTGTGCTGTAGTCATTTTTCCTTCTCTCTGGAAACACTGGCGTAATAATCGGGCGAATAGAATTCCCGGCTACACATACAAAACCCACCTCCGTGGGTTGAAGAAAAGTTTTTAAAAACTTTACTACTAATATCCAATTTTTTGGATAATTAAACTACATAAGACTAATCTGTTTTTAAAATTTAACATGAAAGATAGTGCATTTGACCCTACTGCTGACATCGCTAGAGAGTACCTGGAACGGGAAAATAAGGAAAAACAGGTACTAGCTTTACTTCTGGAGAAGTTTTTAGGGAGAAAAGATCAGATTCTCGTTCAAAAAACCGAGATGGGTGGTACTGAGGCTTATGTTAGCTCTGTTACCTTGGAATGGTTTGCAGGTCGGGTTCACTTCGCCTCTGGCTTACCCCTATTTCAAAAAAAGTACAATCCTGAAACTGATAATGTCGAGATTGACGCAGATAGTATTGATGAAATTCAGCAGCGTCCCCTTGATTGGTCACGTCAAGCACCGCTAGTGCAGTATTTAGCGGCTAGACACAACCACAAGTTTCCGCCGGTACTGGTGGTGATTAATCAACCGTGGGTAGATAATCCCAAAGCTGCTGAGTGGGATAGTGAAGGACGCGCCATCAAGTCTACTACTGATTTCATCCCCCTAGATAAAGACGGTAAGGTAGGTCTGCTAAATATTTCTGAGGATGATGTAACCATTTATGCATTAGACGGTCAACACCGATTAATGGGGGTTCAGGGGTTGATAGAGTTAATCAAAACTCGTAAACTCCAGCGCTATAAAAAAGATAAAGGTGCTGATGACAGTTTTATTACAGTAGATGATTTGATAGAAAAGTACCAAGTAGACCTTGCTTACTTGCAAAATTTACCCAAGGAAAAAATTGGTATTGAGTTCATCTGTGCGGTAGCGGCTGCGGAAACTCGCACCCAGGCGAGGCGGAGGGTGAGATCGATTTTTGTTCATGTCAACCTGATGGCTGCACCCTTGACTAAAGGTCAGTTAACACAGTTGAATGAAGATGATGGTTTTGCGATCGTTGCTAGAAAAATTGCAGTTACACATCCACTATTAGAACAACGACAAGAGCGCAATCCCCGTGTTAATTGGAATAGTGCAACAGTAGCCTCCAATTCTACAGTTTTGACGACTTTGCAAGCTCTGCAAGATATGTCTGAGCGATATTTGGCTCAAAAGTTCCCCCACTGGAAACCCTTGGAGAAAGGTCTAATTCCCATGCGTCCAGAGGATGAAGAACTTGAGCAGGGGATTGAAGAATTTAGAAAGCTATTTGATTCTTTGGCTAGTCTTTCTAGTTATAAGATTTTAGAACATGAGGATACACCCGCTTTACGACGCTTCAGCTTTGAGAAAGATGGAGGTGAAGGAAATATGCTTTTCCGTCCAGTTGCTCAAGTTGCATTAGCGCAAGCTTTGGGAATTTTAGTGTTTAAAAAAGGCTTTTCCCTGGCAGATATCTTTAAGAAACTGCGGAAGTTTGACCAGCAAGGTGGTTTTAGTGGTATGGAATATCCCCAATCTCTCTGGTATGGGGTTTTGTATGACCCAAATAAAAAGCGAGTGCAGGTTGCTGGACGAGATTTGGCGGCGAAGTTATTGGTTTATATTCTGGGTGGAATTCAGGAACAGATGGAACGTGCTGAACTTCGTAAGGCTTTGGCGGATGCTAGGACTGTGGAGGATAAAACTATAGGTTTTGATGGCGAGTTTGTTGAACCAAAAGCGGTAGGACTTCCACATATCTTGAACTAGCAAAGTTAAGTAGGGATTTTGCACTGTGGTTTTTACCGATGCTACAGCCTATAAGGGTTGCATATCATGTTTGCTAACATCTACTAATTTATATTAGGTATTTATATGACTCTACCAATTGAGGATGGTAATAATAGCATTTCTCCTCAGATAAAAGCTCAGTTTAGCTCCTTTATTGAGCCATTTTTCTCACAATATCATCGCGATCGCTGCTATCCAGGACTGATTTTTCAGCAGGGAAAGCGGACAATGCTGCAAATTAATGTACCTGCGAGTGACTTTTCTGGTCTTCTCCAAGCTAAACCATCTACTGGGAATGATCCTGATTCTGGTAAAAATCGCCCAGAGGTTAAAGGTCATGCTGATGAAATTAAAAAATATATTGTTGATCGTTCCCGAAAAGAAAAACCTTGGATTTTAGGAACTTTGACTGCTAATGTAGCTCCAAAAGACATAACAATTCTTGAACTAGGTAGGGGCATTTGTCTAGTTGTTATTCGTCGTGGAGTCAAGTTGGATATAACTGATGGACAACACCGTAAACGTGCAATTCACGAATTGATAGAAAGTACTGAAAGCCACTTAATCAGTGATGATGATTTTGCAATTACTCTAGTTTTAGAGGGTGATTTTCAACAGTGTCAGGCAGATTTCAGAGACATGGCTCAAACAAAGCAATTAGATAAATCATTGTTATTATCATTTGGTGAGTTCTCTGGTCGAGTTGGCATCACTAAAGAATTAATAAAACGAGTGCCAATGTTTCAGGGTAAGACAGAGAAGATTAAATCAAGTCCTGCAACTAAACAAAAGCTGATTTACACAACTAATTTTATAGCTAGGTTTGTAAGTTGCGTTTTTACTAACGATCCAAATAATCAGCTTCGAGATTATGATGTTTATCAAGCATCTGATGCTTTAATTATTTGTCTTAATAGATTTTTCTCAGAGTGTAGCAACACTGAGTATATTGCTGATACAACTGTTGAAGAAATCACAACAGATGAAGTAACCGCATTTAAAGAAGACTGTATTCTAGGTATAAGCGTTGGACTGGAAGTTTTAGGGCGTTTATTGCACTATATATATGATCCAGAAAACAATTATTTTAATGAAGAAAGAATTTCACAACTAACACAGTTAGATTGGTCAAGAGAAAACCAACTTTGGAAGGATAACGTAATTAGAATAGATGCCCAACCTAAAAATCCAGACAAGCCATATAGAATATCTGCTACTGTTAGTGCAGTAACAGATGCAGTCAAAACAGTAAAAATTACACTGGGGTGGATGTAAAGTTATTGCTTTTAACCATTACTTAAAAATCAAGATAGGAATTTGGTTAGATCAAATTCCTCATCTTGCTGCTCTGTATTCGTTCTTTCATAACTAAGAATCAATAAAAGTCGTTCTGAATAGTCTACTGCACCACGGAGTTCATTTTGTATAATTTCTAAACCAGCATTAGCATACTCTTCAAAAATGTGAATACGTTGCTCGTCAGCTACATTATCATCACCTATAATCTTAATACTTTCTGTTTCGGTGATAGCCAACAAATTAATCAAGAGAGTGAAGCTGCTAGTAAAATAATCTTGTCGCAGTGGGGATAAATCTTTAGAAATTACGTCTAAAGGAATGCGCTTTTTATTTTTAACGCCCAATGCTGCTGCAAACACCATTACTTCTACATAAGTCTGAAAAGCCCCAGTTGTGTCTTTTGATGCGACTAGAGATTTCACCAACTCAGCCTTATCTTTAGCAACCCTGATTCTGTTTGCAGCCATTGTTTTAATATCTACATTGTTGCTATTTTAACCGAAAATTAGAAGCGATCATACATTTTACTATATCATTTTATACTAGTATGAAAGCGATCGCTAAACAAACAAATTATCCACTAACATAGTCCATCCTGGCACTGCGGGTTCAGCTTCAGCCACCTTATCACGGCGATACACTTGCGGTTCTTCAGGATTACTAGCACGATATACTCTAATAACTTCCTCTTTGAGTACGTCTACATCCCAAACTACCAACGTACCAGCCGTAAAATAATCACGGCGTTTACTAGCCATATCTTTCTCAGCGTTATCACCGTAATCATTTTCACTTCGCACCTCAGCAGCAAATATAGGCGCACCATTGAGAAACTTCCCGCCTGTAGGTTTGCCAGTATAAAACGCAGCATCAGGACTTAAAGAACGACGATTAGGGAGATTAACAATAAAACCGACATTATCAGGCAAAGCATAACCACTTTTTGTCAGACGTTCATAATCCCATAGACTTGCATAAATTTCACCGCCTGCACGTCCTGGTAAAAATCCAGTTGGAGACATCAGCACCAATTTCCCATTGACAATCTCTGCTTTACAATTGTCAGGTAAGTGGTACAAATCTTCAATAGTTGCTTCAGCTTTAATACTCATAAAACCCCTAATCATGAATCTAGAATAAGTCTAATTTAAATAGGAAATAGAACATTTTCATACACCAAAGATATCGGAAAGTGGAAATTAACGCTGGTTAAATAAACCTCATCCTCTGCTTCATAAGGATGTAACTCCCAGAGTCCTCTATCATTTAATCGGAAGCAATCTAAACCAATTTTTTCAGCATCAATGAGGACGTATTCTTGCAAAGTCTGAATGCGACGATACCGCGTAAATTTTTTACCTCGGTCGTAAGCTTCCGTGCTAACGGAAAGAACTTCAACAATTAAACAAGGATATTGGAAAAATTGAATAGCTTGTTTATCCCGTTCATCGCAACTCACCACAACATCGGGATAATGAAAAGGCCCGTTTTCAGATACACCTACTTTCCCATCCGCCATATTCACACGACAACCACTTCCTCGCAGGTGACTTTTTAACGCTGAAGCTAAGTTTAAAGCAATATCATTATGGGGAAGAGTACCCCCAGTCATGGCGAAAACTTCACCATCAATATATTCGTATTTAATTTCTTGGTCTTGTTCCCATTCCAGGTATTCCTGGGGAGACATATAATTTCTGTCTGGACTCGCAACCATAACCTGATTCCTTCTCAAAAGTCACTTTTCTCAACTTTAACTAAAATCGGACTTACGCACAGTAACGGAAAATCGTAGACGCAAAGCGGTGAAGCCGCGCGGTCTTCTCCCAAAGGGAGAGGCTAGCGCCAAGGGGGTTTCCCCCATGAGCGACTGCTGAACCCGAAGGGCTTGCCGCAGGCTACCACAGAGGGACAGAGAACACTGAGGAATAAGAGTTTGAGAGGTATTTTCCGTCAGTTCTGTAAAAAACCTTTGCGCCTACTCTACGAGAACGCCTAACGGCGAATGCGCGAAATCATAAGATTCCTTGGAAAAGTCTTTCTCTGCGTCTCTGCGTGATAATTACCTATCCCGTTCAACTTCCATAATTTCCGTATACTCAAACTCGTTCGGACTTTGTTTCACCAAAGGATATCTTTCGCCACCTAACTCAATATAATCTTGTTCGCAATCTTGCTTAGAAGAATAATATGTAAGCACATATTCTCTCCCAATTCTGTTTGTCATTTCTGCTTCTACTTCACCGCGCCACTGAGTTTTAGTAACTAAAACTATCAACTGATTCGCTAATTGGGGAATTGTCTTTGCAATGTGTCGCCGCGAATTCTCATCCAAACTACCGAAGGGCGAATCCATGACAATTGGGAAAGTGCTACTATCGGGAATCATCATCATTTTTCGCTTTTCACTCCATTCCCGTACTTTGTCAATGATGCTGGCAATAAAGGATAAACTGAGAATTTGATTTTCTCCAGTGGATGCTGCAACTGGTGCTTCTATACCTGTAGTATTTTCTACTAATGTCAGTTCATATTTTTCACTAATTTTAGGAATGTATGGAGTTACAGAAATCTCCGTGAAGATTTCTTGTACTCGCTTTTCTAGTTGCAGGCGAAATTGTTGCTCTTGACGATTTCTAACTTCCGTTAAGCGTTCGATTGCATCTTGAGTGGCGTTAATTCGTCGTTGTGCTAAAGTTTGCTTGTCTTCATTCAGCTTTTGCTTTGCAATTTGTTTATTTAAACCTTCAATCTCAGTTGTGAGTTGAGCAATTTGCTGCTGATTTGCACCTTGTTCTCGATTCAATTCATCAATTTTACTTTCAATTTCATCTAAGCGTTTTTGTAAACTGCTAATTTCTTCATTAGCATCTTTTCGCAACCGTTCTTGAATATTGTCTAAATCGCCTTCAATTTGGGATATAGTTTGCCTTAACTGATTAATTCTAGTTTGTTCTCTATCAACCTCTTCCCAAAAACCTATGGCTTGCTTATCAATTTCATCTACTTGTGCACTCATCCGAATTGCAGTTTCTTCCACCGCCGAAGAACCTGCTTTATTTAACCAGGTACTCACATGAGTATGAGAATGATTACCCTCGTGTAATTCTGCGCCACAAATACAGCGCTGAGAATTGAGCAAATCATTCACAAATTCCCGCGAAATTCCTGATGTTAACTCACCGCGCTGCTTCAAATCATTGATAATCCCTCGGAGCTGGGATGTAGTTTCTGAGAGTAAAACAGTATAACCACGCGCGGAAATAACTTTTTTCAGTGCTTCCTTAGTTTTTTTATATTCTTCTTGATTCGCCGCTTTCTGCGATTCTAAATCTTGCCATCTTTCTTGCAATTCCTTAGCAGCACTAAGTTCTCGCAAACGATTACTTGTCTCTTTTTTAAAAGTTTGTTGATATTCTAACTCTTCTTTAATTTCAGTTTGTTGTTTGGTAATGCGTTCACGCTCTCGTTCTATCTTTTCCTGCTGTCTTAATAGCTGTTTAGTTTCGGAATCACCAATAGCTTTTAATTCATTTTCTAGAGCTTTTTTAGCATCTCCTAAATGTTTGATAGAACGGTTTATTACCTCAACACCCAAGAAGATTTTTGTCGCTTCAGCAATTTCCGCTTTTTTGTCAGAACGGACGATTTCTTCAATTCGTTCGCCGTCAAAGAAAAAATATTGATGTAAAGTAGCGGGTAAAATTTGATTAATTATATCGTCTGGTTGCTGAGTTGGTATATTCCATTTACCATCATCGGCACCAACCCACATGGTTAATTGAGTTTTGCCAGCGTCAAAATCTCCTTCGTTTTTATAACCCCGACAAGCGCGTTTAACTCGATAGCGTTTACCTTCATGTTCCCAGCCAATTTCTACCCAACATTCTACAGCTTGACCTTTTTGAGTTTCTGCGATCGCACGCTTATTTACTAACTGTTCTACTGATGCAAAGGCTGCACTAAATTTATCATACAATACCCATGTAAAGGCATTCAGTAAGCTAGTTTTACCAGAGCCATTATTGCCATGAATAATTGTTGTATTTTGAGCATCTCCCCCAGCGACGATCATCTCTGGTGTCGTACCATAAAAGGAGCGAAAGTTGCATAGCTTGATTGAAGTCAGCTTCATCGCACCTCTTCCTTAATAATGTCCAAAATATTATCATTTATATGGCTGTTAATCTTCTTATCTAGTCTGCCTTTTTCCAGCTTCCATACCCGCTCAATAATTCGCCGTACCTCCGGCGGAGCGCTGGTTATTGGCTCCTGCACATCATCGATATTCGCATCTTGTGACATCTTCTGTTTGGAAATATAGTTTTTCTATATTTTAACTTTCTCTAGTAGTGCATTTACCTCAGTAAAGCCACTGTTAGCGTTATCTTTAATTTTGCAAAAACTATTTTTTCAAATTTATAATTTTCTTTGAAAAAAGACTTTATTCTTGAATTGTCTTCTGTTATTATTAATATTAATAATTTAGAGCATAATGGAATACAAGTAAAATTTTTAAAGCTACTTACATCCGATTATGATCAAACTCATAATTTTATTATTTCATACTTAATGCTTATTTTTTCAAAACTCGAAAAATTTTACAAAATAATACAACTTTATAGTCCATCATCAAATATCTAATAAACCATATCGCTTTTGTAAATCAAGTAACTTCATTCTTGCAACACCTGCATTATCAGCTAAATCAGCAAACTCCACAAAACGACGCAATTCCTTTTTCAACAGATTACGCTCAACTTCTATAGTTTCCCTATCTAAATCTGGTGGTAAAACAATCATGTCAAATATTGTTGCGCGTTCCTTAGCCGGATGAGGACGTAAAACTCGCCCCCGTCGCTGAATAAATTGGCGGGGATTACCAGAACTTGATAAAATTACCGCAGTTTGAATTGCTGGAATATCAACACCTTCATCTAAACAACGAATTGCGACTAAACCTTGCAACTCACCACTTTCAAATTGATGGCGCAATATTTCCCTTTCTTGTAAAGTTGTTTGAGCCGTATAGGTGCTTACCTTATACCCTAAATCCACTCCGAGAATTTTAGCAACAGCTTTAAGTTGGCGTAGGGATGAACGTTGTCCCGCATCTTGGGAACCGTCACTACAATAAAAAAGTGTGTGAGTAGTTTCGCGGCGAGTAATCATTAAATCCCGCAAAGCATTTAATTTATTTTCCGCCGCACCAATTAACCTTGCTCTTTGCATCAACAACGGCTTTAAATCTTCATTGTCTTCAAATCCCGATTCGCCATTTTCTCGATCTCGATAAAGTAGCGATCGCCCAATTCTTTTAGTTAACTTTAAATAGGCAATGCTTTCTGCTTCCGTTAACTCCACCAGCACCGGATAATACAGATAATGTACCAAAGCACCTTGAGCGATCGCATCCCTCAAAGTAAACTCTGGCTGGAGAACTGGGCCAAAATAATCAAATAAAGATTGCGTACCAAAATCATCGAAATATCTCTCCGGTGTGGCAGATAAAGCCAATCTCAAACCCACACTGCGTGGTAAACTTTCTTCTAACTTGGGTGCGCCTAAATTATGCGCCTCATCCCCAATAATTAAAGTTTTGGCGGGGAAATATTTGAGTTGAGACTGAAATCCATCTCCAATTAAAGAGGAGTTCGTAGTAATCACAGTAACAAACCGTTGAGAACCAGAACGCAGATTATAAATTTGGGTAGAAAGCTGACTTTGCCAAGTACGTAAATTCTCAAAAGCTAAAATGGGTTGCAAATTAAATTTTTCGCATTCTCGTGCCCATTGGGTAACGAGATGACGATAGGGACACACTACTAACAGAACTTGTAAATTAATCTGCTGATATAATTCACAAGCGATCGCTAGTGCAGTAATTGTTTTACCACTACCAGTAGCCATTTTCAGTGTCCCTCTGCCATTGTTGGTAAACCAGCCAGCGATCGCTTCTCGCTGATATTGCCGCAATTGCAGAGACACAGGCATTCTTGGGCATCCTGGTAATGGTTGCGGAGTGTAATAACTGCCCTTACTTTCCCTTGCAAATGGTAATTTCAACCGGAAAGTGGGCAGTTGCTGCACTGAATTTTTCGTCAGGTACATATTTATTTAGTCATTAGTCATTGGTCATTGGTCATTGGTACTTATCTTTCCCATTCCCCACTCCCCATTACTCAGTTGTAACCACGCCAAACACCAATGAGTGAACCTTGCACCTGCACTTGCTGAGCCATGACTTCAATGGGATTGTACTTAGAATTTGCTGGTTTGAGGGTAACGCGATCGCCTTGGCGATAAAAACGTTTTAATGTCGTACCAAATCCATCAACTCTGGCGGCGACGATAGTACCATTTTTTAAATGATTTGGTTCTGCTACTGGACGCAGAAATACCACATCGCCATCAGTAATTAAATCTTCAATCATGCTATCGCCAGCTACCCGCAAAGCGTAAGTTTGGGGAGGTAAATCGAAATTAGAAAAGTCTAAATGATCTACAGCATCAGTAAACGGTTCTATTAAACCACCAGCAGCGATCGTACCCAAAATTGGTACACCTTGCTTCACAGAACGCAAAATCCGAATCGTTCGCGCTTGTCCTTCAGTCCATTCTATATATCCTTTAGTGCGTAAATGTTCTAAACGGCTTTGAATTGGTGCTGGTGACTTCAAGTTCATCGCTTGCATCATTTGCCGAATAGAAGGCGAATGCTGGTGCGATCTGATGTATTCTGCCAACCATTCGTAAAGTTCTTGTTGAGCTTCTGTTAGACGTTCCATAAAGAAAGCGGGAAGTAATTATAAATGTCTCTAGAACATTAGTACTACAAAAAACTCCCTATAACAAGAGAAAAGTAAAAATTATGAAAGGCAAAAGCAAGAATATTGTCTTTTCTTTTACCCATTTATTTTGAATTTTTTACCAGCAAGTAGTCAGGAGCCAATTGCACACTCGCTATTTTGACTCCTAACTCCTGTACAGACGCGATTAATCGCATCTCTCCTAACTCCTAACTTCTTTCATTTTGCCCCTAAGATACTTGCAAGTAAAGCTTTTTGAGCGTGCAAGCGATTTTCTGCTTGTTCCCAAACTCGTGATTGGGAACCTTCAATAACTGCCTCGGTAATTTCTTCACCGCGATGGGCTGGTAAGCAGTGTAAAACAATTGCCTCTGGATCAGCAAGACTCAATAGCTGTTCCGAAATTTGGTAAGGCTGGAAAATTGGCATCCGGTTATCGGCTTCTGCCTCTTGTCCCATACTCGCCCATACATCAGTGTAAAGTACAGCAGCTCCCTTAGCAGCTAATTCTGGATCGTGAGTGAGGAGAACTTCAGTTTTGTTATTAGCGATCGCTCTTGCTTGCTCTACAATCCTAGAATCTGGCTCATATCCACTAGGAGTAGCAATTCTAACATTCATCCCCACCAAAGCACAGCCCAACATCAGAGAATTAGCGACATTATTCCCATCACCCACGTAGGTTAAAGTTAACCCAGCAAGAATGTTAAAGCTTTCTTGAATCGTCAATAAATCAGCTAATACCTGACAAGGGTGTTCTGCATCGGTAAGCGCATTAATTACCGGAATCTTGGCATAGTGAGCAAAAGTTTCCAAATCCTGCTGGGCAAAAGTGCGAATTGCCAAAATATCCAGATATCGATCTAACACCCGCGCTGTATCCTGCAAAGGTTCCCCACGACTAACTTGAGTGACATTAGGGTTGAGATCAATTACCTGTCCACCAAGTTGGTACATCGCCACAGTAAAACTTACCCGTGTACGAGTTGAAGCTTTGGAGAACAACAACCCCAAAACTTTATTACACTGCAACTTCAACTGTTGTGATTTAAGTTGAGTTGCCAATTGCAGGAGTTCTTGAAGTTCCGTAGAACTGATGTCCGCTAGACTTAATAAATCTCGTCCGAGCAATGCTGCCATGCTTGTAATCTGTAAAAAATAATTATATATTTCTGTTCCTTTATTCAGCCGTGCCAAGAAAATATAGTTTTAGAACTGACCAGATATTTTTGGGTTCAGCCCAGGATTTGAGTTAGCTTTTGCTCTGAATATTAATTTATCAACTTTATCAGCGATTGGAATCACTGATTTTTTCTGGTTCATCACAATGGCAACGCCAGAAAAACTATCTAGGCGTACACAAGTAGCGATATTGCTAAAATTTCTGGTCTTTTAGCCTTATTTCTGGAGAGGTAGATATTTTTTAGAATTTACAGCTAGACAAATAAATGGATTATGGTACAATAGTAAATCGTGGTTACTAATTAAAATTCATCGTCAAACCTGCCAGCATAGCACAGTGGTAGTGCATCCGACTTGTAATCGGAAGGTCGCGAGTTCAAATCCCGCTGCTGGCTTTTGTTGAAACAAAAGGATCTCCTGACTAGAATTTGCTTGTGGTTTTTTGTGTTATTGCGATTAGCACAATAGGTACTTACACAAACCCTCTTGAAAAGTTTTTCAGGAGGGTTTTTTGATTTATTTAGAGCGATCGCGCAAGCTCATTGCATTGGTTAATTCAAAGCATCAGCGATCTTAATACCAAGGTGCTGCAATGCTTTTTCTTTCACAAATTCAGCCGCACTACGAGCCGATTCCGCCAAAATAGTATCGGTGTTTGGAGTCAGCTTCAGCGCTCCTCCCAGGTATCCCAAAGCTTTGCAATAATCATCAGTCAAGTTGGTAGATGCCAGTCTCTTTACAGTTTGATAATCACCACTCTGAAAAGCTGTTAGCGCTTTGTGGTGTAAATCGTTTTCTGGCTTTCCTAGTACTTCAAGAATTGCGTTCACAGCTTTCTCAACTTTTTCTTGTGTTAGTTCTGTGGATACTGTTGTTTGCATGTTTATCTCCTTTTATTCATGAATTTGCAAGTTGTCGGTAGTGTTCTTGAACTTCCTGAATCGAAAACAAAGTTTCAAACTTCAACCCCGCTGACTGGTACAACTCACCTCCCCCTTGCTCTCTGTCTACTAGTGAAATTACTTGATTGACGGTATAACCTGCATCTTTAAGACGCTCAACTGCTTTTAGAGCAGATTGCCCAGTTGTTACTACATCTTCCAAAACTACTACTTTTGCGCCCTCTGGTAAACTGGGGCCTTCTATATAAGCTCTTGTTCCATAACCCTTGGCTTCTTTGCGAATAATCAGCGCTGGTATCGGGCGGTTTTCATAAACAGAAACTATACTCACTGCTGTCACAATTGGGTCAGCCCCCATTGTTAAACCACCTACAGCCTGTGTATCTACAGGTAATAAAGGGAATACCAATCGTCCGACAGCTAAAGCGCCTTGAGGATGGAGTGTTACCTGTGTCTTATTGACGTAATAAGAACTACGCAGCCCAGAAGAGAGGAGAAAATCACCCTCTTGATAAGCAAGTTGGCAAAATAAATCTAGTAGCTTGTGGCGCAAAGTGGTCAAATCAGAAGTGGTTGCCCAAATATCTGGGTGGGTAATAGTTTCAGTAGGATACGTCATTACAAAACATTAAAAGTTGTGCTACACCAAAGGTTGAACTCATCAGAGTTCTGAACTTCAGCATAAATTAAGATTCGCCCAAAGCAAAAGTTGAGGAGTCAGAAACGTGCGTATAAAATTTAAAACCTTTGGTGGTTTATTGGTGTTGCTTGCTGCTGGTATTGCTTTTCCCTCTATTGCATCTGCCCAAACGGCAACACCCAATTCTGAAACTACGAATGATATATTTGAACGAGCTTATTTTCGTCACGATCGCAATTTCTACGAAAATGGCAGCCTCAAGCGTCAACTAGACTCATTTCTCGGATCTGGTTCCGGTTTCGGTGGTTCCTTTCCAGAAAATGAAATTGCCCGCGATGCTAATTTGATTAATACTTTATATCGTGATGCCCTGACTCAGCAAGTTGGCAACGATCCTTATATTCGTACTCCTGATTTACCAAATCCTTATGACACATCGCTGATGATGTCTCCTCGCTATAGCAACAAACTCAAAGTAGGAACAGAATTCAGGTTTGAAACTTTACCATCTCGGTAAGATTGGAGAGTAGGGAGTGAAGAAGGTAATAGGGTACAGTTTACAGGGTAAAGATTATTCCCTCTCACCTGTCACCTGTCACCTCTCCCCTAATCCCAATGCCCCATGCCCTTCTATCAGTAGTTTTTGATGATTCAGTGCGCCCTGCTGGAATCGAACCAGCCTGAAGACGAATTATGAGTTCGTTGCCTCCCCAATCGGCCAAAGGCGCTTGTTTTTTGGGTTTTGGGTTGCTACGAGTTAATTACTTCAACTCTTAGGTCAACCTCATTTGCTAATTTTAGAGTGAGAAAAATACCTCACGTACTGAGTTTAGCCAATCCTATGAATATAGCACAAATTTACCACGTGTGAATACTGGACAATAGTTTACTAGATTTTTATACTACATAATTTGATCATAGATATAGTGCAAACTAATATTGATTAAGTTCCTTTAAGGATTGAGGTCAAAAGCTTCACTATTCTTAAATAGACCAGCATTCTATTGTGATAGCTTGTCAGCGATGAAAATAAATTCTACTGTACTTCTTACTTTGATTTTGTTAATTCTGATGATGGGAGCAGGTTCTGTGAGCGCGTTTTTGGGCTTTGAACTGGGGAGTTCAGCACTTAAAGGCGTTAGCACACCAGATGGGCGTCCTACAACCAAATTTGCTAGCAATAAGGCAAATAACTCTCAACAGGGAGGGCTGGTGCTATTAAAAGAGGAAGAGGTTCTGAAAATTGTCAAGGCGCGAATTGAGGGTAAGACCAAAGCCGCTAAATCGGAAAAGCCAGAAGAAGATGATGAAGAAACCAATAGCAGCAAGCAGAAGCCAGAGGAAAAACCCCCAGAAGTAGTTGAAGAAAAGCCCCTACCAGGTTTTCCGGTTACAGCCCAAAGTCAGGGTGTAACAATGACTGTGCAATCTGCTCGCTATTCTGGTGGTGATTTACTACTGAAAGTGAAAATGCAGAACAAAGGTAAGGATTCTGTGCGCTTCCTGTATAGTTTTTTAGATGTTACCGATGACAAAGGACGAACCCTGAGTGCAAGTACAGAGGGTTTACCAACAGAATTGCCTGTAAATGGGCCAGCATTTTCAGGTACAGTGAGCATTCCTACAGCTTTACTTGATGATGTCAAGAAAATATCACTTGCTCTCACTGATTATCCCGCTCAACAATTGAAGCTAGAGGCATCGAATATTCCTGTAGAAAGGTAGAAAGGGCATTGGGCATTGGGCATTGGGAATTGGTAATTATCTGTTATTTTTTACTATTCCCTATTCCCCCTAAATGGAGGGCGTGAGTTTTACACGAGCTTTGGCGGTGAGTGGTTTTCCTAATTTAAGTTTGATAGAAGTGGCGCTGCGGTTGTTGTCAGTGTTACTACTGATTGCCATAAATGCCTTTTTTGTAACGGCGGAGTTTTCGATGGTGAGCGTGCGGCGATCGCGTATTCACCAGCTAGTTAAGGCTGGGGATATTCCAGCGATCGCTGTAGAAATGTTACAACGTAGTATTGACCGACTGCTATCTACCACCCAGTTAGGTATTACCCTCTCTAGTTTGGCACTGGGATGGATTGGCGAAAGTACGATTGTCGTGCTGGTGAATGCCTGGTTAAGATCCTGGCCTTTACCCAGTGGGATGACTACCTTCCTCGCCCATTCCCTATCAATTCCCATTGCCTTTTTCTTAATTGCCTATTTGCAAATTGTGATCGGAGAACTATGTCCCAAATCCTTAGCCATGCTGTACTCAGAACAGCTAGCGAGGTTTTTGGGGCCTCCGGTAAAAGCGATCGTCCGTTTTTTTGGCCCCTTCATCTGGATTCTTAACCAATCAACTCGTTTTTTATTACGGATTTTTGGCATCCAATACACAGGTCAAGGGTGGCGGCCGCCTGTAACTCCCGAAGAATTGCAACTGATCATCTCTACAGAATGGGGGTCTACTGGTTTACAGCGTGCAGAGCGGGAATTACTCAATAATGTCTTCGAGTTTGGGGATGTCATGGCGCAAGATGTGATGATCCCGCGCACCAGTATTATCGCGCTGCCAAAAGATGCTACCTTCCAGACATTACTCAGGGAAATGGCTTCTAGGGGTTACTCTCGCTATCCCGTGATTGGTGAATCTTTGGACGATGTTCGCGGTATTGTTTATTTTAAAGATTTAGCACAACCTTTGGCTGTGGGAAAGCTCAGTTTAGAAACACAGATCCAACCTTGGATGCGTCCTGCTCAGTTTGTTCCAGAACACACGCCCTTGAGTGAACTTTTGCCCATGATGCAGCAAGAGAAACCCGCTATGGTCATGGTAGTGAATGAATTTGGCTCTACTGTGGGACTAGTGACAATCAAAGATGTGATTGCCGAAATTATTGGCGACCCCAGCGAACCTGAAAGCAGTGAAGACTTACTGATTCAGATGTTAGATGAGCAAAAATTTTTGGTGCAAGCACAAATCAACCTCGAAGACCTCAACGAAGTTTTGCATCTCAATTTGCCCCTGACCAGAGAATACCAAACACTAGGGGGCTTTTTGCTGTATGAGTTACAGAAAATTCCTGCCAAAGGCGAAATCTTTTGTTATCAAAATCTCGAATTCACTGTGGTATCGATTGTTGGTCCACGCCTACATCAAATTCAACTGCGACGGTTAGAGGAGTTAGGAGTTGAGAGTTAAGAGTTAGGAGTTATCGATTTTAACTCCTCATTCAAGAAGCATACGCCAGTGGATCAACAAGTCCCAATTCGGCAAAAGCTGCTAGCCGTAAGCGACAAGAATCACACACACCACAGGCGACATCTCCACCGGCATAGCAAGACCAAGTTAGTTCCCAAGGAACTCCCAATTGGTTTCCCAGTTGGATGATTTCGGTTTTTTTCAGGTTGATTAGGGGTGCAACAATATTAATTGGTCGTCCCTCACGCCCTTGTTTGGTTCCCAGGCGAAAAACTTCTTGCATTGCTTGGAGATAGTCGGGGCGACAATCAGGATATCCTGAGTAATCTAGGGCATTAACGCCGATATAGACACGCTCTGCTGCGATCGCTTCGGCGTAACCAAGAGCAAAGCTTAAAAATATGGTATTACGAGCCGGAACGTATGTTACAGGAATATTTTGAGACATTTCATCCAGCGATCGCTCCTGGGGTAAATCAATGGCATCATCAGTAAGTGCGGAACCGCCCCATTGTCGTAAGTCAAAATTAACTACTTGATGTTTTGCGATCGCAGCTTTTTGAGCGATACTGAGCGCTGACTGTAACTCTCGTCGATGTCGCTGCTGGTAATCAAAGGAAATAGCATGACATTCACAGCCATCAGCTTGAGCTTTGTACAGAATTGTGGAAGAGTCTAATCCCCCAGATAACAGAATTACAGCTTTCATCTCGGTTGCAAATTTTGGATTTCAAATCACCAAATCAAACCTAACAAGATGCCAGAAAGCAATGCTAGGCGGAATTTATACTTAGTATTACTGAATTTTTTCAAATTAATAAAAAGACATATATTTTTTGTAGAAAGTGCAAAATCCAAAGCAAACCCGAAATATCGATACAAAAGATATTTGGATTACGGGAACCGATCACAAACTTTGAAATTCTTCATAAACATAGGCTCTATGTTACCATCTGGATGGTTTTAGACGGATCGTAACCGGCTTTCGAGTATAAACGCCAACGGCCGTAGCGTCTCTAAATTTGGTGGTTGAGGAGAGAATAATAGTGCAAAATAGCATGTCAGTGGCAGAACCGAATCCATATACACAGCGCAACCAGCCACGACCAATCCGCATAGGCGTGATTGGAGTGGGTAACATGGGACAACACCACGCTCGCGTGCTGAGTTCAATGAAAGATGTTGAACTAGTCGGAGTGGCAGATATTAACGTCGAGCGAGGATTAGAAACTGCCAGTAAGTACAAGGTGCGTTTTTTTGAAGATTACTGTGATCTGCTACCCCTTGTGGAAGCAGTTTGTGTAGCTGTTCCCACCCGTCTGCACTATGCCGTGGGCATCAACTGTCTGTTAGCGGGAATTCATGTTTTGATTGAAAAACCGATCGCAGCTAGTATTTCTGAGGCAGAGTCTTTAGTAAATGCCGCAGCTGAATCTCAGTGTATCCTGCAAGTAGGTCATATTGAGCGTTTTAATCCAGCTTTTAAAGAACTGAGCCAAGTTCTAAAAACAGAGGAATTGCTGGCACTAGAAGCCCACAGGATGAGTCCTTACTCAGATCGAGCAAACGATGTTTCAGTTGTGCTGGATTTAATGATCCATGACATCGACCTACTTCTGGAATTAGCTGCTTCCCCAGTCACAAAATTGACTGCTAGCGGTACTCGCTCCCTAGACTCTGGTTATTTAGATTACGTAACCGCCACCTTGGGCTTTGCCAATGGTATTGTTGCTACTCTGACTGCCAGTAAAGTTACTCACCGAAAAATTCGCCGGATTGTCGCCCATTGTAAAAATTCATTTACTGAGGCAGATTTCCTCAAGAATGAAATTTTGATTCACCGACAAACCACTGCTAATTCTCTCACCGACCACCGACAAGTACTTTACAGACAAGATGGTGTAATTGAAAAAGTTTACACCAGCAATATTCAACCACTGAGTGCAGAATTAGAACATTTTGTCAACTGTGTACACGGTGGCAATCAACCCTCAGTAGGTGGCGAACAAGCTCTCAAAGCCCTGAGACTTGCGAGTTTAATTGAGCAGATGGCGCTGGAAGATCGAGTTTGGAATCCCTTAGACTGGCAATCGGAACCAAGGGTACAATCATTAACCCCCACAGTTTAGAAGAAGAGGGGATGAGGGGGATGAGGGGGACAAGATGAAATTTTCTCCCTTCTCTCTCTGTGCTACCCCACAGCCCCAACTTCAGCAGAAAACCCTAGAGTATGTTTTTAAATTTGCCATCAAGTCTTTAGATCCTTCCTAGTCCCTTTAAAAAGAAGACTAAGGGGGATCTAAAAAATTAGAAAAAAAAACCTAGTGGTTCGTTTCATTAATTTTGTGAGGTTTGTAGCGAGCAGATAAATCGTTCAATCTCAAACGCTAGAGATACTTACGAACTTTTATAACTCTCAACATTAATCAAACAGACCCTTAGCTTCCACTTGTCTTACTCTGTTTTTCAGTTGTGATGCCAATTTTGAGTGCAGCCAAATTACCTTCACTCTAGCAAGCGGGGATAATTACCCTTTAAAAAAGCTAAAGCTGAATTTAGTAACAAGACTAGTCCAGCAATTTCAGGAATTGACTCAATGCTTGAATGGATAACTAATACTATCAACTATTTTGGCTATTGGGGAATCGCCCTACTAATGTTTTTAGAGAACCTTTTTCCCCCCATTCCTTCAGAATTGATTATGCCACTGGCTGGATTTACAGCAAGTCCATATCAACCAGGAGGAGCAAAGCTGAATATTATTGGTGTGTTTTTCGCAGGACTTTTGGGTTCTGTATTGGGCGCACTTATTTGGTACTATCCAGGTAAGTTTTTGGGTGAAACTCGTTTGAAAGCTTGGGCTGACAAGTATGGCAAATGGCTAGCTATATCCAGTAAAGATATCACCAAGGCCAAAGAGTGGTTTGACCGACAAGGTAGAACAGCAGTATTAATTGGTCGTCTTGTGCCAGGAATCCGCACCTTGATTTCTGTTCCGGCAGGTATTAGCAATATGCCCTTGCTACCATTTTTGTTTTACACAACATTCGGTAGCGCTGCTTGGGTGGGTTTGCTAACATACTCAGGATACATATTGGGTAGTCAGTATGAACTTGTGGACAAGTACCTTGCTCCTGTATCCAAAATCGTACTTGGGGGTTTGGTTCTAGCATTTGTTTTCTGGATATTCAAGCGCCAGTTAAGACGCACTAGAAGATGAAACACGGACGCTTTTGGTTTGAAAGCAGTGAAAGCAGGGGTTACATCTGGCCAAAATTCGCCTACACTATGCCAAATAATACTAGATGTGCGTTGGCAGAGCTTACCAGAGGTATCGCCGGAATTAATTTTTGGCGTATTTCTAGCTACACTTGACGCAACCTAGAATTTCTGGTTGCTCGCATTTTTGTAAGATGAGCATGACAACTTTTTACAGTTAAGTTTGAACTAGGAGCTTTCATGACAGACCAACCTTCCACCGCTACCCCAATCAATGCTGCTGCTATACCCATGAATAGGCAGCCGTTAGCATCGACTCCCATAAATGCTGTTAATAATAATCCTCCCAAGCCAGCCGGTGTTCCGGGAAAAACCATTCTCAGTGTTGACTTAGGCAGAACTTCCACAAAAACTTGTGTGAGTCGTGAACCCGGCAGTGTGGTGTTCGTACCTGCCAACGTCAAGCAGATGTCAATCGAACAAGTACGCGGTGGTGTTTTTGAAGCCAGGGCTACTGACCCCTTAATGGATTTGTGGCTGGAGTATCAAGGAAATGGATATGCTGTTGGTCAACTGGCAGCCGATTTTGGGGCGAATTTAGGAGTCGGACAATCTAAGGTAGAAGCTGCACTGGTAAAAGTTTTAGCAAGTGCTGGCTACTTCAAACTCAGAGATGATATCTCAGTCGTACTGGGTCTGCCTTTTCTTTCCTTAGAGCAATTTGAAAAGGAAAAAGCGCAGTTGATTAGCCAAGTAGGTGGCCCTCATGTGTTGAACTTCCGAGGTGAATCTGTATCGCTGAACGTCAGTAAGGTATGGGTCATGCCAGAAGGTTACGGTAGCCTGTTATGGTCTGAAGCTCAACCCAAGAAAAACCCTGGCAGTCCCGATTTTACAAAAATATCGGTGGCGATCGTCGATATTGGACATCAAACCGTCGATCTTTTGATGGTAGATAACTTCCGTTTTGCCAGAGGTGCTTCTAAGAGCGAAGACTTCGGGATGAATAAGTTTTATGAATTGGTGTCTGCCGAAATTGAGGGAGCAGATAGTCAATCTCTAGCACTGATTTCCGCTGTAAACAAACCCAGAGGTGAACGGTATTACCGTCCTAAAGGCGCTAGCAAGCCCACCAACCTAGACGATTTTCTTCCCAACCTTACGGAGATGTTTTCTCGCGAAATCTGTAGCCGTGTGCTAGCCTGGTTGCCAGAACGCGTCACCGATGTGATTCTCACTGGCGGCGGTGGTGAGTTCTTCTGGGACGACGTTCAACGTCTGCTCAAGGAAGCAAAGATTAATGCTCATTTAGCAGCACCTTCACGACAGGCGAATGCTTTGGGGCAGTATATTTATGGAGAGGCACAATTATCCTCCAATCGCGCTGCTAGGGCATAAAGCTGATGTTCCAATGGTCGAAAAAGGTAGTTAAATCCGTCACGTTCAACCCAGAGCTTGCTGATGAAAGCTTGTTAGCGCAAGTAGAAAGTTATTTGGAAAAACAACCAGACAAGACTTTCAGCGACCTCTGTAAAGAAGCCTTATGGCAATCTTTATGTGTACCGGAACCTGTACAACCTGCTCCACAAACAGCAGTAACAACACCGATTGATCAACAAATCGGTGAACTGCAACGTCAAGTGGCTGGACTTGAGGAACGTTTTTTTGCCAAGGGATCTAATCGTTTGGAGGCGATGGAACATCATCTACTGCAACTTTCTCAACAAGTTGCACAACTGGCGCTCATAGTCAACGATCGATCGTTTATTCCGTCTCCAACTCAATTAGAAGTAGTAAATAATACCTCTTATACTGTTGCTACCCCTCCTCAAGAGGTTGACCCCGTAATCAGTCGCCTTAGTCAGTTTCTCGATGATTTTTAAGGAACAATCAAGGTTTGTGAGCAGTTTTTGCTCATGTTAACAATCCTTAATAGTATTAACTATTAAGGATTATTAATGTTTATATATAGAAATATTTGGATTATTGAGATTTGTGTATCTATAAATATGAGCTTGACAAACAAAGTTTGGACATGGTGAAGTTTTTGGAGTTAGGTAAGGCTTTGGGTATTACTCCTTGTGAATTGTTGGGAAAACTAGAACAAGTAACTTAAACAGCAGATTTTACCCAATAGTAACTGTGAGCAATAACCTAAAAATACCGGATTTTGATGCCAATCTGATCATGTCAGAAGCTGAAAATATCACTAAATCTCGTGTTGGGATGTTCTGGAACGATTCTGTAAAAACAGTTTTATCCGTCTGTTGTAATTCGCCTGAATTATTTCCATATTTAAAAGTATGCAATTCTCGCTTAGATTACATTACTAAGTGGTTAAATAAGTATTTTGGCGGTTATAATAATCGAGCCTCAAAGCGAACTAGTAAGAAGATAGGCACTGTTTCTGACAAAATTATTGACACGATTCTTTCTGCTCGTTTACCTACTCTCAGCACTGATGGTATTAATCACATAAAGTATGCTCATCGTCTTTCTATGTCGGCAGAAAACATATTAGGTCTTCTTTTAGAAGAATATCTTGTCGAAAAATTATCATTTTATGGTTGGTACTGTGCTTGGGGTGAAACTATAAATAAGGTTGATTTTTGCACCAAGAAAGGTGAGCTATTACAAGTTAAAAACCGTAGTAACTCTGAAAATAGTTCGAGCAGTAGTGTCCGTAAAGGAACTATCATTCGGAAATGGCATAGAGTCAATGCTCAAAATGGAGCTTACTATTGGAAAGAACTGAATCAATTAATAGGATGCTCTAATCTTTCTGAAGAAGACTTTGCTGCCTTTGTTAGACAAACTATCGCTGAAAATCCCTCGGTGTTGTATGTAGAAAATAGTAACTATTGGTAACAAATTCAGTAATGGAAGTCCTAAAAATAATCACCAGGCTGTGAATTTAGTGATTAAATAGTGAAAGCTGTTCAAAGACTGGTATTCCTTTAGGTTTCTCCTGTCTAATTAAACTATGTAAATAGTCACCAATAGCTTTAGCTAAGAGTACAGGTACAGCATTACCTATCTGTCGGTACTTAGAGGCTGTAGAACCATAGAAAATCCATGAGTCTGGAAAGGTTTGAATCCTGGCGCACTCTCGAACACTTAGAGGACGCAGTTCCTCTGGATGACACATATCTGTAGCCTTTTGGTAAGGACTTGTAGTAACAGTAGGAGACGGCTTATCCCAACATAACCTTCTGTAAAACCCTACTTTACCGCCTCCAGATTTGTAAGCGCCTCCCATTGCTTCTTTTATCAAGTCGTTAGGTAAATCTCTCCAGTTTTGACCACTTTTTAAAAGCTTTAAATATTGAAGACGGTTTTTTGAGTAGGAAGTATACTCCGGTTGTGGATCTTCTAAGTTGATCAGGGCATCTTTAAGAGTGCGCCATTGAGGTAATAAAGAGGCATCTTTACTATGAGTAGGCAAAGGGAATGTAGCTGATTCACCATCTCTTGAGCCGATAAAGATTACTCGCGCTCTGTTTTGCGGAACACCGTAATCTGCTGCTTCCATTACTTTATAAATAACTTGATAACCAAGGCGCTTCATTTCTTCTAAAACAATCTCAAGAGCGCTCCCTTGCATTTCATTTAGTTCTAGAGGAGCATAACCCGTTCCTCGTTCCAGATGAGGTCTATGACGAATAGGAGCCGAGAGTAAACCTTTAACATTCTCCATGACAAAAAAGCGTGGCTGCACTTGTTCAACAATACGTATAAAGTCCATAAATAAGCTGCCACGCGGGTCCATAACTGAACCACGTTTTCCTGCTGTGCTAAAGGGTTGACAAGGGGGACCGCCAGTTACTAAATCTACTTCTCCAATACGTAGAGGTCTACCAAGGTTAATAACATATCCCCCTTCTTCCAAAAGATTTTGAGCAGTGATTTTCTGTATATCTCTTGCTACAGCACTATTTAGGTGAGGTCGGTTGAAAGCTATAGTCTTCGCAGCATCAGGATCTTTCTCAACAACACTTACTACCCGAAAACCTGCCTGTTCTATCCCAATATCTAGTCCACCTGCTCCTGTAAATAAACTGATTGATATTGCCCGATTGTCTATCACTGCTTTTATCCTTACAGCCTTAATCAAATATACGATTTGCTGGAACCCTCAAGTCTGCTTCATGCTAACGATAGATACCTACAATTCTAATAGTGTAAACCTTTTGAAACAGTATGTTACAAAGGCGCTATTCTCTTTTAAATATGGCAGGCGTAGACGGGCTTATCGTTAGACATTGCATTTGTACAATACACAAATTGGCTCACTTTTGTATTGAATATTCTTAGTACATATTATTACTAGATTCTTTTTTTACTCTGCACACTGTATAAATGCTAGAATCCTCAAGTAGACAGTTAGGATACCTAGATGCCAGTTGTAGCTAACTCAATCAAGTTTGGTACAGACGGCTGGCGGGGCGTTATTGGTGACGAGTTCACCTTTGAACGCCTAGCCCTGGTCGCGCCAGTTGCCGCAAAAGTATTATATGATACATATTTCTCTACGGTGGGTAGCCGGACAATAATTGTCGGTTACGATCGCCGATTCATGGCTGAAGACTTTGCTCGTGCTGTTGCCGATACTGTCACCGCTGTCGGCTTTGATGTGCTACTGAGCGAAACTTATGCCCCAACCCCAGCTTATAGTTGGGCAGCAAAAGAACTCAATGCTTTAGGGGCGCTAGTAATTACAGCTAGTCATAATCCTGGTGCATATTTGGGACTGAAAGTCAAGGGCTATTTTGGTGGGTCAGTACCGCCAGAAGTCACAAAAGAGATAGAGGCGCAGTTGTCGGTTGGAGTACCATTAGCAAGTACCCCAGGCAAGCAAGAGAAATTCGATCCTTGGCCCAGTTATACCCAAGCACTAGAAGCTAAAGTTGATATTGCCAAACTTCGAGAAGCGATCGCATCTGGCAAACTGACATTATTTGCCGATGTCATGCATGGCGCTGCGGCTGGCGGATTGGCGAAACTACTAGGTAATCAGGTCAAAGAAATCAACAGCGAACGTGACCCCCTATTTGGTGGCGGTGCACCGGAACCATTGCCGAAATACCTTTCAAAGCTTTTTGAAGTCATCAAGACTCACCGAGAAACCGATAAATCAGGTTTAACAGTGGGGTTGGTATTTGATGGAGACTGCGATCGCATCGCGGCTGTAGATCGAGAAGCCAACTTCCTAAGTTCCCAAGTATTAATCCCGATATTAATCGACCACTTAACCCTGCGGCGCGACTTTAAGGGTGAAATAGTTAAAACTGTTAGTGGTTCCGACTTGATGCCCCTTGTAGCAGCACTACATAACCTGTCAGTCTTTGAGACAGCAGTTGGTTATAAATATATCGCTGACAGAATGTTAGTAGCAAAAGTGTTACTGGGTGGTGAAGAGTCAGGAGGAATTGGCTATGGCAGCCATATTCCCGAACGCGATGCCCTATTGTCAGCATTGTACGTACTAGAGGCGATTGCAGAATCTGGTTTGGATTTAGGTGAGTATTATCGCTACTTGCAGAAACAAACAGGGTTTACCTCAGCTTATGATCGCATTGATTTACCCTTAGCAAGTATGGAAGTGCGATCGCGTCTTTTGCAACAACTGCAAACCCAACCCTTAACGGAAATTGCCGGGTTAGCAGTAATTGATTGTCAAACAATTGACGGCTACAAGTATCGTTTAGCTGATAAAAGCTGGTTAATGATTCGGTTTAGCGGTACTGAGCCAGTTTTACGGCTATACTGCGAAGCCCCAACAATTGAGCAAGTGCATCAAACTCTTGCTTGGGCGAAACACTGGGCAGAGTAAAATTAATTATTAGTCATTTGTCCTTGGTAAATGACCAATGACCAATGACTAATGACCAATGACTAATGACCAATGACTAAATTACTTGTACTAGCTACAGGAAATCCAGGTAAGTTGCGGGAAATGCAGGCTTATCTGGAAAATTCTGGTTGGGAATTAACCCTCAAACCTGAAGAATTAGAAATTGATGAGACGGGCGAAACTTTTGCCGCCAACGCTTGTCTAAAAGCGTCACAAATTGCTAAAGCTACGGGAAACTGGGCAATTGCTGATGATTCGGGCTTGCAAGTAGATGCCCTAAATGGCGCACCAGGGGTGTATTCTGCACGTTACGCCAAAACCGACTCAGAACGCATTGCTAAGGTACTCAAAGAATTAGGCAACGAGGTAAATCGGCAAGCTCAATTTGTTTGTGCAGTAGCGATCGCTCGTCCTGATGGTGCGATCGTATTACAATCTGAAGGTATTTGTCGCGGCGAAATTCTTCACGCACCTCGTGGTAATAGTGGTTTCGGCTACGACCCAATTTTTTATGTGCAAGAGTTGCAATTGACCTTTGCGGAAATGACACGGGAACTGAAGAGGTCAATTAGCCATCGAGGCAAGGCTTTTACAGCTTTACTTCCGCAACTAGACACATTGTTTAGTCCTGAGTCCTGAGTTAGGATGAAAAACTGATTTAAGAAATGAAAAGCTATCAGAGAATTAGTACTTTCGGCGTTGCAGAATAATTAGACTAAATATAGCAATCAAGTAAAATACAACAAAGGCTTGTGGTATAAAAGCTAAAAGTGATTTACTACAAATTTTCAAAGTGTAAATGCTGTTTACCTTTATTGCTTGGTTGAGGCAATTGCCTCCCTAAGTTTTTGAAGAGTCGCTTCAGACCATTTATTTATGCAGCTGGTTTTTCCAGCAGGAATACGCATATGGTAAATTGGATTGTTACGTAAAGCTAAGATTTTTATTCTCTGAAGAACATCATGGTTACGTATATTTAAAACTTCGGCTAGATGAGTACATGTATAAGAATAATGTTCTTCTTTAGGAAGGCTAATCGCACTCAAAGCAATATCTGTATTACCCTGATTAGTTGTGACTCTTAAAGCAGCATCTTCAGAGCTTCCATTTCGTACAGCCTCAAACTGGCTTACGACTTTGTTAATACTGTTCTCTAATCGATTCAGCTTTTGGGTTAATTGATCACTAACAACTGAAGATAAAATATCTCTGAGCCTATCCTCAGACACCTCAATCATAGGGCTAGTACTCTTACGATTGAGGCGTGCTTGGCTTAATGGGGTTACATTATTAGCTTCTAAGTTTGGCTCAGATGACATAAACAAATCCTCACCCTACATTGGAATGTTGGAATTTTTGTTGAAGACAATCCAAAATATCATTTTCGGTTTTTTGCACGATTTCTTCAATTTCTTCCTGCGATAATATGTTACCCAACTCTTCCTGCAAAATTGCTATTAATTTTTCATAACTAATATGAGCTTGAGTTTTAGCCAAATATGTAGCTAAATTTTGACCTAAATCTAGCCCCGCAGCCACATCACAATCTACTTCATCTTCAAGTTGAACCGCCCACTGTAACCAAGAATTACTCGATAAATACTACATTGCCCTACCCCTTCCTGACTATCCACAACCAAGTTGACCAGCTAACTAAATTGGCTGAGTATTTTCTCAGCTTGGTCTGATGAAATCTCAAAGTATCTTAGCCCTCTTTTGTCACTCTAGGCAGAGGAAAAATAGAAATAAGGGATATTGAAGTTTTGAAAAATTGAACGAGTCAGATTATTGACAATCATTTGAA
>NZ_JBALEF010000082.1:0-14325 GCF_036918245.1 Nostoc sp.
CCGCCTTTAACTGGGCTTCTGTAACTCCTAACTTTGTCGCCGCCGCTGCAAAATCAGGTCTGGGTGGGCGTTGATTGCGATCGCCTGGATTTGGAAGATTGGCAGGAACTCCCAACGCCGCCTTTAACTGGGCTTCTGTAACTCCTAACTTTGTCGCCGCCGCTGCAAAATCAGGTCGAGGTGGACGCGGCTGTTCGTTTGATGGTTGGTTGGGCGGTTGTTGCGCCTGTGCAATTCGATCAAATTGATTAGCGGCATTTGCTTGATTGAGTGAAAGAAAACCAAATGTGCCAACCAGAACAGGAATCGCTGTTACTACTAGTAGTCTACGAATATTCATCATTAAATCTCCAAAGGTTTATATTTCTAATTAAGTCTTCTCAAAATAACAGTTTGCCCTGTTTCTAAATTACAGTTTTGTAATTTAGAAACAACAATACTCTGATGAGATCGCCGCTGAGGACGAGGCGAAATGCAAGGGTGCATCAATTAACGGTTATTGCGTTCTACCCGGTTTTGAACTGCTTCCTGATTATGAGGTTGAGGACGTTGGGAAGAACGCTTTTTGTGATGTGGACGGGGTTTAGAATGTCTGATTTGTGGTTTTTTATCAGATATTTGCCGTTTGTTGGGCTGTTGTGAAATCTCGGCGTTCCGATAAGATGGATTAGCGGCATTTGCCTGATTGGGTGCAACAAAACCGAATGTACCAATCAAAAAAGGAATCGCTGCTACGGCTAAGACTCGACGGATATTCATAAAAATCAACCTTCAAAAGCTAGGGTGTTCATATTTCTAATTGAGCCACCTCAAAATTACAGCTTTCTTATTTTCTAAATTACAGTTTTGTAATTTGAATAAAAAATAATGAATTTAGAATAGAAGAATATATGAATTAATAAAAGCTTGTGAACGTCCTGTTTGTTGAAGATGAAGCGAAAATTGCTAACTTTGTCCGGGCTGGGCTAAAGGAGCAGGGATTTGTTGTAGACTACTGCGATAACGGTGATGACGGATATCTGCGGGCATTAGACAACGAATATGATGTGATTATACTCGACATTATGATGCCGGGAAAAGATGGACTATCGATTCTAAAACTATTACGGCGGCAAGGTCGAAATGCTCCGGTGATTTTGTTGACGGCTCGGAATGAACTAGACGATCGCTTGCAAGGGCTAAATTTGGGAGCGGATGACTATATCGCTAAACCGTTTTTTGTGGAAGAGTTAGCGGCTAGAATTCATGCGGTTGTGCGCCGGAGTGTGAGCGATGTCTCCGACGGGCTACGCCTACGCCAAAATCTGCTTTGCGTTGGGCCGATCAAACTCGATCGCATCACTAGGGAAATCACTTGCAATCATCAGGCCATAGAACTCACCAGCCGCGAGTTTAATCTTCTGGAATATCTTATGCGCTCTCCCGGACGGGTTTTCACTCGTACTCAAATTTTGGAACACGTTTGGGGCTACGACTTTAACCCCAACACCAACGTTGTGGATGTTTGTATCCAGCGAATTCGTAAAAAGATTGATCCCATTGATGAAGCAGTCTGGATTGAAAGCATTCGAGGGGTTGGATATCGATTTCGCAAGCCAGATTCTTCATTATGAAACTTCCTTCCTTTCGACTCCGCATTGCTCTGTTGTCTGCGGCTCTAGCTGGAAGCACATTAGTTGGATTTGGTGCAGTTTCCTGGTTTCAGATTTACAATGCTAAGATTAGCCGCTTGGATGCAGAATTATTAAATCATTTAATGCGGGCAACTCCGAACTTTCCTCCACGAGATGAACCTCCCGTTGGTGCAGCGTCTCCCAAAAGAGAAAGCTCACGCGATCGCTCCCGATGGCAGTTTTACGAAGATTCCTTATCTTATGCTTTCGGAACCAATACAAAAACCCCCGTCGCCCTGGTAGTGCTGGACACAAACAACAACATACTTTATCAATCAAACTCCCTACCTGCCGACCTTGAGGTGAATCGTCTGTTGCTTAAGCGTCTGCAATTGACACCTCTACCACCGCCCCCAAAGAGAGAACCACCACCTTTACCCTCCAATACAAATCCATCGACCCAGCGGCCACCTCTGATTCGTCCACGCCCACCTCAATTTGTTACTCAACAGACGGTAACAGCAGTCTGGCGGATTGGGGCAACTAAATTTCCCAATGCTCAGATTGCCATTGCCGTTAGCTTGCAAGCTGTAGATCAAGAAATGGCTACCATTCGCAATATCTTCCTGGTTTCAATTCCGGGAGCGTTGCTGCTGGTTGCGGTGGGAGCATGGTTGGTTTCTGGTGGTGCTTTGCGTCCCATCCGGCAATTAACGGGTGTAATTCAACAGGTAACTGTCAAAGGGCTAGATCAGCGAATTCCCATTGGGACAACTGATGTTGAATTTGTCGAACTGATTCAGGTGTTTAACCTGATGTTGTCACGTTTGGAACGTAGTTTTACCCAAGCTTCCCGCTTTAGTGGTGACGCGGCCCATGAACTGAAAACCCCACTGACTATTTTGCAAGGTGAACTAGAACGAACACTCCAACAGGTTGATCCCGGTAGTGAAGTACAACAGCGCTTAAGCAACCTGTTAGATGAGGTGCGCCGCCTGAGTGGAATTATGCGAAAACTCTTGTTGCTATCTCTGGCAGATGCCGGAAAAATGAGCTTGTATCTAGTTGACGTGGATATGTCTGAGTTGCTGATGGAGATGCTAGAAGATGTGGAAATGCTAGCTCCCCATTTGACAGTGCAAACTGACTTTATTGATGGGTTGCGGGTAAAAGGCGATCGCGATCTTTTAATTCAAGTTTTGCAAAACCTATTTAGTAATGCGATCAAATACAATCTCACCAACGGCTGGATACAGATTCGCGCTCATCGAACTCCCATAACTCTTCACGTTACCATTGTCAATGCATCAAAAGATATTCCCCTAAGCGAACGCGAACGCATTTTTGACCGCTTCTATCGCGGCGATCCCTCACGTAACCGCAAGGTCGAAGGAATCGGACTAGGACTGAGCCTAGCCCGAGAAATTGCCAGGGCACATCGTGGCGACCTTACTCTTGACTTAACACCTTCTGGTCAAACAGCGTTCACCCTCACCTTACCGATGAAGTAATACCAATTTGAAAAAAGAATGCAACACATAGATAATACCCGTCCCCAACCCCGCCCAAAGCATCGGGGAGGGTGTGCGTCAGCGTGGGTGGGGTATCTGTCATAAACATTTTTTGAATTGGTATTAGATTGAGCGATCGCTCGGTACTGATATTATTTTAGTGGACGCAGAAGTGTAATTTTGCCCATGCCCGTCTCTTGACTGAGTTGTGCCACGTAGAGATTTCCATTCGTGGGATTCTCAACCAAATCCAATGGACTTGGGTCAAAACCAGTGAAACCACTAATACCCGTTTGGGAATTTACAATATCCAAGTTTGCGCCACCTGGGGTTAGCACAATGATGTCTTTCCCTAAACTGAAGCGTGTCACCAGCAGTTTGCCTTGCAGCTGACCACCTAATACATTACTACGATATTCAATGATGCCATTAGGTGAAAAATGCTCTCCGAAATCGAAGGCAATACCCTTCCAATTCCGGTCAGGTAGAGTACCAATGGGATATTCATTTATCTGAACTGGATCTGTACCAGCTGTGGGATTTCCTCCACTCAACACCCACTCACAACGCTTCGGATTGGGATGACCATAGTAACCATTTTTAACAACGCGAAACAGAAAGTCTCGCTGCGTGCCTAGACTGCTAAGTCCAGGCACAGATGGAGTAGTATAAGCCCCATTAGTAGCCTTATCAATCCGATTTTGGCAGGCAAGAGGTAGAGGGATAGGTGTCTTTGGCGTATAGCCACCAGCCGCCGAACCATTCGTTGGCAGATACAACTGACCATTAGTATGCCAAACCAGATCGTAGGCATTACGTATACCACTAGCAAAGATAGTTACAGGCCCTCCCGGATTAAAGGGGTTATAAGTACCTCCATCCTCCGTCTTAACGCTTAAAGGAGGTGAGGTGATTTTGGACAAGTCAACTCGTAATACAGCAGCAGTTAACAACTGCTCAGGACGATTACTCCAGGCAGTGTTTGGTGCGCCCGTACTACTATTACTACCCTGTAGCACATACAGCACATTTGGCTCATTGGGCTTAAACTCAATGCTATTGGTTAGATGATCCCGGCTCGATCGTGGTAAATCAACCACATAGTCTTTTACTGTCTCTAGATTGGTACCGCTTAAACGAGTAATTTTACCACTCCACTCTGGTGCATCTACAGTTCCATTCCAGTAGTAGTTATTTGTTACCCAGAGAATTAGGTTGTTAGCATTTGTTGATGAGGGATCAAAGTGCATACCAATGATCGTTCGATTACCACCATTTGCAGTCTGCAATGAGGAAATCGTTTGTGGCGTACCCAGAGTGCCATCAGTATTGATCGGGAAACGCAAAATCTCACCTAGTAAGGTGGCAGCATAGAGTTTATTGTCAGGCCCAATCAATACTGTGGTGTAAGGTTTGAGCGGTACATTCGCTAGTGAGATTTGCTCGAAGGTAATATTGCTTACTGGGATCACAAACGTGCCTGTTGTGAAACTGATGCTATAGGGTAAGAATGCAGCACCATTGCTATCTTTAACCCCGTCGGTGATTTGTAACAAATATTTGGTATTGTTCTTGAGACGAGTTATCGGAGACACTACAATCACATCTCCGCCACCGGAAGTGTTGTAATTAGTATTGACTTGCGTGTTAGTACTGCTATCTATCAGCTTGATGGTTGAGGTGGAAATAGTATTAACCGCAATCCCACTATTGGGGAGATTTAGGTCTGCTGTAATCGATATATCTGGCGACAGATTTGTCTGACCATCATTGGGATTAGTCGTTCTGATCGAGGGACGATTACCTGGTGCGATCGCAATATAGTTGAGCTTGGTATTCTTACCACCTTTAGCATCAATTGTGAGCTTGCCATCGGCAACATTAACAATCCGGGTAATTGCGGCAAACTTTTTGGTTGCCGTTGGTACAAAACCAGAAATAGCAGCCGTCCCTTCTATATTAATCTGGTGCTTACTATTTACAGTATTACTAGCATCACCGACGCTAACAGTCACATTGTAGGAACCATGAGATAGGGCATATTCCCAAGCAGCAGGTATCTTAACTGCTGTTTCCGCACTGCTAAGAGGATATTGCAGATGAATCAGTCTATTTAATCGCTGATCAATGCCACTTTGGTTGCGATCGCGTGTATTGAGTTGGATATCAAGGGGAGTGGGTGTAGTATTGCCTAAGCTATCTTCACGCACCCAACCAAAGCCTCTAGTATCATTGTAGGCTTGACCGATATCTTTAATATACCCAGATGGTACCGGAGCGTTATTTGGTTGAAAAGCAATCCCTTGAACAATTGCTAATACCAGTATTTTGGGTTTGATCTTGTAAATCATAGTATGCCTTGCCGTTGTGTTCGTAGTTGATACGTGAGTAGTCCATTAACATTGGCCAGGTATCTGCAATGATTATTCCTGGCAATCCTTCACTGGCTAGAAACGAACGTAATGACCGCAAGTCTGAGGGAACACACTTCTGGAAACTGTATAAAAAGTATTTAGTAAATACTTGAAATTACATAAATACTGAACTTCTTTTTAAGAGAATTATAAAGGAACCTTCTAATTCCTCAACTTCGCCCAGTATGATTACGTAAAAAGCAATAAATCTTCAAAATTATTACCGTAAACCAACCTTTAATTGGTGCTGGCAGAGTTGATTTTTGTATGTGCTGTTAATATGCAAGTAATATCAGGTTCGGTTAAATATTTATAATATCTGTACTTTGGGGAGCCACCAAGGGCGATAGCGCACAGCATAAAGCCTTCTCTTCTCCCAAAGAGAGACGCTACTCACGTTCGAGAGGCTTCTCTTTCAGAGACGCTAACGCAAACGGCATAGCAACTTTTAGAGACGCTACCGCGTAGCTTGCTTCTCCGTAGGAGTACGCTTAGAGCGAGTCTGCGAGTGTCTATGGGTTTCCCGACAACCAAGAAAGTGGCGTTTGAGGAACAAAACCCAACATTTTATCTATCTTCATGTTGGGTTTCACTGTTGTTAAAACCAACATGAAGATGGATCGATTTTATTATAAGTAATCAGCCGAACATGATATAACTTTGGCAGCAAATCATGAAAAATTGTTTCAATATGTATGCTTTAACTTTGTAATAAGATAATATTCTAATTCACTCATCTATCTGAGGATGGATTATGCATAAATTAACTCAATTACCAAGCAAATCAGCTTTATTTATAAGTGCGCTACTGGGTGGGATATTAGTTGACGATCACATAATATTTAATGGGTCTACATCAATAGTTAAACTTACAGATGAAGGACAAAGCGATCGCACTTCTTCCCAATCTGGCAACTGTGGTAATGCATCGGGGGCAAATTTAATCAATATCTGCCAACGATAACGATTAGCTACTCGTAAAATACTCGCTGGTGCTGGGCCTAATATCTCGAATTCTTCTTCTGTACTCAAGGCTGTAGTAATAATTTGCGCCGTATTTTGCACTTGAATGGGGTCGAGACTACTTAAGCGTAACAAAATTAACCGCCCATAAGGAGGATAATTGAGTGCTTGGCGTTGTTCTAATTCAGCTTGAGAGAAAGATTGATAATCGTGCGATCGCACTGCTGCAATTACCTGATGCTCTGTAGTATAAGTCTGCACAATCACCTTACCCGGATCTTCACCTCTACCAGCACGTCCAGCGACTTGAGTCAAGGTTTGAAATGCCCGTTCACTGGCGCGATAGTCTGATAAATTTAGCAATCCATCGGCGGCGACAACGCCCACAAGTGTCACCTGTGGTAAATCCAAACCTTTGGTAAGCATTTGCGTACCAACTAATAAATGCGCTTCACCATTGGCAAACTGGGTGAGTAGGGTACGATGTGAACCTTTGTTACGAGTGGTATCGCTATCAAAACGAATATATTTTAAGTCCCGGAACTGTCGCGCTAGTTCCTGCGTGACTCGTTGAGTACCGCTACCAAAAAATTTCAGGTAAGGGGAACTACAATCAGGGCAAAATTTGGGGTGCGATCGCGCATAGTTACAGTAATGACACCGCAATAATTCCGGCGCTTTTTCTTCGGTGTGGTGATACGCCAGCGACACATCACAGTGCGGACATTCCAACACATATCCACAACTGCGACAAGAGACAAAAGTACTGTGTCCCCGGCGATGGATAAATAAAATTCCCTGTTGTTTTCTTTCTTGCAACTCTTGTAAAGCTGCTTGCAGCGATCTACTAAATATAGAACGATTTCCCTGTTGCAACTCTTGCCGCATATCGACGATTTCCACCGGCGGTAAAGGGCGGGAGTTGATGCGTTCAGGCAAACTTAAGTAATAACTCCTGACTCCTGCCTCCTGATTTAAAAGTGATGAATTAAAATTTCTTTCTTGTCCCCCCTCTCTGCTTGCAAAGAGGGGGCTAGGGGGTGAGGTTCCGACGCTTACCCAAGTTTCCAACGAAGGCGTAGCGGAACCCAACACCAAGGGGCAATTTTCTAATTCGGCTCGCCACTGGGCAACGGTGCGGGCGTGGTAGGTGGGTATGGGGGAGTCTTGTTTAAAGCTACTATCGTGTTCTTCATCTAAAATAATTAAACCCAAGTTAGGTAAAGGGGCGAAAACGGCGCTACGAGTACCAATGACAACTTGGGGTTCTCCTGTGAGCATTTGCCGCCAAGTATCGTAACGTTCACCGTCGGAGAGGGCGCTATGATAAACGCTGACTTTATTACCAAAACGGGCGCGAAAACGATCGGTTAGCTGGGGCGTAAGTCCAATTTCTGGGACTAAGACAAGGGCAGATTTACCTTGATTGAGGAGAGGTGCGATCGCTTGCAAATATACTTCGGTTTTTCCTGAACCTGTCACCCCATGCAATAAAACTTGAGCAAATCCATCTAGTGTCTGGATTGTCGCTAAGGCGCTAGCTTGATCTGCATTTAATGACTTTGGTTGATCTTTGGCTAATATTGGGCCTTGTTCCCTTCGCAATACTTCCCGTTCTTCGATGACGATACAACCCTTTTGTTCTAACCCTTTTAGGGTAGGGGTAGTTGTCTTACAAATCTGTAGAAACTCATTTAGCCACAACTCGCCACCACAATCGCGTAGCACTTTTAAAATTTCCCGCTGACGCTTATTTAAATCAATGTAAGATCCATCGGCAACTAACGTGACTACTGGTTTTGTCTGGGGTTGAGAATATCTAAGTGATTCCACATAACTTTCTGCCCAATTGCGTTCGAGTAATTGCTTTTTTCCCCTATCAAATCCTTGAACCTGGCGCTTGAGGAATTTGAAGCTGTAGTCCCCATCAGCTTGAGATTGCAGAATTTTGAGAATTTGACGAGCTGCTATTGAACCAAGGAATTCTATTGCACCATTGGGAATGTTTTCTCGCTTGAGCCGAATGCGATGCTGCGATCGCCCCAATAATCCAGGTGGCAACGCCATACGTATTACCTGAATCAGTTGTGTGTAGTAATACTGCGATACCCGTTCCAACAAAATAAAGTAATTATCTCCGATGAAATCCTTCTGAATCACATCTTCTACTTCCCGGATTTTTTCCGGTGCTAAATCTGCTGGGGGTTTTGCCAGGAAACGAATAGCTACTCCTCCCACCTGTTGTGCCCCAAATGGCACACTCAAAATATCCCCTGGTTTTACTTCTAACTTGGCAGGTAATCGATACGTATACAGTTTTTCCCCTTTCTCTAATTCCGTTGAGGCTCCTGGACAGTCTACCAATACTTCAACCCACCGATTAACAGTTTCACCTGACTTGTATGATTCACTCGGTTCACTCACCACTAAAGGAGATAAATTTATGTCATTAATATACATACTTGCTGATTTTATAATTAAATATTTCCCTCACATAGCTGGTCAAAATCAACCTAGCTAACTAAACTTTAGTTTTTCGCTTTCTTAAATTTAAATGGTATTTCTCAATACTGTTATTCTTCATAATACTTGATAATTTTCCTCTTATGTAATCTACTAGACAAATTCGTATTAACTATATATGCAATAAATATTTGGTGCCCACTATACAAATAAAAGCATGTCGGCTATTGCTGCAACCGTTGCTCTATCTACTAAATATGGAGTAGACTTTTTCCGCCTATCGGTAGATATTCAACCCTTTCTGTATATGAGATGCTTTTATACAAAGTCAGATCGTATCAAAATTAAGCTGCTACTCTTGTAATTTGTATCATGTAGGTAACTTGAAATCAAATCAGGAATACGTAACCCATTAGTAGGTCTTCCTTTTATACAGTGAACTCCAGCGTCTAAGACATTATAAATATTTAGAAAAATATATGAAAGTTTAAGAAATTTGGATGATTAGCTGGAATTTTTATATTTGTTAAGGTTGAGAATGTTTGAGGGGGTTTGACATATTTGATAATTTCGAAAAAAATGAAGAATATATCTGTTGGGAATCTCATAAAAAAGTTTTGCTGGGTGCTAAGGTCAGTTTCGTTATAGGTTGTATATAACTGTAACCTATAGGTACTAGGTAGATGCCGATTTTTATTTCTATAGACAAATTAGCATCAGCCTATATTTCGCTATTTTTTACGGGTGCATCGTCCATTAGGGAAAACTACCAAGCCTCAAACGAGTAGGTGTAAATAAATTATGTACCAAACAAAGCAACAATCCCTAAAGGAAAATATGAATATTGTTGAATTGGGAAAAATGGAAATATTGGAGAATGCTGCTGATATCGAAGAACCATCACTCGATAGTTTAAATGCAGTAGCAGAAGAAGAATCTCCAATTGTAGTAGAAAATCTGGAATCAGACGAACGCGATGGAGATGACATGGCGGCGGCTCGTCCTTCGGGATACAACAAAACCGAACATGATGATGCTGTCGGCGCGTTTTTTAAGGAAATGGCGCGTTATCCGCTCTTAAAAGCTGACGAAGAAGTAGAGTTAGCGCGGCGAGTCAGATTTCTAGAGGAATTTAGAGAAATACAAGCGGCTTTAGAGTTAAAACTGGAACATGAACCCAGTAAACTAGAAGTGGCTTCCGAGCTAGGAATGACGGAAAAGCAACTAGAAAATCGCTTGTATCAAGGGAGAGTAGCGAAACGCAAAATGATTCGCTCGAACTTGAGATTGGTAGTTTCTATTGCCAAGCGATATTTAAATCGGGGAGTGCCTTTTCTGGATTTAATTCAGGAAGGAGCAATGGGTTTAAATCGCGCTACAGAAAAGTTTGATCCCGATAAAGGATATAAGTTTTCTACTTACGCCTATTGGTGGATTAGACAAGCAATTACCAGAGCGATAGCTAACGATGCGCGAACAATTCGACTACCGATTCATATTGTTGAAAAGCTTAACAAGCTAAAAAAAGCCCAACGGGAACTCAAACAAAAACTCTGTCGTAATCCTACCGAAGGTGAAATGGCAGAATATTTAGAGATTAGTGTGCAACAACTACGCCAGCTACAACAGCTACGGCGACAAGCACTTTCTCTCAACCACCGCGTCGGTAAAGAAGAAGACACGGAATTGATGGATTTGCTAGAAGATGAAGATAACTTGTCTCCTGAAGCAAAAATGAATGAAAACATGATGCGTCAGGAGATTTGGGAAGTCTTGGGTGATGTATTAACTCCAAGAGAGAAAGATGTGATTTCTCTGCGTTATGGTTTGACAACCAGCGAACCATGTACCTTAGAAGAAGTTGGCAATATGTTCAATCTTTCTCGTGAGCGAGTGCGTCAAATTCAAAGCAAAGCCATGCGGAAATTGCGCCGTCCTCACATAGCCAAACGCTTAAAAGGTTGGTTGATTTAACTACATTGCTCAAGATAGAGATGCAATCCCTAACTTAATTAGCTTTGCAATTCGCAAAAATCGGGCGTTTTGTAGCTTTATTTCGGCTCTTGTTTAGTCAATACTCAAAATAAATTGCCCAGTTGCCTATAGACTATGGACTATAAACTATGGACTATAGACTAATGACTTCGGGTAGCAATTTGATTGTGCGTTTTGCTGAACCAGCCGATTGCAGCGTACTGTTTAAATTAATTGAGGGACTTGCAGAATATGAAAAATTATCTCACGCGATCGCTGGCAATGCTCTAGCACTTCAGGAGCATTTATTTGGTTCGCGGAGGTATGTAGAGGCAATATTAGCAGAATCTGCAAGTCAAGCTGTCGGTTTTGCGCTATTTTTTCATAATTATTCAACATTTCTGACTAAACCAGGAATTTATCTGGAAGATTTATTTGTTTTACCAGAATATCGCAGGCAAGGTATTGGTAAGGCTCTCCTAACTAAAGTAGCTCAGATAGCTGTAGAACGTGATTGTGGGCGCTTAGAGTGGAGTGTCTTAGATTGGAATGAGTCAGCCCAAGAATTCTACCGTAGGATGGGAGCATCTATATTAGATGATTGGCGAATTTGTCGCGTCACAGAAGATGTGCTTACTCGATTAGGAACTGTCAAATAAAAAACAAAGGATGAATTATAAAGGATGAATCAGGACAATTTTCATCTTTAATATTTCATCCTTAAATTTTAATGATTTTTTTTATAAAATATTCAAAATCACATAAATTTGTATTTGAATCATCAGCATAAATGCACATTTTTGCAAATAAGCAAGCTAAGGTATTTTGTAGAGAAGCACCTTCTCGCTACATATCGTTTTGTGCCAACAAACCTAAATCTAAAATCCCCAAAATTCAAAATTAAAAAACTTTATTTAATAAACCAAAGTTTGACAGCTTGTCATTTGACTATGGCAGCGGCTCAACTCACAATTATGGAGGATATTGCACCAAATAAGCCGTTATTGCAGAGAGAACACGAAATGAAAAAAATGATTACAGTCATGCTGTTAGGCATAGCAATCTTCACCTTTGCCTTCAGCCATCCAGCTTTGGCAGCAGATGCTGCTAGTGGAGCTAAAGTATTTAGTGCCAATTGTGCCTCTTGTCACGCAGGAGGAAAGAATCTGGTTAAAGCTGAAAAAAGCCTGAAAAAAGACGCTTTAGATAAGTATGGTTTGTACTCAGCAGAGGCGATTATTGCCCAGGTTACAAACGGTAAAAATGCCATGCCCGCCTTCAGCAAACGTTTGAAGCCTGAACAAATTGAAAATGTAGCGGCTTATGTGCTTTCACAAGCAGATAAGGAATGGAAGTAGACTAAAATCTAACTTCAAAAATTAACAATTTGCGGGGCTTTTTGTCCCGCTAATTTTAGAGTTGCCGCAATTATCAAACAGGATGCATGTACCAATTTGGGATTTTGGATTAAGAGTCTTTACAAAAAGACTGTTCCAAGAATATCAAACAATACTACCTATCCTAATTTGGTATTATGAGTAATTTCTGGCGATTATTTGTCAGTACAATTATTGCTTTACCTCTGACTTTTCTGACTTTATCTGCACATTCTTCACCCATTTTAATCACCCAAATTACAGCGAGTGATTTCTTAGAGTCGGGTGTAGATAAGATGCGGCGCGGTGATTATCAGGAAGCAATAGAGAATTTCAACCAGGCGATTAAACTTGAGAAAGATTTGGCTGTTGCTTATAGCGATCGCTGTCTGGCTTATCTCCAATTACAAGATTACCATCAAGCTGTTACAGATTGTACTCAAGCCATAAATTTTGCACCGGATAACTTTGAGGCTTACCTGAACCGGGGAGTAGCACACTACAGACAAGGGAATTATTCAGCTGCCATTGTCGATCATAATCGAGCCGTTGCACTTAAACCCTACGATTTTCGAGCTTACTATAACCGAGGGCTAGCCCGTGCCGGCGATGGGAAAGACTCAAAGGCAATTCTTGACTTTAATTTAGCCCTAACTCAAATACCTCGAATAACTAGCTTACTACTTGCAGATATCTATAATGACCGAGGTTTGGTGCATTTTGTCTTGCAAGATACCCAAGCAGCCATGCTCGACTTTAATCTAGCAATTCGTCTCAAAGCCAACGATTATAGAGCGTACTTTAACCGGGGTTGTACTTGCGGACGAAACGGAGATGACTTTGGTGCAGTGCGTGATTTTTCCCAAGTCATCAGACTTAACCCCAGTAATGCCCAGGCTTACGTTAATCGAGGAGTAGCTCAGTATCGCTTAGGATATCATTTAGGAGCTATATCTGATTTACAAAAAGCATCTGAGTACTATGGACAGCAAGGAAAAAAAGTTGCTTACGAAAAAACTCTAGATTTACTGAAGAATCTGCGACAGCAAATTTCGTCTGTAACGGAAGTCGCTCTTTTCTAACAGTGTAATAACTATACAGGATATCCACCAGCTTGAAAAATCTGTTCGGCGGTTAAATCTAATTCGGGGAACAGAGGTGAGATAATGCGTTGTTTACCGCCGCAGGCATCGCTACCTCGAAACTGGCTGACTTGGTATTCTCCCTCAATTAAGGTGTAAAGCGAGACAGTTGGTTGTTTAAGGTTGCCAATAAATCGCCTACCACCTAAAGCAGCATAATCTACAATCCAATATTCTGTGATGCCTACAGCCTCATAGTCAGCAGCTTTTTTTAAATAATCATCACGCCAATTGCTAGTCACTATAAAATATATCTTAATCCAGAGTCAGATCATCTTACCAGTAGAACCGAGATCACACTTCAATAAGTTCATCTCGCTTAAACTAAATATTTATACTTAAGTATAACAAATACTCATATAGGAACTTAAATTATGACAATGAGTAGAGGCGATCGCAGAGATTCTAATTATGACAATGCTGTTAATAATCCTCGCTCACGGCGGAGAGAACCAATTCCTCCTCGTGAACTTCAACAGCTATTGATGACTGTTCGTGCCCAACGCGATGAATGGCAACAACGTGCAAAAGAAAACGAAGAAGCTACATCTCAACTGGTTCATGTTCAGCAAAAGATTGAAACTTACCAAATCGAGGCTAATGAGCTAAAAGAGCAAGTCACTGAAAATTATCGTTTCTATATTGATGAGCAACAAAATCATCAAAAGACACTCTATCTTTACAACGAAGAAAAAGCGAAAATATCCCAGTTAGTTCATATTCACCAACGGGAGATTCAAACTTGCCAACTTGAAGCTAATGAGCTAAAAGAGCAAGTCACTGAAAATTATCGTTTCTATATTGATGAGCAAGAAAATCATCAAAAGACACTCTATCTTTACAACGAAGAAAAAGCGAAAATATCCCAG
>NZ_JBALEF010000083.1:0-20359 GCF_036918245.1 Nostoc sp.
CGTCAACGGAGCTAAAATACTCGTCAACGGAGCTAAAATACTCGTCAACGGAGCTAAAATACTCGTCAACGGAGCTAAAATACTCGTCAACGGAGTTCAAATACTCATTAACGGAGTTCAAGTCTTCGTTTCCAATCTCCGACTATTGGTGACAACTCCAGAAATAGGTAACGTTGTCAAGCGGTGCATCCAACAAGGTAATACCATTTCACTTTAATAATGATACAAATACGTTGGTAGGGGCACAGCATTGCTGTGCCCTTACGAGAAATCTATATGTATCAGGGTTTGTGTGAAACGGTATAAGTAGGGGGACAAAAATATTTACCGTCATTGCAAGCAAAGCGAAGCAATCCCAGTCTTGATGAGATTGCTTCGCTCCCTACCCTTCAGGAACACCAAGGGCAAACGCAATGACTAATATACCACTGCGTAAATCTACCACTGCGTAAATCTGCCCGCCTAACAAAACAAAGCCTGCGTAGGCAGGCTTTGTTTAGGTAGCTCCAGACTTTAGTCTGTAGGCGCTTTCATATTTTGGCAGGAGATTGAATAACTAATTTCAATCAACGTCTTTGACTGTCCTCTTCACTGTGTTGCCTGCATCCTCAGCTGTGCGCTTAACATTTTTACCAGCATCCTCAGCTCCACGCTGAACATTTGTCGTCACGTCGTCGGCAGCATTTTGGGTATTTCCCTTAATATTTTCAATTCCTCGCTGAGTCCCCTTAACAACACCTTTGCGAACTTCTTCAGCTGAACTGCCGATACCTTCACCAAAGTTCTTCACTCTTTCACCAAGGGGTGTACCTTGTTTGTAATTTTCACCATATTGCCCTGGGCTGTCAGCTCCTTTCTGATCAATATTCTTTTGAGCATTTTTTACCAGCGCATCAGATCTATCATTAGCTGCCTTTTCATCTAATCTGCCTCTGGGTTCTACATCACTAAAGTTATTTATTCCACCAGCAGGAGAAGAGAGAGGATAATCTTTTGTGGGATCGTATCGTTTGGAATAAGGTGATTGAGTGTCAGGCTGTGGTGGTTGTGTTGCTACTCCTGGAGCACCACAGGCTTGTGTCAGAAATAAGAATATTCCTGCTAAAAAAACAGTCAAAACTTTCAAGGGACGAATGTTTCTCAGCCAAGTCATTGCTTTTTTCATAGTTCTCACTCCTTGCATTTTTGTGACTAGTTAAACTTCAACCAAGATAGCATTTGCAATCTATTTCAAATCTCAAGTATTTCAAATCTCAAGCATTGAAACAAAATAAGGCTTCTATCTGCCTAATGCCGGATTTTTTTGTAATTCCGGTCTAGCACCCGCTTCCTCTGCGTTGCTCTTCAAAAAGCCGGAAGCTTCTTCAACAGCTTCTTTTACAGTCTCAAGACGATCTTTGACCCGATCTCCTACATTTGATTCATTCTGAATCAAACCACCGGGTTCAGGCTGGCGGAAGTCTTTATCTGTGATGATTGGCAGTTTTGCTTCTTTCTGGACTTGACCTGCTGGTGTCTTGCCACCAGGATAAAGTATCTCGGATTCTCCATTTGTAGCAATCAACAATTGCGAACTTGGTTGTAAGCTAGCTTGGTCGTGTCCCTGATTGGCTTTTGGGTTTGCTATTTTTGGATCAGTGGACATTCTGTAGTTGGTATACTTGTCTCCACCATTCTTATAAGGATTGTTTGCTCCGCCAGCTTGTACAGCAGGATTTTGTGGATTTGCACCTTGAGCATTTGCTCCAGTACAAGTAGTGCTAACTATCAACAGTCCAGCTAAAAAGATAGTTAATATCTGGCGCAATTTTATTTTTTTCAAGAATACTCTCACGGCGTTCACGTAGTTCTCCTTACTAAAATATTAATAAGCTAATAGTTTGCTGAATTATTGGATTAGTCAGCAAGTTATTGTGCTTGTGTTGCTTCCCTGACTTTTGATAACCTCTATGATATGAATAATAAAATTAACTTTACCTCTAGCGCAGGCCACATTTTTATTATTAATAATAAAATATTTTTATCTAACTGTAGAGAGATATAAAATAAAGTAATATCCTTTTCAAAAAAAAACTACATAAACCTGTTTAATACTTCAAAAGCTTTGAATAGGTAGCTGATGTACTGTAATAGTTGAGGCATTCAGCCCTTGTTGCTCTAACCGTTAAATTACTAAATTAATGAAGCAATTTTTACGCTGGATAATTTTGGGAGGAACGCTGTTTTTTTTAGGAAAAGCTCTGAAAGATAATTGGATTGAGGTGACTGCTATCCGCATTGATGATGTAGGATGGGCAATTATGGCGATCGCTACAGGGGTAACATTACTAGCACATACTTGGGCAGGCTGGATCTGGACTTGGATTTTGCAAGAGTTAAATCAACCTGTATCATCTCCCCAATTCATTCAAGTTTACCTAAAAACGAACATCGCGAAGTATTTACCAGGTAATATCTGGCATCACTACGGGCGAATCGTCGCCGCCAAAAATGCCAATATTCCTACAGGTGCAGCCACTTTGAGCGTTTTGCTGGAACCGCTACTCATGCTAGCGGCTGCTTTAATCATCATCGTCTTATGCAGTAGCCAATTTGCAGCAGCGAATACTACCCTTGTTATACAAATACTACAATTTCTGAGTTTAGCTGTAGTCCTTGGTGCGATTCATCCCTGGTTTTTGAACCCAGTTATTCACTTTTTGTATAAATTAAAAGCAAAAAAGTCTGCTGCTACCACTCAACCAACTGTTCCCTTCAGCCTTAAAAGCTACCCTTTACGTCCTTTGTTAGGAGAAGTGGGCTTTATGGGACTACGCGCCACTGGGTTTATATTAACTATATTTGCCTTGGGTTCGTTGAATGCGAATCAAATTCCTTTGTTATTAGGGGCTTTTAGTTGCGCTTGGTTATTGGGATTTGTTATACCGGGTGCGCCTGGTGGGTTAGGTGTGTTTGAAGCGACTGCGTATGAACTTTTACGACACCACTTTCCATCTGCCTTAGTATTTAGTGCGATCGCTCTATATCGCCTCATTAGTATTCTAGCTGAAACTGTGGGTGCTGCCCTAGCTTGCTTAGATGAACGCCTTGCAAAATCATGAATCAGGCAAAACTCATTTTTGTCTATCTACTTTCATCTGTGAAAACACACGATAACTATCGAGATTTAATTGCTGATTACTGCTTTGTTGTTCTTCTTCCATCTTAATCAAGTTATATTCTACATTTTCTGCATAAATGGCGAACGTGATATTAAAAATCTCGATAAAATTTATGACTCCTTTACATTCCTCTTCGGAATAGGTTTCGTAAAAACGAATTAAATGAGCAATCCGAGTTTCTAAATGTCTTCGGGCATTTCTACAAATCAAAATAATCTTTAATAATATAATTACCAATGTTAGAGCATGACCTTGGTTAATTAATAAGATAAATAATTGCGAAGGTTCTTTAGCATTTTCTGTAGTCAAGCAATCAATCACTCGATTACAGGTTCTCAAGAAAAATTCTTTAGTGATAATTTCTTGATTATAATCCCTCTTCCATAAGGATAAACTATGTGCAAACTGCTGCCGCCAAGTTTCGACTGATTCTTGATTTTCTACAGAAAAAAATAGATATTTTTCTAGGTTTATTTTAAATTCTTTCAGAGTTTGATTTTCTGTTTGTTTAATAAATATATGGGCAATATTATCATGACTAAATACGCCTCTTTTTAAGACAATTGCTTTTATTAAGCGCAGAGCTTGGTCTCCCAAAATACTGGGATTTTTATAGCGTGTTGTGCTTGAGACGGCAGATTGAGAACGAGCAATATACATTGCTAGTTCAAACTTAAATTTGTCTTTTATCTGTTTAGAAAGCCTTCTAGCAGCTTCTTGTTGCTCTTTAGGGTTCTTATTATTAACAGATTGATCGATCAATAAATAGGAAGTGTAGCGATTAGCCCAATGACCTTTAGATGATTCTTCATATTTAGTAGCAAATAATTTCAGATCCTTATAATCTTTGCTATTGGCAAAATTCTCTAACCAGATTTTACAAGTTTTTACTACTGGAGGATTATTATCCTTGATTTTCAGATTTTCATTAACAAATAAATTAACTAAGTCTTGGATATATTTGTCTTTTCGGTTAGTTTTCCAATTATTAACTATGATGTAGCAACAACGCTTAAGTGTATTATATAATTCCTGTTCCTTATCATCTAAAAAAATACTATATATTCCGGGTATATAATCGGAATATTCGGAATCAAGACCGTCTATAAATAAACCTTTGAATTCTCGTAAAATATCCTCTGGTGGCAGTTTCTTGACAATTTCCACAAAGAAGCTATAAACCTCCTCTTGGGCAGTTTGCACATCTAATTGTCTAGAGTTAGACGTAACACAATGGGGATTTTCCTGACTAATTGATAAACGATTAGCGGTCATTTCAGTTATCAGGACAAAAAGGCTTCCTGTTCAGATTATTACCAGCTTAACCTTGGGGAACAGGAGCATCAATCTATTCTTCAGAAATTCAGTCATTTTTTTACATAAATTTGATTAACTAGGACTATAAATAAAGTATTAAAGACAAATTGTTTAAAACTTCATCAAATAGTTCAGTGAAATTACTTATTTATAACCAGAAAAGACTATACATACATACATAAATATATGGATATGGGCGGGTTTATCTATAGATTTAGATACAACCCGCCCATACCTTCTATCGAAGCCTTTCGGTATTTTAAATTTTTAGTGGGGGTGGAGGGACTTGAACCCACACGACCTTTTACGGTCAACGGATTTTCATTCTCCCGCAGTTTTCACTACTACCTGATGACAATAGCCAGCTCAGATTTTGAGAATCGGACTCTCCCTTTACCCTCGACTTAACGTTAGGGTAGCTCCCGTCGGGTCTCTGCACCTTCCGAACAGTTGATGAGTTAGGAGTTAGGAGTTATGAGTTTTAAATTTACTCAACACTCAACACTCATGACTCAAGACTTTCTTCGGCTTGGCTCAGGATTGCCATGTCTGTCACCAGATTTAGGTTTCCCTGAGTTTGAGAGCTTCCACTTGAGGGATTTCTCCTTCAAGGCTCAATTATTTAAGTCCGTAGCGTCTACCATTCCGCCACACCCCCAAAGGTGTTTGGCAACTAGTGTAACTAGTTATTTTCTAGAGGTAGCAAATACCTCCTTATCTATTCCACCATCAATTGTGTCTTTTGTCCAACTAGATTGAAAATATTTTTTCCAGATTGTGCGATCGCTTGCCAAAGTTGCAAGTCTTCTTGGTTTTCTCGTAATTAATCTGGATGAGTTTTCGATTTTGTCTGACTAGAGCATTTGTTTGCTAGTGGATTCACATAATAGCATGATATTAGCTTTTGTAATGAAATCCGTTGAATCGCCCACATTAAAAGTACTCCAGCCCGCCAATGCGCTTTCGCCTCCTTGTTAGCGGTTTCGAGGAATTCTGGCGCAGTTATGTTAAAAGCATTATGACTATACTTCTCTGAGTCTGTCTCTTCAGCCTATGATGGAAAACAGATGCTTAAGACTTGAAAGTTATGATTGTCGCCCTGCTATATCTGGTTTTGGCTGGAGCTTACCTTCTGGTAATCCCCATTGCTGTTTTGCTGTACCTGAAGCAGCGTTGGTATGTAGCTAGCTCGATTGAGCGTGTCTTTATGTACTTTTTGGTGTTTTTCTTCTTTCCGGGTCTGTTGGTTTTATCGCCGTTTGCAAATTTCCGACCCCAACGGCGACAAGTTCAAGTTTAACGAGATTGGTAGGTCATAACTCTCATGCGACGGATTGACGCTATTGGAATTGGCTTGGGTGTTTTTATTGCCGGCGGCTTGGCATATTTGGGATTGCAGCTAGTCGGTTTGGATAATCAGAAAGCTGGTATATGGAGCCAAGTCTTACTAGTCAGTGGGTTAGTTGGCTGGTTAGCCACCTATTTTTTCCGTGCGGTGGGACAAAAAATGACCTACCACCAACAGCGGGAACAGTATGAGCAAGACTTTCTGCAAAAGCGGCTAGACGAGCTTACTCCCGAAGAACTAGCACGAATTCAAGCCGAAATAGAACAAGAAGAGCAATCTCAGGTGTAAAGTTATCATTGGTCAGTTGTCGTTGGTCATTTGTGACCAATGACCAATGACCGATGACAAATGACTAATGACAAATGACTAATGACTGCAATTTCTGATTGCTTTAAAACCCTTGGGCACAATCGTGAGTGCGCTCTGATTCCCTTTATCACTGCTGGCGATCCAGATTTAGAAACAACAGCAAAAGCCTTGCAGGTTCTAGATCGTAGTGGAGCCGATATTATAGAAGTGGGTATACCTTACTCCGATCCTCTGGCTGATGGGCCAGTAATTCAAGCTGCTGCTACCCGCGCCTTGCAAAGGGGTACGAAATTGGAGCAGGTGCTAGAAATGCTGCAAGAGATTACTCCCAAATTGCGATCGCCGATTATTCTGTTAATCTATTACAACTCAATTTTGCACCGGGGAATTGAAAAATTTCTTCAGCAAATTGCTGCTGCTGGGGTTGCAGGATTGGTAATACCTGACTTGCCCTTGGAGGAAGCCGCAGGATTGCTCCAAGCAGCTAGTGAGATGGGAATTGACGTAATCTTGTTGGTAGCTCCCACCAGTTCTGCTGAACGGATCGAAGCGATCGCTCGTTCTTCCCAAGGATTTATTTATTTAGTCAGCGTTACTGGGGTAACAGGAGTGCGAGCGCAACTGGAAATCCGCGTGTCCGATTTACTCAAACAAATTCGTAGTGTTACTGATAAACCCATCGCAGTCGGCTTTGGCATCTCCGAAGTTGCCCAAGCCCGACAGGTAATGGAATGGGGCGCAGATGGTGCGATCGTGGGTAGCGCTGTTGTCAAACGGTTAGCCCAAGGGACACCAGAGCAGGGACTAAATGCGATCGCTCAATTTTGCCAAAGTCTCAAGGCAGCCATCAAGACCACCAACACCAGTACAAATACTCCTCTTGATTAGACGGAGAAAGTAGATTAAAAAAGATAACAGTGTAGTTTTTCTATCCTTATTTGGTAGACAATTTGACCATTATGGTCTTGAATATTAACATCAGATATGATGATGTAAAAAAACTAGCTGATAGAGTCGCTTATAGTTTGAGTATTATGTGAAATCAAGTAGGCATAATTTATGAGTGTGAGAGTGAGTCAGTCAAAAATGATTATAGTTACGTCGCAATCGAGGAGCAAAGGCGATGAGTGAGAGTATGGCATTTATCGGCGGGGTTGCCGTAGCTGGGCTGGCGGCTCTCGTATTGCTAAAAGGAACCAATACCCCTCTACAATCTAACTTCGCTGTTGCTCCGCAAATCCCAGGTGTAGTAGCGCCCCAAGGAATGCAGCCACAAATGTATCCTTACGGGCCTTATGGGCAACCAATGTATCCCAATCAGGTTCAGCCACCGACTGGTACTAATACTGACCAGCGCCAAGAGATGGAGAAGTTGAACACGCAGATGCAGCTGGAGCGTTTAAAAAACGACAATGAACAGTTAAAGTTGCAAAATCAACAACTCCAGGGCCAAGTTCAAAATTTCAATACTCAGCAGCAGTGGCAATTAGCCCAGCAGAATAACCAACCAAAAACAGCAGCAACATTCCAACCGCAAAATAGTTGGTGGTCTTCACCCGTGCTTTGGGCTGTGGGAGGCGCAACTCTCACTATTGGTGGTGGTGTTGTTGTCGCTGGGGTATTGGCTTTGTTCTCACCACGGCAGCGTCCAGCCCGTACTGTACAAGTTATTCACCCTTACCAAGGAAATACGCCGCCCTTGGTTCCAGTCCGTCGTGCTGAGTTTCTGCCTGCTTCGCGGATGGAAGCAAGACGAGTTGAAGCCCCAGAATACGACGAAATGCACGGATAGGGAAAATAAAACCACAGATAAATATCGTTTCCAGGTATAATCTGGAAATGATATTTATTGGGTTGCTGCTGCGAATTTGGGAGGCGGCAGCCCTGATTTAGCCATTACCAGCCAGAAACTGGGAACGAGATAAACTGTGCTTACTGATAACTGTTAAAAGTCAGTTTTAGGAGTTTCTGTGCTATTAGGACTCTCTGTAGTTGCAGGTTGATTAGTATCAGGAAGTTTCTGTTGGGTATTTTTCTGATTACCTTGATTTTTTAGCTCAGTGAGTGCCTGTTTTGCCAGATTTTCGGCTGCTTGTTTAAATAATGGTTCTATTCTATTTCGCCAATATTGAGTATTAGGCAACTTTTCTGGATGGTTTCTATAATCTAAAACTTTATCCCATTTACCATCATCTATTGCTTTATTAATCTCATTAGATAAAGCCTCCGCCTTCGCCCAATCTTCCTGCCATTGGGCAATCATTTTGCCTGTTTCTTGGATACCAGAAGCAGCATTTGCCGGAACCGATCTTAAAAGTGCGATCGCTCCAATTATATCCCCTGAATCATACTTATTTTTTGCTTGTTCGATAATATTGGCATTGTTATCACTAGGTTGTGATCGTTCTGATTTACCAGTATCGTCAGTTGACCCCTTCGGCTTTTCTGGTAATGGACTTACTATATCCCTAGATTTTGGTTTTGGCTTGGGAATTGTTCGAGTCGCAATCAAGCTACTATCATCTACAATCCTAGTTGCAATACCCTTTTCGCGCAGGCAAGAACCCCATTGATCTTTATTGGCTATGACATCTGGGTGTGCCCAAGCCAAACCACCAGATTTAAGCTTAACTTCTATCCAACCTCGTTTTGTTCGCTTGCCAGTCACCTCGAAATTGGTGTTATTAGCAACAGTTTGCACAATATTATCAGAATTTATCGAACTAGGTTCAGAACGGATATTAGAATTTCCGACAACAACAGCCGAGCATTTATTTGCTAAGGTGGTATCCTTACCTGTAAGATTTAAAGCTAAATTTTTCACATTTGGATATACATTTGCTACCAAGGCAGCCGCACCACCCGCCAGTAATATGCCAATTAATATCGGCCAGGGGTCGGATTTACCAGAGTCTTTACGCGCAGGTTTAGCAGGGACAGGATTGGCTGGTGCAACTGCAATAGTTTGCAGCCGAGATACTTGAGGCTGGGATTTGGCTGCTTGGTAACTAGAATTTTTGGCGGCTTCTTGAGGTGTGGAAAGTGCAGGTACTGGATTAATCGCGTCTTTACATGCTTGTAGTGCTTCCGTAGCGTTTTGGTAGCGGTCTTTGAAGTGATAACGCACCATCTTGGACAACACTGCTGCCAGTCGATGGTTTACGGTTACTGAATGCCGCCAGATAACTTCCCCCGTTTCTGGGTCTTCTTGCAATTCTGTTGGCTGTAATCCTGTTAGTGCTTGAATGGCAATAATGCCAAGGGAATAGATATCGCTGTTAGGACGGGGTTTACCTTGCCCTTGTTCTGTGGGCATATAGCCAGGAGTGCCAATAACTACTGTGGCAGAGGCTTGTCCGCCCACTGTCACCATCTGTGTACGCAGTTGCTTCACTGCCCCAAAATCAACTAAAACTAACTTATTATCTGAGGCACGGCGAATGATATTATCCGGTTTGATGTCGCGGTGAATCACGCCTTGGCGATGGACAAATTCGAGAATCTCTAGAACTTCTTGCAAAAGTTGAACTACCTGGCTTTGACTCCAGCGCTTACCAGGTATAAGTTCCTCAGCTAGGGTATGTCCTTCAATATATTCTTGTACTAAATAAAACTCTTGGTTTTCGTCAAAATACGCTAGCAGCCTGGGTATTTGGTCATGGTTGCCCAGTTTTTCTAAGGTTTCGGCTTCGCTGTTGAACAGGCGTTTAGCAGTATCAAAAACTCTGGGGTCAGTTCCGGGTTTGAGGTGCTTGACAACACAAATGGGATTGCCAGGCCGCCTAGTATCTTGGGCAATGTAGGTTTGACCAAATCCTCCCATCGCGAGGACTCGAATTACTTGGTAACGATGGTCTAGTAGCTTGCCTATCATATTCCCTCCCCAGAGTTATTACCTAATTTTCCAGCTGGTAATAAATATCTCCAAATTTTCTTCAATGAAATCCGCTATCTTGAGAAAAGATTTAGATTAAAAACGCAGCTTTTTAATAAACGCAGACTGTTTATTTTTCTTTTAGTGCCCCTGTTTATTACCAATGCCACCTAAAATAACAAATCCAGTTGCATGGCAGCAGGCTGAAATCCTCATGCAACCTGCTTTCATTCGCGTTGTCGACAATATCCGCAAGCAGCTTGATGAATCTTCCTGGACGGGAACTTACCATGATGTCCTGATTTGGCCGCCTAGCACCACTGATGAAATCAAAGCATTGGTGACTGAGCTATTGCAAGCAATGGAAACCGCAACGCCCCAAGAAGCAGATGAAATCAGAGGAACTCTGGCTCGTCTGCCGATGCCCCATCCAGGATATCATCTACGTTTGCAGCGTCAACAGCAAGAAGCGAGTATCGATTTGTGGGAACTGTGTTATCAGGTGTGTTTTCTTGAATACAGCCCAGAGAAGGAAGTTGCTGATATTGATACTAGTTTAATCGATGAATTCGGTGAAGTGGATTGGCTGCGTTTGGATGCTAAGTCAAAGGAGTTGGTTGAGGAGGCGTTTGCTAAATTGCCAGAGAGCTGAAGCCCTCAAAATAGAATACACGAACAAAGCCCACCTGCGTGGGCTTATGAGGTAATGCGATCGCTTTTTCCTCAAGCTGCAAAATCTTCACTCATACGGCTGTAGTCTATTGAGTTAGTAAATTCTGACTGTGTTTTCAATTTGGCGAGAAATTCTTCCATCCCTGGTATTTCTAATTGATCGAATGTGATTTGATTATCTGGATTCTTAGCCGAAATATTTGTAATCGCTTGTAGAGTCATCTTGGTTGTTTCTGAGACAGTTTTATTTTGGACAAGAAATTGCTCCATTCCTGGTATTTGTAATTGAACAAATCTAGAATCATTTTCCATTACTTCACTCAAACGCTTCTGTGTATATGATGCTCATTACGCAGATACGCAAAGCAATGGACACCCATAAAGCAAATCTGAATACGCGCAATACGCAAAGTACGCAGATTAATGGAAATGCGATATTCTGAAAAGTATGAATAGTCCGCAGTTTAATGAAGCTCTGGAAAGGCTAAGGAAAGCACCTCGCAAAGTAGAGGTGTTGAAGTTGTTGCTGGCTGGATACACTAATAATGAGATTGCTCAGTCTAGGGGACGTGCAAAAGGAACTGTACGCAAGCAAATCTCAAATGTATATAAAGATTTTGGTATTAAAAGCGAATTTCCAGGCGATCGCCCTTTAAGAGACAAGTTAAAGGATCTATTTCTCAAGTACAAACCTGAGTGGGTAAGTAATTGCTCTCCTGCTATTACTAATGAAACTAGTAACCAATTGGGAAAGGTAAACTATGACGCTGTGCCTTCTTTAGTTTCATCAGGTAACGAAATTTTAGAAGAATCTGGGGAGGAATTGATGTTTTTGTCTATCAATATACTTGAGGCGCTCGGTTTTGAGCAAAAGTTTAAGATGAGCAAGACATCGCAATATGTAGGCTATCGACTTAAAAATCCTGAAAAAGGAAGTAATCCTTATCAAATTATTTTATTAAAACAGAAAGAGCGTTTATCTATTTCTATCCCTTTAGATATTTTAGAACCACATTTACTCAACCTAAAGTATTGGGAATACAGTGATGCCGTAGAAGAGATATGCCTTTGTACCAAGGGAAGGTTTTGGGTATTACCTAATAAAAAAGATATTTTTTTAGAATCACTCCATCTTAATTATTGGCACATCTTGCAAGTTGAAGGTAAAACAGTGGGCGATTGTTGCATAAATACATGTTATAAGAAAGATCCTCCACTTGAAATAATGTGGGCTGCTATGAATGGTTATGAAGAATACGAGCGCAGATACATTGCTTTCTCCAATATCACCTTAGAGGAATTTAACCCGGAAAGTTTGAGTGATGGTAGGGCTTACTTAATAGTCAATTACGACGAGCGTTTTAATGATAAGTGGAATATGTGGAAAGTATCCATTAATTTAAAGGAAGTCCTGCAAGAGTTTTTTAGTTATTTTGGAAAAGTTTTAATGGATAAGCATTAATAGATGGAACGTATTTTAGATACAACATATTATGCGAAGATTCATTATTTATGGACATCCAGCTATTCGCACAGAAATAAATTTATATGAACAAGCCTGAAGAAGAATTAGAATTACATTTAAGACCCCGTGCGACAGAAACAGTATCAATAAAGATACCAACAGATACATTGCGATCGCTCCAAAAAGTAGCAGCCAGTCAAGATATATCACCTGAAGCCTTGCTCAAGTTATATATTGGGCAGGGTTTGCGGCAAGATTTAGCCAAGTTATGGTCTGAGTAAGTACTGGAATAAACCGCTCAAGTTATAGCAAGACATATCCTTTCCGATTTTTGTACAGATGCGGTAAATAAGTGATTAACTGGACTTGATATAAGACCTCGTTGGTGAATTTAAAATCTAAAAAGCTAGAAAGCTACAAACTCACTAAAGATTTCCTGATATTTTCCGAGTAAGCTTGAAACAACAAATAATCAGAAAGTGTCTGAATTATTGTTCTAATAAATTTGCAACTTATGAAAAAAGCTATAATTTATCGATACCGTACTTATGGACTAGTTGGGTTAATATCCTTAACCACTGTATTAAGTACAGCTACATCTGCCTTAACACAATTGGCAGGCGATTCCCCAATTGGGCAAACTCCTATCCCTACTTCTAACTTAATCTGGCCAACTAAAGGGTTTATTTCTCAAGGCTTCCGCAAATATCAACATGAAGGAATTGATATTGCAGGGGCGTCTGGAACTCCTGTTGTGGCTGCGGCATCCGGTACAGTTGTTAAAGCAGGTTGGGATAATTGGGGATTAGGAAATGCCATAACTATTAAACATCTTCATGGCAGCATTACTGTTTATGGCCACAATCGCCGTTTGTTGGTGAGCAAGGATCAACAGGTCATTCAAGGTGAAATTATTGCCGAGATGGGATCTACAGGCAATAGTACAGCACCTCATCTGCACTTTGAAGTTCATCCAAATGGTCGAGTAGCAGTTGACCCCCTTCGTTTGTTGATATCCGTAACTGCAAGTGTTGGCTCCGATTCTAGAGTTCAGCAAGTAGATAACCAAAACCGCCCAGTCTCACCACCCCCAGTAGTAAATCAAGTTTCAGCTTCACAGCCAATTCCAATAGGTTTTACACCTGTAAGCGCTGATACTAAATGTAATGGAGTTACCATCATTCAAGGTGAGACAGCAAGCATTCGTGTAAAAGTCTGTGAAGAAAATGGTCAGTTATTTTATATTGGGCAATTGAAGCAAGACCCAAGCAAGCCTATAAAAATAACAGCTTTGAATATTGGTAAAAGCAGATATCGAGCAGATAATGGGAGTTTTTATTATTTAGTCACTCCAGAAAAAGTGGAAGTTTGGCGAAATGGCAGTCAGATTCGTTCTGACAGTTTTTATAGTTTAACCAAATCGCCTTGATATTCTTTCTACCTTACTTTGGTGAAGGTGGTTATTTTAAATATTACTCTTTGCTATACCAGATTGTTAAAAACTTAACTACTACGCAGACTTTTTTTCGCTTACACTCAAGTTTTTAACTGCTTGATATCCCCTGCCTACAAAAGGGTGAGGCAGGGGGTGTTACAGCGATTAGATAAAACTTTCAGTTTAAATACACTTGCTAAAAGTTAAGTGTTAACTGAAGCAAGTGGTTGAGAGCCATTTGGCACAGAGCCATTATTTAGGATAGGCTGACGAGTTTTCAGGTCAAATTTGAAGCCATGTGGCAAAATATGAAGTTTTGCTCCACAAATTGCTAAAGACTCATCCTTCAAAATTTCACCCATATTGTTATATGTAGCTTCTGATTCATCAACAATCGTAACCGCACCTGCACCAATTACTTCAATTTGGTTATCTATCACTACCATAGCGGTATTTTCGTCAATCCCAAATCCCAAGACAGCAGGCTGTAGTATCAAAGCTGATATTAAACGTCCCAAGCGTCCGCGTTGGGAAAAATGCTGGTCAATTACTACCCCTGGTAAAAATCCCATACCTGGGCCCATTTTGACAGTTTCAATCCGAGGATGTGTTTCTGAGTCGCCTTCCACAATCATTACGTCTGGCATCACAGCAGCTCCGGCACTTGTGCCTGCGATAACTACACCTTCAGAGAACCGTTTGTGAATCGCCACATCGATTTCGGTGTCCTTGAGGATGCTGGTAATACGAGCTTGATCTCCCCCTGTAAAAAATACCCCAGTTGCTTTACCAATAGCTTCCAATGCGGTAGATGAAGATGCATCTTCACGGGTTTCTGTATCAATAATGCGAGCAGTTTCCGCTCCCAGCCGCTCAAACACTCTGATATAATTTTCTCCCACTTCTCTTGGTAGTTCTGTGGCTGCTGTCAGAATTACAATATATGCCTTTGTACCCCCAGCGCGTCGTACAAAATCCCGCAAAATTACGGAATCTCCCTCTTTATCTTCGGCTCCCCCAATAATTACTAACTGCCTTTTGATATTACTTTCCACCATGATGCCCCCCTGGATTTGAGTTAATAAATATCACTAAAACATGACAATTCAATGTATCAAATCATCCCTTTGATAGATTACTTGATAAAAGTAGGGTTAACATTTGCGTAGACGCATTCGCGGAGCGTCTCGTAGAGAAGCGGCTTGTCGTTAGACATCGCAATTAAACCAAAATAATTTTCCAATTAATAAATAAAATTCACAACGTCAACTGCCTCTAGAAGTATTTTCTAGAGGCATTGTCAGCTATATTGCTAATTATTGATTGGAGATTTATCGGGCGATGTAAGTAATTGGTATTGACCCTAGCTAGATGCAAATAGATATCTGATGGCAAGTCCTAATCAACCCGACTTCTGTTAAGCAAGTTGGTTAAGAAAAAACGTGCTTGTTCTAGTGGGAGATGCCTGGGTTTGCCTTGGTAGACAATTTGATACTCATTTATGTCTGCCCCATCTCCATGTCCAGAGATCAGCTTTTGGTGAAAAGCTTCGTCAGCAAGTTCTCGAATCTCATCTCTTAGAGCAGCTTGTGTGCTATTCATAACTTTGCTGTTTTTTTATGCTGTCTTTTTAATGCCTCATATATATTTATACAATTTTTGGATGAGTGTTGCACCATTCAAAGGTTATATCTTTGATTATTCATGAGGATGAATTGACTGTTATTGATTCCTGGCAGAAGATTGGGGATTAAATTATGCCTTAAGATAGTTAAAAATGCTTAGTAATAGAGTTAGCGTGGGTTCTGATTAACTCAGTGGCAAAGCCATCACTCTCCAAAATTAACCTGAGTCAATCTACAATCAATAAGTCTGAGTAACTACAACTCAGCATTAAAATTTCAGGGTGTTTAGCCGAAGGTTCGTAATCAATGGTTTTACAAAAAAGCAGTGAATTAGTCCGCATTAATGCTAGAAGAACGGATGTATTCGATATTTTCAACTTCAAGCATTACCTTGGCCCCAACCCTTATTTAAATGTAGGGGCGCTAGTGTTTGATTTTGCTCTAATTGACTCTAGAGAGCCTTTGCCCATTGAAGATTATATTGCCAGCATTGGCGATCGCTATCCAAATCTTCGCGATCAAACCTACGAATCTTATGGTCATTTATTTGCCCAAGTTGTGTCCGAAGTCGGAAAACTGGACATGGATTTACACCTTAACCACTGGAGCGTTAAGCCATATCCAAATCTCACGCGGATTAGCGTCCAATCACTACATGAACGCACAACTAGAGAGGTAGTCTACTTTGTTTGGGATTGGTTTGAAGCCATTACCCAAGACGAAGACTTTACTTTTGATGAGCAGCTGGTAAGGCTGCAAGATAAATTTCGCGCATCTGTCTACGGTGGCCCCACGGTTTACGCCCTATTGCGAACAGCCTACCAGAAAGGTATTCCCGTCTTTTATTTATGGGAAGAAGGATTGATGCAATACGGCTTGGGAAGAAAACACGTCCGGGGGGTAGCAACAACATTTAACTGTGATAGCCATCTAGATTCGGAGTTTACTACCCGAAAAGATGATTGTAAGGCATTTTTGAAAACCTTGGGTTTCCCAGTGCCTGAAGGTAGTATTGTCTTTTCAGAGAAAGAAGCCTTGGCAGCAGCAAGAGAAATTGGCTACCCAGTGGCAGTTAAGCCAGTGGTAGGTCACAAAGGAATTGGCGTCACGGCTGATATACAAGACTCAAAAGAACTGATATCTGCTTATAATCGGTCAGTAGCAGCGATTCCCGAAAATCAGCAAACCCGAATAATTGTTGAGAAAAGCATCTCAGGATCGGATTTTCGTTTGTTGTGTGTCAATGGTCGATTTGTCGCCGCCACAGAACGCCGTCCCGCATCAGTTGTGGGTGATGGGTATTTAACGCTTGCAGAGTTAATTCGCCAAGAGAACCGCAAACCTGCACGTTTAGACACACCAACCTCGCCGATGAGTAAAATTCAGATCGATGAAGCGATGGAACTCTACCTAGACGAACAGCGCTTATCATTAGACAGCGTGATTGAGAAAGGACGCACTGTTTACCTGCGTAAAGTTGCCAATCTTTCAGCCGGAGGTATGAGCATCGATGCAACCCCGACAGTTCATGCTGACAATATTATCTTGGCGCAAGATATTGCCCAACATTTCCAGCTAACTTGCCTGGGAATTGATGTGATCACCAAAAGTCTCGCAGAATCTTGGAAGTCTAGTAACTTTGCCATCCTAGAAATCAATGCTGCACCAGGCGTTTTAATGCATCTTAAACCTTCTGTTGGTGAAAGTGTTGATGTGCCTTCTCATATTTTAGAAACCTTTTTTGAGTCGGGTACAGATGCCAGGATACCAATTATTACCTTTAACAAAATCTCAGTTGAAGAACTACAAGCGACAATTGATCATCTACTTTTGCAAAATCCCAACTCGACAATAGGTGCTGTTTGTCGTGATGCCGTTTTTGTGAATCGCTCGAAAAAAGTATTAAGCAAAGATTACAACAGTAATGTCCAAACTTTGCTGCGTCATCCCAAAGTTGATTTGCTAATTGCCGAGTATCCTGAAGAAATCCTCGAAGAACAGGGCATATTTTACCAGAATAGTAATATCGTAGTTTTGGATAATCCCACTGAAACTGAGATGATTTTGGTGCGGGATGTTTTCGATGGTTCGACTGTGGTGATTAGAAAAGGCAACGATATTTCTATTCGTCGCAAAGGGTTGATTGAAGACTATAGTTTGGGTGAAGATGAACCATTTACGCGGGTTTATTTGAAAGAAACTGGAGCAATTTTGTAAGTTAACTAAATAGACGCTTCGGGATTGGGCATTGGGGACTGGGGAGCAAGGGAGCAGGGGAGAAGTTACAGTAAGTCTTTCGCCCCTCTTCCTCTTGTGCCCCATGCCCAATTTCCAGTCCAAGCTTCCAATGCTGGGGAGATTAAAGAGTGCTTGGAGTCAGCTAAACTAAAGAGGAAATTGCCTAATAAGTTTTAATAATGCTGTTATGAGTACTGATTCACCTGTTAATTCTCCCGAAAAACTTGAATCCACATTCGGGAAGCGTCTGAGAAACTTCTTAATTGTAATGGTAGCGATCGCACTTACTGTTGCCCTCGTCTTAGGATTGCGAACTGAAACAACCTCGGCAACTCTAGCCAAGTTAAGCGAAACTTCCACACCGTTAGAAGTAGCAATCAGCAACGGCAAACCATCTTTAGTAGAGTTTTATGCTGATTGGTGTACTGTCTGCCAAAAAATGGCACCAGATATCACTCAACTAGAAACAGAGTATGCTGACAAAATGAATTTTGTCATGCTGAATGTAGATAATACTAAGTGGCTGCCGGAAATGCTGAGATATCGGGTAGATGGGATTCCCCATTTTGTATTTTTGAGTCAGCAAGGAGAAACCATAGCCCAAGCGATCGGCGATCAACCTCGCACAATTATGGCTAGTAACTTAGAAGCTTTGGTTACTGGTTCCTCTCTCCCTTATGCTCAAGCTAGCGGCAAAGTTTCCAAGTTTTCAGCCCCAGTCGCACCAACAGCAAATCAAGACGATCCCCGCAGTCATGGCAGCCAGGTGGTAAATTAAAATAATTCGTAATTAAAGACTACTTAATACCCTAATATCTGCTATTCCATAACTAATCTCGATTTTTATCAGCACTACTCTTATTTACTTAATCTTCAAACAAGATGATTCATGTAAGAGATTGCCGTTTGAGACGCTTGTGAGCATACATTAATTCGTCAGACCTAGCGATTAGTTGTTTTAGTGACATATTGCTCTCTGGTGAGTAACGCTCTATGCCGATACTCATCGAAAGTTTATATCTACAGTTTTGCTGTTGATTAAAGTTAGCAATATTTGTTTGTAGATGCGCTTGGATACTATCAGCGTCCTTAAAGTAGCTAGAGATGAAAACAATGAACTCATCCCCACCCCAACGGGCAACAATATCTGAGTTCCGAAAACTTTGCTTAAGTAATCGACCAGCATCAATAATCAAAGCATCTCCCATGTCATGACCAAGGGTGTCGTTAACCTGTTTTAGTCCATCTAAATCAATGAACATAACCCAGCAAAACACTTTCATGCGGTGAGCAATTTTCAACTGCTGTGCAGCCATCAGCAAGAAAGCACGTCGGTTATACAAACCTGTTAGTTCATCAGTCAGCAATAACTGTCTTCCTTCGATCTCTGCTTGTTTGCGGTTACGAACTTCCTGAATGAGTTCCATTTGAGCGATCGCCTGACGACTTAGGCGGCGCAGTGCATCTAACTGCTGGTAACTTAGGTGATGAGGAATGGTATCCATCACACACAAAGTCCCAATTGCAAGACTATCGGGCGTAATTAGAGGGACACCAGCATAAAAACGAATTTTGGGATTACCTTTGACTAAGGGATTATTATTAAAGCGATCGTCTTTGATGGCATTGGGAACCACTAATATATCCTCTGGTTGAAGAATGGTGTGGGAGCAAAAACCCCAATCTCTGGATGTTTCACTACTTTTTAGTCCAACCTTAGATTTAAACCATTGGCGATCGCTATCAACTAAGCTAATTAAAGCAATTGGAGTCTTACAAATGTAGGCAGCAATAGCAGTTAGGTCATCAAATGCTTGTTCGGGCGGGGTATCTAGAATATTGTAGTTCGCTAGCGCTTTGAGCCTTTCTGCTTCATTGTCAGGTAGAGGAACAGCTTGGGTTTTCACAGATGAGTTTCTAAGCCTTAGCCAGGAAAGTCTGGGACGCTGGAAATTTTGGAACAACCGCAGCATTATTTTTTTAGCAACAAGGCTGCGTGACATAAATATCTCTGCAACGAAAATCAACATTCGGTTGAATATACAGAAATATTGTATTACATGATGTTCTTCATGCCTTTGGTTTGCTCTGTTGTTCATGTCACCCTAACTTTCTCTGTCAAATTCTCTAAGTAAGATACTTACAAGGTCTTTTGTCCACAGATGACTTCAAAAATATCAATTTTAACTAAAAATTATCAAAACTTATTATATGGTTAGAGTTCTTCATCATGGATTAATGTTTTTGACCTACTAATTTGTTTATACATAAGTTCCGAGGGTTAGAAACTGTTTCGGAGAACTTCTTCTCACAATTTGCTTGAGCGATCGCTTAACTTTGCAGCACAGTCTTGCTCATCTCTGCACGTCTACGCAGAGATGATACGATGTCCGGTTAAAGAGCGATCCTTAAAACCGTAGAGGGTTAAATGGAAGGGGTTTTTGAGATTATTGCATAGATTCGGAAATTATAACTAATATCAGGTTAGATTAAACACTTATAATATTCTGTAGGTTGGGTTGAGGAACGAAACCCAACATTTGATCCTTGTTCATGTTGCGTTCAACCCAACCTTGTATCTTAGAAGAAGTGGTAGATCGTCCCCCCTTACCAAGGGCAGGGGGGTTAAAACGATTTCAAATTCTCACGAATGATTTAGGACTGCTATATAAGCAACAGATACCTCGAAGTCATGTTGAAGTACTTAAAAGTCGTGTTGAGGTACTTCAAAGTCGTGTTGAGGTACTTCAAAGTTGTGTTGAGGTACTCCAAAGTCGTGTTGAGGTACTTCAAAGTCGTGTTGAGGTACTTCAAAGTCGTGTTGAGGTACTCCAAAGTCGTGTTGAGGTACTCCAAAGTCGTGTTGAGGTACTCCAAAGTCGTGTTGAGGTACTCCAAAGTCGTGTTGAGGTACT
>NZ_JBALEF010000084.1:0-45544 GCF_036918245.1 Nostoc sp.
ACTGGTTCAAGCTTTCTCGGTCTATATCTTGAGGCAGGTTTTGGTTCATATTTGTGATACTCCCCCTCAAGTGTCCCCCTTGTCAATACTCTGCCGCCTGAATCCTTACGCTAAATCTACTTTTGACATTAGAATAAGAGTCTGGCTACTAACCTTGCAGCCGCTTACGAACAAGGCAATGAATATTAATTGATAACCGATATTAGAGCTATTTCGTAATTTTTCATGATTATACAGGAAATAAAGTAATGTTGAAGGTTTTTGCTGACCGTGGTGGTACATTCACAGATATTGTTGCTGTTACTAATAATCAAGCAATTATCGATAGACTTTCAAAACATCCCGAACGTTTTTTAATTGTGACTCTGCCTAATCAGCAATGGATCATAGTCTACAAACTCCTTTCAGAAAATCCCGAACAATATCAAGATGCAGCCATCCAAGGTATTCGAGATATTGTGGGTATTCCTAGCAACGAACCCATTCCTACTGAGGCGATAGAAGTGGTAAAAATGGGGACAACAGTAGCAACAAATGCGCTGTTAGAAAGAAAAGGAGACAGGGTTGTTCTTCTGATCACCAAAGGGTTTAAAGATGCGCTGCAAATTGGCTATCAAAATCGTCCTAACATCTTTGCGCGCCAGATAATTTTACCAACGATGCTTTATGAACAGGTGATTGAGATAGATGAACGCTATGATGCTAACGGAAATGAATTAATATCTATAAATATTGAACAAGTTAAAAGTGATTTACAAGCAGTTTACCATACAGGAATTCGGAGTTGTGCTATTGTTTTTCTGCACAGCGATCGCTATCCTGCTCACGAACAACAAATAGCCCAGCTTGCCCAAGAAATTGGTTTTACTCAAATATCCGTATCCCATCAAGTTAGTCCGTTAATGAAGTTGGTTAGCCGAGGAGATACAACAGTAGTTGATGCTTATTTAACTCCTATTCTGCGTCGCTACGTTAACCAAGTAGCCAGTCAGTTACCCAGCGTCAAATTAATGTTTATGAAATCTGATGGCGGTTTAGTCGCAGCCGAACAATTTCAAGGAAAAGATAGTATTTTAAGTGGCCCGGCTGGCGGTATTGTTGGCGCAGTTCAAACTAGTAAAAGGGCAGGTTTAGAGTTAGTTATTACCTTTGATATGGGAGGGACAAGTACAGATGTTGCCCACTTTAAAGGAGAGTATGAACGACAACTAGATTCGGAAATTGCTGGGGCGCGGATGCGAGTTCCTGTATTAGCAATTAATACCATTGCTGCTGGAGGTGGTTCAGTTCTCTTTTTTGATGGTTCTAGTTATCGTGTTGGCCCTAAATCTGCCGGATCAAATCCTGGGCCTGCTTGTTATCGACGTGGTGGGCCATTAGCGGTTACCGATGCCAATGTAATGTTAGGTAAAATTCACCCACAATATTTTCCCTCGGTTTTTGGCATTGATGGTAATTTACCTTTAGATAAAGATATTGTTATTCAAAAATTTACCCAATTAACTCAAGACATTCAAGCCGCTACATTAAATCATTCTACTCCCCAAGAAGTAGCCGCAGGATTTATGGCGATCGCAGTGGAAAATATGGCGAACGCAATTAAAAAAATTAGTCTGCAACGCGGTTATGATGTTACCCAATATGTGCTTTGTTGTTTTGGCGGTGCAGGTGGGCAAGTTGCTTGTTTAATTGCCGATACCTTGGGAATGAAAAAAATATTTATACATCCTTATGCTGGAGTTTTATCTGCTTATGGGATGGGATTAGCTGATGTCCGGGCGATTAGAGAAGGAGGAATTGAGCAATCTTTAACTCAAGCATTAATCTTTCAACTACAGCAGTTAATGGAATATTTAGAAACTCAAGCTAGAAGCGAAATAGATGAAGTACTAAGTCAAGTAGAAGTAATCCGAAAAATCAACTTAAAATATGAGGGGACTAACTCTACCTTGACCGTTAATTTTGCCGATGATTTGGTATTGATGCAACAAGAATTTGAGAGTGAACATCAATCTCGGTATGGTTTTATTCAATTAGAGAAAAGCTTAATTGTTGAATCCGCTTCAGTGGAAGTAATTCAGAAAATGGATACTCCCGAAGAACCTTTAATTATTCCTACTCGCCCTTTAAATGAAGTCCCCCTGTCTGTTGAGACAGTAAGGATGTTTACTGCTGATAGATGGCACGACACTCCTGTTTATCGACGGGAAGATTTACAACCAGAAGATAGTATTAATGGCCCTGCGATCGTTGTGGAAAAAATTAGCACAATTGTAGTAGAACCTAATTGGCAAGCAAGATTAACTGAACACAATCATCTAATTTTACAGCGTCAAGATTGATGAATTCATCAGGTTTGCCTGTATTTGTAGGATAATCAATATTAGTTCCCTTGTAGTAAACCTAAATAGAAGTTAAATGTCACCTTACGTTTATCCGGTTATTAAAACCGCAGAGATAGAAACTACATTCTCAGAATTAGCAGAACAATGGCGGCGTGAGATAGGAATGCTCTCTGTTGCTTCAAAAATATCAATGCATCCCGCTTATCAAAGAATAATCGGGATGGGACAACCTGTTGTTCCTTTAATTATGCGTGAACTTGAGCGCGAACCAGACCATTGGTTTTGGGCCTTAAGTGCAATTACAGGAGCAAACCCTGTCAAACCCGAACAGCGTGGTAGACTTCAGCAAATGGCTGTAGCTTGGATTGAATGGGGGAAAGCAAATGGATATAGATGGTAAGTTGGAAAGCTACAGAGAAAATAAATTTCCCAACTTATACCATACTGAATATTCTGTAACCAGTAAGCAAAGTACATCATATAATTGTTTTGCTTGGGCTGCGGGTGAGGATGATCGCTGGTGGAGTCCAATAGACCCAGATAATATGTATTACTGGGTAGAAGGTGTAACAGCAGAATTAACTATGTCAGCTTTTATCCAAGCATACAAAAGCTTAGGGTACAAACTTTGCGATAATTCCGAGCTTGAAGTGGGTTTTGAGAAGATAGCAATATACGCTACTTCTGATGGTGAACCAACCCACGCTGCCAGACAATTATCTAACGGAAAATGGACGAGTAAACTTGGACGTTGGGAGGATATAGAGCATGAACTTGAAGGTTTGACAAGTGAAATGTATGGTTCTGTACAGCAGATTTTAAAACGTCAGACTTATTAATTCAAAATTAAAATTAAAGTGACTATGGAAATGAAGCTAACTAGGTTAAAACAAGAGGATTAGTTCAAGACGATTAACTTAGCTTTTACAAAGTTACAACAAACAAATCATGTTGAAGATGAGCATATTTTACATGACTGCAAAATGGCTTTTAGAGACAAAGTAGATTGGAAAACTAATTTAGATGATTTAAATTATGAAGAAAAAGTAGTTTTTCAATACTTAATTGACGTGGGACTAGTCGAGAAGCCAGAAAAATCTAAGCAAGCAAAACAGCAAGAGTTAGTTAATGGACTGCTAAAATTTACTTTTATTCTCGGTATTTTTGGCTTGGGGTTTGCTGTACCATTTATAGCTAATTTTGTAAAGGAGTCTGAGGCTATATCCGACTACAAAAGCGAAATATCAAATTTAGAATTGCAAATCGACAATTATAAAAAAGATATTCAAGACCTAACATCCGAAAATCAAGAGTTACAAAAAATCGCTAAACCAGAAGTGATTCAAGAGCTTGAGCAAAAATTAGATAATGCCGAAATAGCTAGACAAAATCTTAATGAAGAGCTAGCTAAGGAGAAAAGCAAGAAATGTCTAATTAGATTTCCTTAAATCAATAAATTTGTTGTTGGTAGGGCAAATCTAGCTATGAAATCATCTATTTAAAGAAAATCTCAAAATGTACATAACAACTCAACCCGATCCCATTGGTTTAGAAATATTCAAAAATCTCTATCAATTTATCGCTGAACAAATGGGAATTGTGTTACAAAACACGGCTACATCAGTGAATATCAAAGAGAGGCTGGATTTCTCCTGTGCTATTTTTGACTCATCGGGATTATTAGTAGCAAATGCTCCCCATATTCCTGTACATTTAGGCTCAATGAGTGAAAGTGTCCGCAGTTTAATTAACGATAAAGGCGATACTTTCAAACCGGGAAATGTCTATCTATCTAATAACCCCTATAACGGTGGAACACATCTCCCTGATGTCACTGCAATTACCCCTGTTTTTTTAGAAAGTAGTGAAAATAATCCATCCCCCATGCCCCATGACGCCACTTGCTTCAAGTCGGCAAAGCCGCCCAACGCAGTGGCTCCCCAATGCCCCATGCCCCTATTTTTTGTTGCTTCTCGCGGACACCAAGCAGATATTGGTGGAATTACTCCCGGTTCTATGCCTCCTCACAGTACCACAGTAGAAGAAGAAGGAATTATTTTTGATAATTTTCTCTTGGTTGAAGAGGGCAATTTTCGAGAACTCGCAGTCAGACAGCACCTTTTAAATCATACTTATCCTGCTCGCAACCCTGACCCAAATATTGCTGATTTTAAAGCACAAATTGCCGCCAATGAACGGGGAGTACAAGAACTTCGTAAAATGGTTTTACAATACAAGCTCGATACTGTTCAAGCTTATATGAAATTTGTGCAAGCTAATGCTGAGGAGTCTGTTAGACGTGCGATCGCAGTTCTCAAAGATGGCTCATTTACTTATAAAATGGACAATGACGCACAAATTCAAGTTAAAGTAACGATTCACCCAGAAAACCGCAGTGCTACCATTGATTTTACTGGGACTTCTCTACAACTAAATAGTAATTTTAATGCTCCTAAAGCTGTAACTCAAGCAGCAGTCTTATATGTCTTCCGTACTTTAGTTGATGATAATATTCCTCTCAATGCCGGGTGTCTTAATCCTCTAGAAATTATTATCCCGGTTGGCTGTATGCTCAACCCAACCTATCCAGCCGCAGTAGTCGCGGGTAATGTAGAAACTTCTCAAACTATTGTTGATGCTTTATACGGTGCTTTGGGTGTTATGGCCGCTTCTCAAGGAACGATGAATAATTTTACTTTTGGTAATGAGCAATATCAATATTATGAAACTATCTGCGGCGGCTCTGGGGCGGGGATTGATTTTGCTGGCACTAATGGTATTCATTCTCACATGACTAACTCCTGCTTGACCGATCCAGAAGTTTTAGAAACCCGTTATCCTGTACTTTTAGAAAGCTTTAGTCTTCGTCCAGATAGCGGTGGCAAAGGAAAATATTCGGGTGGCAATGGAGTTGTCCGCCGCATTCGATTTCTAGAACCGATGACAGCTAATATTCTCTCTGGTCATCGGCTTCTTCCTCCCTTTGGATTAAATGGTGGGGAGGCAGGAAAAGTAGGACGCAACTGGATACAACGTCAGAATGGAATTGAAGAAAATTTAGACAGCACAGCAACAGTAGAGATGAAAACTGGGGATGTTTTTGTAATAGAAACTCCTGGCGGCGGTGGATTTGGTAAATGCTCTTAAATAATCAAAAATTGGTATAAGCTAGCTTCAACTTCCCCAAAAATTTGAGCATAGCTAAAACCACAGCATCCGGCGACTCAATCAAGAAGCCATGACCACCACGTTCGATGACTACAAGTTCAGCATTGGGAATACCTTGAGCAAGTTGCTGGGAAAACTTTAGCGGGGTGAGAATATCTTGTTTACCAACCAGAACTAAGGTAGGACAATGAATTTGTTGGAGGCGGTCTATTGTGTCACTGCTAAGAATGGCTTGACTGTGATGATAGAGTGAATGAGTTGCAGGTGGGAAAGGATATCTGATAGCAAATTCAATCAGACCTTCGATCATGTCAGGAATTGAGTAGAAAGCATCTGTAAATATCCAGGGCAATATGACTTTTTCATAAAGTTTTAGGTCTACATTACTAGGAAGTTCGCCCCAAGTCTCGATGATGCTGTTGAATAATGTATCACCTTTTGCCAAAGATGAGAGTAGCATCAGACTTTTTACTTTTTCAGGGTGTGCTAACACTAACTCTTGGGCTATCTGACTACCCATTGAATGGCCTGCTAGATGCACCTGATTAATTCCGATGCGATCGAGCAATGCTGCAACGTCACTAGCCATCTGTTTCAGACTATAGGGGTTTTCGGGAGCAGAACTTCTCCCCATACCTCGATTATCCAAGCGAATGACTTGATACTGCGAAACCAGCGATGGCATAATTAGCGACCAATAGGCATGATCGCAAAGAAAGCCAGCTATTAATAGCAAAGGCTCACCCGTTCCCTTAATATCGTAGAACAAATCAATCCCGTTAATCTGAACCTTGGGCATAGTAAATAATTCTGCTAAACCTTATTTTTAAGCAGGGATAGACAAGGCTAAACTCCTACGTCTTGAATTTCTCGTCCACGGGAATTTGATAGCCGTTGGCGAGGCGATTGGTCATATTGGCAGTGGCTGCGATCGCCATTAGTTCCCCAAACATAGTATCATTCATACCCTTGGCACGTGCTGCTGCTGTGTGCGAGGCGATACAATACTCACAGCCATTCGTCGCACTCACGGCAATGTAAATCAGTTCGCGCATCAGTGGATCGATCTCACCAGGGCTAACCATCACTTCCTTTAATGCTTGCCACGTTCGTTGCAGGGTAGGGGGATGGTTGGCTATAGCTTTCCAAAAGTTATTGATGTAGTCATTCTGACGTGTAACGCGGATGTCGTCATACACTGCACGTACTTCATCGCTGGCTTCTTCGTATTCGATCAGCTTAGTCATGTTTTAATTCCATATAGTTTCCCCAGCGAGTGGGAACCCCTAGATTGTAATACTGAGTTGCAATTAAAGATAGTAATATCATGTTCCCTTGGCATCTATTGGTGAAAATTCTACATCGTCTACAAATGACTTGGCATAGGCTAGGATTTGTTGGGCGTTCTAGTAGAACAGACTAAACAGGAAATTTACACTATCCTGTCAGATAAATAGGTGGGGTTGTCCATGAAGAAATTGCTCCAGCGTATTAAAGCATTACTCCAACGTATTCTCAAGAGGTCTGCATCCAATTCTCAGCAACCATCGCCCCTAATAAATTCTCGATTAGAAACTTCTATTCCCACCGTTTCTCCTCGATGGGAATCTGGTTTGGTGCTTGTGTGTTCACAATGTGCAAACGAGCGGTCAGGCTCAACGGCTTCCGAAGACTTAGAGAATTGGTTGAAATCTCGTTTAAAGTTTGAGGGATTATGGGGTGATTTTCGGGTGGTTAGCACCAGTTGTTTAGGAGTTTGTCCACGGATGGGTATTACTGTTGTTCTTATCAGTAATGGAAGTTACGGAAATAGTCCATGTTTAATTGTAAATCCTCGGAGCGATCGCGAAGTTCTGTATTCATACATCAAACAGAATAAAAGCTGACTGCAAATGTTTGCTAAAGTTTAAAATTATTAAATTCAGAACTGTATTTTATCTCGCACTATGTTTTAAACTAGTGTTTTCTATGGTAGTAGTTTGTCCTACTAGAAAAACATACTTTGATTCTAAGTGTTTAACTTTAGCGATCGCACCCCAACGAATATAGCCGTACAATACCCGTTGCTAGCTTTATTTGACCCTTGTTGCAGTAACTTCTAGGGAAACAAGCCTTGACACTTCCCGAATCAACCCTGACACTTACTTGACCTTTTTTTGACTTACCAGTTGGTGTTTTTGATGAATTTATTATAATGCTCAAAAAATGCTCAGAGCTAAACTGGTTTTATTATAGCTCCTACGCCAACCGCAGATAAGGACACTTCTGTAAAAATCCAGAGGCCTTATTATGGGCATCTAAATTATGAGTATGTGTTGGCGTAGGTCGAATAATGCCACCAAATAGGTCATCCAACCCGTAGGGTGTGAAAAATTGCCATTGTCCTTGGGTATTTAGTCGAACTCCCACAGCCGTAGCGGTGTGCAGCCAATCTGTGATGCCATCCTCTGTACTAGTGTAGAGTCTGCTACCAAGACGCCAACGAGCAAAACTGGCTTGATTTTTGACATCAAACTCGTCATGAGGAAATTGTTCTGTGAGAGTCGCCTTTGCTGCTAGTTCTTGAGAACGGTTCCCCTCTATATCAAAGAATGCAATATCGAAATCTTTAATGCCTAACCCACAGTCATTGCCAAAAATTGAAGACCAAACGGTGTTTCGGACTGCACCCCCTGCTAACCACCAGTTAGGTAGATTTAGTTGAGCGATCGCTCTTAATACTGTATTAATACGTGTATCAGCTAAAATCATTTGTAAGCGAGTGTTACTATTCATATCAAATTCCTGGGATTGTCAAGTAGAAGGTGAAAATATTATCATTCATATTTCATTAAACTTACGGTGTTAATATTCCTGTTGTGACACTTTGCAGTTCAATGTTTATCAGGACAAACTCTGTAGTCATAGTATAAATAAAACAGGTTACACAAAAGGTGAAATTATGAATTTAGAATTTAGAATTTTTAATTATGGAAGATTTATTTGCGCGACTAGAACGCACACTCAATCCTGAACTGCCTTCTTTAACAGAGTCACAACAACAACTCTTACAAGAACTCAGTATTGATGAAAATCAACCTGGTACGATTCTGCATGACTTTCAAACTCTGATAGATTTCTTACAACCAAATGGAGTAGAAGTTAGTAGTGTTAATAATCTTTTACCGTTAAAAGTATTATCAGAAGTTAATTCTCGGTTAAGTCACCCAATTGAAACTAAACTCAAACGCCCCGTACAGAAATCATACCCCTACATTAATGGACTATATCTGTTATTACGCAGTTCTGGAATAGCCCAAATTAAATCCCAAGGGAAGAAGCAGTTTTTAGTTTTAGAAGCAGCAATTTTGCAATCATGGTCAAACCTTAATCCAACCGAACGCTATTTCAACTTATTAGAAGCTTGGTTGATTTGGGGAAATAACGAAGTTTTAGGCGAACGTCAAGATTCATTCGGGAATTTATTTAGATGTATTCAACTTTGGCCTCGTGTCCCAGATAAAGGTTTAAAATTCCCTAAATATGAAGATCAAAATAATATTAGTTATTACCCTGGGCTGCATAATATTGCCCTGTTAGAGTTATTTGGATTGTTATCTATCAAACATGGGAAACCACAAGAAGGCAAAGGGTGGCGCATTACTAGTTTACAACGCTTACCCTTTGGTGATGCTTTGTTGCAATTCCTCTTTCCATTAGGTATACGAGGAGAATTACAGGATGATGTAAATATAAATTTTGGAAAATTGCAGTCACATTTTAAACCATTTTTTCCCGAATGGGAGCATAATTTCTTTGTTCCCAAGCAAGGCTTTACTGATGGTATTTATATTTTTAAAGTATCCCTTTTAAAGGCTTGGCGACGCATTGCCATACCAGCAAAAAAACCATTAAGCTGGCTAGCAGAAATAATTCTCGATGCTTTTGATTTTGATTACGATCACCTGTACGAGTTTAGTTATAAAGACTATTTCGGTCGCATAATCAAAATCGGTCATCCCTACATGGAAACACCCCCATTTGCTGACCAAGTGCAGATTGGTGATTTGTCTTTAGAAGCAGGTGGTAAAATGACTTATCTTTATGATTTTGGTGACAACTGGAAATTTGATGTGCAGTTAGAAGCAATTAATCCACCTGATAACAAAATCAAGAAACCGAAGATTTTAGAAGTTTACGGAAATGCACCTCAACAGTATTGGAGTGAGGATGATGAATTGGATGAAGAAGATTTATAAAAATGTAGATAATGAAAATTTACTTATGTTCTCGTGTCTTTTGTTTGTGTCTATTAAAATCCGCTTTCAGATTGAAATAGTTTTAGTTACAATAAAGTAATACAAATTTTAAGGAGATAAAAGCTGTGAATCTTCCATATACTGGAGGTTGTCAATGTGGACAGATTCGTTATGAAATTCATGCTCAACCTTTAACCCTTTATCTATGCCACTGCAAGGAGTGTCAGAAACAATCTTCTAGTGCCTTTGGTATGTCTCTTACAGTATTACGAGATGCTGTTGTAATTGTTCAGGGAAAACCGAAAACTTGGACTCGGAAAACTGATAGCGGACGTGAAGTAAACAACCTGTTCTGTGGCGACTGCGGAACGCGATTGTTCCATGAACGGACTTACAACCCAAATACTATCAATGTCAAAGCTGGAACCTTAGATGATACCAGTTGGTTACGCCCAGTGGGTAATATTTGGACACGCAGTGCCCAGTCATGGGTGGTAATTTCAGACCAATTGCTCAACTATGACGGACAACCAGAGGATACACAGGCTTTATGGGAAAAATGGAAACAACAACATCCATAAAGGCATAACTCCTGATATTAGACATTATATTTTTGACACTTAAATCAATGCCCTTGGTTGTGAGTCTAACTCATGACTGTACCAAAGGAGATAATGATAATATTTTACTGGAAAAGTGCTTTAATGAACATATTAACTTATTTAAAAAAGTAATAGTAAACTCAAATTATAAGTTCAGCTTGTGTACTATATATATTTCCACTTGTCTGCAAATCATTAATAAAGCTAATACAGTATTAGTATTTCACATGAAAACTTACTGGATATTTTCAATCAAGTAATTATAAGTGAAATTAGATAAGTAAGACGATTTCGGTTCATTTTCAACACTTTTAACAGTTATTTCTAGACAAGCTTGATGAAAAACGATACACCGCAAGAATTGAACCCAGACCAACAAATTGGGCGCTTGATTGATGAGGTAATGTCTTCATCTGTGACTGATGAACAGTACCGCAAAAAGATGCAGCGACGCAAAGAAGTGCAAGATAAGCGCATAGCAGAAGCTGTACCAGAAAAAGGGTTAATTATTGTAAATACTGGTAACGGTAAGGGTAAAACCACTGCGGCTTTAGGGATGGTGTTGCGATCGCTCGGTCATGGGTATAAAGTAGCGATCGTCCAATTCATCAAAGGTAGCTGGGAACCTTCCGAAAAAAGGGTTTTCAGCTATTGGGAAGACCAGATAGAATTTCATGCAATGGGCGAAGGCTTTACCTGGGAAACTCAAGACCGCGATCGCGATCTTGACAAAGCTAGCGCCGCATGGGAGAAATCGTTAGAATACATCCGCAACCCAGACTTTCATCTAGTGTTGTTAGACGAAATCAATATAGCCCTCAAAATGGCTTACTTACCAGTAGAAGACGTTTTAGCAGGTTTGGCACAAAAACCCGCTAACAAGCACGTTATTCTCACAGGTAGAGGCGCACCACCTGCTTTAATTGAGCGTGCTGACTTAGTAACTGAAATGACCCTAGTTAAGCACCCTTTCCGCGATCAAGGTGTGAAAGCACAACCGGGAATTGAGTATTAAATGAGAATTCAGAATTCAGAACTCAGAATTCAGAATTGTTAAAAAACCAGGTTTCTTACTTAGCAGAGATCAAAAACCTGGTTTTTAATTCTCGTATGTCATACCAATTTGAAAAAAGAATGCAACACATAGATAATACCCTTCCCCAACCCTGCCCTTGCTAAGGGGTGCACGTCAGCGCGGGTGGGCTTATCTGTCGTAAACATTTTTTGAATTGGTATCAGATGTGGAAAAGCAGATTATGCCTATATACAGCAGATTTCAAATTAATGAGGTACAAAAGCTAAGTCTGTTATCCAGGTATAAAGTGTATTTTAGTTCAGAATTCTGAATTCTGAATTCTGCTGTAAGTCCCATTTGTTACTTCTTATTCCAGAGACTTAAAAATGCTTGATAGATGGCTGGAGTCATCTGACTTTGTAAGTGATTTAGTGCATCACGATGGTTTGCATTGTTGTCATCATAATAAGTAAACAGATTCGTCAGCTTGACAATCTCAGGATTTTGATCGTTTGTTCCCCTCCATTTGTTAGTAACTTTGTGTAAAACGTCCTTGGGTAAATTTTGTTGTAAGTTATTTAATGCTGCGATGTAAGAAGGATTTTGAGGATTCTTTTTGAATTGGAAACACAAATCTATCAGCTTGACTTGTGACTGGGGCTGGGGCTTATCTGTTAGACTAGATTGCTGTAGAATTTGACGCTGTTCAATAGTGGCAATGCCATTTTCAGTTAAACCCTGAGATTTCTGAAATTTCTTAACTGCTGTATAAGTGGCTGGCCCATAAAAAGGCAAGTCTTTTGGAATTTCGGCATTGGTTGCAAAACCGTGAAACTTCAATCTATTCTGAAGTCCTTTGACTGTATCTTCCATTACAGTTCGAGTCTCGGAATCAGCGTTACCATTAACCGTAAGTTTTTGTGAATACTGTTTCTGAAACTTTTTAATCGCTTCTTCCGTAGGATCGTCTGTCAAGGAGTTGTTATTCCGCTTCCAGGGAGCAAATTTAGTGAGATCCGGCTTAGGATCGATCTCAGGAGCTAAATATCCCAATCCGATCAATATGTGACGGATGACTTCAGGGCTACTAACGGCCATGCTTTTTGGTTCCTTTGCGATTAAACTACCATTTAATGTATCTTGTTTTACAAAAATTAGGTAAGTAGAAATAAATAAATCTAACATTTCTTGTTTGCAAGGCGTTCCGAAAGTTAAGTGATGTGTGACGAAAAGCTGCAACTTTTTGAGACGTTCGGCGTAGGCGACTACAGAGAGTGAAAAAGAAAGAGCCGCGATCGCTTATTCTCAACTATTAATGATACTACGTGTTAAGTGCACACATCTGTCATTGGTGTAAACTTAAGCTGAAAGCTATATCGGGTAGGTGTTTGACACATCACCTCACGCCCTCATCCCCTAACCCCTTCTTCCAAGGGAGAAGGGGAATTAAATCTCAGGCTCCCCTCTCCCCAGGGAGAGGGGCTGGGGGTGAGGGTAAAACGTTCTCACCAAGCGGGTTTCACGTTAAGTTGACACCAATGCACATCTGTGCACCCCTACTGCTCTATCCACTGCAAATTTATCAAAATTAATCTAGTGGAGTACTAGCTAACTGACTCTCTGGCGTTGACAACATATAAAAACTCATTTTCATTCTTGGGTAAGAAAACGAGTGGTTTTTCCCTCGCTGGCTGCTGCAATTGAGGAGGAAGTAAAGTATAAATATCTTGGAAATCAACTGTAATCTTCTTAGTAGTGCCATTAACTAAGAAACAAGATGGATTCTTATTTCCACTCCTATATTGATCATAGAGAGCATCAAGTACTTTCTTGCGTAATTCTTCAACAGGAGAAACGTAGATAAAATAACCTTGGGCATCTAGTTCTTTAGCTCTTTTAGATGCATCGTCTGAATCTAGAAAGAAATTTATCTGAGTGTCTTGAACTTCTAAAGGACATTGCTGCAAAGGTTTTCCAGATACTACACTATATAGTTTCTCTCCCGAAGGAGCACCAACACTAAACAATTGGTTGCCAGTATTTTCAGCTTCTCCAGCTTGGAAGTCGAACCAAGCTTTCGTAACTGAACCATCTCCAAGTCCTTTGACCAGTCTTGGTACTACTGTTTTATCAAACTCTTCTTTAGTGGCAGGAATCGGAAAATTTGGAGGTAGAGAAAAAGGGGTAGCAATTGCGTATTGAAGTATATCCTTATAGACCGTAACTCCTTGTCCTTGTTGCTCTGGGGTGCTGTAAAGAGTAGTTACACCTAATACTGTTTTGTTATCTGCTAAAGCTGGACTTAGCCCACCTAGCCAAAGAATAAAGGTGAGGAGAACTATTAAAATACGATTTAACTTTTTCACTGGATTTCTGAATTGGAAAACTTTTTGTATTTTGCACGTGTAACTCTGCGCTAACAACCGAAGTTAAGGAACTTAAGAAATAAACTTAAAAAATTTTGGTCGGTAATTCCCCAAAGCTTTTACCAGCAATAATTTCATCTACCAACAACTTCAGCAAAACTTCTGGTTCATCTCTGGTAGTTTTGCAAAAAATGCATCGTCAGTCACAATAGATATCTGGCGAAATTAAATCTGCGTTATCCACAACCCTTGTAGAAACGTAGCACTGCTACGTCTATACATTCATATTTTTAATATTCATAATATTTAACAAACCTGATTTCAGGAAAAGCACATCTCATCTTTGTAGCACCTTCTTGAGTGAAGTAGATATTTTGGCGGCATATTACAGGCGCTAACTACTGACTATTACTTTATGAGTGTATGTACAAAACTTAAGGGACAGTAATGAATCCACTACAACGCAGGCGCAAACGGGGTGTTATTCTTACACATCAAGGGTTTGAGAAACTTCAAACAGCAAAATGTCAGGCACAAAGTTGGGAAAATCTAGATAAACGTTATACTTTGGAAGATTTAAGCGATCGCACTGGCTTAGATCCAGATACACTGATGAAGGTATTTCATTGCCAAGTAGGAGTTGACAAGCAAACTCTAAACATCTGTTTCAGGGCTTTTAATTTATTACTTGAATCAAGTGATTATCAACTACCTCGGACTGATGAAGTAATCAGTAATCAGCATTCAATCCAAAATTTAACTGATTGGGGCGAAGCACCCGATATCTCTGTATTCTTAGGACGTACAGCAGAACTAACAACACTAAAACACTGGATTCTCGAAGAACACTGCCGACTAGTGACTTTGTTAGGTATGGATGGGATGGGCAAAACCAGCTTATCAGTAAAGCTAGCAGAACAAATTCAAGATAAGTTTGAGTTTGTAATTTGGCGCAGTCTCCGCAATGCTCCACCAGTCAAAGATATGCTAGCCGATCTAATTAAACTTTTATCCAAAGGGCAGGAAACTAATTTATCAAAAACTTTAGACGGCAGAATTTCACAGTTGATTCATTATTTAAAAAATGCTCGTTGTTTATTGATATTAGATAATCTAGAGACAATTTTACAAAAGGCTTCAGGTAAATATCATATTGGATATTATCGTCAAGGTTATGAAGGTTATAGCGAACTTATAAGACGAGTGGTACAAACACTTCATCAAAGTTCCTTAGTGCTTACAAGTCAAGAAACACCGAGAGAAATTAGGCAACTGATAGGAGAAGAATTACCCGTTAGGTTATTGCAACTAAAAGGCTTACAAATCCCAGAAGTAGAAGAAATCTTTAAACCCAAAGGTGCTTTTTGGGGTTCAACTGGTGATTTGCATCAACTCATTGAGAGCTATGCTGGTAATCCATTGGCATTAAATATAGCCTTTAACAAAATTGATAAGTTATTTGACGGTAATATTTCGGAGTTTTTAAACCAAAAAACATTAGTTTTTGGTGAGATTAGCCAGCTTTTAAAAAAGTATTTTCAACGCTTGTCAGATACAGAAAATATAATTATTGAGTGGTTAGCAAATAATTCTCAGCCAGCCTCACTTACAGAACTGCGATCGCAAATATCACCTACTATACCAACACCACAATTATTAGATGCTTTAGAATCTTTGCAAGAGCGCTCTCTAGTAGAGAAGAATGCTTATCTTTTCTCTGTCTCCCCAATGATTAGAGAATATATAAATCACCAATTAATCCAAAACAAAATTAGCTCAGATATAAAACAGCAGCATCCATCACAAAAACATCGCTCAATTACTACCAGAGAAAAAAGCAAACTCTCGTTTAATATTCCAGCGCTTCCCGTCGTGAAGCAGCAAGGTTAATTTGTCAGCAGTAAACTCAAAATGCAACTGACGATTTTCAAATTCTGGCCAAGCAGCTTTAAAATTCTGCTTTGTTAAATCCCGAAATGCAACCGTTAAATGGGGTGCAAAAGGGCGGGTTTTAGAAACCTTGTCAACAATTCTCAAGTTGCTTTCTGTATAAGCCATTAAATCAGCTTGCAAAGTTAAAAGCTCTTGACTTCTGACGACGTTAATGTAGATGACACGAGGCGCAAAGGCATCAAACCCTTTGAGTGTAATTGCCACTGGCTGTTGTCCACTGGCAAACTCCTTCAAGGATGCTTCTAATAGTGGCAAGTTAGCATCTGCCCATTCAAAGGGCGGTTGCAGGGTAATATGAGGCGGAGACTTTAGCGCCCCGCTACTAGCATAGCGATCGGCAAAGTACTGCTTAATCTCGTTGGCGTAGTCTTGAATATCTTGCGGTGGTAGGAGGGCGATAAAAAAACGGCTCATCTATCTATATTAATTATTTTTATTGCTTAGTAATTGGTGGTTAGTGGGAAAACTTAGGGAAGGCGGTTCGAGTTGGCGCTTGATCCGCCATGTTGTTTACCGAAAGAGAAAACTAAATGAGCGATCAAATTTTTCTGTCTGATGAGGATGTTGTTTCTATGGCTCAAGATGCTAACTTAACTGAGGCTTCAACATCAACAGGTGAAGAATTGATGGAACGTGTGAAGTATTTGGTGCATAGGAGCAGCCACTTAGAAGAGGAAAAGGCTTCAGATTGGTTTGAAGATGGTGTGAACTGTAAGCTTTTACTGGCTCAGGGTGGCGGTTGGCAGAAAGGTAAAATCCGAATTTGCTTTGAATTTGTTCCTGACAAGCCCACACCAACAAAACCACTGATTCCCACGAACTCGGCATCTCCACTGGATGATCTACGATCGCACTTAGAGGTCTAATAGTCACAGATGCGTCGCTTCTGCTGTTTTAGTGAAATCTTCAGTAAATCGCTGTAGTTCGTGTATATTGCTACTCAAAAATAGTCATAACTAAAGCAGGCTGTCTATTGTAACTGGAGTTAAGAAGCTAATGCCGTGGTTTGTAAAAATTGAAGAAGGCAAAGTCGATAAACCTACCTTTGACCAATATGTACCTGCCCACAAAGCCTACATTCAGGACTTGATTGCTAAAGGACACAAAGCACGAACAGGCTATTGGGCGGAGCATAGAGGCGGGATGTTGCTGTTTGAGGCAGCCTCAAAGGAGGAAGCGGAAGTGATTGTGGCTGATGACCCCTTGGTGAAACACGGCTGCGTCAACTATCAGCTTTATGAATGGCGAATTGTTATGGAATAACACACACTTACTGAATTTTCATGTTATGTTTATAGAAGACCTGGATCTATGCGATCGCAACACCCAAATCTTGTCAGAACCGGAAGGTAGCAGCAACACGGGAGGCTTGTGGTAGGCTTAGTCTCCGGGTCGCCCTATTTTTAGGAGCGGTTAGCAACAATGCCTGGTTTTGGAGATATTGTTCAAAAAGCTTTTTACCTCGGAGTTGGATTAGCTTCTTACGCAGGTGAGAAAGCAGGGGGAAAATTAGCCGAAGTGCGATCGCAAGTCCAAAAACTGGCAGATGAAATGGTGGCAAAGGGCGAAATGAACACAGAAGAAGCCCGCCGCTTCGTTGAGGACATGATGAAACAAGCCCAACAAGCCCAAGCATCTGGTGAAACCTCTGAGAAAACGCCCCCTTCTCAACCTCGCCGCATTGAAATTTTAGAGGACGATGAAGAGCCAACGGTCAAAGAGGCGTCAAATGATGAGAATGTAGATAAATTACGCCAAGAAGTGCTAAACCTGCAAGACGAGTTAAAACGATTGCAACGGGACTAATAAAAAGCATTGTTTGAGCAAAATATCAGTAATAAGTGGCATTTTGACATGACACTTCGGATAAAAACTTGATAAGATACATTGCCTAGTGTGTATTTTAGTGCTTCAAGCCAGATAACACAAAGCGTCCTGTTTATAGCCTGCAAAGGTGTCAAGTTTATGGAACAGTGGCAAAAAGATTTAGTAGAAATCGTCGAAACAGTGGCTGATGAAGTAGAGCGCTTCTTCCTCGGAATGAGTGAAGTGGTAGACGCATTTTTTGAGCTAACGGAAGAAGTCAGCGAGCAAGTACATAATAATATTGTTACTGAAGTCGATCAGTATCTACAGGATTTCGCTGAACCGATGTTGGAAGCTTACTGGGAACTGGAAGACATTGTAGCAGATGTCGATCCGGGTTTTCCTTATGCAGTTGAACCCACATCTGAAAAAAATCCTGCCTGTATCGGTTGTAGTCACTACCACGGTCAAGTTTATGGTGGTAATTTGTTAGTTTGTGCTATGCATCCCCACGGTTGTGAAGATGAGAATTGTCCAGACTGGGAGAAGGAAGAGTATTGAGTGGGGAGTTATAAAATTACTAAAAGGACGTAAAGACCGTTAAAATAACCAATGACAAATGACAAATGACAACTGATAAATTATCTGAAAGTGCATCCCAGGCAAACCAAGAAATGAAGTATGGCGAACGCGACATTGCAGAAGGTAAACTAATTACCTTTCCGAATCCGCGTCTGGGCAGGCGATATGACATTAACATTACTTTGCCGGAATTTACTTGTAAATGTCCGTTTTCCGGTTATCCTGACTTTGCGACAATTTATGTTAGCTATGTCCCTGATGAACGGGTAGTAGAATTGAAGGCGCTCAAACTTTATATTAATAGTTACCGCGATCGCTACATTTCCCATGAAGAATCTGCCAATCAAATTTTAGATGATTTTGTGGCTGCTTGCGATCCGTTGGAAGTCACTGTGAAAGCAGATTTCACGCCTCGTGGGAATGTACATACTGTGGTTGAAGTGCGTCACCAAAAGTAACATTATCATTGATGAGCGCAGATGGCATTGGCTTCATTCAGCAATTTTCTTCACGGCAGATTGCACTTGAAGCACAACTTTTTTTGATAAAGGAATATATCCAAGTTCCAAACTGGATTTTTGCCCGTCAATCACAGCCCAATTCACAAAATTTTTCAGCGCTTGAGCTTTGACTCGGTTGGGATATTGGTGATAAGTTAAAAGCCAGCTGTAAGTGACGATAGGATAAGACTGGGCATCTGTAGGATCGGTGATAAAAGCAATCAAGTTATCATCTGGTAATTTCACTGTTTCTAGAGTTTGTGCTACAGATTTTGGTGTTGGTGTAATATAATTACCAGATTTATTTTCTAAAGCAGCCACAGGAAGCTTATTTTGTTTGGCGTAAATGTATTCTACATAGCTAATAGCTCCTGGTATCTGTTGAATCAGGGCGGTAACACCTTCGTTACCCTTTCCACCAATTCCTACTGGCCATGCTACAGATTTACCAGCCCCAACTTTGCTTTTCCATTCTGGACTTATGGTGCTTAGGTGTTGCGTTAACACGCTCGTAGTTCCACTACCATCAGTTCGGTGTACAACTTGAATTGGTAAATTGGGCAAACTTACTCCTGGATTAGCTGCGGCTATTCTAGGGTGATTCCAATTCTTAATTTTTCCGAGAAAGATATCTACGTAAACTTGGCGTGGTAGCCTTAGAACAGTTGGCACATTGACTTGAGACGACTGCTGTGCAACTGATTTGAGATTATAAGCTAGCACAATAGAACCAGCAGTTATTGGCAAAGCAATTACTCCCCGTTTTATCTTGGCTGCTTGTTCACTTGTAATTCCTACATCACTAGCTGCAAAATCCACAGTACCATCAATAAGTTGTTGCACTCCAGCACTACTTCCTATAGCTTGATAGTTAATTTCTACATTGGGATTTTGCTGGTTGTAATCTGAAAGCCAACGCTCATACAAAGGTGCGGGAAAACTTGCCCCAGTTCCAACAAGGGAAACACGCTTTATGTTTTTCTGCTCGGCAGTGCAAGAAGCAATACTCAACAAGATAGCGATTAAAGGTAGAAGGCAAACCCGTCCCTGAGATTGAAGTTTAGCAGACATAGAAATCTTTTGTTCCAATGTTTAACAAATACCTCTAGTAGTTTTCCAATTTGTGGCTGTGTGAGCGTAATTAATTGTAAATAACTTTGAAACGCATAGGCACTTCGCCTTCCCGCAGGGTAGGGACACAGAGGTTAACGCAAAGGTACGCAAAGTAATCCTCTGCGTACCTCTGCGATTTCCTTTGCGCCCCTTTGCGTTTAAACTTCAATCGCCGTCTCTTTCTCTTCACCTTTTGGCTGTGAACTCAGCCGATCTAAAATCTCCAAAACCTCTTGTTCAAAAGCAACTTGGGCACGATTAGTTTTGCCACCTACATACAAGCGATCGCCTTTTTGCAATGCCCAGATTTGTGAGTGGGAAAAGTAACTCATCACCACACCCAGCATGAGCAAGCCAAACCCTGTGTAAACAATTGGTATGCCTGGATCGGCTTTAATTTGTAAACCTGTGCTACCAATGACATCCAAAATTTTCAGCTTCACGCCATTAACTTCGGTGAACATCCCCGCGCGGACTGTATCAACAAGTTTGCCAGTGGCATCATAAATTAATACCATCCCTTGCAAGTCTTTCGCTAACAGGGAGACACCCTCACTCAAATCTGGTTTCGTTGGCACCCACGTTCCCCAAATGCGCCCGTTACCGTTGGTGTTCAATTGCGCCATCGGTAGCTGAAAAATCGGGCTGTTGTTAAATTGGACGCGAACACCTGCAATTCCCCAATCAGTTTGATAGAAAGTTATGCCATGATAGCGCAGAGGCTCGTTGACAAAAATCTTCTTGTGGTCAATTTCTTTTCCCTGATTATTCAAGACAGACATATCTGAATAAAATTGATTAATGCCGCCAGATGGAGTGTAATCAATCCAAAAACGATTGACGCGCACAGACCAATCTTTTGGGATTTTTGCGGCTATTGGGCCAGCATCGACAATATTTCTCACTTGAAATGTATCGCCACTAGCAACCATTTCCTGAGCGAGAAACCCAGTCATCGCCCCCCAAATTCCCCCTAGCAGAATAGCGACGATGCCAATATGAACGATAATTGGGCCGATGCGTCCAACTATTCCTTTGCGGGCGTAAAGGAGATTTTCTTTTTCTTGATTTGGAAAAATTTTATAGCGGTGTTTGTGTAATATTTCGCTGAGAGAATTCAGGGAACCAGTATCTAGTTCTGTACTTAAAGCTAACTTTTGAAATTGTCGGGGTTCTTCGTAATATTTCCAGCGCTGGGCAGCTTTTAAGGCTGGTAACTGACGGGTAAATGAACAAGCAGTTAAGCTAGTGCCAAATAAGATGAGTAATGCTAGAAACCACCAGGTACGATATACGTGGTCTAATCCAACTACTTGAATTACCTTCCAAGTTAAGAAACCAAATAAAGCTGGATGTTCTGGGTAGTTGGCTTGGTAAAATGCGGGTGATTGACCTTGCTCGATTACAGTACCGGTGGAGCTAAAGATGGCAATCAATAGCAGTAGTGCGATCGCTAGTCGTAAGTTGGTCAGTATAGGCAAAAGCTCTTGGCGTAAGAACTGCCCAGGTATCGCCCACCATTTTAATTCTTTGGACGCCGAATCTTCTAAAGTCATTATGTGTAAAATATAACAAAGGTATTGATATTAAAAACTACCGAGCGGAATCCGAGAAATTAAGGAAAACACACCGAATCCTACCAACAGCGCCCCACTAACTGGGTTAATCCAACCAGACCAGCGACGCAATTCTAGTAATTTTTTAATTGAAGCTGTAAAAGTACCCGCCAAAATCAATGGCGCTACATAACCGGCTGTATAAGAAAGTAGCAAAACAGCACCTAAAATTAAGTCTTGTGTATTGGCAATCCAACCCAACAAACTAGCTAAAACAGGTGTGCTACAAGGGGATGCGACTAAACCAAAAGTCAGCCCCAGCAAATAGGAACGCAACCCTGCTGGTAAATCTGGCGAAATCCAATTCGTTTCACCCAAGGATGGAAATTGCAGAGGCAGTGCTTCTAATAAGTTCAGCCCCATGAGAATGGCGATAATGCTGACGATAATCGGCAAACCAATTCCTACTTGACCGTAGACTTTTCCGATAAAACCTGCTACAATACCTAATCCTGCCAATGTAGTTGCTAATCCTAAAGCAAACCAAGTTGATTGGGCAGCTGCTTGCAAGCGGCTTTTAGCTTCATAACCGCCGATGTAACCAATGGTAATTGGCAGCATGGAAAGCATACAGGGTGTGAGACTGGTGAGCAAACCAGCTGCAAAGATGATACCAATACTCACCACGCTTAGGTGTGTCAGTTGGTTAGAAACGAGGCTGTTGGCAAATTGTTCTAGTTGGTAAATTTGGGTTTGCAGGTTATCAAACATGGGGAGTTTCTGAGCGGGAAATGCTTACTCTGCTTGAATTGTAGCTTAGTTTTGGTTTTTGAGTCAGCAGAAGTGATTATCCGAACCTGATATCATCTAAATTTCATCTGCCCAAAGAAATGTATTTAAAATACAATTAAGCTCGGATTATCCCTGAAGAAGGACGGCTGGAGTATTTGGCATGATGATTGCATTACCCGGATTTCAGATTGTCAGTTTGTTAAAAGCAGGGGTAAAAGCAGTCATATACCGTGGAATTAAGGTTAAGGATCGGTGTCCGGTAATTATCAAAGGGCTACGTCCAGAACAGTGTACGCCCAATAATATTGAACAACTCAAACATGAGTATGCGATCGCCCAAAGGTTAAATATCGCCGCCGCCCTCATTGTCTACGCCTTAGAGATGCATCAGGGAATCCCTTATTTAATTATGGAGGATTTTCAGGCGCGATCGCTCGACCAGTTTCTAGACCAATTTCAACAGCCTGTGCCGTTTCTGAAGATTGCGATTGAAATTACTAGCAAACTCGCACAAATTCACACTCATCATATTGTCCACAAGGATATTAAGCCGCAAAATATCTTAATTAACCTCGAAACTAGTCAGGTCAAAATCGCCGATTTTGGAATTGCTGCTTTCATTCCATACCAGCAGCAAATAGTTAGCAGTTCCAGTCGAATTGAAGGCAGTCTACCTTATTTATCACCTGAGCAAACCGGGCAAATGAATCGAGGAATTGACCATCGCAGCGATTTGTATTCTCTAGGAATCACCTTTTATGAGATGCTAACAGGTCAGCTACCATTTCAAGGCAAAGACCCCTTAGAATGGGTGCATTGTCATATTGCCAAATCTCCACCATCCCCGAAAAAGCTAAACTCTGATATTCCCCAAATGCTCTGTGACATCATCATCAAATTGCTGTCGAAGGTTGCAGAACAGAGGTATCAGAGCGCTTTAGGTTTACAATTTGATCTGGAAAGGTGCTTAAAACAATTGGAGATAACTGGACAAATCCAATCCTTTGTTTTGGGTGAACAAGATATCTCAGAGCGCTTTCAAATTCCTCAAAAATTGTATGGGCGAGAGCCAGAGATTGCCAAGCTTTTACAAGCATTTGAACGAGTTGTTAGTCAAGGAAAACCAGAACTAGTGTTAGTTTCTGGCTATGCTGGGGTTGGTAAATCTTCTCTAGTGAAAGATGTTGCCCATCGATCTGCGATCGCCATTGATAATGCCCGCCTTTACCAAGAAGCGCAGCAAGCACAAAAAACGGCAGAACGAGCATTGGAGCGCATTGCCCGTCTTCAATCCATCACGGCTGCGCTTTCAGAATCCCTGACACCAGCCCAAGTATCTGATGTGATTGTAGAGCAGAGCATGACTGCCTTGGGAGCCAGTTCTGCCCTTGTTGCCTTGGTGAATGAGAGTAAAACTGAACTGGAAATTGTGCGGGCGGTTGGCTATAAGCAGGATTTGATAGACGCTTGGCGTATTTTTGCCATCGATTCACCCTCTCCACTAGCAGAAGCTGTGCGAACTGGGAAACCTATTTGGGCTGAATCAACAGAAAATCGGGTAGCTGATTACCCACATTTAGCAGAAATTTACGCTCAATATGATTTTAATGCCTGGATTTCTATTCCTTTGATGGTAGATGGTTGGGCAGTTGGCGGTATAAGTTTGGGATTTACTCAGCCTCAACAACTGAGTGGAGAAGATCAAGCATTTATTTTGGCTGTTGCTCAACAATGCGCTCAAGCGATCGCTGTCGGATTTCAACAGCATATTTCCAAACCTGTAGATCCAGAAGAATTGGTGAAGGCGATCGCGTCATTAACGATATAGCCAAACACGCAACAGCGACAGCAATTGCTCAGTATCTACGGGTTTAGTAATGTAGTCTGATGCGCCGGCTTCAATACACTTCTCGCGATCGCCTTGCATGGCTTTAGCAGTCAGTGCAATAATCGGCAAAGATTTAAATCGATCGTTTTGGCGGATCGTGCGTGTTGTTTCGTAACCATCCATTTCTGGCATCATTACGTCCATCAAAACGACATCAATATCTGGTGTATTTTCTAACATGGTAATCCCCTCTCTACCATTTTCAGCATATAAAACCTGGATTTGATAACGCTCTAGCATACTGGTAAGGGCGAAGATATTACGCATATCGTCGTCTACAATTAGCGCTGTTTTACCAGTGAGCAAGTAGTCTTGTGAATGCAGCTGTTCGAGTATTTGTCGCTTCGGTTCAGGTAAATTTGCTTGGACTCGGTGTAAAAATAATGCTGTTTCATCGAGGAGACGTTCGGGCGATCGCACATCTTTAATAATGATTGTCTCGGCAATCCGTCTGAGTTCTGTTTCTTGAGCTTTGCTAATTTCTCTACCTGTATAGACAATAATTGGTAAAGTTTTGCCGTTAGGTAGAAGCTTTATCTGCTCGATTAGTTCAAACCCGGTCATGTCAGGTAGCCCTAAATCGAGGACAAGGCAATCAAAATGCTGGGTACGAATAGCTTCTAGAGCAGCTGCACCATCAGCCACAGCAGTGGTCGAAACATCGCTGTTACCAATCAACTCAACAATACTCAGCCGTTGAGTGTCGTCGTCTTCGACTACCAATAAATTTTTCACCTGGCGCTCAACAAAACCTTTAATTTTGGTCAACGCCTCAGATATTGTCTCGCTGGTTAAAGGTTTTTGCAGATATGCGATCGCACCTAGTTGTAAACCGCGCTGTTTTCCTTCTTCAACAGTCATGATATGTACGGGGATGTGACGGGTATTTGGGTCATGTTTGAGACGATCCAATACCGTCCAACCATCCATTTCTGGCAACCGAATATCTAGCAAAATGGCTGAAGGTAGGAATTGCTGCGCTAGCATCAAACCTGTACTACCTGTTTGGGCAGCTATCACCTTGAATCCTTGCTGTTGCGCCATATCTAAAAGGATACGCGCAAAATTAACGTCATCTTCGACAATTAGTAAGACGCGATCGCCTCTTTCAATAGTAGTGCGATCGTCATTAATCAGTGCTGTTAGCGGATAGCTAAGGTTTAGCCCGTGCTGAGTGCTGTTAGCGGTAGCGGGGCGTTGAGCCAGTGCTGAGTCAGGAGTGAGGAGTGAGGAGTGGGGAGTGGGGAGTCCAAAGTAGGGAGTACTGGATTGTGTCGATATCAACTCAGGACTCAGCACTCGTGACTCAGGACTCAATTGTGGTAGATAGAATGTAAAAGTGCTACCTTCACCGGGTTGACTGATGAGTTTAATTTCGCCACCGAAGAGACGGGCGATTTCGCGGCTAATTGATAAGCCCAATCCGGTACCGCCGTATCTCCGACTGGTAGAGCCATCAGCTTGCTGGAATGCTTCAAAAATCACTTTCTGTTTTTCGGGGGCAATGCCAATGCCTGTATCGCTGACTGAGAAAGCAATCACAACTTGGGCACGATTTAAGGTTTCGTTGTCGTTGCTCCATCCTAGCTTGGGCACCGCAATCCGTAAGCGCACCTCCCCTTGCTCTGTAAATTTAAAAGCGTTGGAGAGCAGATTTTTCAACACTTGTTGTAAGCGTTTAACATCTGTATAAATGCTGTTTGGCAATTCGGCAGTAAATTCAATAGCGAAGGCAAGTCCTTTACTCTGAGCGATTTGTCGGAAGGTACGCTCAATCTGCTCACCCAACTCTGCTAATGGTATTTGGGTCATGTCAATGGACATGGTTCCAGATTCAATTTTAGCGAGATCCAGAATGTCATTGATTAACGTCAACAAATCAGTACCTGCTGAGTAAATTGTCTGGCTGTATTCGACTTGTTTGCTAGTAAGGTTGCGATCGATATTATCTGTCAACAATTTCGCCAAAATTAACAAGCTGTTTAGCGGTGTCCGCAGTTCATGAGACATATTGGCGAGAAATTCTGATTTGTATTTTGAAGAAAGGGCGAGTTGTTCAGCCTTGTCTTCTAAAGAGAGTCTTGCTTGTTCAATTTCCCGATTTTTGCGCTCGACTTCTTTCTTCTGCATCGCCATCAACTCTGCCTTTTCTTCTAATTCGGCGTTGGTTTGTTGCAGTTCCTCTTGCTGTCCTTTGAGTAAATCCTCAGAGGTTTTGAGTGATTGCGCTTGTTGTTCTAAGCGCTGGTTGGTTTCCCGGAGTTCGCTTTGCTGGGTTTGGAGTTCTTCAGCCAAAGATTGCGATTGTTTAAGTAATTCTTCAGTTCGCATCGATGCTGCGATCGTGTTGAGGACGATCGCTATACTTTCGGTAAGTTGGTCGAAGAATGTCAAATGAATTTCGCTAAAGCGGCGGAAGGAAGCTAATTCTATGACTGCTGTCACCTGTCCTTCAAAAAGTACAGGTAACACTACGGCATTGAGTGGAGTTGCTTCCCCTAAACCAGAGGCAATTCTGACATAATCACTTGGTACTTCCGTCAGCAGTATTCGCTCTTTTTCCAAAGCGCATTGTCCCACCAAGCCTTCACCCAAGTGAAAGCGGTTAGCTAGATGTCTGCGTTCGCGGTAAGCGTAGCTACTGATTAGTTTCAAATACTGTGTATTTTCCCCATACTCCATCAGGAAGAATACACCATGTTGCGCTCCTACCAAGGGTGCTAGTTCTGAGAGAATTAGTTTAGATACAGTTTCCAAGTCTCGCTGCCCTTGGAGCATCCGGGTAAACTTGGCTAAATTAGTTTTCAACCAGTCTTGTTCGGTATTTTTCTGCGTTGTCTCCCGCAGGTTGGCAATCATCTGGTTGATGTTGTCTTTGAGGATGGCAACTTCACCTAGTGCTTCGACGGCAATTGAACGAGTTAAATCACCCTTAGTGACAGCTGTAGCAACTTCTGCCAGCGATCGCAACTGGGTGGTAAGTGTCGCAGCGAGTTCGTTGACATTATCTGTCAAATCTTTCCAAGTCCCAGCCGCCCCAGGTACTTTCGCTTGTCCGCCTAACTTCCCTTCAATTCCCACTTCCCGCGCCACTGTGGTTACTTGATTGGCAAACGTCGCTAGGGTATCAATCATTTCGTTGATTGTCTCTGCCAAAGTTTCAATTTCTCCCTTGGCATCTAACATCAGTTTGCGTTTCAAGTCACCGTTAGCAACCGCCGTTACAACTCTGGCAATACCGCGCACTTGGGCCGTTAAGTTCCCCGCCATTGAGTTAACGTTGTCTGTTAAATCTTTCCAAGTCCCTGCAACACCTTTGACTTGTGCTTGTCCGCCCAACTTCCCTTCAGTTCCCACTTCCCGCGCCACCCGCGTTACTTCACTTGCAAAGGAACTGAGTTGATCAACCATTGTATTGGTGGTATTCTTCAAGTCTAAAATTTCGCCTTTGGCATCGACAGTAATTTTCTTGGATAAGTCGCCATTAGCTACTGCTTTTGTAACTTCCGCGATGTTGCGAACTTGAGCCGTTAAGTTCCCCGCCATTGAGTTAACGTTGTCTGTTAAATCTTTCCAAGTACCTGCAACTCCTCTGACGTAAGCTTGCACGCCCAATTTACCTTCGGTTCCCACCTCACGGGCAACCCTTGTAACTTCTGATGCAAAGGAATTTAGCTGATCCACCATTGTGTTGATGGTGTTTTTAAGTTCTAGAATTTCGCCTTTAACATCGACAGTGATTTTCTTGGAGAGGTCGCCCTTCGCTACAGCTGTGGTAACTTCAGCAATGTTTCGCACTTGCGCCGTCAAACTTCCCGCCATGAAGTTTACACTGTCGGTCAAATCTTTCCAAGTGCCGGCGACACCTTTAACTTCCGCTTGTACACCCAGCTTCCCTTCAGTTCCCACCTCACGGGCAACTCTTGTAACTTCACTTGCAAAGGAATTAAGTTGATCTACCATCGTGTTGACGGTGTTCTTCAACTCTAAAATTTCACCTTTGACATCAACGGAGATTTTTTTAGATAAGTCGCCATTAGCTACAGCAGTGGTGACGGCGGCAATGTTTCGCACCTGTGCGGTTAAACTTCCCGCCATGAAGTTCACGCTATCAGTTAAATCTTTCCAAGTGCCAGCCACACCGCGCACATCTGCTTGCACACCCAGTTTACCCTCACTTCCCACCTCACGCGCCACCCTTGTGACTTCACTTGCAAAGGAATTGAGTTGATCCACCATTATATTGATGGTATTCTTCAGTTCCAGAATTTCGCCTTTGACAGCAACAGTAATTTTCTTAGATAAGTCACCATTGGCGATCGCAGTTGCAACTTCGGCAATGTTTCGCACTTGGTCAGTGAGGTTCCCCGCCATTAAATTTACGTTGTCGGTCAAGTCTTTCCAAGTACCTGCCACTCCTCTAACTTCGGCTTGCACACCCAATTTACCTTCAGTTCCCACTTCACGGGCGACTCGCGTCACTTCACTAGCAAAGGAACTGAGTTGATCCACCATTGTATTAATGGTATTTTTCAACTCCAGCATTTCACCTTTAACATCGACAGTGATTTTCTTAGAAAGGTCGCCTGTTGCAACGGCGGTAGTTACTTCGGCAATATTCCGCACCTGCGCCGTTAAACTTCCCGCCATGAAATTCACGCTGTCAGTTAAATCTTTCCAAGTGCCAGCCACGCCGCGCACTTCTGCTTGCACGCCCAGTTTACCCTCGCTTCCCACCTCCCGCGCAACCCTTGTTACTTCTGATGCAAAGGAATTGAGTTGATCCACCATTGTGTTGATGGTGTTTTTGAGTTCCAGAATTTCACCTTTGACATCGACGGTGATTTTCTTGGATAAGTCGCCTGTTGCAACGGCAGTAGTCACTTCCGCAATGTTTCGCACCTGTGCCGTTAAACTTCCCGCCATGAAGTTTACACTGTCGGTCAAATCTTTCCAAGTGCCAGCGACACCCTTAACATCTGCTTGCACACCCAGTTTACCTTCACTGCCCACCTCACGAGCAACCCGCGTCACTTCACTTACAAAGGAACTGAGTTGATCCACCATTATATTGATGGTATTCTTCAGTTCTAGAATTTCACCTCTGACATCGACGGTAATTTTTTTAGATAGATCGCCATTTGCGATCGCAGTGGCAACTTCGGCAATATTTCGCACCTGTCCGGTGAGATTACCTGCCATTAAGTTAACGTTGTCAGTTAAATCTTTCCAAGTACCCGCTACTCCTTGCACTTGCGCTTGCACGCCCAATTTTCCTTCAGTTCCCACCTCACGCGCAACTCTTGTTACTTCCGATGCAAAGGAATTAAGCTGAACCACCATCGTGTTGATCGTGTTTTTCAACTCCAGTATTTCGCCTTTGACATCCACAGTAATTTTCTTAGATAAGTCGCCATTCGCTACAGCCGTGGTAACTTCCGCAATATTCCGCACTTGTGCCGTCAAGCTTCCCGCCATGAAATTCACACTATCGGTAAGGTCTTTCCAAGTACCCGCTACCCCGCGAACTTCTGCTTGACCGCCCAATTTGCCTTCTGCACCCACCTCACGCGCAACCCTTGTTACTTCTGATGCAAAGGAATTAAGTTGATCCACCATAATGTTGACGGTGTTTTTCAACTCTAAAATTTCGCCTTTGACATCGACAGTGATTTTCTTAGAAAGGTCGCCATTTGCTACCGCCGTTGTCACTTCTGCAATGTTACGGACTTGGGCAGTAAGATTCCCTGCCATTAAGTTAACGTTATCAGTGAGATCCTTCCAAGTCCCTGCGACTCCTTTAACTTCGGCTTGCACACCCAACTTACCTTCAGTTCCCACCTCACGCGCAACTCTTGTCACTTCCGATGCAAAAGAATTAAGCTGATCCACCATCGTGTTGACGGTGTTTTTGAGTTCTAGAATTTCGCCTTTCACATTCACAGTGATTTTTTTCGATAAGTCACCGTTAGCGATCGCAGTGGCAACTTCGGCAATGTTGCGAACTTGTCCGGTGAGATTACCTGCCATCAAGTTAACGCTATCAGTCAAATCTTTCCAAGTGCCAGCAACACCTTGCACTTCGGCTTGAACACCCAACTTACCTTCAGTTCCCACCTCACGCGCAACCCGGATCACTTCACTAGCAAAAGAACCGAGTCGATCCACCATTGTGTTGACGATATTAGCAGTTTGGAGAAACTCACCTTGCAAAGGTCTGCCGTCAATTTCTGTGGCGATCGTTTGCGATAAGTCACCATTGGCAACTGACCGAATTACCCGAGTAGTTTCAGCTGTTGGTTGGACTAAATCTGTAATCAGACTATTGACAGAAGTAACACAATCTGACCATGAACCACGAACATCTCCTAAAGAGGCGCGTTCGGCAATTTTGCCTTCTTTGCCGACAACATTGCCAATCCGTTGTAACTCTGCCGCCATCCGCTCATTCTGGTCAATAATATCATTGAGCGTATCAGCTATTTTCCCCGCCACACCAGTATGGTCTATGGGCATCCGAGCCGAGAAGTCACCCTGTTTAACAGCATTCAGCGTTCTTAGTAGCTGATTTAAATCTAGATTGTCGCTGTCTCTAGTTAACTGTTCGGTTGCCATAGCCTTATCTCTAAAGAATTTTCTGGGTTTTCGTGTTTAAAAGAGGTTTTATCAAAGCAATTCGTGACTCTATATTCCGGTTTGCACCCGTAATGCATACTAACTTCTAATGATAACGGGGGAAAGGCAAGGGGGTAGAGGGCAGGAGGGGAGTTTGCTATGGGGTTTGTGTAGTATCTCTGCTAGTAGAGCTTGTTGTTACCAAAAAAAGACGCAGTGAACCAGCGCTTTAGGCGGGTTTACTGCGTCTTTTTTATTATTGTTGATTAACTTGCATTCGGGCGGGCGGTTACGCCATCGCAACTGACTTTTTGCGGGAAGGACGCTTGCGCTCTGATTTTTTCTTTAGTCCAACCGCTTGGGCTTCGTCGCTATCTGATCCATATTGTCCGCGGATTACTTCTTTCATGGCTAATACAGCATTGTGAAATTCCCATTCTGCTAATCGTGCAGAATCGGTAGCAGCACGGTATAAAGTTAGTTTTTCGGTTTCGGCTTGTTGCTGCGTCAACATATCCTGATAAGCTTGCAGTAAGTTTCCTACAGAGGCATCAGCACGGGTTGTATCATAGGTACTGACAGTTTGCAAACCGTGTAATGAAGTAATATCTTGACTAATTGATTGAGAGGGCAAACGGCGGGTTTTATCTTGAGTAGGCATATATGCATACTGTTGTAATGGATAAGTTTAATGTGCCCATTACAACAAAAAAACTAACAGTAAATGATATTTTTAGATAGAACAAAGTTAAGGAAACGTGGGTTAATTTTTGCAAGTCGATGCAATAGTATTGTCAGTCGATGCGATCGCATTGTTAGTCGATACAATGGCATTGTGAGTTGATGCGATCGCATTGTTAGTCGATACAATGGCATTGTGAGTTGATGCGATCGCATTGTTGGTCAATGCAATGGCATTGTTGGTCAATGCAATGGCATTGTTAGTCAAAACAATCGCATTGTCAGCCGATGCAATGGCATTGTCAGTCGAAGCAATGGCATTGTCAGTCAATACAATCGCATTGTCAGTCGAAACAATCGCATTGTCAGTCGATACAATTACAGCAGTTTTCATGTATTTGAACCACATCTGTTGTAGGGGCACAGCATTGCTGTGCCCAAGAGTGCGTGATCTATTTAGTTGAAAATAGCTGTAAGTAGGTAAGTGGGAAAATTTATAAGTATGTCATTACTACGACTCAGGGGCGCGATGCCCGCAGGCTTCGCATGTGCGCCGGATCGCAAAACCCAAAACCCAGATTCTCTCGTAGCAGTTTCTCGGTAGCTAGGGTAGTGAAACACACGCTCTTAGACTTTTCAAACATCCTCTAAGATGTTTCCAGGAACCAACGCCTTAATTTTTATGCTTTATAGAATGAGCTTTCTGAGTTTTGCACTCCTTACTAGTGTAAACTCCAACAAGAATTTATCAATTCCAAAGCAGTCTTGCATCATTACGACGCAGACCCCAAGCCCTAGTATTTCCGCTACGGCTGGAAGCATATAACTCAATTTTATCTTTAATTACAAGCGTAAATAGACATGATACAAGCAGCAAATCGAATAATACAGAGCTTATGGTTAGGAAATGAACTATCTTTAATGGAGCAGTTATCTATTAACTCTTTTTTGTCAAATGGGCATGAGTATCACTTATATATTTATGACGATGTTAAGAATATCCCAGAAGGTACGACTGTTAAAAATGGTAATGAAATTTTGCCAGCAAAAAGGATTTTTACTTACTCAGTAGGATGGGGGAAAGGAAGTTATGCAGGATTTGCGGATCTTTTCAGGTATCACCTGCTGAAAATTAAGGGGGGTTGGTGGGTAGATACAGACATTGTATGTCTAAAACCATTTAATTTTGAATCAGAGTATGTAATTGCTTCAAGTTATGAACGGCAACAGGGAGAAGCTGCTAATAATTGTGTTCTCAAAATACCTAAAGATAGTTATTTGGCTGCTTATCTTGTTGAAGTCAGTGACAAAGCTGAGCCAAATACTCTTAAATTTGCGGATACTGGCCCAGTCCTAATTCAAAAAGCAGTTTCTGAATTAAATTATCAACAGCATGTTGTTGGTCATGAGATATTTTGTCCAATAACATGGAGGGCTGTAAATAAGATAGTTTACAATCAAGAATTACTAACATTTCAAAAGGCTTTTGAATTAGCAAAGGATTGGATAAAACCAATAATTATACCTGATACCAAATCGGGTATGATTACAAAGAATAGCTATGCAGTACACCTATGGAATGAGGTTTGGCGGCAAAATAATTTAGATAAAAATGCAACTTATAATACAACCTGTTTATATGAGCGACTTAAACGCCAGTATTTATATAGCAATTCTAATTGAAGCATGAGAAAATACCTGACTTTTCACGGGATGTGGAAGTGCGATTCGTTGGTAGCTGAATTCATAAGCTATCCAAGGTGAAGACCTAGAGTAACAAGAGTTGCGTGTAATATATAATACTATGATTTTGAGGTAAGTATTCTGCATGTAAATGTGTTTACCTATCCTATTTAGACAGTTTCAATATTAATTCAGTACTTATATTGAATTAAACAACGACCCCTTCTAATTCCTCATCTGTCAACTCATACAACTGGCGCAATTTATCTAACTTCTCACTATCAGCTTCCCAGAAACCACGCCCATGCGCCTCCAACATTCTCCCTAAAATATTCCGAAAAGCTTCAGGATTTGCCTTGCGTAATTTATCCGCCATCTCTGCATCTAACGCATAAGTATCAGCCGCTTGGTCATAAACCCAATCATCGGTAAAATCGGCAGTACCACCCCAACCAATCAACGCCGTCATCCGTTGGGAAATTTCAAAAGCACCACCAGAACCTTGATTCACCATCGCTTGCGCCCATTTAGGATTTACCAACTTAGTGCGATACTCCATTCTGAGCAAATCATCTAAATTGCGGGGTGTAGTATCTTTCGAGAAACTTTCCACAAAGCTAGTTGTAACCTTCTTACCGCGTTGTTTTTCTGCTGCCCTTTTTAAACCGCCGGTATTGGCGTAATATTCTTGAATATCAGTTAAACCATATTCAACCGAATCGATTTCTTGAACAATGCGATCGCTAGTTTTCAACAACGTGTTCAACACTTCCGGTCTAGCTTGACCTTTATCTTCTCTCCCGTAGCTAAAAACGTTGCGACTTTGCCAAGTATTCCCCAACTCCTCACCAGATTCCCAGTTACCATCCACAACTCTATCATTCACCAAAGAACCAAAATCACCCGCCGGATTAGAAAACAATCTCGCGGATGCATTTTCCACACCTTGGGCTTTTAAAGCTAAAGCATGTCTTCTAATAAAATTCTCATCTTCCGATTCATCAGCATCAGCCGCCCGTTGAAATAAATCATCCAACAATTCGATGATATTTACAAAACTATCCCGAAAAATCCCAGACAAATTACCCAACACATCAATGCGAGGATGTCCAACCTCCGCCAACGGCTTCAACTCATAACGAACAATTCTGCCAGTTCCTTCCTTAACTGGTTCAGCCCCCACCAACTCCAACAAAATCCCCAGAGATTCACCCTTAGTTTTAATCGCATCCAATCCCCATAACATCACCGCCACCGTTTCAGGATATTTCCCATATTCATCCAAATGCTGGGCGATAATTTTTTGAGCAATTTCTCGTCCCCGTTCATACGCCGCAGGTGAAGGCATCCGATAAGGATCTAAAGCATGAATATTTCTCCCCGTAGGCAAAACACCAGCCCCATCCCTTAACAAATCCCCCCCAGGCGCAGGCGGAATATATTCCCCATTTAACCCCCTTAACAAATTCGTTAACTCATCCGTAGATTGCATCAACAAATCCCTTATTAATCTTTCTTCTTCTTCTCTTTCTTCTTTGCGTCCTTTGCGTCTTCTCTGCGAGACGCTTTGCGAATGCGGTTCGTTTTCTTCCTCTTCCTCTCCAAAATAAGCCTCCAAATACGACCCTAACTCCTCCTCATTCGGTGCTTCCCCCAAAGTATGCAACCCAGAAGAAAACAACCGATTTTCTAAAACTTGCAAATATTCATACAACTCCACCAAATAATCATCAAAAGCATGAGTGCTAAACATCCGAACATTTTCTGGAGTAAACGCAATCCCCAACTTCTTCGCACCCGCAAACGGACAATCTGCATCCAACCCAGAATCCACAATTTTTTTACAAATCCCTTCCTTCAAAACATAATTCTTTTGCGGATCTTCACGATACTCCGCAATCAAATCCCGCAACGCCACCAATTCCTTATACAAACCTGCACGACCATAAGGCGGTACATTATGAGAAATCAATACACCATAACCGCGACGTTTTGCCAACATCGACTCAGACGGATTATTCGCTGCATATATATATAGATTAGGCAAATTTCCTAACAGAATATCCGACCAAGAATAACCCGTATTACCCAACGGCGAACCAGGCAACCATTCAACAGTCCCATGCATTCCAAAGTGAACTAAAGCATCAGCTTGAAACTCATTTTGCAACCATTTATAATAAGCAGCATATTGCGGATGGGGCGTTAAATCTCGTTCAAACATTAAACGCATCGGGTCGCCTTGTATCCCCAAAGGTGGTTGTACACCTATCCAGACATTGCCTAATTGCACACCGCCAATTTGGAATTCGTCGCCATAAGTTTTAATTCCAGTTCCCGTCAGAGATTTCCATTGTTTTTCGATGCGGGAGGTTTGCAGATATCCCAGCCATTTTTCTAGAGTACGGGTGCTAACGGACGCAGGAATATTTTTTGTATCACCAAAAGTTTCATCCGCTTCTTTCACCCAGCGAATCAATTCTTCCCCATCTTCTGGCAAATCTCCGACGGTGTAGCCTTGTTCTTTAAGTGCGTGGAGAAACTTCAACAAACTACGTGGCACATTTAATAATGCAGCTGTGCCCACAGCACCATAACCAGGAGGAAACCCATATAATATAATGGCAATCTTGCGTTCCGATGCAAGTTTTTGCCGCAAAGCTACCCAACTTTTCACCCTACCAATTAATCGCTGCACCCGTTCGGGAACCAGATAAATATTTTCACCCACCAAACCACCAAGGGGAACAGTATCAATAGCCCCATCCAATTCTGGTAATGCGTACAACACTACACTTTGCAATCCGCCGATACCTTGGCGCGTCCACGAGGAAATATCTTGAATTAATAGTGGTGCTGCAACAATATAAGGTACATTTTTGGCAGTGAGGATGCGTTTTGCTACTTCTATTTGACGCCCTGCTTCCATTGAACCAGCCGGGCCACCCACTAGAGGAAAGCCAATTGTCGAAACGATCGCATCTACTTTTACTGCTTCACTAGAAAGTGAGGGAATCTCTATATTACCTAGTTGTCGTTGCTGAATTTCATAGTCGGTTGTCATTAAATCTCGTACCGCCACATGTCCTTCTACGCCGTTGATAAAGATGGGTAAAGGAATTAACCCAGCTTTTTCAAAACTGCGAATCAGTTGGGGAATGTAGGGTTGTTTGGTGATGACGTGTTTTCGGTAGAGGAGAATTCCTACAACTGGGGAGACGCGATTAATCGCGTCTCTACAAGAGGTTTTATACCATTCTAAATACTCACGGGGCGATTCAAAAAACCCTTGATAGTCAGGATGGAGTAATCCGATGTTGGGGGTTTCAATTAGCGGGGGAATGTCGCCGACTTTTAAACCTAAGTATTTTTCTGCTAGTGTCCAGAATAATGAAGCGACGTTTTCTGGGCCACCAGCATTCCAGTAACCATAGATAATTAACCAGTTGCGTAAGTCTTGGACTTTTTGCACTGGCACATATTTCAGTAGTTTGGGGCCAATTTTTAAGAAGCTGATATAACCAGCAAGTTTGTCTTCTTCGCGTCCGTTGCTAAATTTGTCGAGGATGAATTTAACTGGTTTGGGCATTCCTTTGGGTTTGTCACCAATGGCAAAGTCACCCAACTTGGTTAAACTCATCAATTCCAAGGCTGACTCAAACACCAGACGGATGGGAATTTGGGAAATGCGATCGCGCAACCACACAACCTGGTCATAATCAAATAGTAGGCTACCGAAAAACACATCAGCATCATGAAGTGCTACTTCTACCTCAGTGCGAATGCTAGTAAGATCGCGATCGCTAAATACCCGAATATCCAACTCAGGACAGCGAGAGTTAGCCAAAAAGGCTGCTTTTCTGTACAAGTCAGCGTTGAATGATTCAAACCCAGCAATCAAGACGATGCGTTTCATGCCTGTAAGCTACGAAATATTTCTTTACTTAAATTTTAAACGTGCTTTCAGGCTGATTGTTAAATATCTACCCACAGATTCCGGTCAGTAGTGCCTTGAAGGAGTTAGGAATTCACTATCACCACTGCCTTTGGGATATTTTGATTTCAAAAAAGTTGTAATGTGTTGAGTCAAATTAAGTGCATCACTGAACTCTTTCGATTCCTGTAGCGCTTCATATAGCGAACGAATTTCTTGTGGTGACAGGTTTGTGAATGTACGCAACTCGGTAATATCTAATCTCCGATTAAACTCATTGGCAGTATGCCGCCATTGATGTAAAAGCGAAAACAACTCTCTATCTTGACGTTCTGCAAAGACATCAGATGCAATGGCGGTTTCCGTTACTGATATAATTAATCGTGGAAAGACTATTGGTCGTCCCGGCTTATGCGAGTTGGGGTTGAAGCGGCTATCAGATAGAATTACCTCATTTGATTTGCACTCATTCAGTAAGGCCCGCAGAAATTCTATCCTCTTTTCGTTAGCTGATGCCCATCGTTCGCCAAAAATCCCGGTAATTGTTGCTAATAATCCCAGACCTGTTAGTATTGGTTCTAAATTTTTTTCATCTCTAGTCCACCAGACGGCAGCTAGAATAAATCCCAGAAGTAGAGGGAAAAACGTGATAAAGGTGACTAGGTTTTTCATACTCATCTCACATCTTACCGTTTAGACCATATATCATTCGCTACAGAAGAATTATTGTTAATTCCTGAAGAGTCAGAGGCAAGTAAGATTAAATCCATACCAAATCCATTCTTTAAACGTGGTTCCAATACTGTGTGGAGCCTATCAACAAGCACCAGATTACTGTCTGATATAGTTTGATCGATGCCACTAGAAGTATATTTCCGAGTTAGATATAAACGAATCGTATCTTGGTCTTCAAAATTTATTACCGATCGGTCAGGTAACATGACCTCAATTTTATTTCCAGTTAGGTTACGATACAGGATTTTTATCAAAATTCCTCTATCAGTTTCTACGGTACCATCAAAAAACACACTATTTAAGTCGATATGTAAGTCAGTATTTTGCAGTAATGCACTGGTGACAAACTCTTTAAACGATCTAGTCTTCGCGTATTCTTTCGCCGCATTTTGTGCCGCTTCTTCGCTTAATTCTTCAGTGGTCGCTACTTCTAATAGTAGCCTATCTTCACTTCGCATTAGTTTAGAAAGAGTTCGCAAAAGTTCTGTATCTTGTTGAAAATTAGCTAATGTGTTCCCCAATAGCGAAAATAGCACGGGACTGTTATTGATAACTCTATCTAGTAGTTTCCGTAACTCGTCAACATTTCTCTCAATTGAAAAGTCAACTTGAGTTGGCAACACATGGCTACCTTGCAATTGCGATCCTCTCATTGCCCGTTGTACACCTAACCTTAACATTTCCGAACTCATATCAACTGGAAAGTAGAGGAAATCGGGATTTGTGTTGAACAATAAACTTAAAATGTGTTGGTCTTTTTCACCCGTGCCTACGCCTAAACTTACATAATGATATTTCTGATCTTTGATATTATTAGCATTAATTTGATGCCATCGATATCTAAAAGACTCTATACTCTCTTTCATCACGAGATAGAATCGATCGTTACAGGCATGATCCCAGGCGATCGTTGGGCCTATTCCCCAATAGGAAAAACCAGATAAAATCTCTTTTCCATCGCCTGTCGCCGAAAATTCTCCTCTCAATTCCTGCGTGAGTTCTGCAAGTTTGTTAGATTGATCTTCCCCTATAAAGCAGAGAGTCCACCCTAAGCCGGGTTCATTAATGGAATTTTCCAGTAGCTTCACAAAATTTAAAGATCCCATGTTGAGCCTCGTTTCTTGAGCAGTTTATCTGATAAATCTCGTACAGATGTCTAGAAGCGATTGCGTATTCATTAATACTGTAAAGCATTATGTGTTAAGCTGCTCAGGGTTAACAGGAAGCCAAGGGTAGAGTCTGTTAAGGGTTTACGACCTTATAAAACCCAGGTTCACATCAGGGGGTGCGTTCGGTTTAGGGATTTGGGCATCTAACTAAGTACATTTGTCATGGCTTTCCACTTTTACAAAGCGTTATTATCTAAAGAATGGAGGCAATTGCTGGATTTCAATTTATTGCAAAATTTTACTGGTTATTCTCGATATTGATAACTTATAATAGTTGTGTTTTTGGTTACAATATAACTTTAAATTAGTGGATTTTACCAAATAAAAGTTCCTGTTCAAGTTTGCACAAAAACTTATTTGGTCTAATAGCGTAGTAATGCTGAAAAGAATGCAGCCATTGCTAACAAGTATTTAAACAAAGCTATTAACCAAATTTTGTCTATATAATTATAAGAGTTTTGAACTAGTGTAAAAACAAGTAAATTGAGGATGAAATCATGAAATTCGGAATTGATAGCGGGCACAATTGTCCACCAGACACAGGAGCTAGAGGAATCAAAGTTGAGGATAATTTAACTCTAGATGTAGGTAATAGAGTTATAGCCAAGTTAAGAGCTTTAGGAAATGAAGTCGTAGTATGTAAACCAAGTAGCGCTAGTACAGTACGTGAATCACTCTCAAAAAGATGTTCTACAGCTAATGCCAGTAAAGTAGATATTTACGTCTCGATTCATTTTAACTCCTTTAACGGCCAAGCTAATGGCACAGAAGTATTTGCAACTAGCGATACAGGTAGAAAAATCGCTAAACCTGTATTAGATGAAATCGTCAAGTTAGGATTTTTTAATCGTGGCGTTAAGAGTGGTTCCCACTTGTTTGTTCTGAAAAATACAGATATGCCTGCGATTCTTGTAGAAGGTTGCTTTGTGGATTCGCAAAAAGATATAAATCTTTTTAATCCTGAAGCAATGGCTAATGCGATTGTTAAAGGCTTAACTGGTAAAGTGCCAAGTGTTCCTGTTATCCCTGTACCAGATGAAGAAGAGAATGTAGATACCACTATTTTGAGACTGCAAAAGGCCTTAAATCGACTCAAAATAACTGATAAAAATGGTAAGGCGTTAGTGGAAGATGGCTTTACCGGCGCTAATACAAAATCTGCCATAGAAAAATTTCAGACTATTGTCGGAGTTCAGTCAACTGGAATTGCTGACTCAGCTACATGGAATGCCATAAATCAAATTTTGGCAAAACGAGTGCTCAGACCAAACCATGCTGGTAATGAAGTTGTCAGATACTTACAATACCGTTTAGGTGTTGAGAATGATGGCGTCTACGGGCCGCAAACAGAAGTTGTAGTTAAAAACTTTCAAAAGCAAAATGCTTTAGATGCCGATGGAATTATTGGGCCTGCTAGCTGGCAGAAATTAATTGGTTAGGCTGATGGGAACTAGAGACTAGAGACTGGGGTAGTAGTGCTGAGTAAAGAAGTTGGGAATCTGACTTCTTTACTCAGAACTGGGAACGGGCTAAACGTACCACTACCGTTAACAGAACTGTTTTGCCTAATGAATAAGTGAAGGGGTTAATTTTAGCAACTTACAACCATATTTTGTTCATAACATCTTTGGGAAGCGCACAAACTGCCAAAGCATTTGAGATAGCATTGATATCGCTTAAAGCTATTAAGCTAAAATAATTAAAAGAAATAATTAGGGCGTAGGAAATCACCTATTCTGCTGACAAGAATCTGTTCAACTTAACCAGGTTTGCGTTTGATAAGTATCAATCGCATTTGGTAACAGGTAACTTCCTATCGCTCTGGTGCTTTTTTGGCGGTGAAGTTTCGCCAAAAGTATAAAAGTAAAGGGCTTTTCAAGCCTATAACAATTGCTACTATTTTTTGTATAAATAAATACCTTTTTAATAATTTTAAAATTTATTTATTATGTCATATCAAGCCTGATACAACACTTATTCTAAGAGATGATTCAAAACCGTTGTTTTTATAATAACTGAGTTTAAATACAGCGTATTTCAGGTAAATGAAGTACACGGGTAGGGGCACAACATGTTGTTCCCTTACGATTATCTGTACCTCACCTTGGCGTAGCCTCTCGTAGAGAAGTTGCAATCTGCTGTATGATATTTCAGTAAGACAGCGATCGCTATCCTCTGGTTTCACTGACTGAATTATCCTAGTGTGTAGATATAGGCTTGTCTTAACTGCCTTACCAGTGCCTATTTCAATTATTGCAATTTCAAATAAGTTGCTCTGCCAATTTGGGATTTTTGATTGAAGGAAAAATCCCAAATTGAATGACTCCTGAGTTATTTATTGTTAAAAGAAAGTGCCAAATTAACCTTCGGCACTTTCAGCGCGCACGGGAATTACAATTCCTTCCCGCAGTAGTGCATTCGTAAAAATCTTCCGAAGAACGCGCTGAATCTGAAGATGTTTTCCTGGCTTTACTTTCGTCAATGTCCGTAGCAACAAGTTAGACTCTCCCAGACTTTCGACTCCATCCACCTGTGTGCCTTCGAGTACATCTGGATCGTCTGCTTTTAACTGCTGTCCGACTTCCTCAATTACTTTGTACACGTGCGCTAAGTTGGAATTATAAGGCACACCAACTTCTACTACTGCAAAGATATACTGTTTGGAGTAATTAGTAATTGAGCCAATATTCCCATTTTGAATAATCTGCAATTGACCATTAGGATGTCTGACACGAGTGGTTCTGAGTTCAATTGCCTCGACAATACCTTCGACAACTTTATCTTCGGCTTTTCCAGCTTCAATATAGTCACCTACTAAGTAGTAGTTTTCAAACAGAATAAAGAAGCCACAGACAATATCGTTAATTAGTGTTTGTGCCCCTAACCCCACAGCGATTCCGACAATACCAGCACCCGCAAGTATGGGAGTGGGATCGATACTCAGGGCATAGAGAATGAAAACTGTAGCACCAAAGTAAATTAAGTATTGTAAGAAACTACGAAACAAAGGAACAAGCGTCATGCGTCTACTTCTTTGAATATCAGTTAGATTCTGGTCTTTGAACAGCACCTCTTCAATAAGTAGGTAAACGACCTCAAACAACACGCGACTAATGAAGATGATACCGATTATCTTGATAATTCGCGGGCCAAAAGTTGCAATATTGGCAATTAACTGCACCTGCTGAATTACCAATGTTGCCATGCAGACATAAATCACAAATTCCAAGCAACGCTTTAAAAAGGGTATCAGGTGTCGGAGGCGATCGTAGAATCTCAGCAGGTTATCAGGATTGGAGTATCTGATGCTGAGAGCATCTAGGCTATCAACGATCGCAGCAATTGCTTTGAGTATAAGCAACCCGACGCCAATGATTAGATAGATTCGCAGCGCGATGTACAAATATTCCGAAATCGTTGCTGGCAATTTGAGAAAATGGGCACACAAGATGGTAGCCCATAGCCAGATTCCACCACTAATTCTGTCATAGAAGGCGTTAAAGAAAGCATCAATACTTTCATCGTCAGCAGTATTTTTTTCTAAGTTCTTAGTGCGAGTGCTTGCTACCTTCAGCCAATATTTTAGAAATTTCAGGGCGATCACCGCTAAAATCAAAGATGCTGATAGAGGATTACCCCTTCATTTATCCAATCAAGAAAAGGTTCTTGTTCCATTAGGATTCCTGAAAAGTCATTCCAGCAACGGCTAGCTGTGAAAAAGATTTACTGGCAATGTCAGGGAGAAATGATCACTCTTCCGACGAAAGCTGGTAGGTGCGACAAAAGTGAAGTTGACATCAGAACGTTTCTCTGGTGTTCACTACAATAATTGCGCGTAGATAGTGGGTTAATGTGTCTTTTCGTCTGCGTATATCTGCGTCTTTACATCTTTCTAGCGATTTGAACTATGCAATTTACAAGCGCATCAGCTTATTTAATATCAGCATTCTCACAATCCATCTGCACCACACAATTTCTTCCTTGTGCTTTTGCCTGGTAGAGTCCTTGGTCAGCAGCAGCAATTAAGATTGCAGGAGATAATTGGCTATCAGGAGTGATGGTTGCCACACCAAGACTTAGGGTAATAAATTCACTGACCTGAGAATGGGGATGAGGCATTTGTAATGCACTAATATTGATCTGAATATCTCTTGCAACTGCAATGGCCCCTTCAATATTAGTATTTGGCAAAATAACTGCAAACTCTTCTCCGCCATAACGAGCAACTAAATCAGCGGGATGTTTAACTGTCTGAGAGATTGCCTTAGCAACTTGTCTAAGTGCATCATCTCCTGCCAGATGTCCATGCGTATCGTTGTAAAGCTTAAAGTAATCGACATCACACAAAATCAAAGATAATGAGCCTTGCTCTCGTGCCAACCATTGCCACTGCGTGTTTAATGTGTCATCAAAGCAGCGTCGATTTGCCACTTGGGTTAGACCATCGGAACAGGCAAGGCGCTGTAATTCCTGGTTTGCTTGTTGTAATTGGTGGTAAAGTTCTGATTGCTGAATAGCGATCGCAGCTTGACCTGCCAACTGGTTAAACAAGTTAATCTCCGATTGCTGCCATTGTCTGGGATGACGGCATTGGTGAGCAATCAATAGTCCCCACAAACGCCCTTGCTGCAAAATGGGCACTACAAGGTTTGCCCGGATTTGCAGACTTCTGAGGAGGTCAACATGGCACGGCGATAATCCCGCAGTTTCAATGTTTTCGATCACTCTAGTGTTACCTTGTTGATAGTAAGCTGCACGCGTGGATTGAAAGCAGGTATCCATGACGTGAAATCCCAAAATCGACATACAGCCTTCTGCTAAAGATTCTACAACAACTAACCCACTCCAGTCTGGCTTAAACTGATACATCACCACTCGGTCTACCTCAAACAGTTGTCGCACTTCGGCTACCGTAGTTTGCAAAATCTCGTCTAACTCCAAGGATTGGCGAATGCGCTGCGTCACAGCTGCGACAATTCGCTCAGGCTCGCTTTGGTGTTGAACCTGCTCAACTACCTTAGAATGTGCCGATGCTACAGTTAACACGATTGGATCAAAGTGAGGGGTTGTAGTGACAGGCACTGCACTGGGTTTACCAATCAAATAGCCTTGAGCAAAATTTGCACCTCGTTCTCGCAGCCAATTCAATTCCTCAATGCATTCAATTCCTTCAGCAACGGTTTGGATGTTTAACTTTTGAGTAATCTCTAGAAGTTTCTCGGTAATCGAAGCTTTGTAAAGGTTTTGATGTACATCTCGAATTAACTCCATATCCAACTTGATAAAGTCTGGACGTAACTGATGCAGCAAGTTTAGGCTGGAATAGCCAGAACCAAGGTCATCAAGGGCGACTAAAAACCCAGCATCCCGATAGTATTTAAGTACTGCCTTGAGGTGGGCTAAATCTTGAGGATTGTCTGATTCCACAACTTCAAAAACAACGCGATCGTGGGAGATTCCGGCAGTATCAATTGCTTCTACCGTACTCCGTAGGCAAAAAACTGGGTCATAAAGTGACGTTGGTGCAAAATTGATGAAGATGTGCCCACTCACTTCATATTGGCTGAATTGAGTGATTGTGCTGAGGCGAGCAACTTGGTCGAGTTGTGGTAGAAGTCCGGCTTCGGTTGCTAACTCCAGAATGGATGTTGGTAGTACTAAATTGCCATGTTCGTCCAGCCCCCGCAAAAGCGATTCATATCCAAAAATCTGCGATGTATTGTTAATTGAGACAATTGGTTGGAAGTAACTGGTGAATCGTTCCGTTGCCAGCATTTCAACCAGCCAGTCGGATTGGTTCAACTTAATGAAGCGTTGTAATGAGGCTATGTCACTAAAATCATGGAGTTGAGGTTGGAAAGTGCCTTGAATGAAAAGGACTTGCGTCTCTTTTAATTCTCTTGGTGCAAGTAGTTTGGCGAGGTTTCGGGCAATTTCTAGGGACTGTCCGGGTCTACACTCCAAACTCAAACCTGGTCGCTCATGCATCAGTTCATACTTAAGGGCAAACTGTTGTAGGTAGGAAGTGACTTTTTTTAGGGTATGTGGAACGGGGAACCAGAGAAAGAGCCTACCTGCCTCTTTAGTCCGGCAGCGTGCAACATTGCGACAAGCACAAGTTTTGGAAATAGGACATATTTGGCTCATAGCTAAATAATTTGCTCAATCCGATTTACTCTATTATTCCCACTATTTTTCCTGTAAAAGATAAACTATACTTCAAATACATGAAGATTTGATGAGTTAAGTAAACTGAATAATTTAGCTGAGTAAGTGACTTTGCAACACATACCAAAGTTTATACTAAAACCCCAAATAATTGCCGATATATTTTGTGCAATTAAGCAACAAAACGAGGAGTTATCTTAATAATTTAACTTACAAAATAAAGGCAAAATTAGCCAGTTTAGTAACAGCTTTTAGCTAGATTAATTCAGAGTAAATATATCTATTTGAAGAATGAATCTACCTCAACAAACAACAAAATTTTTGAGAAAAGTTAATAAATTAAGCCATTAATCAAAAACCCTCACCCTAAATCCCTCTCCCAATTTTGGGAGAGGGACTTTGAAATTAGCTCCCTTCTCCTAATTTTGGGAGAAGGGGTTGAGGGATGAGGGCGAATTTTGCATTTGTGCAAGAGGTCGATTGAATGGTTTTGGGGGAAATAAATATCTAATGTTGGTATTTCTTCCACGAATAAATTTATGGCGTTGCATAATAGGGTATGAACATAGGGTGCTAAAACATGAATTGTCCTGACTGTGGCTCTAAAAACATCCGTAAGAATGGGATAAAAAGAG
>NZ_JBALEF010000085.1:0-12921 GCF_036918245.1 Nostoc sp.
GGGATAATATGTTTAACAACATGGCACAAGCTCAACGTTTATGTTCTTTTGGATTAGACACACTCAAGCGGCTTTTTAGAATGAAATAGCCCTGACCAACTCGACCCATTTCTGGCTCTAAACCCATAGGCATCGCTAGTAAATAAACCCAGCTACCTGACTGAGGCGGGTAATTTTTGATGATGCCTTCTTTGCCGATAAACTCTACCTTTTGGCCGCTACAAAACTTAGGTGCTGACAAAACACTTGTATTCATTACTCGCAATTCCTTCGACTAATATAGGACTCATATTTGATTCTTAAAAAAATTCCCTATAGCTCAAAGAGGTTTCTTGACTGTTGCTTATTGCCTGTTGCCTTCCTATGCGAACAGAAATAAAATTAGATTGCTATAGGGTAATAACTAACGTTGTAGCTAATATAAAACTTGTGACTATCTGTCACAGGTTTCAATATATTCTCTGTCAGTCGTTTTAAGATTAAGTTTGAGTTTTTATACCTAAAGTTATAATTAATTGAACAAATTAAATCTTTCAGAGTAAAAAGCTTCCAGCACTACCTACCTATTTATTTGAAAACTCTGAGATAGAAAAACGCGATCGCTTCTAATGATGGAGCGCTCGCGTGAGGTTTATAAATTGAATTATAACCAATGTTACACACAGTCAAAAGGCTTTTAATCTACCCAAAGTTGAGAGAACAGATATATCATTAGGGTGAAAATTATAATACTTGTTTCTAATAAACCTACAATAAAAGAAATTACTTCATTTACTATGGTTTATAAAATAATTGTTACTGCAATATGTATTCATTGGACTTTGGACAAAAGAGCTTGTTCGCGTGAACCATACGCGAACAAGCGAATAATTAATCTTGTTTATAGTTACGAGCAGAAAAAAAGCATAACCACCAGATCCCCAACACATAGTAATATCAACTACAAAGTAGGATTGGGAAATACTGATGAGGATGCCGAAATTTAATAACAATCAATTAGTAGCGCGATTTCAGGATTTTAGACAAAAAATTTACAACTGTTTTGAATTATGTAGTGATGCCTGTATGGATTTGTTGGATGCCTTTGCGGGTAATACGGGAGCCAATTCAATTGCTGAGTTATCAATAAGATCCTTTGTTTCCTAGAAGCTATAACTCTATTTATAAAGCCATCAAAGAATCATTTAATACAAATAGTCAGGAGATGAACAAAAAAGAAGAAGAAGAAAAAGAAAAAGAAGAACCCAATAACTTAATTAGGGTGGTGTCTGAGTTAATTGACCAACCACAACAACGCCCTTTTTACTTGTTTGCTATTGATACAACACCACATCCGCGTCCTTACGCGAGGACTTTAGCTAAACGTGGGTATATTTACCAACCAAATACTATAATTGGTAACAAACCTATTAATATTGGTCATTTTTATTCGGTACTTTCTATCTTACCAGAGAAAGAGACTGATCGTAATGCCACCTGGGCAATTCCCTTATCTGGAGAAAGGGTATCACTTGATAAAAGTGGTGTTGAGGTAGGAAGTGAACAAATTTCATCTGTGATGTGCGATTCATCACTTCCTTGGCATGAAAAATTATGCGTCTTAGTAGCAGATAGCGCCTATAGTCAGCGTTCATTTCTGTTTGACCAATCCAAACACAAAAATTTGGTAGTGATAGCCAGAGTCCGTAGTAATAGAATTTTCTACCAATCTCCACCAGTATATGAGTCAAATAAAAAACGTGGCTGTCCCCCAAAATACGGTGAGCGGTTTAATTTAGTTGACGTTGAAACTTGGCATGAACCTGACGAGACTACACTTATACAGCAGACAACTCATAAGGGTCGTCTTTTAAACATCACCATCCTTGCTTGGCATCAAATGTTGATGAGGGGAACTAAGGATCAAAAAATGTACCGTCATCCCTTTACCCTTCTCAGGATTCATGTAACTGATGATAGTGGTAATTCTGTCTGGAAACCCATGTGGTTAATTGTCATGGGCAACCAACGTGAACAAATCTCACCTACTGTTGCTTACCAGAGCTTCAGACAAAGGTTTGATATTGAACATATGTTCCGTTTCTCCAAACAACGTTTGTTGATGACGGAGTTTCAAACTCCAGATGTCGAACACGAAGAAAATTGGATACGATTAGTAATGCTCTCTTACATACAGTTATGGGCTGCAAAGGAGTTAGCATCACACTTACCCAGACCGTGGGAGCGTCCCAAAGAACAAAGCAATGATAAAATTGTGACTCCAAGTGTAGTACAACGCGATTTTCAGAGAATTATTTCTCTTATTGGCACACCCACTCGTTCTCCCAAAACTCGAGGAAATTCCATTGGTCGAGTTCAAGGTCAGGTTCAAACGTAACGGACTAAGCATCCTGTGGTCAAGAAGCAGTCAAAATCTACACCTAACAAACAAAAAGCCGCGTAAATTTTCTTAGGCTTTAGCGGTTTAACTTAGTTGAACTCAGTTTGAAAAATAACTGGGGTAATTTATGATGCCTAGATTTTAAATTCGCGGATAATTTACGCGAACACTTCTTTTTTGTCCAAAGTCCAATATTCAGCGTAACAAATTAATATATTTTTTGTAAAAAAGAATACTGTTTAATACTTAAAAAGTAATCAATTTATATATACTATTAGGATTAAATATTTAATATGAATAAAAAAGTCAAGTAATAAATAAGCTGATTTTATTAATTTTAATATTAATGATAATTGTTTTAATGATCTTATGTACAAAATCGAACAGACAAGCATAAATATATTTGCGTAGTTTTATAAGTATCAAAAATTATGTTATATAAATTAATATTTAATTTTGAATTTTAGATATTCATAAAAATATAGTACTTAGGACTTAATAAAAAAACTAACTTTATATTTATTTGGGTAGATGAAAAAATTAGATATAAAACAGTACTTTGTTATTAATGCAACCAAGTATTGATTATACCGATTTGATATTGAAAAGCAGCAAAATATGTTGCAAGCTTTTGCATGAAAGTAAGCTTGGTGCTGCCTTACAAAGAAAAGGTATTAGCGTTTAGCTAGTCAGAATTAATAATTTAAATAATGAGACGAACTATGACAAGTGAAAAATCTCAAGTCAAAAACAACGGTGTCAGCAATGTTATTTCGCCGAAGCAGCGTAAAACAAAGCGATCGCAGTTAGCTGAAACGCAATCATTGAGTCCGTCACGGTTGAATTTAACTTCGTCTAACAAAAAAGTTCAATCAACAGAAACCTTTAAAGACACACCTGATATAGTTTGCTTATCTCATTTGCGTTGGAATTTCGTTTATCAAAGACCACAACATCTTCTTAGTCGCTGCGCCCAAGGAAAGCGAGTATTCTTTATTGAGGAGCCAATTTTCTTTGAAGAACCCTTGGCAAGCTTAAATGTAAACGAAGATTCTAATGGAGTAGTTGTGGTTGTGCCACACCTGCCACAAGGTTTAAGTGAAGAAGCAATAAATGCAGATTTACAAGTATTAATCGATAGTTTGTTTGCAGAGCATAATATCAACAAGTACATTTGTTGGTATTACACACCAATGGCGATCGCTTTTACCCGCCACTTGCAACCCCAAGCTGTGGTGTATGATTGCATGGATGAATTGTCTGCATTCCAAGGAGCATCACCCACTTTAAAGAATTACGAAGCCGATTTATTCAGCCGTGCAGACTTAGTATTTACAGGCGGACAAAGCCTTTACGAAAGTAAGGTGAACCAGCACCCCAACGTTTATGCCTTTCCCAGCAGTGTAGATGTCCCCCACTTTGGCCAGGCGAGAAATCTTCAAGAACCAGAAGATCAAGCTCATATTCCTCATCCTCGTCTTGGTTTCTTTGGCGTAATTGATGAACGGATGGATATCGAACTGCTTGCTGGAATTGCCGAAGCACGTCCCGACTGGCATTTAGTAATTATTGGGCCAGTTGTTAAAATCGATCCAGCAACTCTGCCACAGCATGAAAATATTCATTATCTCGGTGGCAGAGATTATAAACAACTACCTGCCTATTTAGCAGGCTGGGACTTAGCAATGTTGCCGTTTGCGCGTAATGAGTCAACACGTTTTATTAGCCCTACCAAAACTCCAGAGTATCTTGCAGCAGGTAGACCTGTAGTATCTACCTCAATTCGGGATGTGGTGCGTCCTTATGGAGAATCGAAACTGGTGCGAATTGCAGATACAGTTTCTGAGTTCGTCACCGCGGCAGAACTTGCAATGCAAGAAGATACCCCAGCCTCAGAATGGTTGAGTCGAGTAGATGTGTTTTTAGAGAAGATTTCTTGGGATCGCACTTGGGCATCAATGATGAAGCTGATTGACTCTGCCATTGCAGCCCGTGATGGTGAAGACAAAGCTAACTCCACAGGTGCGGCTGGTAAACAAGCACCAAATATCATTACCAGAGATTTTGTCTTCGATTACTTGGTTGTCGGCGCTGGTTTTTCTGGTAGCGTCATTGCTGAACGTTTGGCAACTCAAGGTAAAAAAGTGCTGGTTGTAGACAAGCGCAACCACATAGGCGGCAATGCCTACGATCATTATAACGATCATGGTGTTCTCGTACACAAATACGGCCCCCACATCTTTCACACCAACTCCCGCGAAGTCTTTGAATACCTCTCGCGCTTTACTGAGTGGCGGTCTTACGAGCATCGCGTCCTTGCCAGTGTAGACGGGCAACTTGTTCCTATTCCGATCAACCTCGACACCATCAACAAGCTGTATGGCATGAATCTCAATTCATTTGAGGTGGAGGAGTTTTACAAATCCCTTGCTGAACCAATGGAATACATCCGTACTAGTGAGGATGTGGTGGTAAGCAAAGTTGGTCGAGAACTGTATGAAAAGTTTTTCCAAAATTATACGCGCAAACAATGGGGACTTGACCCATCAGAACTTGATAAATCAGTAATTGCCAGAATTCCCACACGTACTAATCGTGATGATCGCTATTTTACCGATACTTACCAGGCAATGCCACTGCACGGCTTTACCCGGATGTTCGAGAATATGCTCAATCACCCGAACATTAAGGTAATGCTCAACACTGATTATCAAGAAATTCAAAAAGCTATACCTTGCCGCGAGATGGTTTACTCCGGGCCGGTTGACGAATACTTTGATTATCGCTACGGCAAACTACCCTATCGCTCGCTTGATTTCAAGCATGAGACGCATAACACGAGTGTGTTTCAAGCAGCGCCAGTTATTAACTATCCCAATGAACAGCTTTATACTCGTGTGACAGAGTTTAAATACTTAACTGGTCAAGAACACTCTAAAACGAGTATTGTTTATGAGTTTCCCAAAGCTGAGGGAGACCCTTATTATCCTGTACCGCGTTCTGAAAATCAGGAAATTTACAAGAAATACAAGGTGCTGGCTGATGAAACTCCAGGGATCTATTTTGTAGGACGATTAGCGACCTACAAGTACTACAACATGGATCAATGTGTTGCTCAGGCTCTGTCTGTGTACAAACAAATTGCGGTTAAGGCTTAAGTAATTTGTAATTCACGCCGTCCGTGTACAACTTTCTTTCAAACCTAACCCCCAGCCCCTTCCCTACAAGGGAAGGGGAGCAAGAATCAAAGCCTCTCTCCCTGTGGAGGCTACGGTGTACAGACAAGTCGAATTACCCCCCTTAATCCCCCCGATATATTGGGGGGAGACCGGAAATCTAGTTCCCTCACGCCACATGCTTCAAGTCGGGCATTGCCCGCCCAACGCAGTGGCTCTCCTTTATAAGGGGAGGGTTAGGGTGGGGTAAAACCTTGGTTAATCAGCTATTTCAGACTTGTGTGTACATCGTAGCTCCCTGTGGAGGAGAGGAATGGAAGCGGGGTTCTAAAAATAAGTTGCACATCGCGTTAATTCGTAATTAGGGCTGCTCATGTCTGTAACGCACCGAAAATCTAGGATGGTGCGTTAGCCTCCGGCATAACACAACGCCAGTTGCTACAACGGAGAGAACCTCCCTTCGGGTGACGCTCGAAGACTCGCTAACGCTGCGCTAACACCAGTCGCCTACGGCGGGAAACCCGCCTACAGCGCTGGATTCACCGCAACGCACTGGCTCCCCTACAAAACTACAAAACTCAAAAAGAACGCATCAAATAAAATATTAGCTTGAGTTGTAAATTATGATTTCTGCTTTCAACTCGACACTCAACACTAACAAAGCACAACTTCCCCTAGAAGTTTGGGCTGGTGTCGAGTGTACGGTTAATCGTGTGGGTGAAGAGTATCTCGATCAGTTAGAACGCAATGGTCATGCAACCCGCTTGGATGACCTAGATTTATTCGCTGAACTTGGCATACACGCTATCCGTTATCCAATACTTTGGGAGAGGATAGCGCCCAATGGTTTGGAGAATGCTGATTGGTCGTGGGCAGATGAAAGACTAGGGCGTTTGCGCGAACTCGGCATCCGTCCGATTGTGGGATTAGTGCATCATGGCAGTGGACCGCGTGATACCAGCTTAGTAGATCCAGAATTTCCTGAGAAACTAGCAGTGTTTGCTCGTGCGGTTGCAGAACGCTATCCTTGGGTAACACATTACACACCCATCAACGAGCCACTGACAACAGCACGATTTAGTGGGATGTATGGTCACTGGTATCCTCACGGACGGGAAGATTTAACTTTCGCCCGTGCTTTGTTAGGAGAGTGTAAAGCGATCGCTCTTTCGATGCAAGCAATCCGGGAAGTCAACTCCAATGCCCAACTGGTACAAACTGAGGATTTGGGTAAAACTTATACTACATCAAGATTAGTATACCAAGCAGAACTAGAAAACGAGCGTCGCTGGTTGAGTCTTGATTTATTGTGTGGTTTAGTTTCCCCAACTCGTCCTATGTGGGGTTACTTGCGCGACTGTGGTATCAGCGAGGCTGAACTTGAGACATTTTTACAAAATACCTGTCCCCCTGACATCATCGGCATTAACCATTACGTGACCAGCGAACGCTTCTTGGATGAAAACACAGAAAATTATCCAGCTTGGACACATGGCGGTAATGGGCAGGACAAGTATGCAGATGTAGATGCGGTGCGAGTTTGTTCTGAGGGTTTGGCAGGGCCACGTTCATTGCTACTAGAGGCATGGGAACGCTACAATCTGCCACTTGCTGTGACTGAAGTACACGTTAACTGTACTCGTGAGGAACAACTACGCTGGCTTTATGAGGTGTGGAATGCGGCGCAGGAAGTACGACACGAGGGTGTGGATGTCCGTGCTATCACTGTATGGTCGCTTCTGGGTACTTACGATTGGAATAGCTTAGTGACTCGCTCCGCAGGATACTACGAGTCAGGCGTATTTGATTTGCGCTCTCCACGTCCCAGACAGACAGCGATCGCCAAGATGGTGCGAGATTTAGCCACTGGGCATAAACCCAATCATCCACTACTTGATACACCAGGATGGTGGCATCGACAAGAGCGCCTATTATACCCAGCAGTCAGTTGTGGCGTATCTTTCCCATATCCCCCGTTTTCCTCCCCTACTTCCAATCGTCCCCTGGCGATCGTGGGAGCCACAGGAACTCTAGGCAAAGCTTTTGCTCGGCTGTGTCAAGTGCGAGGAATTTCATATCGCCTACTGACACGCCAAGATATGGACATTGCCAATCCTGTTTCTGTTAATAAAGTACTTGCCGAGTTACAACCGTGGGCAGTTGTGAATGCTGCGGGATACGTGCGGGTGGACGATGCCGAGCGCGAACCCGATGTTTGTTTAAAGGCAAACGCTGAAGGGCCAGCGATTTTAGCTGCTGCTTGCGCTCAACATAATGTAGGGCTGCTAACTTTCTCTTCAGATTTGGTATTCGATGGTACTGAGTCTAATCCTTATGTCGAAACTGATACCGTTGCGCCCCTCAATATATATGGGTGCAGCAAAGTTTTGGCAGAAAAGCTGGTATTGCAGGCTCATCCGGCATCGCTAGTGATTCGCACCAGCGCATTTTTCGGCCCTTGGGATGATTACAACTTTGTCACGACCGCTCTACGTCAACTTAGTGCTGGTAATACTTTTGTTGCAGCAGAAGATGCGATCGTTTCCCCTACTTATGTACCCGATCTTGTCCATGCCAGCCTTGATTTATTGATTGATGGCGAGAAAGGTTTGTGGCATTTGGCTAACAAGAGTGCTGTCGCTTGGGCTGACTTGGCACGACTAGCGGCGAAAAAAGCAGGTGTAAGTGTCAGCAGTCTAATTGCTCGTCCTACACAAGAACTTGGTTTAATTGCTCCCCGCCCAGCTTACAGCGTTCTTGGTAGCAATCGAGGTGAATTAATGCCACACCTTGACAGTGCAATTTCTCGCTACTTGGAAGAAAGAAGTTAGTACAAAAAAGTTTAGATTTTGGATTTCAATCTAAAATCCAAAATCTAAAATCCAAAATTATTTCCAATCCCAATCCCCAATTATGTCAACTATTTTAGTAACGGGAGGAGCCGGATATATTGGCTCCCATGCTGTATTAGCTCTGAAAAAGGCAAGTTATTATTTAAATTAAATAATAACTTAAAACAGGTAACATTTAGTATTAGTTAATGAGCGTAATCGAGTTTCAAAATTCACCTAATGCACAGCAGTGCCAAAAAAGTACACAGCCCTCTTTAGGGCTAGTTTGCATTACCTCTGATAAACAAATGCGCTTTCGGACAATGACGTCACTTCATGAACAAAAATATACATTCAAGTTTAGATTTAAGCAAATTATTGTCAGAGTTTAAAGAAAAAGTCACGAAACTTTTAGAAATAAAAAATATTAGTGAATAGTCTGGACAGACTTTTAAAAATAGAGAAGAAGAAATTAGAAAGACCGCATTAACTTTGGCAGGAGAATGTGTGGCAATTTTACTAAATAAAGTATCTCTTTCCAAAGATGCTCTAGATACAGCAATGGCTAAAACAAAAAGTTGTAAAAATCAAACAACAAGAAAACATGGGAGTTATCAACGACAGATATTAACAGTTGGAAATATCAAACTCACTCTCTCCTTACCATCTGTAGTTGAATGTAACAATCAATCACACCAAAAAGGAAAATATTTAAAGTTTGGATTCTGCCCATTTCTCAAATGGTTAGGAATAGAAGAAGGATTAACACCTGCTGTTTGGGCAACAATTACAAAATATGGTGCAATTGCTGGTTCGTTTGAAGCTGCACGCACAATTCTAATAGATTGGGGGATAAACATTAGTCTAAAACGAATAGAACGCATCACATATTACTTTGGTAAAATTGGACTAAATTTGCGTCAATCTAAGTTATCCAGTTTAAAGATTGGCAGTTTACCTACAGGTAATGTTCTTACAGCATTTCCGGCTGTCATGAGGTACAGTAGCAGCAATTAGCAAACCAGTTTTTTAAATGTTGAGGATTTATTAAGTCAAGTGCAACTGAAATTATTCGATCTACCATTTCTGTTGTAGTCGGTGAAAACATCCGTAAGAAAGATTTAAGTTGTGACCACCATAACTCAATTGGGTTAAAATCTGGTAAGTATGGTGATAAACATATAACTGAAGCACCGACAGCTTCAATCATTGGCACAATTGAATCTAGTTTATGCGCGGATAAATTGTCCATCACTACTACTGCTCCTGACCATAATTCTGGCACTAAAAACTTTTCAACAAATACTTCAAATGCCTTACTATCCATTGAATTATTCATTGTCATTAACGTCACTACTTTTTTAATACTAATTGCTCCAATTAATGTAACTTTTAAACCTCGATAGAAGGGGTTGAGAGAGAAGCTCTTGTTCCTTTTTGTGAACGGGCATGAGTCCTTGTTAAACTAAGTAGAACACCAGTTTCGTCCAAAAATACTAAATTTTCTGGCTCTATATGTTTGACTTTTTCCCAGTAATCTAATCTTAAATTGAGGACTCTCTCTGTCGCTGCTTGGGTACTCCGCTTTGTTTTTTTTTCCGATTTAATCCTAATTTCTGTAACGCACGACACATTGCACTTCGACCTACCGAATTGCCAGTCTTGTCTGCAAATAATTCACACAACTCTATCAATCTTTCATCTGTGCGAACAAGGCGTTTAGTAAAAATTGGCATTTCATGTAATGCATTTAAAAAGAGTGTTCAACTTCCATATAATAGATTTGCTGCAAGAAGGGGCAATAGGTTTACAAAGGGGTGTAGAAAAATTTGACCCCAATCGCGGCTATAAGCTTTCCACCTACGTATACTGGTGGATTACGCAGTCAATCACACGGGCAATCGCAGAGAAATCCCGTACTGTACGCTTGCCAATTCATATCACCGAACAACTCAACAAAATTAAGAAAGTACAGCGAGAATTATTTCAGACACTGGGTCGTCCAGCCAGTGTTGTAGAAATTGCTGAAACTTTAGACCTACAACCAAGCCAGATTAGGGATTTTCTCAGCAGTTCAAAGCAGCCAATTTCTCTAGATGTAAAGATTGGAGATAACCAAGACACAGAACTTAGCCAACTTTTACCAGATGAGGGCATATCTCCAGACGAACATATCACCAAAGAACTTTTACGCCAAGACATAAATAGTTTATTAGAATCACTCAAACCGACGCAACGTGAAGTATTAATTTTGCGTTTTGGGTTAGAGAACGATCAAGAACTAACTTTAGCTCAGATTGGAGAGAAATTGAATGTCAGTAGAGAACGAGTTCGCCAAATTCAGCAGCAAGCAATCACTGTTCTACGTCGTCAAAAAACTGAAATTCAACAGTATTTAGTTTCCTGAAGGATACTAAAAGATGATGTTTTAGGGACTAATTAACTGAAAAGTGAGTTCTACATTGGATAAGACTTTGGAATAATTGGTATCTCAAGATCCTGATTTGAATCAATTAGCTAAAGGCTTGAGAAAGGGAGAGGAAGAGTAATTTTTTAAACATAGTTTTGCAAAGGGGAATCGCCCCTATTGTCACCCTGACTTTTCACTCTAAGTACTGAAACCCCGATCAAGACTTGGGTCAGCGAAGCGAGAAAGTAAATATTGGATTGCCCAGGTGCGATCGCTTTGCGACAACAATGACAGCAGTCGCATCAAGCGAGCGCTTACTGCTCCTGAGCGGATAGCGCCTTGCGGTAAACGATTTTGTCAGCGCCCGCTTGATAGAAGTCGCGTATCCGTGCTTCCTCTTCATAACCGCACTTGCGGTAGAACGCTCGCGTGCGCTCGAAGTCCGGCGTACCTGACGTTTCCACCAGTAGTACACGCCCGCCGCGTCTCATCAATGTTTGCTCAACGTAGCGTAGCAGGGTCGCACCACGTCCTTGTCCTTGTGGGTCGGGTCGGATAGCAATCAACTGTAGATTCCACGTCTGATCAGTCATTCGTTCCATCTCACAGTAAGCGACCCCAACCGCCCCATTGTCATCGTCGGTAATCCAAAAGCGTTCAGCTTTGCCGTCTAGTAGAGAATCGCTGTCGCTGCTACCACCGAAGTAATCGGACAACATTTCGCCAAGCTCCTCAAGTTGGTTTGGTTGGAACAATCCGGTTGCTTCGGCTAAGGCAATCAGCGCGGTTGTGTCATCGGGCATGGTCGGTCGAATCATTGCGAACTCCGTGTGTAAAACAGGTTAGCCTCTGGAAGAAATATCACAACAGTTGTTATGTCGTTCAAAACATAACAACTGTTGTGATAAGATGTCAAGAGACTTGTTTCATGTTGCTATAAACCGAGGAGAGCTATGAGTTATGACGCTCGCCGTATTGAAGTAACTAAAGCGGCATGGCGGGTGATTGTCCGTGAAGGATTGGACCGTGCCAGTATGCGAGCGATCGCGCAAGAACTTGGCTCTTCGACCGGGGTTGTTACCCATTACTTTCGAGACAAAGAAGAACTTATCCTATTTGCCCTGGAACAGGTGTTTGAAAACGTCCTAGAGGATATGAAAACCTGTGCCGAGGGACGACAAGGAATTGACAGACTAGCACAGATGATTTTTGTGGCTCTACCTCTGGAGGACATTGACAAAGCTGATTGGAAGGTTTGGGTGGCATTTTTGGGCTATTCTATTGGGCGCGATCGCCTTGTTCAGGAACACCGAAAACGCTATGACTTTTTACGGCAGATTATTTGTCAAGAGTTAGCTAACTTACAAAAAGCCTTGGTAATTCGAGCCGATCTTGATTTAACCCTTGAAGCCAATGCACTTATTGCCCTAGTGGATGGGATTGGCACTAGTGTTGTCATTTGTCCTGAGCAGTTCTCCGCAGATCAACAAAAATATCTTGTGCTACGACATATCAATGCTTTAATCGCATCATCTTGAACAGTTCTGGCTTTCGCGCAATAGAACGGGTAAGAAAAGTGTAGACGTTCGCGGAATCGCTCTAAGCGTTCGCGTAGCGTCTCGTAGAGAAGCCATGCCGAAGGCGTTGCCTCTCGTAGAGAAGGCTTTACGCTTCGTTATCATACGACTGTTATAAATTGGGTAAAAGAGCTTTAAGCGATCGCCAATGTGGAAGGGTGCGCGAAGACCAAAGTCCTAACCCCTGTTATCAAAGTTTGAGAACGTTGAATCAAACGAGAAAGTAAAATTGTAGAAGTTCAACACAAGGAAAATGACTGACACACCCGAATACTTTCCTAACAGAATAGACCGTATTGAACAAATAATCTTGGGGTTGGCTGAAAGACTTTCCTAGTACACAAGAACAATTAGACAATTTAACTATTAGACAAGCTAATACCCAGACGCAATTGGATGAACTAAGCCAAGAAATGAGAGAGCTTACTAGTAACGTTGACCGTGTTCTGGGTCAGGGCTATTTCATTCTAAATGTAGACACAATCTGGTATAATCCAGCGCAAATCATACCAGATTGTATTTACTACCGTGTCTGAAATCGAAATTA
>NZ_JBALEF010000086.1:0-95404 GCF_036918245.1 Nostoc sp.
TAGTCACCTTCCTTGATGCCGTTGATAGCGAAGCCGTTAGCGCCGTTGAGGTTAGAGAGGTTGAGAGTGGCGCTCCATCCTGTGCTCTTGCCAAATACCACGTAGCTCTGCTCTGACCCGATACCGGAGCCATCAGGTGCCCCGATAATCAGGTCGTCGATGCCATCTGAGTTGACATCTCCGGCACTGCTGACAGAAAAGCCTGAGTAGTCATACGCCCCGATGCCGTTGATAGTGAAGCCGTTAGTGCCGTTGAGGTTAGAGAGGTTGAGAGTGGCGTTAAAGCCTGTGCTCTTGCCAAACACCACGTAGCTCTGCCCAGAATAGTCGTTGGGGGAGGGACCGGGTGCCCCAATAATCAGGTCGTCGATGCCATCTGAGTTGACATCTCCGGCACTGCTGACAGAGGAGCCTAAGTAGTCACCCGAGTTGATGCTGTTGATAGCGAAGCCGTTAGCGCCGTTGAGGTTAGAGACGTTGAGAGTGGCGCTCCATCCTGTGCTCTTGCCAAACACCACGTAGCTGTCGGAGGCATCGTCTGCCCCGATAATCAGGTCGTCGATGCCGTCTGAGTTAACATCTCCGGCACTGCTGACAGAGGAGCCTAATTGGTCAAGCTCCTTGATGCCGTTGATAGCGAAGCCGTTAGCGCCGTTGAGATCCGAAAGGTTAAAAATTGAATTTGCCATCATTTCTCCAGTGTTAGTTTTTATGAGTATTTGTCGTTAGTCATTAGCAAAGACACTTATACCGCAAGGCGTAATTCGTAATTTGTAGTTTGTAATTATGATTGCATAAAGATTTTAGACATTTCCAAGGGATCGCTTATTCCCGCTAATCTGTACTAAGAAGCTGAGTACCTAGCTGCTCAGTCAGAATTTTCACAAAAATCTTAATACAATTCGCTCTTTTAGCCTTTCTCCCACTGCCATTAGATTGGTAATCTCTTGTTGCGTTGTAGATTGGGCGATGTCTACGATGGGCTACGCCTACGCACCTGCTCTCTTTTAAAATTGATTTCTTCTAAAATTGATTTGCATATCTATTAATATTTCTTTGCTTACCCTCTGTGATACCTTTCTACTGCCACATCTGAGCGATAGCGATAATTGAATAATTTGTCAGCTTGTAATTTGTAATTAGAAAATTTAATCGCGAATTACAAGCAGTCTTTTGGTGTCAGGTAGTAACCTATTTGATTTTGTAAGCAAAAATTACTTTAATAACCGTTAAATCACTTAAATACTCTTATAACTATCTAAGCATTGTCAAGAGGCTGGGTATGATTCTGATAAAGTTAGAGTGAATTTTAGGAAGTGCTATATTAAGTTTTTGTGTCAGCGATAGTGTGTTCTTACGTCTAAGCAAGCTAGGCGCAGCCTCTTGTTGAGAAGCGTTAGTGAATCTTCTCTGCAACCCGCTCTCGCGTTCGAGCGTCACAGTCTGTCGTAGACATTGCACTCTTTTTTACAGATTGGGTTGAGAAATCAAACCCCACATTTGCGCGTTTGTTGACTAACACTGTGGTTCAATACAACTTAAATCACAGTGTTAGTAACTAAAATGGTGATTTTGTAACGAAAATTTCCATGTTTGTAACGAAAATAACAATTCTACTAACCAAAATGGTTTTTTTATCACAAAATTTATAATGTTTGTAACGAAAATAACAATTCTACTAACCAAAATGGTTTGTTGTAACGAAAATTCTGATGTTTGTAACAAAAAAAATGGGTTTTTATAACGAAAATTGCGACTTGAGTTAGTTAAGTCGCAATTTTTATAACTAAAATTAGGGTTAATGTTCAGAGAATGTCGCGTTTTGCCAAATATTGGTACATTTGCCAACGTGTATTTACTTCAGCTTGGGCTTGTTCTAATAAATGCTTGGCAACGTCGGGTTTGCTCTTAGTAAGCATCTTGAAGCGATTTTCTTGATACATGGAATCTTCTACAGATTGCTTCGGCGATCGCATATCCAGTTGCAATGGATTTTTACCCTGATTAAGCAACTCTGGATTATGCCGATACAGCAACCAACGTCCTGATTCTACCAGAGTTTTCTGATGATTCATCCCTGTGGTCATGTTGATGCCGTGGGCTATGCAATGGCTGTAAGCAATAATTAGTGATGGGCCATCATAAGCTTCTGCTTCCAGAAATGCTTTCAGGGTATGTTCATCTCTAGCACCAAGGGCTACACTCGCTACGTAGACATTTCCGTAGGTCATGGCAATCATCCCTAAGTCTTTCTTTGGTGCTGGCTTACCACTAGCGGCATATTTAGCAACTGCGGCTCGTGGTGTAGCTTTGGAAGATTGACCGCCTGTATTAGAATACACTTCTGTATCCATCACCAAGATGTTGACATTCCGACCACTAGCAATTACATGATCGATACCGCCAAAGTCAATATCATAAGCCCAACCGTCACCACCAACAATCCAGACGCTTTTTCTCACTAAGTAATTTGCAAGGGATTTGAGATTTTGGATTTTGGATTTGAGACTTCGGCTACGCTCAGTCGAACGATTAGGATCGAAAGTGACAATTTCATCTAACCTTTGCTGCAACAGTTCTATCCTTTCGCGCTGTTCCCAAATGTCAGCCTCAGATTTTTGTTCAGCTTTCAGGATTGAGTAGACAAGGTTTTCATCTATTTCACTCCCCAATTCTTGCAATAGTTCCGCCGCAAACTCAGCTTGTTTGTCGAGGGAAAGGCGGAAGCCAAAACCGAATTCGGCGTTATCTTCAAATAGATTATTAGACCACGCGGGGCCGCGTCCTTGGGCGTTGGTTGTCCAAGGTGTTGTGGGGAGATTCCCACCATATATTGAAGAACAACCTGTAGCATTGGCGATGACGGCGCGATCGCCAAACAATTGTGTTAATAATTTTAAGTAAGGTGTTTCACCACAACCTGCACAAGCACCAGAGAATTCAAATAATGGTTCTTGCAGTTGTTGTTGGCGAATCTGATTTAATTTTAGCGATCGCCTGTCAGGATTGGGCAAACTCAAAAAGAAATCCCAGTTTTTTCGCTCTTGCTCTTGCAATGGCAACTGCTGTGCCATGTTAATCGCTTTCAGCGATGGCTCAGATTTATTTTTAGCAGGGCAAATATTTACACAAATCGTGCATCCCGTGCAATCTTCAGGGGCAACTTGAATGGTAAATTGTTGATTGGCAAAGTCTTTATCTTTTGCACCAGTTGACTTGAAGGTTGCTGGTGCATTTACTAACTCATCTGCTTGATAAGCCTTTGCACGGATGGCACTGTGGGGACAAACCATCACACACTTACCACATTGTATGCAGACATCCGGCTCCCACACAGGTATCTCTTCGGCAACGTTACGTTTTTCCCACTTGGCAGTACCTACGGGAAAAGTGCCATCAACTGGTAGTGTGCTAACAGGTAAATCATCACCTTCCCAAATCATGATTTTGCCCAGAACTTCTCGCACAAATTCAGGCGCACTATCAAGCAATCTTGGATTGTTGATTGTTGATTGTTGATTGTTGATTGTTTGTGGTACATCTACCTTATGCAAGTTGTCTAAGGTGTTGTCTACAGCTTGCAAATTCATGCGGACAACTTCTGCACCTTTTTTACCATAAGTCTTGTCAATCGCTTGTTTGATTTTAGCGATCGCTTCTTCTTGTGGCAAGACACCCGCTAAAGCAAAGAAGCATACCTGCATAATCGTGTTAATTCTGCCACCCATGCCACTTTCGCGAGCAACCTGGCTAGCATTGATTACATATAACTTCAAATGCTTGGCGATAATTTGCTGCTGCACCTTCAACGGCAGATATTCCCAGATGGTATCTGCATTGTATGGACTGTTAAGCAGTAAAGTCGCTCCAGGAATAGCAGCCTTCAAAATATCTATGCGTTCTAGAAATCCCCAGTGATGACAACCAATAAAGTTAGCTTGGTCAATTAGGTAAGTGGAGCGAATTGGCTCTTTACCAAAGCGTAGGTGAGAGACAGTCATCGAGCCAGATTTCTTGGAATCGTAGACAAAGTAGCCTTGGGCGTAATTGTCAGTTTCTTCACCAATAATCTTGATGGAGTTTTTGTTAGCGCCAACAGTGCCATCAGCACCCAACCCATAGAACATTGCCCTGACAACATTATCCGATTCTGTAGAGAAATTAGGGTCAAAGCTTAGAGAAGTGTAAGTAACATCGTCATTAATACCGATAGTAAAATGCTTCTTCAGCTGGCTTTGCACGAGATTATCGAAGATACCTTTCACCATCGCCGGAGTAAATTCTTTGGAAGAAAGACCGTAACGACCACCAATAATTTTAGGGTATGAGAAAGTATTTTCTCCCCCTGCTTCCCCTGCTTCCCCTGCCTCCCATGCTTCCCCTGCTCTCTTATCTCCCCACGCTTCATGAATAGCAGCCACCACATCTAAATACAAAGGCTCACCGGCGCTACCTGCTTCTTTGGTGCGGTCAAGAACTGCGATCGCTTTTACACTAGTTGGTAATACTGCAACAAACCTTTGAACATCAAAGGGGCGGTAAAGTCGCACTTTCACTACACCAAGTTTTTCACCACGGGCGTTCAGGTAATCTACTGTTTCATGGACGGTTTCACAACCTGAACCCATAAGAACGATAACGCGATCGGCATCGTTAGCGCCGTAATATTCATAGATTTTATAATGCCTTCCCGTGCGTTCGCCAAATTCATCCATGATCCGCTGGACAATTTCTGGACAGGCGTTGTAGTAAAGGTTAGCGCCTTCACGTCCTTGGAAGTAGACATCGGGGTTTTGGGCAGTACCGCGCAATACTGGATGATCTGGGGTGAGGGCACGGCTGCGGTGGGCGAGTATTAAGTTATCGTGGATGAGCGATCGTAAATCATCATCTGAGAGCAATTTGACTTTCTGCACTTCATGGGAGGTGCGGAAGCCGTCAAAGAAATGCATAAAGGAGACTCGCGCCTCTAGGGTAGCAGCATGGGCGATGAGAGCAAAATCTTGACTTTCCTGCACTGAAGCGGAACACAGCAGGGCGAAACCAGTCGCCCGAGCTGCCATTACGTCGCTATGGTCGCCAAAAATTGATAAAGCATGAGTAGCCAAGGAACGGGCGGCAACGTGAACCACAGCGCTAGTCAACTCACCAGCAATTTTGTAGAAGTTGGGTATCATCAACAATAATCCCTGAGATGCCGTAAAGGTGGTACTCAGGGAACCTGTTTGCAAAGCCCCATGTACAGCACCAGCCGCTCCACCTTCGCTCTGCATCTGCACGACGCTAGGAATAGTACCCCAAAGGTTGGGACGACCTTCGGCTGACCAAGCATCTGCCCATTCACCCATCGCTGAAGAGGGGGTGATGGGATAAATGGCAATCACTTCATTTAATTTGTAAGCAACACGGGCGACAGCCTCATTCCCGTCGATGGTTGCAAAGGTTTTGTTCATAATATGATTTTTGTCCCCGCCTCTAAGCTGCATGATCAGAACACGTGAATATAAGAATCAGAAATAGCCAGTACTAGAAAGTGAGTGTATTATCTGCATTAAAGATTTCTCGGTAGGATTTACTCCGTGTTTAAAGGATAGCTTTAGGCTCTTAAATTAACTTTCCATCAATACTGCATCTATTAATATCTCATCTGCAATACTGCATCTATTAATATGCATTAATAATGTACTCAATAACCAAAGTCTTTATTTGATAACACTTTAAAACAATTTATTCTTTTTTCTGGGGTATAGGGTCGGGAACAATACTGCTCGGTTAAGAAAATTTGTAGGTTGGTTGAAGGTCATGAAACCCAACAAAGCCCTAAAAATGTTGCGTCTAAGTTACTCAATCAACTTACACTGAAGTTGTTTTTAAGCAAAACCTACGCAGGATTGGGACTATTTTGTACAATGGTCAAATATCACTTTCAATCGCATAGGAACAGAAATCAGATAGCAATAAAAATTACATCGCTAATCGCCGATTTCCATACCATTGACTCAAATCATCTTCAATCGCCTCAAGAATCGCGATCGCCTCAGTTATTGATTTTGCATCGGCAGCTAAAAGTGTAAACGCTCGCTCAACCCGTTGTTGATAGTCCTCCGGGCAAATAGCAAACCTATTAGCAAGTGCCATCGCCCCCTTTTCGTTCAACAGGTAATCTTCATTGAGCGCGAATAAAACCTGATTCATACACGCCACACTACGGAAACAACAACCTGCTCCGTAAACAACATCATCGCGTGCAATCGCCTTTTTTGCGACCAATAGCGAGAAACTTATTTCCCTGGCGAAAGTATCAATAGTTGCCTGTTTTAGCCCAACTGGATAAAGCTCTGTTTTTACCTTCAAAGCTTCTAAGACACCATCAGGGTCGTAAAGTGCCTGACAAAGAGCAATTTCACCCATATAAATAGAGGACACAAAGCCATGAGGGTGTCCTGGTTGATAATCAATAGTTAATGCGTCCTATATGGCAATCATCAATGACACGATTGACCTTCGCCAAATCGCGATAGAGGAAATCTACACCTACACCTTCTACTACAAGCCAACCGCCGCCGTTAATCCATTTTCCCCATTCATCAATCGCAGTAATCAAATTTACCCGATGGTTATCATCAAGCTCACAGGCAAGACGAACTCAAAAATTGATATTAATTGCTGACTGTGACAACATCTACACTATCAGTTTTCAGTTGACTATGTTCCATATAAATGATGCGATCGGCAATATCGAGGATGCGGTTGTCGTGAGTAACTAGCGAAATCGTACAGCCTTGTTCTTAAGCTACCTTCTGCATTATTTCTAAGACATCGCGCCCAGATTTTTTGTCGAGTGCAGCAGTGGGTTCATCTGCTAAGACAATCTTAGGATGGCTGACTAAAGCATGAGCCATAGCTACCCGTTGTCCACAATCGCACTTTTTCCGTATCGGTATCTGGTTTAAGCTTAATTAATCCAACTTCGATGCAATCGGGTTTACGTTCTGGGAATAACTGGAGAAAAGTAGAGTCACTGGCGATCGCATTACCATCGGCAGCAAAGGAAGCACGATCTGTAAACATCAGAATTTCGCCACTATCCGGTGCTGATGTAGACAGAATTAACTATTTATTATCGAATGAATCGTTATATATTAGGGTAGTATATGAAAGCACAGTTAATTGATGTAAATCAAACATGCGTTATGATTTAACAATTTTTATCTTATGTAATGACTGTGTGAATTATTACGAAACCTCAAAAAGTATCAAAATTTATTTTGTAATATAATCTTATATGTTTTTTATTAAATACAATTTATGCCTTATCGGAGAAATTTTTTAAGAAGAGCAGGATATACAACCCTTTCTGCCTTATTAACTATGGGGTTTTTACAAAAGGATAACCAAAAAGAAGATCAAGGCACGAATGCTATTGCAGGAAATTATACAAGTAAAAATTTAAATTCTCCTCTTCGGCAATTAGCTACCGCCAAAGGAAAGCGTTATGGCGCAGCAATTTCTAGTGAATTTTTGCAAACAGAGAAAGATTACGCTAACCTGATGGCTCGTGAATGTTCCATTGTGACACCGAATGGTGAATTAAAATGGGACGCTACTGAACCACAGCCAGGATTATTTACCTTTGAGTCAGCAGATGCGATCGCTGATTTCTGCCAAAAATATAATATAGAACTGCACGGGCATACCCTTTTCTGGCACATGGGAAAACCAGACTGGGTTCCTTATCCTCCCACACCTAAGATGATCGAACGCCATGTTAACGGAGTCATGGGGCATTATCGCAATAGTCCCGTTTTAAAGTCTTGGGATATTGCCAATGAAATTATCGCTGATAGTGAAAATGAAACTGATAACACTACTTATGGTTTGCGTAAAGGGGTAAAACCAGAATTGATTAGAGACTTGTTTTTAATTGCCGCTTCAGTTGATAGCAGCAAGAAATTTTACCTAAACGATTTTGGCATCGAAGGCACCACATGGAAATCAGAACGTTTCTTAAGAATGGTCGAATATCTGAAGAATAGTGGCGTTAAAATTGACGGGGCAGGTATCCAGTCACATCTATGGTTTTCTACTGCCTATGGTTTTGACGAGAAAGGATTTAATTCCGTTTTAAAACGGCTTAACGATCTTGAAGTTAAACCAATAATCACGGAATTAGATATTATCATTGATACCCCATTACCCAATAGTATCAAAAGCCTAGACCAAATGGTAGCCGACAGTTACAAGCGATATCTTGACCTGTGCTTTGGAGCTAAAGTCGATACTGTGATTACATGGGGACTTACCGACCGTCATACCTGGATACGTCATCCCGAGTGGATGCCAAGAAAAACCTTTAGAAACAATCCAAGTCTCTGGAAATTTCTGCGTCCGCTTCCCTTCGATGAGAACCTGCAATCTAAACCAGCCCGCAATGCTATAGCCCAGGCTTTTCAGGAATCAACTTAATACTCCACCCAGGCGTAAATATAGCATTTCCTCAGCAACTGAGGTACACCCAAATCTTGTTTACCAAGCTTAGTAACTTTGAAAATGTACCTCATTATGCCGGGAACTGCTATAGGACTTTTAAGTATTATTCTAAGCGAAATAGATGGAGATATTTTTCGCTATTCACGATTATGAAAGTTGAATAAGACTTACTGACTAATTAATCATTAAACCTTAGTACAACATTTCATAAATTCGTGACGAATTGAGCAACCTACTGGTAAGGCTTTGAGAAACTCGATAACGCTACGAACTTGTGAAATTTCGTACTTAGAAATACCAGCAGGTTATTTTTTTTTTGTTTACTTGAGATACTCCAAATTTCTCGTAAAAATAATGTGCCAACAAACCAAGGCTCAAATAAGTAACGTCTCCAAAGCCTTTTCGGTTCAGATAACAAGCGATACAACCATTCTAACCCCACCTTTCCCATCCAGCGAGGAGGAGTAGGTATTGCTCCTGCTATATAGTCCAAACAGGCTCCACTAGTCAAAATGGTGTTGGTATGAAGATGTTCAAGATTTTCATAAATCCAATACTCTTGGCGTGGCATACCCATTCCCACCATTAATATATGGGGTTTGTAAGTATTAATTGCAGCTACAGTGGCAAGATTTTCTTGACTATCTTTATCTATATCAATATAGCCATGAGCGCAAGCAATCTGTAAACCAGGAAATTTCTGGCATAAAATATTTGCTGCTTTTTCAGCAACTCCTGGCTTTGAACCTAAATAGAATACACGCCAACCTTTAGTAGCAGCTTCTGCCATCAGAGGCCATACCCAGTCAGCATAGGTTACTCTTTGTTCACGTTTAATTGGAAAACCCAACAGCTTTCCAATAAACACTAAAGGCATACTATCAATATGGGTATATTCTGCCTTGGAATAAAAAGCTTGCATTTTCAGATCGTTATGGAAGAGATAAAGACTATGTAAGTTGTGATTAGCAATAATCCATTTTTCATCCCGATCAATAGATTCTTCAATCAAGAAATTTAAGTCAAGGATAGAGAGTGCATCCACTTGAGCGCCAAAAATTTTATAAGAAAATCTCTTTTTCATATTTTATTTTTCTTTTGATAAATATGAGATGTTATCTCAATGTAAAGGTGAGTATTGTAAAATTAATTAGCAATATTTCAATACGGAAATACTGAAATATTGAAATAGCTAAGTTTTTTAGTTAAAAATTATTATCTAAATATAACTAAAAAGCACTTTTTTTTATGAGGATTTCCGCGATATTGTGTGCTCGTGCATTCCAGGAATACTTTTCTGTAATTAAAGTATGTGCTGTATCTACAAGTGATTGATATTTATCAATATTTGAAGCAGCATCAAGTATTGTGTTAGCGACTTCTTCGCAAGAGTATCCTGTTACTAACAGATGTTCTAAGTGGCGAAATTCTTCTAAACCTCGCAAGCCTTCTGGTGTTGATACAACTAATTTTCTACTAGCGAAATAATCTAATGCTTTATTACGAGCGCCACCTGCTACTGCTTGTTTTGAAAATGGCAATAAAGCAATATCTGCATATTTCAAATGGGCAACAAAATCTTCTCTTTTAGGTAAAAAGCCTATAAAAGAAATGTTAGAAGGTATTGGTTCTGAAATATCACTACTATCCCTACCAATCACAACAAAATGTACTTTTTCTTGATGACTTTCAAGGAATTTAGCAACCTCAATAGCCATTGATACAGACATATCATTAGTTGGAAATTGAAATGTTTTTGGAGCAATAATAACCACTATTTTAGCTGGTCTGAATGCTTGATAGGGGTCTTGATCTGGAAAAACTTCAGTATTAAGTAAGTCTTCAGTCACTCCATTCCCGATAGAATAAATTTGCTGTGGAGTTTTTCCATACCATTGGGAAATTAGTTTAGGAATTGATTCACCTGCTGCAATAATAGGACTACCAGAGAATATTAAAATTCCCTGAGCAATATATGTCTTAATACATTGTGCAAACTCTTTGAAAGGATTGGCAACTGAAAACAAGCGCATCCAGTATTCATAAGGCGAAAATGTATGAAAATCTAAGACAAGAGAGGAACTACTGTGTTTTCTAAGCTTTAGTGAAACTAAAGCAGCCAATCCAGGTAGTGTTTCTTGAGCATACACAATATCTGGACAAAACTCGTCGATACACTTTTCTATGGATTGAATATATGACTTCAAGCTTCTTGATCCAATAGAAAGAGAAGGTGCATAATTAACAGATGAACAATCTAAACCTAGCTGAAAAACATCAAAATGTTTAGTAAGATATTGTCCTAGATAAAAAGGTCTAGTAAATGCACCAAATGGCTGACTAGAATCGAGGGTTGAGACAATCAGTAAGCGTTTACCCATAAAATGATTGCTGATTATTATTTTAGAGTTTGAAACTACATTTGTCAAATTCTTAACAGAGTTATAACTTATCTAAATATCATCCACTCATGACTCTCGTACAAGTATTAAACTTATGAGTGAGTTTGATTGATATCCTCAGAAAATGTGGGGGAGGTTGCCAAATTTTTGTAACCAATAACTGCTCTGATATAAGGTAAGAACCAGTAAAGTATCCAGAATGGTCCAGAGTGTCTGCTACAAAATATAGTCCATGATTTTAATGGAAATCCTTTAATTTGTAGTACTTTTTTTAAGCGTTCCAATAGATTTAAATTGGTATCTGCCCAACTATTACGGATAGAGTTTTTGGTACAAGTACCAATATACCCAGGAGCCACCCATATTTTACAACCCAATTTACGCGCTCTCAGAGCATAATCTAAATCTCCTAAACTATGAACAAAAGCTGTATCAATATTGCCAACTTTGGCGGTAACACTTTTAGGAATTAGCACGCAGTTACCATACATAGCATCGCATTTTTGGATAACGGAACTTGGTTCTAAAAATTCAAACTTATTAGAATACCACTTTTTAGATTTTACTGCTCCTCCATAGGTTGCTTTTCCTGTAATTAAGTCTTTAGTTGAACCAACTACAATTGAGTCTGGATAACCAAGTTCCGTCAAATTTTGATGAACCTGCAATAGTCTACTCACAGCATTGGCTTCCAGAAATGTGTCATCATTCAACCATAGATAATAATCATATTGATATTTTATTGCCTCACTAAAAGCGAGATGCATTCCTCCGACCCAAAATAAATTGCCATTACCCTGAAGAATTTGTACTTCTGGATATTCTGCTTTAACAGCCTCTGTAGTACCATCAGAACTCCCATCATCAGTTAAATAAACATCACAATGATTTTTTTGCTGATATAAAGCATTTAAACAGGCAAGAGTTGTATTGCGTCTGTTATAACATGTCATAATTACAGCTAGATTTGCTTTTCTCATCTCATTTACCTCGATATAATATGTACAAAAATGATTAATTAAAACAATAAACTTATACGCAATTTTGACAGATTTTATTTATAATCTAAATTATCAAATTTTTGCTTTCCATATATTGTTATATCAGTTTAAAACTTAACCCTCTTTTCTATCCAACCACTGAAATTAATATCTAAATAAAAGCTTTTTAGTTTTTGTTCCATTCTTCTGACTCCCAACAGATATCGATGCAAAACTGATACACGAGGCATATTAAGTCTGACAACCTCTTCACACAACCATTGATATTTATCTGAATTGCTATTAATTTTTTTCAATCTTTTTATTTGTCCATTCCAATCGTTATAAAAAAATAAGTTGAAATAATGGATGGATATAATATCATCCCAATGTTTAATTTGTATTTCTTTTGATAAACGGTTATGTAAAGGTAATGGATAACTATAATTAGGAGGAAGATGTTCAACGTTTTCTTCCAAGGCACATAAAGTTACAGATAAAACAGACTGCTCAACAAAATAAATACCCTGGGGAGGAGTAATATCCAAGCGCATTACTTTTTCAAAGTTCTCTTTCCAAGTTGTAAATATACCCGCACTCCTTCTTACAGCAACCAAACCAGAATTCCAGTAGGCTCTGATTCTTTTATTGCCAATTGGTGTGTCAACAAATACCTCACGCTTTACTCCCAGTACTTCATATAGTTTTTGCCAATACCATTCTTGAGGATCTTGCAGACCTGTAGAACCAATTCCTTGACCATACTCAGGACGCATCCGTACGTTACAATCTACTGGCAATAAAAATTCTTTTGGTTCAGAAAAAAAGCATTTGTCACTGTCTAAAAAAACCAATATTTCTGCATCGACATTTTGTTCTGCATAGGCACAAACTAGGGGTTTATTAGCTAAATAATATTCCTGAAATTCTTGATTTATCGGGATTTGTTGATGAGTCACCTGCAATGCTTCAAAGGCTTGTTGGGTTTGCTTTAATATCGGTTCACCTACTCTAGGATGAAAACTATATATAGGTGTATTTTTCAATTCGCCGCAGAACTTACGAATACTTTCTGCAAGCATCAAAGATTGGCCTTCTAAACGGCCAGGTTCTGTACAAATTATAAAAGCTATAGGTATTGACATATTATGAAGTATTGATTTACTAAGTTAATTACTCAATGAAGATTTCTTTGCTATCATCAATATTTCCTGAAACAAGGCTGAATAACGACGTGCTTGAAGTTCTAGAGTGAATTCTTGCTCAGCTTTCTCACGAGCATAAAATGACAGTTTTTGCAACCTCTGTTCATTTTCAAGAACCCAGGTAATTCCTTTGCCAAAATCTTCAACTTCATAAGGTTTAGCCAAATAGCCGTTCTGCTGATGATCAACAATATCTTTTAAACCAGTAGAATTAAACGCCACAACTGGAGTACCACAAGCGAATGATTCCGAAGCTGTCTGTCCAAAAGATTCTTGAAGAGAGGGTACAAGCATCACATCAGCTGCCGAGTAAACAGTTGCTAAAGATATAGCATCATATAAGTGTCCCAAATAATGGGTTTTGAAGCCCAAATCAGGTGGATTTTCGGGTTGAGATGCTCCAAAAATCACAACTTCCAAGTTATCCTTCCAGCCAGATTTACTCAATTCTTGTAAAGCTGGTTGTAACAAATGAAATCCTTTATTTCTATCACTTGTTGCTTCTATCGCTCCAAAGAGTATTAGCTTTTTATCTTGAGGTAGATTGAGTGCTTGTCGTGCAAAATGTTGATTAATTGGTCGATATTTTTTAGTATCTAGTCCGTGGGGAATTATCTCAATTCGCAAATTCTGGAATAAAGAACTGGAACGAGCGCACTCTGCTAACCAAGAACTTGGTGAAACCAGAGTTAAATTTAAATTTTTCCAAGCTTTTACTTTGCGCTGCCATACCCAACGGGATAAATCCCATTCATTGCTACTGTTGAGTTGAGGACAAGCCCCGCAGAATACTTTGTAGCGATCGCATTCTCCAGTAACATGACACCCTCCAGTAAACCCCCACATATCATGGAGAGTCCAAACTAGAGGATACTTCAGTTTAGCAAAGGTTTCTATTTGCATAAAACCTCCGCTAATCCAATGCAGATTGATTATATCTGGATTAATCTGAGCAACTTTAGGAATGACTCTATCTGGCAGCCATTGAGTAAAAAATGGAGTATTTTTCTTTTGACGATAAAGCTTTAATGGCAAACTTTCAACTGTCAACTTTGCCTTAGCGATGCCTTGAAACAGTCTAATTTTAGGTGCAACTACTGTTTTATCATTACTAGATTTTTCCTGAACTAACATTTGTGACTGTAGTCCTATATCCTGTAAACCTGTGTGTAAACGATATGCAGCCCTCGCTGCACCGCCACTAATATCATGGGTACTAATATGTAAAATTTTCATTTTTATTCACTTAATAATCACTAAAACTATTTCTGACTGTCATAAAAACTAATTGACTAAAATATTTTTATAATTTCGTTGATATTCAACAGTCAAAGATAATGACGTGGTGACATACATTAACCAATTCCAGCTAGGAGTTAATAATCTGGCTTCTGAAAAATTAACTATGACTATGATAAGTAGCATCTGCATTGGCCAATAATCTTCCGGTTTTTTAGCGACAGAAATAACTCGAGTCAATGCCATTACAAAAAACCGGACAAACCCTGCTGCAAAAGTCAAAAAACCTAAGAATCCCAATTCTAACAATAATTCTAAAAACCCATTATGGGCATTACTTGCCCAATCATAAGTAGCTCTTAATTTAGATGCAGCATTACTAGTCCAAAATCCCGAAAATCCATAACCTAACCAAGGTCTTTCCAAAATCTTGGAAATCACTAGCTCCCAGAGGTCAGAACGTCCATTGAAGGTAAGGTCTTTACCAGAAGTACCAACTACAGTTTCGGCATTATTGAGAAGTAATATTGAAGAAATCATCAGGAACATCAAAGTTGAAGTAATCATAATAAATTGTAATTTATAATTAGTTTTCTTCAGGGATCTGTAGAAAGGTAAAAGTAATATCATTGTCAACAAAATCGTTAAAGATGTAGTTGAACGTGAGAAGATAATTAGACATATAGAGATCCCACATAATACCCACATCAACCAGCGATATCGATGGCCACTAAGAGCAAGGTGCAAAAAAACTCCTGCACTCCAAGCCATCATGTAACCTAATTCATTTTTATGACCATAAATTCCACTCCACATACCTAGTAATTCAGGTGATTCGTGAATATAACCTGGTACGAATGCAGAAAATAGCATAGATAATGATGCAGCTACGCCAAGTGCCCAAGCTATCAGCTTAATTTGTTCCTTAAGCGGATAACGCATTGCTAAATAGATGGCAAGAAAATATATTCGGATTAGACCTCTTAGATAAGTAAGACTAGAACTTAGGTCTTCTGACCATAAAAGAGAAAATATAACTATTGCTAGTAAAAAAAACTGTAATGGACTTCTAGTGATTACAAAAATAAAACCTTTCCAATATAAAATTAGGAAATGAAATAAGATTAAATATGAAACTATATTGAACAAAGTATCTAGCTTATCGCCTCCAAGCGTAGACATGGAAACTTCTTGTGCGGGGTGTATTGTTAATGCACCTACAGCAATCAGTAATAGCAAGATAGTTAATATTTTCTCTGTTAATTTTACTTTCATTTTTGAGATTTGATTTATCTATTTTTTTATTATTGAGTAATTCAATCTTTTCTTCACTTCTTCTTTAAAAATATCGAATGCAGTTGCTTTATAGACTGTTTTCTGTGTAAAATTATCTGCTTCTACATTCCTAACAATAAATGGTGGATGCTTTAAAGGAAATTCCATTGCCTGCATGGACATATTGATGAAGGAAAATCCTTGATTTGAAGTGAAATGAGTTGCGTCTGCACCAACACCAACATTAGAGATTAAATTGACATTGGGAATAATACTTAAGCTTCCCTGCATCCAACAAGCAAATGTCCATTGGTAATCCCAGGTTATACCTGTAGGATTGTCATAAACAGACTGAAATATTCGTTGCCAAGAATTTACTGCTTTTTGGTCTATAAGAATGTCATGTAAAAGGTTTTCTGCTTGCACCTCTTTCCAGAGTTTAATAGTCAAATCATAATGTTGCCAAGCACGCCTCCAACTTGCCCAACCCCAGCAGTGGTTGTAGCGAGAAAAATAGTAACTGTAATTTGTACGTTTTTGTCCAAGTTGAAGATTTTGAGCAGAGATTGTGGCGATTCTGGTATCATCTCTATATTTTTCCAGCAATTCTTGACTAAATCTAAAAAAAGTTGGGTGAGGGATACAATCATCTTCTAAAATAATTGTCTCCTCAACATTATTAAAGACCCAATCTAAACCACTTGATACCCGTTGTGCACAACCTAAGTTGTTCTCAGAATAATTCTTTATTACTTCACAATTCCAATCAACTCTCTCAATAATTGCCCTAGTTAATTTGCATTTTTCTGCCTCACCTTCGCGGTCAGTGCGGGGTCCATCTGCAATTACAAAAAGTTTTGTTGGCTGGGCTTGGCGAATAGCTTCAAAAACTTTCTCTGTTGTTTGTGGACGTTTAAAAATAATAAAAGTTACGGGTGTTTGCATAAAAATAATAAAAATTAAATAATAACGTTCAGTATTTGTAAAAATGAATAAGTGAGCGCACCTGAATTTTAAAGAGTTTTTGTGTTCTTGAATCAAATGCGTTGCATATAAAAGCAGCAGCAGCTTGAGATATTATTGTTGCGATCGCAGCTCCAAGTCCTGCATATTTAGGAATAAGCAATAAATTGAGAATAATGTTTAGTATTGCCCCAAATAAAGTCTTACCTAAAGAAACGTGGTTTAAACCTTCAGCAATAAACCAAGGTGATGTTGCAAGACCCATAAATACAAATAAAGAAGTCCAAATATGAACTGCTAATATTGCTCCTGCCTCTGCATATCCACTTCCAAACATCACTATAATTATCTTGTCAGATAAAAAGGACATTGGAAGAGCAATTGCTAAAGATATACATGTCATTAGACTGAGTAATTGTCCTATTCGCTGATAGTAAAGACTTTCTGATTTTTCCTTTGCTGCATAAATTGCCGGAGCAACAGACGAAACAATAGCGCCTGGAATAAAATACCAAATTTCAGAAATACGCACAGCAGCAGAATAAACTCCAACCTCACTATCTCCAATCATTTGACCTAACATTACCTGATCTATTCTCATAAAAATCATGATGGCGAACCCCGAAAAAATTAGAGGTAAACTCTCTTTCAAAAGAGTTTTGGCAGTTGCAACACTCCAGCGCCATAACCATAATGAAGACCCTTTGACTTGGTAAACAATCAGTAAGCCAATTGCACTCATTGCAAATTCTGCTAATGTTACCAAAGCAAAAGCTAGTAATGGTGCTTTTGTTAAAATTAGTGCGATTTTGATGACAGTATTTAGTAGAAACGCTGTGTTTTTAGCTATTACAGTGTATTTTGACTGTACCTGTGATTGAAACCACAGTTCAATAGTATCAGATGCCCTAAAAATTCCTACTACTCCTAAAATTGTAACTAGCCATATCTTTAGTGCTTCATGCTCACCTAAGAAAAACATTGTGCTAACTGCCAATAAAACAGAAGCAATTCCACCCAAAAATTTTAGCCAAAAAGTAGTTCCTAAAATTTCCTCTTTGTTTGATGATTGACGAACAAGATGGCGAACTACTACGTCGTCTAGTCCGAGAATAAAAATTGGGCTAAATAAGGCAACAAAAGCTAAAGCATAGTTAAATAGACCATACTGTTGTACTCCTAAATAACGTGCTACCCATACTCCTACAACTAAGCTTGCACCCATGCGTAGAATGCGGTCAGCAAATAACCAACCTGTATTAGCAATAATTGCACGCAGCCCAGAACGAGATTTAAATTTCGATAAGTTTATAAGTTTTAATTTACTTAACATTATTTTTATGAATTAATCATCTGACATTCTTTATACCTATCAATCTTGCTCGTGCAAATTTTTCATTTTATCAAATACAAAACAAAGTTTATTCAGTAACTCACATTATTTATCACCTATAAAGGTTTTAATTTCCCACTAATCAAGATTTTCAAAAAATAGCTAAGTATGAAAATAATGCCCTTGATTTTCCAATAAAAACTATGCTCGAATAAAAATATTATTTTCAAATAAGTAACAAAATCTTGATATTTTGGGCATGGTATTGTTTGTAGCTCATTGATAGATGTGAAAGCTAAGAATAATGGGGAGCTAAAATTGTTTTTTTGCAGAATGTAATTAAAGAGAGAATTGCGTTTCCAGAATCTTTTATATTCATAGTTTTGGTCTACATCTAAAAACTTCTTATTATGATACTGATTATTTTCATGTATTCTATACATCACTAAAGGTTTAGACATATAATACTTTTTAGCCCCCACCAAAGAAGCTCCCCATACCAAACAGTCATCAGCCCTTACACGCCAATCTTCTATATTTGGAATAGGTAAGAATTTTCTGACTATCTCTCTACGTATTGATAATGTTGAAGTTATGGAACCAATCCATTCCCCATTATATAAAGTTCTAATTACTGAATAACCCAAATCTAAATCAACTGTATCGTCTTGAAATGTCCCTTGTACTGCTCCAAATTTTTTATACGCACAAAATATAAAATCACATTCACTGCGTCTATTATAAAAATTTAAGGCATTTTCTAAATACTGAGGTTCATAAATATCATCAGCATCTAAAAAAAATATAATGTCACCTGTAGCAGCTAAAAAACCTTCATTAAAAGATGATAATTGTCCTTGATTTTTTTCTTTCAAGATAGATTTAACATTAGTTTCTTGAGTAAATTTATTGATAACTTCCGCAGAATTATCTGTGGATGCGTCATCAACAATGATAATCTCATCAAATTTAACTGTCTGATTTAAAACGCTATTAATTGCCTCACAGAGAAATTCAGCATAATTGTAATTATTAATTAAGCAGGAAGTTTTAATTTTAGTTTTATTCATTATTCCTATAGTCAAAAAATTTGGTTTAAATGGTTGTAGTGATAGTAGCTTTCACAATTTATAAAAGAACTTAACGCTCTTTGCGAAATTTAGTTAAGCTGCTAGATACCAAATCTTGTTCAATTTGTCGTTTTTTAGTGTCATAAAAATAATTATTAGGTTCATTTTTAGCATTCACACCATTGATGACTATCCCTAATACCTTCTGACCTGACTGAGTTAAAAACTCTTTAGCTGCATTTGCACTGTTCAAGTCAACCACTCCAGGACGAACGACTAATAAGATACCGTCAGTCAAGGTGCTTAAAACAGCAGCATCTGCTATTCCTGACAATGGAGGAGTATCAAAAATTACAAGATCGTACTCTCTCCCAAAGTTACTAATTAATGTTGCCATGCGTTGAGAATCTAGCATTGCCACTGGATTGGGAGGCAAAACTCCAGAAGTAAGAACTTCTAGATTAGGCATTACTTCCTGAACAACTGTATCTAAAGAAGCTTGGTTATTTATGACATTACTTAGTCCAATTGTATTTGTTAGCCCCCAGATATGATGCTGTATGGGATGACGCATATCTGCATCCACCAATAACACCCTACGCCCCGCCTGAGCCATAGTCACAGCTAAATTTGCAGATACGTCAGACTTTCCTTCTTTGGCAACGGAACTTGTAATTACAATGCTTTTGAGCGGTTTATCAGAACAGAGGAACTTTAAGTTCACTTGTAGTATTTGATATGCATTACCAACAGGGAAGTAAGGAATATCTCTGCCAATAATTTTGGGAATAGCTCTATCCAGTCCTGCTATAGAAGAATGATCTTTACCATTTCTACCTTGTGTAGGAATTACTCCCAAAACACTGTATCTCAAGACATCTTTGGCTTCTTTGACGGTCTTCACCGAGCGGTCTATCAAGTCTAGAGTAAAGGCAACAATGATACCTAAGAAGAAACCAACTCCTGCTCCACCAACAATAAACAGCATTTTCCGAGGCCCTTCTGCTTTATCAGGGATTAAAGCATAGGAAATGACACGAGCATTAGGAATTTTTTGGTTCTGTGCAATATCAATCTCTTGGCGTTTCTTTAAGAGTGTTTCATAAGTCGTTTGAGCTGCTTGCAGTTTCCGTTCTAGCTCTCGTTGACTCTGTTCTAACCTTGGCAAATTATTTGCTCGTTTGATGTAGGCATTTTGCTGTTGTTTGAGTCTGGCGATTTGTCTCTCCAGACCAACGCGTTCTGCCTGAGCACGAGTAATATCTGCAATTAGGCTTTGTCGCAGTTGTCCAACCTGTAAACTTCCCTGTGTTATCTGCGCTTTACCTGCTACTTGTCCTGTCCGCTCTTTTAGCAAGTTGTTAAGAGCTGCGACTTTTTCTTCTAAGCTAGTAATTGTAGGGTGTTCAGGTGAAAAACGGGTACGCTCTAGTGCAAGTTGGCTTTCTGTTTCTTGAAGTTGGGCTAGCACTTTCTGAACTCCAGGTGCTTGACTCAATTCAGATTCGATTACACCTTGCCGTGAATCTACCTGAGCTTCACTGCTTAACTGTTCTAGACGACCCTTCACATCATCTAGTTGAGCTAAAGCTTGAGAAATTTGGTTTCCTAACTTAGAAATTGTATCAACTGCTGCGGCTGCTTCTTGTTCCAGGACAACAACTTTATTCGTTTCTTTAAATAGCCGCAGTTTTGATTCGGCTCTTCTGACAACTTCCTCAGCTTTAGGTACTTCCGTTACGAGAACCTGTTTGGCTGTCCGCGCTTCATTCTGATTAGCTTTGATATTTAAATCGATATAACTGTCAATAACTTTATTGACGATTTTGGCAGCTAGTTCTGGATCGCCACCTTTATAAGAAAGTTGTACAACATCAGTGCCTTTAATTCCTTCTATTTTTAGTTGTTTTGCCAAGTCGGGAATCGAGAGCAGTTTGCCTTGACTATCTTTAAGGTTGAGGGAATTAATCGTTTTTTCAATTACTGGATTTGATCCAATAACTCTCACTTGAGTTTCCAAGGGATTGTCGTTAACATTCAAAGCTTCTAGGCGTCCTATATCATCCGATAAGCCCGTGAGTGAGGAAGAGCGATTTGTTTTAATCATCAAACTACCTTCTGCCTTGTATGAAGGTTTTAGTGAAAATGCATACAAGCATCCAAGGCTAACAGATATGGCGAAAATTCCAACTAGAGGTAGCCAACGCCGTTGAAGAACTTCTAAGTATTTCTGAATATTTACTTCTTCAAAGTTTGGTAAAGATTCCATCGTGATAATATTATGTAAAGTTTTATAAAAAAGACTATTTACTTACAGCAGATTCTTCTCAGAATTTTGGACTACAGTACTACAGTACTCTACTTTGCAATATTAATATTTGCGTTGATCGTTAGCTAATACCTTGTTGCTGAGGTTCTTCAATATCTGAGGTTAACTAATAGTTTTGGAAATCGCAACTTTAACTTAGATTGATATTATACTGACAGCAAAAACAGGATAACTCACAATTTTATCCTTGATTTAGTTGCTTTCCATTTTTGGGGCTTAATTTTGGTTAATTTCGTTTTGTGTTACTACTAATGCAAGTATTGATTTGTAAACTAACAATCACTATCATATTATGTGACAACACTGAATTCGAGAACTTTACAAAAAATTTATATAAAAGACTAATATGTTCGCTGTCGGTTTGATGATTTTAAAACGACGAAAGGAGTTAATTGCTTCAGGGTAAGGAATAGAACAATAATTGTGCCAGCCTATAAGCTATAAGCAATGGAAGCACTTCAGAGATAGACTTTGTACAATGAAAAGAGAGACCTATAAAGACTCGATGGATGTTTACTTAAGCTGCTTCCAAACTTTTAGTAACAATTAATTCTGACTCTGAAAATGGTCAATTTTAGTAATAATACGGAACTGGCAATCATAAAATTGTATGATTTTAGTATTGAGTCTGTAATAACTCGCAATCAGTTTAATTTGCCCAGTCTGGTGAAAGACTTTTTTATGTGGCTTGAGGTATGAAAATTACAACGTGCTTGTCCTTGGGTTTTTTATATGCCAGTATTTTAGATTTACCCGTAAATTTTCAATCACCTTAGTTGTATTCTCTAATCGAGGCAAAATACCCCTTTCAATATCTATGTAAAAATATGTTATTTATTGTCTTATGCATGTAACTCTATAGTAACACGTGTTAAAGATAAACGGCTAGTAAGTAAATTGGCATACTAAAACTAAACCTATGTCAAGAAAGATAAACTAGGCTAAAACCCTCTTTCCTGCTCCCTCCTGTCCGATTGTTACAACAAATTTTTGCGCTGACCTACTTAGTACAGGTAAGTAAGTCGGCGCAAATAATTAGAAGACAAGTAGTAAGACAAAATTAATTTACACAAAATTGAAGCTGAAGCCCTATCCAGCTTCAATTTAATGTAGCCTAAGAGGAGAGTATCAAATGCCAACGTGATTAGAACAAGAAATTAGTCTACATCAGACTAGTACATGACAGCAGAAATCCAGCTACTATCTTAATTAACTAGACAAGTAGCTCAAGCTACTTGTTCAAGGTAGGCAAACTTCCGCCAGATTTTACTAGATTTCACCACATTTTAATGAAGTTTAGCTATATTTATTACTACCTGTGTTAATCTAAAGTACTTAAGCTAGGCTGCTATTTATTGGTTTCTGTATCTAGGCAATTGTAATTATTAAACTGACATTAAATGTTGAGAGATTGAATTATGAAATCCTCTTCTATTTTCTTAGTTATTATGATTAGGGCACTCACTCTCAGTCAGAGTGCCTATGCTAACCAAGAGAATGTTCGCATGACAATAAGCGATCGCGAGCAGGCTAGAGTTTTATTGACAGAACCAGCCACGATTAACACGACATGGACTAATTTTATCGGACAGACTAATAATCCAAAACCAACTGCTGAATCAATTTCGCTAATGCAGGAGCGAGGATGCCAAAAAATTAACCCGCTTGAATTCATCAATAACCCAAGCGCTTTTTTTAAGCAATGTCAGGAGCAAACCAAGACTCAAAGTACTGAACCAATTGAGTATCTCAAGGTTCCTAAGCTGGATTCTGGTATCAGTGTGACCGTTACTAAATTTTGATATAGGAACTTTTTTAACAATAGAGAGCTAATTCTTGGTAGTGTGATTTATCTAGATAATTTACGCTCAAACATGGATGAAATATTTATGCTGGCTGCTTTAGCTCAAAGCAGAAAAGCTTTGCCGGAATGTTTGCCGAACCCACCAGTAGGTTGTGCGATCGTAGATGGACAAGAGATAGTAGCTCAAGGATACACGCGGGCACCAGGAAAACACCATGCTGAAGCTGATGCACTTAAACAGATTCAAGGCAAAGCTTTCAACTTCTTGAAAATGTATGTAACTCTTGAACCTTGTTCTTTTCATGGACGCACACCTGCATGTGCTTTAGTGATCGCTGAAGATCGTCGGATACGTGAAATATATGTATCTATACTTGATCCAGACCCCCGCAATAATGGTAAAAGATTAGACATTCTTAGAAAAGCACGAAAGATAGTTAATGTCGGGTTATGCGCCAATGAGGTGAATGCTTTTCTTAACCAATATCTACTAAGGTGATGGTTGAAGAGTTAGATTAAAACTTTAATATAGTACGATTTTTCCAAAAATATTTGCAATAAGCCAATCATCTGTATAAATTCACAACTATGCTGTTGTGTCAACTTAAAGTTGAAACTAGTAAGCAAGAAAGCTGTGAGATGTTGCTTAATTAGGAGTTTTAGACTATTTTCGACTTATCCAAAAAGTGGGGATGTTGTTCTTCAAGCTATGGTGCATAACAATCAACTAAGCACCCTTACACAAAAATCTTTTCGCTTTAAGAGGATATTAGGGCGATCGCGGGTGTTGCTGTCTTGCCAAGTATTATCCTTGATGTTAGTGTTACCACTGTTAGTACTTTTAGTCCACAAAATGTCTCTTGGAGTAATCAAATTGATAATACAGCATCCAGTGCAGATGTCTGCGTGCAATTATGACACAAGTGCAATTGTCACAGATATCTGCGTCTTCTTGGTCATTCTAAATCCCAGGAAAGAGATATGAGTAAGAATGAATGTAGAGATGTAGCAGTGCTGCGTCTGTGCAAGTGTTCTGGATACCGCATAATTAATTTCACCAGACGCCTAATTACTAAGTATTTGACCATCTTCTTAAAGAAAGCTGTTATATAAAGAGAGGGAGCAGGAGAAGTTCTTTCTTTCATGTTTAACGAGCGCCCGCTATGTACCTGGCTTGATATGATTAGATTGTCTACAAAAAAATGAGGTGAAAAATGGAGATTTTATATTTAATGAGTTTTTATTTAATGAGATGACATCTAATGAAATCGTTGCTCAGTATTTTTTACTTTTTCCAGTAACCGCATTGGATAACTAGACTCAATTTAATTGTTAATTGTATTTTATAACATGCAAAAATCAATGATAAAAGAATGTAATTACTTCAAAGGATATGCGAATGATACTTTAGATAATTGATTTGTGACTAGTGATGATGTTATTATTAAGGGGTGGGTTGATTTTGGGTTTATTATCTCCAAGAATTAACTTGTAATGTATCATAGACCAGAATTCATCAGTGTTGCAAATTGATTAGACCTCTTGCATAAATTACAAATTAAGAACCCCCCACCGCCAAAGCGTAGCTTTGTATCCCCTCCTCGCAAGCGGGAAGGAAATTAAGGGATGGGGGGTATTAAGCATTTTTGCAAGATATCTATTCGATTAGCAGTGTGAAATGGCTGTGGGTCTGAATATCTAGACTTGATACCAATAAATTGATGAGGTTACAGAGGAGCAAATAACCATGAGCAACTTAACATCTCCACATACCGAAGTTCAAAAAACGAAGAAAAAAAGTTTAGCCGCAGATAAAAAGCCTCGAGCTACAGATGATATTGTGCGTAGTTATCTGCAAGAGATCGGGCGTGTAGATTTGTTGACTCGCGAACAAGAGGTTATTTTTGCCCAACAAGTGCAGCAGATGATGAATTTATTAGCTGCTAAGGAAGAATTGGCTGTGAAATTAAACCATGAACCCACACTTCAAGAATGGGCAGAGCGAGTGGAGTTAAGTGTGGAGGTGCTAGAGCAACAGCTAAATTTAGGACACCTGTCCAAGCAGAAAATGATTCAGGCTAATCTCCGGTTAGTAGTAGCTGTGGCAAAGAAATACCAGCACCGGAACTTAGAATTTATGGATTTAATTCAAGAAGGTACTTTAGGTTTAGAACGAGGAGTGGATAAATTTGATCCCGCTCTTGGTTACAAGTTTTCTACCTATGCTTACTGGTGGATTCGTCAAGGAATTACACGGGCGATCGCTCAACAAGGACGTACAATTCGTTTACCTATCCACGTCTTTGAGAAACTAAACAAAATTAAACGGGTGCAGCGAGAATTATCTCAACAGTTGGGTCGCGTTCCTACTACTGCTGAAATTGCCACTGCCTTATCTTTGACACCTAGCCAAGTTCGAGAGTGTTTGTACTTAGCCCGTCAACCCTTCTCTCTAGAGGCGCGAGTTGGTGAACAACAAGATACAGAATTGCAGGACATATTGGAGGATGATGGGCCTTCGCCTGAAGATTATGCCGTTGAAGAATCTCTCCACCAAGACTTACAAGACTTATTGGCAAAGCTGTCTCCCCAGCAGCGAGAAATATTAACCCTGCGCTTTGGTCTAACGGATGGGTATGAACTTTCCTTAGCACAGATTGGCGATCGCATGGGTATTAGTCGAGAACGGGTGCGTCAGATAGAACAAAAAGCTCTCAGTCTCCTCCGACGCCAAAAGGAACAAGTACGTAGTTATCTAGCTAGCTAAGGTTATTTTTTCATAATTTTAAGACATTGAAACTTAGGAAATCACCATAATGGCTGTATAAAATTCAGTCATTCTGGGGGAAAATAAACCTAAGTAATCTCTCTTAATGATTTGATATGAGTACACCAAAGACAGTGCAACAATTGCAGGTACAATGGGTGACTTCTGAAAACTTTCGGCGTTATGGACAGGTGATTTTTGCAAGTCTTGATGGCAAAACTTATGATGGTGAAGATGCCCAGTTAAACCTGCAAAACGGGATTCCACGATTTTATATTATGCGGTTGGAGAAGATAGGGCGAAAGTTCCACAAAATTACTCGCCATGTGCAATGCACTCAATGTCTGGGTTCTTTGGAAGGGAAGGATTGGTTAATTGCAGTTTGTCCTCCTCAGAATGATGTGAATGAACCAGCATTAGAAGAGATTGCTGCTTTCTGCATTCCGGGGAATTGTTTTATCAAGCTACATGAGGGTACTTGGCACGCTGGGCCCCATTTTGACCATGAAGCTGTGGATTTTTATAATTTGGAACTAGCTGATACAAATATGGTGGATCATTTCACCCATGATTTTCTCAAGAGTCATCAATTAGAGTTTGAGATGGTTTAGGTGAGATTATGTTTAATTATAGATATAGACAACCCACTTTTGTAAATCAGTTTAACCATTTGAATCTATATTTTCACATAAGCAAGGATTAGTTCAAGTATTACGTCAGTTTGGTTATGATCTATAGATGTCTAATGTTAGCCTAGAAATTGATATTCCAGCAGAATGGTTGCGTAGAAGTTTCCACTGCCTTTGAAATTTTCTTAAACATTCATTTTATGTCTTCTTCCAATTCTCAATCTTCTGACAAAAGCTTTGTCTACCGCGAATTCGGCAACGACAACTCCGCCGCCACAGAAAGACCAATTCCAGAACTGCCCCCACAACAACAAAATCTGAAAGTACAAGCTTCCCGCAAAGGACGCAAAGGTAAAACTGTCACAGTCGTTAGCGGTTTTCAAGCGAAACCGGAAACCTTAGCAGATTTGGTGAAGCAGTTGAAAACCCAGTGTGGGACAGGTGGGACACTTAAAGACAACGAAATTGAAATTCAGGGCGAACACAAACAGAAAATTGTCGAGATTTTGACCAAGCTAGGTTACAAAGCCAAAATTAGCGGTGGCTAATCTTAAGTGCGGTTTACCGTATCTTAACCGCTATCTAGATTAAGAGAGGGAATGTTATCTTTGAGAGGTACAAATATGCTTGAACAGTGGTAAATTAGTTTGCCAACAAGCTGTATTTTCTGAGATGAATAGGAGGTTTAAATGGATTTAGTTCGGATTCTGTGTGCCATTTTCCTGCCGCCTTTGGGAGTTTTTTTACAAGTAGGTTTTGGTATAGACTTTTGGATTAATATACTTTTGACGCTGTTTGGTTACATTCCTGGAATTATTCATGCAATATGGATAATTGCTAAGAAATAATTGTTTGTATAAGTAGGTTAAGCGTACCAATATCTGTGTTAGTGATTCTTATAGAGGCAATTAATGAATTGCCTCTATAAAAAGTTCATGAAATTAACTATTTTGTATTTATAACTTTAATTAAACAAAAATCTTTATGAATATTACTTTATTTTTTAAATATACATAGACATTGCCCAATCAAACCTGATATCTAAATAAAAGTTGTAAAAATAATATTTATCAAGTCATTAATGTAAGCTTTTGTGTGCCGGAAAATACCGAATAACCTCTAAGTTTTTAACATGGCATAGAGTTTAAACTCTAGAAGCAAGGGGCAGATATGCAATTGCCATTGCACAGTTGAAACGTTCAAATCTTTGATTAACCCAGTGCGTATATCTAGTACCCAGCCATGAACCATAGGCGCTTTTCGCTCATAGAGTACCTGACGCATGATGGGAGTTTGGTAAAGATTTTTTACTTGCGCCACAACATTGATTTCCGCCAAGCGATTCAGACGTTCTTCTCTTGTTGGCAAGGCATTGATTTCTTCTTGTTTGTCTAAATACAGTTCCCGAATCGGATTTACCCAGTTATCAAGAATTCCGATAGTTCTCCCTTCCAAAGCTGTCTTAATTCCTCCGCAATCGTAGTGACCACAAACGATAATGTGTTCCACTTTTAGGTGTAAAATTGCGTATTCTAAAATAGCTAAAAAGTTTATATCCGTTAGAGAAACTTGATTGGCAATATTACGATGTACAAATAACTCTCCTGGTTCTGTACGGGTAAACTTTGTTAATGCTAGACGACTATCAGAACACCCGATGTATAGAAAAGGTGGTGTTTGTCCACTAGATAATTCTTGAAAGTAAGTTGGATCTATAGCTAGCTTTTCGGCAACCCAAGCCTGATTATTTCTGAGGAGTTCATCAATGCTGTTGTATTTCATCTTTCGTCAAATTCGAGAGAGAATCTCATCAATATTTTATTTTAACCGATCTACAGTTTTGTTTAAATCAAGATGAACTCTCTCAAAACTAAAATATTATAAAGATGAGAATTTTTTCAATCGGGGGCAACAACTTTGCTACCGTTATGATGGTTGATTGACCAACGGTGATCGATAGTTACAGAGGAAAACTCGCAAATTTCTTCTAGTCGCTTTTGCTGTACAGCAGCTTTACGGAGAGTAATAATTAGCTGATTCACCTGATGCCGTAAATCTGGGTTATCATTTACTGCTAACATAGTTTGTCTTTCTAAGAGTTGAAGTATAAGTTCGTAGTGAATAGGCGAAGGTAGAGGAATTTGCTCCATGAAGTTAAATTTTGATTTCATATTTGGGATTTTGTATTAGTCACAGTTTGTTCTTGTGAATAAATTGTTACATACTAAATAACTAGTTACTTATGGTTTTGATTTGATTAGCAATGAAGATTTGGCAAAGATATTGATGATATTTGATGGCAAAGTGCTGCGTGTGTACGCATAGTGTGCCCAATTGTTCAACTCTTTTGTGCAGTTGCCCTGCACATTTTAGGGCAGGTGGGGTGTTTCTTTCAAAAATTACTCGGTAATATACGGGCGATCGCAGCGCCTGGATCTGGTTGTTTTACCAAAGATTCTCCAATCAATACAGCAGATGCACCTGCTGTCAACACCAAACTCAAATCCTCTGGGTTGTGTAGTCCTGATTCGCTGACAACTAGGATGTTTTTCTCCTGCAATTGGCTACCCCTTGCAGCCAAAAGTTGGCAAGTAGTTTGCAGATCAACAGAGAAATCTTCCAAATTGCGATTATTAATTCCTATCAAGGAGACTCCATCTAAGGCTAACACACGGTCAAGTTCTGCCAAGCTATGGACTTCAATTAAGGCTGCCATTTTCAGGTTGTTAGCAATTTTGAGAAAGTATTGCAAATCTTGATCGCCCAGGATAGCTGCAATCAACAAAATAGCATCTGCACCCTGAACCCGCGCTAAGTACATCTGGTAAGGATAGATGACAAACTCTTTACACAGTAGAGGTAAATCTACAGCAGCCCGAACTTTGGCTAAATTGTCAAAACTACCTTGAAAGAACTTGACATCTGTTAGTACAGAAAGACAACTAGCTTTGGCTTGCTGATAAGACAGGGCGATCGCTACTGGGTCAAAATCTGCTCGTAAAACGCCTTTACTCGGTGAAGCTTTTTTAACTTCGGCAATCAATGCTGGCTTTGTCTTACCTTGACGCAAAGCGGCAACAAAATCACGGGTTGGTGGCGCAGAGAGTGCCTGATGTTGCAATTCCCGTAAAGGCAGCCTTTCACGCATTTGGTCAACTTCTACTTCTTTCTGCCAGACAATTTCTTCCAAAATGTTGTTTGGCGCTGCATCAGGTACGGCAGCCTGATAACGTAATATGGACACGGAAATAGCTGGGTTAGGTGAACGGCGACGGATTTGCATAACTAGTCATTAGTCATTAATCATTGGTCATTGGTCATTAGTCATTGATCGGTGTCATTTGTCCTTGTTTTTCCGCAAAGGACAAATGACAAAGAACAAATGACTAAATTGCGATCGCTCGTTTATAAGCTTCGTCCAAGACTTCCGAAAGTGTCGGGTGGGCGTGAACTAGGTGTGCGAGACTTTGGACAGATTGACGGTTTGCGATCGCTGCTGACGCTTCATGAATTAAGTCTGAGGCGTGCAGTCCGAAAATGTGGACTCCTAAGACTTCTCCGGTGTCTTTGCGATATATCACCTTGGCAATACCGTCAGCTTCATTTTCTGCCAACGCTTTGGAATTTCCTTTGAAGTAACTCCTACTGGTGGCGATTTCAAACCCTTCGGTTTGTCCCAACTCCTTAGCTACTGTTTCAGTTAAGCCTACATAACTGACTTCTGGATGGGTAAATGCCGCTGCGGGGATGCTGCGATAGTCTGCTATTCTTTCCCTCCCAACTATATTTTCTACCGCGATGATGCCTTGAGCAGAAGCCGCATGTGCCAACATTATCTTCCCATTAGCGTCGCCAATTGCCCACAAATGCGGCACGACTTCACCTGCTGATAGCACTGCCATGCGATCGTCTACTGGGATAAAATTGCGCCGATCGAGTTCCACACCCACTGACTCTAAACCAAGATTTTTGGTCGCCGGGATGCGTCCCGTAGCCACCAAGCAAGCATCTACTTCGATGACATCTACATCTTCCTTGGTTTTGAAATCTGCTAACTCAATCACCACAGGTGAACCGGGAATGACTTTTTTGGCGTATATCCCGACTTTCGTTTCAATATCACGGGGAGTAATTAGCACCCGTTCGGCAAGTTTGGCAATATCGCGGTCAAATCCTGGCATTAACTGATCTAGGGCTTCAATCAAGGTGATTTCACAACCCAAAGCTGAGTAAATGTCAGAAAATTCCAAGCCGATGTAACCACTGCCAATAATTGCTACCCACTCTGGTAACGACTCTAATTTGACACCTTGATCGCTGGTAAAGACAGTTTTGCCGTCTACTTCAATTCCTGGAGGCACAAAAGGAATTGAACCTGGCGAAAGGATGATGTCTTTGGCTGTAATGGTTTTTTCACCACCGTCTCCGGTAAAAGAGACTTTTTGCGTCCCGGCGATTTTTCCCCAACCCCTGATGATATCGACTTTTAGACGTTTGAGGCTGTTGGTTAAGTCGCCTTGAATTTTGGAGACGAGATCATTAGCATGATTAGCGATCGCTTGGCGATCAAATTCCACGCTACCAATTTGAATTCCCAGTGACTTGAGGTGGTGGGCATTGCGTAACTCCCGCACACGTCCAGATGCTGCCAGCAGCGCTTTAGAAGGAATACAGCCCCGATTAACACAGGTTCCTCCCATATCAGCAGCTTCAATAATTGCTGTTTTCAAACCACAACTTACGGCGTGTAAGGCTGCGCCATGTCCGCCTACACCAGCGCCGATAATTACTAAATCGTAATCATATCCTTGACTCACGTTAGTTTCCCCGTGTGCTTCGCCTATTTATTCTCAACTTGACTCGACAATCAGCGCAACCCTTTTAACAGTTATCAGTTATCAGTTTTATCGCTGAACTTTAAATCCCTCACCTTACATTACCCTGACTGTTTAGTGTTAACTGTTCACTGATTTCAGGTTTGGGTATTGCTAACTCAAATTATGATTCACTCACTTCTGGCGAAAATATGGATATTTTCATTATATGGGTTGGTTTTCCCAGAAAAGCGACAAAAAATTAAGTGAGTATTTACAGGGTAATGAAGCTGATTTCAGTTCTGAGCTAGTTAATAAATAGAAATTGCAGTCTCATCTAGACTCCCCATTACCCCTTATCCCCAGAGGGGGCCCCACCTTCCCAACTCTCTACACCTTTTTCTTTACAGCGCGTTAGCGTAACACTAAGCTGGATTTAGGATTGATCCAGAAGATTTACGCAGGCGATCGCTCGATGTCTATTCCCCAAATTAGTGAATTTACTATCCGCCGTCATGCCAACGCCAAATCTTTCCAGCGGGGCGAGGCATATTATAACGCTGGTGCTGTTAATGCCGTTATCCAACGTGGTCATCTGCTTCAGGCAGATGTTGTAGGCACCGAAGCTAGACCTTATCATGTCAACCTGAATTTCGATAGCAGTGGCTTAACCTCAGTAAAATGTACCTGTGCCTACGACTATGAAGGGTGGTGCAAACACATTGTAGCGACGATGCTCGTTTGTGCGCGTAACTCAGAAAATATTGAGCAGCGCCCCACCCTTGAAGAACTACTAAATCGCCTGGATTATATCGAAACTCAAAGGCTGCTGCAAGAGTTGGTAGCAGAATACCCCCCCCTAATTGAGGCGATTGACCGTCATGTAAGTTGGATGACGAATCCTGCTGACAACCAAACAACCATAAAATTCGTGCGCCGCAATACTCTTGATCCGGCTCCGTTTCGGCGGCAAGTACGGCAGATTCTCAAGGATACTGTGCGCTACTTTGAGGAGGGATACGAAGAAGACCCGATTGGCGAAGATTTGCTGAGTGTAGTGCAAACTGCGGTTGATTTTAGCGAACGGGGAGAAGGTGAAAATGCGATCGCTATTTTGTCAGCGATTACCTCTACCTGTGCGGAAAATTGGGATGATGTTGCCGAATACGGCGCTGAAAACGATGAAATTGTCGGTGAATTAAATAATGCTTGGTGTGAAGCAATTCTAATCGCCGAACTTACTCCAGAAGAAAAAGTTGATATTCAAATAAATTTAGAAGCATGGCAGGATGAGTGGAATGCTGATTTTGGTTTAGTTATGGAGGCTTTACGCCAAGGTTGGGATTATCCGCCGCTGGTACAAGTTCTCCAAGGTAACATTACTGAAAGAGGAGCTTGGGAAGAAGATGTACCAGATTATGCTGATGATTTGGCATTAATTCGTCTGAAAATTCTCGAACGTCAAGAACGTTATCAAGAATACCTATATTTAGCAGAAGCGGAAGGGCAAACTCAGCAATATCTGACAATGTTGGGGCGTTTAGGCAGGGTGGAAGAAGCAATTGATGCTGCTCAAACCCAGATGAACTCAATGGAAGAAGCCTTTGCCCTAGCGAAAACACTCAGCGTTGGGGGGGCATTACAGCAAGCACTAGATATAGCCCAGAGTGGATTAAATTTACCGGGTAATTGTCAGTACGAATTGGGAATTTGGACAAGTGATTTAGCTCTTGAGTTGGGTAATAGTGAAGCTGCCTTATTAGCAATCAAGGCGGCTTTTCAAGTGAAGCCCTCCTTTGTGGACTACCAAAGGATGGCAGAATTGGCTGGGGAAAACTGGGGAAGTGTCAAAACAGACCTGCTGAGAATTGTCCGTACTTATAGTGGTTGGGGAACAGAATCAGCCAAGGTGGATATATTCTTGCATGAGGGGCTAATTGATGATGCAATTGCGATCGCTAGTGAACTAAGTTCTGAGCGTTCAGAGTTAATTCACCGAGTTATGGATGCTGCTATCCCTCATAATCCTAGTTGGGTGATTGCTAATGCTCGTCGCCGTGCCGAAAAGATTATGGATGCAGGTAAAGCCGAATACTACTACTACGCGGTTGAATGGTTGAAAAAGGCGCGTAATGCCTACTTGGAATCTGGAAAGAAAGCTGACTGGTTAAACTATCGGGAAAACTTGATGCAAACCCACGCTCGTAAACGTAAATTGATCGGAATGTTTAAGGAAAGCGGTATGGAGTGAAGAATGAGATATAGGACTGAAAATGACGTAGGCACAATACCCTTGTCTTAACAAAGACGCTACGCTAACGGGAAACCTTCGACTACATGAATTTTACCTACCAAGGATTTTGGGCAACGCATAATTGATTTCACAAGATACAAGAGTTTGCAAGTAACTGAGGTATAAAATGCAGGACTCACGCATCAGATATAAAGAGTTCCTACCTCCTGCCTCAAAATGCGTAGCTTTGTACTTCATGCAAAAGAAAACTGCTGTATCTCATTGATACTTTTAAGTCTGCAATAACCAGATGATTTAGCTTTTAAATTGAGATTTGCTCAAGATATCAACTTTAGCGACAAAAGATGAAGTAAGATTCACATCTGAAGCAGTCCCCTTATAATCCCATAGTTACTGACAAAAAATAGTCCAGTGCGATGATTGATAAATACCCTCAAAATCTTATAGTGTCCTGCTTACCGCTGAGTATGCTTCTATTACTCAGCAGTACATTTTTAAGTCCACTGAAAGCTCAGGCTGTTGATACTACACAATTACCAACTAGTAATTTCATCCTATCACAACGAATTCCACCACCACAGGATATCCAACCACCCACACCTTCACCACTTCCCTCACCTGAAGTGCCACAGCCACTCCCCCCACCAGCAGAACTATTTTCACCGTCTGCTCCAACTCCTATACCTGATGAATCACTCCCTAGCAACTTTCCTCAAACTATTGTTGTTGAACGGTTTGAAGTTGTTGGTAGCACAGTTTTCAGTGCCCAAGAATTAGCCAAAGCCACTGCTGAATTTACCAAACGACCGATCTCACTGACCGAAGTTTATCAAGCACGTTCTAAAATCACTGATTTATATGTCAAAAATGGTTACATTACTTCTGGTGCCTATATTCCACCTCAAACAATCCAATCCGGTGTTCTCAAAATTCAGGTGGTCGAAGGTAAATTAGAAGATATCCAGGTAACTGGTACTCGGCGGCTGAATCCGAATTATGTCCGTAGCCGACTAGCAATCGCGACATCACCGCCTCTCAATCGTCAGCGTCTATTAGAAGCCCTGCAACTTTTACAACTTAATCCTTTGATTCAAAACGTGACTGCTGAACTCTCAGCAGGATCGCGGACGGGTACGAGTCTTTTGGAAGTTAAAGTCAGTGAGGCAAAAACCTTTAGCGGCCAAATAGTTCTTGATAATGGGCGATCGCCCAGTGTTGGCAGTTTTCGACGCGGATTACGATTGAATGAAGCCAACTTACTCGGATTGGGAGATAATCTGAATCTAGGCTACACGAACACTGATGGTAGCAACTCCTTTGACGCGAGCTACACATTGCCTCTCAATCCCCGCAATGGAACTCTTAGCTTAAACTATGGTGTTACGTCGAGTAATGTTATTGAGCCTCCTTTCGACTTTCTAGATATCGAATCGGCTTCTCGCTACTACGAACTGACATTCCGCCAGCCAATAATCCAAACTCCTACACGAGAATTCACTCTTGGGTTAACAGCTTCCCGACGCGAAAGTGATATCTCGTCGAGACTACAGAGAGAATTTGGGGTTCCCGCCTCTGAACTTTCACCTGGTGCTGATGATGAGGGACGCACTAGGGTATCGGCGTTGCGATTTTTTCAAGAATGGACGAGTCGTAACAGTCGTGAAGTCATCGCCCTACGCTCTCAATTCAGTTTGGGCATAGATGTGTTGGATGCCACAGTTAATCAAGATGCTCCCGATAGCCGTTTTTTTGCTTGGCAAGGGCAAGCACAGTGGGCACGCCTTTTAGCTCCTGAAACCTTACTATTACTTCGTTTAAATACGCAACTTGCATCTAGAACACTTTTACCTATAGAGCAATTTGGCTTAGGTGGGCAGGATAGCATTCGCGGCTACCGTCAAGATTATCTGCTGACGGATAATGGTACTTTTGTTTCTGCGGAAGTTCAAGTACCAATTCTGCGCTTACCCCAGATAGATAGTACGTTACAGGTTGTCCCGTTTGTAGATTTTGGTGTTGGGTGGAATAGTTCTGGTAGAGAGAATCCTGACCCTAATACTCTAGCTGCTGTTGGTCTGGGGTTGCGTTGGTCACAGGGCGATCGCTTCACCGTTCGTCTTGACTGGGGTATTCCTTTAGTATCTGTTAACTCAAATGAGAGAACATTACAAGAAAACGGTCTGTATTTTAGTTTACTCTATAATCCTTTTTAACCGCTGTCCATGTCCACCCTATTAAGAGTTGAGGGTGGACATGGACAGTAGTCAATGATCAAAAAACGATGATTATCTAAGTTTTTATAAAAAAGACCCTGGGTTATGATTCCAGGGTGCATACACGTTTTTTAGGCATTAATAGGTTGAATAATAACTTTGTAAAATAGTTATTTCTACTATCTATAGAATGATACAAAAATAGATTTAGTTATCTCAGTCTATCAATACATCTGTCGTTGGGAGTATACAAATATTAGAATAGCCAAATTATCCGGCAATATTCTGATTGAATTAACCTTTAAATGGTACTGTAATTAATCCATATAATTTAAGCTAATTTAATTTTTGTTGGGGGCATAAAAACACATCAAAAATTAAATGTAATATTCTTGAGAGATATCCGCAAAATAATCGGTGGTGAAGGAGAATAACTTAAGTGCTTTTAGGTAGTTGCACAGTAAATAAACTACCTTTACCTAGTTCAGAAGCGACCTTGATAGTTCCTGCGTGCCCTTCTACAATGCGATGGGATAGATGTAGTCCTAAGCCACTACCTGAGCGTTTATTTCTGCCTTGGCGAAATCGCTCGAAAATTGTTGCCTGATCTTCTGGCGCAATCCCATATCCTGTATCTTGTACCTCAATTATTACCGAATCTGGATCTCCTGGATTAGATGATGTTTCATAAATGCGGATTGTTATGCCTCCTGTATCTGTAAATTTGATGGCGTTTGCAATCAGGTTGTTTAACACTCGCCGTAATTCTAAACGATCGCCCATGATCATACCAGCGTTTTCACCCAGTGGATCTAATTCACGGGTATCAATTTCCAGACTCAAGCCTTTTTCACTAGTTAGAGGACTTAGTTCGCTGACTACTTCTTGAGATATCTCACATAAATCGCATTCCTCCCAATTCAACGTTTTTTTACCTGCTTCGAAGCGATAGACTTCTAACAGGGTGTTCACCATTTCCGTCAAATTTTGGTTACTGCGAATCATTACTGCGATCGCCTGTTTCATTTCCGGCGAAATTTTGCAGAATGTTTCCATTTCAAACAAATTCAACATGCGATCGGCGGCTACTAGGGGAGTTCGCAAGTCATGAGTCAGACGGGAAACAAAATCTTCCCGTTGGCGGGCCATTTTTTGTTGTTCGTCCAGACTGTGCTTGAGACGTAATAGCGATCGCACTCTTGCCAGTAGTTCATCAGTATCAAATGGTTTACGAATAAAATCGTCAGCACCAGCATCCAAACCTTCGACAACGCTGGATTGGTGAAAGGCAGTAATCAACAGAATTGGAATATAAGAGATTGCAGGGTTCTTCCGAACCCGACGTGTGACTTCATAGCCATCTATCCCTGGCATCATTACATCTAACAGAATCAGATCGGGTGGAGATTGCTCAATTTGCCGTAAAGCCTTTATTCCATCTGAAGCCAAATCAATTTCATACCCCTCACTTTCTAAAATTGCTTGAACCAAAATGAGATTATCTTGAGTATCGTCAACTGCTAAGATACGATAAATTTTATTATTTTCAACTACAGACATTATTTATAAATTTTTATCAGTTTTTTTGGAAGTAATTTTTAAATTTAGGATATTCTATTGGTGCTTTCCTGGCTTGAGAAGATGACTGATGAGGATTTTTAGCAGGGCAAAACAAATTGTCGTTATCTAACTGTGAAGTTGGAGCATTGGCTGCTACAGTCGGTAATGTAATTTGACGTGGCAATTCAATTTTAAACTTTGAACCAACCTCCAATTTACTCTCAAGAAATATTTTACCGCCCATCATTCGCACTAGCGTATCTACAATTGCCAAACCCAGACCTGTACCTGGATATTTGCGAGTGATAGTTTGATCGACTTGCCTAAATGCTTCAAAAATATGTTTAAAATCTCTGGGGGCTATGCCAATACCTGTATCTTGAACGATAATTACTACTCGATTTGCCGATAGTTCCTTAACCTCAACCCAGATTTCACCAGACTCTGTGAATTTAATGGCGTTGGAAAGCAGGTTAATCAAAATCTGTTTGACACGAACCGGATCGTTAAATACCAAAGAATTTTGTAAATCAGTTTGTACTAACAATGAAAGATTTTTAGCCTCAGCTAGGGAACGCATTTCACTGACAACAAGATTGATTACCTTTGATACATCAAATATTTCTGCCTTTAAATCTAATCCTCCTCCCTCCAGCTTGGAAAAGTCGAGAACTTCATTGAGTAGCATCAGTAAATGCTTCCCATTATTAAAAATGCGCTCAACCATATCTGCTTGCTGGTGCGTTAGTTGACCGAACTTAGGACGCAGCAGTATTTGCGAAAAACCAATAATCGCATTCATCGGCGTTCTAAGTTCATGGGAAATAGTTGCCAAAAAAAGTGATTTTAGACGTGATGCCTCCAATAGCTTGAAGTTTTGCATTTGAATCTGTTGCTGTTGTCTCTCCAATTCTTGGTTCTGACAAATGAGTTGTTCATGAGTTTCTCTGAGCTGCTGGTTTGCCAAATCTACCTGCATTTCCGCCCGATAAATCCGAATCACATTTCGCAAAACCTGCGACAAAGTTTCTGGGGATATTCTAGACTTAGAGAGATAGTCTGTAGCACCAGCTTTTAATAATTGGAGAGTAATTTGTTCATCTCCTTGACCAGTTAAGACTACTAAAGGAACTTTAATTTCCGAAGAACGTAGCTGTTGAATCAAGGTTAGTGCATCCCGATCTGGTAAGCAATAGTCGAGGAAAACACAATCGTAAGCAGTAATGCTTAAGACAGAGAACGCATCATTACCATTGCCTACTTCAGACAGTTCCATCTGAACACCTGCTGTAGTTAGAGCAGAACGGATTGCTATCCGCTCTACTTCGTCATCGTCTACAACCAAAATTTTCAGCGTCTCTTCCATCGGTTTTTAATTTCGCCGCCAAACATAGGTTGAATGTATAGTATTTATCTTTTTCAGATTATCCAACTAAAGAATATAAGATTTTCGGATATCTAAAACCTGTAATTTGATTGATTAAGATATTTTGCATAATATCCACAATGCCTGCTTGACATTCATCACATCAACTTCGTTATCCTCCATTATTAGTATGTTGCTCGCTCTTTCTGGTCTTTCCTTGGGTTGAATTCAGTCTGTTGTATCTCCAATCTGGTTAATTTACCAGACTCTGATAACTAAACTTCTAGCAAATGACCAATGTCCGGCAAAAAATTAGTAATTAACAAGCAGATACAGCTGATATAAAGTAAAATAAAATACTTTAACAAGCTTAAAACAATTGTAGATGAGTGAACAAGCCACCGTCGTCAGTCATTGGTGAGAGTTGCATCCCATTATCGTGTACCATAAGCTTGAACAGTTTTACCTATCAGGTTAGTTAGACCAGGTAAATAAAAAAGTAATATCTATAGCTATTTGTGAATCTGAAGTAATCCTACCTCCTGAAATTTCAACAATTTTCTTAGCGATCGCCACATCTGTGTTAGTATTTATCCAGGTAAATCGAACTTATAGATGTTCGAAAAAGTACCAAACCTTAATGCCGAAGAAAGGTTCCTGACAAAATTTAGGCAAAAATTCAAAACCTAAAAAGGGAGAAGTTCGCACAGAGGGTTGGTATTATATCCTGTGAGAAGTCAGACGAACAAGTTCGCTACCAAGAACTACGAATTACTTTGCTGTTGGTGATTCCACCAAATTTTAACGCTACCTAATTCCCTTCCATGAGGATCTCTATTGGCTCTATCAATCGGATGAATCCCAAGGTTTGATTAAAAATCGCTCGAAACCATCGTTCACTTTTTCGTAAAGCAACTTTCACCCGCTGTAATTGTTTCATTTTCGTAAGCTTTTTTTTAAGTTTGATCCAAAATAATACTAATTAACGAATGGAAAATGGCAACTCAAAGCTGAATTATCAACAAAGAGCAGCAATTTGGCATTCGTTTCAATATTTCATACTTTTTGTGTAAGTATCTATATATCTCCAGCTAGATTTGTCCTCTATCTAAATATAAAAATTTGGGATACTTGTTATTTCTATCGGTGGATGCAGACAGGTTAAAATATCATCTATCTTTAGTTTGGGAAAATAAGAGATATAAGAGATAATAGTTACAAAAGGCGATACTTTGAAAGATGCAAACAGCGCAAGAGTGAGTGTAGCGATGAATGAAATTAGTATTATTTTAATTGAAGATCATGACTTAACGCGAATGGGGCTACGAGCAGCATTACAGTCTCATAGTGCATTGAAAGTAATTGGGGAAGCCGCAAATGCTACCCAAGGATTAAAACTTTTAGAAACGGCAAAGCCAGATGTAGCGGTAGTAGATATCGGCTTGCCTGACATGGATGGCATCGAACTCACTCGTAAATTTAAACGCTCCCAGGCTGAAAATGGGCAATCTACTACAAAGATTCTCATCTTGACAATGGATCATACAGAGGATGCTGTACTTGCAGCCTTCGCAGCTGGCGCTGATTCTTATTATATGAAAGAAACCAGCATCAGTAAATTAACTGAGGCAATTCAAGCAACTCACGGCGGTAACTCTTGGATTGATCCGGCAATTGCCAACGTGGTATTGCGGAAGATGCGCCAAGGTATTCCAGGAGAAAGTCAAGGTTCTGACAAGCCGAAGACTGTAAAAATTGAGGCACTGGCAACAGAATACGAGCAAGTTTTGGAAACATACCCTCTGACTCAACGGGAACTGGAAATCCTAGAGTTAATTGTAGCTGGGTGTAGTAATGGGCAAATTGCCGAGAAACTCTATATTACAGTTGGTACTGTAAAAACCCATGTTCGTAATATTCTAAATAAACTATGTGCTGATGACCGTACTCAAGCTGCTGTGAGGGCCTTACGTTCTGGGTTGGTAGCGTGAGGGACTAGGGACAAGGGAGATGAGGGGGACAAGGGGATAAGGAGAATAACCTGCCACAATGCCCCATACTCACTGCCCCATTATCCAAATTTTTCCCGCAAGCAATTAGCAATACGTAGTGCGGCTCCCGGTTTGCCCATGCGTCGCCCACCATTTTCAGCAATAATTTGCAAATTATCAGGGTTTTTAAATAGGGATTGTACAACCTTCGCTACTTCTGCTGGTTGATCGATTAAAATCAAAGACGATCCGAGAAGACGACTTTGAGATTCAGCAAAGCCAGGGTTGTATTGTGGTCCATTACCGGGAATCGCGATCGCAGGTTTGCCTAAACCGATAAACTGTTCTGTGGCTGTACCTGCCATTGCGATCGCTAAATCTCCCAAATGCAAGCAATCATTATAGGCTTGTTGTGTCAATAGCAGATAAGCATTTCTTTGTTTAAATGTCAAAACATTTGAATCGCGAAGTTTGATAGGAGATGCTGATTCAGCGCGCCAGCCTTGGGATTGCACACTTTGGGATAAAATATTAGAGTCTAAACCAGGAGCGATCGCACCTAAAAACACTACTTTGTTAGAACTATAAAAGATTGAATCTCGCTGTTGAAAACTTGCCATCAATGCAGATACGGCAATCATAATTGTTTCCCAGTTCGTGTATGCTTCTGGCGGACGAGAACCAGGAAGAAGAGTCACTACAAAAGGTCGAACTGTCTCTTGCTGTTGGATATTCTGACTATAAAATTGTTGGCGTGAAAACGTCGGTTCTAGACCATCCATCATGGGATTACCCAAAGAAAAAGCTGGAATTGGCCATTGTTTTAATATTTCCGCCGTTAGCGCATCTCTAAGGAACACTGCCTGACAACGGCGACGACTCATTAACCAACGTTCCCAAGGATGGTAAACTGAACCAGAAAAGTTTTCCCAAGCTGGGTGTTTAGATTTTCGTGGTAATAATCCAGCTTCATCTCGCACATAATATTCAGATTTTGCCGTACCGACAAAAGCATAGTTAGCGCCACTGAATGTTGCAAACAATAGCGGGACAATATCTCCCACTGCTAAAATTGCTCTTTTATTACCTAGTTTTTTTTGAGAACTTACCCAACGGCGGATAGCTTTAATTTGGCTGAGGGTAAGTTGCAATAAACCACCGCGTACATCCCGCGCCAATTGGCGGCCATCCATATAGATAAAGCCGCCAGAAGGCATAGTCAGGACTGAACCGATAAAGGGGATATCCAACTGTTCATAAGCACGTCCTTCACCCACCAGAGGTAAAGCAAATATCTCTGGTGGGTTTGGTTGTCGTTGGAGTTCTTGCAAAATCCGAACTGCAATCATATCTTCCCCATGACCATTACTTAATACAAGTAACTGCAAAGGAGAAGTTGCAGATTGGGAGTTAGAAGCTAGGGATGACCGAGATAGATTACTCATAAGAAACAAAATATCAAAATTAACTGTCTGTTTGGGTAAGAGGTATAAATAGGGAAATCGACGAGGAAGCTGGAAGTTAGTATTATCCCTATTCGCTAGCGTCTCTACAACTAACTCCCAGTTAATTAGGTTAAATATTTATGCGAGTTTCTGCTACTGCAATTTTTACTTTAGCTACTTTAGCTACTGGCAATTTTACTCAGCAAGCAACGGCTGCACCTGCTAAAACCGTTACTCCAACTGCAAAAGCTGGTAACTTGGTGGTGCCGATAATTGAAGACACTCCCGCACGAGTAGAGACAATTGCTTCCCCAGAAACTATAGTTGCACAACAATTTTCCCAAAATCCCGTCGCCGTGCAAACAGGTGCGAACAAAAATTCCTCAGTAGTCTTAAAATCAACAGACAAAGGAAATTCATCAGTAACGCTTCCTCCCACTCCCTCTTTTTCCCCTTCATCCCCCAAAACTTCTGCGACTGAAGGCGATTTGGTAGTCAGAGCTACAGATGTACAGGTGGTGGGAGCCAATCAAGAATTACAGCAAATCATTCGCCAGGTAATTAAAACCCAGGTGGGCGGAGAAACCAGTCAAAGCCAGCTACAAAGAGATGTAACAACAATTTTAAATACAGGTTTATTTAGCAGTGTTAGTGTGAATAGCTTTAGCACACAGGCTGGATTGAATGTAGTATACCAAGTCCAGCCTGTGATTGTGCAATCGCTGCAACTATCTGGTGCTAAAGTACTTACCTATCAACTCGCCCAACAACGTTTGCAATCTCAGATTGGAACCACTATTAGTCCCAGTGGACTGCAACAAGCAGTAGCACAAATTAACAAGTGGTACGCCGACAATGGTTATAACTTAGCACGGGTGCTATCAATTAAACCCAGTTCTCAAGGCATTCTCACTGTGAATGTCGCTGAAGGTTTGGTGAGTGATATCAAATTTCGCTTTGTCAACGATGAGGGTAAAACCGTTGATAGCAAGGGTAATCCCGTTGGAGGACGCACCAAAGTAGATTTCCTCCAACAACAACTCAAGTTGAAACCCGGTCAAATTTTCCAAGAAAATGTCGTTAAACAAGACATCCAACAGCTATATCGTACTGGTTTATTTGAGACTGTGAATGTTGCCTTAGAAGGAGATGCAACAAAACTTGATTTAGTCTATCAACTCAAAGAAACTGGGGCACGTGGTGTTAACTTGGGTGGTAGTTACAATGTCGATCAGGGATTGGTAGGTACAATCAACTATCAAGATCAGAATGTCGGCGGTATTAATGATACTTTCGGTGTGAATCTTGGTGTAAGTAGCCGAGACTTGCAGTTTAATACCAAATTTACCAGTCCCTATCGGACAACTAACCCCGATCGCTTGGGCTACACTGTAAATGGTTTTCGTAGTCAGGAACTTTCGGAAACTTTTGATGACAAGATTAAGTTAGCTAACGGCGACAAAGTGCGAGAAGGTCAAATTGGCGGTGGTGTCAGCTTGCAGCGACCAATCGACGACTGGAATACCTCATTAGGATTAAATTATACCCGAACTAGTATTCGCGATCGCCAAGGCAATATTACCCCAACCGACGCTCAGGGCAATCCCCTATCTGCGAGTGGAACTGGTATTGACGACCTAACTACCGTATCCTTCACCGCCACCAAAGACCAACGCGATAATCCCCTCAATCCAACTCAAGGTTCCGTTTTGAGTCTGAGTACAGAACAATCTGTGCCCATTGGTGAAGGTAATATTTCCCTCAATCGCCTCAAAGCTAACTACAGCCAATATTTACCAGTGCAGTTATTTAACAGCAAACAGCCACAAGTCTTTGCGATGAATGTGCAAGCTGGTACTGTCGTTGGGAATTTACCGCCTTACGAAAGCTTTAACTTGGGTGGTTCCAACTCAGTGCGCGGTTACGATTCTGGAGAAGTTGGCAGTGGTCGCAGTTATGTGTTGGCTTCCGCAGAATACCGTTTTCCCGTCTTACCAATTGTAGGCGGTGTATGTATTGTTTGCCGACTTCGCCTCAGATTTAGGCTCTGGTGATACTGTATTAGGAGATCCGGCAGGTGTACGAGATAAACCAGGTTATGGTTTTGGTTATGGGGCAGGAGTGCGATTAAATTCACCACTAGGCTTAATTCGGGCTGACTATGGCATTAACGACCAAGGAGAAAGCAAAGTGCATCTGGGAATTGGGCAGCGATTTTAATTTGAGTTAAGGCGTTGCTGAGAGGTCATATCCTGAAATTAAATATGCGTTATCCAGAACCCTTGTAGAGACGTAGCACTGCTACTGTCTCTACATTCTTTTTGGTCATATCTCTATTAGTGATCGCCTTTGAAAATGACTTTTATAAATTGGCCAATTTATTACACAATATTTAATAGTATATAAATTTCAATAATCAAAGGAAAAAAGTTATTGTCACGTTTTCACGAGACATTAATTTTTTAATAGTGCTAGTCATGCAGAATATAAAAAAATATTATAAGTAATAGCATGGAAAAAAGTGTTATTAATGCCAGCCTTTCTACTCAGAACCTAACCTTTCGTCCAGGTGATACTCCAGTATCATTTGAGGTAACTGTCAATAATGACAGCGATCGCTTCGTCAATTTTCAGATAGAAATTACCGCAGCTGGAGAAATCCGCAACACAGGATATCGCTGGTATAAACTCGAACCAGAGGTAGCGGCAGCCAAGCCACCGGGCAGTAGTACTATCTTCCAAGTTATCGTATTCAATACACCCATTCCAGGATTTGTTGGTACTGTCAACCTGATGGTAAATATTTTTTCACCGCAACTAGCACAACAGTGCAGACTTGTGCTACGCCTGAAAATCGAGCCAGACAACAGACCAACACATTTAAGTGTAGAATTGCCTGTACGAGAGTTCCAAGTTTATCCCCGCAATTCTGTCGATATACCAGTACGGGTACGGAACTTGGGACAACAACCAACTGAGGTAATGCTACGTTTTACAGGCGTTGATCCGTCTTGGCTAGCTGGCAGTGCAGAACGGCGATTATCCTTAGATTCAGGTGGTTTAGCAGAAGCTACATTCCAATGCCAACCTCCTTCTGTAGTGCAAGCGCCTAGTCAAAATTACCCTTTTACTATTGAAGCTGTTAGCAATAATGGTTATCCAACTAATGCTGAAGGCAACATTGAAGTTTTGCCAGTGGGTTTTATAGACTTTACTACCACCGAAAAACACCTGAAAATTCCCAGTAAATCGGCATGGTTGCCTGACTGGAAATCTGATACAGCTTCCTTTGAATTACTATTTAAAAACGCTAGCAACCTCAACCAGCAAATTAATGTACAGGTGCAGGGTAGAGACTGGCGAAAATGTAGTTTTAAAAAGCTTCCCGAAACCGCCAATCTCCATCTAGGAGAGACAAGTAAAGTCATCCTCGATGTTAAAACAAAACGTCCTTGGGTAGGAATCGGTAAAACTTTGTTGCTGGAGGCTAAATCAGAATTATCCGACCAACGTTTAGGGAGTACAGACCCAGCCACGCAGACATTAGAAGTAAAGACTCTGCCAATTATACCTTTATGGCTACAATTGGCTGCGATCGCACTATTAGCCGCACTCCTAGCATTAATCCTGCAACCAAGAGGTGTAATGCATACCCGTTCTGTCAACTCAGTGCGTTTTAGTGGCATTGGTTTATCTGTGGTCAGTGGCTCAGATGATTGCACCTTAAGACTTTGGAGAATTGGTGCTAATAGCTTAGACCCTGATGATACAGTAAAATACGCTGGGCAGCCCCTTGCTTGCGATCAACTGCAACAGCCCAAAGGCTTGATGGCGATTACCGATGACGCTGTAGAAGTCTTGCGCTTCATGCCGTTACAAAATAATCGTGTTGCTGTTGGTTTAGATAATGGTGTAATTGAACTCAGAGATGTCCCATCAGGTGCCAAGATTAGCCAACTTCAAGACCTTAAAGATCCTAAAGCAAAAGGCGATCGCGTTTTTGACCTAGTTTTCACCTCAAACTCACTTAACTTATTCAGTGGGTATGGCAGTGGTAAAGTCAGACTATGGTCAAGACCAGCGCCTAACAGCGATTTTCTCCCAGAACCGCAAGTTATTGACGTACAAAGTAGATTGAAACTCTCAGGTTTCCAAGTCCGGGCATTAAATCTCAGCCCAGATGCAAAAACTCTAGTAATTGCTGGAAACTTTAAGCGTTTTATATTGTGGCAGTGGAATCAAACTCAATCTGATAAACAATCCCCAAGTTTCTCAGTGCAAAATCTAGAAAAACTAGACCCATTAGTTGGGCCTGAAGACTATATTTGGGGATTAGCTTTTGTTCCTGACTCAACAGGAAAAATCCTCGCAACTTCTGATTCTGCGGGATTTATTACGATTTGGGATTTAAATCAGTGTCAAACTATCAAAAATCCGAATCCGCTAGAAAAAGTAAATGAACTTAATTGTTCACAACTAGACCGTTGGTCAGCAGCAAAAACATCTGTGCGGACTCTAGCATTTAGTGACGATGGTAGTCTCTTAGTAAGTGGTGGCGATGATGGACGAGTCGTAGTTTGGTACTTAACTCCCGAACATAAGCTTGACAAAACAAGAGCAGCAGAAGGTAAAACAATTTACCAAAGCTCTAAAAAAATCAATAGTATCGACTTGAAAACCAATCAAGGAACCATGATTGTGAGTGGTGGTGAGGATTTTCAGGTCAAATTACACCGCATCAAATAAGGGAATCAATGACATGCAAGCTAAATTCAATCCACTGCAAGTTATTATCAACCCACCTGGAATTCAATTTGGGATGCCAGGAGATACGATTGAACTCTATATTGTTGTAATCAATCAGGCAGATCAGAGTGCGGTTATCGACTTATATTTTGTTTTTGACGAAGTATTTCAAAATTTAACCGGTTGGTCTAGTTCTCCTAGAGAAAGTTTAGCATTAGCTCCAGGGCAAAATAGTGACGAAGTAAGATTTGAGTTTCAAATCGCCGCAAATGCTCTCCCAGGAACCTATGACTATACACTAGTCGTAGATTCTCCTCTACATTATCCACAAGATACTCCCATAACTTTCGCAAACCAAATTAAGGTTCTGCTAAAAGAACAGACCGCAATTCGGGTGAACGACCCGACATTTTCCATTAGACCTAACACCAACCCCAACAAACCGTTAATTTTCAATCCTAGTGAGCCTCTGCAAGTGGAGGTAATAGTTGACAATCGCTCTTATCTCGTAGACAGATTCCGCTTGAGTTGTCCAGATTTAGATGATGACTGGTTCACAATTAATTATCCTGCAACTGGATTTGAGGGGCCAGGATTAGTATCTGACGTGACTGCATTAGAACTCAATCCTGGTACTCAAGGTCAAATATTGTTGAAATTTCACCCACCTGGGGATACCCTTGCGGGAAGCTATTCGCCGACAATCCGCTTGTATTCAGAAAACTCTCCAGACTTAGTACTGCTGGATTTGGTGTATATCCAAATTCCAACAAATTATCGCTTAGATATAGAACTTAATACCATCTTGGGACAAGTTAGCCGTAGCCTTGGCAAGTACGAGTTATCACTAGCTAACCAAGGCAATATTGTCCGCGAACTGATATTAAACTTAAAAAGTCGAGACGAAGAAGAACTATATACTTACAAATTTGATCCCACTGAAGTAAGATTATTACCTAATAGAAGTGCTGTAGCCAATTTGACGGTCAAACCCAAACCTTGGTGGCGACGACCGTGGTTTGGTGCAGGGCTAGCGGTCAACTTTCAACTCAACATCAAAGACCAACAAAATTTACCCCTACCAAACACACTGCCTCAAGGAACTTTGGTATGGAAACCCCGTCCTTGGTGGCAATTTCTTCTGTTAATTTTGGCAATTTTGGGGTTATTGGGAGGGATAGGATTTATCATTTGGCGAATTTTAAACCCCGATCCTTTGAGATTAGAAAATTTTAGTGCAAATGACTCTCAAATTACTGAAGGTGATGAAGTAGCTTTAAACTGGGAAATTCACCACTATAAACAGTTAAAAAAGTTAGTTTTGACAGCTAAAGGTTCCCAACCTATTCAACCTATTACTTATGACTTTAGCAATGGCATTCCTGAAACACTGGGTAAAGGAAGCGCTAATGAAATACCTCCTTGTCAGGTGCAAGATAAACAAGAGCTAATTTGTAGCAACGTTAAAACTGGAGTGAAAACAAAAGGGAATTACACTTTTGAGTTACAAGCCTTTTATCGCAATGGTATACAAATATTTTCCCGAAATAACCAAGTAGCACCGCCGCAAACTACCCAGGTAAAAATTGCGGAAAAACCAATTGCATCAGTAATTGATTTTCAGCTAGATAAGCCACAGTATACAAAAGCTGAAAATATTCTTTTTAGTTGGACAATTGCACGTCCATTATTGCTATCACAACTTCAGGTTGCTGGCAATGCAGATGATGGTACATCTTATGGTGAACCAGTTACCTACAAATTTAATCAAGGCAATATTACAGACCCTAAACTTAAAAAACTATGTACACAACAAAATCAACAACTGCAATGTAAAAATATTCCTTTAGTAGCAAATAAAGTGGGAAACTTTGCATTTGAAATCAAAGCTGTTTCTAATAATGGAAGCGGCAAAATTAATTCTAAAAAAGCTGAATCAAAAATTCAAATATTACCCAAACCATTTAAGATTGTCTATTTTAAAATCAACGGTAGTGAGCAACCAAATTTGGTTCTCAATGAAGGGACATCTGCTATTCTGAGTTGGAGAGTAGAGGGAGAAAATATTCAGGTTAAACTTTTACCATACGGCAATGACGTTCCAGCAGTTGGTTCAACGAAGTTTCCAGTCAATCAAGCCTTCCCCCCTCAAATCGGACTGCTAGTCAATGATATATCTGGTAAGCAACAACCCCAGCAAAGAGGATTTGCAATCACAGTACTCAAAAAAGTAGAGCCTACTCCTATACCTGGCATTAACCCAATTCCATCTATTCTGCCACCTAGCAATAGCCCATTTAAGACTCCCTTTCCTCGGAGGTAACTTTTTGAGCGATGTCAAAAGCAGAGATATATGAAAGTTGCAGATTGCCTCCAAAATCATCTTCTATGCAACGCCTCAATCCCAAAAATAAAGACTCGTGCTAGAGTAGCTGATTATTGCTTGTTTTATAGTCTTCCATAATCTATTCAATTCCTGCAAAGAGCGTAAAACTTTGTCTATCGTAGCTTTTGCTAGCTCAATTCCTGGTTTTATGAAAAGCTCGGCGTCTGCTCCCATTTTCAAGCAGAGGTTTTCGCAACGGTACTACCTCAGCTTCACTACTCTCACGTGCTACCCGAATCAACAACCCAGCAGCTATTAAGCTGGCAATCATGGAATTACCACCATAACTAAACATGGGCAAAGGTAAGCCAGTAGTTGGTAGAGAACCTGTAGCAACACCGATGTGGAGCAATGATTGTCCTACCATCAAAGTCGTCACACCGATCGCTACTAATCTATGTACTATATTTTTAGCCTTCAGCGCCACAACTAATCCGAGAGTAGCGAATGTAGCTAAAAGTACCAACAACACCATACTGCCAACAAAGCCAAATTCTTCAGCGAACACCGCAAAAATAAAATCAGTATCCTGAATTGGTAAATAAAACAGCTTTTGTTGAGAAAGCCCATATCCAGCTCCCCAAGTTTTACCAGAACCGACAGCTAGTAGACTTTGCACCAACTGGTAGCCATCTCCTGTAGCATCCGCCCAAGGATTGAGGAATGACATCACCCGCTTACGCTGATACTCTTTAATACTAATACTGAGTAGTGCCAACATTACTCCACCAATTGCTGTTCCTCCCAGATACTTGTAAGGTAAGCCAGCTGCTAAAGCAATTAGCCAGATAGTCATGCCGCAAAGTCCTGTTGTACTCAAGTTAGGCTGGGCAAGAATCCCTAAAAGTACCAGACCAAAAACGCCCAACCAAGCCAAGCGAACCCGCCAACTAATTCGTTCCCACTGACCAAAAAGCCGCGCACTTTGCAACACCAAAAAGGGTTTAATTAGTTCTGAAGGTTGAATCGGAATTGGCCCGATCGCGATCCAACGCGCTGCATCAAAAGCCTTTTTTCCCAATCCTGGGATCAGTGTGACAAAAATTAACCCCAAAAACAGCAACAAAAACCAATGGGATAATCCCAAAATTTTCTGCAATGGCGAATTAACAATAATATTGAATCCAATTAAGGAAACTAAGACCCAAAGCAGTTGACGTTTAAAGTAGTACAACCCATCATTCTGACGGGCATCAGCGACAGGATATGATGCTGAAAATAGCATGATCAAGCCGACGAACAGCCAAATCAAGGTTAACCAGCGCAACAACCGCGCTTCTAATGCCCAGTTGGAGACTGAACTATCAAAAATTGGAATCAGGCGGCGTAGATTCACGATCGGTACAGGTAAAAAATTAGAAATTAGGAGTTAAAAATAAAACTCATAAATCATAACTTATAACTTATAAGTAGGCTTTACAACCATAAATCTTTAAGTTGTCAACTTCAATACACTGCTCGATTAATGTTTCTAACAAATTGAGTTAGCTACCATACCCGTATAATACCAGCAAGCTACGCGTAGCGTCTTGTAGAGAAGGCATCGCTAATCCACATTAAAAAAATTTTATACTCAGTAATTAACATCATCATGACTTAATTAAGTATTGGTAATTCCTCAATAGGATATGCAGGTGATGTCAGACTTCGATGAAGGCCTGGATATTCCGATGGTTGTCTGCTACATAGAAGCACAACTACAACACGGCACAATGTACTTTAATGATGCCCGTGGATTGCATCAAACAGTAAGAAGAAAAGCAGAAGGTCTAAGAATTTCAGTAGATTTCCGGTTCCGCAGGAAATTCAATGAAGCTTACCGGGCAATGGTAGCACCTAATATTGGTGGTATTGAAGAAGATATGAGTGTGCCATATCAAAACTGGCTGAAGGTTGGGAAAGAAACGCTAATTGTGTTTGATGAAACTGTTGAACAGGCTAAGAATAGACAGAATCCTAACGCTCCAGTTCCACTTTATACTAGAGGTTATCGTCTTTTAAATATGTTTAACTTTTGATTTGCAAAAATCTAAGCCATAAAAAAGAGGTCTTTCTCGACCTCTTACCAATTCCCTAAAATAATATTCTATTTACAAAATTACGACAAGCCAGTATTAGCGCCTTGCTTACCAGTTGCCAGTTCCACCTTAATGATTGTGCCACCTGCTTTTTGAATGCGTTGCTGTTCGCGGAACCAGTTTTCATAAGGAACTAGCTTAGTAAAGTAAGTATTTTGCAGTTCGCGTTGGGTACGAATTCGGGTTTGGCTGGGAACTAGAGCAGTAATTTTAAACAAACGGGACATATTTTGAAAATCTCCTGTATACCTTGTGAAAACTTTTTTATCTCAAAATCTTGAGTGCAAATCTTTTAATCATTCAAAGGCTGGAAATCAAACATCAATACTAGACCACCAACACTCATCACTGATAATTTACCAAGATAAGCAATATAACGTTCTAGTACTCACGGTTGATTTCCAGACCTTAATAAAGCCGCACCTAAATTCTTAAGCGCAAACTAGTTCTTAGCTTAAGCCAGAGGAGATATAGTCTAAATAAACGCCCATTTCCTTACCAGCATCAGAACCTACCAAACTGGCGGTTACTTCTTTGATTGCTTGGATAGCTTGTACGGTAGCACCGACGGGAACACCTAAGGAGTTATAGGTTTCTTTCAAGCCATTGAGCACACGCTCATCTAGGATGGAAGGATCGCCAGCCAACATAGCGTAGGTGGCATAGCGGAGATAATAGTCCAAATCACGGATGCAAGCAGCATAGCGGCGGGTGGTGTACATATTGCCGCCGGGACGGGTGATGTCAGAGTATAGCAAAGATTTTGCTACAGCTTCTTTAACGATCGCAGCAGCGTTAGCGCTGATGGTGCTAGCAGCACGTACCCGCAGTTCGCCAGTGGAGAAGTAGCCTTTTAGCTTCTCTAAAGCAGAAGAGTCTAGATATTTACCTTGAACGTCTGCGGAGTTAATGACAGCGGTAATTGCGTCTTGAGCCATGTTGTTAATTCCTTATTTCCAACCGTATTGCAATACTTCTGTTTAAGTAGGTAAACAGCTTTACCCTATCCTAGAAGGGCACCAACTAGGTAGTCGAAGTAGCCAGCAGCTTCACTAGCGTCATCACCAGAGAGCAGTGACGCAGAGCTATTCTTCAGCCCGCGGATACCTTCAGCAACACCATCGATAGGAGTTCCCAAGGACTTGTACAGTTCACGGGCACCAATAACACCAATTTCTTCGATGGGGGTGACATCACCAGCAACGATACCGTAGGTAACGAGGCGGAGGTAATAATCTAGGTCACGCAGGCAAGTAGCAGTCAATTCTTGACCGTAAGCGTTACCACCAGGAGACACAACATCAGGACGCTTTTGGAACAGTTGATCGCCAGCTTGCTTAACGAGCCGTTCGCGATTTTCTGACAAAACTTGAGCAATCCGCACACGGCGCTCGCCACTTGCAACAAAGGACTTGATCCGATCTAACTCACCAGGGCTGAGGTAGCGGGCTTCTGCATCAGCATTCACGATAGCTTTCGTGACGATACTCATTAATGGATTCCTCCAATACTAATGAAACCAGGATTTGATTAAACTGGTGCGACTTTGAGTTTGGTTTACTGAGTTTGTTTTCTCGTTCTTTTAGACACAACAGTTTTACAACTGCTACGGCTAATAAATTACGAGTTTGCTTGAGTCAACATAAGTACACAAGCTTTCAAACTCAGTTACCTTCCGCAAAACATTTTCCGGCATTCTGTTGAGCATTTATGACTGCTCTTAATACTTTGTAATATTGCTTTTCAGAATTTACTGTTTTAACTGCAATCTGAGAGCGGTATTACGAAAGGTTAAGAAGGAGACAGGGGAAAGGTTACAGGGGACAGGGAACAGTAAATAATCTGTACCCTATTCCCTATTCCCTACTCCCTACTCCTTAATCAACCGCGACACTACCGAGATAGTTATCTGCCAGCAGAGATGGGAAGCGGTTGTAAGGCACAACATCTTCACCGAAGTAGCGGCTATATTCTGGACTTTCGACTATTGCTTCTACAGTAGCTGACAAACCACTATTGGTTAGCAAGTTGTTGTATTGGCCAATTTCTTCCTGAGTTGCGGGTGTACGCCCCAACAGGTGACGGAAGAGGAACTCAATGACCTTGGTATGAGGATAAGGTGATAAGAAGCGCTGGCGATAGATTTGAGAACTAGCGAGTTCACGCACAAACTCCCGCACGGAAATTTCACCATTTTGGAGTTTGCTATCTAGGTCAGTGCGACGGAAATTATCAGGCACTTCACCGCTAAATACATCCAATACTTGACGATAAATGGCGTTGATTGCCTGTTGTTTTTCGGCTTGGTTGGCGTTTTCTGTTAGACGGTAAATGCGTGCATGTTTACGCACACCCTGTTCCACGGATAGTCCGCTACCATCGTTGTAGGAACGACCCAGTTCAGCAAAGGATGGCTGACCATTTGTTTGTGCTGCGATATCTGCGATCGCCTGTATCGAAAGCGGTGTATCGTTACTAATTCCGACACGGGCTTGTACTGGCTTAAAGCTTGGTACAACCACGTCATCGTTTTGCTTGGTAAGCTGGTTGTACAGCTTCTCTGTATTCGGGAAGTTTGCCGCTGGGAGGGTCGGGAAGCGACGGTAAGGCACTGTATCTTCACCAAACACCTGGTTATATTCCACACTATCTACCAAAGCACCAATAAAGGCACGAATACCTTGAGTAGCCAAAATCTGGTTATACTTGCGGATTTCTGCTTGGTCTAGTGGCGCACGTCCCAAAAAGTGTTTGGTTCCCAACTCAATCACTTTGGTATTGGGGTAAGGTGTGTAGAACTCTTTCAGGTAGAGGTTAGAGTAACCCAAACCTTCAATAAATTCCTTCACACTAATTTCGCCATTCCCCAGCTTGCTTTCCCATTTGGTAAATTCGTTTTTGGCGATGTAGGGTGCAATATCCCGCTCAAAAATCTGACGATACGCAGCACTAATCAAAGTTTTGACTGCAACTTTATCACTGGTATTGGCCACCAGCTTAAAGATTTTGGTTTGTTCTCGTTGCTTGCTGACACCTTGGTTAATGCGGAACTGAATATCTGGTTCTGACCGCTTTTCTGTCACTGTACCCAGTGTCACAAAGCTCGGTGTTACTTCCTTCTGGATTTTTGCCGCAATATCATCACGAATGCTACCAACGCGCAATTGTCGCCCTGATACACCACCAGGAGTCAGATACCGTTCGTAAGGAATTGTATCTTCACCAAAGGCTTCGCTGTATTCTACGCTGTTAATAATGGCATCAACCACTGCGTAAAAGCCCTGTTTAGCAGCGATATCAAAGTACTTGTTGATTTCTTGACGACCATAAGTCGGACGACCCAACAAGCGACGGTGAATATACTCGATCGCTTTACAAACATACAGCGATGACCAGTACAGGTTGCGGAATACATCCGACTTAGCCAAAGCACGGATAAATTCGCGCACCGAGATATCGCCGTTTTCCAGCTTGATTTCCAATACCTTCGGGCGCTGACCTTCGTAGAGATCGCGACCGAAAACTTGCAGGTAAGCAGCTTTAATCAGAGCTTGCGTGGAGCTTTCGGAGTATTTGATGCTAGAATTTTTGGCAGCCTTTTTACCTCTAGTACCAGGCAGTTGGTCTAATTTGAACACCTTGGGGCCAAGGGTACCAGGAGCTTCACCCCGCGCCCTGGGATTACTATTTTGGTTATTAATCCCTGCTCCTTGGTGAATCAGGATGCGTTTGGTATCCTTGCTAAAAGGAGCCGGACTGGTACTGGGGTTGCGAGTTTCTTTCGGGAAAATCGCCCCAAACTGAATTTCCAAGGGGTCATTACCAGAACCGTAGGGATGTTGATCTGGTAGCGGTTGCTCGTAAGCTGCAAATGTGGTGATGAACTGAGGTATCTTGCGGAAAGGCGCACTGTAGTTAAACAGGTCTTGCTGCGGCCCCCAGTTGCGACATTCTTGTGCTTCTTGACCCAGACCCCGCAGGTAGGGTACTGTTTCTTCACCAAAATAGTCGCTGTATTCAGCAGAATCTACTAAGGCATCTACTAAGGCTGGTAGACCACCGTCAGAAATAATCGAGAAGTATTTTTGTACTTCTTCGCGGCTACTTGGCCCCCGTCCCAGAATGTGACGGAAAGCTAGTTCGATGACTCGGCTGTTAATAAAAGGCTGGTAAAACTGTTTTTGGTAAAGGGGAGATTTAGCTAGACGACGGACAAACCCCTTCATGGAGATGTCGCCATTTTTTACCTTGGATTCTAGGTCAGATACGGACAAGCTATAAGCACGGGTAATGTCGCGCTCAAAGATTTGCCGATATGCGGCCTTGATTACCTCATTTTTTTCACTACTTGATAACCCAGTCTTCATCACAAACTTGGGACGCCGTTCTGCCGCATTAAAGTAAATTTGCGGTAGTTCCAACCCTTGCTGGTCGCTAGAGGGACGTTGGCGGACTTTGTTTGAAGGTGTGGCTGCTTTGAATTCTGTTAACAAAACATCCATGTACTGAGACACAATCTCTGTAGCCTCAGCATCGTTGCGGAAAAAGGAAAGTGACCCGGCTTTGATTTCCTGCAAAGCTACTAGCGTTGCTTCACCAGAGCAGGCATTTTCAATGATTTCCCGCAAACCCCTTGTATTCACCGCTATGATGTTGGGGTCGCCAGCAATGATCGCATAACTAGCGTAGCGCAAGAACCAGGATAAATCCCGCAAGCTCTTGGCCATGTTGCTTGGCCCATATCGAGCAATGTTAATTGGTCTGAAACCTGGAGGTGTCGGGCCACTGGGAGATGAGTTAAATATTGATCGTAAATTTTCTAGGAACCCACCACGACTTTCAACGTAGGTTACAGTTCCCAGTTGGATCCCTTGCTGAACGTTAGCACCAGCACTAACAGGTACTATTTCTATCGCTCTGGGCTTTTCTAAAAAAGCCATTGGCGAACCACCAACAAAAATCCGGTTGGCAGCCCGAGACACAATAATCTCGGCATTGTCCGTCAACGTCTGAGAAATTTCTAGACGCTTTGCACCAGACGCAAAATAGCTTGCCAGTTCATCTAGTTCACCGTTTCCCAAGAAGCGGTCTTGCTGCTCCGCTTGGGTAATTGTGGATACAGGTAGGGTTTGATATAGTTGCGGACGCGCAACCGAGGTTCCACCACTCGCCTTAACACTCATCGGATTTGTAAAACTCCCATCATAAGCGTTTATATGTTAAGTCTGGATTGTTTTGAGGCTTGACACATCGCTGTGTCTATGCTAAACGAGCTTGAGAGTATTGCCTGCAAAACTGCCAGTAAATTAACCCAGTAGCTTTTAGATTAAAACGTTTTGCGTTCTCAAGGCGGATTTATTAAGAAGTATGTACAACCTGTATCTTAAATATCTCCAGTCTTAAAAGTGCATACTACAATTTGTCTGAGATTAAGTCTAAGTTTTGTAACTGTAACTAAGTAGTAGGTCAGGAACTGTCTACTGATTTATTTTATTTATTTAAACCCATAGGCGCTTCGCCTTCCCGCAGGGTAGGGGTGCAGAGGTACGCAGAGAGTTTACTACGAATTAATAAATGTTGTACTTAGTCACTGGGCAGTGGTTATTAGTCGATGTTAAGTTGTTTTTGCGACTAAATAACTCATATTCGCAATTGACACCGCACGGGAAGTAATTCTTAAGTTGTGGAAGTTTAATCTGCAAATAGTCAGTATTTACATACAGGGAAAATACTATGAACAAAAGTTGTAAATTTAACTATTTATTCAATGCTACCCTATCTGCGATCGCAGTTATTTTGGCTGTCACTCCGGCAAATGCGCTTCCCGAGCAAAATATCAGCACCGTTGTGAAGTGGGCAAAGACTAGACCTCAACTACCAACTCTGAGATACAACAGCGAAGCCCACAGCTACGAGGGTAATTTTTTATTTGGAAGTCTCTTAAGCCTGTAGCATGTAATTTACATAAGCATTATCAGTAAACAAAGGCACACAATCACTAATATTGTAGGCGGCAGATAGTTCAACATCTGGCTCAAAGCCTTTTTCAATCAACTCTTTACCCGAACTACATTTTTTCAAATACCCCAGTAAATCCTGCTGGAAAGCCTGAAATGTTGTCACAGCAACTTCGGCTTCTAGTGATAGACTGCCATCTAAATAACTGAGAATTGCCCCAGCACCAATCAAATCTTCAAATGCAGGGCGTAAGCTACCATCATCTTTCCACCTCTCACCAGCAGGAATCACAGCGATTTTATCACCATACTTTTGAGCAAACTGCGCTACAGCTTGGCAATTTCGCAAGCAACCAGCCAAAGTTGGTGTATTCCCTGTATGTAAAGTCAAAAAAGAACCATTAGGTGATGGTAAAACTAGTCTAGTTCCAGCAGGAATCTGAGCCACCGATTTTGGCGAAAGAGAATATCCAGTGGTAGTCCAAAGTTGTCTATGACTTGCCAACTCTGCTTGTACTGACTTGGCATAATCTATGACAGATTCATCTCTCATTGCGTAGGGAAAAATTATTGCGCCGTTGTTGGTGGCAATTTCCACGCAGGTAGAAAAAGAGAGAATGTCAACTATTACAATTACATCACTGATAGGAGCGAGTTGAGCAACTCCTTGTGTCCCCCATTCACAGCGTAAATTAAACTCTGATTGATTGTAAATCATTGGAGCGATCGCAAAAGACAATATGATAAAAATCAAACCATAGATAAGTAAGCTAGTGTAAATAATTAAAGGTTTGTAGCCAGCACAAAACGTGCTAATTTGAGAGCTTCAGCCTATCTACAAGACGCTACGCTAAGACTACGAACTAAAGGTTAGTAGTAAGTAGATCAGCAGTTATAATCAATATAAAACTTTCAGGTTAAAAATATTATGAATTTAACTGTAAAAACTTATCCTAACAATCCTGCACCCAAGTTAACTTATGATGTGCTGATTGAAAATCAACAAGATGGCGGAGTTAGTGCGACAGTACTAGGCTTACCAGATTTTAAAGGCTTTGGTGTGACTAAAGAAGAAGCAATAGAGAAACTAATTCAACTTTTATAAGAGCAAAAACCAGAAATAGTGACTTTGGAAATTGAACGTCCCCAAACCGAACATCCTTGGATGAAATTTGCGGGTATGTTCAAGGATGATCCGCAATTTGACGAGATGCTGGCATATATAGAAGCTGATCGTCGTGAACTTGACGCACAAATGGAGGAATATTATCGGCAACTTGATGCGGAGAATGAAACTAAGTGATATGGATACTTGATACAAATCACGTCTCACTTTTTCAACAGAGGCATCCAGTTGTCACGCAGCGTATCAATGCAGTCAATCCTGAAAATATTGTCATAACAATAATTACAGTTGAAGAACGACTGTGTGGGAGGTTTAATGTAATCATAAAGGCTTCCTCATCTGATGCATTGCTATTAGCTTACGCAAACTTACAGGCTACTTTAGAGTTTTTCAAAAATGTGCGATCGCTAGGATTTAACCAGTATGCTATTAATTGTTACGAAGACTTGATTCGTCAAAAAATCCGCTTTGGCAATCAAGATTTATGCATTACGGCAATTACATTGTTGGTGAATGGTATTTTAGTAACCCGCAACTGGAAGGATTTTGAGAAAGTTCCTAATTTGGGTTTAGAAGATTGGACTATATCTTAATTTGTTTAAAGCCTAAATTGACCTATATGTTTTAATAAATATAAAACTTAAAATATAATAATATTATGAATTTAACTATAAAAACTTATCCTAACAATACTGTGCCCAAGTTAAATTATGATGTGCTGATTGAAAATCAACCAGATGGTACAGTTAAAGCAACATTGTTAGGTTTACCAGACTGTCAAGGTTTAGGAAATACAGAAACAGAAGCGATAGAAAAACTTAGTCAAAGTTTGCAACATCGTTTAGAATCTGCCAAGATAGTCACTTTAGCAATTGAAGTACCCCAAGTAGTAGAAAACCCTTGGTTGAAAATAGCTGGTAAATATAAAGATGATTCGCAATTTGATGAGATGCTGGAATATATAGAAGAATACCGACGTGGATTAGATGAAAAAAGGGAATTAAGGTAAATTTAGATGTGAATAATCTAAGAATACTAGATACGGATCACCTATCTTTGATCCAAAGGGGTAATCCATCTATTAGAAAGCGATTAAATACATTTAATCCTCAAGATATTGCCATAACTATTGTGACGGCTACTGAACAAATACGGGGAAGAATGAATACTATTAATAGGGCTGATTCCTCAGGTGAATTAGTCTTAGCTTATGCTAGATTACAAGATACATTAGATGATTTAAATAGTATTAATATCCTACAATTTAGGGAAGATGCTGGCAACATTTATGCTGAATTAGTTAGGCAGAAAATTCACGTTGGCACTCAAGATTTACGCATTGGAGCAATTATGCTGTCAATGAATGGGATTTTAGTTACTCGCAACCGGAAAGATTTTGAAAAAGTGCCTAATTTGCTTTTAGAAGATTGGACTATATCTTAATTTTGTGCGATCGTTAGGATTTAACCAGTATGCTATCAATTGTTATGAAGACTTGATTCGTCAAAGAATCCGCATTGGTACTCCAGATTTGCGCATCGCGGCAATTACGCTGTGAGTGAATGGAATTTTAGTAACCCGCAACTGGAAGGATTTTGAGAAAATGCCTAATTTTAGTTTAGAAGATTAGACTATATCTTAATACGGTTCAGTTTACGACCCAAAGCACATAAAAATATAATTAAGCAACTATAACAAAACCAAGCAAACATAATATACCAATCAAAAATAAAGCACAATAATAATCCAATCCCAACAATCCACGCAACCAAAACATTTCTACTAATTGGCTGATGAAAATAATGAATATTAGTAACTTTCCCAACTACAGTTATTATCTTTTGTTCTTGATTAACCAGTTCTAGGGTCTTAGTCGCTGCAAAAACTTTAGCCTGTGATGTTGATTCAATAAAAGCAGCTTGTTTTGGTCTAGCAAAACCAGGAAATATATCAATACCAAGTTTTGTAGAGCGATCGCACCAATAACACTTACCATAATTTCGGCTGTAATAGTGGCTGTCTACCTTTCCACAGATAGTTAACTCATTGACAGCAAGTCTGAGCGCCTTTACCCAATCCCTAGCAGTTGGGCGCAAGTTAGAATTTTTATAGCCATCGTTAAAGCATCTGAGAAAACACCGCTGAACCTCTGGGTGAACAATCTCAAGAGGAATTGTTATATCTACAGGTTGAATCAAACTATTTGGTGCATACAGCCATAAACCATCACGGATACGATCATTAGCTTCTGGAGGTTCTCCCGCACCTATCCACTTTCCTGTAAAAGGAGTTTGACCACCAAACAACAACTGATAGATAATCACTGCTAACCGGAAGCGATCGTGTACTTCGGTTTGATCAATGCTAGAAAAATCTTTATCAATCAGTTCCGGTGGTGTAAAGCCCTCTGAACCAACTAGACAACGATAAACCTTATTATTTTTTGGATTCCGAACCTGAAAAGAATCAGTATCAATAATTGAAGGTAAGGCGCGATCGTTTACAAGAATATTTTGCGGCTTGATGTCACCCAAAACATAGCCAGAAATGTGAATTGCTTCAATAATTGAGGCGATATTCAGCGCTGTTGTGTGGAGAAAACGCCAATCAACATCAAGTTTCAAAGTCTTACGGCGCTTGAGGTTGTAAACATCAATAAGTTCTTTTCCCTCCTTAATTTCCGGCATCAAAAAGCCCACACAATTAGCCTGAGCATCTTTCAGTACCGACTTAGGCCAAGCAAAAGAAATATGATTGAGGTGAGAGTTTGGCTCTTTGGGTCGGTGCATTATCATCACCGCCAACTTTTGCACATGCTCAGGAGTTGGCGAGTGGTAAATTTTCGCTAAGTAACCATTGCGATTAGTTCGCCAAATTTTACCTTCACCACTATCAGCGATCGCTTCACCCAGCAGAGTAATCGATTGTCCCGTACTGGTACAGGTGAGAACTGTCATTGAATTTTACTCTCATCAAACAAGCACAAAAGTAAAGTTTTATCATCGTCAGTGCGAGAATTTAGCCGTTCAGAGTTGAGGAATTCCGTCAGATATTTATCATCCTCCTCTGGATTAACAGTTTCGTGCAAGTATTCCTCCAAAGGTTTAAAGAAAGGTGAGAAAGGTTCCCAGTCGCTCAAGCGAATTGCTACTTTTTCGAGTCCATCAGTGGAAGCACAAATAAACTCTTGTTTTTCATGAATAACCTTTACCTGCATTTCTTTTACTGCATTTGCTGAAGTGATAAAAGTCGTTTCATTAGCAAACTCGCCTTTATCTGGCTGAAATAACAGTTGATATTCTGAATCTTGAGAACGCACCACAATAAACCCATCCCCGATTTGCATAGCTGCAAGCCAGTCAGGAGTTGCCACGAAAATCAACAATGTACAAGCTAAATCATTGACAGAATAATCTCCTTCATCTGCTTGCTTCTGTAATTCTGTAATAACTTGGTTCACGATCTTAGCAAACACTTTCTGAGCTTCTTCTTTGTCAAGTGGTTGAGAAAAAGCTTGCTTATGAGGAAATTCATTAATATCAGAAAAGTATTTCAGTACTGTTTCTACCGCCAACTTAGAACCAACATCAGAATGTTTAGCACTACCAGCACCATCAGCAACAGCACCTACAATCACATCATTAAAGATGCGATAATTCCCATAATCTTGACAAACTATCCCCTGCTTTTGATGACTTGTTCCAATCTCTGAACGTGCAACAGCTTTCCAATTCACAAAATTTCCTCTAACTAGTAATTTGACCCCATCCCATAGTCGGTAAAGCTACAGCTTGTCCTACTTTGGCACTAGAAACCCGTTTCATCGAAGCAGAAAGCCAGACAAACAACTCACGAAAATCTAAGCCATTGAGCATAATTGGTGGACGTTCAGGAACAGAAATTTGTTTGAGAATATTCATATCAGCACCCTGTACACCAACCGCAAAAAATGAAAGTCGGCGTTGTGCTTCTGCTTCTCTGATCCTTTGCGCAGCTGGCTGCCAGGAGTCATTTGGCTCTCCATCTGTAATCAAAAATACCCAAGGGCGATAATAGAGAATACCGTTGTCTTTATAAGTCTGTTTCCGATTTTCTAGAAAATCCAAAGCATACTCAATCGCCGCACCCATTGGGGTTAAACCACCTACTTCCAATGTAGGCGGTGTAAATTGGTCAATCGTCACAAAGTCTTGCGTGAGTTTAACTATGGGACCAAAGGTGATCATAGCCACTTCCACACTCAGCGATGCTTGGGAATCTTTTAGTACATCTGCTTTGAAAGCAGCAAGTCCTCGATTTAACTCTTGGATAGGCTGACCTGACATAGAGCCAGAAGTATCAAGTAACAGAATTACAGGGCAACGATTTTCTGGATTTTCAAGGAATTCAGGCATTCCTATAGCCATTGAATACTCCTGACTAAGTAAATTATTATACAAAATAACAATTAAATCTTATTAGCTAATAAATACTTAAACACTAGTGTTTTTACTGAAACAACTTTCCTGCTTAAAATATATGGGCTGATGGCGATCGCAATTATCTGTATACCTGAAGTGTTCCGCATTCGCTAAACTCAGAATTGCTGCAATATTCCTCCTGAAATGTCAGACTTCCAAACCGTTAGCGCTGCTGTTGCCAGACTTTACGATATCTATGCCTTCTAAAGATATATTCCATCAATCTGTTCGCACTGCTTTAGAAAAAGATGGTTGGATGATTACCCATGATCCACTACATCTGAAAGTTGATGACATTGAATTTTTTGTAGATTTAGGAGCAGAAAGACTATTAGCAGCACAAAAACAAGGTCAAAAAATAGCTGTAGAAATTAAATCCTTTGTAGGTGCATCAGAAGTAACGGAATTTCATCTCGCTTTAGGTCAAACCTTGAATTATCGGCTAGCATTAAAAAAAGAAGAACCAGAACGTATTTTATATCTAGCTATTAGCCAAGATACATACCAAGACTTTTTCTCACGTCAATTTATTCAAGATTCTTTAAAAGAATATCAAATTAAACTTTTAATATTTAATTCTTTAAGTCAGGACATTGTTTTATGGAAGGAATAAATTACTCTCAAATTATTCAAGATATTTTAAGTAACCATTCAGCTAATGACGTGGCTAATGGCACAGAGGTTCAATTGTTGTTTGACGCAGAACGCCATCATTATCAAGTCTTAAATATTGGCTGGAAAGAACAACGGAGAATTTATGGGGTTATCATTCATGTTGATATCAAAGACAAAAAAATTTGGATACAAAGAGATGGTACAGAAATCGGTATCGCTAATGAATTAATTGCTGCTGGAGTACCTAAAGAAGATATTGTATTAGGATTTCATGCTCCTTATAAACGCGAATTTACTGACTTTGCTGTTGGATAAGTAGCAGTAAATAAGCAATAGTAATCTTTGCTCTAATCAGCCACTATCCGCTAAACTCAGAAATGCTGCGTTATTCCTCATCATGTCCGATTCCCAAACTGTTAGTGCTGCTGTTGCCAAACTCTACAATACCTACCCCTTTCCGCCGGAAGCCCTGTTGGATGAACCACCTCCAGGCTATAACTGGCGCTGGAATTGGCTAGCCGCTCATAACTTCTGCACAGGTCAAAAACCTCGAAGACAAGATATTCGGATTTTAGATGCAGGTTGCGGTACTGGTGTGGGTACAGAGTACCTGGTTCACCTCAATCCACAAGCTTCTGTTGTGGGAATTGACCTCAGTACAGGTGCTTTAGCTGTAGCCAAAGAACGTTGTCAGCGTTCTGGGGCGAACCGTGTTGAATTTCATCACCTCAGTTTGTTTGATGTGGAACAGTTACCGGGTGAGTTTGATTTAATTAACTGTGTTGGCGTTTTGCATCATACCCCCGATCCCATTCGTGGTATTCAAGCTTTGGCGAAGAAGTTAGCCCCAGGCGGCTTCATGCACATTTTTGTGTACGGGGAGTTGGGACGTTGGGAAATTCAACTCATGCAAAAAGCGATCGCACTTATTCAAGGTGACAAAAAAGGCGACTATCGCGATGGTGTCCAAGTTGGGCGACAAATATTCGCTTCTCTACCAGAAAATAACCGAATTGTCAAATACGATAAACAACGTTGGTCACTAGAAAACAATAAGGATGAATATTTTGCTGATATGTATGTTCATCCCCAAGAAATTGACTACAACATTGAAACGCTGTTTGAATTAATAGATGCTTCGGGATTGGAGTTTATTGGTTTCTCGAATCCGAGTTTCTGGGATTTAGAGAGACTTTTAGGTAAAGCACCAGAGTTAGTAGAACGGGCAAAAGAACTGAGCGATCGCCAGCTTTATCGCCTGATAGAATTATTAGACCCAGAAGTAACTCATTACGAGTTTTTCCTCGGTCGTCCTCCCTTAATCAAAGCTAACTGGTCAGACGATAACGCCCTACTGGCAGCGATTCCCGAACTTAATCCTTGTATTGAGGGATTTCCCAGTCAATGTTTCTTTAATTACGATTACCAGATTGTTAACTTATCTGTAGCAGAGTTTGAGTTTATGCAAAGATGTGATGCTAATTCAACAGTGGCAGATATTTTAGCAAGTGTACAACTGGAATTGGATGGGGTCAGAACACTTCTTCAGCAGCAGCTGATTTTATTGACACCTGCTTAGTACAGTTTTAATGCAGGGGAACGCATTAACAATGTATCGGGATACATTGATATTGCAGGGGGACGCATTAACATTGTATCGTGATGCATTGGCATTGCAAGGGGACGCATTAACAATGTATCCCCATGCATTGGCATTGCAAGGGAACGCATTAACAATGTATCCCCATGCATTGGCATTGCAACGTATTGCTAAATTTAATTCGCTACGAATTAATGAAATGCAGTACTTAGGGACTTCCAAGTAAAAAAATATCCAATTATTTATTGTGGGATGAGCCTTTCAGCTATCCCACAATCAGATATTTATCCGACAACAGCCGAACTTACTACTTTCTCTTGTCTTTGGGAAGGCGGACGCATTCCCAAGCCAAGTAAATTCAGCATTTCTCGGTCAGTATCGTAATCGGGACAAGGAGTTGTTACTGTCAACATCTTGTTGTCATCGCTGGAAAAGATAGAATTAGCTCCTGCCATAAAGCAGAAAGCTTGCTCAACTTGAGAAAGTCTCGCCCTACCGGCACTAAGACGCACATCGGAAGCTGGCATTAAAATTCTGGCTGTGGCAATCATCCGCACAATATCCCAAATGGGGACATCAGGCTGATTTTCTAAGGGTGTGCCCGGTACTTGTGAGAGAATATTAATTGGCACAGACTCTGGATGCGGATGTAAGTTTGCCAAAGTTTGTAACATCCCAACCCGGTCATCGACAGTTTCGCCCAAGCCCAGGATACCGCCGGAACAGACAGTGACATTTGTCTGACGGACATTCTCAATTGTGTTCAAGCGATCGCTATATGTCCTTGTGGTAATAATTGTGCTGTAATATTCCTGCGAGGTATCTAAGTTATGGTTGTAGGCATAAAGTCCTGCTTCTGACAATTTTCTGGCTTGATTTGCCGTCAACATACCCAGAGTGCAGCACACTTCTAAACCCATTGCAGTCACATCCTTGACCATTTCCAAGACTTCCTCAAATTGTGAGTTATCCCGCACTTCGCGCCAAGCAGCACCCATACAAATGCGACTAACACCAGTTTCTTTCGCTTTTTGAGCGATGTTAACTACCGTTTCCTTTTCTAGAAGTGCTTGCGCCTTTACCTCTGTTTTATAGCGGGAAGATTGGGCGCAGTAGCTACAATCTTCTGGACAACCTCCCGTTTTGATAGATATGAGCTTGCAAACTTGTATTTTTGTTGGGTCATGATATTGGCGATGCACGCTAGCAGCTTGATAAATAAGCTCTAGCAATGGCGTGTTGTATATCGCCCGAATCTCTAATTCCTGCCAATCGTAGCGTATTCCCACCACATCACTATCCTTCTTGTAGACTGGGTTGAATCTTGAGCTGTCTTTTGCTTGAATCTGCTGCGGTACAGCGTTTAGGCAAAGCGATTTTATCGAAGTTATGCCCCGCACTGTGCTTTATCACCCATTGGCTCTCAATCCTTCCGCTCTAGATATTAGACATCAGCTTATCAAGATTTTGGTTGAATGGCAGATTAAGAGCAAAAATACTCATGGATTCAGGATTATTGACCCTTGACTCCTAACAAACTTTATGAAAAAGCTATGACACTTGCGTAAGTCCAAATGATAAGGCAGCTAATCTAACTGCTGCTGCTAAACCGCAGGTTATGAGAGAATTTATAAGATTTAGAGAATGTTCTGGAAAGAGATACCCTTGATTAAGTAATTTATGATATCAGAACTGCCAACAATTGCAAGCGATCGCCTATTATTACGAGCAGCGATCCATGAAGATATACCCCAAATTGTCAAATACTTCATTGATAACAAAACTTATCTCACTCCATTTTACCCTCTTTGGGCTGATGGTTTTTTCACTGAAGAATATTGGCAATATCAGATAGAGAATAGTTTTATAGAATTTATCAATGGTCAATCATTAAAACTATTTATTTTTACCCAAAAAAATCCCACTGTAGTTATTGGAACAGTCAATTTTAGTAATTTTGTCCGAGGAGTAGCTCATTTTTGCTATGTGGGATATAGCCTTGCTGAAAATAAACAAGCTAAAGGCTATATGACAGAGGGGTTAAAATCTGCAACTCAATATCTATTTGAAGAGTTAAATTTTCACCGAGTTATGGCTAATTATATGCCTCACAATCGGCGCAGTGGTAATGTACTCAAAAGACTCGGTTTTGTCGTTGAAGGATACGCTAGAGACTATTTGTTAATTAATGGGCAATGGGAAGATCATATTTTGACAAGTCTTACAAATTCTGATTGGAAAGCACCTAAAATTTAAAAAGGCTGAGGATTATTGTAAGATTATTTATTTTGTTTATCGATTATACCTGCTTAAAAATCCATTCATTTATAATTTTTACTTATAAACCTTGTTTAGCAATCTATATAAGTAAACAATGCTTAAAGTTCACTCAAATACTTGTTTGTAGTTTGTGATTAATGCCCACCTTACAGCTATTTACAATCCTATAATATCTATCTGAGAATGAATTTAATATATCAATTGTGAATATCTACAAATTCATAGCAAATTCATCATAACTACACAACAACTCCACAAGCAAATGCAATAGTAATATTTGTTCACTACCAGGCTTAGTTATTAAAGTTAGCTTTAGCCGATGTGTCCAATTTTCTTAAATAATTGAGGAGTTTTTTAAAATGCTCATTAATTCTATAAAGCGCTTATCTGTCTTTTCTACTATCTTCGCTTTTGCTACCATCTTAAACGGAGTTGTCTTGGCAGCACCAGTCCCAAATTCTGCTACTACACCAGCCTTAAAAACTCAGACTAGTGCTGCATCACACCAGCCAATCAAACTCACACAGCAACAGCGCCTACAAATCCAAGTGGCTCGCCAGCAAAGAGATAAGGATATTGAGGCTCTATTAAACCCGTCCCAAGATACTAAATTTAAGGCGGCACTGCAATCCCGTCAGAGAATCAGAATAGTTTTAAAATCTTTGGATCTGAATCAAAATCAACAGAAACAGGTTCAATCAATTTTGCAAACTTATAACCTGCAAGTGAAAAAAATTCTATCTTCACAGGCATCACAACCAACATCAAACTCAGTAGGAGTTACTCCACTAACATCACAACCAATTAAAAAATAAAAAATCAGTTTTATTTAATTAAGATTAAGTTTCGGAAGACTGGCGGATTTTATCCAAACTTCGGTTGAGCCAGTCTTATTTTTTTTATGTACAAAACTTTATTTCTTCTAAAAGAACGCAGTGTTGGGTCATTAGCCAGTTTAAAAAGAAGAATTGCATCGGTCAGAAAGTGTTATAAAATACAAACGAGTCAGTGCGGTCTTCTCCGTTCTCTACGAGACGCTCCGCGTTCGCATAGCCTCTCTTTTTGGCAGAAGAGGAGACGCCCGCCGTAGAATGCTTCGTTCTTACTTCAATTCCACGTTTTTTAAGGTGGGTTACTCCTGCCTCCTGAAGCGCTCCAGATTTTGATACCATTTAGATATCGGTCGCTTTTTGCGTCTATGCTGATGATGCTAAAGCCAGAGGTAGTATTAAAGGAAGAATGAATTAAGCTTTGCTCGTAATGACTCTGGCTGAAACTCCAAACTACAAAAATTCTAGCAATCCTTTTCTCACCCTCAACTACGAACCAGCCTTAGAATCTTTAGGCGGTGACTACTACGATGAGGTTGCAGCAGCGGAATTTCCCCAACACCTCCTGCGTTGGCGTAACGATGAACTATTACCCCGTTTCGGTCTAGACCCCCAAGTAGTCAAAGACGAAGATTTTATCACAGCCTTTGGTCAATTTCAGGGGCGCAAACCCTTGTTAGCACTGCGTTACCACGGCTATCAATTTGGTACATATAACGGACAGTTGGGTGATGGTAGAGGCTTTCTCTACGGGCAAGTACGCGCCAATGATGGCGAATTGTACGATTTTGGCACGAAAGGTTCTGGGAGGACGCCCTACTCCCGCGGTGGCGATGGTATGCTCACGCTTAAAGGTGGGATGCGGGAAGTTCTGGCTGCGGAAGCACTACACCACTTGGGTGTACGCACCTCGCGTTGTCTAACCATGATTGAAACAGGTTTACCCCTTTGGCGGGGCGATGAACCTTCACCTACCCGTTCAGCTGTGATGATTAGAATGAGCAGTTCTCATATTCGGTTTGGCACTTTTGAGCGACTGCACTATTTCCAGCGTCCAGATTTAACTAAGAAGCTGTTAGACCACGTAATTGAGCAGTATTATCAACACTTAAGTGCTGAACAAGATAAATATGTCCTGTTTTACGCCGAATTAGTGAAACGGGTTGCAGAACTAGTCGCACAGTGGATGGCGGCTGGCTTTTGTCATGCAGTTCTGAATACTGACAATATGTCGATTACTGGAGAGAGTTTTGACTATGGTCCTTATGCGTTTATCCCGACTTATAACCCATCCTTTATAGCTGCATATTTTGACTATTATGGACGTTATTGTTTCGGTAATCAACCAAGTATTTGCCACTTGAATTTACAAATGCTCCAGGAACCTTTAAAGGCAATTATTGATAAAGGTGAAATGGAAGCTGCATTAGAAAGGTTTGATGAGTATTATGAAGCTGAATACAGTTCGTTGATGTTGAAAAAGTTAGGTTTTGAGGATTTGCCGTATTCAAAAACAGTGGAACTATTGAATCTAACGATTGAATTTTTGAAAGAGAGCCAAGTTGGTTATCACCAATTCTTTTATGAGATGGCTCGTACTTTTTCATCTAAATGGCGAGATGAGCCAGGTTTTGTAATGAGTAGTTCAGATATTGTGCCAGTACCGGGTGCATCAGGAATTTTTGATGATTGGTGCATACTGTATCATCAAATTTTGAATGATTTTGATAGCGATCGCACCGATGTAATTGCTCAAACTCTAACTGTTAATAATCCCAAAACGGCATTATTAAGACCTGTAATTGAATCTATTTGGGAAGCAATTGCTCAAGAAGATAATTGGCAGCCTTTTTATGAGTTAATTAAGGCAATTCAGTCTAGGAGATAGACCAATGCGCTTAGATTAAGACTTGATCCTCCCTAACCCTCCTTAAAAAGGAGGGAATTAGAGTAAGCCTTTTGACCAAGAGTTGGGGGGATCTTCTTGGTCAGGCTAACTAAATTGCTGGGCATAAAACCGCGCATAGCGACGTTCTAGGGCTAATAATTCTTCATGGGTTCCCGATTCGACAATTTGTCCTTGTTCGAGAACTAAAATCCGATCGCACCTCCTAACAGTCGATAAACGGTGAGCAATAATAAACACCGTCCGTTTTTCCATCAGTCTTTCCAGCGCTTCCTGTACCAGTGCTTCTGACTCGGAATCTAATGCTGATGTCGCCTCATCGAGAATCAAAATTTGGGGATTGAGCAAAACAGCACGAGCGATCGCAATTCTTTGTCTTTGTCCACCAGATAAGTTTACCCCACGTTCGCCTACCCAAGTCTTATAACCCTCTGGTAGTTGGCTAATAAATTGATGGGCATTAGCAATTTTCGCCGCCTCTTTAACTGCTTTTATCTCAAAAATATCTTGTCCAAAAGCGATATTTTGGGCAATCGTCCCTGAAAACATAATAGTTTCTTGAGGAACTATCCCAATTTGTCGCCGCAGACTATGCAACTTCACATCTCGAATATCAACCCCGTCAATGAAGATTTGACCAATTTTAGGATCGTAAAAACGGGGTAAGAGATTCACAAATGTAGTTTTACCAGCACCAGAAGCACCCACAAGAGCGATCGCTTCACCAGGCGATACCAATAAATTGATATCTTTTAATACAGGTTCACCTGGTTTATAGGCGAAGGAAATATGACGATATTCTACCTTGCCCTTGACTGGAGGGAGAGCGATCGCATTTATCTTTTCGATCACCGTCGGCTGAATTGCCATCAATTCAAAAACGCGGTCAACAGATGCTTCACCCTGCTTAAATTCGTTGTAGTTGTTAGTAGTGTGACCAATGGGATCAATTAACAGCGCCGCCGCCGCCAAATAACTGAAAAAATTCGCCACTGTCAAGTTACCTTGGGAAATTTGCCAAGCTCCCACAATCAGTAACGATAACGCACTTAAGGCTTCCAAAAATCCGATGATGGGAATCTGAATCGCTTTCAGGCGTTCGGCTGAGTATTTTGCTTTGAGACTGCGTTCTGCTTCATGTCCAAAGCGGGCGATTTCGTAATTTTCGGCAGCAAAAGCCTGTACTAAACGAATACCGTTGAAAACTTCCGCAAGGATGGCTGATAAACCCGACACGCGATTTTGACTTTTTAAGGAATACTTGCCCAAGCGTTCACCAAACCAGCCAACTAAAATACCCATCAGTGGTGCAACTATCACTGTTGCTAATGTCAGTTGCCAATTCAGGTAAATCATGTAAATCGGAATTGCTAGCAACTGCAAAATGCAGGGGATAAAGTCGTGAAATACTTTATTTACCACTTCGCCAACGCGGTCAACATCTTCGGTGAGGCGGTAAGATAAATCACCTGCTTTTGCCGTTTCAAAATAGCTGAGATTTAGCTTTTGAAGATGTGCGTAGACTTGCTGGCGGAGATGAAAAGCAACTCTCAAAGAAGCTTTCGCCATGTACATATCTTGTATAGACTGAAACAAACCTCTAACAAGAAAGACTAAAGCACAGCTACCAGTTATTTGAGCGATCGCTACTACATTACCTTGGGCAAAGGGAGTTGCCAATTTACCAGCGAGATTAATTAATACTAATGTCGCCAGCACGTATCCCAAGATCCCAATAAGTCCTTTGGTGATAGTTTGCCACTGGAGTCGAATATAAGGTAGCAGTTGCCAGTAATTAGAACGCGTTTTCAAGCTCGAAAGTCCACAGCAATATTTTACTTTGTTTGACGCTAACAGTTTTTGGTGAGTTTCTGAACACTTAACTAATTAGTTACAAACTGTTTTAGCGTTCTTCTATGATTGAAATGGAATGTTCATTCGAGGGGTCTTGCTTTATGAAACTGGAAGAGTATTTCAACGCGCTTGCACCAGATAACATCCGACTCAAAGGAACCCGTATGCTTCGTTTGAGGATGAATACCAGGATCGAATTGAATATCTACCCCTGAGCCAATAGCGTATTCTCCACTCCCTCGCATCACCCTTTTGCCCCTCACTTATTCTAAAAAATTAGCCCCCTCCTTGCTTGCAAAGAGAGGGCTGAATTGATCAGAGAAATAACTTGTAATTTAAGCCGAAAATTACGAACTACGTTAGCGCAGCGTTAGCGAGTCATCGAGCGTCACGAGCGTCATTACGAATTACGAATTACTTAATATCCGCCTTCTTCTTCGTATTCTGGCTGTCTTTCCTTGACTTTCTTAGGAATGTTCACAGGCTTCGGCGCATCTTCCCAAGCATCGCCCTCTACGTCGTCATAATCATCGTATTCGTCAACATAAGGCTTGCTATAGGGCTGGGCTTGATATTTTAGCGGCTGCGGTTGTTGATACCTGTCGTTGCCCGTTGCCTCGCTCCAGTTATCTTCTTCCTCATCTTCTTCGTATTGAATAGATTCATACTGCCGCGCCTTCATTACCTGACGCTGTGGCCTTTCTTCTTCCACATAGTCTTCATTCCATTCTTCTTCTTGCGCTACGGGTTCAGGAGCGCGAACTTTTTGCCTGGGTGGCTGCAATGGCACTCCGCTAGGCAGTTGATTACCTGGTGCAACTTGGCGCGGTGGAGTATAGCCGCCGTATTCTTCTTCTATATCTCGCTCCCACGGTGCTTTGCCGATACCCAGCCGCTCTAATAAACCAACTGTCAACTGGTTTACTCGTTCTTCGGCTCCCTCAAACACAATCAACCGATTGGGGCCAGTGCTGACAATTTCATCTACTGAGAACTCGTAAGTACTCAGAAATTGATCGGGAATTTGGGGCAATCCTAAAGAAGCAATGACTATAGATTCAAGCTTCCCGGTTTCGCCGTTGAACTTGAAGCCGCGAACTTTGCCTAAGACTTCACCTGTTTCTGTAATTACTTCCCAGTTAATCAGATTACTGAGAGATTCAACTTCGATATCTTCAATGACATCTTCGTTATCAACCAGGATGACATCACCAATCTGGCTGATGTTGTTGAGGTACATATAGCGCGGTATGCCCGAAATAGAGATCAGGCTGTCTCGCAAACCAAGAGCCACAACCTCTCGTTGATCGATATCAACCCAGACTTGACTGATGATGCCTAGCCGCTTGCCGTTGTCGCGGGTAATCACCTGGGTATTTAATATGTCGGAACGCCTAATTATCTGTTCGGAGGTCATTCTATACCGAGTCCTGATCTCGAATCCGGTTTAACGCGACGTGCAACTTATTCTTGTAACCCCACTTCCATTCCTCTATCCCAGTGAACGAGAGGCTTTGATTTTTGCTCTCTTTCCCTGGTAGGGAAGGGGTTGGGGGTTAGGTTTGAGAGAAAGTCACACATTACGTGGTTTATCTATACACTATTATTAACAAAAACTCAAGCAGATGTATTGGATGATTGTAACTTAATCCCCAAAACTTGAGTGTAAGCTCCTCGTGCTTGAGTAACGCCAATTGTGCGTTCGGCTGATTCTATCATCGGACGACGCAAACTCACAACTATAAATTGCGCTTGTTGTGACTGTTGTTTAATCATTCTAGCTAATCGTTCTACGTTTGCCCCATCTAGGAACATATCTACTTCGTCAAAGGCGTAAAATGGCGATGGACGGTAGCGTTGCAGGGCAAAGATAAAGCTCAAGGCTGTGAGTGATTTTTCTCCCCCAGACATGGAAGCTAGGCGCTGTACGGGTTTACCTTTGGGGTGCGCGACTAAATTCAGTCCGCTGCTAAAGGGATCTTCGGGATTTTCAAGTTGCAAGAAGCCGTCGCCGTCGGAAAGAATGGCAAAAATTGATTGAAAGTTTTCGTTGACAGCATCGAAAGCTTCTTTAAAGGCAAGTTGCCGCAATGTGGTAAAGTTTTCAATCCGTAAAAGTAGTTCGGTGCGTTCTCCTTCTAGTGTCTCTAATTTTTGCGTGAGTTCTTGGAGGCGATTTTGCGTGCGTTCGTATTCTTCCAACGCCAGCATATTTACAGGTTCCATTGCCTGTAAGCGTTTGGTAAGCGATCGCAATTCTTTCTGCAATTCTTCCAAGTCTACCTGATCTGGAACTTCCGGCAAGGGATTTGGTAATTCTGCTCCCACATCCCGCAATTGAGTTTGCAATGCAATTAGTTCCTCTCGCCGTTTCTCTTGAGTTTCTTGGAGTTTTTGGATTTCCCATTCCAATTGTTGTTGGCGTAAAAGATGCGATCGCACTTCCAGTTCTGTAGCGTCGCGTTTTTGTTTCTCTTCGCCCAAATTCTGCTCCATTTGGCTTAGATTGGCGCGGGTTTGGGTGATTTGCTCGTCTATCGTTGTGATTTGTGTGGAGACACGATGAATCGCGTCTCTACAAGAGATTTGTTGGGTTTCATATTCTGTAATTCGCGTTTCACCTTCTTTGATTTTTTCTTGCAAACGTTGTTGCTGATTTTCTAAATTTTTTAATTTTTGTTCAGCTTCCCTTAATGCCGTCTCCCGTTGTTGTAATTGTTGCTCTTGGATTTTAATGGTTGCCTGGATTTGTTGCCATTCACTGGGGGTTTGGGATGCTTCTAACTCTGCTAATGCGTGTCGTAATTGTTGCAATTCATTTTCCTGCCCAGGTAATTCCCGCTCTAAAATTTCCAGACGGGATTGAGCAGTGGCTAACTTTTCGCTGTTTTGTGCGAGTTGCGATCGCGTCCCCTCTAATTGCGCTGTTAAACTCTTAATGTCTTTCTGCAACTGCTCCAATTGCAACTGCTGTTCGCGTCGCGCCTGACGCGCTTCAGTGAGTTCCTGGGTGAGTTTTTTTGTTTTGGTTGACAAAGTAGCGATCGCTTCAGTACAACGCTCTAAAATTCGCTCAATGTCCACTAAGCGAGTTTTTAAAACGATCGCCTCGTCAGATTCCGCCGCTTCCGCATTCCCAAACCGCAAGGAGGAACGCTGGGTGTTACTACCACCAGTCATTGCACCGCTGGTTTCCAGAAGTTCCCCGTCTAAGGTGACGATGCGATACAGTCCTAAATTTTTCCGCGCCGCCTCCAGGTTGGCAAAAACCACTGTGTTGCCGAAAACATAGCTAAATACATCTTTGTAACGGCGATCGCAATCGACTAAGTTAACAGCATAGTTAACGAAGCCACTAGCAAAACGCAGTGTTGCATCTTGGGTAAATTTGGGAGCGTGAATTTTATTCAGCGGTAAAAAAGTTGCCCTCCCAGCCCGCTTCTGTTTGAGCAATTCAATCCCTGCTGCGGCTACACCATCATCTTCCACCACAATATGTCCCAAGCGTCCCCCAGCAGCCATTTCTAAAGCAAGCTGATGGCGAGGTTCTACCTTTCCTAACTGCACAACTAAGCCACAAAGTCCAGGCATTCCCGATTGTAAAATGACTTTACTGGCTTGGGTTCCTTGGACTTCTTGCTGTGCTTGCGCTTGCGCCTCGATTTTATCCAACTGGCGTTGTTTTTCTCGTTGTTCAGAAAGTAACCGTTTTTGGGTTTCTTGTTGGATTTGCAGTTCTTGCTCTGTGGCTGAGAGATTTTGGGCTAAATTTTGGATGGGTTCGCTAGAGGCGTTAAATTCCGTTTCAACTCCACTACACTGAGTTTGTTTTTCTGCTAATAGCGGTTTGTCACGTTCAATTAACTGAGTTTGCTCTTGGATCAGCTGCTGTAACTGATTATTGCGTTCCCTGAGTTGTGCCTGTTCCGTGCGTTGCGGTTCTAGAGTGTGCAGCAAAGCTTCAATTTGACGGTTAAATGCCGTTTGTTGCTGCACCCAGGCTTCCGAAGCCGAGGCGATTTCTGCTGCTGCTTCGCGGGAAGTTTCTAAAGCTTGCTGTGTTTCATCCCTTTGTTGCTGACAATAGACAATAGATTGCCCCTCTACAATCTGTGTTTTGGCAATTTCTTCTAGGGAATGACGATGTTTTTGAATCTCTTGCTGAGTTTGAGCTAGACGTTTGGCAGTTTCTTGGGAAGCTGTTTGTAATTCCGTTAGCTGACGCTGGAGTTGTTTACGTTCTGCTTCTTGGGTGGCGAGGGTAGATTGTACCGCCAAAAGTTCCTCTTCTCCCAATGCTTTCACGTGGGCATTGAGTTGTTCCAGTTCAGCAGTTTTTTGAACGATTTCGGAATTTAGGTTTGTGAGTTGGGTAGTGAGTTCACTAAAATTGCGATCGCCTGTTTGAATTTCGTGAACTAACTTTTCTTGTTGTGCTTGCAAGGATCGCCATGATAAAACAGCTTCCCAAGATTGTTTCGCTAGAAATTCTGTGCGGAGTTTTTGATATTTCTCAGCTTTCGCCCGATCTTGGGAAAGGCGATCGCGCTGTGCAGTTAATTCCGTTTCAATAATCCGACAGCTATCTTCCTTTTCCTTCACCTCATCTAAAGTTGATTTGGCTTGGATAATTTTACGATCAAACGCCGCCACCCCTGCTAATTCATCAATAATTTCCCGTCGTTCCCGCGCATTCATCGAGATAATGCTGGTGACATCCCCTTGCAGTACCACATTGTAGCCTTCAGGATAAACCCGGAGGTTACTTAGTTCTCCATGCAACTCTGTCAACGTGCAAGGTACACCATTAATATAGTAATTCGATGTGTAAGTCCCTTGGTGAGTGACTCGTAGCCTTCTAGTAACACTCCACTCTCCCGATTTTGGACTTCGGCTTCGCTCAGTCGAACGATTTTGGACTTCGGCTTCGCTCAGTCGAACGATTTTGGATTTTGGATTTTCTTCCCCTACCTCCCCTGCTTCCCCTGCTTCCCCTACCTCCTCTACTTCCTCTACTTCCTCTACTTCCTCTACTTCCTCTACTTCCTCCCTTTGTGCCTTTGCGTCTTTGTGTGAGATTTCATCCGACAAATCAAATGTCACCGTGACGCTAGCCTCAATCGAAGCACGTCCTTTAGCCGTTTGAGTGTTATTTACCAAATCCGGTAAGCGTTCGGCTCGCATTCCCTTAGAACTGGAGAGTCCCAGGCAAAAGAGCAGTGCATCTAAGATATTAGACTTACCCGAACCATTTGGCCCAGATATGACAGTACACCCCGGTAGCAAAGGGACAGAAGTACTGCCACCGAAGGATTTGAAGTTCGTAAGTTCCACGCGCTTGATGTGCACCATAGGCGCTGGTTCCCTGGGCTAATGAAGAACAAGTGTATCAACTAATTAAGAATTCGCAAGAGGGTAAGGGGGAGAAATGGAAATTATAGTAAACGCGTTTGCGGTGAGCCTCCAAGCTTCACCCAAAAGGCTTACCGCAGGCGATCGCTCAGTGTACAGCGAAAATTTTGATGTCGCAAACTGACCATCAAAATTTTCCCAGGCAGATAATATCATGTCCGCCTAATTACTTATAATTCAAAAATCTCTGTGTTTGTGTATCTTTGAGTCAGCCCTGATTACAAGTATTCAACTGGACACAATCTCCAGATATTTTAGGTGTCAAGGGGAATCAGTTGGTATAGTTTGAATCATCTGTTCTGTGTCTGTAGTCCTCGGTTGATCGTCACAACAAAGCGATCGCATTTCTATCTCAGGATATAACGAGTTTGAAAACAGGCTCTAGGCGTTTTCACACAGTAATGTCATCTACCAAAGAACAGAGGAAACCAAGGGAAAAACCAACTCAACCAAATGGCAGAGGATATTAAAAGCACCAAATTAATTTATAATATATTAATCTTTACAATTCTCAAAACGTAGAAAGAAATCCCTCTCTACTACATCAATCAGCTCTCTGTGATTTGGTTCTTAACCCGCAAAAATTGTATAACTTAGTAATGAAAAAATTAATTAAAGGTCTGCGCGAATTCAAATCTAGCTATTTTTCGACACATCAAAAATTGTTTGAGCAACTTTCACATGGTCAAAAGCCCAGGGTCTTATTTATTACCTGTTCTGATTCGCGTCTCGATCCAAATCTAATTACACAAGCTCAAGTTGGTGAATTATTTGTCATTCGCAATGCAGGCAACATCATTCCACCGTATGGGGCAAGTAATGGCGGTGAAGGTGCGACAATTGAATATGCTGTTCAAGCTTTAGATGTCCGCCAAATTATTATTTGTGGTCATTCTCATTGCGGTGCAATGAAAGGATTAATGAAGTTACACAATCTCAGCGATGAAATGCCGCTTGTACATGATTGGCTTAAATATGCAGAAGCAACTCGAAGGCTAGTTATAGACCACTACAGTGACTACGACGGAGAAGAACTGCTAGAGATTATGATTGCCGAAAATGTTCTTACTCAAATTGAGAATTTGCGGACATATCCAGTGATTCACTCTAAGCTCTATCGGGGAGAACTCAGCATTTATGCTTGGATTTATCACATTGAAACAGGAGAAGTTTTCGCATACGATCCCCAGAAGCACGCTTATGTTTTGCCTCAAACTCAGCTTCCAGAATCAGAAATAGGTGAGTCGTTCAGGGGTCAGGTTTCAAATACCAATATAGTAGTGCGTTCTCCTCAAAACCAGCAGGATGATGTTCAACCTTATGAGAAAGTGTCTATTTCCGAATTTGAGTGGTTTCCAATGAAACGCCTTTCTCCAGAGCAGATGGAGCGAATTTATCGAGGTTCAAACAATGGAAGTTGAAAGATGAAAATATAGGATTTCAAACATCCTCTTAGAGAGTTGGGGGTAGGGTTTTTGTACCTTACAGCTATTTATTTTCAGGTAAATAGATCATGCGGTAGGGGCACAGCAATGCTGTGCCCTTAATACATGAAAATTGCTGTATTCAACCGAGAACTACTATATAAAGTTACTCAAGTGGTATCAACTACCTATTCCTTGGTTTTATTTAAGTAAGTAAAAAACAGAGACTTACACAGATGTAAGTCTCTATTTGGCTTTCATACCGATGTTAACTGAAAGCTTCAGTTATTCTTTTATGGCTTTTTTACAGTATCAACTTTTGCTTCTACCTTCACCGTCTTTACACCTTGAACTTCTTTAGCCAAGGTTTCAGCTTTCTTGAGTTCTTCAACAGAAGTGGCTGTACCTTTGAGGATAATTTCACCCTGTTTGTTTTCAACTTGTAACTTGTTGCCTGGTAAGCCTTTATTCAACTTTGTGCTAACTTCAGTTTTTAAGTCGCTCTTAGCTTTTGTTGCTGCCGTTTTTTCAGAATCAGTTTTAACTTTAGTACCTGTACTAGCTGCTAAAGGAGTCGTTTGTGTTTCTGGAACTTTGGCAGTTTGATTTGTCTGCGAAGCTGGTTTTGCTGGTGCTTGAGCGGCTTCATTAGTTGTGCTAGGAGTTTCGGAACCAGTTTTAGGAGCCTCTTGGCAGCCAAAAGTACCAACTACCAAAATGCTACTAACTACTAATAAAATTAGTTTTTTCATTATTTATCTCCGAATTGAGTACTTGAAGCGGTTAATAGAGGTGTGTGTGATAGTGAGGAGCAAATTAAAAAAACAATTAAAAGTGAAGTAACAAAAATGCCTAAGCAATAGCTCAGGTTACTGAAAATTGAAATTTGGACGATTTTTTGAAGCTAAGATTTTGCACTCAGTTTTGAGAAATTCCAATTCAATTTTTCTGACGGCTGCTAACCAGGATGGCTTTACATACAGTCTGTGGCTCTCTATAAATTTAACGTAGATGCACAGTAGCTCTTTCGATGGTAGACTATGCCACTCCACAGTAGTGACTCGATGTTATCAGATTTGAGTCAATTTGGCGATGTCTATGACGAATTTCAAACTTCAGCGTTTTTGCAATCCTGTGCCAGCAAACTTACCAACAAAATGTTACTTTATAAAACTATGGCTTACTTACAATGCCTTAAATATCAGGAAATATTAGCCAATGCCCTACCTTACTTCGGCTAGCGAAATTCGTGCCATTGTCGCTGAATATACAAACGCTAAAACACTGTGGATAGATACAGAAGTCGCTGACTATAAAAGTCGTAATCCCCGATTATCGCTGATTCAGGTATTAGATAATCCTCAAGATATGAGTGGCGATCGCGTCTATCTTTTAGATGTATTAGATCAGCCCACTATTATAGCTGAATTTATTGAGAAAATTATGATAAATTCTGCGATTGAAAAAGTTTTTCACAACGCCAGTTACGATCTAAAATTTCTCGGTAGCAAGAAAGCCAAAAATATTACTTGCACTTTGGAAATGGCCAAAAAAATTCCCTACTATCTTTTGCCATTACCCAACTACCAACTCAAGACAATAGCTACAGCACTTTGTAGCTTTAATAATATCGATAAACAAGAACAAAAAAGTGATTGGGCAAAACGCCCTCTGACTGAAGAACAGATAGAGTATGCTTACCTAGACTGCATTTATCTTGCTCAAATTCACCTAAACTTGTTAGGCTTACAAGCCCAAGGCAGCCCCGAACCTGCAACGGAAGACTTAATATCACTAAGTACTAGATACTCGCAAGTTGAGCAGCAATGGAAGTTGTTGAATTCAGAATTTGAGCATTTGCAAGAACGTATAAAAAAAGCTATGCAGGCTCAGAATATATCAGAAACTTATGATTATAAGCTGACTAGTTATGAACGGACTACAATCAAAGCTGCATTTACAGAATTGGCAAAGCTAGCACAAACTCAAGGTATTAATTTAGATTTTCCAATCACACTCACTCAGAAACTCCAAAAAGATTTAGGGCAAAATCTGGAACAATTGTCTGTAGATATTGACAAAAATACCTCTTGGCGGCTAATTCCCAAAACTCAAGAGAGTGAAGCTGAGGATGAGTAAATTGTTCATCAGGCTACAAATGTCAGAATTTATAGAGTTATTGTGAAGAATAAATATTGAAATTTAATAATTATTTCCTCCTATCTTCTCTGATAAATCTATAAAATATTAGGTAAATTTGTCAATTAACTTGAAAGGTCTATCAAAAGTTAGAATAGTTATTGAGTTAAAGAATTAAAATCTAGATTTTGGTACTAATTCTGTTTAGGTGTTATGGCAGTTTATATTAACTTATGAGACGGCATTTATTTGGGCAAAAGCGAACAAGGGTAAATACTTTATTTACCATAGCTATTTTTACTACATTGACTGCAATTAGCAGTGTTTCTTGTAGTAAGAATGACAATGTATTGGTAACAGAAATAGGAGTTAGTCAACCTAGCCGTCGTTCAGCTACAACTTCCATTGGTGGGGAATTTTATCTTCAGGGAAAGAATCAGCATTTAAACGGCGACTTGCAAGCTGCCATCGCTTCTTATAATAAGGCAATTAGTCAAAATTCTCAGTATGGCGCTGCTTACAATGCGCGAGGATTAGCCTACTTTGATTTGGGAGACAAGGAAAAAGCGATCGCAGATTACAATCAAGCACTCCGCATCAACTCTAACGACGCTGAAGCCTACAATAACTTGGGAAATGCTCGCGCCTCACTGGGAAACAACAGAGAAGCAATTAAAGATTACAGTGAAGCGATTCGCCTGAATCCCAACTATGCCGAAGCCTACAATAACCGGGGAAATGCCCGCACCACGAATGGAGACAAAAAAGGGGCAATAGACGATCTCGATCAAGCGATTCTCCTTAACCCCAAATATGCGATCGCTTATAATAACCGAGGAAATGCCCGTGCTGCCAATGGAGATCCCCAGGGTGCGATCGCAGATTACAATCAAGCCATTCGCTTCAATCCTAACTTTGCCCCTACCTACAATAACCGGGGAAACGCCCGCGCCACCAATGGAGACAAACAGGGCGCACTCAAGGACTTACAACAAGCAGCAAGCATTTTTCAAAGTCAAGGTAACAACAACTTATACCAACAAGTGATGGATAACATCAAAGAACTTGGACAGTAGGGAAAAGCTACAGCCAACATGAAAAACTCCAAGCCACAAGGGGATGGAGTTTTTGGGCATTGGGAATAGGGCATAGGGAAGAATTGCCAATGCCCTTTATGCGTTAACAAAATCACATCCCAGAACCAATGTGAATGCGATCCTCAACTTCCGCAAATTTTTCCTGTGCCAGCTGTTCAGTACTCAATAGTGAAACGACAATTGCCACAATAAACGCCAGTGGGATACTGATTAATCCAGGATTTTTTAAGGGAAAGGGTGCAGAAGCGTGCTTAAGAATCGTTACTTGAATAGTAGGTGACAAATAAATCAGCACTAAAGAAGAGACAGTACCTACTAACATACTTGCAACTGCACCATTGGTAGTGAAGCGTCGCCAAAGCATTGATAAGAGCAAGGCTGGGAAGTTTGCACTCGCAGCGATCGCAAATGCTAAACCTACCATATAAGCTACGTTTTGCCCTTTAAACAAGATGCCCAGAAATATTGCTACTAACCCCAAAAGCATTGTCGCACCGCGAGCCACCTTCAATTGTTCTGACTCGTCAGCATGGCCAGAGCGCACCACATTCACCCACAAATCGTGGGACAATGCAGCTGCACCTGAGAGTGTCAACCCAGCGACAACAGCCAAAATCGTTGCAAAAGAAACAGCGGCGATAAAACCTAAGAAAGCATCACCACCGAGAAATTCTGCCAACATCGGCGCAGCCATGTTACCACCAGTACCAATTTTCTCGATGGCATCTTTACCTACTAGCACCATTGCTCCAAAGCCCAGGATAAAAGTAAGGAGATAAAAAACGCCAATAATAGCTGTGGCGTAAGTAACAGAGAGCCGCGCTGCTTTAGCGTCGGGTACTGTGTAGAAACGCATTAGAATGTGTGGTAGTCCAGCAGTGCCGAACATCAACGACATCCCCAAGGAGATAGCATCCAAGGGGTTAGAAACCAGTTTGCCCGGAGCTAATACACCTGTATACTTCTGGGATGCAGCAGCGAAAAGAGCGATCGGGTTAAAGCCAAATCGTGCCAGTACCAAGATAGCTAGTAAGACAGTTCCGCCGAGCAACAGAACTGCTTTGATAATTTGTACCCAAGTGGTGGCAATCATCCCGCCAAAAATCACATAAGCCATCATCACGCAACCGACGATGACCACAGCTAATTCATAATCAAAGCCAAACAGTAGTTTGATTAACTCCCCAGCACCTACCATCTGGGCAATTAAGTAAAAGCTAATTACTACCAGCGTTCCAATTGCAGATGCAATACGTACAGGTTTTTGCTGCAAGCGATAAGCCACTACATCGGCAAAGGTGTATTTACCTAAGTTTCGTAATGGTTCGGCAATTAGAAACATAACAATCGGCCAGCCCACCAGGAAGCCGATAGAATAAATTAAGCCGTCAAAGCCGTTGAGTGCCACCAGCCCAGCGATACCTAAAAAGCTAGCTGCACTCATAAAGTCTCCTGCTAAGGCCAGCCCATTTTGGAAACCGCTGATATTACCGCCAGCTGTATAGAACTGTGCCGTATTTTTGGTGAGCTTTGCCGCCCAATAGGTAATGCCTAAAGAACTGGCAACAAACAGAAAAAAGAAAGCGATCGCCAACGGGTTAAACTTACCAAGACTGGTAATATCCGCCGCTAGTGGCAGATCGAACCACACACTATTCATGCTTTTTTTGGTTTAGTATTTTGGATTTGGGACTAGAAATTGCTAATAGCTATTGGGCATTGGGCATTGGTAAATAAATCAATGTTCTTTTTCCCCATTCCCAATTTTACTTGCGTGTCAGCCTTGCGATTTGGTCGTCGTAACTGCTATTTGCCCAACGTACGTAGATAAAAATTAATACCCATGCTGAGACAATTACCAGCGCCCCCAGTAAAATTCCCCAGCTGAGGCCAGGAGCTACTAATGACCCCAGCAGGGGCTTATTGAACGCGATTAATAGGATAAAGCCGAAGTAAATAAACATCATGGCTCCACTGAGAATCAAGGATACCCGCCAACGTTCAGCCGCGAGAGCCTGGAGAGCCTTTGTGCGATCGTTCATGTCTTCCTTTAGGTTGAGAAGATTAGGTCAGATTGTCTCATTGAAGGTGATTTCTGCGTAATTTTCTTAAAGATTGTTAGTAAATCTATTGGTATATCAGGTAATAAAATTAACTTTGCAAAGTGATATACCAAAATAACAAGACAATAGCGACTCTGTTTTGAGTCAAGAAACATAAAACTATAGATGCAGATTAGACACAAATAAAGCCGATCTATTCAATGATTTGTTATTTTCTTATTTTTTAAGTAGTTTTTTATACGTTTAGCTAAAACACTAACTCAGGAATTAAATTTTTATATACTAAAAAATAAAATAAATAGGTAGTTACTACCAGGTTTTAAAATCCTTCAAGTGTTATGAAATATTTTTTTAAGTTATCAAATCAACTGAGATTAATAAAAGTAGTAAATTTTGATTTATAAAATATACCAAAAATCACCCTAGCAGATTAAGTAAATATTTTAATAACATTTATCTCAATAGCTTGTTATTCCACAAATGGGGCATTACCAAAATTTAGTAAAGTATGTTTATCGAAACACTCATCACAGAGCCGATTCATTTTTTCAGAATTGTTGCCATTGTCATATTTTCCATTACTTTGCATGAACTTGCTCACGGCTGGGTTGCGATGAGTCAGGGAGATAACACTCCACAACAGACTGGTCATCTGACGCTGAATCCTGTAGTTCACATGGGCAAAGAATCAATCATTTTTCTCTGTCTTATGGGTATAGCTTGGGGACAAATGCCCGTCAACCCATCTAAGTTTCGCTCTGGGAAGCTAGGCAACATTTTGGTATCGGCAGCCGGGCCATTATCAAATCTGGCTTTAGGCGTTCTATTTATTATGGTGTTGAAATTTCTTCCTAATCTGAGTCTTTCAGAAATTTTGAGTGAGGATTTTTTTTATTTAGCAGCTCGAATTAATTTGACATTATTTCTGTTTAATCTCTTGCCAATTCCACCACTTGATGGATTTCATGTTTTCAGCGAAATTTTTACTAAGCTAAAGCCACTGCAATATACCCAATTCGGACTCTTTGCGATGATGCTTATATTCATAATTCCAGAATTTGGGATGGGACTTGGTAGCATTGCTGATTTAGTTATACAGTTAGCGCTTGGGGAAGAGTCAGCAGCTTTCTAAGCAAAAATAGGTTATTTAACGTCAGTTCGGGCTAAGGAATCAAATTTGATCCCTTGGACGAAAGAATAAGGGTTTCACACTGTCAAAACTAGCAACAAAATCAAGGTTTCAGCTTATCCTGATCTCAGGTTATTTATGTAGTAATGCTATTTGATTTGTGATAATCGTAAACTTTTAGAACCCCGACTTCTCAAATAAGTCGGGGATTTTTTGGATCACAACTGATTTAGGATAGGCACCTTTTTGCTGTAATATTCAGTTTTGGTAGAAATGCTGATAATACTATCACCAACTGCAAAAAAAGTACCTTCTTGCTCATCTTTAGAAAATTGCAAATTTGGGTATTTAGCAGCAGCTTCGTCAGCAGTCATGGCTTTGGCTTCCATTTGATCTGGCAATAGTCCAGTAGAACCAATGTAAAATACTAAGGGAGATATTTTATCTTGGTAGATATTTTCTGCATATTGTTCTAACTTTTTACTTGCCACCGTTAAAGCTGCAACTATTTCTTCTTTGTCTATCTGCTTACCAGTTTGTTTATCCTGCAACAACTGCCCTAAACTATCAGCACCAACTTTCTTAAGGATTCCTCTAACAATGCCATTTTGCTCAAGCCCAAGAAAATCATCAAAAATTGGTTTCATCAACTCGTCAACTTTTGTAATCTTGGTACGTGATGACAGTAACCTGTGCCTAACAGCGAGATTTTGATTAAATGCCGTCTCGAAACTTGGCTTAATGATAATTTCTCCAGTTTCTTTGTCATAAAGACGATACATTCTATTGAGAAACTTGTTAGCAGAAGGTAACTTACTCAAGTTCAGAATATCTTGACTGCCGATATCGATTTTATAACTAAATTTTGAGTCAAGAGTACCATTAGCTAAAGCTTCGTTGAAATCAGTGTATTCATTGATTGTAGGAAAATTGATGTAAATATTCTTAGATAGATAGTGCTTTTTAAACTCATCTAACTGCGTCTCAATAAATACATCTGACTCTTTTTTCAAGTGAGCGCAAATAATACTAGTCAGTACTTTAATTTCTGCTAGTTCATTGAATAGTCCATCAATACTGCTGTAACGACTATTAGCAGCTACAAGCGGCAAGTTGTCTAACTGAATCGTATGTTCAGCCCGAAAGTCAAATTCTTCTGCATCCAGTATGCCTTTTTCTTTGAGTAAGTCAAATAATTTTTTACTGCTAATTTTGACTTGTAATGAATTTACGTTGATTTTACCGTCACTTACAATCGTGTAATTATTAAAGGTGTTGAGGTCATTTACTAACAAACCTGCTACTTCAATAGTAGGAGTTGGGTCTTCAAATTGAGCAAGTTTAACTCTACGTTTGACAAGCATATTGATAGTAGCAGTATTGCGGTTAAACTGAAAATCGCCCATACCAACATAGTCAGTGTCATCCATAAATTCTGTTATCAACCAAGGTTGGAGCAGTTCTCCCTTTTCGTTTCTAACACCTCTAATACGTTTAATACCTGTTCTTTGATAATCTTCTTGTAGGTGCTTAATATTGATGATAATATTATTGCGGTATTGTGCAAAAATTTGGATTAATTCTACTAGAGAAATCTGATTATTTGTCATATTGCCACCTTCTATATAAAGGTCAAGAATCTTTTATAGCAACGGTTACTGAAGTCTATTACTCTGACAAAACAATCTGTTACAACCGTGTAAAGTTGAAGGGTAAATAGACAATAAATTGATTACGAAACTTTGTACACAGTTTCGTAAATTCGTGGATAATTGAGGGTTTAAGTTTAAACGCATAGGCGCTTCGCCTTCCCGCAGGGTAGGAGCGCAGAGTATAGCCCAGAGGAGCGCAAAGTTTGTTTGAGTCTATTCGCTACTAACTTAGGCAAAGCTCTACTTCGCGTTGTATACTTATCGGACATTCATACTTTTATAGTATAATTGTACCATATAAATGCCCAGTTGTGTAGACGTAGCCCGCTGTAGGCATCGCTTCATATATCTGTCCCTAACCGGCTGAAATATGCAATTCAGGTGAACAACAAGGAACCAGCACGTTATTTTTTCGCACATTTAGGCTCCGGGTTTGAAATAATCGAAGAGGCGATCGCCTGAATCTGCGCGAATCAATGCTACAACTACATCTGGTAAGGTGGCTAAACTGGGGTAAACCAAATAACGCGGTTCCCAACCGGGGCGGAATTTGTCTTTGTAAGCGTGCAGTCCCTTGAAGTTGTAAAAGCGATTCAAATGGTCGTAAAGATAGTGCAATACTTTTTCCAAGCGGCGCGATTCGGGGTTGTCTCCAACTCCAGCAAGCGCAGAAAGACCAAAATTAAAGCTGTCGTAACCAGACTCTTTAAAATGCTGGAGCAGGGAAATAAATAGAAAGTCCATTGTGCCATTTTCAAGAGATGAGCGATGTCGCATCATATCAATAGTCGCTTCGTTAAGTTGATACTCCCGGATAATGTTGGCAAAGGCGCTAATCTGACCTTCGGGATTATACACCACAGCAATCTCGCACTCTCGCAGGTAAGCTTCGTCAAACCAACCCAAAGAAAATTGTTTTTCTGAACCTTGTACCATTTTCAACCATTCATCACTTACAGGTTTGAGCCGATGCAATAAATCATTGGCGATGGGTGGTTGGTAAAAGTCGATTTGGTATCCTAGCTTAGTTAAACGACTAATTGATGGCCTAAAGTTTTTACCAGCTTTACCTTGTAACGTAAAACTTTTCAAGTCAACGATCGCTTCCTCTCCAATCTTGAGTACCTTAAACCCCAACGATTTGTAAAGCTCAACATCATCGGGCATAGTTTGGTAAAAGCCCGGATACCAGTCGTTGCGCTGACAAAACTGCCAGAAAGCAATAATTGTCTCTTTGCGGTCTTCAATTGGCCCTATGGGATCTCCCAAGGCGATCGCGCCTCGTCCTTTGGGAACATAAGCAATTACACTATTACCCGAAGGACTGAAAAAATAACTTTTATCATTTAAGAGTGTGAGCGCGGCTAAAGAAGAACATCCATATTGCTCGACAATTGCTTTAACTCTTCGTCGCTCATTTGTAGTTGCTATATTCCGCCAAAACACAGGTTGCAACAGCATTACCATTGCATAAGTAATAGTACCTGCGGCAATAATATAAATAGAATTAGCAAAAAATTCTCCAAATCGACTCTTTGGTTGCAGTCCCCAATTATCCTCGGTGAAGAACATCGCCAAAGTCTGAACTATCGCTTCACGCCAATTAAAATTCTCTGAAAATTTGCCGTCTAACAAGTAAAATCCAATAGTTCCGTATGCCAGGGTAAATAATAAAGCGCCCATCAGCACTCTCACTCCCCGTGCAATGGAAGGACGGTCTGATTGCGCCGTGAAAAAATGGCGCATCAAGATTAATTGCACTAGCAAAACTCCAGAGAGTAGACTTTCTTCATAGTCCAGTCCCTTCAGCAAGTGGCTGCAAATGGAAATTATTAGTATAGCAATGGTTAGTAACCAGGCTATTCTTTTCCGGCGTAATAAATTAGTAGCAAGTGTTAATAAAACAAACCCAGTCAATGCTGCAAATATATGACCACTGGCACGAATTTCAAATGGTAAAAATTCCTTTAACCAGTGAGTCCGCCCATACAGGTTAGGTGTCACTGCTGATAATAAATTTACTACTCCGACTAAACCTGTTAGGAAAGCTGCACTCCAAAGTCCAATCTGAGTTTTTAAATTATTAGTCATTTGTTATTAGTCATTAGTCATTGGTCATTAGTCATTTGTTTTGGCGTTAAAACTCTTAACTCCTAACTCCTAATTGTTTAAACTGTTCTCCGACATAGGAAAGTGAATCTTTTAGATGTTTGTGAAAGTAGTTCCAACCTACATTTGCACCAGACAAACCATGACCTCCAGGAAATTCATAAAATACGTGAGCAATGCCTAATTTCTTTAAGGTTTCGTTGAAGGCTTTGGTAGAGGCTAGCAAATTAGTATCGTTCAAACCCGCATCTAGATAAACACGCAATCGCTTCATATCTTGAACTGGTAGCTGTTGCACAATTTGTTGAGGACTATTTTGTGAACTGCTGTCATCAGTAAAGTAACCGCTATGGCTAAACAAAATCTGGAAGTTGTTGAGATAGCGTAATCCGATATTAAATGCCCCCCATCCTCCAGAAGATAGACCTCCCAGCGCCCAAAATTGGGGTTCTTTCAAAGTGCGGTAGCGCGACTTGACAACTTGTACTAATTCTAAACCAATCAAAGTCCCCACTTTGCCATTCGGCCCATCAAAGTAATCGGGGTCATATAAAGGACTAGAACCGCGATTATCATTACCATCAGGTGTAATCACAATCGATGGCGGTAATTTTCCACTTTCATAAAGTTCATGCAATACGTCTAAGAGTGCGTATTTATCAGCATAAGCACGAGCATCATCATGACCACCGTGTAGTAAGAATATCACAGGGTAGCGCTTTTGGGGATTTTTGCTATAACTAGGGGGCAAAATCACACCGTAGTTACGGACTGCACCCATCGCTTGGGAGTTGAAGGTTGCTAATTGAAACTTTAGCCCAGTATTTGCCTCTTTTTTGGGTGGGTCTAGTTGTGGCGCACCTAAGATGAATACATAATAATAACCAGCAGTAGTAAGAAGTGCGATCGCTCCTACCAAGCTAATTAACAATTTATAAATCTTCATATTATTTTAAAGTTAAAAAAATCACCTCCGTTAGAACTTACTATAATTAATCTGCTGAAAAATTGTAGTAGAGTTTTTCACATTAATGTTGAAATATCAACGGTTTTGCAAAGTAGTATTATTGCTCAGAATGATTTTGAATTATATTTAAATTTTCAGCCATATTTGCTGTTTCATTAACTCGAAATTGTTCGCCGACAAATGTCAATGAATTTGCTAAATGTTTCCGCCAGTATTTCCAAGTGTGACTGCCAGGAAACTGATGAAATGAATTATAAACTTTTAGTTGATTTAGTACTTTAGTAAATCGTTCTGCTTCGCCGATTTCATCAATATCTGATGTACCCGAATCTAAGTAAATCTTCAACCTTTTTTGAGCTTGTAGGGGAATGGTTTTAATATAAAATATTGGGCTATTTTCTGGGCCACTTTTATCATTAAAATAACCACTATGACTAAATAAAATCGAGAAACGATCTACGTTGTGTAATCCCACATTGATTGCTCCCCAACCACCAGAAGATAAACCACCTATCGCCCAAAAATTTGGATTATTTATTGTACGATAACGGCTTTGCACAACTTTTACTAACTCATCGCCTACGGCTGTAGAGACTTTACCGTTAGGGCCATCGATATATTCGGGATCTCGGTAGGGACTAGAGCCACGCTTGTCGTTGCCATCTGGTGTAATGATGATGCTGGGTGGCAACTTACCTGTAGTATAAAGTTGTTCTACAGTCTTGAGAGCTTGTCCCTTATTCTGAATAAACCAATCAGTGGGATTACCATGTCCACCGTGGAGGAGAAAGATTACAGGATACCTTTGTTTTGAGTTTTGCTCATAGCCAGGAGGTAAAGAAACGCCATAAGTGCGACTTCCACCCATTACTTTACTATCGTAGGTTTCAATTTTATAGGTTAGGAGAGTCGCTGAGTTGCTAGTATTGCGCTGGGTTGGAAGAACGGAAGGCGTTGTTTGTAAATCCTGCTGTTGCGGTGGTTTTGCGACGACACCTTGGGAGAAATTACAGCCAACTAGGGTTAATACTGAAAATAGCAAGAAAATTTTAGATTGTTTGTAGTTCATCTTTGAAAAGCATTGGGCATGGGGTAGTTAGTCGTTGCTTGCCTTCAAAAGCTTATGCAAACGGTATGTCAACGCTGTGTCAACAAGATGGAAACTTTACGACTGGTTGTAAATTAAAAGTCAAGAGTTAGGATGAGTTTCTTCATGATGCTTAAAAAGCTGCGACTCAATTTCAGTTCTTTGTTTGGCTTGTTGCTGCTGGTGCTTTCCCTGTTGGCGATCGCTAACGAATTACGTCAGTATAATTATCGTGACATCCTCAACTCTCTAGCTGCTATTCCCAAAAGTCGCGTAAGTTGGGCAATTTGGCTGACAGCTTTGGGCTATCTAGTGATGATTGGGTACGATATCTTAGGTTTTAACTACATTAATCGTTCCCTAAGTTGGAATAAGATAGCTTTCACTAATTTTATTAGCTCTGCATTTAGTAATACCATCGGTTTTGCCTTGCTAACTGGTAGTGCTATCCGTTATCGATTTTATGCTAGTTGGGGAGTGTCAGCAGTTGCGATCGCTCAAGTAATTGCTTTCGCCAATTTTACTTTTTGGTTGGGGATGTTTGCTGTTGCAGGTTTCTTATTCCTCATCAACCCGTTGAAAATTCCCACTCAATTACATTTACCTTTTGCTACTGTGCGTCCCATCGGCATAATTTTTCTACTATTAGTTGCGGCTTATTTACTAGGAAGTATTTTGATTAAACAACCATTAATAATTCGTGGACATGAATTTCGATTTCCTTCTTTTAACATATCTTTGGCTCAAATAGCAATTTCTAGTTTTGACTGGATTCTGGCGGCGGCAGTTCTTTATGCTTTACTTCCTAGCAATATATCTTTGTCATATCTAGACTTTTTAGGTATTTATTTACTAGCGATGTTTGCAGGGGTGGTTAGTAATGTTCCCGGTGGGTTGGGAGTATTTGAAACTATAATTTTGCTGATTCTATCCTCAAAAGTTTCGGCGGCGGCAGTTTTGGGTTCAATGTTAGCTTATCGGGGAGTCTATTATTTCTTACCTTTGCTAGTAGCAGCAGGTTTGCTCGGACTTTATGAAATTAGATTTAGAGCCGAAAACTTCCGAAAATGAATCAACTATCAAGTCCAGTTTCAGGATGAACACTAAGAGATTCCTGACTTCTTGAAAAAGTCGGTTATCTAAGAATTTCAAGTAAGTAAAATCGATAAATACTGCTAATTTTAAAGGAGATATCTTTACAAAGAGCGGTGAAAGTTCATAATTTTTGCCGAGGCGATCGCTAAACGTAGTTTTATAACTTCTTCTGTTATTTGTTCTCCGTTACCTGTTTAGAGTCTGTTAGACTGAGAAGCATAAGTAAAATCTCGTATATTTTGGGAAACTTATGGAGCCAGTATCGCTGACAGCAGCTGCGATCGCAAACTTGGTTATCACCAAAGCTATAGAAAAAACTGTAGAGAAGATAACCGAAAGTACCTTAGACAAGTTGAAACTGCTACGCCAAAAAATTTGGGATAAGTTCAAGGGTAGACCGAAAGTACAAGAAGCCTTAACAAAAGCTGAACAAGGTTCTAAGCAAGATTTAAATTTAGTGGCTGCCTACTTGCAAGTGGAGATGGACACCGACACCCAATTTGGTGAAGAAGTTCAAAGCCTTGCTCAAGAAATTAACCAAGAAATTAATATTGGCAAGGTTCAAGGTAGAAATGTCCAGAATGTTTATGGTGGCCAAGGTTTTCAAAGCATTGATAGTAAAGCTCCCACTTTTCAAGGCGTAGAAAATAGCCCAATTACTATCAATTACCATCAGAATTCCCCTGATTGACTACAGTCGCCCGAACGGGAACGGGTAAAGTCAAATCCCCCTACTGAAATACCACAAAATTTGCCCTTGAGTGGGGTGGTGGAATTTGTCGGACGTGAAGAGGAATTGCAAAACCTCCATCAACTTTTGCAGGATAATAAGCAAGTAGCCATTGCTGCGATCGCTGGTATGGGTGGAGTTGGTAAAACAGAACTTGCCTTACAATATGCAAAAGCTCACCGTGAAACCTACAAGGGTGGAATTTGTTGGTTGCTGGCAAAGACTGGAGATGTGGGCATTCAAGTTGTGCAGTTTGCTAGAACGCAGCTTGACTTAAACCCACCAGAGAATTTAACAGAAGATTCTCAAAAGAAATTACTCGCGCAAGTGCAATATTGCTGGCGGCGTTGGCGTGACGGTGATGTGCTGCTAGTACTGGATGATGTCAGCGACTACGAGCAAGTTAAGCTTTACTTACAATCGCTACCTTCTCGGTTTAAAGTGCTGATGACTACGCGCCAGAACTTGGGACGCATCGCGCAGTTATCTTTGGATGTGCTGCAACCAGAGGCGGCGCTGGAGTTATTAAGGTCTTTACTCAAGGAAACACCAGAGCGAATTGAGCGAGAATTAGTTATAGCAAATCAGTTGTGTGAGTGGCTGGGATATTTACCTTTGGGTGTGGAATTAGTGGGGCGCTATCTGGCGCAGAAACAGGATTTATCTTTAGCAGAAATGTTGCGGCGGTTGGAGAACAAGCGACTAGATGAGCGTTCCCTCTCTAAATCTAAGTTGGAAGCCGACATGACAGCACAACGAGGTGTGTTAGCAGCCTTTGAGTTGAGTTGGCAAGAATTAGAGGACGACGATAAACAATTGGGTTGTTTATTGAGTTTATTTGCTGCCGCACCCATACCTTGGAAGTTAGTGGAACAGTGTTTACCAGAAGAAGATGCGGAAGATTTAGAAGAAATTAGAGACGATAGCTTGCTGAATCTACATTTACTCCAGCGCAAAGGTGAGGGAGTTTACCAATTGCATCCACTGTTGCGGCAGTTTTTCCAATATAAGTGTACAGGTTTAGAAAAGGCAGAGGAACTTAAGCGCTCCGTTTGTCGGGTAATGATAGCAGTTACTAAAGATATTCCTGAAACTCCCACCCTTGACCAAATCACCGATGTCACACCTGCAATACCTCATCTAGCTGAAGTAGCGAAGAATCTGATTCAATATGTCAGCGATGATGATTTAGCTTGGACTTTCACTGGTAACGCTAGGTTTTACGATGCTCAGGGGTTATATGACCAGGCTTTACCTTGGTATCACCAGTCTTTGGAAATCACTTACAGGCGGTGGGGAGGAGAACACCCAAATGTTCTCACTACGTTGAGCGAACTAGCGGGATTCTATCACTTCCAAGGAAGGTACACGGAAGCCGAACGACTTTACGTCTACGCTTTGGAACTCTTACGTAAGCAGCTGGGAGAAGAACACCCAAATATCGCCGCTAGCCTCAACAACCTAGCGGGACTCTACCACTCCCAAGGAAGGTACACGAAAGCCGAATTACTTTATCTGCAAGCTTTGGCACTTAAGCGTAGACTGCTGGGAGAAGAACACCCAGATGTCGCCACTAGCCTCAACAACCTAGCGGCACTCTATGACTCCCAAGGCAGATACAGCGAAGCTGAACCCCTTTACATCCAAGCTTTTGCACTCTTACGTAAGCAGCTGGGAGAAGAACACCCAGATGTTGCCACTAGCCTCAACAATCTAGCGTATCTCTACCACTCCCAAGGAAGGTACACCGAAGCCGAACCTCTTCACATTCAAGCTTTGGCACTTAGGCGCAAGCTGCTGGGAGAAGAACACCCAGATGTCGCCACTAGCCTCAACAACCTAGCGGCACTCTATGACTCCCAAGGCAGATACAGCGAAGCTGAACCCCTTTACATCCAAGCTTTTGCACTCTTACGTAAGCAGCTGGGAGAAGAACACCCAGATGTTGCCACTAGCCTCAACAATCTAGCGTATCTCTACCACTCCCAAGGAAGGTACACCGAAGCCGAACCTCTTCACATTCAAGCTTTGGCACTTAGGCGCAAGCTGCTGGGAGAAGAACATCCAGATATCACACAAAGTCTCGACAACCTAGCATTACTCTACCACTCCCAAGGAAGGTACACCGAAGCCGAACCTCTTTACATTCAAGCTTTGGCACTTAGGCGCAAGCTGCTGGGGGGAGAATACCCAGATGTTGCCACTAGCCTCAGCATCATAGAGCCAATATACGACTCCCTGCTAGACAGACACACGGAAGCCACAACAGGTTACATTGATTTTTTGGCACTCTACCGTGAGCGGCTCGAAGGAGAACATCCAGATGTCGCTGCTAGCCTCAACAACCTAGCTAATCTCTACAACTCCCAAGGCAGATACAGCGAAGCCGAACCTCTTTACATCGAAGCTTTGGCACTCTACCGCAAGCTGCTGGGTGAAGAACATCCAGATGTCGCTGCTAGCCTCAACAACCTAGCTAATCTCTACAACTCCCAAGGCAGATACAGCGAAGCCGAACCTCTTTACATCGAAG
>NZ_JBALEF010000087.1:0-162114 GCF_036918245.1 Nostoc sp.
GGTTTTAGGCTCTTTACTTGGTCATAGGTGATAAATGCTACCCAACTCTAACCTACTTGTCTCACGTATCTGGGACTTTTGCAAGAGGTCTATTGAACCCTTGCCTTTTTTGCGGCATCCACGACATTTTGGTGTTGCCGAAGGCGGTTCTCTTCATCCGTTCCAGCTATCAACAAAACCCTTTCAATTCCCTGCATGGCCTTGTCGAGTCAAGCAGTATCATCGTAGTTACCTACGCGTATGTCTACCCCTTTTTCTTTCAAGGCAGAGGCTTTACTTTCATCACGCACAAGTGCGGCAATTTGGTTGGCGGATGTTTTGTCCAGTAGATTTTGGATTACTGCCGTACCCAACTGTCCGGTGGCTCCTGTTACCAAGATCATGGTTTTTCCTTTTTTGTTTGAATTTTGCTTTGTGCTTCGTTGGAATTGTCGGCGTCGTTATCTTCTGAGATACCGAAAGAGTGCTGTTCTCGCCTACGTGAGGACATGAGCCGGCGCGATCGTGGCGGCGTCGTTGAAGTCTCCCTGACGCACGTCTACGCCCTTGTGCAAGCTCGGCGGCCTTCTGCGGGGCGCGGACAAGGGCGCGCACCATGCGCCCCTCTTCCAGCAGCCTCCGCGCGGAACTTGGTTAGCCTAGCCACCCTCCAAACCGATTGCTTCTTGGCGCTCTTGGTGTGCTTGGCGTCTACCACGGCGTCGCTCCTTGATGTCCACCTTGGGGGCGACGGCGGTTTGAAACAGACTGGTTCAAGATAGTCGGTAGACCCGGTGCTCGAAGCCTAGCAGTCCGGGGCCTGGGGGGAGCAACCGGCCTTGACCGACGAACAGCGTCTGGTTGACCCAGGCGTACCGCGGGTCGCCTGTCTCCAGCACCCAATGGGAACGAATTGACTGGTCGGCGAACTCGGTCGGCGCGCACACGCTCACGGCCCGTTTCAACTTTTCGTTGGCCTCGGCCGGACCAAAGTAGTGGGCGCAAAGGATCGCCCCGTCGTCAGTCTCGATCTGGACCCGGACGTCCATCCTTATGAAGCCATCCGGTCCGGTAAGCATCCAGTCGCTGCCGACTCCGAGGAGCTTTCCCTTAAGTCGTGGCCCATCGACCCGGCCGCCGGTCATCTCGAAGTACTGGCGACCGCCGTAGGGGCCGTCCCCGACTTCGTGGGGTGGGCCGCACGCCACTTGACACGTGAACTCGTGGACGAGTTGCAGGGATTGATCAGACATTGTACGCTCCAGAACGCTACTTTCCTAAAAGCACTTGCGGGTCGCCGGTGAACCAAGCGTTGTCGATGACGAGGTGACGCATGCGCCAAAGCCTTTCGTCTCTGATGAGTTCCACCTTGTACCAGTTCATCATCCGGCATCGTCGGGAATGGTCGCCCCGAGGAAGGTGGGTGGCGTCGACCAATGTTCGCAACCGGGCGACGTCTCCTTCGACATGGACGCGCCCGTTCGTAATCACGTGGCTGGTCGTCTGTGATCCGGCGTTCGCGCTCAAGAAGCCGACGACCGTCTCGTGCCCGGTCAACAGCGGGAATTTGAGACCAATCTTGCAACCGCAGGGACCAAAGTCCACCACAATGTCCTCACTGAAGGCCGAGGCGATCAGAGCCGGGTCGTTGTGGTCGACTCCGGTACCGAAACGGTAAAGCGCATCCATGATCTCCAAGTGCTCGCCAGCGGACGCGATGGGATTCTGATCAATAGTCATGGTTGATCCTTAACTGGGATGATTGAATTTGGATTTCGGCATCACTTCACTACGGCTTGCTAAAGTCGATTTCGAGTCCGTAAATGTGTCGTCCGACTTCCAGGCATTCCGAAATCTCATTGCGTGTCCGCTCCTGCATGCGCGCCTCGCACTTTTTCACGGCCTCCGTGACCTCGGCGGCCGGATTGGCCACTAAGCCGTCGGCCAGTTCGAGCGAGTCGAGCAGTGCAAGGTTCACCCCCTTGCCGGTGAATGGCGGCATGGCGTGCGACGAGTCGCCGACCATGGCAAGACCCGGCCGCGTCTCCCACCGGTAGTCCGGCGGCATCACAGACAGAGGCCAGCGATGGAAATTGCCGTCGACTTGTGTCAGCATCGTCAACAGCTCGGGCGACCAATCGTGATAAGCGGCAGTGATGGCGTTGAGGACGGCCTTGCTGTCGTTGAGCGCGAAGCCTTGCGCTGCAGGCCAGTCCTGGGCAACCACCATCGAGTAATAGAGAAGGATCAAGTCGCGGGAGCAGCGTTGCACGAAAATGGTCTGGTGATGGTCGGCGAACATCACCGAACCCTCGCCCAGAAGGTCCGACAGTTCGGAGCCGCGCCAAAGCTCCTTGCGGATCACGCCCGCAAGCATCGTCATGCCGGTGTAGCGCGGGCGAACCGGCGTCAGGCAGGGTCTGATGCGGGAGCCGACGCCATCGGCGCCGACGACGAGATCCGCGGTGACGGGCGCTTGATCTTTAAACTCCATGCGCCACCGGCCGTCCGCCTCGGGCAAGACATCGTTGACGGCGTGGCCCCAGGCGATTGTGTCGGGAGCGAGCGAACCGAGCAGCATCTGACGGAGATCGCCGCGGTCGATCTCCGGCCCGGCCTCCTCGTGGGTCCCGGCTTCGCCCGCTGGGTGCGGCTTGCGTCGCGAATCCAGCATCTTGAAAGCCTTGGCGTCACTACGCGAGAGGCGACGGAATTCCTCCATCAGCCCAGCCTGTTCGATCGCCCGTTGGCCGGCGTTCTTGCGCAGATCGAGGCTGCCGCCTTGCGACCGCGAGGTCGGCGAGGAGTCGCGCTCGAAGACCTTCACAGAGAAGCCCTGTGTCTGTAATAGCCGCGCCAACATCGTACCAGCTGGCCCAGCTCCGACGATGGCGACCATACCCCCGTCCCGTAGCTCTTCGCAAGATTTCATGATAGTCCCTTATAGTTACTTTGGATTTGGTTGCGCACCTAGACGGGTGCTAGGTAATCAGTGCGGGTGATCAGGGTCGTCTAGACCCCAACCCTAAACGCCTCGGATGACGCGAATGTCACGTGATCCCCTAAAACGTCGAGCACTTCCTGCCATCGCGTCACGGCGTAAACATTAAGTGCCAGCAGGAATGTCACGGGAGCTTCGGAGCGCATCTGCGCGAGGAGCGTGAATCAGTCTGCGGTAAATCGCGGGTTACTTGGGTCGAACTGTTCGGCGGTGGTTGGGTGTGGCATCAGGTTGGTAGCTTTCTTACAATAGTAGTAGATGTTACCATATTGACAATATATTGTCAATTTTTGGCTTGCATCTTCTGCGTAATGGCTTCCAGAAGTGCCACGGCACGAGTGATTTGTTCCGCGTCAAAGTCTTCGGCAATCGCATTTGTCCACTGCCATTCGCGCTCCAACGCATCGTGATAAGTTGCCCTGCCGGCTTCGGTGAGAAGCAAGTGCATGGCTCGGGCGTCGCCGGGATTTTCGGCGAACTCAACCAGACCGTCGCTTGCCATGTCGTCAGCGAGTCGTTGTACGGCTTGCCGTGTTAAGCCCATATGCCGCGCCAATTCGCTTACCGTGACGCGCTTTTCAAGTGCGAATAACTCACTCAGCATTTGCCACCGAGCATTGGTTATTCCCGTACCCCGCATTAGGCGTGTTCCTGATTTTTGCACCGTTGCGTTCATACGAAGTACGGCGCGAATCAGATCGGTTAAAGCGTTTGACGCGGGCGTTTTTTTATAATGGTAAAAAGGCACGTTCTTGTTTCCCGCAATTCGGGCATCTATCGTATTATCAGCAAGCAGGGCTTGTAACTCTCTTAATACCACGGACGCTACGCCTTTTCATCGGGCGCAGGACGGCATTGGCTTTTTTTGCTCTAAAGTCTGATGCATGGCTGCAACTGAGCTAAACGCGAGCGATCGCAGCTGTGTTAAAAACCTCTCAGCGTTTCATAATTGTTAGTGATTTAAATTGCGGAAAATTTAGGCTGAGAGAGAATATTTATCAGGTTTTTGGCAATTTTTTAGCTTTGGGTACTAAATTAAACACGATAGGGACGCATAGCTATGCGTCCCTATCGTGTAATCAAGTTTTAGATGCTGAAACTTTAGTTTTTATTACCGCCAATGTTGGGGTATTTTCAGATTTTCCGGTAGGATGGTTGTGCGATCGCCAATTGCTTGTTCAATCTGCTGTGATTCTACGTTTTCCGAGCCAGTCAAGTTTGCTCCACAGAGGTTAGCTTCTTGGAAATTAGCTTCTTGGAGGTTAGCTGTACTCAGTAATGCACTTTCTAGATTAGCGCCAGCAAGTTTTGCCCTTTGCAAGTTACTGCCAATTAGGTTTGTATCTTGGAGATTGCTACCCTCAAAGTTGACTTCTTCTAAGTTGGCATCACAAAGGATTGCTCCTTCCAAGTTGGCATCACAAAGAACTGCTCCTGTTAAGTTTGCATCACAAAGAACTGTCCCTTCCAAGTTGGCATCGTAAAGGATTGCTTGGGAAAGGTTCGCTTTTCTAAGAACTGCGCCTTGGAGATTGGCTTCTGGGAGGATTGCTTTTTGCAGCTTGGCTTCATAGAGGATTGAGCCACAAAGACAGGTCACTGATAAGTCTGCTTCAGAGAGGTTTACTCTGGTAAAATTGACCCACTGCAAGTTAGCCCCGACAAAAATTGCTCTAGAGAGGTTAGCTTCCGTTAAGTCTGCATTGCTGAGGTCTGTATTACGTAAATCGAGTTTCTGATTAACTGGATCTTTATATGAGTCGCGTCGTCCAATGACAGTTAAGGCTGTTTGAATATCTGTAGGAAGTTTTGATGATTGCAGTGACTCATCCTCATATTCCCTATTCGTTGGGGCATTCTCGCGGATAAAAGCAGCGAGGATTTCCATAATTGTCCAATGATCTTTCGGGGAATCTTTGGCAATTCGTTCTAAAGCATAAATTGCGGCAAATCGCGTTTCAATCTTTTCATTTCCCAGTTGTTCAATCGCTTTAGAAAAGCGTTCGGAAACAATTTCTTGTGGAGTGAGTTGTGTCTGATTAATACAATTTACGATATTGTTATCCCAAGCTGGTGTTCCAGCCAGGAGTTGCGTTAACAAGCTGTGATTTTCATCCAGAGAGAGTCTGGATGTATAGTAAGCATTAAGAATTAATGCTAATCCCCCAATAATTATGGCAATCGTTGTTAATGCTTGAGTGATGTATTCAATTTTTTCTTGATTTGAAAATCCTTGAATATTTTCAAAAAATAATATAATTAGAGTGAATGATAAAATAAATATAACTGAGACAAATACCAACAAAGTCGTCAGTCCATTGGTCTTTATGAAAGACATGTCATAAGTCTTCATATCCGACTCCTTACGGAAATAAATTTAGGTTGATTCTAAGAGTATCCGTAAAGTTATGATAGAGTACAAACACGGATAAAATTGACGAAAGATTAAATCTACTATATAAAAATTATATATATAATAATCCTGAATCATTCCTGAGAAATAAGATTATCGACTTTCTAGAGAAGCCAGGGATATGATGATTCACGAATGATTAGACATCTGGTGAAGTTAAATATGCGTTAAGGACTTGCAAAAAATAAATTATCCCAAATTATTTGTAGATTTGTAGGGGCGCAATACAGTTCGGTTACAGCAGTTTTCATGTATTTGAACCACACCTGTCGTAGGGCCGCAAGGCCTTGCGGCCCTAACACGTGGTCTATTTATCTGAAAATATCTGTAAGGCAAGATACGGTGATAAATCGCATCTTTGCGATCTAGAATTTTCATCAAAAAATCTTAACCGAACCTTATTGACATAACATTTTCTGTATCACCTGGAGTATTCTAGGCAATTAAAAAGACCATATTTCTTGTGAAGAATAGTTTAAAATCTGTAACATTAAGCCAGTTCATCTAATTACTCAGGTTGATAACAAATCCCTAAGTAGATTGGACTAAGTTAGAAATCGCCATGAGCAATTCCTCTGGTGCTACAGGTTTAACGATGTGCTGTTGAAACCCTGCTCTTAGTGCGTACTGCTGATTGATTTCGCCTGCATAAGCAGTCAGAGCGATCGCAGGCATCTTTTTTCCTCCGATTTTTGCTTCTAGAGTCCGCACCTGTTGCATCAGCATATAGCCGTTCATCTCTGGCATCCCAATATCGCTGAGTAAGATATCTGGTTTTGACTGGGTTAGCGCTTGTAATGCTTCATATCCTGATGCTACTGCGGTGACGATCGCACCAAACTGTTCCAGTACAAAGCTGAAAAAGTCGCGGGTATCATCATTGTCATCCACAACCAGTACTTGTAAACCCATCAGGGGAGAGGAGGGAAAAGCGGCAGTTGAGGAATCAGTATTTGTGTCATCCTTGATTGTTGCACCGTCCTTGATTAGCGGCAACCTAACTGTGAAAATCGCTCCCTGCTCTTCTCCAAGACTTTCCGCCCAAATCGTTCCCCCGTGCATCTCAATCAAGTGACGAGCGATCGCTAAACCTAACCCTAATCCACCAAACCTTCTAGTTATTGTACTGTCACCCTGACGGAAATAGTCAAATACATGAGATAGAAAATCAGGGTGAATGCCTTTACCTGTATCGCTGACGGTAATCTGCGCTTGAGCATCGATGCGCTGCAATCGCACATTTACTTTTCCCTCAGTCTCAGTAAACTTGACGGCATTCGAGAGAAGGTTCCAGAAAACTTGCTGTAAGCGGGCTGAATCACCCAAAACTTTCCCCACAGTTGGATCGAGCATCGTCTCAATCTCAATGGTTTTAGCCTCTGCTGCCAAATGCACTGTTTCCATTGCGGCTTCAAGGGTAGATACCAAATCGACTGGGATCATGTTGAGGCTGAGTTTGCCTTGGAGAATGCGAGAAACATCTAATAAGTCTTCAATTAATTGAGCTTGTAATTTGGCATTGCGCTCAATAGTTTTCAGTGCTTTGTTGAGCGATGCCTCATCAAATTTCCGGCTCTGCAATAGTTTTGCCCAACCGAGAATCGGATTCAGGGGCGATCGCAATTCGTGGGAAAGTACTGCCAAAAACTCATCTTTGATTCGATTAGCAGCCTCAGCTTCCGCCCTGGCTGTTTGCTCAAGTTGCAAAAGGCGATCGCGTTCTGATTCGGTGCGTTTGCGATCGGTGATATCAGTTAGCATGGCGATCGCACCTAAACACTCACCCTGTTCATTGAAAATCGCTCTCGCAGAAATCAGTGTCCAGATGTAGGAACCATCCTGGCAGCGTAATCGCCCTTCTTTGAGATCGCTCTCTTCTCCTTTGAACCACTCCAGTTTTGCTTCGGCTGCTGCTATATCATCAGCCCGCTCCATAAAATCAAATATAGAACGACCGAGTATTTCTGCTGCCGGATAACCCAACATCTGAGATATCCGTTGATTCACGAACTCTGTTCGGGCTTCAGAGTCAATCATCCAGATTCCCTCATAAGAGGTATCAACAATTCGGCGATACTTGGCTTCACTCTTCTGTAAAGACTCCTCTGCTTGCTGGCGCTGACGTCGCTCCTTAGCTTCCCGCAATGCCCGTTGCACCGAGGGAACTAACCGCCCTAGTCGTTGCTTTAATACATAATCGGTTGCACCGTTCTTCAAAGCTTCGATCGCTAATTCTTCACCCAGTGCAGCAGAAACAAAGATAAAAGGAACCTCTGGACAACGATTTCGGGCAATTTCCAAGGCAGAAATTCCATCAAAAGAGGGCAAGGCATAATCGGCAAGAATTAAATCGAAAGCGTCTGTTTCCAAAGCAGCTAGGAAATCAGCACCGGTTTCGACTCGGATCAGTTCGCAATCAATTCCCCCTTCGATTAATATCATTTGGGCAAGCTCTGTATCTAACAGGCTGTCTTCCAAAAGGAGAAAACGCAGGACATTCATCAGTTGCTCTCCTTTTGTGGATGAGGTGCCGGAGGTAAAGCACCAACGGGAGGCTGATTGATCACCGCCCAAAACAGGCCAACACCCTTAATAGAATCGACAAAATCATGGTAATCTACTGGCTTGACAACGTATGCATTGACCCCTAACTCGTAGCAGCGAACTAAATCTGGCTCCTCGCGGGAAGAAGTAAGTACCACCACTGGAATCACTCGCATTACTGGATCGGATTTGAGTTGTGCCAGCACTTCTAACCCATCGACTTTAGGCAGTTTCAAATCAAGCAGCACCACCACAGGATACCCTTCCATTCGCAACCGGAACAACCCCCGGCGATAAAGATAATCTAGTGCTTCTTCGCCATCACGTACCACCACTACTTCATTGGCGAGATGGTTTTCCGACAAGGCGGCTAGGATTAACTCTGCATCGTTGGCACTGTCTTCAATTAGCAGAATCCGCTTAAGTTCTTTCATTCATTTTCCTTCTTCGACAATTTAGGCAGCGAAAAATAAAAGGTGGCGCCACTGTCAACTACAGCCTCTGCCCAAACTCGACCATTATGCCGATGAATAATGCGTTGCACGTTTGCCAATCCAACACCAGTGCCTTCAAATTGTGGGTCGCTATGCAGGCGTTGAAATACTCCGAATAGCTTGTGTACATATTGCATATTAAAGCCTACGCCGTTATCTTGTACAAAAAAGACAACTTCGTTTTCATTGTCAATACTTCCAACAGTAATTTCTGCTGGGTTTTGAGTCTGGGTATATTTTACGGCATTGCCTATCAGGTTACGAAGCACCAGCCGCAGCATAGAGGGATCGCCCTGCGCTTCTGGTAGTGGCTCGATGTGCCAATGGATTATGCGTCCTGGGGTTTCTGCGATCAAGTCGCGTTTTACTTCTTGTACCAATTCCTGCATATTCAGGTTGATGTAGCGCATTTCCGTGCGCCCCATGCGAGAAAATGTTAGCAACTCATCGATCAGTATTCCTGCCTGTTTGGCAGTTTCGGCAATTATTTTCAAATAGCGCTGACTTGTTTGATCCAAGCTTGTTGAACTATGGCGCTTCTGAAGCAATTCCACAAATCCGGCGATGTGGCGCAGTGGTGCCCGCAAGTCGTGAGAAACTGAGTAGGAGAAGGATTCAAGTTCTTTATTGGCGGCTTCGAGTTGGGCAGTGCGCTCTTGAATTCGTTGCTCTAGCATATCGTTGAGTTGTTGCAGGGAGGCTTCGGCAACTTTGCGATCGTGAATGTCGCTAGCGATGCCCACCCACTTGATAATCTGTCCGGCCGCATCTCGAAATGGTAAACCCCGGACAATATGCCAACGATAGCTACCATCAGAAACTCGACGGAAGCGGATTTCTACTTCGTAGTCTGTAGCGTTAGCAACAGCCTGCATCGAAGTTTTTAAGACGCGATCGCGGTCATCGGGGTGAATCACATAAATCCAGCCATAGCCAGCGGTCTGCTCCATTGTCAGTCCGGTATAGTCTAACCAGTATTGATTGCAATAGCTGATACCACCATCGCGATCGCCCATCCAAATTGCCTGTGGCGAGACTTCCGCTAAAATTCGGTATCGCTCCTCACTGTCACGTAGCGCTTCTTCTACCAACTTGCGTTCGCGCAGCGCAGCTTGCTGTTCGCTGATGTCAGCGATCAATGCCGCATACCCTTCAACGGTTCCCTCTTTACTAAACTGGGGAACACAAATAGCATTAATGTAACGTGTACCAGCATCTTTATAAGGAATTTCACTTTCAAATGTTACCTGCTCTCCTGCCAGTACTTGTTCCACATAAGGACGAACTATTTCATAAGCGGATTTACCCAAAACTTCCCAAAGATGCTTCCCATAAACTTCTGCCGCCGGATGCCCAAACCACTCTTGATATACTCGGTTGTTGAAGCGGTAGCGTTGTTCTGAATCTACAAAGGAAATCAGAACTGGCAGCGTATCTGTAATTAAACGAAGTTCTGTTTCTCGTTGCCGCAGTGCTTCTTCTATGAGCTTACGGTTGGTGATATCGCGCCAGCAATCTATTGCACCAATAATCTCACCTTGGGAATCTCGAATTGGTACGACATTAGCGATCGCTGTAATTGTAGTACCATCTGGACGTTCAATGATGCATTCTTGATCGCGGATCGTTTCACCATAGCGCGTAGCACGGTATAAAGGTAGTTGCTCTAAGCTGAGGGGCGTTACACCATCAGCTAGGAACAGACCGTAGAGCTGAACATAAGACTCACAAGATATGCCAACAAGAGATTCATTCGCTCTACCCAAAAGCTCTTGCGCGAGTTTGCTGTTAGCGATGATTGGGAAATCAGGGGGGCCGCCAGCGATCGTAATTCCCTCTGGGACGTGTTCTAGGAGCATTTGCAAAATGCTCTGGGCTTCTTCTGCTTGGCGGGAGCGATGCTGGGCTTCTGCTTCGGCTTGTTTGCGTTCGCTTAAGTCAAGAACAAAACCAATGATTGTCCGATCTCCCTGTTTAGCAAAACCAAGTAGAACCGGAACTAGAGAGCCGTCTTTGCGGATGTATTCCTGCTCAAAGGGCTTACAACTCCCAGTAATTATCAGTTCTTGAATCGCTCGCTCGCTCACCTCAATATATTCGAGTGGAACGATCTCGCCCCAGCGGATTCGACCAGAGCGCAAATCCTCGCGGGTATAATTGAGCATTTTTAGAAAGGCATCATTGGCTTCAATGATTAAGCCGTTCAGATCAGCCACAATCACCCCAATAATATTAGACTCGGTTAAGCGACCAAACCGTGTCTCGCTTTCGCGTAGTGACTTCAGGCTCGCTTCAGCTTTTCTTTGGGCTGTGCGGCGTGATTCGTTGAGCCAGATGATTAACCCTGCTGTCATCATGAACACGACTAGCCGCACTAAAATCTCCAGATTTGTAATCTTCAGCGGAGAGAGCGGATGAAGAAACAAGTAGTTGATTACCAAAGTAGACAAAACAGTTGCAAGTAGTCCTGGTACGAAACCCCCGTACCAGGGACTCACCATCACCGCAGCCAAAAATAGTGCCGCAGGTGCTGCGGTGAAATATGGACGGAGCAGCAGCGTTATTCCTACTGCTAAGGCAACGGATAGCAAAGCAATAGTATAGTGCAGCAGTTGCTCCCGAATGATTGCGCCCTTGTTTCTACTGCCAGCAAAAATCTTTTTGGGTTCAGCTGTTCTGACTTTATGAGCCATAACTCTACTTTGGTTTTGGAAAATACTGGTTTAGCAGCCTTTTGCCGGGTTCACCCATCTGCCGTAACATTTCTTCTATTAGTTTTAGTGCTATGCGTGAAGGGACTGTATGCCCATTTTCCCAACGATTAACTGTTTTGAAGTAACTCCTACTTTAGCAGCAAATTGTTTTTGAGAAAGATTGAGCTGCTGACGAAGTTCTCGAATGAAATCTAAAATTTCCAGCCGCTTTGTTACAGACATCTCTGTATTTTATCCCCATAGGATAAGTGGCATAAAACAGGTGTCCTATTTATTATCTCTTACTTAGAGAACATTTTAAAAGTGATTGGCTGTAATTTTAGGCACTTGTTGATCCCCCTTAACCCTCCTTAAAAAAGCTACGGTGTACACACACGTCTGAAATAGCTGATTAACCAAGGTTTTACCCCACCCTAACCCTCCCCGTATGTATTGGGGAGGGAGCTATACTTCTTTTTTCCCCCCTTTCCAAGGGGGGATTAAGGGGGGTAATTCAACTTGTATGTACACGTTAGCCTTTACAAGGGGGATTAAGGATGTACTTCATTTAGATGCAAAATGCTGTAAGTTCCGCCTGTTGGATCGCTCCTTCTTTTAAATGTTCGCTGAGATTGACTAAGGCTTTTTGAGTAATACAATATTGCACAACTTCGTTGATGAATTGACTGCGATCGCTACCCTTTTAGTATTTAAGCATTTGCGCCCAGAATAGAAGAGTCATAATGCTGTAGCAAATCTTCTGGGTCATCGTAAATTGCCAGATTACCCAATCCCCAATAAAGAGTCCCTTTTACTTCATCATCCCATGAGAGGAGAAGGGGGTTAGAGAAGAGATGGCGATCGCCTGAGATAATTCTAGAAGGTGCGTAGACGCTGACTCGGCTTGTCGCCAGACATCGCCTCAATAAAACTTCACCAACTCCAAATCACGTTCTGCGCGTTGGATGGCTCCCTTTTTTAACTGTTCTCCAAGATTGGCTAAGGTTTTCTGAGCAATATAATATTGCACAGCTTCGTTGATGAATCGACTGCGATCGCCTAGCGTCTCCTCTGGAGAATCGCCTTTTTCAATGACTCGATCAATTAGTTCAATCGTCTCATCTGGCAAGGTAATATTAATCTGTCGATGCATGATTTATTGCTTTATCTTGCCTATCAGCTTTATTTTATCTCATGTCCGGCTAAATACTTGTCATTACGATCGCAGCGATCGCACGGTGAAGTAATCGCATCATTGCGATCGCAACTCTTAGAGACGCTCTGCGAACGTTGCACTCGCAATCACATATTATAAGTGATTGAGCGGACTTGATATTACACATCTGAACTGTGTATAGTTATGTTGAAAGAGCGTAGTTTACCGCCGTAGACATCGCATGAGATAATCCTACAAATTGTGTAGACGCTGCCTCGGCTTGTCGCCAGACATCGCTTGGCTTTCACTTGATATCATCGCACAGACGCTTGTCGCTCTCATTCAAATTTGGGTTATTCTGCAAATAATCATGCAGCCAATTGCAACCCCGCACCAGCAATTGGTCTAAATTCTCCACAGGCCACAACCGCGCTGTCTTGTCATCTGATGCCGTGGCGATGGTTTTGCCGTCTGGGCTGAAACTCACACCTAAGACATAGCCTTGATGCGCTTGGAATTCTTGCAGCAGTCGCCCTTGCAGGTTCCACAACCGCGCTGTCTTGTCAGATGATGCCGTAGCGATGGTTTTGCCGTCCGGGCTGAAACTTACACTATAGACTGTGCCTTGATGCCCTTTGAATTCTTGCAGCAGTTGCCCTTGCAGATTCCACAACCATGCTGTCTTGTCAAGTGATGCCGTGGCAATGGTTTTGCCGTCCGGGCTGAAACTTACACTATAGACTGTGCCTTGATGCCCTTTGAATTCTTGCAGCAGTCGCCCTTGCAGGTTCCACAACCGCGCTGTGTTGTCAGATGATGCCGTGGCGATGGTTTTGCCGTCCGGGCTGAAACTTACACCTAAGACATAGCCTTGATACCCTTTGAATTCTTGCAACAGTTGCCCTTGCAGGTTCCATAATCGCGTTGTGTAGTAAGATGATGCCGTGGCGATGGTTTTGCCGTCCGGGCTGAAACTCACACTATAGACTGTGCCTTGATGCCCTTGGAATTCTTGCAACAGTTGCCCTTGCAGGTTCCATAATCGCGTTGTGTAGTAAGATGATGCCGTGGCAATGGTTTTGCCGTCCGGGCTGAAACTCACACTATAGACTGTGCCTTGATGCCCTTGGAATTTTTGCAGCAGTTGCCCTTGCAGGTTCCACAACCGCGCTGTGTTGTCATCTGATGCCGTGGCGATGGTTTTGCCGTCCGGGTTGAAACTCACACTTAAGACTGTGCCTTTATGCCCTTTGAATTCTTGCAGCAGTCGCCCTTGCAGGTTCCACAACCGCGCTGTCTTGTCATCTGATGCCGTGGCGATGGTTTTGCCGTCCGGGCTGAAACTCACGCCATAGACACTGCTTTGATGTCCTTTAAATTCTTGTAGCAGTCGCCCTTGTAGGTTCCACAACCGCGCTGTCTTGTCATCTGATGCCGTGGCGATAGTTTTGCCGTCCGGGCTGAAACTCACACTTAAGACTGTGCCTTGCTGCTTTTTGAATTCTTGCAGCAGTTGCCCTTGCAGGTTCCACAACCGCGCTGTTCCGTCATCTGATGCCGTGGCAATGGTTTTGCTGTCCGGGCTGAAACTCACACCCCAGACAGGGCCTTGATGCCCTTGGAACTGGTTGCGTTCTTTAATTTTATTGAGAATACTATCCAAAGCAAAAATCGGGCTGATAGCTGGATATTTTTCTAAAGGGCGACCATCTTTGACCAAAGTTTTTAACTCTTTACCAGTCTGTACTGCTGCCACTAGCGATTCTAACTCGGCATACTCAAACTGTCTTAAAGTATTAACACCAGCCCGTTCTAATTCCGTTCCCTTTTGTGCTTCTTTTTGTGCTACTTCTGCTGCTTCTGTTGCTTTCTGTGCTTCTGTAAGTTTTGCTTGTGCTTGGCTGAGTGTGGTTTGGGCTTGTTGAGCTTGAGATTCTGCTTGCTGTTGTTTTGTCACAGCTTGTTTTAATTTTACTTCAGCAGTTTTTACTTTTTCGCTTGCTGTTTTAATTCTTTCCTCTGCTTGGGCATTTTTCTCTTGTAATTCTGAGGCTTTCTGGTTTACCTCTTCCAAGTCTGCTTTAGCAGCAGCAAGGCTTTGGTTTGCCTGTTGAGTTTTCTGTTTTGCTAATTTTGATTCTACTTCTGCGGCTTGCTGATTCTTCTGCGCTGCTTGAAATTTTTGCTCTGCATCTTTCTTCTTAGTTTCTAATTCATCCGCTTTATTTTGTATTACTACCTGTTGCTTTTGTGTAGCTTGCAAGCGTTGAGTTACTTGATTGTAGTTGGCTTGAGCAGTTGTAAATTTATTTTCTGCCTGTTGCTTTTTATTACCAGCATCTTTAGCCACTTGAATTTGACTCAATGCATATCTTGATGATATACCTGCCAATAATAATAGACATACTGCTAAACCAGAACTCACCGTCAACCCCATCCGCCCTTGGCGAATTTGTCGCTTGGCTTCTTGTTGAGCATCAATTAATATCTGCCTTGCATCTTGTTCGCGCTTCAGCTTCTCTTCTGCTTGCAAGCGTTGTTCTCGCTCTCTAGCTAGTTCTGCTAATATTTCATTGCCCTGTTGTTGGCGAATAAATGACACAAGGTAATCATGCACCAGTTGATAACGGTCAGCCGGAGATTCTGGTAATTGCAATACTAACCTTGATGCCACAAAAATCTCTAAGACCAAATCTAGTTTATCAACTTCTGCGTTGATTTTCTGTTGATTTTTTTTCAGATTGGCGGTTATAAGCTGAAGCAATATTAACGAGTAATATACCTTGTCGCTCTAAATAATTACTTTGTCGCCAGAACCCTAAGCTTTGTTGATAATGTGATAGAGCAGAATCTATCTGGTCATGTAGATAATCATTTAAACCAAGCAAAAACTCTAAACTTGCTTGAAGTGCTGCTTCTAATACTTCTCCTCGATTTTGCAAATCTTGACGGGCGGTTTCTAGTTCCCGGCACATTTGGGAATTGGGCGTGATATTACCAGCAAAGATTTCATCACTTTTTTGCTGAAGGAAATTGACTAACTCATCGGTAGGGTTTTCAAACTCAATGATAGTTGCCCAATTTTCTAAATCAGTTGCTAATCGAATAAATTTTTGCAGAACTGAATCATTAACCCACAACAATATCGGAAATAGGAAGTTCTTTCTAAACTCCTCCCGTACTTGGTTAGCTGAAGTCAGAACAGTATCAATATCTTTAACCGACTCTAAACCAAAAATCATCAATGCAGGTGGCTGTTCATCTCCCAGTTGTTCGCATATATTTGTGTAAAGCGTTTTGACTGATGCAGGTAAGGTAATTTCGTATATTTCCACAGGAGAGACTTGGTGCAGCCGTTCTACCATGCGCTGACGTAAAGCAACATAATTACAGCGCAATATAATCAGCGAAAATTGCCCCTGAGAAAAGGTAATTGCTCTGACTAAAGTTTGTAATGAACCCTCATTGTCAAAGGCTAAATTTTCCGGTTCTTGCTGATTACTCATAACATACAGTAGTTTTCTTTTGCATGAAGTACAAAGCTACGGGTTTTGAGGCAAGAGGCAGGTGGTCACTGAGCCTAGTCGAAGTGAGGCAGGAGGCAGAAAGGACGATTTCTGCTAGTTGTAAAAAGCTGTAGTTGTGAAGATGACGACTGATATGGCTCCCGTACTTGCTGATATAGCTCCCGTACTTGCTGATATAGCTCCCGCATTTGTTGATATGGCTCCCGTACTTGCTGATATAGCTCCCGCACTTGTTGATATAGCTCCCGCACTTGTTGATATGGCTCCCGCACTTGTTGATATAGCTCCCGCACTTGTTGATATAGCTCCCGCACTTGTTGATATAGCTCCCGCACTTGCTGATACGATTCCCGCACTTGCTGACACCGCTAACGTTGTGCCATTTGACAAAATACCTGATAGCTAAGAGCGTACAACTCTATGCCTCTACAGCCGATTTATAACCTAAATTCCTTGGCTTCTGCCAAAATCGGATTAATATCAAACCACGAACCATCCTCATTCCGGTATTCAAATACAAACATACTGCGGAGCAAAAGTTCGTATCTTTCATGACCTCTCAAGTTTTTCTCTTGCGCTACCTCACGTAGTAATTCCCATTCATCAGGCGTAATTGCCAAAGTTAGCTCATTGCGGCGTTGTTTAATTACCCTATCCACACACTCCCGCGACAAAGGTGGGTCTTCTTGCTGAAGACAGCGAAACAACAGCATCAACAAGTTACGCAAATGACCACCGCTAACTTGGCAAAGTCGCTCTAAAGTATCAGGACTATCAAAAACCTCGGTAATTAAATTCCGGCTTTGTTCCCAACTGACACCAGGAAAAGCTCTGGTCATAACCATCTGTTGCAGCAGTACAATTCCCTGTGAAAATTGCGAACCATCTTGTAATTCCACAGGAACCATCGGCAAAACCTTAGGGTCTACGCCAAAGCGATTTGTTAACCTTCCTAAAGCGTTGGAAAAAATCAACACTAACGGAATGGTATAAACAACATGACAATTTAGCTGGTTTAATTGTTCGCCCCGTTCCACAAAGAGATATTCTGGCTGATAATGACCGGAAGGTTTTTGAGAATTATCCACTCTGTCGAGATTATCTATAATTACCACTAGTCCTTTTTTCCCCTGCTGCTTGAGTTTTTCTCTAGCAGGCTTGAGCAATTCTTTGTTAATTGATTCTAAAATGCCGTTGGTGCGCGGTTCTAAATATTGCCGTAACTGAGAGCGAAGTTTGGGACTATCTTTAGTTTTGGCAGTAATCTTGGCAATACCTACAGATAATTCAGCCTCAACGCCTATATCTAGCGGCGTTTGCAAAAACTCAGAAATTTCCGTAAACAGATTTTTAAAGTATCCTGGTTTGAGGTTAATTTTGATTGCTTCCAGACTTTGACTAACCTCACGAGCTACTGCTAATAAAATATCTGTAACATCAATATCAGCCATATCCAGGCTTTGGCTAGACTCGAAATAAACCACATGAAATCCCTGCTGTTCTAACTCTGCCTTTAGCCGCAGTAATTCAGTGGATTTGCCACAACCGATATGTCCGGTAAACAATTGACAAGTGGGTTGCTCAGGTGAAAGGCGGGTGATAGTTCGCCCAAGTTCCTCAATAATCTTGGCACCACGCACTTTAGAAAAATCAATATAATATTGTCTATCCTCCGGTTTGCTCACGACCAGAGTTTTACTGGGGTTGCAAGCTTGAAAAAACCTGACTAAATCTAGTTTCATCACAAATTACCCGAAATCAGCCTAACGCTCTTGCCCATTTCAGTGATTATACAGACGATAAAGCGGTTATTTCGGAAAAAACTTTTTCAGATTGAGTGATTATTTTTGTCTGTTTAATTAAACAGAATTCAGATGAACCCCACCCCCAACCCCTCCTCACAAGCGAGGCTACGGTGTATACACAAGTCTGAAATAGCTGATTAACCTTTCCAATGTTCGGGTGGTTGAAGATTTTCCGGTAGGATGGTTGTGCGATCGCTTTTTGCCTCTTCAATCTGCTGTTGTTCTAGATTTTCGGCTCCCCAGAGGTCTGTCCCTTGCAAATTGGCTCCCCAGAGCTTTGCCCCTTGCAGATTAGCTCCCCAGAGCTTTGCCGCTTGCAGATTGGCTTCCGTGAGGTCTGTCCCTTGCAGATTAGCTTCCAAAAGGACTGCCTTTTGCAGATTAGCTTTCCTGAGGTCTGCCCCTTGAAGATTAGCTTTCCTGAGGTCTGCCCCTTGAAGATTAGTTTCCCAAAGGACTGCCCCTTGAAGATTAGCTTTCCTGAGGTCTGCCCCTTGAAGATTAGCTTTCCTGAGGTCTGCCCCTTGCAGATTGGCTTCCCAAAGGAATGCCCCTTGAAGATTAGCTTTCCTGAGGTCTGCCCCTTGCAGATTAGCTCCCTTGAGTTGTGCTCTCTTAATATTGATATTATCTAAATTCAATCTCTGATTTTCCAGGTCATTCTTACAATTGCGTCGTCCGATAACGGTAAGGGCTGCTTGAATATCGGTGCAAATTTTTGGTGATTCCTGCTCCTCGTCTTTTTTCAAAGGCGCATTCTCTCGCACAAAAGCCGTGAGGACTTCCATGATTGTCCAGTGATCATCTTTGGAATCTTTGGCGATTCGTTCTAAAGTATAAATTGCCCCTAATCGCGTTTCAATCTTTTCATTTCCAAGCTGTTCAATCGCCTTCGCAAAGCGTTCTGTGATTTGCTTGTCTTGTGCAGCTTTAGCATTTTGGAGTGCAGCTTTAGCACTCTCATTTGCAGCTTCAGCACGTTTAGCTGCATAGAACGCATTGATGAATACAGCAATTCCAACAAAAATTGTTCCAGTAGTTGTTAAAGATTTAATTCCATAATCTAACCTTTGCTCTGTTGATAAACCTTCAACATTCACAAAGGCTAAAAAAACAATAAATAAGCAAAGAATAAATATAAATGGTAGAACTATTAACCAATTTCTCAGAGGGTCTGTGTTGTTATCAGACATAGCTTTCATCTTGTTCATCTCCAGAATTGTTACGGAGACTTTTGGTAGAAACTATAGCATTAAGTGAAAACGGTAGAATACGCCCAAATAACGAATGATGCTGTGATAACTTAACCAGATTGCCGCCAATGTGTCGGTGCTTCGATATAATCAGGTAGACGAGTAGTGCGATCGCCAAGTGCCTCTCTAATCTGCTGCAACTCTAAGTTTTTCGCTCCTGTCAAAATAGTCCCTTCTAGTTTGACATCACTGAGATTAGCTTCTGAAAAGTTAGCTCCCATGAGGTTTGCCTGAGTCAGGTTAGCTTGATAAAAGGTTGCCCTATACAGGTTGGCTCCAATCAGATTAGCCTGATATAGGTCAGCTTCCGTTAAGCTAGCTTCCGAAAGGTTGGCAAAATAGACTTCTGTTTGGTGGAGTTTAGCTGCATTCAAATTAGCCCCAGAAAGGTTAGCTCCATTTAAGTTCGCCCCACAGAGGTTAGCACCAATCAAACCCGTTTGGTGCAGGTTGGCTTTACCCAATTTTGCTCCTTGCAAGTTAGCTAAAAACAACTTTGCTCCAGAGAGGTTAGCCATTTTTAAGGTCGCTTGTTGCAAGTTAGCTTTATAAAGGTTCGCCCCTTGTAAATTAGCTGCACGCAGAGTTGCACCAGAGAGATTGGCTGAACGCAGGTTTGCTCCAGAGAGGTTAGTACGATTCAGGTTAGCCCAACAAAGGTTGGCTCCATATAAACTAGCTTTTAGTAATTTTGTTTCATAAAGAATCGACCTAATGAGTTTAGCGCCACTAAGGTCTGCTCCACTCAAGTCAGCCCCACGCAGGTCAGCCCCACTCAAATCAGCCCCACGCAGGTCTGCTTGTTGCAGGTTAGTTTTTAGCAGGTCTGCTTGTCTAATGTCGGTGTTACGTAAATCAAGTTTCTGATCTTTTGGGTCTTCGAGTAAATTACGCCTGCCGATAACAGTCAGGGCTGCTTGAATATCAGTGCGTATTTTGGGAAATTCTTCATGGAGATTTTGCTCTACCTGCGGTGTCAGACGCGACCCACCTCTACGCCTGCTTGAGTAAATTGCTCCTTGATATTCCGGCTGTTGTTGCTCCCCTTTTACCTGCTGGATGGGTGCATTCTCTCGCACAAAGGCAGTGAGAATTTCCATAATTGTCCAGTGTTCTTGAGGAAAATCCTGAGCAACCCTTTCTAAAGCATAAATTGCACCTGTCCGGGTTTCAACTTTTTCATGGCCAAGCTGGGCAATTGCGCCCATAAAGCGCTCTGCAATCAATCTGTCTTGATTGAGTTTTGCATTTTGCAGGCCAATTTCTAAGTTTTTCTCAGATGCGATCGCACTCTTCTGCATCGCTTGGGCACGCCTTGCTGCATAATAAGTATTAAACATTGCTGCCGATGCGAGAAAAACTATTGCAGTAGTTGTTAAAGCTTGGTTTCTATACTGAATTTTTTCTTGAATTGACAATTCTTTAATACTGGACAAGACAAAGAAAATTACAGTCAACGAGCAGCCAAATATAACTGTTAAAGTTATCAACCAATTCAAAAGAGCGTCTGTCTTTTTAGAAGACATGGTAAAAATTTTCCTTACAACCTAGAATTATTACTTAGCTGTTGAGGAAAAATAGTATAGCATTTAGCAGAAAATTATAATAGGTGTCAAAACACTCATTGAACTAGGCAATGATATCGAATATAATTTTACGTCACGACACAAAGAAACGCTTGCGGTACTAGAATTACGAATTAGGCTGGCAGTAAGGAATGAGGAGAGACGCGATTAATCGCGTCTGTACTAGGGAGTAGGGAAAAAAATTTTCATTGACTTGCATTCTACCCCTTAATCCCGTCCCTTTAGTAAGGGTAGGGGAGACAAAGCGTGGTTTTGCTGGGGTGGAGTTTTTAGCGTTTAATAAGCAATCAAGCGCATATGATATTACTCAGAGAATTTGGTTTCTCTGAGGTTTGCGCCATCAAGTATGGTGTCATAGAGAATTGCCCCATGTAAGCTAGCTAGATATAAACTGGCACGATGCAGGTTAGCTCCAGAAAGGTTAGCTTCAGAAAGGTTAGCTGCACTGAGGATTGCTCCTTCTAAGTTTGCTAGATATAAATTAGCTCCTTCTAAATTAGCTGCACTAAGTATTGCCCCCGCTAAATTAGCTTCTCTGAGATTGGCCCCAGCTAGATTAGCTTGATAAAGATTTATCTGTTGTAGATTCGCCCCTTTCAAGTTTGCTCCTCTCATATCTGTGAAGCTCAAATCAAGTTGCTCATTTACTGGGTCTTCGTTTGCATCTCTTCTGGCGATAACAGTCAGCGCGGCTTGAATATCTAAACGAATTTTTGTTGACAGGTTGCTCGTTAGTTTCTCTTGAGATGTATAAGGAGCATTTTTTCGTACAAAAGTTGTAAGAATATCTATGATTATCCAGTAGTACTGTGAATGATTATGGGCAATTTGCTCTAAATCATTAATTACAGCTACACTGGTTTTTATAGTATTATTTCCAAGCTGTTCACTTGCTATTCTTAAGCGTCGTTTTAGCGCCTGATGCTGATTTTGTTTAACTGGTTCCTGGAAAACAGGTATCCGCAGGAATATTTTTGATAGCTGGATGGGAATTTTTGATAAAATATTTTTCATGGCATTAAAAGCATTAATAATTAATGAAAATAAATTTTAATATCTACTTTTTATGGAATGATTTTTTTGCGTCTGCTATTGTTTGATACATAGTTAGTACTGAAATCTCCTCATGTAACCAACAAAATCGAAAATATAACTTTCGAGTAAGTAGATATAAGCATACATACTCTTGCCATTTCCAATAATAAGTTGTATTCACTAGTCTTTAGTCTTCACTGACAATGAACTCTCGTCATGATAATTTTGATTTATTTATAATCATTGATTAACTAAAAATGACTATTAAAATTCAGCAAAACATACAACCAATAGTTAAAAATCTGGTGTTAATTGGTGGCGGTCATAGCCATGCTATTGTTATAAAAATGTTCGGCATCAAACCGTTAACAGGAGTACGTTTGATACTGATTACCACAGCATCAGAGACAGCCTACTCTGGGATGTTACCAGGACATATTGCCGGATTTTACAGCCACAATGAATGCCATATTGACTTGCGACCCTTGGCGAACTTTGCTCAAGTACAATTGTATATTGACACAGTAGTTGCCCTTGACTTAAAAAACAACAAAGTTCTTTGTGCTAACGGACTTGCGGTAGATTTTGATGTGCTGTCTATTGATATTGGCAGCACTCCGGCCATACTGTCTGTATCAGGTGCGGCAGAATATGCGATCGCAGCTAAACCAGTATCGCAGCTATTAGAGCATTGGTATGAACTAATTGAAGCTGTAGATAGAAATCCTCAAGAACCAATTAGGATTGCGATCGTAGGTGGAGGCGCTGGCGGTGTAGAATTAGCGCTATCGATGCAATCTCGTTTACATCGGATTTTGCATGAAACTCAACAACCTATTCAAAACCTAGAAATTCATTTATTCCAGCGTGGACAAGAACTGATGCCCAATTATCATCAATCAGTGCGGCATCAACTTCAGCAAATTTTAACTGACCGAGGTATTAAGTTACATATTGGGGAAACTGTGTGTAAAATTGCACCTAAAAACCTCACCCCTAACCCCTCTTTGCAAGCAGAGAGGGGAAATAAAGAAGTATTTGAAATTAAATGTAAATCTGGTTTGACAGTAGAGTGCAATAAAATTTTTTGGGTAACACAAGCTTCAGCACCCGAATGGTTAAAAACCGCTGGATTAGTAACTAATAAGCAAGGTTTTATTTTGGTAGAAGACACGTTGCAATCTCAAACGCACCCGCAGATATTTGCATCTGGTGACATTGCCACAATGGTAAATCATCCCCGTCCAAAAGCTGGGGTATTTGCTGTTAGGCAAGGCAAACCTTTATTTGAGAATTTGCAGCGAATTTTATTAGGTAAGTCACTCAAACCTTATAGACCACAGAAACAATATTTGAGTTTAATTGGTACAGGAGACAAACGAGCGATCGCAACCAGAGGCACTTTTACTTTACCACCCCACAAACTCTTGTGGCGTTACAAAGATTGGATTGACCGCCGTTTCATGGAAGGCTTCCGCAACTTCTGATGGCATGGCACAGCATGGCACAGGTAAAATAGTGCAAGCATGTGTTAATAACACCAACCCAAATATTATCCATCTATAAAATTTCAATCTCAGTAGACTAAGTTCTAATTCTCTATACAAATTAGGAACATTTAGTGCAGATTCCGATTAATATATTTAATATTGTTGATCGCTAAAAGATTAGCTAAAACCATCAACCCCCTCATGTGACTGGCGATTTAAGTAGAAAAAACTACTAGGGAGCATGTGGAAATCTTATGCCGAACGCCTGGGCAGCCACTTTGATGTAAGGCAATATGTGTCTTTAAAGGAACTGCTTATGGTTAGCGATAGCAAACAACTCTGTCTCCAACACGTCAGCATAGCTGAGGTTCCATCCCTTCACGAAATCTTGGTGGCTTGCGGTCTTGATATGAAAGACCGCTTCGGTTTGAGTCACTGGATGCCGCCAAATTATCCGCTTGAGCAAATGCTCCAGGATGCTATGGAGCAGGAGGTCTACGCCGTCACAGTCGGCGAGAACCTAGTTGGCACCTTCACACTTGAGATGATGACAACAGCTCCATTGAGCTACATCAAGTATGGAAACATTCTTTGGCAGATATCAGATATTCCGGCAGTATACGTACATAAACTAGCGATACTTCCATCAAAGCAAGGCAAAGGATTAGGAACATGGTGTATGCAAGCTATTGAGAAGCTTACCATTGAGCGCGGTTACTATACTGTACGGTTGGATGGAGTGAAGACACACCCAAAGCTGTTGTCTTTCTATAAAAGCCGAGGATATCAACAAGTGGGAGAACTAATTTACAACTCAGATGTGTGGGTTGATGCAATTGTCTTCGAGAAAGTTTTAGTATTTCTGTAGAAGTCAATTCTACAATTTCTATTCCTACTGCATTTGCAGCCACTTTAATTTTAGTAGACTCTACTGTACTATTTCAAATACCTTCCTAAGCAATGTCAAAGTACTACTGGCATGAACTCACAACGGTTGATTTCAGAAATCTTGATAGTAGTAATATAGCTATCCTGCCGATAGGCGCGATTGAACAGCACGGGCCACATTTGCCAGTTTGGACTGATACACGTATCGTCAACGGAATAATCGAGTGCTTCTTGAGCGAGGGCACTGATTCAGCTAATGTACTAGTTCTCCCAACGCAGACTATTGGTCAAAGCCTGGAACATCTGGATTTTCCAGGCTCTTTGGCGCTTTCTCCTGATATACTCCTGGAAATTTTAAAACAACTCACGGCAAGCCTCACAGCAGTTGGTATCCGGCGGCTCTTAATTCTAAATTCTCATGGCGGCAATCAATCCGTCATTAGCGAAGCAATTCTAGCGCTACGCCGCCGCTATAGTATGCTGGCAGTTGCAACAAGTTGGTTTGCCCTTGGTGTTCCTAAAGGTATTTTCAATGACTACGAGATGAGTCTTGGTTTGCACGCAGGTGCTATCGAAACATCACTAATGCTGCATCTCGAACCGGATTTGGTCAGGCGGGATGAGATGCCTAAAGCAAAACTGAAACCCTTTGTCCTAGAGTCAAAAGATTCGCTTCTGAGTCCGTTCGGTCCAGCAAACTTCGGCTGGTTGAGCCAGGATATCTGTGAAACTGGTGCTTGGGGCGACGCAACCATCGCCACAGCTCAAAAAGGTGAACAAATTCTTAAACACATTGTAGGTCGTCTCGGTGAGTTGGTTGAACAAATTGCTCAGTTTGATTTAAGCCATCTCCAACCCGCTGCCGTTGATCCACTACAGCAAGGATGATCTTTCACCTTATCGATTTTACCGATACATTCTATCTTCATCGAAGCTGTTCAATTAGCTCAACAATTTGTTGGTAATATTGGATATTTCCTTCTTGGTAATATAAGTCTGCGGATTTTTGGAAATCGGCAATTGCTCCTTGAGAGTCTCCTAGATTGCGGTAGACATCTGCCCGGAGAATGTAAGCTGAAGCCCAATTAGGCTGACGCTGTAAGGCTTGGTTTAAGTCTGCAAGCGCTCCTTGTAAGTCTCCCAACAGAGAACGGCTACGACCTCGATTGTACCAGTCTTCGGCAAAGCTGGGGTCGATCGCGATCGCTCGACTGTAATCTTCTATTGCCCCTTGATAATCTTCTAAGGCATAGCAAGCATTAGCGCGATCGCTGTAAAATGCAGCAGATTGGGGATTTATTTGCAAAGCTTGGGTGTAATCTGCGATCGCACTTTCATAAGCTTCTAAAGCATAATGGGTAGAACCTCGGTTGTAATATGCTTCAATTAAATCAGGATTAATTTTTAATGCTTGATTATAATCTGCGAGCGCTCCTTGTTCATCTCCCAAAAGACGACGAGCATTTCCCCGATTGCAATACGCTTGGGAAAATTCAGGAACAAGCTCTATGGCTTGAGTATTATCATCAATTGCTCCCTGTAAATCTTGCAGAGCTTCACGAGCAATACTCCGACCATAATAAGCTGCGGCTAAATTATCATTAATTTGCAATGCTCGATCATAATCTTTAATTGCGCCTTTATGATCTCCTAAAGAACGACGAGCCGCCGCGCGATCGCAATATCCTTCTGCTAAATTAGGATTGAGTTGTAATAGGCGATTGCTATCTTCAATTGCACCTTGATAGTCTCCCAACCGCCGACGAGCATTAGCCCGAAAGCCGTATACTAAAGCTAGAGTCGGATTTTCTTGTAATGCTTGGTCATAATCTGCGATCGCACCCTGATAGTCTTCAAGAGTACTACGAACCAGACCTCGCTCACAATAAGCTTGCACATCATCAGGATTCAGCTTTAATGCTTGGTTAAAGTCTTCAATTGCTCCGTGATAGTTTTTGAGGTGAGCAAGCACCAGACCCCGATTATAGTACGCTCCGGCAAAGCTGGGATTGATTTCTAGGGCGCGGTTGTAATCTGCGATCGCACTTTGATAATCTGCTAAAGCGTAGTGAGCATTACCTCGATTATGATAAGCCTCCGCCAAGTTAGGATCTAATTGTAATGCCTGGTTATGGTCAGCGATCGCGTCCTGATAATTTCCTAAAATCTGGTGGATGTTACCCCGATTGCTGTAAGCTGCGGCAAAATGGGGATGCCATTGTAAAGCTTGCTGAAAATCTGCGATTGCCCCTTGACGATCTCCACGTTCAAAACGAGTTACGCCGCGATTATGATAAGCGTTGGCAATATCAATATTGATGTTATCAGCCAATTGGGTACTCATTTCTATTGTTTGGATATAATCTGCGATCGCTTTGTCGTAGTTTTCCAAAGCAAAGTAGGCATTTCCGCGGCTGTGGTAAGATTGCGCCAGATTAGGATCTAATTGTAATGCTACGTTATGATCGGCGATCGCACCTTGATAATCGGCTAAAAAGTAACGAGCATTAGCCCGGTTGTAATAGGCTGTGGCAAAATTGGGATTTATTTCGATGGCGCGATTGAAGTTAGCGATCGCAGTGCGATAATCTTTAAGTTGACCACTTAAAATCAGCCCGCGATTATGGTAAGCTTCGGCATAATCAGGATTTAGTTTGATTGTTTGGGTGTAAGCTGCGATCGCGGCTTCATAGTCCCCTTGTAAATTGTGCTTTAATCCTTGGTTGAAAAAATCTTCAGAATTCATATAATTTTTTAGCTTTTGACATTCTCTAGCCTAAAGCATCAGGATTGTTAACGATATGTTTTGAAAATCATTCCAACTACTATTATACCTGTTGCAACGAGGTTTATTTAAAAGCAGAGACTAACGAATCATCACTATATGTTCTTTCTAACTTTCATATTTAATTATCTTCCGTAATGATTAATTAGCGGTTAACTGTCAACTATTTAAAGCGTGTTTGGGTCAATTCCTTGCTGTTGTAATCTGGCTAACAGATTTTGCAATTCTTCTTCAGGCGTTGAGTATCTATCACCATGCTCATCGTACCAATATAACCATTCCCGCGTCCTTCCTTGATAAGTACCTTGTTCCCGTCCAATACCTAAACCAATTTCTGGCATCCAAATTTTATCCCCTGGTTGTAAAATATACAGCGGATTGCAGGTTCATGAAGTACAGTAGCAACAGTCTGTAAACCAGTTTTTTAGATGTTTCGGATTAATCAAATCAAGAGCAGTTGCAATAAGAATATCAACCATTTTTGTTGTGGTTGGAGAGAATTGACGTAAAAAAGCTTTAAGTTGCGACCACCAAAGTTCAATCGGATTAAAATCAGGAGAATACGGTGACATATTGAGAACACTGGCACCCAATGATAGAATCAATGGTTCAATTGAAGCTACTTTGTGAGATGGCACATTATCCATAACAACTACAGCACCCACCCATAATTGAGGGAGCAAACATTTTTGGATAAATACTTCAAATGCATTTCCATCCATTGAGCCATTCATCGTCATGACAGCTAAAACTTTTGTTAAGTTTATTGCTCCAATAACCGTTACTTTCGCACCTCTATAAAATGGTTTTAAATCATATACTCTTTGACCACATGGGCTTCTAGCATGAGTTCGTGTTAAGCCAAGTAAAACACCCATTTCATCGATGAAAACCAAGTTTTCTGGGTCTATAGCTTTAACTTTCTCCCAAAATTCGCACCTTAGCTTTTGGACTCTTTCTGTAGCACATTGACTACTACGCAGGGTCTTTTTTTTTGTGTCAACTTTTGTCTTTGCAAGGCGCGACACATAGCACTAGTATTTACCCATTTATCGTAAGTCTGTCCCCAATATTCACTTGGGTTCAGATAAAGTTGCATCTGGATACTTTTCTACCATTTGAGCTAGCTCAATTTTATGCTTATCCAAATCACTCTTCATCCCTCCACCTTGTTTTTGTGGCTCTACATGACCTTGAGTTCTTGTAAAAGCAGCCTTTGTATAAAAGCTTTACTTACATCGAACCTTGAAGCTATTTTTCTAATTGATGTATCGCCTTGAGAGTAAGCGTTAATTATTTTTTCTCGAAATTCGATGGAATAAGCTTTCATAGTCCCGGTACATGCAAAGCGCGTTTAGTGTACTCTATATACCCGCAATCTGCTGTATTTACCTTCAACTAAGCGATAAACTTCTAAGCGTTGACGCTTCCGCCGGAGGCGAGTTTGTGCATAAATGACATAATACAAAATGCCTAATTCGGCATAATCAATTTTTTTCTGTTCGTATTCGCCGTTGTAAGTTTGAGAAACAACTTCTAAAGCTAAAATTGGTGGAATGCCTTCTTCTTCCCACAAAACATAACTAGAACGTCCATTTTCTCCAACAAAACGTTCTACACCTAAACTCAAGAAACCATCAGGAACTATAGCTCCAATACTTGGTGTATGATAAACACCCATGTTAATACCGAAAAACCAGTCATCACGGTTTTGCCAAATCGAGGCTAAGATGGCTAACAATAAGTTAGGAATTAATATTTGGAGTTCATTATCCACGGGGGTATTATCTGAATTAGGTAATTCTGCCGATGAAGGTAGGCAGTCTAACGGATTGTAGTTGAACATAACTAGTCCTCAATCCTCAATATCTTAATTTAAACTTATTTGCCCATAATTTAACGATAGCTCAGGTTGCACAATTGAAACTAATTTTACAATTGGATAAGGTCTACAGGAATAATACAAACTTTCAAATAAATGATTAACGATAACTTTTACGAAGTTGGGTATTTGCTGACTTGCAATACTTAAAAATAAGTCAGGATTCCTATATCTTGGATAATGGGAGAGTAGACGTAGATAACCTTTGGTCTACCTTTTCAGACTTCGGTTGTAGAATTTCAAACTTCCAGGCTGAAGAGTAATCAGGCAACTCATAACCAACACTCTTAACATCAGCCAACATCAACTCATCTCGTTGATGCCAAACAGCGAATATTTTTTCCCTGCCATCATATAGTGTTTCTAAATCAATTTGATAAACCTGATTCACTCGTTTCAGCTTCAAACCCAACAAATTTAACAGTCGGCCAAGTATTTTTATTGCCGAAACCTGCTCTTTCTCTCCGACTAAATTAATACCAAGTGCTCTTTTAATATGCTTACTATGCTGAAAAGCAATATTTTTTAGCAATATCAAACCTGGGTCGTTCTCAGTAAATTCCCGTTTTACTTCGAGAAACTGAAGCATACCTAATGCTCTCATAGCTTCAACTTTGAGCGTATAAGTTTTTAAATCTGGGAGAAAAACTTTCCCTTCACCCCAAGACAATTGCTGATGCCATTCTTGCTCGTCTCTAACATGAAAATACTCGCTCTCGTGAGTTAAATAATAGTGAATTAACAGTTGACTATAATATCCTTGTTCATCCTGCAATTTCAACCAAGGAGTAACTTCTATACCATACCTTTGTCTGAGAATATATTTGTTGATTTGGTTGCGTTCTCCATCCGTTAGGGAATGCTTAACTAACATCTGCTCATATTCTACATAATCGATATCTTTAGCATTAGCTACAGCACTTGCTACTGATAGTTGATTTTGCTGCTTAATTTCTTTAATTTTACGTTTAATTTCTTTAGCTTTTTGACGACTTTGTGCCCAATCTTTTTGAACTTTGACAATTTCTAAAATTAATCTTTTGCGGGTAGCTAAATCACCTGTATCAGTTGCTAAAAATGCCAGACGTAAATCTCGAATAATATTATTGTGAACTGCATTACTCCGCACCTGAATTTGATGCCCATCAGTAATTAAACCATCTTGCATTGATTGCCGATAGAAGCGAATAGAAGCATTTACCCTTGCAGATAACTTTGCCCAAGTTCGCAAATGAATCGGGTCATAAACTAAAGGTAAATCCACATCTATTTTATGTAGGGAACTCAGCAAAGCTAAGTTTTCTTTTTGATTTTCCTGATACCAATCAGATAGTAAGCGATAATTTGTACTACCACTACCAATTAAACCAATACCTCGTTTAGCACACCAGACAACACGCGGCACATTATCCCTGACTCTTGCTAACGCTTGTCTTGCTTCCGAGTCAGGAATTACTCCTTGAAAAATGCCATAAACTCGGTCGAAATGTTGGACATCAATACTAATTCCTGTACCAAGGCTAGGGGTAACAAAAACGCCGTCATATTCCGATATTTTCTGATTAATCGCTGCGATAAAATCAACTGCTGCATGACCAGGTGTGTTTGTAGTGTGACTACTAACTACCAGAGTTTTAGGAAATTGTCGCCGTAATTTTTGTAGCCGTTCTTTTAGATAACGTTCAATTGTTTCACAACTATAACGCCCAGCCCGACTATCAGTAGTAACATAACATTTACGTCCAGCAAGTAAATCTAATTCCAGTTGGTGAATTAGCGGTGTTGGGTTTGGTGAATCATAAAAAGTCACGTCCCAACCATGCTGAGGTTTCCACTGGTTGAGAACTACCCAAGGTGTTAATTTAATTCCTGCCAATACCTGTAGATATTCCAGTGAAACATCAGACAAATCAGCATCTTGAGCAATTACTAACCCTCCACTCGTTAAAACTGTCGCAATTAGTTGCTGGAATAACTTTAATATTTTTACCCGCTTGTGCTTACAAGTATTACTGTTTAACAGATGCCATAAAGATTGCTCCACTTCATCTAAAATTACTATTGCTCCGCGCCAATGTTCTGGGTTAAGTTTCCAAATCGAATCAACACACAGTCCGAGGGATTGCTGAGGAAATAGAGAGCGCAGGATGGGAGGAGCAGGAGTAAGTCTTTTATCAATCCTTTTTTCTCCATCTTCTTTATGTGTTCCCCATTGAATACCAATTTTTTCACACAAAAATCGTCCAAGTAAGATTCTGTGAGTAATTAATAAAACGGGTTGGTTTCTACTTTTTGCTTGTTGAACAACGCCTTGCAATGCTGTAGTTTTCCCTGTTCCTTTTGCTGATTTGACTCCTACTAATCCAGATGTAGGGAAAGGTATTTCACCTATATAAGGACGGTTGAAGGTAAGTGCAGCAGGAATACTTAACTCAGTGTGGGGTTTAGTTTGAGCAAGATAAATTTCTAAATCAACACTTTGGCGATAAATTTTATCGAAACTACTCGCACCCTTAGCAACAATAAATTCATCAACCCCTTTTTCTATTCCTGGAAGTTCGATGACTTTTACAGGGCAATTTTTTTGCTGGAATAAACAACCAAGTTGAGAAATAGCATTGTTAACAGCAGCAACTGTCTTGGGTTGAGTTTCAAAATCAAAGCAAATGTAAATGCTGCGCTTTGTAATTGCAAAGGCTGCTAAATCAGGAATTAGCTGACGACGGGTAACTTTACCAAATTCATCTTTCACAACCCGATAACCACTGGTAATTCCGGGAATGGCAATAGCTACATATCCTTGCGTCAACAACGTGGCTGCTTTTTTTACACCTTCGCAGATGACAAGGGGGATATTCTGTTGCATCACCCATTGCCAAAACCCTCCAGTCTCGCCATCAGGAGTAATAGTGATATTTTCAGGCATGACCAGATTGTAACGCCCAGCGACTTGCTGCCACACTTGCAACGTTACCCGCAAACAAAACACTTGCGTTGGCGTGCTGGGAGGATGCTCGTACTTGATGGATTTGCCATTGTGATTTTGTCGGGGTTGATTTGGCTTAAAGCATCCCCATTCCATCATTTGCCAATTATTCAGAGGGTCTAGTCCCGAACACCACCAACCACCTTCTGTGATGTGAGCGTAACGCTGCAACCAACTGCTTTTCACCATTCCGGTATTGGTGCGGGGGAGTAGCTCAGAAATCAACAGGTACTCATAAGCTGTTACACCTTGGAGCGACCTAAAATTGAGATGCACTAAGTGTAAGTCTATACCACTGCTCTTGACTAATTCTTCAAGGTGTTGGGGGTGTAAATAGTGCAGATGCATAACGAAAGGCGCGAAGGGAAGACAATGAGATTAAAACACTAACATGCATCTGCTTTTTTTTAATACGCGAGATTGCGAGGCTTTTATGATGCTTTTTTTACTTCGTTGCCGGAGACACATCGGTTAAAGCTTTAGTGGGTTATTCTGCCTATCAGATCCCCGAAGTAATAATTTTGTATTGTGATATTTGTTCGCTTTTAATTTTTATTTATCAGTAAATTTCTGCGTTAAGGAATGCGATCGCTGCATGACATCACTATAAGGTAATATCTTCATCAAGTTCAGCAAAGCCTTGACACTGAAGCTCTACCTATCCCTCTTCTGTCACTCTCCGAAAACATTTGCCATTTCTGGATTCTAGAGCTTTTGTATAGCAAGCGATGTCTACGACGGGCTACGCCTACGCGCGATTCTTTTCTAATAACAAATACAAGACCCATTTTTTTCTAATAGTATAGCTTGTATTGATTGCCTCATCAGGCTTCTAGCGATCGCCCTCCCGGAGAGTGACAGAAGAGGGCTATACCACGCCTGTGACCTCTCTGAATGAATAAAGACAAAAACGCTCACTCTACATAACCCTTTAACCTCGCTCCAAAGGTTTGCTAACAAAGGTTTGAGATCACCTTGAGTGTTAACTTGTCTTTGCGATCGCACTTAGTACAGATAACTTGACGTAACACTTTTACTCAAGTAGTACGGTAACTTCTAAAGCTGATTGGAGGTAAAATAAACAACAACTTTTCAAATAAGTTCAATCTGCTTTATAAACCCTTTGCTTTTAGTTGCCAGGGAGAGCCTAGCAGCGATCGTACATCATCGACCATTGCCTACCGAACTCAATGCTATTTGATTATACGATGACTATAAATCATTAACCATTTTAAGAAATACCTCATACAGATACTTTGAGAAATGATATTAATATACGGCTTTATCAAGATTCCTAGACGCACAAATAATGTTAAAAAATAAGAATATCTTCCGTAAACTACTGTTGACAAAGTTTATTTTTTATATAACTGGAGTGGAACTTCCTTGGTAAAAGAGGGATCTAGTTAGTTTGATTCTTAACTATTCACCCCTTGGGGAGGCGGTTAGTCTCCAGAAATAGACAACATATTTTTAAACTGTAAAATTATGTGGAAATCAAAGTTAATATTTAGATTTATACTGTCGGCTGCGGCGATCGCCACTAGCGTACAGCTAAATTCAGTGAGCGACTATGCTATTGCTGAAAGTGCATCTTCCAATCCGACTGTCGAATCTGGGCAACAAAATCAAGCTTTAGAAGATGCCAAGGTTGCTATTGCAGGAGTTGGCATAGGAGTCATAGGAGGCTTACTAATTTCTGGTTTATGGTATCAAAAACGTCGTTACCACAAAATCCAGTCACTTGCCAAAATAAACCGATTTCGTGAAGAGTTTCTCTGTGGCTCTTTAGCAGATTATTACTTATCTAATTCCAAAGCGAATTCTTCACCTACAAATTCTCGGAAAACTTTACCAACACCAACTAAAGAAGAATCCCCTAGTTCTGAGGAAACTTTCGTAACACCAACTAAAGAAGAAATATCCGATCCATCTACTTCTGAAACAAGTAATCTAGCAGCAGAACCTACGCCAGCCGCACTATCTGATTCCTTATCTGACTGCTACTACAAGTTAATCGAGGAAATTGTTAATACCGCCCTCAATGGTCAAATCAGTTATAAAGAGTATATATATCGCCAATTAGTAGAAAATGTGAGTAATGGTAATAATGAAATCTTTGAACGCTGTTTGAGCGATCGGTTGCATTCCACCCAATCTGAACTACATAAAGTAATAAATTCTCCGAGTTTATTCCAAAAAGAGACTCCTGAGTTAAAGAAAGCCCGTTTAAATCGCACCTTGAAGGCATTAGAAAGTATTCAAGGGGAATGGGAACAAATCCAAAAACAAAAACTAAATTAAGGCCTAGTTGTCGGATCTGTGCAACAAATTCTCACGGACTGAAAAGCTTCTTGCTTTTCAGTCTTGTTACAAAACCGAACTAACATTATTAAATTTATTAGTGTGGACGATTATGATTACTTGTTTCTACGCAATAAGCGAGGTCTGACCGAAATTCTGGATGAAATATAGCATCTCGAATTTTATTTTATTGGGGTAGGGTTTCATCCTTCTTCTTCGTCAATTCCCAACTCCTGACGTAGTTCGTTAATACTTTGAGATTTTAAAGTTCTAGCTTTTGCTCTTTCCAAAGCAGTTAACAAACGAACTGCATTTTTAGGTGAACGAAATAAATGAGATGTTTCTAGTAAACTATCTAGTTCATCAACAGCAATTAGGGTGACGGTTTCGCCTTCTTGTCGGTTAATAATTACCACTTCTCTATTTGCAACTACTTGAGCGCATAGTTCGGCTAGCTTGTTACGAGCATCAGTCAAGTTTGTCTGCTTGGACATGGTGGGAAATTTCCTAATGCTGTAGGCTTTACAGTACATAATAGCTTGAGCGGTTGGAGGCGCGATCGCTTTTTCAGCAATGTAAGAAAAGTAACTAAAATTATCGATTTTAGAATAGGGCGATCGCTTCTTTACTTTTGCTTCATACTTTATAAGTATTTTTAACCCAATACTCTGAGACTTTCATTACTCGACCTCATCGCTTGATACTACTTTTGTAGCCCAACTACTAACTACCCAAGGTTTAAGCTGATCAGCCCTTGCTATAACTGGTCGTATATTGCTGTAGTAGCTAGTCTGACTTTCAGGGTTTAATGCAGTACGAACAAATATAGGTAGGTTATCTTGACCAATTTCAATAGGTACTACTAAATCAGGAGTAGCTGTAATATTTTCTTGATTCTGAAGGTAAATAGGAACGTAATATTGCACTTTTCCAAAGTACCAGCACGTTTTCCTCAACAAAACCCTTTCAATGTAGATATTTCCTCAGTTATTATTCAGACCTTGTATTTCGTTCTATACGGCTTAAAAGGTCAATTATTGCTATTAAAGCTGCTGTAATAATATATATAATAATATAGGGAATAATCACATAAATTAAAGGTAAGAGAATAAATATATTAGTTGCACCAACAAAACTTAAAGCTCAACCAAATATTGAAAATATTACAATAAAAAAAATGACTACAATAAAAAAGCCGACAAACTGAAGTATTTTGAGTGTAGTAACTAATCTAGTGTACAGTCTATTTTCGTTCAATCTGCTGGATAATTGATTGTTGCTCATAAATACACCATTTTTAATAAATTAGTTTGTGCAAGAAAATTTATTTGATAATAAGCAGAAGAGTATTCTTTTGAAAAAACACTCTTCTATGGAATTTTAGCTATCAGTTTTATAACTGATAACTAAATTATCATTAAGCCCCAACAGCTTCCTTAGCAGCGTAAAGAACCTCAGCGTTGATTTCCTTGAAGCCACGATCGCGGGCAAATTTCTCAGTATTACGCTTCACTTTTCCACGAACAAATCCCGGAATCTTATTCAATTCTGCTTGACCATCTTTTGTCCAATTCAAATCAGAATCAGCAGAAATTCCCCTAGTAATAACTTCTTTGGTATCATGACCACCGAAGATTTCTAACAGGTGATCTTCCATTCCTAAAGTGAAGGAATTGTAGATCAAATCTGTAATCTGATTCGTCCCTTCATAACCCATAAATGGTTTGTAACCAATGGGGAAGTTTTGGACGTGGATTGGTGCAGCAATTACGCCGCAAGGAATATCCAAGCGCTTACCAACGTGGCGTTCCATTTGAGTACCAAAAATGGCAGAGGGTTCGACACGAGCGATCGCATCTCCAATTGCACCATGATCTTCGGAGATTAACACTTCATCACAATACTCGCTAACTTGTTCGCGGAACCAATCTGCATCATATTTACAGTAGGTTCCAGCCCAAACAACGTGAATCCCCATTTCTCGCGCTAGAATCTTGGTAATAGCGGCGGCGTGGGTATTGTCACCAAAGACCACAGCTTTTTTGCCAGTCAAGTTTTGACAGTCAATCGAACGGGAGAACCAAGCAGCCTGAGAGACATGGAGGGTTTGCTCATTGATGAAGTCTTCGTAGTCAACTTCTGCGCCTTGAGCGTTAATTACCTGCTGAATCTTGCGAATACAACGGGCAGTTTCCACTACACCCATTGGGGTAATGTCTATATAAGGTGTGCCAAATTGTTCTTCCAGGTAACGGGCTGTGGTCAAACCGAGTTCACGGTAAGGCACGAGGTTAAACCAGGCTTTAGACATCTTTTTCAAATCGTTCACCGAAGCACCTTCAGGAATTAAGGTATTTACCTCAATTCCCAAATCAGCCATTAGCCGTTTGAGTTCGGTGCAGTCGTGATTGTTGTGGAAACCCAGGGTAGTAGTACCGATAATGTTAACTGAGGGTTTTGCTGTTTTGCCCTCAGGCAATTCGCCGCGCTTTCGGGCTTTTTCAATGTAGTATTGGACAATTTGATCCAAAGTGCGATCAGCGGCTTGCAGTTCATTGTAGCGGTAGTGGTTCACATCCGCCAGCATTACATCTCCTTTCGCTTCCAGCTGCGCCCGTTCGACAAAGTTGTGCAAATCCTCTTGCAAAATGCTGGAGGTGCAGGTGGGAGTTAACACAATCAAATCTGGGTGTTCCTCGGCATCCTTGCGGACGATGTTATCTACCACCTTCTCTTGGGAGCCGCGTGCTAAAACGTTGCGATCGACGACACTGGTTGTCACCGGAGTAAAATCCCTCTCCCGCGATAGCATAGAGCGCATGACGTTAAAGTAGTCATCGCCAATAGGGGCGTGCATGATCGCATGAACATTTTTAAAAGAACTAGCGATTCGCAGAGTGCCGATGTGGGCTGGGCCAGCATACATCCAGTAAGCCAATTTCATGTTTGTGTCTCCCTTTTAAACTCAAAATAACTAAGTAAGTGGGCGTAAAAAATATAAGATAGAGCTTACCACCAACCCCTTCGGTGCGTAGTTTACCGCCGTAGGCATCGCACAGCGTGCCGTTGGTAGAGAAGGGGAGAGCTTTGGAGAGAGGTATTATCTTTAATTCAGCCCATTTACTTATAAGTGCTTGATTATTAAATCGTTTCTGATTTTCTCAAACCTGCTGGCTGAAAAAAAATAAGGTTTGTTGCGGGTTTTAGGAGAGGTGATATGGCTGAAACCTATTTAATGCTTGGGATGCAGCTATCTATTTAAACAACATTAGTGTTTTTTTTGCAAAAAAATCTTAATATTTCAGTAAATTTGTTTATCAAAACAGAATTCAGAATGAATCGTGTACGCTGGGCGTAGCTTGCTTTCTCGTAAGAGTACGCGGACTCGCTATACACTATCAGGAGCGGGTCTAAATCCCCCACGAAGAGTGATTCTGACTCCTGAATTCTTCTTCAAGAATCTCTCGTTTCCTAGTAGGTTGCGTTTTTACGTAATTCGCTAGGATGTACAAAAGCTAATTTTCAGTACAAAAATTATGGTGAAAACACCCTCCCAGCCTTGGACAATTCCTCCTTTGGAAAATGGCGATAAACTCACCCGCTATGAATTTGAGCGTCGCTACAATGCCACCCCTAACTTAAAAAAAGCTGAATTAACCGAAGGGATTGTCTATATTATGCCTGCTGCTTTGCGTTTCCGAAGTCACGGTCAACCGCATGGTTGGATTTTGACATGGCTTGGTACTTACGAAGCTGCAACTTCTGGTGTAGGGTTGGGAGTTGAACCTACCGTCCGCTTAGACTTAGATAACGAACCTCAACCCGATGCTGTTCTGTTGATTGTACCGGAAGCAGGTGGTCAAACGCGGCTGAGTGAAGATGATTATATTGAAGGTGCGCCAGAGTTAGTTGTGGAAATTGCTGCTAGTAGTGCGGCTATCGATCTTCATGGCAAAAAACAGGCTTATCGTCGCAACGGTGTCAAAGAATATATTGTTTGGCAAGTTTTAGACCAAAATTTGATTTGGTTTTCTCTGGAACAGGGTGAATATTTGGAATTAGTACCTGACAATGAAGGCATTTTGAGAAGTCACATATTTCCAGGGTTGTGGTTAGCAGTGACAGAGTTATTAGTAGGTAATATGCAGGGTGTGTTGAAGGTTTTAAAAGCAGGTTTACAGTCTGCTGAACATGGGGATTTTATCAAGAAATTGGGTAGCGATTATTGAATATTTTGTAAATGGGAAAAGTCCCTTAAGCAATTATGTTTGCACACCAAATTCCTCTGAATCAATTCCCCAATTAACCCAGCGAATTGCTTCACGTGCTGAGTTCATATTTGGTGGAACTCGCAAGGCGTGAATAAAGCTTGTGCTAGGGCAAGTCATTTTTAATAAATTAATTGATTCTTCATCAACATCAGCATCAATTTTTAATAACGTGTATTCTTGCCAAGTATCTAATTCAATAGCTTGCAATTCCTCGCAAATTCTGGTGTAACCGATACCCTGAATTAACACTCGCCGTAGTTCGGCGTTTTCCTCTGATAAAAGCCATTCAGCTTGCCATTGCTGAGGGTGGATTTTACCGTATTTTTCAGGCAAGGTTACACCGTGGTATGAGTAGAGGCTATATCCATCAGTAAATTCAATGGCTGGTTCCCCTTCAGCGTGGAGGCGATTTTGATTGTCGAAGCGCAGGTGAAGCGGGCGATCGCATATAATGGCTATATTCTTATCTGGAAAAATCCAACCACAATTTTTTATTAGATTTTGTAAGATTAACCAATGTTGCTGAAAGACATTCCATTTTAATTCAGATATACAGAAATTAATACAAATAGCGTCACCAACCAATAGTTCTGGTGATATATAATTTAAGTTAAAAATACTAATATCGAATCTTTCATAAAAAATATACAAAGATTGATCCAATTCTTTCGGTAAAATCCAAGCAAATATTTCACATATATCACGTATTGAATTTACAATAATTTCTTGTTTAAGGAAAATTTTTAACTCTTTATTTATTATTTTGTTTTCTATCTTATCTCGTATTGAAAATAACAGCTTCTCTGGAAACTTGTAAGCTTTCTGATTAAAGAAAGAGTTATCTAATTGCAGCATAAATTCTTTAAAAACTGCATAAGGACTATCATAAAATAGAATTTTAGGCTCATCAAAGTCCATAATTTTATAAGCAGATTTCACAGCTTCCGCCGCTTTTTCACGATCAATTCGCTCAGTTGAAAGCGCGATCGCTCTCCACTTCTCTCGATAAACTGGAATTAAAGCTTCTTGCTCAGGCGTTAACTTTTCAATCAGCGACATAACGCCAACCTTCAGGCTCGTATTCCCGTTGAATTTTCACCATCCAGTCACCTTGGAGAATATAAATAGCTTTATGCTCCTCATGAGCTAGCAATGCCGACTCTGAAATAACACGTAAATAGAGTGTGCTATCTTTTTCAGATAATTCAGCCTTGCCCTCAGTAATACGATGTCTATGGCCCGTAACTTCGCCTTCTGCCAAAGTTAAATGAGGTATTTTTTGTCCTTCAACCTGCTGCACAGGTAGTAAGATAACATCACCCTGACGAATTGGTTTCATGGTTTTGCTTTCCTGACATGGGTACAAATCCCACTTCGCTTTTGCTCTCAAGTTTGATTTAATTTTGGCACAAGCTCTATAAGAGTGGGGCATTGGGTACACAAGGCAGAGGGGAAAAACTTACTGCAACTTCTCCCCTGCTTCCCTGCTCCCCTGCTTCCTCATCTCTCCCATTCCCCAATTAAAGAATATTTTGAAAACTGTAGTCGCCAATTATGCGTTAGATAAGTTAAAGATTGAAATAGCTGGAAATTCAGACCCAGCGTACCCTCATTTATCCTCTGGGACAGACTGGGCATTAAGTTCAGCAGATTTTCTCCCAAGCAGGCAGTTTATGTGAGGATTAAATCACCGCCCTAAGCGTGACCTTTTATCTTGACAATTTGCAAAAGTTACCTCAATTTGACTGTTTAGCTTAGTAGCTCTTCTTTTTATTGAAATTTCCATGTCAACTCTCGTCATCGTCGAATCTCCAACCAAAGCTCGTACCATTCGCAACTACCTGCCAGCAGGCTATCGGGTGGAGGCGTCTATGGGTCATGTGCGTGACCTACCCCAGTCGGCTAGTGAAATTCCCGCTGCCGTCAAAGGGGAATCATGGGCGCAGCTAGGGGTAAATGTGGACGCCGACTTTGAACCGGTATATGTTGTCCCGAAAGACAAAAAGAAAATTGTTACCCAACTCAAAGATGCCCTCAAGGATGTAGATGAACTGATTCTGGCAACGGACGAAGACCGGGAAGGTGAAAGCATTAGTTGGCATTTATACCAATTACTGAAGCCAAAAGTTCCGACTAAGCGGATGGTGTTTCACGAAATTACCCAAGAGGCGATCAAAAAAGCGTTGAAAAACTGCCGCAATATTGATGAGCAGTTGGTTCGCGCCCAAGAAACCCGGCGGATTTTAGATCGACTGGTGGGCTATACCCTGTCTCCCCTGCTATGGAAAAAAATCGCCTGGGGATTATCTGCTGGGCGAGTGCAATCTGTAGCCGTGCGACTTTTAGTCACGAGGGAACGTCAACGCCGCGCTTTCCATGAGGGTACGTACTGGGATTTGAAAGCTAGTTTGTCAAAGGAAAAAACCCCCTTTGGTGCCCAGTTGGTAACACTGGGAGGAACCAAAATCGCTAACGGTAGCGATTTTGACGCCACGACCGGAGAAATTACCGCAGGTCGCAATGTCTTGTTGCTCAACGAAGAACAAGCGGTAGCGCTCAAGGAACGCCTAACTGGGAAAACCTGGAATGTTAACGACATTGAGGAACGCCCAGTAACTCGTAAACCGTCGCCACCGTTCACCACCTCGACGTTGCAACAAGAATCTAACCGGAAACTTCGCCTCTCGGCTCGTGACACAATGCGGGTTGCCCAGAATTTGTACGAGCAAGGGTATATTACCTATATGCGGACAGATTCGGTGCATTTGTCAGATCAAGCGATCGCAGCTGCTCGAAGTTGTGTAGAAAAGCTTTATGGTCAACAATACCTCAGTCCTCAACCCAGGCAATACACCACCAAATCTAAAGGCGCACAAGAGGCGCACGAAGCAATTCGTCCAGCGGGTAGCAGCTTCCGCACCCCCCAAGAAACTGGTTTGGGCGGTCGGGAACTTGCTGTCTACGATTTGATTTGGAAGCGGACTGTCGCCTGTCAAATGGCTGATTCCCGCCAAACTCAAATTACGGTGCAATTGCAAGTCGAAGACGCTGGATTTCGTTCTTCTGGCAAACGGATTGACTTTCCAGGATACTTACGTGCCTACGTCGAAGGTTCAGACGACCCGGAAGCAGCACTGGAAGACCAGGAAGTAATTTTGCCGAATCTGAAAGTGGGAGATCATCCAAATTGTACAGATTTAGAAGCCGTTGGGCACGAAACTCAACCGCCAGCTAGATACACCGAAGCAACTTTAGTGAAAACTTTAGAAAGCGAAGGTATTGGTCGTCCCAGTACATACGCCAGCATCATTGGCACAATCATCGATAAGGGTTATGCTCATTTGGTGACTAACGCTCTCATTCCCACCTTCACCGCTTTCGCCGTCACCGACTTGCTGGAGAAACATTTCCCAGACATCGTTGATCCTAGTTTTACCTCGAAGATGGAGCAAACTCTCGATGACATTGCCACAGGTGAAGCGAAATGGCTACCCTACTTGCAGAAATTCTATCTGGGAGAAAAAGGGCTGGAAACCCTGGTAAAAGAACGGGAAAGTCAAATTGATGCCACCAAAGCTAGGACTGTAGAACTGGAAAATTTAGATGCCAAAGTCCGCATTGGTAAATATGGCCCTTATATTGAAGTCGAAAATGGTGAAGGAGTTATCACCGCCTCAATTCCCAAAGACCTGACACCAGCTGACCTCGACCCCAAACAGGTAGAAGTATTGCTGCGGCAAAAAATCACAGGACCTGATCAAGTAGGTCGCCATCCCGAAACTGGCGAACCAATTTATGTGAAAATTGGTGCTTACGGGCCTTATGTCCAGTTGGGTGACAAAACCGACGAAAACCCCAAACCGAAACAAGCCTCCCTACTTAAAGGTGTCACCCCAGAAACCGTTACCCTGGAAATGGCTGTTGGTCTGTTGGCACTACCCCGGACGTTAGGGGTTCATCCAGCTACTGGCGGCAAAATCCAAGCAAGTTTGGGACGCTTTGGCCCTTATGTCGTTCATGATCAAGGTAAGGAGGGGAAAGACTACCGCTCTCTGAAAGCTGCTGACAATGTGTTGACAATTAGCTTAGAACGTGCATTGGAATTGTTATCCGAACCAAAAAAGGGACGCAGTTCCACCAACAGCAAGTCCAAAGCAGCCTTACGCGAATTGGGTACGCATCCAGAGGACGGGGAAACAATTAACATCTACGATGGCCCTTATGGCCCTTATATCAAGTATGGCAAAACTAATGTAAGTATCCCAGAAGGTCAAACGGTAGAAGATGTAACCCTGGCGGCGGCGCTGAACTTGTTGGCAGCTAAGACATCGACCGGGAAATCGACTCGCAAAACGAGTAAATCAACGACTTCCAAATCTAAGTCAACTGCTAAATCATCAACGACCGCTGCAAAGAAAAAGGGCACAGAAGGCTAGTGGCAAGTCAAACAATTTTGGATTTTAGATTTACGATAGCGTAGCGTTAGCGACGTTCGCGTAAGCGTCTCCCCTTGGGAGAAGGAGCGTCTTTTAGATTTATTTCGCCCATAATGGACGAGGCATGAATCTCAAAATTCTCTTAATCTAAAATCTAAAATTCCTACTCAATAGTCTATCTAAAGTCCGATTTTTAACTCTTGACCCTTGATATCTATCCTTGATAGGATACAGTTCAGTAGGTTCAAGTGTGATACTCTAAAAAGTAAGGGAAAACACAACACTAAATTTTAGAAGTGGCTTATGTCCCAAATGCGGGATTGTGTATCAGCCCGATTGGAAGCCAGAGGTGCGAAAGTATGTCATTTTCTGCGTACCTGTTTATCAAAAATTGAGGTAGTATCTCAGGAGCGGTCAGTTCATGGACTATATAGAAAAGGTGCTGGAAAAGCTTAAGGAATTAGCTCGTAGGCTAATCGAAAGCCTATTAGGGCCAGAGGCTGAACCGGAACCGGAACTGATTCCGATTCCTGTGAACGATCGCTCGCGCCGTCGCCACTAACCCCATAGTGGTAAACTTGACGTTGCAATCCTTAAGTATTCTGGCACTGCATGGGCCAAACTTAAATTTGCTAGGACAGCGAGAACCAGGAATTTATGGTTCGTTGACACTAGCTGAAATTAACCGCCTGTTAGAACAAGAAGCATTAAAATTACAGGCGAAAGTTTTTCCTTTGCAGTCAAATCATGAAGGAATTTTGGTAGATAGTATTCATGGCGCGTTAGGGCAACATCAGGGAATTCTGATTAATGCAGGAGCGTACACGCACACAAGTGTGGCCTTGCGAGATGCGATCGCTGCTGTTAATTTGCCCACAGTGGAAGTACATCTGAGTAATATTTACCGCCGGGAAGATTTTCGCCATCATTCGTATATCGCCCCAGTTGCGATCGGGCAAATAAGTGGTTTTGGCGTTCAAAGTTACTTATTGGGCTTACAAGCTTTGATAGAGCATTTAAGAGTTAAGAGTTAGAAGTTAAAAATTGGTAGTTGGTAGTAAAGTTGGGAATTAGTAATATTTCATTAACTCCTCATTCCTCACTTTTAACTACATAATTTATGCGTTACTCTCCTATAAGTCGGTTTAAAGGAACTTTACTTGGAGCATTCTTGGGGGGAAGTTTAGCTTCCGATGGTAAAGTAGAGTTTGAGAGTTACCTAGATTTAGGCAGAATGGCAGTTCTGGGTATCCAGAGTTTGATTGCGTTGGGTAGATTAGATTTAGATGATTGGATAGAGCGTCAGCAAGAAGAATCTCCTCATTTAGTAGCAACTGATGACATCTCGATAAAAATAATTATTGCCACATTACCAGTAGCACTCTTTTTTCACGAAAATCCGATTAAGCTCCGGCAAAACTTGCTGCGTGTGCTGAAAATCTGGGAGGATGATCCAGTAGTCAGGGATGGAACACTAGCAGTAGGATATGCGATCGCTCTTGCCCTAACTGAAAAACTTGACCCTCTAACTCTTATCCCACAAACAATTTCTTTTATCGGAGAAACACCGACATCAATACCAAAAAAATTATTAAGAGTCCAGAATTTATTAGAGCAAGGGGCTGGTTTATCAACGACGCAAGCTGAGTTTGCTAAGGAAGAAAAACTCAGTAACACTATTGCTATGGCATTTTACTGCTTTTTGAGTACCTTAGAAGACTTTCGCCTGACAGTTTTGCAGGCTAAAGTGCAAAATGCTACGCTTCTAAGCTCACAGGCTACAGGTGCAATTACTGGTGCTTTGTCGGGAGCATATAACGGGACAGGCGGAATTCCTGTAAATTGGCAAGTATTGCTCTTGCAGAGGAATTCTCCAGCATGGGGACTAACTAGCTTTTCCCAAATGTTAGAATTGACCGATGCATTTGTGGGGGTGTGGTCAGGAGTGTATAATCTTACCTTAAACCCAAAAGAGTTAACAGAGGAGGGATGTGAGGTGGCTTTGCTTTCGGTTTACGCAGCTCCTCGCGTTATTCGGTCGCGTTAATCTTAAATTAACCAGATAAGCGGTTAAAGGTAGGCAAACTTCCGCCACAGTGTATTAGTCTCATATACTACAATTTTTCAGTAAACCCTTGGACTGATTCTGTAGCTAGCTATTGTGGCAAATCAGCAATAAAAAAGCCCCACCACCGAGTTGCAGCCGCCGCAGATCAAACTTTCCTGATGATTGTCTTTTTTTGAGCTATCAAAGTCGGCAATTGCAGGTAGAGATAATGAAAATGCATAAATTTTTGCAGTTCTTGAACCAGCAATTGACTCACTGGAGGCGACAGTACAAAACACTACGCCGTAAGGGAAAGTTAATCAGAAGTCCCAAAGGTAAAACCCATAGAAGGGAACTTCTAAGGACTATGCTCAAGAACGTATTCCTGTTTTTATCAAAAACTAATGAGAAAAGCGAACGCCGAAAACAAGAAAGAGCGGTAAGGTCAAAGGCAAAATCTGTCAAAATTAAGAGTAGCATTTATGCAGTCGGTTTAGATTGGGCATATAAACAGCGTTACTCGGTGATTTTGGCGATCGCTGTAGTGTCCCTCACAGGTATTATTGGGCATAAATTATACAATCAGACTCAAATCCAAGTAGGATATCCTGCGCCCCAAACGATTACAGCACCTTATACAGCTAGCATCGAAGATCAGAAAAAAACAGAAGCCGAGCGCAAAGCCGTCAGCACAAGCTCCTTACAGGTGTTGATGCTTGATGCGCGAATCAACGAAAAAATCAACGAAAATTTGCAACAACTTCTAGATGATGGCAACGAAATTCGCGCTGTTGCTGGAGCTTTTCCTTTTTTCGATCCTGTAGTTTTATCCATCTCTACCCAACGTTACCTCCGCTCTTGTTCTGAGTTGGAATGGCAAGCACTGCTATCGGCTGTAGAAAATAGTAAAAATCAGCAGCAGAAGGGAATCGGACAAACCACCGCTTCATCCCCGCGATCATCCATAGCTGCACCCAATCAGAAACGCCAGCCGCGCATCACATCCAAATCTGATACCCAGAGTCTAGAAAAGACACAGCCAGTAGATTTTTCTCAAAACACTGATTTTACTCAAGCAGAAGCAGAACTAGAATCTTACCGCCTCACAACTTCTGAGAAAAGCTTGTCCTTACTAATTGCCGAAATTTCCCAAACACGTCAAAGATACATCCAAGCCACTGCCAAACTTTTAAAGTTAGAGACTCTTAGCGCCGAAGCAGTATATGAAGAATCTCTACTTTTGGATTTCTCAGATGTGGAATGGGAAAAAACACAAATAGGAATCCATCAAAGTATAGAGAGGATTCTCACCCAAGGCATTCCACAGGGACTGCCAAAAAATATCTTGCAAGATGCGGTGAGTTTACAATTACAGACCTTTGTACCAGAATCCGCTGAAACATTGGCAAAGAATCTGTTGTTAGCTGTACTCAAGCCGAATCTGCAAAAAGATGAAGAACAAACCAGACAAAATGCTCAAAAGGCTGCGGCTGATGTGCCACGTGTGATGGTGAAGGTACGGCATGGTGAGGTGATTGTCAAAAAAGGGGCGCAGATTACTGCATGGAACTTTGAGGTGCTGGAGCATTATCACCTGATTCGCCGGGAGGTAAAGTGGCAGGAGTTGGTGAAGTTAGGAGGCGTTATTGCGATCGCTATTGGCATTTTTGTCTGGGTAGAACGCCATATTGATTACGAATTGCGACAACGCGATCGCCTGTTGGTGTTATTGCTAACTCTGAGTGTGCCAGGAGTGATTACGATCGGATTGCATTATACCACCTGGAGCGCCCTTGGTTTATTGTTGGGAAGCTTTTACGGGCCGACTTTGGGGTTGACAGTTGTCGGCCTGCTGTGGCCGATATTAGGCATTAGCTTGGATATGAGCAAGGCTGCGCTTTTAGCTGGTGTTGGGGGAGGAATATTAGGTAGTTATATTGCCCAACGATTGCGATCGCGTGAAGAGTTGGCATTATTAGGCGTTGCGATCGCCTTAACTCAAGGCGGTATTTACCTGGTTGTTAAAATCTTAATTGGTCAAGTATTTGGTTCAACCTGGTATATTGTCCTCCGAGAAGCCGGGTTGTTTGCTTTATCCGGCTTAGGCTGGAGTGTTATAGCTTTAGGCTTGAGTCCTTATCTAGAAAAAGTTTTTGATTTAGTTACCCCAATTCGCCTAGCAGAACTGGCGAATCCTAACCGCCCTTTATTAAAACGACTTGCTACTGAAACTCCGGGAACTTTTCAACATACGTTGCTTGTGGCTACCCTTGCTGAAGCTGCTGCCAAAGAATTAGGATGCAATGTTGAACTAGTCAGGGCTGGGACACTATATCACGATATTGGCAAAATGCACGACCCTCTTGGCTTTATTGAAAATCAAATGGGTGGGCCGAATAAACACGATACAGAGATTAAAGACCCTTGGAAGAGTGCAGAAATTATTAAAAAGCACGTAACTGAAGGGTTGGTAATGGCGCGTAAACACCTTTTACCTACGGCAATTCAAGCTTTTATTCCAGAACATCAGGGAACGATGCTGATTGCTTATTTTCATCACCAAGCCCAGCAAATGGCTCAGTCAGATCCAAGTTTAACTGTAGACGACGCAGATTTTCGTTACGATGGTCCAATTCCCCAATCACGGGAAACCGGAATTGTCATGTTAGCAGATTCTTGTGAAGCAGCGCTGCGATCGCTGCAAGCATCGGCTAAATCTGTGGGAGAGAAGCGATCGCTCAAAGATGTCTCCAGCGAACAAGCTTTAGCAATGCTCAATAATATTTTGCGTGCCAAATGGCAAGAAAATCAACTCGTAGATTCAGGACTAACAAGAGAAGAAATGTCACAAATTGCCCAGATATTTGTGGATGTTTGGCAGCAATTTCATCACAAACGCATTGCTTATCCTAAGTTGAAGACTAGTAGCGCTGCGCGGAATTCATAATTCTGATATAGCAAAGGTTTCGTTGATTTAGCTTGTATTTTTGATGTTCTCTTCTCGAAGTTTTGTGTTCTGAGCTAGTAGTTTGGTGTGCTGAACTCAAAATTTGATGTTCTCTTCTTGAAGTTTCGTGTTCTGAGCTAGTAGTTTGCTGTTCTCAACTCGAAGTTTGCTGTTCTCAACTCAAAGTTTGGTGTTCCAAACTCGAAGTTTGGTGTTCTGAACTCGAAGTTTGGTGTTCTGAACTCGAAGTTTGGTGTTCTGAACTCAAAGTTTGGTGTTCTGAACTCAAAGTTTGGTGTTCCAAGCGAATTACGCTTGGATAATAAAGTCAGATGCCGTGAGATTTGGTGCACCAGTTAGAGTCGCAAATTGACCGCCATCGCCAAAACCCTCCGCACTGCCATTTCCGTTGTAGAACAATTGCCCAGTCACAGGGTCGTAGACAATTCTCGCTGTGCTGGCTTGACCTAAATTAGTGACTTGAAAATCACTCTTCTTACTGAAACCTGTTCCGGGAGTAGAAGCAATCGCAGTAAGGTTAGTCTTATCCAGTACAATCTTGTCACCTTCAGAACTGTTGAAGTCACTAATGGGATCTAGAGCAGGAAAGTTGTATAAAAGAGAATTTTGGTCGTAAAGGAATCTGTCAGCACCCGCACCGCCAACGAGAGTATCATCGCCAAAATTACCGATGAGGGTATCATTACCAGTACCACCCCGCAGCAAATCATTGCCACTCTTACCGTCGATGATGTCATCACCTCCCTGACCATTAATCACATCATCGGAGAAGTCAAAACCCGTAATGTTATTGTTCAGGTCATTGAGGAAAGTCACCCTGTTCTTGTTAAACAAGTTAGTTTGAGTGGAGTTGGCATCGAAGACATCAAAACTGTCAAGGATGCTCGTCTGTCCATCAAACAGGATATTGCCGATAGCTTGTTTAGTATCAGATGCTGGGAGGTTATCCAGGTTTTCTAATTTGAAGTTTTGCACAATGACTTTGGTATTAGCGACATCTTCAAAAGTTACTTCTAGATTGTTGCCATTTTGAGTTAATTGCAGATTTTTCGCAGTCAAACCACTACCTGTAAAATCCAAGGTATCCACCTCAGTAATTACCGCCGCTGAAGATTTTGAACCAATACCTACGCCGCCAAAGTCGGTGATGGTGTCGATCCCATCGCCAAGACGGAAGATGAATTTATCTTGACCACCGTTACCAGTGAGCTTGTCGTTACTAGCTTTTCCTTCGATGATATTGTTGTTGCGTGTGCCGATAAGGATATCTGCACTCCTGGTTCCCGTGATGAATTTCTGGATAAAACCCAGAGTAGTAGTTGCCACTGCACTGGTGTTAAGGGGAGGCTGTCCGTCATTGACGACAAACTCAATTGTAGTGTTAGCAGTGGTAGCTGTACTGTTGTAGGTAAGGCTGTTGAGAACTTCTCGGTAATTGGCAATAGTATCTGTGCCGCTGAGGGTGAGAGTGCCTGTGGTGGGGTTGTAGGTAGCAGTGATGTTCCCAATGGCAGTGGCATTGAGACTTTCGGTAGCGCCATTCAAGAGATTGGTAATGGTGATGGTGGCACCAGCTAGGGTAGTTTTATTGTCGCTCAGGGTGAAGTTGCGATCAAGGATGGAGACGGGAGTGCCGCTAAAGGTGGTGCTAAAATCAATTCCTTCTAAGTTGCCGTTGAGGTCGAGTACGGGGGCACGGTTGCCAAACACCACGTAGCTCTGCCCTGAACCGCTGTCCTCGCCCAGGGAGAGACCATTTGTCCCGAAAATCAGGTCGTCAAGACCGTCGCTGTTGATGTCTCCCTCACTGCTGATAGATGTGCCTAAATGGTCATGTGTATTAATGCCGTTGATGAGAAAGCCGTTAGTACCGTTGAGGTTGGAGAGGTTGAATTGGGCACCAAAACCGCCCTTGCTGCCAAACACCACGTAGCTTTGCCCTGAGCTTTGGCCGTTGGGGGAGGCACCCCTTGCCCCGATAATCAGGTCGTCAATATCGTCGCCGTTGAAGTCTCCCGCACTGTTGACAGATGTGCCTAAATTGTCATATGTATTAATGCCGTTGATGGTGAACCCGTTAGTGCCATTGAGGGTGGCGAGGTTGAATTGGGCACCAAAACCGCCCTTGCTGCCAAACACTACGTAGCTCTGCCCTGAGCCTTGGCCGTTGGGGGAGGCAGAAGATGCCCCGATAATCAGGTCGTCAATACCGTCGCTGTTGATGTCTCCCTCACTGCTGATAGATATGCCTAAGTAATTACGTGGATTGATGCCGTTGATGAGAAAGCCGTTAGTGCCGTTGAGGTTGGAGAGGTTGAATTGGGCACCAAAACCGCCTTTGCTGCCAAACACTACGTAGCTTTGCCCTGAGCTTTGGCCGTTGGGGGAGGCAGCAAATGCCCCGATAATCAGGTCGTCAACACCGTCGCCGTTGATGTCTCCCGCACTGCTGATAGAACTGCCTGAGTAGTCACCTGCATTGATGCCGTTGATGGTGAAGCCATTAGTGCCGTTAAGGGTAGAGACGTTGAATTGGGCACCAAAACCGCCTTTGCTGCCAAACACCACGTAGCTCTGCCCTGAGCCTTGGCCGTTGGGGGAGGCACTTGGTGTCCCGATAATCAGGTCGTCAACACCGTCGCCGTTGATGTCTCCCCCACTGCCTAAACCGTCACCTGTATTGATGGCGTTGATGGTGAAGCTGTTAGTGCCGTTGAGGGTCTTGAGGTTGAATTGGGCACCAAAACCGCCCTTCCTGCCAAACACCACGTAGCTCTGCCATAAGTCGTAGTAGTCGTCCAAGCCGTTGGGGTCGGCACCTATTGCCCCGATAATCAGGTCGTTAACACCGTCGCCGTTGATGTCTCCCGCACTGCTGGCAGAATTGCCTGAGTAATCACGAATGCTCTTGACGATGAAGCCATTAGTACCGTTGAGGGGGGAGAGGTTGAATTGAGCATCAAAACCGCCTTTGCTGCCAAACACCACGTAGCTCTCTCCTATGGTGCTGGGACCTCCTGTCCCGATAATCACGTCGTCAATACCGTCGCCGTTGATGTCTCCCGCACTGCTGACAGAATTGCTTAAACCGTTGCCGTTGATGGTAAAGCCGTTACTGCCGTTGAGGTTAGATAAGTTGAAAACTGAATTTGCCATGAGTTCGTCCTTTTATTTCTACAACTAAAAATTTAAACAATTGAAGAAGTCAGAATGACTGTTGACAGTGAACATAATGAAATATACAACTTTTATGTGGAACAGCTAATGAACGGCGGTTGCCACAGTGGTACAAATCCGAACTCGAAGTTTGGTGTTCCGAACTCGAAGTTTGGTGTTCCGAACTCGAAGTTTGGTGTGCTGAACTCAAAGTTTGATGTTTTGAACTCAGAATTTGGTGTTCTCAACTTAAAGTTTGGTGTTCTCAACCTAAAGTTTGGTGTTCCTAACTCAAAGTTTGGTGTTCGGAACTCGAAGTTTGATGTTCTATTCTTGGAATTTAGTGTCCTGAACTCGGAATTTGGTGTTCTCAACTCGAAGTTTGCTGTTCCGAGCTAGTAGCTTAGTGTTCCAAGCGAATTACGCTTGGATGATAAAATCAGATGCCGAGAGATTTGGCGCGAAGTGTAAACTAAACTAAGTATTGCTCTGTGCTTTACAGAAACTAGTAAATTTTTTTTAGGAGTCGGAACTTTACCCATTTGGGTATTAATTTTATATCTAAAAATTAACCAGTGGCAGATAATTTTAGTCCCAAACTTCCGGCTACCGTCGTTAGAGAAACTTTGAGCCAGGTGAGGCGCGATCGCTACCCAAAACCACGACTGAGCAAAAGTGTTACCCAGCATTATCTATTAAAAACGCTTGTCTGTGCAACAAAAAATGCAGGAGTACATTGACAATGGTGTGCGTTTAGGATGGCTGATTGATCCGCAAAACCAACAGGTGGAAATTTACCGCCCAGGAAAGGAAGTTGAGGTTTTGCGTAGGCGTAGCCCGTCGGAGACATCGCCTACTAGCTTATCAGGAGAGGATGTATTACCTGAATTTGTGCTGAATTTAGCACAGATTTTGAGTTAGCGATCGCTTTTTACTCAGATATCTTCTGAAAAGGCGATCGCTCAATTCCACTCATTTCATAATTTGGTCAAATTGCAACTATAATTTGATAAAATTTTACAGATAAAAACACAAAATTAATATTGACTTAATATTAAAAATGCTGTCTGCAATAACCCGATAACAAAACCTAAAACACCACCTAAAGTCACAATCGCCTGTAATTCATTTTTGACAATTCCCTCAATTGCAGCTTCTAAATCACCCGGTGAAGTTGATTTTACACGGTCAACTATCACTTCATCTATCGACAAAATAGGAATAGCCTGTGCCACAATTACTTCTAAATCTTTTTCTAAATACTTATCTAAAATTAGAGCCAACTCTTGACTCATCACCTCTAAAGAAGTACTGACAACTGGTGAAGTACTAAGACGATTCAGCAGCACTACAGCAATATTTTCCCAATCAACAGAATCAGTTAATCCTTGTAAAAAATCACTACCACTATTTTGCAGGTAATGGCGGACACTTTCACGGGTGGTTTTTCGGAGTTGGCGAACCGTACCCATTGGCAAGTTTTGTAATGATAAATTTTGCAGTAATTTCCGAATGCGATCGCGCATCTGCAAATCTTGAGTCAATTCCTGCAAGCGACTATTAGCAGCCTCTTTTTCATCCAAACAAAAAGTTCGCAGGCGTGTAAGAGTATTACGTAAGCCAAACAAATTTGCTACTACCCAATAAGTCCCACTGGTTTTTTCGCGGAAGCCTTCATCGATAATTTGAATCGTGCGATCGGTCAAAAAATCAACTATTGTTTGGCGCAGCAGATCCGGCGGTAAAACTGCTTGCAACAACCAATCAGCAAGCCGCGTAGCTTGTTCTTCACTCAGTTGAAATTCCAGCAATATCTGGTCAAAAATTTGATTGATCTGCACTTCTAAAAAATCTTCACGCCGCGCTAAAACCTTAAGCAATCGTGGCAAGGACTCCCCTAGTAAATCCCGCAAAATTCCCGCTACAATTTTGGCACTTTTCTCGTTTTTATCTGCTTTTATTTGTTCAATTGCCAACCGCAACAACCAGAGAATTGCTGATTGCACGCGTTCTGTTTGCAACAAACGCCGCGCCAAATTTTGCAATTCTTGTGGTGTCAATAGTGACCCCATGATTGTATTAGAAATGTTCTTAGCCAGACGTTCTTGATTGCGGGGGATCAATCCAGGGGTGAAGGGTACTCTTCGTCCAGCGATATAAATTGCTCGGTAAGGACGGAACAACATTTTGATGGCTATATCATTTGTGAAATAGCCAATAATTCCACCCAGTACCGGGGGAGACACATAAAGCCAAAGATGAGACCAGTCCAAGGGAAGAATTAAAAAAGTTAGGAGGTTAGAGCTTAGAGTTAGGAGTTAAGAGTAGAAACGCGATTAATCGCGTCTGTACAAGAGTTAGGAGTTAGGAATGATAAATTTTAAATGAGAATTTATCACTACTCATAATTCATAACTTTTAACTAATAACTCCTAACTTACTAAGCACTAGCACTCCCATCATACCGTTCGCAATGGGGTAGTGTGTAGCAACTGCAAAACCAACTTGATGAGCTAACTCTATTTGCTCTTTACCGATGGGAAAGCGATCTAAGCTGGGACTGATGTAAGCATATTCTTCTTTTAAGCCGAAATAATTGGCAACTGGCACCACAAAACCGTCCAGATACCACTGTTGAAAGGCACGTAGCTGAGGATTACTCGGTCGATGAAAGTCTAAAATTGCGGCTTTAGCTCCCGGCTTCAAAACACGGTATAACTCTTGGAGACTGCCGGGAATATCTTTAACATTTCTTAAACCATAGCCCATTGTTGCGGCATCAAATTGGTTGTCGTCAAAGGGTAAATTGAGGACATCAGCTTCTACCCAGCTGATAGCAGGTTGGGGGTACTGCCAATGTGAGCGTTCTTTAGCCTTTTCTAGCAGGTTTTGGGAAAAATCCACTCCATACACCTGTCCTGTAGCTCCGATACGCCGTGCCAAACGTAAAGCTAAATCACCACTACCGCAACACAAATCTAATGCAGTATCTCCTGGTTTAGCTGCACTCCATTTTACTGCCATTTCCTTCCAGATTCGATGCTGTCCCAAACTCAACCAATCGTTCAACTGGTCATAAACTGGAGCAATACGGTTAAAAATGGACTGAATTTCGTTAGTCATTGGTCAATAAGTCATTGGTCATTAGTCATTCGTCATTTGCCAAGGATAAAGGACAAATGACTAATGACAACTACACAATACCCTAATGAGAGTGACTACTAGTCAGAGCGATCGCCACTAGTTGTGCTGATAAATTAATTAGCACCAATTCATCTTCTCGCAAAGTGCAAGGTTGTTTCCACTGTAGCGACAATACACCCAAAAGTTGATTGCGGTAGCTAATTGGGATCACTAAGTGTGCTTGTACATTCGTATTTTTGTAGTGAATCGCATCAACTAATTTAGTATTTTTAAGTACATTTAAGGAAACTTGCATTTGTCCCGTGGCGATCGCTTCCCTGGTTAGTGGGTCTTGAGATAGCCAATTTTCTATTGTACCTGTATCGCTGTAAGTTCCTTGAGTTGCAACCAGAGTATTTCCATCTGTAAGTTGTAAAATACAGCCTTCTGCCCCAAAAGTTTCACTCACAGCCCTAGCAATGGGAGCGAGAGTTTCTTCTAAGCTAGAAGCGGCTTGAGTTACCTGTACCAAAACACTCAGCAGCGCCATTTGAGCATGAGCACGGCGTAATTCTTCTGTACGTTGCTTAAGCAAGTCGTAGGTTTCTGCTGCTCTTTGCACCACTGCCTTCAGTTCCCCTGGGTCCCAAGGCTTGGTGATATATTTGTAGACTTGTCCGGCATTAATTGCTTCTACTAAGTCTTCTATATCAGTAAATCCAGTGAGAATTATTCTCACTGTATCGGGAAACTGAGGTACAGTCTTGCTGAGAAACTCAGTCCCTTTCATTTCTGGCATCCGTTGATCGGAGATAATCACTGCTACCTCCCCTTCTGCTGCCAAAACTTGTAGAGCGTTTACCCCACTATCAGCTTTGAGAACATTAAAGTCGCGTCGAAATGTGCGATAAAGTAAATCGAGATTATCTGGCTCATCGTCAACTACCAGGATTTTCAACTTTTTTGGTCGTTCGAGAGTCATCACTTGAGATTGGACTTTATCAATTTCGAGATTGGGTTTATCCATAAGATTTTCCTTTAAATATTCACTCTCTTGTTATATTCCATACCAAGTTTAGTTGAGAATAGCCGAAGACTGCCAAGGGTTTATACGGAGTTATTTTGCATATTTTAGAACGCTAATAGTGAGCGCTACAGAGGAAATTTGTCTGCCTAAATATCTGAATTAAAAAATGTTGCGCTATAAAAATTAACTAAATCAGCAAAACTATGGCAGTTTTGATCGTGGATGAGGTGTAGGTCTGGGTATAGATTAGAATAAGACTTGCTCATGAGGTGTTAATTAACCTCTCAAGTTGAAGCTCGCACTCCGATTATGACTGATCTACCACCCAACACTCAGAATCCCGAAGATAATGCTACCAACGATGTAGCACAAGAGTTACTGCGAAGGCTGAGGCAAAAACAAGGCAACTGGGTGGAATGGGGAGCCGCGATCGCCTCGTTGCTAAAAGTCGGTTATAACCCCCAAGAAATTTTTGAGGCGACTGGATTTGAGCCAATTCAACAAAATCAGGTGGTTGTTGGTTCTCAAGTTTACAATTCTTTGGAAAACTCTGGAGTATCGGTAGAAACGCGATCGCACTATACTACACGTGGCAGCGATGTTTTATACGAGCTACGTTTGCTCACCCAAGAAGAACGCGCCGCCGCCGCCGAACTAATCTTCATCCACAACGTTGATGCTGATGAGGCACGGGATATAGCAAAAGCAATTAAAGAGTTCTCCTATTTCCGCACTTTACCAGAAGGGTTTTCTGCTCATCCTGGGGATGCTGTTGCTCACCAAGTTTGGAAACTGGCACGCCAAAATGCAGATTTACAACAGCGATCGCGTTTAATTGCCAAAGGTTTACGCTTTGCTCACACGCCAGATGCAAGGCAAAAAATCGAACAGTTACTGACTGATTTTACTACCGTTCCCCAGCGTCCAGCGCCAATTTTACCATTTTACCGTCTGGAATTTGAGGAACAGTTACCGCGTATTTTACCTGTAGTAGGCGAGTTGCCATTATCGCGGCAAGACTTGCAAGCTGTGCCCATACTGACAGAAATAGAACCATTTCGGATGGTCAAGTTTTCTGGAGAGCAAGCTTGGGTGCCCTTACCAGGTTGGCAAGTGCTACTGGCGGCAGAAGATCCAGTAGTGATTTTAGCGAATAGCGATCGCTTTCCCATCCAAACCCAAAGCCAAATAGGGCTAGTCGTAGTAGTAATAGATCGTGCCCAACGAGAATGGGATGCCTCCAGCTACTTTGTCGTTGAAAATGGTGGTGAATTAGATTTTCAATGGTTTGAAACTGAGCCAGAAATTCCTCTACTAGGACAAATTATTATCATTGTGCGTCCTAAGAAAATTCTGGATGAAGAATTAACCAAGGATTCATGGCAGATTGACGAATAAATTTAATTTTAGACAGAACTAACTGCGTGATGTGAACTTGTTTTGACTGTCCAAACAGCGGATAGGAAATGGCGGCATTGGTTCAATTTTTTGTTTAGTCAATGCCCCATCTACTTTAACTCTCTTAACATGAACTTGGCACTGGCTTGGCAATGCTTTGCCTAAACCCTTGATTTTTCGCTGACTTGTGTAATTCCATATTTTGAGGGATGATGACATCCCCTGAACAGTCACAAAGTAACGACTGTAACAAGAAAAACCCAAATTTTTTAAGCTGAAAGTGTATAAAGCACAAAAATTATTTGAATTTCGTAATAACTTTTAATAGAACGCACTGGATCAAGAATCTCAACAGATATATACCAATACGATTTGATTTTTGAAAAAATTTAAGTAATGTAGGGGAGCCAGTTCTGTGGGCGGGTTTCCCACGCCAGTCCGCACAACGGGGGAAACCCCCGCAAGCGGCTGGCTCGACTTGAGCGGACTGGCATTGTGTTATCGCGTAACGTAACGCTTACGAGCGTCGGGAACCTCCCTTCTGGTGACGCTACGCACAGCTAGCTAGCTGCTACCGCTACGCTAACACCAGTCGCCTACAGAGGTAAACCCGGCTACAGCGCTGGATTCACCGCAACGCACTGGCTCCCCTACGGATATTTAAAAAATCAAATATGAGTTTTATATCATGAGAGCAAAATTCTTAATAAATTAAGCATTTTTTTGGGATTTTAGCTTTTCCAGTATCTTCATATTTTATCACCACAATTATTGAGGAAAAAACAAATTACTATTTTTTCGATTTAGTTTCATAACGAAACAAACGCAATGGATTTCCTGTTTACAGGAATGACTCAAGCATTATTCAACATAGCTATTACTCGTTTGTAGCTGAACAAGGAGTTTTCTGAAAATGTCTCTTACGAAACGTTGTTTGGCCGAATTTATCGGCACATTCTGGCTTGTTTTAGGTGGCTGTGGTAGTGCTGTTCTAGCCGCCGCCTACACAGAAGATGCTGCCAAAATCAGCGAGAATACTTCTTTTCCATTGGGTATTGGATTAGTAGGTGTATCCCTGGCATTTGGGCTTACTGTCCTCACAGGGGCTTATGCTTTTGGTCATATTTCTGGTGGTCATTTCAATCCAGCTGTTTCGTTTGGACTATGGGCAGGTAAGCGCTTTCCGGGGTCTGACTTACTACCTTACATCCTCTCTCAAGTGATCGGTGCAGTTGTTGCTGCGGGCATTATCTACCTGATTGCTAGCGGCAAAACTGGATTTACGCTGACTGGCTTCAACCCACTGGCTACCAACGGCTATGGTACTCATTCTCCAGGTGGTTACACGCTGTTTGCTTGCCTCATTACTGAAGTTGTGATGACTTTCATGTTTCTGTTGATTATTCTGGGTGTGACTGATAGCCGTGCTCCTAAAGGATTTGCACCACTGGCAATTGGTTTTGGACTCACTTTAATTCACCTGATTAGTATTCCTGTAACCAATACTTCGGTTAATCCTGCCCGTAGCACTGGAGTTGCTCTATTTGCAGGTGTAGAACTCTTTTCGCAAATCTGGCTGTTCTGGATAGCTCCTATCTTGGGGGCTATTTTAGCAGGATGGTTGTACGTAGCTATCTTTAGTGAATCAACTGTGGAAGAACGGTAAACTCAAAGAACTAGTTTAACTTTCTTAACAATCCCCTAACTAAACAAATTAACTAAATGTTATATGTTTAGTCAGGGGGTTGACATAATATTTAAGTATATATACACGCATTTGATGCAGACCGTTTACTAGAACAGTTAAAACAAGAAAGGTGGAGTATTTTGTTAGTAATTTGGGATTAAGAATCACCGAAGATTATTCATATCTGCGGTTTGGGAATTAAATTCAATATCTATTTAAAATATATAATTTAAGATGTCCGACTCTAAATTTACTGCTCCTGTTATTCAAGAATTACTCGACTCAGAATTGTCTGAGCGATCGCTTATTCCTTCTTTGCAGGAGAAAATTCTCGCAATCCGCAACAGTCTCCGCCCTGGACAGCAGCAAATGGCTGATTGGCAATCTGGTCCTTTGGCTATTTCAGCCGTTCCTGGTGCAGGTAAATCTACTGGGATGGCGGCGGCGGCGGCGATCGCAATTGCCCGTCAATATGAGCGTTCATCCTCCCGCCGTCAGTTGGTAGTCGTTACTTTTACTCGCTCCGCTGCTGCCAATATTAAAGCGAAGATTCGCAAATTTTTACGAGATGATTTATCCTTACCTCAGACGGGCTTTTTTGTTTATACCCTACACGGTCTAGCGTTGAACATTGCCAACCGCCATTCTGATTTGTCGGGTTTGCAGTTAGAAAATGTCATATTAATTACACCAACCCAAAGTCACCGCTTTATCAGAACTGCTGTTGAGCAATGGATTGTAAATAATCCAGATGTATATTTGCGGTTATTGGAAGGTCATCAATTTGATGGAGAAGAGACAGAAAGGTTGCGTCGTCAATCGGTGCTGCGAACAGAAGTATTACCAGAATTGGCTAATACGGTAATTCATGAAGCAAAAAGTTCTGGGATATCGCCAGAATTGTTGCGGGAGTGGAGTAAACAAACCACAGACGAATATGCAATTTTGAGTGTAGCAGCGGGATTGTACGAGCAATATCAAAACTTGATGCGATCGCGTGACTTTATAGATTACGACGATATGATTTTAGCTGCACTGCGCGTTTTAGAAAACGACAGTGCCCGTCAGATCGAGCAAAACCAAATATTCGCCGTCTTTGAAGACGAAGCCCAAGATTCTAGCCCTCTTCAGACGCAGCTATTGGAAATTTTGGCAAGTAATGGGGAATATCAGCGAGAGAATTCTTCACTCCTAACTCTTAATTCCTCACTCAATACAGACGCGATTCATCGCGTCTCTACGCACTCCCCACTAAATTTAGTCCGAGTTGGCGACCCTAACCAGGCGATTAACTCTACCTTCACCCCAGCCGATCCGATTTATTTCCGGCAATTTTGCGAAGAGTGCGATCGCATCGAACGATTGGCAACGATGGATCGAGCTGGTCGCAGTACTAGAATTATCATTGAAGCCGCTAACTTTGCCCTCAAATGGATCAATAATCAGTGGTTAGCAACAACCAAAACTAACAACAAACAACAGATTCCTGACAACCGACAAGTACCATTTCGTTTGCAGACAATTCGCCCTGTAGAAGCTGGCGATCCGCAAGCTAACGCCAACCCCGCACCCGTAGGACGAGGATTAGAGCTTTATACACCGCGTGACATTCATCACACTGTTGAATTGTTATCTCAAAGGGTGATTGAGTTATTTGGTGAAGATCCAACAAAAAATAGTGCAGCGATTTTAGTCCGAGAAAATCGCCAAGGACGATGGTTAGCAGAGGCTCTAACACCTCTGTGCAAAGAGCATAAAATTACACTTTACGATGTGGGAGAACGCGATCGCCGTTCCCATGTTCCTCAAGAAATTTTGGCATTATTGCAATTTTGCGATCGCCCCCACTCCCCCGATTACCTCAAAGCCGCCCTAGAAGCATTAGTACAGCGCCAATTAATTCCTACCCAAGACCTCAACGCCCTTGTTAGTCTGCCAGAAGAGTTTTTGTATCCTGGCCCCCTAGCAACACCCCAGCCAGAAACAGTACAAAAAGCTGCCCGCTTGTGTCGCAATTTACTTCGCGCTCGCTTGGAACTACCCTTGTACCAGCTAATTTCCTTTCTCGCCTTGACCTTAAACTACGACCAGGCAGAATTGGCAACTGCTGATAAACTCGCAGAACGGGTAAACCAGCAGATAGCTGGCAATAGTTCGATGGGGGGAATGCTTTCAGCTTTAAGTGAAATCGTTAGTTCCGAACGGTTTGAACCAGTGGAAACCGAGGATTCGGAAGAACGTTATACCCGTCGTGGTCAACTGACGATTATCACTATGCACAAAGCTAAAGGGCTAGATTGGGACTATGTATTTCTTCCCTTTCTCCACGAAAACTTGATTCCTGGCAGATTTTGGGTTCCTCCCCAAAGCCAATTTTTAGGCGATTTTACCTTATCAGAAGTAGCCCGCGCCCAAATTCGCGCTACTCTCCACGAAGAATCTATCATACCGGATGTTAGTCAGGCATGGGAGGTGGCAAAAAATTTGAAAACATCTGAAGAGTATCGTTTACTCTATGTTGCCATGACACGAGCAAAGCTTCTGTTGTGGATGTCTGCGGCGCAGAAAGCCCCCTTTACTTGGAGTAAACCGGATAATTTACAAGAACAAGCGCCTTGTCCGGTGTTTCCAGCATTAAAACGTCAATTTCCTGAATGTGTGGTGAATTTAGCGGCAATGAGTAAACAAGTATAAGGGATGGGACATTGGGCATTGGGCATTAGGCAAAACAATCCCGTTAGCGGATAGATAACAGCACTCAGCACTACTACTCTCCCACTCCTTATAAGGAAACTGAATTGAGAGTGCAACGTCAAACAAATTATAATTGTAATTGCGATATTATCCGTTCAATTTTTAACAATCAATACATAATATATGAAATCAATCATCCAAGCATCTGCCGTAATTAAAAGCACCTTCCAGTCACCCAGAGGAATTTTCTTGACACTGGTGTTGACAAGCTTGCTATCCTGTGGATTCGGACTTATTGAAAACAATTCTGCTGGGGCTATTACTTACCCAGACGGCACTCAATTATCCAAATCGCAAGCAAACGAGTTGCCGAAAGCGATCGCTAATAAGATTTTACGAAATGCGTCCAAGAATTCCGGCCTACGTAAACGGGAATTAGAGATTACCCAAGTCACATCGAAAACCTTTGGTAATCCCTGTGAGTTCAAATTTGGAGAAGTTTGTACTAGAGAATACAACCCCATTGAAGGCTGGGAGGTAGTTGTCAGAGTCCGTCAAGATTCGTGGACTTACCATGTAGATAAATCTGGAAAGCAAATCCTTTTAGATCCGAAAGTAATTACTTTACAAACATTGCCGAAGGTGATCGCAGATGCAATTTTGAGCGATGCCTCAAGGCGTTCAGGGGTGGGAATTGCTGATTTAAAAATTACTCAAACTACACCAAAAACCTTTGGAAATCTCTGCCAATTCAACTTTGGCGAAGTCTGCACCCAGCAGTACGACCCAGTGGAAGGCTGGGAAGTGATTGTCAAGGTTAAAGAACAATCTTGGATTTACCATGTGAATAAATCCACTTCGCAAATAATTTTAGATCCCAAAGCTAACGCCACTGAAAAAAGTTAAATAAATCAATGGCTTTGGTTTTTTTCCATATCCTCATTCCGTGCTTTGACCATCAAAGCACGGATATAGTCATTTTTACGATTCGTATAAGCTTCGCCATCGCTCCGAAAACTTGCCGCCAAATCGCGTTTTAGAACTTCATAGCGTTTCGCCTCTTCAGGATGCTTTCTCAAATAGTCGCAAAATAGCTTGCGCTCCCAAAATTCGCTGTCAATCTCGACTATGGGAACATGATGAGTACGTTGCTTTCCGTATGGCGGCATTCCTTTAACAAAAAACATTCGTCCAGGATGCGGGTCTTCATACCAATAAACATATCCCAAAGATTCTAAAGCCAAAATAGCAGATTTTGCATCTACTAAGGAACGCACTCCCACCATGATGTCAATAACTGGTTTGGCTGCCATTCCTGGTACTGCGGTACTACCAATATGTTCAATTTCTATAACTAAATCATTGCCTAGTGCCTGCCAAATCCGCTCGGCTTCTTCTGTAAACAAAGTCGCCCAATGTGGGTCATATTCAACTATATTGACCTCATCCATAAGTGAAGCTAAGTTGATCTACAGCGATCGCCGTTGGCTAAATCCTTTATTTAATTGCAGTTATAGCAATTTTAATAGTATATAATAATGGATCGTGTCGAATCAAAGCTAGACCATGCCTAAACTAAAGACTCGTAAAGCCGCGGCAAAAAGATTCCGTGCCACCGGTAGCGGCAAAATCGTCCGTCGTAAAGCGTTCAAAAGCCACCTTTTAGAACACAAATCTTCTAACAAAAAACGTGGTATGCGCCAGAGTACGCTTGTACACGAACGCGATGAACTTAACGTGCGCTTGATGCTCCCATATTTGTAAGTATTTTAGGAAATAAGTTATGACTCGGGTAAAACGCGGTAATGTAGCTCGCAAACGCCGCAATAAAATTCTCAAACTAGCTAAAGGTTTTCGCGGTTCCCATTCAACTCTGTTTAGAACTGCCAACCAACAAGTGATGAAGGCGCTACGGAGTGCCTACCGCGATCGCAAAAAGAAAAAGCGCGATTTTCGTCGCCTGTGGATCGCCCGCATCAACGCTGCTTCCAGGCAACACGGCTTGAGTTACAGCCAGTTGATCGGTAACTTGAAAAAAGCTGATATCCAACTAAATCGCAAGATGTTGGCGCAATTGGCAGTCCTCGATCCAGCTAGTTTCGGCAAGGTTGCTGAATTGGCAATTCAAGCTAAAGGATAAAGGTGGTAAGGGATGTATAACAGATGTAACAAATTGCAAGTAATTACTCGGTTACATCTGGTATTATCCGCCACTATCTTTTGGATTTTTTGCTTTTCTCTAGTGGGGACAGGATTAACTGCATCTGCTGCCGAAATGTCAGAAATTCAGCAGCGGGGCTATTTAAATGTTGCGGTGAAAGATAACTTGCGTCCCTTGGGATTTAAAGATGACAACGGGAATTTGCAAGGCTTAGAAATTGACTTGGCCAAGCGTTTGGCAGTTGACTTGGTTGGTAAAGCCGAAGCTGTAAAATTCCAACCTGTAGCGAATCGCGATCGCCTGTCTATAGTCTTAGACAAGAAAGTTGATTTTGCGATCGCTAGAGTCACAGCAACCGAGTCACGCGCCCGCATAGTTAGTTTCAGTGTTCCCTACTATTTGGATGGCACTGTATTAGTTACAAAAGATGCTTCTGTGCAGCAGTTGAGTGATTTGTCAAAACAAAAAATTGCCGTGCTCAACAACTCCAGTACCATTGCTAAAGTGCGGTACTATCTGCCAAACGCCGAGTTAGTAGCAGTGGATTCCTATCAAGAAGCGCGAGAGGGAATAGAAAATAATACCGCAACAGCCTTTGCCGCAGATGCTAGTGTTCTAAGCGGTTGGGTACAACAATATCCTCAATATCGGTTACTGCCAACTAAGTTATCAACTGAACCCTTGTCTGTAGTAATGCCCAAGGGATTGCAGTACGATGAGTTAAGACGAAATGTGAATCAAGCGATCGCTCGTTATTTAGAAAAAGGTTGGCTCCAGCAACGCTCTCAATATTGGGGTTTACCGTAAATTGGTCATTAGTCATTAACGAATAACCAAGGACAAATGACAAATGACAAATAACAAACTTTATAATATTTGTATTTGCAGCAATGGATAACAGTCTAGCCGTTGTTTATCTCTCAATTTTGGTGGTTTTACTCACACTTGCAGCCGTGAGTGTTTTTCGCCAGATTTTCAAAACTCGCAAGGTTGAAGGCTCTTTTGCAAAGTTGCGAAAGAAGTTAGAGAAAGAAAAGGGTACGACTCAAGAATATTATGAGTTAGCCAGTATTTATTCAGAAAAAAAAATGTATTCTCCAGCGATCGCGCTATTTCAAAAAGCTCTGAAAGCTGCCGAAGAAGAGGAAGAAGCAAATATCGCCCCCGTCTACAACGGGCTAGGCTATGTTTATTTTACCCAAGAGCAATATGACTTAGCAATTCGTCAGTACAAAGAAGCTCTCAAATCTAAACCAGACTACGTGACAGGATTAAATAATCTCGGTCATGCCTACGAGAAGAAAAAATTAACTACTCAGGCGTTACAAAGTTACGAAGAAGCACTCAAGTTTGCTCCAAATAACTCTATTGCTAAACGTCGTGCTGAATCTTTACGCCGTTTGGTTTCGGCGTAAGATAATGTCCAGGTAATTAAGCATAATACCTAGAACCCCACCCCGCCAAAGCTGTGCTTTAGCGGGGTGGGGTTCTTTTATTATAATTAATTTAGCTTTAGCCTCTTAATTTATCGGTTTTCAATCTTAGGTTTGGAAATAGATAACTATAAGTCTTTTGTAAAAATGTAAAAGATGATTAAGCGGCTCAAGCGTTTTTTATGGCTAGCTATTGCCATCATTGTTGTCATTTCTTTCTCACTCGGATTAATGGAAACATTGACGGCTCAACAGCCTTCGATTTCCCATCCTCTCACTTCGCTAACCGAGTCAGAAATTAGCACAGCTGTTTCGGTCATTCAAAGAGAAAAAACTTTGAGCGAAATGGCAGCTTTTCCACTTATTGCTTTACAAGAACCAGATAAAGAAGAAGTTCTAAATTTTACACCTGGTAAAGTCTTTGGGCGAAAAGTTTTTTTGGTAATCTATGAACGTTCAGAAAATAAAACCTATGAGGGAATTGTTGACCTGAGAAGCAAAACTTTAAGTTCTTGGAAAGAAATACCGTCTGTTCAACCTGCGATCGTTAATTCAGAATATGAACTAGCAACTCAGGTGGTTAAAGCCGATCCGCGATGGCAAAAAGCGATGCAAAAGCGGGGAATTACTAATTTTGAGCAAGTCAAAATTAGTTGGTGGGCACCAGGAATTCTGAGTGAACAGGAAGAAGCAACAGGTAATCGTCTTTGTCGCGGCTTATCTTACTACAAAGGCAAAAGCTGGAACTATTACGGTAGTCCGATTGAAGGAGTCTTAGCAACAGTCAATTTGAACACGGGTAAAATTGCCAGTTTTGTTGATAAAGGAAACATACCTTTTTCTCAAGAAAACTGGGATTACGATGTCAAATCATTGGTTAAATTACTGTCACCACTTAAAGCATTGAAAATCCTTCAAACTAATGGTAGAAGTTTCCAGATAAAAGACAATGAGATTAGCTGGCAAGGTTGGAATTTTCGCTATTCAATGCATCCTCGTAATGGATTAATGCTCTACCAAGTGACGCACAAAGACGGGGAAAATATTCGACCAGTTTTATACCGCGCTAGCCTCTCAGAAATGGTAGTACCTTATGGCAATCCTGAGCCTACTTGGTCGTTCAGAAATGCCTTTGATGTTGGAGAATACAACTTAGGTCTACTAGCAAATACGATGGAATTAGGTAAAGAAATTCCTGAAAATGGCTTGTTGCTAAATGCTGTATTTGCTAATGAGCAGGGAGAACCTTATCAAATACCAGGGGTTATCGGTATCTACGAGCGTGATAACGGAATGCTGTGGAAACACTATGAATATAATACTCAGCGTAATGATGTCCGTCGCAGTCGAGAATTAGTGATGAAGATGACGGTAGCCATTGACAACTATGATTACAGTATCAATTGGCTCTTTCACCAGGATGGGACTTTGGAAGTCCAAAATGAATTAACGGGTATTATACTGGCGCAAGGAACAGCTGCCCAAAAGCAATCTGATGATGATTCTTATGGTCGGCTAATTGCTAAGAATATCTTTGGAGTAAATCACCAGCACTTTTTCAACTATCGTCTAGATTTCGATATCGATGGCCAGGCTAATTCTGTGATGGAAATGAATGTGAATGCTTTGCCGATGAATGAGAAAAATCCTTTAGGAAATGCGATCGCAGTTGCAGAAACGCCACTAGCCAAAGAAACGGCTGCTGTGCGCGATTTAGATATGAAAAGCAGTCGGGAATGGATGATTGTCAGTGCAGACAAAAAGAATGTTTTAGGGGCTGCACCTGGATATATGCTGATGCCTGAAGGAAATTCCATCTTTTTCCCTGTAGAAGGCTCAAAAATCCGGGAAAGGGCAGAATTTGCGACTCATCATCTCTGGGTAACAAAATATAAACCTACTGAACTTTATGCTGGGGGAGATTATCCCAACCAAACTCAACCCGGACAGGGTTTGCCAAAATATATTGCAGATGATGAGTCTTTGCTGGGTGAAGATATTGTACTGTGGTACACAATGGGTGTAACTCATATTCCGCGCTCGGAAGATTGGCCTGTGATGCCTGTTCACCGAGTTGGCTTTAAGTTAGTCCCTAGAGGATTCTTTAGCCGTAATCCAGCGATAAATTTGCCAGAGTAAAATATTCGTTTTCTCAAGTTTCCTTAGTTTAGTTTTTTCGTAATCTGTAAACCTGTAACTTGAATGCTGATAAGCTTATCGTAGGTCAAAAACTGGCAATTTTCAAAATAGGATACCTCATGAATTTTCCAGAAATTAATATTCCCGGTGATGGAACACTGCACGCTCGTTTAATTACTTCCTTGGGTGAAATTGTAGTTCGTTTGGAGGAAGAACGAACTCCTAACACCGTCAAAAATTTTGTCGGTCTAGCAACTGGAACAATCGACTGGAAAGACCCTAAAACTGGTCAATCTGGTAAGGGAACTCCAGCTTACGATGGGGTTCGCTTTCACCGGGTTATCCCTGATTTTATGATTCAGTGTGGCGATCCTCTGAGTCGTTATTTGGATACGGCCAGCCGATGGGGTACTGGTGGGCCGGGATATCAATTTGAGGATGAGTTTCATCCTGAATTGAGACACACAGGTGCAGGTATCCTGTCGATGGCTAATGCGGGACGCGGTACTAATGGTTCGCAATGGTTCATTACAGAAGCACCAACACCTCACCTTGACAACAAACACAGTGTTTTTGGTGAAGTTGTCCAAGGTCTAGATATAGTCAACAAGATTGCTAATGTGGCTACAACTAGAGATCGTCCGAATCAAGAAGTGGTGTTACAAAAAGTAGAAATTTTTCGCCAGTAATTAACACCTCGGTTTGTAGTAAGTACTTTAGTGCTGAAAAAATAAGGACTAAAATTCTTACTACGAACTTGCTTACCCATCAAGATTTTGCAGTCCCATCGCAATCTTACTGTGTTTTTCAATTTGCCCCATGACTTGTTTTGCGCGTTGAATAACTACGGCTGGTAAACCCGCCAATCTTCCCGCTTCAATTCCATAAGACTTATCAGCACCTCCTGGTTGAACTTGGTGCAAAAAGATAATTTGGTCGGGTAATTCTTTCACTGTCACCTGATAATTAGCCACATTCGGTATAATGCTAGCCAGTTCATTTAACTCGTGGTAATGCGTGGCAAAAATTGTGCGTGACCGAATATCCACTGCTATATATTCTGCCACTGCCCAAGCGATGGAAAGACCATCAAATGTCGCTGTCCCGCGACCAATTTCATCTAATAGTACCAACGACCTAGATGTAGCATGGTTGAGAATATTTGCGGTTTCATTCATCTCCACCATGAAGGTAGATTGACCAGTTGCTAAATCATCTACTGCACCGACACGGGTGAAAATGCGATCGCATATTCCCAATCTGGCTAATCTAGCTGGTACAAAACTACCAATCTGTGCCATTAACTGAATCAATCCCACCTGACGCAAATAACAACTTTTGCCACTGGCGTTTGGCCCAGTAAGAATAATCAAATCGGGACTGTCATTTGTTATTTTTTCTTCGTCATCTGCTAATGACTCTTGACCCAATTGCGTTGAATTCGGCACAAAGAAACCCGCAGGTAAAGACTGTTCCACCACCGGATGACGACCATCAACAATGTTTATCTCCCTTCCTGGCAACATTTCGGGACGACAGTAACCTTGATGCACCGCCAACTCAGCCAAACCACACAACACATCCGCCGCCGCTACTGCACGAGACAGATTGCGAATTACTTCCGCCTCTTGTGCTACCTCTTCCCGCAACGCCGTAAAAATCTCATATTCCAACTGATTTAAATCATCTCGCGCTGTGAGAATTCTAGCTTCTCGTTCCTTTAAATCGGGGGTGATGTAACGTTCCTCATTGGTCAGAGTTTGCTTGCGGATATAGTTAGCGGGTACTTGGTCGGCTTTGCTGCGAGAAATACTGATGTAATAACCAAAGGTTTTGTTAAATCCTACCTTCAGTGTGGAAATTCCTGTCTTAGCTCTCTCATCAACTTCCAAGTTGGCAATCCATTGCTGGTCTGCTTCTACAGTCGCCTTCCTTTCATCCAATAGGGGATTTACACTGGGGCGAATTAATCCGCCTTCTTTAATTAGTATGGGTGGCGACTCTACAAGATGTAAGTGTAACTTTTGTGCCAATTCTTCCAACACACTTGGGACTTTCTGCAAAGCTTTCAAGAAAGGAGAACGCGTCTCAACTACTAAGCTGGATAATTCTGGTAAACGTGAGAGGGAATCTGCCAAAGCTACTAAATCTCTAGCATTAGCTGTACCAGAACCCGCCCTTCCTGTGAGGCGTTCCAAATCATAAATTTGCCGTAATAACTGCCGCAAATCTTGACGCAGGGGCGTATTTTCCATCAATTCTTGGATGGTATCTTGTCGCGCCCGAATGCCTTTAATATCGAGTAGGGGTTGCAACAACCACCGCCGCAAAGCACGCCCACCCATTGCTGTACTAGTTTTATCTAACGCCCAAAGTAGGGAACCGTGAAAAGTGCCATCCCGAACGGTTTGGGTAATTTCTAGGTTACGGCGGGTTTGATTGTCAACAATTAGGTAGTCGGTGACAGTGTAGCTGCGAAGTCTCTGGAGGGTGACAGGGTTTTCTTTTTGAGTATCTTCCAGGTATTCCAGAAGACCGCCGGCTGCACGAACGGCGAGAGGAAGATGATCGCAACCGAGTCCTTCGAGCGATCGCACCTTAAATTTCTGCAATAATCTAGGTCTAGCTTCTCCTTGAGAAAAGGGAAGTTGCGATCGCAAACTATAACAAAATGATGGTGGCAAACATTGGGGAAGATGTGGCGAAGTTTCTCCCGGACGCAGCAAACTACCTAAATCAGGCGCATTTGTCGGAACTAACACCTCTGAAGGTTGCAAGCGCATTAATTCTTGTGTCAAATGTTCTAAATCACTACCTTGAGTGGTGAGAAATTCACCTGTGGAGATGTCTGCATAAGCTAATCCCCAATGATTTGCGGCAATTACTACTGCTGCTAAGTAATTATTGCGACTGGATTTGAGCATTCCCTCTTCTAGCAAAGTGCCGGGTGTAAGAATGCGCGTTACCTCCCGCCGCACCAATCTCCCAGCAGCTTCAGAAGCATCTTCCACTTGATCGCAAATTACCACTGCGTAGCCTTTTTCTACTAGCATCGTCGCGTAGCGTTCCCAAGCGTGATGCGGAACACCAGACATCGCCACCCGTCCCTGTTCCCCAGCTTGCTTACTAGTGAGAACTAATTCCAATTCTTGCGCTAGTTTTACGGCATCTTGGAAATAGCATTCAAAGAAATCTCCTACCCGATACAGCAATACCGCGTGAGGATATTTATCCTTTGTCTCGACATAATGCAAGTACATTTGACTTAGCTTACTGCGATCCACCTGTTGATGGTCAGAAATAAAAGTACTTGCATCGGGCTTGGTAGATGGAGTTTCGGAGTGAGAGGCGGTCATAGATGCTATCGAGTTATGCACGAAAATTCCACAAGATCCGATAATAACGTGATGTGAAAGTTGAATGGCAATCGCTCAAGGATATTTTACCTTTATCTGAAAAATGGTGGTGCGTAATGACTGTGGTTAGCATAACTAATTATGCGGACATGATATTATACCATTTCACGAAATGATTGATACAAATGATTTGTCTCTAACTCTTTCCCCCTGCTGCCTATTTGTATCAACCTTAAAGTGAAATGGTATTACATCTCTACAAGGGTTCTGGATAACTCTACAAATTTATCAATTCAGCTTTTTGCTGATTTTTGTCTAATTTCTAATTAGTGCTCTATCAGATTAATTTTGATAAAATGCAAGATTCCCAACTTCTTCATGAAGCCGGGAATCTGAACAACTTAACTCAAACAAAATTATTTCATATTCTAAATTAGTAACCCCAAATTAAAGATGGTAGATGAGTGAGGTTGCAATTCAAAAAAGATTACTCCTCTTCTTCCTCTTCTTCCTCTTCTTCCTCTTCAAACACTGCGTCTATAAGTTCTTGTGCGCGTTCGTCTGAAATATTTAAGGCTTCTTGAAGCTCAGAGATATAATCTTGTTCACTTTCGGGTACTTCTTCATCAATCCCTACTACTAAGATAGCTGTGATGTATGCAGCTTCACGATAATTTTTATTGGGTAAGGATTCGATGGACTGGGCGATTAAATCTTCTGGTTCTTCTTCTTCAATCAAGCTGACGACTTTTTCGTTCAATTCTTCAAAGTCTTCTTCAGAGTAATCTTCAAATAAGTCAACCCGACCGAGAAATTCACTCAAAGTATATTCTTCTGTTGAAGAAATACCTTCACCATCAGCAGCTGCGGAAAACAACCCAAGGATTGCGATCGCAACTTCTGGTTCTAGAGCAACTGAACTAATACTACGGCCTTTGGGCAACTTGCGTTTAGACATAATTATCCTCTAAAAGTTACGTGATATTTCAGGAAGTCATACCTTGTGGTCTATAATTCTTCCTCGATTTATGATTCCCAAAAGAATGCAGAAATATACATTGGGATGAATCTTTTTTTCATAAAAAATACGCAGAAAATATATTCATCTGCGTATAAAAACGGTTAAACTTGCTTAAACTCGGCAGTATTTTCCTCTCCCTGCTGGGCAAAATGCTCTGCTGCTGCTACAACCTGCACAAAGTCAGCATCTAGCAATTCTGTATTCGCTGCTAATATCTCTGGTTCTTCCCCGCTAGGGCAATCTAGCAGGGTTTGAATTAGCTGATTATAAGCGTGTAAACGCTGTTCGTTCATGAGCAGGTGTGAGTTAGACGCATCTTGATGAAGCTTCAACGATATTATCCTCAATTTCTGAAAAATGAGAGGTAAAAAGTTTTAGATCCTCGTTAAAAAGGCTACGGTGTACACGCAAGTTATTGAATTACCCCTCCCTAACCCTCCCCTTTACAAGGGGAGGGAACTAGATAGATTTTCCAATTTCCCCCCTTTCCAAGGGGGGATTAAGGGGGGTAATCCTGGGAATAATAAGCACATTCCTGGAATATGAAAACGCTGATGACAAAACTGTATAACCAAAGCTCAGAAAAGCACAAACGGCAAACTCTCAGAAACAATATGCCCCCATCTGAAAAAATAGTTTGGGCAAAACTTAGAAATCAACAAATTGAAAGCTGTAAATTTCGCAGACAATACAGTATTGACAGATTTGTAGTGGATTTTTATTCTTCGGAATTGAGACTTGCCATAGAAATTGATGGTGATAGTCACTATCAAGATGGAGTTCCAGAATATGACCGCGATCGCCAAGCGTTTTTGGAATCAAAAGGTACAAGGATTTTGAGATTTACGAATCCAGAAGTTTATCAAGATATTGATGGTGTGGTGGATAAGATTAGGGAAGTTATTTGTAGGTTGCGGGAAGTTACCCCACCCTAACCCTCCCCTTATAAAGGGGAGGGAACTAGATTTCTTTTTTCCCCCCTTTATAAGGGGGGTAATTCGACTTGTATGTACACCGTAGCTTATAAAGGGGAGGGAATTAGATGTTCTAGTTTCCCCTTTCTAATGTTGATTTGGGATTCGCATTTGTTGATTTGGGGTTCGCATTTGTTGATTTGGGGTTCGCATTTGTTGATTTGGGATTCGCATTTGTTGATTTGGCGTTCGCATTTGTTGATTTAGCGATCGCATTTGCTGATTCGGCGATCGCATTTGCTGATTCGGCGATCGCATTTGTTGATTTGGCGTTCGCATTTGTTGATTTGGCGTTCGCATTTGTTGATTTGGCGTTCGCATTTGTTGATTTAGCGTTCGCATTTGTTGATTGCACTTATTCTCAAACAACAAATCGATATGAAAAATGAGTAAGAATACAGACAAACTCGTAATTATTTCGTTGAAGTTTTAAGGAAATAAATCCACAAAACTACCCATCTCAGGCAAAAGGATACTCCACTATGTTGAAAAAGGAATTCTTAAAAAAAAGGATATCTCATGTCTTTAAGAACTCGTGGTTCTGCTGCTGTTGACAAAGCCCAACTTCGTCTCGCCTTGCTTAAATCCATTGATGAAAATCTGGATTTAGGACATGGATTAACCATTGAAGCCTACAACCACCTCGTTAACACTACCCGTGCGACGTTAGAAGCTCATAACACCCTTGTATCCAATCTTGAAGAATCGCGTAAAACAATAACCCAGATGGATAAAGCCCTCTCCGAAATGTCTGAACGAATGCTAAGTGGAGTTGCAACTATTTACGGCAGAAACAGTATACAGTATTCCAAGGCTGGCGGCTCTAATGGAAAAAGAAATAAACAATCTAGTTCAAAAGTTGCTCCAGTTGTAGCGGTTCTTGTTACTCAACCTGCTCAAGCTGCAATTGCGAATGCGTCAACTAACGGTAACAGCATAACTCCTTTGCTGCAATAATCCACTTTTTGCATAAATCTAGTGCCGTGTAAAGCCTAAATTTGTGCATTAAATGTAAGTTGGGTTGACGTAAGGAAACCCAACATAAATTATGTTGTTGGGTAAGGCATTGCCTCAACCCAACCTACGTTTAATCCATCTGAATTTTATAGTGGCGATGTCTACAACGGGCTATTCGGCGTCGCCCTTGTAGAAGAGTCCGATATCATTAGTGTCAACTTAACTATAATGCGATATTATGCCAGCAAGAGATATCTTTCACAACGCAGTCAAAAAAGGACTAGAAAAAGAAGGGTGGAAAATTACCCACGATCCCTTACCCGTCAGTTTCGAGTTAGGAGATATGTATATAGACTTAGGTGCGGAAAAAATTTTAGCAGCAGAAAGAGAGGGTGTAAAAATCGCTGTTGAAATTAAAAGTTTTTTTAAAACATCTGCGATTTCTGAATTTCACACAGCTTTAGGACAGTTTATTAACTATAGATTAGCATTATCCGAACAAGAACCAGACCGAACTCTTTATTTAGCAGTTCCCATCGATACCTATACTTCATTCTTTACTATCAGACTTGTACAAAACATTATCAAAATATATCAGCTTAAATTGATTACTTATCAGCCTGTAACCGAGGAGATTGTCGAATGGATAAACTAAAAAAATATCAAGAAATAATTCAGCAACTTCTCGAACAATATGCTGCAATTTCTAGTCAATACTCAGAAGTTGAAACTCAATTAATTTTTGACACAGAACGCCACCACTATCAACTTGTAAATGTCGGCTGGAAAAACCAACGTCGTGTCTATGGTTGTTTTATACATTTAGACATCAAAGATGGTAAAGTTTGGCTGCAACACAATGGAACAGAAAATGAAGTAGGAGAAGATTTAGCAAATTTAGGTATCCCCAAGCAGGATATTGTCATCGGCTTTCATTCACCATTTAAGCGCCAATTTACAGATTATGCTGTAGGTTAAATATCAACAATCAACTAATTAAATAAAAACTCTTTATACTTTTATATCAAGACCTAAGAAAGGTGATATCTACGATGGTCACTGAGCTTGCCGAAGTGCGGGCTACGCCTCTGGTTTGTACTGGTACACTGATATAGAACAAGCCAAAGCTGCTGCTAGAACCAGTGGTAAACCCATTCTATCTCTGCGGTTATTGGGTAGCCTGGATCAAGATTTGAGTTGTGCTAATAGTAGGTTTTTCAGAGTAGCGCTGTATCCGAATGTTGAAATTTCTAAACTGCTTCAAGACCCCTTGATTTTGCATTGGCAATCAGTGCGCCCTGTACCCAAAGTAACTATTGATTTTGGCGACGGACGTAAGTTGGAGCGAACGATTACAGGCAATAGCATTCATTATATAGGAGTGTGAAAGCACTCAATGAACAAGTATACGCCCAACTATTTTTAACTCCTAGTTCTGACCCTTGGTTCAGGCTTTTTCCCAGCGACAGCTACAGCGCCATTGATAATGATGGCATTCGTTAAGCTAATAAACTCATGTAAGTAAAAAGGAGTGACGAGATTTTATAGCCTTGACACCTCACCCATCACTCCTTATAACTTGCGCGTTGATTAGCTGTTACGCATTGTTAAATTACACCAGCTTACTACTTCATTTATCCTCTAACTAAAGAGGCGGATAATTATTAACTTGATATGTGCTTTTCTATACAATTCTTTTTAACTTATTAATATCTATCTTTTCAATTCTAGATACTATGAGTTCGACTATTGCTTGTTCTCACTAGTTTTACTCGTTACCTGTGCCAGATAGTTTCATAATGAATTTGAAAATCGAAAGGCTCAGGTTCCCAACTTCTTTAAGAAGTTGAGAATCTGGTTGTGAATTTTATTAATAGGCAACGTATTCAGAATCACAAATAAACTTAACTTAGATTCTATGTCTTTAGTAGTAGTTGCTTGATTCTTGTGATGGAAGTTGGGGAAAGTCTTATCAGTTATTCTTAGTAACAATGGAAACAATTATCATTAGCACTAAATGATTCATTGGAGGAATGACAAAGCGGGTTCAACAATAATAGTCAGAAATTAAGGTTGAGATGTAGGGTTTTCCAACTGTGGTATCTGCTCTTTGCTAGTCATCATTTTGACTGGCTTATCAGTTTAGTCAAAAATTAGCATAATCTTAGATGGCAGATTTGGCACTCGTATTTAGCTGAGTTTACAGAATTTTCCCACCAAAGGTAGAAGTAGTACTTAGCAAAATTCCGTAGAATTTATTATAAAAAAACATCTGAGTGGCGAAAGTTATCAATGGACACTTTGTAATTTGCTAGATTCAATTTACTTTGAGCATCTAGATTGAATGCGACACGTGTCATTTAAAAACTGGCCCATCTGGAGCGACTGTAGGATATAAATTGTATAAAACCTAAAATAATGTAATTTTATAAGTTCAATTGCATAAAGATTGTAGTTTACAAGCAGTTAAATTTATTACTCAGTAAAATTAGGAATGCTGCAATTTTTTCAAGGATTTACTTAGTAGATTTTTTTGCTCAACCTCTGCAAGCAAGTAGTGGGAATTTAAGGTGAACATAGAAAAATTTATCCAACGCGCAGAAGTATTGCACAAGCGTTTAGCAGATTTATACCAAACTGCTAGTGTACTACCTTGGATTTCCCCGGATCTGCTACCGCAAGCTTTTAAGGAACTCTATAACACCTCAAAGATAGTACAGTTAGCGGCGGAGGAACTTTATCAGCAAAACGAGGAACTAGTAAAAACACGAGATTGGTTAGAGGCAGAACGCCAACACTACCAAGATTTATTCGAGTTGGCGCCAGACGGCTATTTAGTGACTAATAGAGAAGGAATCATCCAAGAAGCTAACCTCAGCGCAGCTAAGTTGTTGAATGTTTCAAAGCATTTTTTAGTAGGCAAACCAATAGTTAACTTTGTTCTTCTAGAAGAACGTCAGCAAGTTTGTAACGAACTGATGCAGCTATCGCAATCAGACAGAGTTAGAGAGTTATTTGTACGTTTGCAGCAACGTTATGGCAAGTTCTTTGATGCAGCTTTGACAGTGGCAGTTATCCGCAATCACCAAGGTAAGGCAATCTCTCTGCGCTGGATGCTGCGTAATATTACTGAGCGTCAGCATTTAGAATCAGCAATAGTCAAGGGCGACAGTGACATCTTCAACGATCGCCCCATACATAAATATGTTAGAGGAGAAACTATTCTCCTCAACCCATTGGTAATTTGGTATGTTTCTCAGGGTTTGGTCAAACTCAGTACCTACTGCGAAACGGGTGAAGAAGTGCTGATAGGATTGGCAACAGCAGGAATGGTTTTTGGTTCTAGTTTGACATCTTTAAACATTTACCAAGCAACAGTCCTAGCTGATGTTGAGTTGGTGTCAATTTACACGGTAGAGATAGCAGCTTCTCCAACACTTAGCCATACACTTCTACCAAAAATTAATCACCGATTACAGCAAACAGAATCTTTTTTAGCCATTTGTGGAAGACGGCGAGTACAAGAACGCTTCCACCATCTATTACAACTTTTGAAACGAGAAGTGGGTGAAACTGTATCAGAGGGAACTCGCCTAAGTGTTCGCTTTACTCACGAAGATATTGCTAGCGCCTGCTGCACCACTAGGGTAACAATCACACGATTGATGGGCAAATTACAAGAAGAAGGTATAATTAGTTTCGACTTAAAAAAACACATTATATTGAGAGATTTTGATTAATTAGTTCGCTAGAGATTGATTACATTTTTGTTAAGCAAAGATAAGTTGCCAGCCAATCAGGAAAATTGCTATATCTGCAAAAACATGGCTGATGTATCCAGGCCAAATCGAGCAATAATTTAAGTAGCACCATGACCAAACCGCCCCTGCTATAAATACCCCCAAAGAGCATAATGTTGTCGCACGCCAGTCGAAATAAGCTGCCAAACCAACAACGTGATGAATTGTAAAAAATAGTGCAGATAGTACTACAGCTAAAGGACTTGATACCAAAATTTCACATTTACGATAGACAAACCAACGCCAGACAAATTCCTCAAGCAAAGAGTTGACAAATATCCAATATCCTGAACCTACTAAGTAAATCACAAAACTGTTCAATCCAACTTGCGTTGCTCGATTGCGAACATATTCAACATCTATCCATTTTGCGCCCAGCAGCCAATAAACAATCAAGATGATGCCTAGCATTAATAACCCTAATCCGACTCCAGCTAACAAATCACGTCTTTTAGGATATTCAAATTTTAAATTCTCTTTATCGACAAATAACAACCAAATAATGGGTAGTACCAACAACCAGATTTTAGATAATAAAGCTACTAAATGTCCTTTAGTTCCAGGGAGCATATACAGTTGAGTTGTAATCCCAATACTTGGAACTGGCACAAGCAACAACAGAGCTAGTAGTGCATTTCGATTTTGGTTAGGTTTTAACATGCGAAAATATTGTTGTATTTCGATGATTTGAACTCTTAAACCACATCTATTTTGAGAACCATAGTTTTGATATCAAGTTTGGGTGATTACTTATAATAAAATCTATCAATGTAGGTTGTGTTGTAGCTTGCTTCTCCGTAGGGGTAAGGTAGTGAAATCCAACATTAACAAGGATAAAATGTTGGGTTTTGTTCCTCAATCACAGATATTACAAGGGTTTAACCTAATATGATATTAAACGTAGTGGAAGCATCTTGATACCATCTAGAAATAGCAGACATTTTGCCCACAATACTCCAAGTTTCAAAATGGATGAGGTTTACTATTACTTTTTATATTCAAACTATAAAACTTGAGTATCATAATCAGACTTGAATATGGTGACACTTTGTCCGTTGTCACATACATGTCACATAAATTTAATACTAAAACTTGGATGAATATGTGTGTAATATTCCCTCGATCGCAGCATTTTTATAATGATTTCCTGTGCCGATCTACTTACACATAATTAAAATGCACAGGCTGCTGCAATGTTATGAAGGATATGGGATTTGAGGCGGACAATTAATACCCATCGTCCTAAGTATAGCTTTTTGTCAAATCCTAGTGTTATACAAACAGGGAATTCCAAATGTACCTAAAATAATGTATATCTGATTGAACGCGTATTCCTAAAATTGCGATACTTATGGCGGGCTACGCCTACGCAGCATTAAAAGCGGCTATGCACACATTTGGCAAAAAAACTCCATCATTGGGCTACATCTTAGCACTGGATTTAGGTACGACAGGCAACCGCGCCTTTGTATTTAACGCAGACGGCAAGATTGTTGGGCAGGCATATAAAGAATTAACTCAGTATTATCCTCAGCCAGGATGGTTAGAACATGACCCTCAACAAATCTGGCAGGATACCTGTTGGGTGATGCAAACCGCAATTGAAAATGCCCAGATTGCGCCATCAGCGATCGCCGCCTTGGGACTAACTGTACAGCGCGAAACCTGTTTGATTTGGGACAAAACTACTGGTAAACCACTCCATAGAGCGATCGTCTGGCAAGATCGCCGCACTGCTCCCCTTTGCAACCAGTTACAAGAGCAAGGCTACGCTAATGAAATTTACGATCGCACCGGATTAATCATTGATGCTTACTTTTCTGCTACCAAACTCCGATGGCTATTAGACAATTTTACTGATATTGACCTGAACAATGTTTTAGCAGGTACTATTGATAGCTGGGTGCTGTGGAACCTCACAGGTGGAAAAGTCCATGCCACTGACCACAGCAACGCCAGCCGTACAATGCTAATGAATCTCAAAACCTGTGAATGGGATGAGATTTTACTGGATCTATTTCAAATTCCGGCTGATATTTTGCCCCAGATTCAGCCGAGTTTAGGAGTATTTGGAGTCACTGATGCGACTTTATTAGGCGCTGAAATTCCCATTACTGCCATTTTGGGGGATCAGCAAGCGGCTCTATTTGGTCATGGCTGCGATCGCCCCGGCTTGATGAAATGTACTTACGGTACTGGTAGCTTTTTGGTTGCTCACACAGGGAATCAAATTGTGCGCTCGCATCATCAACTCATTTCTACGGTGGCATGGACACAAGCAAATACCAGCGAGACTTTAGATGTCGGTTACGCCTTAGAGGGCAGTATGTTTACTACTGGCGCTTGTATCCAATGGTTACGCGATCGCCTCAAGCTGATTAAAACTGCTGCTGAAACTGAAGCGATGGCCAATGAAGTAAAAGATAATGGCGGAGTCTATTTTGTACCAGCATTTAGTGGACTGGGCGCACCCTACTGGGATATGAGCGCCAGGGGAGCCTTTTTCGGCATTACCGCCAGTGTACAACCAGAGCATCTAGTTCGGGCTGTGCTGGAAGCGATCGCTTATCAAGTTCTGGAGGTGGTGCAAGCAATTAACGCATCTAGCAGTACTCCAGTTGGGCGATTAACCGTAGATGGTGGTGCTTGCGAGAATAATTTTTTGATGCAGTTTCAAGCTGATGTGTTAGGTATTCCAGTTGAACGAAAGGTAATGCGCGATACGACCGTTCAGGGTGCAGCATTTGCGGCAGGTTTAGCTGTAGGATTTTGGGAGAGCTATGAAGCACTGGTGGAGCAACGGCAAATTGAGCGTGTGTTTGAGCCGAAGAGTGATTTCCCCTTGTCCAACTTTGGTACTTGGCAAAAAGCAGTGAAACGTACTCTAGCTTGGGAGGAGTAGCCCTTAACGAAAATTATAATTCATTAGACATCTGGTGAAAAAATAGAGACATAGTACTACTAAGTCTCTACAAGGTTTCTGGATATATCTATTTAGCAGAAGTCAAGTAAGTATTAATCAGTCAAAATATCACTCACATATAACAAGCGCATGACTACTAAACCGAAGATTTTCATTGATGGGGAATCAGGAACCACAGGCTTACAAATTTACTCACGCCTGAACCAACGTGATGATATCGAGTTAGTTAGCATTGAAGCATCTAAGCGTAAAGATGCAACTGAGCGAACCAAACTAATCAATGCTGTTGATATTATCATTCTCTGCCTGCCTGATGATGCAGCCCGCGAAGCTGTTAGCTTAGTTAGTAATACTAGGGTTAAGATCCTTGATGCTAGTACTGCCCATCGCACAGCTAAGAACTGGGTATATGGTTTCCCTGAACTAAACCCAGGACAGCGAGAGAAAATCGCCAGCGCCCAGTTTGTCAGCAATCCGGGCTGTTATCCCACAGGATTTTTAGCTTGTATCCGTCCGTTGATTGCCAAAGAACTCCTAAATAGTAATTTTCCGATCACCGTTAATGCAGTGTCAGGTTACTCTGGTGGCGGAAAGAATCTCATTAAACAGTACCATACCTTCCATGAACAGCAAGCCGGGGCAGAGTCGCTCTACCCTTATGGCATCTACGGTTTGCAGTTTGGGCATAAGCACGTCAAGGAAATGCAGCAGTATTCGGGGTTAACATCACTGCCGCTGTTCGTACCAGCAGTGGGAGATTTTGAGCAGGGGATGCTAGTACAAGTACCTTTGCCACTGGGAACTTTGGATAATCCACCATCAGGTAAGATTATTCATCAAGCGATCGCTGATTACTACCAAAGTGAAAAGTTCGTGCAGGTTGCTCCATTCCAAGATTCTAGTCTGCTGAGAGACGGAACATTTCTGGATGCGATGTCTACGACGGGCTACGCCTACGCACTGAATAATACCAATATTGTTCAGGTTTTTGTATTCGCCAATGACACTACCAAAGAAGTGTTGCTAGTTGCTCGTCTTGACAACCTGGGTAAGGGCGCATCAGGAGCCGCAGTCCAAAACCTAAACATCATGCTCGGTTTTCCAGAAGAATTGGGATTGTCATGAAAGAGAGTTAGGGAGTGGGGAGCAGGGGAGCAGAGGAGAAATTGCAGTAAGTTTTTCCTCTCTGCCCCATGTGCCCCATGTCCAATGCCCATTATCTCGATTTTTCTTTCAGTTCCTCAAGCAATTGAATTACATTATGCTCAAATGCTTTGTTTCGTTCTTGAACTGACTCAATTAACGGTTTATCAAAAAGATTAACGACATACTTCGCTAGCTGAATACCTAAAGGTCTTAAATGTCCACCTGCTACAGTTTTCCGAAAATCTTTAGGTGGCTTTTGCAGAATATTAGTAAACCATTCACAGGTTGATTTAGCAATATTGTCTGATTTGAAACAGACTAAACCCATGATATTAAATAGCCCACTATCCTTAATTAAATGCTGGGTTTCTTCAACAGTTGGTTTCACACCCCAACCAAGATTATCGATGATATCCGCTAAAAATTGAGGACGAATTGCGCTCCCTGTGTCAGCAATAGCAGGAGCTAAGAGGATAGAAACCTGTCCTTTAATGAAGACACTGTTAATATTGATATTCTTATGCACATAAGTATAAATTAATTTTTTAACTTCATCCTTTTTTCGCGTTAGTTCATCAAAGAGAATGTTAATATCTGCAATAACACTTTCTATCTGTGACTCATCCGAAGTTTTAAATACTAGATTCCGTAGAAACTGCTCTCTATCATGAGCGTCTGAAGGTAGAGCAGTAAATCCTTCTAACAGCGAGATATATTTACAGCCAAGGCTATGTCCAATCCAAGAAAAGTTCTTATCATTTAGATAGGCTTCATAATCATATCCTGCAACACTTGCCATTTTCACAAGCTCTGGCAGAATTTCATACTGTTCTCTCATGAGAAAACCAGCTTCTACATAATGGTTAAAAGTAAAATTAAACGGCAAAAGAATAATTGTATATCCCTGCTCAAATAAAGATTGAAGCAGATAACGATAAAAAAGCATAGGGGCAAATGTACCAAAGAAAGCCCCGGCAATAAATTGAATTACTCCTTTAGGCTTTAGATGTAGAGCAACCCAACTGTGAGAAACTGGTTTAAATCTCAGTTTTAGATTCATATTTACCATGACTTATTTGTAGGTATATGCTGAATATTCAAACTGAAGTTGCTACTTTTCGGATTCTTTAAGAGATATTTTTGCCAAACTGTGATGCTTCGGTGAACAAGCTGCGATCGCCTCGTTACCAAACAGCCTGAACTCTCCTAATGGCGTTAATTCCACTAGTTAGCGGTGGTTAAAACTATTTCACCTTAGCGCGGAAGCGGACAAAACCATAAGAATTAGCTGGTGTACCAGATCCAGTGGCTGCGGGTATATTGGGAAAACTTGGGACTGTAATATTGACCACTACTGCTCCATTGGTGTTAGTACCGCAGTATGATGGTGTTCCTGAGTCATTAGCTGTATAAAAACGCCCGCGATCGCTATCTGCTACATTAGTAAGATAAAGCGTAGGTGTAGTAGAACCAATAGCTAGGGCAATTCCTCGATCCGCTCCTGGCAAGCCACCATCACTAGGAGTCATACCATTAAAAGCAGTAGGAATAAAATTAACATTAGTCGGAACTAAGTCACAGAATTTCACATTAGTCGCATTACCAAGACCATTGGAAAGAAAATAGATGGTGTATTCTAATTCGTCCCCTAGTTTGACTATCCCAGCATTAATTAATCCCCGCAAGTAACCAAGTGGCCATGGTTTATTGCTATCATCATCAGTGTCATAGAGAGATGACACATAATTGGCAGCACTGGTAGGAACGTCACTACGACCATCCACAATGTCGTTTAAATATTGGTTATTGATACGCGTGATCCGTTTAATTAAAAGTAGCTTGGGTTTGCTAACTGTGAATGGCATAGTCACAGTAGCAGGTGTGGGATCTTCTTTGCCTGCTGCATCTACACCTGCTACTGTAAATGTAACCGTTATTGCACCATCATTTGGATCTAATGTTAGCTGAGTTGGATCGTAATTATTAATGACTTGGTTCGCTGTCACAGCTACGTTATTGTAATAAAGTATCCCATTTGTTGGCAGACTAGTAATCTTGAAACTTTTGCCAACACTAAAGTTGCCATCTTCAGGGTCAGTAGCTGATAAAGTGGGTACTTGCGATTTATTGGTTCCCCCTGGATTTGTTTGTGAAGATGCAGTGACGTTATTAGTATCAGGTAACTGCTCAATCCCAAAGTCCTTACTAGAGATGTTTGTGCCAGTATTAAAACTAGCCGTCGTCAATGGGCTAGTATTAACCCAGTTAGAGGGAAGCGATGGTGCAGGGGCAGTATTACCTATTGTGCCAGCAGTTGTACTTAAGAGAATTTTAACGTTGCTTTGATTCAGGGGAACATCAAGAAAGGTATAAGTACCATTTGCAGCGACAGTTGTTGTTTTTAATACTTTATTGTTAGAATCCACAAGAATAGCATTTAATAACCCACCTGCATTAGTGCCAGTTTCCGAGCCAGTATTGATATTAGTAAAAGTATTGTTAGCGCTATTGTCGGCATCATCCCAAACCTTGCCGCTAAGGAAATCATCATCATATATAGTATAGTTGGAAGCGACTGTTGGGGAATTACCACAAGTCATTGTTGAACTGGCGAAAAAACTAGATGAAGTTTGTATGGTGAATATGATTGTCCTCACACCTTGAGGAACGTTGTTATTAATGACAGTAAAAGGAATGGTAAAAACACTAGTAGCATCACTACCATCGTAGTTACCCGCAGGAATAGTGATATTAAAAGTGGATGTGTGTGATGTTGTATCGTAGTCTGTACCTAAAACTGCTGTACCAGAGACGGAAATCGGAACACTGATCCCCCCAGTTGGGACTAAACCAACGATTCTGAGTTTAGGGGGGTTAGTTGTAGGGGTAGTTTCCGATTCTGCTGCACCACCAGAACTCGCTGTAAACTCAAGCACCGGTTTACCAGCAAATTGCACGTCATCAAGGAAGTTACCTACAGTATTGTTCCCGCCCCCTGTGGAAACGGCCGCAAATCCTACAGGTCGATTACCAGAAGCACCAGTGTAAGGAACAGTGCCATTGTATCGCACCCAGCCATTTCCAGCATTATTGTTAGTTACAGTAGGAATAGTTGCACCATTCTGTGCTACGGGTTGTGCTGTAACTGTCCCATTGTTAGTTGTTGAAAATTTGCCAAAAACAGTTGCTGTTGGATCAGTATTTAGTCCAATTAAAAAATTTGCTACATCAGCAATAGTTGCACTTGACCGCCCACGGTGTAGAAGAGAGAATGTGATCGTTTCATCTTTAATTAGGCATATATTCTGATACAACTCGGAAGCTTCTTCAGCATTTAACTCCGCAAATTGATTTCCTGCACTAGTTGCTGTGTTAACACCATTAAATCCTTTTGTCCAAATTTCAATGATGTGACCTAATGTAGTGAAACCATTAGTTGTACAAGAAGCTGTACCTTGCTTGGTACTATGGGTTGTTGTCCATCCGGGGATCTGACTTTCATCCACTTGAATGTAACAACTATTACTAAAAACAGGTTGTTCAAAACTGGGATTTAAGAACGATCGCTGAATATATTGAGCTTGTACTAACGTAGGTTGAAGTACTAATGTTGCACTCATCAGCCCCCAGCCCAACGCCTGAAAATTTTGCCTTAAGTTTTTCACTAGTAAATCACCATAAAATAACTTTTAAAAAATGTTGATTACCCTAACCCTAATCATCAATGAAGTCTGATTTACCTCAAATAAATCTCCAGTCTTTAGATTGCCCAAAATCGAGGATAATCTACCACTTGTATTCATATTTACTCTGGCGATCGCTTTTAAATAGTTAAACAAACATCTAATTTCCAAAGCAATAATGTTGAGAATTAAAATTAAGAAATTCTAGGTTAAAAATTGACGTGGTGTAGAGATTTAACATTACTAAATCTATACAAATAACTGTTTTATATTTCACGTCTTTGAATCCCTCTGGTTGCAGCCTTGAGCTTACCGACCAAAGTTTTCATCGCCGATTCCTGTGGCTGACGCGCTACAGGTTTTTGTTGTCCAAAGCCGTCAAACAATTCGTTGAGCTTAACCGTAAAGCCTAAATACGCCCCACCTGCGGAACGTGTTCCTGAGAAATCCCGGTCATCAACTTTACCAAAGACGTAACCAGCCGAAACGCGCAGATTAGGCGTGAGGTAGTAGCCTGTTTCCAGAACAAAGCCTGTCTCACTGTAGCTAGACTGACTAATTACACGAGCTTCACCCACCAAATCCCAGCTATATCCCAAACGATAGGTAGCACGTACTTGGGCCAGATTGACTGTGCTAGTACCAGCTAAATCACTAGCTATGTAAGAGGTACTGTTACGCAACGCATACTTCCCGTAGAATTCCCATTGCCAGTTAGGAGCGTAAATTGCTTCTAAAGCAAAGGTATGGTCTTGAGAACCCGTACCACTTCCTAAGAAGATGGTGTCAGGGATGGTTGATGGATTTTGGCGATATTCATAACGTAATAAAGCATTAAATTTATCGTTATTGGGGTCGCGGTAGGCTAAACCCAGTTTTAGGTTAGCAGTATCTCCCAATCCTGAAAGCTTTTGATTGGAAGAACCAGCTTGTTGATAACGTACCAAAGCTGTGAGAGCCGGAGAAATTTTACCCGCAGCACCTGCGGTAATTACTGTATTAGCACCACCAGAAGAGGAACGATGTTCGTAACGGACGCTAGCTTGAAACTGCGGATTATCACTGTATTCCAGACCCACACTGTAGCTATCACCCCCATCAAATCCGATCGCAGATGCAGCTTGACCAAAGGCGTAGGGTTGAGCGTATTGTTGACCTGCCAAAGTGCGTCCGAAGAAGTTGCCAAATACGTGTTCGTAAGCAACGTTCAGCCGCAATCCAGAAGCAATAATCCAACGGTTATTTATCCCAATTGCTCCTTGGGTAGTCATTTCGTTAGCACCACCCAAAATTGAGTAACGACCAGTCAAGGTAGTATCCGAGCCGAGTTTGTGTTCGCCGTTGACACTCAAACTGGTGATGGAATTACCTGAATATTGACCGCTAGTGTAATACTGTTGGGCTAAACTGACGCTGACACCAGGAATTACTGCCCAATTCAACCCGAAAATGGTACGGTCTGGGTAAATAGCATTTTTTTGGGAAGATAAGCTGAGTTCATTTTGGGCTTGGAATGTCAGGTTTTTAGCTAGAGGAACTGAAAAACGCGATCGCAGCTGATCGGAATTACTACTTAGGGTACTGTCGGGGATGCGGTCTTCCAGTTGACGATGAATCAAATCCAGATCGATAGTGGCGCTACCCAGGCGTTGTTGAATCCCAGCAGAAATCGTTGTCAGCGAATTATCAACCTTGCTACCAGGTATCGCCTCATAACGTGGTGCAAACAGTTCTTCAAAAGTGTCTAGGGGTTGGGGAGCAATCCCAAAATTGTCTTCGTGGTCGTATTGCGCTCTGACGTTGGTAGCTGAAGTGAGTTTAGCTGTAACCTGCACTCCATAACGGGTTTGTCCTGGGACAAAGCTGATAGTAGAATTATTGGCAAAACCCGTATCAGCAAAGCGATAATAGGCACGACCTTGAATCCCATTAGCAATCTTTCCTTCAGCTTCTAAACGGTAAGCATCACCTCTGACTTTTCCCACAACATCAGAGTCATTCGTAGAATGGGCATATTCTGCGATTAACTTACCGTTGTCACCCAAAGCAATCAGCGCATCTGCACCATAAAGTTGAAAGTCGCGCACCCCATGATTTTCTTGAACGTAGCTTGCTCCTATCCAACTTTCAGAATTAAGTTTGCGGGAAAGATTATATTGCAAACGACCAGCATAGATACTCCCGTCAGAGTCTTCGCTGTCATATTGATAGCTAACAACAATCCGACGTACCAACACTTGTCCGGTTTGATCGATATCAGTGCGAAGAATAGGTTCACGGAATAATAAAGTACCGCGATCGTAATCGATTTCGTAGTCTGGGCCTCGGTTAAGTTGTTTCCGTTCTAATACAGTCCCAGGACGATTGAGTTCTTCTAGCTCGATAAAGACATTTTCACTACCTGCTTGTAATAGTCTGCGAGAGAGGAAGTAATAACCACTAGTACCATCGGGAGCAATAGTATCCCGTTGAAATCCTTCTAAGTGGTCGCCATAGAAACCTGTAATTTGTAGGTTTCCTAAGTTGTAATTAGCTTTAAAACCGTGGAGTTGACGTGTGATAGAAGTAAATTGCTGCGATCGCCGCGCAAATTCTTCTGTGTTATAGTCACCCCACATAGCATAATCAGGATCGGAGCCGGGGATACGAGCTGAACGCTCAAAACGCAAAAATACACTGTCAATGGAAGGAGCGACTACATCAACTTTCGAGCTATCGCCGTAGACAGGATAGTTTTGCTCGCTGAATTGGTAAGTTCTAAACAGGCGATTATCGCAGTTGCAATCTTCATTAAGGCTACGAGAACTGTTATATGCACCTGTAAATAACCATTCTCCGATCGCACCAGTGGCAAATATCGCTGAATGGAAATCTAATTGGGTTCCGTTGTTTTTGTCAGGGGGGAGGAAATCACGGAAACTGCCGTAATAATTTGTACCTCTAGCGCCCAATCGTAAATCTATTACCCCCGTCACCAAACTCGGACGCAGTGCCGTTTCAAATTGTAGTTGAGTGAAGGCTTCTAAATCATTTGCGATCGCGCGAATTGTCACAGTTTCGGCCTTCAGTTGCGATCGCAACGTAGCTGTAAATTGTCCCCCTTTCGCCTCTACTTGAAATCCCGGTTCATCGGGTTTGAAGTCTTTCCCGACTAACTCCCCAGCACTGGGAATGAGCGTGACAACAGCATCACGATTCGAGCGATTAGCGTTTGCATCGATGAGTTGACCCCGGATTGTAGCCGTCGAACGTCCATCCGCCGGGATACGAGACTCGACTGTTTCTAAAGTTAATTGCTGCGGCGTTCCCCGCACTGCAACTTGCACTGTTACAGGGGATTCTGTTCCTCCAGCAATTTGTGCAGAGATGGTGTTTGCACCTTCTTTTAACGAGACACCATACCATGTCTGCGTTACCAAATTGGTGGTAGCATCAGTTTCTGTCCGTCCTACTAAAGAAGGGTCTACCAACGCCCCATTTACCCGCAATTCCACTTGACTACCAGCAGGAAACTGCACAATCACCGTGCTAGCTTGTACATCTACAACACTGTCAGCCGTCGGAGTCAGGATTTTGATTGTTGTAGGGATAGGGACAGTGGGGGACACGGGAAGATTTTCATTTACCCCTTGTCCCCTTGTCCCCGCGTCCTCTACTCCTGCAATTTTGCGTAATCCTCTAGGCAAACCTACAGAAGTTACTGGCTGAAATGGTTGTATTTCCGTTGGAGAAGCATGAAACAGTGTTTCAGTATTTTTGCGTCCATCGTTCTTGTCCTCTATTCCTGCTATTTTGCCTAAGTCTCTGGACAAATCTACAGAAGTTTTTGGTTGAAATGGTTGTATTTCTGTTTCACTTAGCTGGGCATTTGGAATTGAAGTATCAAGAGTCGATGCTGAAGAAGTTGAGGCAAATTCGAGAGGTGGAGAATTCAAAGCCTCTCCCCCTCTAAGTGAGAGGTTTGGAGATAGGTTTTTCAGATCCGCTGAAAAATCAGGATCTTTAACACCCTTATCTGCTTGCGAAGGTGAATCAGGGAAAAGGAGTTTTTCACTAGTGATTTCTGCTTTGACAATTGTTGAGTACAAAACAAGGCAGAGAGCTACTGGTATCGCCCCGACCAATCTCAGGTTAAATGTGGTTATACAGTGCAGTCTGGGTTTCATTTCTTGACTGGCTCCTGAAATGTGGGGGTGACAGCGAAGTTCATGCGTACTAAGCCACCAGGCTCTAAATGCACCAAGCGAGATTGGCTATTTCGTTCGCGGAATTTTTCGTTATGAGCTAAGGTGTAACCAGCTACACTACTGAGGTCTAGTACACCTGTGTGGTATCCAGGTAAGACATTAGCTAAGGAGAACAAACCATTAGGATCTGTAGTGATGCGGTTTCCGTCCTCTAGAAAAATCACTGCATTGGCTACTCCAGGCTCACCACGCTGTTGTTCACCGTCAAAGTTTTTATCAATAAACACCCGACCGATAATCGTGCCACAGTCAGAAACGATTCCTGGACGAATTTTCAATTGGTGCGTTGCTGGGCCATCCTTAGTACTAAAACGGTTATCAGCTCGTTGGGCATTAATGATCGCAGTGTTGCGACCAGTACCACGCAGTGCATCAGCTGTTAATTGAGCAGCGTAGGCAATATTCAAGACTTTCTCTGGGGGAATTGTTATGTCTGTGCGGAATGTCACTGTGTTACCATTGCGTTCTGAGGCGATCGTGACTAGTTGACCATCTAGCTCTCCCCGCACAGATTTCGGCAAAAACTGAAATCCTAAAGGTAGGTCGTCGGTAACAAATATATTATTCAAACCAGCATCAGCAAGATTTTTTACCGACAGGCGGTAGATTACCGTATCTCCAGGTTCAGCAGTAGCGCGATCGCCTGTTTTAATAATCTGCAACTGATTGGCTTGACACATATTTGTGGTGAATTCAAAGGCTAATAAGTCCAGTCCATTTACTTCTGCATTGGGAACTAAAACAACTGTTTGCTCTACCCTGGTTTCACCTGTGATATTGATTGGTTGACCATCCAAAGAACTAGCGACATATCGCACGACATTATTACCTTGTGTGCCAGTACTACCAAGGATTTCAATCTTGATCCGCCGCTGTTTATAGATAGAATTTGGTGGTGGATTAATTACAAAAATATAGGTTCTACCTGGATCGGTTTGACCCTTATTGGGATCGAGTAGGAAATTGTAGACACCCGCAGGGTTATTCGTAACGAAGTAGGGGTTACTATTCTCGGTATTTGGAGATTTACCACCAGGAACATTGTTATTAGAAATATCTGGCAACTCTGTTCTAGTCAGAGAAACTAAGCTGCCCAATTCTGTCCCCGTTAGATCGCTAGAGTTCGGTTCGTATACCCCAACTGAAAAACCTGTATAGTCAGGTAAAATTGTCCCAGCGCAACCTAAAATCCGCCCTAATGGATCGAGTAATGGGCTAGGACTAACATTGATTTGCTCAGAACTTCCTTGATATTGATAATTGCTAGCAGAATCCGTATAAGTATAAGTAGCTTGATTTATTAATGGCAAAGACGCAACCAGATTGTTAGTCTGTTGCGCGATCGCTGGCATAGATATAGTAGTATGCAAAAAACTTCCCAGAAGAACAGTAGCTGTTAACCGTCGCCACCAGCTACTGCTAAAAGTAATTTGCTTTTGGTTTTGAGGACGGCTCACCGAACACATCTCCTCTGAAATGTCAAGCTTGTTGTTAATAAAAGCATCTATTTATTTAGTGAATCCAGTTAAGCCAAAACCCTTTAAAAATCTCGTTTTCAGGTTTTATCTGGAAATATTGTTAGATTGCGGCTCTTTTTCGAGTCAGGAAGGCAGCGCGTCCTTGCGTCCCAATCAGCGCACTTGGGTTTGATAAGTTGCCTTGACTGTCGTCTTCGCTGCAAGTGACGGAATCTGCAAACGGATATGAGTATAAGCAGTGGCTGGGGCTGGTTTTGTTTCCACTTTGCCGCCAGGAAGAGTAACTTTAACAGTGGGATTTTCGATAAAGCTACGCCCACCGTCAATGCTGTAAACAACTTTGGCATTGTTGGCGACATTGGCAGAATTCAGCACGTAGACCATTCCTTTGGGAATAGGTTGATTAAAAGTTAAATTCTTCACTGGGCGATCGCTCTTATTTTCGCCACTCAAGGTATATCGCAATACATCTCCTGGTCGCACCACAACTTGACCTTTCAAGGGTTCCCATTTCTGGCTTTGCTTACCCTGCCCATCCCGTGTCACCACCTGCTTTTCTGCTTCTAAACGCAATTGAATTTGCCCTTGAGTTTTGATATTCTGAGCAACAGCACTTTCTGAATGCCATACATTTGCGATTCCCGGAATTTGACCGACAAATGGAACTGTAACAATGAGAGCGAATGCTCCTAAACCTGCAAGAGAAACACGCTTCATATAAATAACCTCAATAAAATTCCAGAATGTTGATTGTTGACTTATCTTTCCCAGCTTTTGCTCAGAAAAAGTCATTCCCTTATTTGCTTGCTATTTGGGGGTTGGGGATAAGGTCAAATGGTTTGCAGACTCTTCTGTACCAGAGCCTGCGAACTTCAAAGTCCCCAATCCCAATGAATTAGTTCACCTTGCGTTGGAAGGTAAATGTTCTTTGAATACCCGGTGCGATCGCGCCAGTGACAGTATCTACATACTTAGCAACATCAGTGTTTGCCGTAGTTCCAGTTTGGTCAATACCAGAGTTAGTAGCTGGATTACCACTAAAGAATTGGATGGTTGCACTCCCGGAATCCTTAGCTGAACCAACAATGTTGCTAGTATCAATTTGACCGCTGGCATCGTTGTCTAATGCCCAGTTATTGGGGCTTTGCGTACCATTTTCAGTAATCACAACTTTGTTAGCATTCAAAATCACATTCCCGGTTCCAGATTGAGGATCGGAAATATTTGTGTATTGAATTTGGTACTCAATAATGTTTCCTGGTGCAGGCTTCTTCGGATCGATACTCAATATGCCATCATTACCCTGGACTACAGGCCCAGTTCCTTGTAAAACTCGCGACACTTTCAGCAGTTTCAGGAAGCCAGTGTACACGCGATCGATAGTAATGTTGGTTGAATCAAAGGTATTATCGTTTCCACTATCCTTAATTCCATCACCATTAGTATCCGTCGTGTAGTTGTCAATCGAAGCAGTGATGCGTACTGGGAAGCCTTTGCTAATATCAGTAGATAACTGCGTGCCTAGAGGTAAATCAACTTCTACACCATAGTTGATACTTGCACCAGGAGCAACATTGGGGATTGTAATTGCTGTACCAGTTGTACTGAAAGCTCCATTATTGTAAGTATATACAGCAGACTGACTATTATAGGTAATAGTCACCTTTGTATTATTCGGTAAATCTCCTGGAATTGTTGGTGGCGTTGGCTCTATCTTCAAGACACCTGAGTCAGTACCACTATTCTTAACTGTGTTGGTGAAGCCAACTGACTGAGGATCGAGTGTACTACCAGGTGCGGTACCAGCAGGAACGAGAGAAGATTTGTTAGTGAAGTCATCGTTGGTTCCACCCGATGGCCCAGTAGCATCTGGGGCATTCTGCGGCCCGTTGAGTAAGGCTGAAGCAACCGGTGCTTGCACCGTGAAGACGTTCGCCTCACCACCTGTGCCAGTACCACTGTTGTTATTACCCGTGTCAGTTCCAGTTTCTGGAGATGCTGGAGTATTAATATAGCCATCATCAACGTTGCCGGGCGGTAGAGTATCGGGAATACCATCACCATTGGTATCTGTACCCGTAGGAGGTGTCATACTGCCTGGGGAACCGTCGTAGTTACTGGGATTTTGGTCGCCGGATTCGTCGTATATTGGGAGATTGCTGCTGGATGTTTGACCAAACAATTGAGCGATATTAGCGACGATTAAGGGTGAAGTTGCAGTTGATTTAACGGCTAGCTGAATCGAGAAGCCATTTACCGTTGTACCAGGAGCAATGGAAGTAATAGTCGCTGGATTATTGATAAAACCAACGCGAGTGACTGAGGCCAGAGAGGCTGGTGCTGTCGTAGTCCAACTAGCTGTATTAGCATTAGTTGTAACTGGATTAATGGTATAAACAGTTCGCCAACCAGGAGGTGCAGTTGGTGCTACTGCCAAATCTGTACCCGCAGGAATCGCATCAGAAACCAAGATATAGTTGCCAGGAACGCCATCAACATTGATGCTCGTACCCGTCAAAGCTGCCGGTGTAATTCCCTGCCCTGTGGGATCGTTGGACTCAACTCGCAAACTCAAATCGTAGGTCAACTTGTCATCTGTAATCGCAGTCGTGCCAGCATTGTTATAGCCACTGCGAATCTTGAGAATGCTGGCTAAAGCGTAGGTCTTCACCGTTAAACCAACCTTAATTTGCTCGGTGGCACTAGCTTCTCGTGTACCATTAACTGGCGCGCCAGGTACTTCACCAGTAACACCAGTATCGGGGTTATCTACAGTGAATATGTCACCACCATCAGGACTCCGCAGTTGGTTTTGAGCATTACCAGGAGTGTTACCAAGGGTAACGGTAATTATGTCGTTAGTTTGGGCACCAGCTTGTACAGTGACTGGCACACGCACCAACACAGTACCGCTAACCGGAACAGAGGGTGTGTCTACGCCGCCTTGGGGTACGTTTATCCAAGTTTGACCGCCGTCAGTGCTATATTGCAGGCTATTAGCTGTACCACCATTTGGTAATGTGCCAGAAACTGTACCCGGCCCAGTTGTTGTCGCTTGGTTGGGAATGTGGAATTTGGTGGGGTCATTACCGACGTTGGTCAAGGTGTAGGTGTAGATTAGTAAGTCGCCAACTGCAACATTACCGCCATTGTTATCTGTAACTCCAGACGCTGAGACGGTAATCCCAGCAACCTCTGCTACAGTGACAATGACAGTATTAGAAGTGGCATTGATTGTTGTCCCTGGATTGTTGGGATCTTCGTAGGTCGCTGTCGCTGTGTTACTGATAGATGTACCCGCAGTAGTTCCGTCAGCTAATACTGGTGCGAGAAATTGGAAAAGGCTACCAGTTAATAATGTTGTTGCTACTAGAAATTGGTAAAGTTTACGCTGCTTATTTACAGATTGATTTCGATTTACCATAGAAATAGTTTGTTTGCTGAACTTATATTTCGGATTTTGAGACAGGATAAAGTTCGGCAATTCCCTTTAAGGAATTACCGATTATGGCTGCCCAAAACGTTGAAGTTTTGGGAATGCATATTTAAGGAGTTAAATTATTGACACTCCTTGGAAATTATATTGAGACAATAACCAGAAATAACTTGTCTACTTGTTTTACGCTTACCCTTGAGAATCAAGACTGGCAATCGCAAATATGTGTAATTTATTACTGTATTTTGCTGAATTAGAGATGTAAATAGCAATGTAGCTTTTAAAGCAAAAAAAATCTTCCGTATAAATAAGTAACTTCTTTAGCTATGATATGAGTGCATCAAAGCTGAAAAATTAGCTTTATTTTGGCAACACACATAGCAATTTTAGTGGCTTAATCAAATGCTAAAAACACTAAAACTTATATATATAAATGTTTTTGAGTCTTTGTTATCAGAAATATATACTGCTCTGTAGAGTCATTTAGATAAAAAAAATTGAAAGTTAAATAAGCGATCTAGATTGCTTAAATAGGATAGCAATTTCAATAAATGCAACTTTGTCATGAAAAAATGCGATTTAATCATAGTAATCTACCGTGTTAATGCTGACTAAGGTCAGCTATTTCATTTTTTTTTAACATTAAATATATACGTGTAAATACTAAAAAAAGAGATTACTAGTATTAAAGTTTTACAAGAATCATTCCTCTCAATACCAAACATACCCGATATTTTAAGTCGGGTATGTTTGACTGGTATTTTTGCTCGTGTTAGTATCAGGCGACAAGTGACAGACAAACAGGGAAAGCTAGTTTATGACTCAGGCAATCAAAACCCAAACCCAAACCCAAACCAGCACTGCCTACTTTCAAGCCTTGAAGTGTAAGGAATGTGGTGCGGAATATGAACTCAAAGCCAGTAATGTTTGTGAGTCATGTTTTGGCCCATTAGAAGTTAAATATGACTACAACGCCCTACGTCTGACTGTCACTCGTGAAACAATTCAAGCTGGGCCCAATTCAATTTGGCGCTACCGTCCCTTTTTGCCTGTTGCAACTGACAATGTTATAGATGTGGGAACTGGTATGACTCCGTTGGTTCGTTCCCACCGTCTTGCTCGTCGCCTGGGTCTAAATAAGCTTTATATAAAAAATGATGCCGTGAATATGCCCACCCTAAGCTTTAAGGATCGGGTGGTGTCAGTCGCACTATCTAGAGCGCGGGAGTTAGGTTTCACTACTGTTTCTTGCGCTAGCACTGGTAATTTGGCAAATTCTACAGCTGCGATCGCAGCTCATGCCGGTTTAGACTGCTGTGTGTTCATCCCCGCAGATTTAGAAGCCGGTAAAATTATCGGTAGCTTGATATATAGTCCCACCCTTATGGCCGTCAAAGGCAACTACGATCAAGTCAATCGTCTCTGTTCGGAAGTTGCTAACACACACGGTTGGGGTTTTGTCAATATTAATCTGCGTCCTTACTATTCTGAAGGTTCCAAGACGCTAGGCTTTGAAGTTGCTGAACAACTAGGCTGGGAACTACCCGATCATGTTGTTGCTCCTTTAGCATCTGGTTCGCTCTTTACCAAAATTTATAAAGGTTTCCAAGAATTTGTCGAAGTTGGTTTGGTAGAAAACAAGAAAGTCCGTTTCAGCGGCGCTCAAGCTGAAGGTTGTTCGCCCATCGCCCAAGCCTTCAAAGAAGGACGCGACTTTATTAAACCAGTTAAACCGAATACAATTGCGAAATCGCTAGCGATCGGCAACCCAGCAGATGGTATTTATGCTGTGGAGCTAGCTCAGAAGACTGGTGGTAACATTGAATCAGTCAATGATGCAGAAATTATTGATGGCATCAAGTTGCTGGCAGAAACCGAAGGCATCTTCACAGAAACGGCTGGTGGTACAACCGTGGCCGTGCTGAAAAAACTGGTAGAAGCTGGCAAAATCGATCCAGATGAAACTACCGTGATTTACATCACCGGCAATGGTCTGAAAACCCAAGAAGCAATCCAAGGCTACGTTGGTGAACCCTTGACTATTGATGCTAAACTGGATAGTTTTGAACGCGCCTTGGAGCGATCGCGTACTCTGGATCGCTTGGAATGGCAACAAGTCCTAGTTTAGTTAGGAGTTATGAAGTTATGAGTTTTTTATTCATGACTCCTAACTCTTAATTGTATTCCTCACTTTTAACTCTTCACTTTGTACTTCTATGGCTGTAACAGTTTTAGTTCCTACGACTCTTCAGAATTTGACTAATAATCAAGCTAGTCTAGAATCCAGCGGTAGCACCATTGCTGAATTGTTGGACTCCTTAGAACAAAGCTTTCCTGGTATTAAATCCCGGTTGTGCGATGAAGAAGGTAAGCTACGTCGATTTGTAAATTTTTACGTCGATAGTGAAGATATCCGCTATTTAGATGGTATTAACACAGCCTTGAAAGATGGTGATGAAGTAAGTATTGTTCCTGCTGTTGCTGGTGGTTAATCCTAAAAATATCTACTAGATTTAGCAAATAAATACATGTAGGCTTGCCAGAAATGGCAAGCTTATTTTTATAGGTTTCAAATTCAGTATATCGAAAACTTTTGTAAATGAAAGGTTCTCAAGATGTTTTACGGCACAGCCGGAAGAATCTTGAGAACAGTTGAGTTTTTATATTAAATCATTTGTCAGAGAGAAAATTTCTGAAAAACCTATCAATACATACTTTTAATCTCTGTCCTTTCTCACGTTTCAATTTGGATTCCTATATGAGTCTCAACATGGTTAGGTTAAAGTTTTTTGATAAAAATTCTAGACCGCAAAGATGCGATAAATCGAACAATATTGATATGACGCGCATTCTGCGGGAAGCCGCCGAAGCTTCTTATTATTCGAAATTAAAACTAAAAACTAAAAGTACTCCGCAGAATGCCGATAGTAACTGAGTCACTATCTGGTGTGTTACCAGGTTGTAGAAGATGAATTATCCCTGGTGTAATACTGATATTATCTGTTAGCTGAAAACGATAAAATGCCTCAATTTGAGTGGTCGTACCTGGTTGTCCACCTGCACGTCCTAAACCTGTATTAATAAAATCAGGGACATTATTCCCTATAGGTAAGTCGCTACTAGTGATTTTAGGAGGTTGACCGACATAAATTCCTCCTAAATTTCCTTTGGCAAATAAATCAGGGAAATTTAGAAACACCATATAATTTGTTGTTTCTACACTTCCCGATTGTCCAGGAATATAAGATTTAGTATAACCACCCCACGCACCTGCGCTAATGTGGGTAGCAATTTGCCAAGTTACAGTCGCACCTACGGCGTTAGTTTGTAGCGGTGCTGATTTCCCAGTAGTGGTATTAACTGTAGTTAAGCATTCATTACCAACAAAGGTTAGCAAACAACCATCTGAAGCGTAATTATTAACATAATACAAACTTAAATCTAGAGTATCGGTTGGTGTTAGCAGTAATTGCACACCTGTAGTGGTGGTTCCATCAAATAAACCGCTACCTTTACCGGGATTTCCTGGTTGATAACTAGTATAAATTGCCTGCAAACTAGCGCGTTTAGCAAATTGCCAATCGATAGCTATACCACCGTGACCGTATCCCATATTTAAAATTGGGTTTCTTTGGGCAAAATAAGATAATGGCCCAGTTGCAGCACTTTCTACCCGATTGGGCCCTCGGAAAGCATAGGGCATACTTACGCCTTCTGTTCCTACCATTACTGCTAATTTATCTGTCACCAGCCAATGAAAATTGAGGTCACTTACAATCAAGTTATCTGTAGGAAATTCATAGCCAAGAAAAACATCATTCCGGGAAACACTATTGGGAAATCTAGGTGTAGTTTTTCCTTTACCATCTAAAAGACCTGTAAACAAATAACTACGGGGAGTGATTTGGCTAGTTAAATACAGTTGCGCCAGGGATATAAGATTAATGTTTGTCCCGGCATCATCTGTATCCTTTTGTCCATCTCTAGGATTAACATCACCACGATTGTTAGTTCGTCCTTGAATGCCAACTATCAGTAGTCCACTGAGTTTAGTTGTTGTTGAGAATTGGTTGGCTTTGATTTCAGCAGTTTTGGCTTCTAAACTATCGACACGACCCCGCAAAGTTGCTAATTCCGGGGTAAATTCTGACTGTAATTTTTGTAATATTGCTAAATCTTCGCGAGTGACTAAATCGCTGGTGGCTGTAGTGATTAATTCGTTGACTCTATCTAAACAAGCATTTACACCCGCAGCAAATTCATACCGACTTAAGGCGCGATTACCACGATAGCTGCTATCTGGATAGCCGGCTATACAACCATAGCGTTCCACCAAAGACTGCAAGGCTTGGAATGCCCAATCGTTGGGTTGCACGTCTTTAAGTTGAGAAACCGATGTAACTTGAGCCATCGGTTCTTCTGGGGAAAGGGAAGGGGATGAGGGAATAATATTATTGCCCTCAACTCCTATCTGCTGAGTAGTTTCTGTATTGATGTATTCTTGTGCTAATGCTTTTTGTGCAACTCCATTTACTCCCGCAATTAGTAACCATGCGAGCATCCAGGTTTTGCGATGACTGCGGCTAATAAGTCTACCTTTCAATTTTTTACACTCTGCTCACATACTTAAGTGAAGAGTGTATTCGCGATCATCTAGGGTTCACATGGGGACATTTACGGATTTTGTCCCAAATTAGACTTAATGCTTCTGGGCAACTTTTGAAAGGGCGAGTATAACAGGGTATTGGGTATTGGGGACTGGAGACTAGGAAAGAGTTTCTCAATCCCTAATCCTCAATTCTCTAATTCCGAATTTATGGCAAATCGTTCACGCAAGCTGACGCCAAAAGCCTCGAAACTAAATCAACCTCGTGCTGGTGCGATGAAACGCGTCGTTAAAAAACCTCAGAAAAAGTTAAAACGAGGAAGTTGGTTGTCGTCAATTTTAGCGATCGCAATTCTGTTAAGTAGTGCTAGTCTAATTATGGCTTTTGCCTGGATTAGTGTTCTCTTCATTTTCAATCCAGACGAGGTAAGCTGGCTAAATAAAATTTTACCTGCATGGGCACAAATCCCCCTTGGTAAGCACGAACGTCCCCAAACTCTCAAACAAATTCAACTCGATTTGAGTAAAAAAAACCAAATATTTGGGGAAACTCTGCCTTTAAATCAAGATGTGAAAACCTCATTTTTACTACCAGTTTTTCAACAACGTGCTAATTGTCAATCTGATTGTGAAGAAGTGGTGGAACTTAGGGTTTACGAGCGCTCAGAAGAGTTAGAGTTTAAATCTCAGTCAGAAAGTTACTATTATCTAGCGACTCAATTACCTATAACTGGCCCAGATGAATCCTTTGTGATTTCTTCTTTGCTTGATGGAACATCAGAACCCCAAGATATCAGTATTCCCCTACCTTTAACTGAAGTGCAAGGCTTTGAAGGTAAAACACCATCATCAGGGGTTTGGTTTGATTTGCGGGGTAAACGCCAACAAGGAACTGGTTCTATCCGCTACGGTTACGTCGTATACTACAATCCAGAACGCACGAATCTATTACAAATGTTGTCTTGGACTAGTCTTAATGGACAATTGCCCAAATGGCAGCAGGTAACTGGTGATGCTACAAAAGAGTTAGTTGTCGATAAAACAGTAGGTTTAGAACCGCACTTACAGGTTTACCAAGTCAAGCCTCTAAAGTTATTCCTCAAACCAATTCAATTGGAGGTGATTACCCTCAAATCATCAACCTTTAAGGATTCTGGATATCAAAATGCCCTGTCAATTGCCCATAGTGGACTGTGGACACCAGCTTTTGAATGGTTGAAATTCATCAAGAAACAGCGCAAAGGAGTTTTACCAGAAGCGGCGCAAGCACAAATGGATTTGATTCGCTTGCATTCCCAACTTACTAAAATTCAAGCCCAGAAAATTTGGGCCAGTCCTAGTCAAGAAGTGCTGGCAGATTTGATTGATGGTCGCTGGGAGAAAGCTTTACAGGTGTTTGAAGCGTCGCCACATAATGCCCAAGAAATTGTTACTCTACTCAAAGCTGATGAAAAACGGTTGTGGAATCGCACAGTGGCGGCGTTGCAGGTGAACCCAAATAGACGAGAGGTGCAAGCTTGGTTCGCGTTGATTTTAGCAGTTCAGCAAGGAGAAGAACAGGCTAATTCTTGGTTAAAGGCGCAACCAAAAATTACAAAAGATAATCTTGCCTATATTCAAGGTTTGTTATCAAGACTCAATGGTAAGGGGATATCGCAAATATCCTCTACTCACCCTAGTCAGATTGTTGGTACAGTGCAACCACTCACTCAAGTTACAAATACCGAATGGCTGCAACCAAATTCCCCAGCAGATTTGAAACTTACGGATAATCAAGTTTGGTATCAGGTAGAGGTGAGTGCATTTAATGACGGAAAACGCTGGCTAAATTTCCCCTTCGATAATTTCAACCCACCAAAAATTGACGCCGCCAAATTTTTTTGGAAAACTTTGGGAATCACTTCTGACCCGGAAATCCAGATTGTAGTCTGGTTGCCTAACGGAGAGCAAAAAATTACTATAGCCGCTATCAAAGCGGTGCAATTACGGGGTAAAGTTTTGCGCCTATTAGCTGCTGGCCCAAAAATTCCAGATAATCAAAACGAGGTTCTCCAACCCAAACCTTTAGCCTTGACAAATGCAGCACTGGAATGGATACAACCATCTCCCATTACTCTACGAGAACTGCATCAACAAAATCCCCAAGGGGTGAAAGTAATGCTATCGAGTCTGTGGCAATCTTTGCAGCAATCTGGTGAAGTTCCATCTGGCGCTATTCCTAGCTTTGAACAGATGCAGGAAAAATTAGGTGATTGGCCCGTTCAAGTGATTGATTTAACAAATAACGCTCAACCAGAAATAATACTGACTATCTCACCAGAAGCAATAGCATCCTTGAATCAACCTACACCTGATATTCAGAGAAAAAATACAAAACAAGGCCGTGAGCGGACTATAATTTTTTCTGATGGAAATAAAATCATCTACACTGATTTTAAAGGAAATTACTTACAAAGACTTTCTGCGATCGCCAAGCTTTCAGGGGTGCAATCCTTAGCTTTACTGGTAGAAAATGCTCATAACTACAGTTTGAGGCGCTGGTCAGAGAAAAATCAGCGCTTTGAATAGCACACTCCTAACTCAAATTTCCCCTCTACTGAAGTTTAAATTAGGAGGGGAAAAGCGCTCGCTATCGACAAGACTGATTTATTCTTCTTTTTGGTTGGTTTCGGCTAGACGTTGGTGCTTCAGGTTTTCCAATTGCTGCAACAGAGAGTCTACCTCTGCTTGTAAATGCATCAATTTAGCTTGCTGATCGTCTTGATAATAAGACTTGGTTAACTTACTGACCCAGGCAGTCTGGGACTCGCGATCAGAAACGTTAGATAAATAAGTAGGCATCGCTAATTAAATCCACAATTTAACTCACACCATTAGAAATATTATAATAATGCTCTTTTAAGCTTTATTACATTATTGTATCTTTTCAATCAATTACTCTAATGGATTTGGGGTTCACTCATAAAAGACGGTGATTATAATGGCTGTGTTCCAAAAAAAACACTGGCCCAAGTGTGTAAAGCTTCCTTCTACTGGACGGTACTTAGGAATAGCTAATTTCTAGTCTGTCAATTATGATTGTACAAACGATTATCGCCGTTTTTGGGGAATTTACGTAAGAAATTATATGTAGACTATATCAAGAATTATGCTAAATCATGAAAAAACGTAGGGCGAAGCACTTACACTTGGCACAGCCTCTGTTAATCAGGGAAGTAGAAGGCTACTATCAAAAAGAGACAGCCTCTTGCGTATTTTCCTAGATTAATTGAAGCGAATCGGGTGGGAAAATACATAGATATACTTGACTAAACCAATGCACTAAAAGCAGGTTTAACCACGGATAAATCAAAGTTTCACAGAGTTATGACGTAAGTCTCATATAGCAATCAAGTTTAATTCCTGAATTTACTTGCGTGGACAGGGAACAGGGAATAGGGAATAGGATAGATAAGTACTGAGTCTTATTCAAAATCAAATAGGAGTCCTATAGATTTGCAGATGATTTTTCACCTCGTCAGTATCCTCTAAGCTAATTTGTTGAACTGAAGGTCGCCGTGGCGGTTTATGATAAATTAACCTTCTAAATGAAAATAGCAAGTGAAACGCCTGCATTACAAAAAATAATATTCTTAATAAGATTCTTTGGGATTAGGGAACTCTGAACAGGCAACTGGTAACGAAAAATCTACTTTCTTCCTCTTTCCGATTTTGCGCTTCCCTATCCCACCCTTTCTAAATATCCAATCCTTTACATTAAGAAATTTTAAATCCCGTGACTTTGAGCCTGTCTGTTGCTACATCTCATCGCCAACCCTGGCCTGGATTGATAGAAGCCTATCGCGAATACTTGCCTGTCAGCGAAAAAACACCGATTGTCACTCTGTTGGAGGGCAATACACCTCTAATACCAGTGCCAGCGATCGCAGAACGCATTGGCAGACAAGTACGGGTTTTTGTAAAATACGACGGTTTGAATCCTACCGGCAGCTTCAAAGACCGGGGGATGACTATGGCAATTTCCAAGGCTAAGGAAGCAGGGGCAAAAGCAGTAATTTGTGCCAGCACGGGCAACACCTCAGCCGCCGCCGCCGCCTATGCCAGACGCGGAGGCATGAATGCCTTTGTACTGATTCCCGACGGTTATGTAGCGCTGGGCAAATTAGCTCAAGCATTACTGTATGGTGCAGAAGTATTGGCAATTAAAGGTAATTTTGACCAAGCACTAGAAATTGTCCGCGAGATGGCCGAAAGCTATCCGGTCACTTTGGTGAATTCGGTTAATCCCTACAGACTAGAAGGACAGAAAACAGGAGCCTTTGAAATTGTCGATGCCTTGGGTGATGCACCAGACTGGCTGTGTATTCCCGTGGGAAATGCCGGAAATATCACAGCATATTGGATGGGATTTTGTCAATATCATCAAGCCAAAAAGTGCGATCGCTTACCCCGGATGATGGGATTCCAAGCCGCAGGAGCAGCCCCCTTAGTCCACGGTCAGCCAGTGGCGCATCCCGAAACCCTAGCGACAGCAATTCGTATTGGCAACCCTGCAAGTTGGGATTTAGCGATCGCGGCACAAACCGCCAGCCAGGGAAATTTCCACGCCGTTACCGATGCCGAAATTCTCGACGCTTATCGACTTTTGGCAGCATCAGAAGGTATCTTCTGTGAACCTGCTAGCGCCGCTTCTGTCGCTGGATTGTTACAGGTGAAAGACCAAATTCCCACAGGAGCGACAGTAGTTTGTGTCCTCACAGGCAATGGTCTAAAAGATCCAGATACAGCCATTAAACACAATCACAGTCAATTTCAACAAGGTATCGCCGCGGAACTGGGCGCAGTAGCTAAGGCAATGGGATTTTAGGGCATTGGGCAATGGGATTTTAGGGCATTGGGCATTGGGCATTGGGCATTGGTTATTTCTCCCTTCTGCTCCTCTGCTCCCCTGCTCCCCTGCTCCCCTACTCCCCCTTTTTCCCTACCCCTGCTCGTTCGCGTGTCAAGCTATCAATAGCATCACCCAAGGCAGTAGTCAGGCTATTGCGAGTTTGGGCATGATTGTCCTGCTCAGTTTTCAAAGCTTGCAAGAGGCGATCGCGTTCTTTAATTGCGGTGATCAGTTTAGCTTGCAAGTCTTCCACAGATTTTAGCTGTTCTATTTCTTGTTGAATCGCTACTGGTGTCCCAGCAGCCAGTGTCTCTATTTCAAAACCTTGAAGTTTATGCAGTTCTGCCTTGAGGGAGGCGATCGTCTGTTGGGAAAGTTGGGTATCTGTGCGGCGTTGTTCTGCTTCTGTGTTGTAAAGCTGACGCCATTTTTGGGCACTTTCCCAAGCCGTATCGCGCTCGTGTTGCAGTTCTGCCATCTGCTCTTTGATTACCTGGATTTCTCTCAACCACTGTTGTGTTAAATCTTGATTCATAGATTAATAGTCATTAGTCATTAGTCATTAGTCATTAGTCAATGGTCATTAGTTAGAAACTCTCCACTCGATATTCTTGCGGTAGAAAGATAGATGCGATCGCTACGCAAAATTTAGCACAGTAGTTAATAAACCCAACCAGTTTTAACTCTAAATTATGCCAAAGCCTCGTTTTTTTCGCTTTTTTCGCCATCTTAATTGGCGCACGATTAAAAAAACTTTTTCCAGGACAATCGAAAGGCGACTTTTGGGACTCGCCTCGGAAATCGCCTTCAATGCCATGCTATCGCTGTTTCCAGCAATTCTGGCTATCCTCACAGCCATTGGCTTATTGGCAGAATCTTTACAAAACACCTTTAAACAACTGGCGGCACAACTAAGTCAAGTCCTACCTGAACAAGCCCTGGATCTGATTAGTAATTTTGCCACCACAGAAATTACCAACTCCAAAAATAGCGGTTTATTTTCTCTAAGTTTTGTATTAGCAATTTGGACTGCTTCTGGGGCGGTGAGTACCGCAATGACAGCCCTCGATCAAATCCATCAAATTCCCTCAGAAAACATCCGCCCCTTTTGGAAAGCCAAGCTTGTCTCTCTGGGATTAACAGTCGGCACTATGTTGCTTTTAGTATTAGCTTCTTTCTCAGTGTTTACCAGCGACTGGCTTTTAGGAATAGTAGTGCGCGAAAATAGTTCTTTAATCTTTTTATTGCATCTTTGGCTACTGTTACGCTGGCCTTTAGCTTTAAGTATTGTCGCTGTCGCCTTTGGCTTTGTCTATCGCTATGGCCCAAGCAAATGGAACTCAGGCACGCCAATGATGCCAGGAGCAATTTTAGCAGCTGTTTTTTGGGCAATGTTGTCTGCCCTGTTTCGGCTGTATGTGGCGAATTTTGGCAATTATAATAAAGTATATGGTGCTGTAGGAGCTGTAATAGTTTTAATGCTCTGGCTCTCAATGAGCGCTGCTGTTTTGTTAATCGGCGATCAGTTGAACGTGACTGTCGGCGAAGATATGCGCTTAAAAGCCCAGCCGCAATCGCAAGAAAAATATTAATTCGTAAATCCTTGAGAAAATGATTGCAAAAGCTCAGTAGGGGAGTAAAATATCTAACGATTCAATACAAAATTAGCGATCGCCTATATGTCTGATTCTCCTCCTCGATTTTCGATGATTGAACCTGATACCAAAGCACTCACTTTGAAGCGCCTGCGTCAGTTAAGTCGGCTGTTGGATAATGCTATTACCATTCCTGGCACAAAGATTGGTTTTGGTATAGATCCAATTTTAGGACTCATACCTATTGGTGGTGATTTTTTGGGAATAATGTTTTCTAGCTATATCATTCTAGAGGCAGCACGGCTAGGCGTATCTAGAGCCACTCTAGGTAAAATGGTTTTGAACGTAATCATTGATGGCTTGGTAGGCGCTGTCCCAGTTTTGGGAGACTTTTTTGATTTTGCCTGGAGAGCTAACACTAATAATATTAAGCTCTTGGAAGAATACTTAAAGTTTCCCAGCGAGCAAAAGAGTGCAGACAGGTGGTTTATCTTTGCCGTTTTGGCTGGATTGTTGCTAATCTCCATTGTCTTAGTAGCATTGCCCGTGATCCTAATTAGAATCCTGTGGAGCGCCTTTACAGGCGGTTAAATTGTTTATTGATAAAAGAATGAAAGATTGGTGGCAAGCTACTTTTCCCAAAGGGCGGCAAAGTCTAGTTATTAGTGATGCTAAAGGGTATCCTATACAAATTGCTTATGGCGAAAGAGGTAGAGGTAAACCGTTAATTTTATTACATGGCATGGGGAGTTGGAGCTACAATTGGCGCCACAGCGTAGCACCATTATCTAAATATTATCGAGTAATTTGTTTTGATGCCAAAGGTTTTGGTTTTTCCGAAAAACCATTGTCTCGTAGAGAAGACAATGGCCATCAAGTTATTGAGTTTCAAAGAATTATTCAGGCATTATGTGATGAACCCGCAGTGATTGTGGCCGAATCTCTGGGAGGATTAGTTGCCCTTGCTCTTGCTCAAGAAAATCCGCAGTTAATCGGACGGCTTATAGTAGTAAACGTACCTGTTTTTGCCGAACAGCTACCCCATTGGTCTATGTGGTTGCTTGCCCAAACGCCCCTAGAAGTAATACAAACAATTGACTCTTTACGTCTGACATATTTGTTTGCACCTCTATTTAGGGAAGTTATGGCAATCGAAAGACGCGGGGTATTATTCGATCCCTCAATCTTGACACAGGAAGATATCTATTGGATAACTTACCCGTTTACTGAATTGCCTGGTACGATCGCAAAAGTCGCCGAAGAGTTACAAATAGCCGCGCGAGAAATTGAGAATTGGCAAGCAAATAAGCCAAATATGCTCACCAAAATTCAAAATAACCTGAGTGCAATTAAGTGTCCTACACTAGTTTTGTGGGGTGAGCAAGATAGTTGGTTTCCTGCTAGTCATGGTAAAAAATTACATCAACATATCCCCAATTCCAAATTACAGATTTTATCTAACTGCTGTCATGATGCCTCAACTGGGGCTTCTGAGGTGTTGAATAAAACGATTCTTGAGTTTTTACAAAATACTAACTTCTAAAGAAGAATTCAGAAGCCAGAATGGGCTATGCCCCGCTGCGCTAACAGAATTCAGTAATCTTTTAGTAGGGGTTTTAAATTCGGTGATTCAGATGCTCTCTACGTTCGTGCAGCGTGTCGCAGACAAACGCTGCGCGTAGCTTGCTTTTGGGCAGGAGTGCTACTGTTGCGCTATTATATACCAGTCGCACAAAATTCATTCTGAATTCTGACTCCTGACTCCTGACTCCTGAATTCTGTTTCGATAAAAAGAGAGTAGGAGGAAGCATATCAGTCAGCTTTCAAACTCCCACTCTACCATTTGCTGCTGAAGTGAACAGGAATGTATACAGACGTTACCCGCTATTTGGGGGCTAATGCGTAGTTCAACAACAACGCCTGCACGCATTTAATATTCCTGTTGCAGCAAATGCCAAACCTGATTATTGAATTTATTTACTGAGATAAATACTCTGCAAATAATTGTTAGAGATAACTTTTGGTTTTTGTAAATCACTTAGTAAATAGTGTTTTCCAAAAAGAATTTGCTTAAGTGGTAGTCCCTGATAATCAAACCCTTGAAGTCGTTTATCTTCATACAATTTAACTTGAATAATCAAAAGCTGGTTGCCATTTTGGCAAGTTTTTAAATATTCCTAATTGCTCATATCTAACTTTTTAAAAGCAGTTAAACCGCTATATAGCAAATAAATTATTCGTACATATAGCAGTTCTCGTTTAAGTAGAGGCACGGCATTCCCATTGGTGTCAACTTAACGTGAAAGCCAACCTAGAACCAGCTTTTAGATATTGTCTCGTTATCTCGTTCCCAGTCGGAGACTGGGAATGCCTAATGGGAGGCAGAGCCTCCCAAACTCGCGGCAGAGCCGCCAGGAGCAGCATTTCCAGCCAGAGGCTGGAAACGAGATTTTGGGCATACCGTGCCCCTACACCTTGCGATATAACGTCGTACCGCATCTGAATGGAAAACGCTATAACAAGATTCCCGACTTCTTAGAGAAAATCGGGAATCTAAGCCAAGCTAATTGGCAAAAAGTGTTAATTTAACGGAGTTTTACTTTACAGTAGTATTAATACTGACGTAAAATAGCAGACAATGAACTATTTTTACGAAGATCCATCAAGTCTGCTAAAGGTTCTGTGCGCGTATCCAGGTGATGCTTGTGTTCGGCTGGTAGAACAGTTACTAGATGCTTTGTTTTCGGTTGCATCTGCATAAGGGGCATTAGTTGTGGCTGTGGTACAAAAATTGGCTGACTCTTGGGAAGATGTGGTTCCAATTTTTGGTAATGCTTCTGTGCCAAGCGTACCTGATGGCGATTAACCTGTTTTTGAACTTTTTGCGGTTGCTTTGTGCGGTTAAGCACTCGGAAAATCAGTAAAGAACCACCACCACAGCTGAGAACGATCGCAGCCACCATCCATAAAGGTGTAGGATTGCTATTCTCAGAAGGCGAACTGATTGGTTCTTCAACTATAACTGGGATTTTTTCTGGTTCTTCTTGTGGCACGTGGCCAGCATTACCTAAGCTATATAAGGCAAAGGCACCACCTCCCATAAACATGGCTAAACACCCGGTTAACAATAGCCAAGGATGATGTGCAACCAGATATATCAGAACATTCGAGCTGTTTCTTAGTCTCGATTTCCTGTTTGTCAGCTCTGGAGTAGCCCTTTTTAATTGGGTTCGCTCGCGCTGTACACTCTGACTTTTTTCCATGATTATTTTCAGATTTGTACCCCTCTAGTCAATAAATTGTACTTGAGGAGTCAAGCATCAGGTATCCGTAACAAAGTTCAGATTTTAGTAGCTTTTTTGTAAAACATAAGTTACCAAATCTGGTTAAATTTTGCCAAAGTTCTGTATTTATTGTGACTTTTCGCCGTAATAATCTGAAATCAGTTCGCTTATTTCCTCTGTCAGCTAGGAGAATGTCTTTCAAGAGCAAGTTGAATTAACCGATCGACTAATTCTGGAAAGGAGACTCCACTATGGGCCCAAAGTTGGGGATACATACTTGTCGCAGTAAAGCCTGGTAAGGTATTGATTTCGTTGATAAAAACTTCTTGTGTCGCTTCCACGTAGAAAAAATCTACCCTTGCTAACCCCGCAGCGTCAATAGCGGCAAAAGCTTGCAAAGCCATATCCTGAATTTGACGAGCGATCGCATCTGGAAGCTGTGCAGGTATCAGTAAATCTGCCCGGCCTTCAGTATATTTAGTATCATAATCATAAAAATCGCTGTCATAAGTAATCTCTCCAATGACAGAGGCTTGGGGTTGATAGTTACCTAAAACGGCACACTCGACTTCTCTAGCGACGACTCCAGCTTCTACAACTAGTCGGCGGTCATAACTGGCAGCACTATCTAAAGCGGCTTCTAATTCTGGGCGCGATCGCACTTTGGCAATACCCACTGATGAACCCAAATTAGCAGGTTTAACAAAAGCAGGATAACCTAATGTTGCCTCAATTTCATCACACAGTTTCGGAAATACGCACGGATTAGACCAAACCTGCGCTCTAGTTACCGCCTTGTATTTTACCTGTGGTAGTCCCGCTTGCTCAAAAGCCATTTTCATGGCAATTTTATCCATTCCCATTGCCGAACCTAACACCCCAGAACCGACAAAGGGGACTTGCATCAAGGTGAGTAACCCTTGAATTGTCCCATCTTCACCGTTGGGGCCGTGGAGAATGGGAAACCAAACATCCACTTGGGCAACTTGAGAGGGAGATTGCCACTTGCTCAGGGTTTGGGCTTGAGGGTTGGATGTCAGATTTCCCTCAGAAGTTGATTCTTCCGATTCCAGCAGCGGACTGCCGGTTGCTAAAACCTTTTCGGGTACTTCTCCTGCTAACCAGCGGCCATCTTTTTGGATGTAAAAAGGCAGTATTTCGTACTTATTAGCATTTTCCTCTGCACTTAAGGCTTTAGCGATCGCCCGTACTGATTTGATCGAAACTTCATGTTCTCCCGAACGACCGCCAAACAGTAACCCCACCCGCAGCTTAGTCATTTTCGGCTCCTCCACACTCCTAAAGCAGATAGCGTATCACAACCTACAAAAATTGCCATATTTTTCTATATTATTTTATATCCCCATCTGAAACTCTTTGCTCTACGAGACGCTCTTGCTAGCTTGCTTCCCTGTAAGGGTACAATTTTGAATTTTGAATTTTGAATTTTGAATTTTGAATTTTGAATTGTTATTGCCCCCTGCCCCCAATTGAAACAATCGTGTTGTCAGTTACAGTTATATTCCAGAAAAGTGGGCAAGATTATTAATAACTAACTAGAAATGCAGCCTGACCTGTAAAAGATGCTGCCGTTTCATGAAACCCAGAATTATTGTTTGTGGCTTAGGACTTACCGGATATAAAATCTTTCGTCTGCTGAGACACCAGGGAGCCTTCGTTGTTGGCATTCATCACCAATCTATCCCTGGCGAAACAGCAGGAGATGTGATTGTTGGAGATTTACAAGCAGCTTCTACCCTGACAGCAGCAGGAATTCAACAGGCACACACTTTAGTAATCTCTGGATCTAAAGATGCTCTGAATTTGTCTATTATGATGCAAGCGCGGGTGCTGAATCCCCAGATTCGGATTATCAACCGTTTTTATAATACAAACTTAGGAGAGCGCCTAGATCAAAGTTTGCCAGACCATTTGAGTATGAGTGTTGTGGGATTAGCAGCACCCGTATTCACCTTTGCAGCGCTGGGAAACCGAGCGATCGGACAAATCAAATTATTTCAGCAAACTTGGCCGATTCACGAAGAATACATTGATGAAAACCACTTCTGGAAGGGTCGAAAGCTAAGTGAATTGTGGGAAGACCGATCGCGGATGTTGATTTATTACTTGCCAGTAAAAGGTGAGATGGATTTGGTGTCAGCTGTGATATCTGGACAAGAGATAAGAGTGGGCGATCGCTTAATTATTGGTACCCAACCCCGCATCCGTTCTCCTCGGAGATCGTTGATTAAAAAACTGCTGAAAGTCCTGACTAATCTTAGGCTGTTTCAGCAACACGGGCGATCGGTACTGGTGGGTGCTATTGTACTATTGGCGGTTATTCTGATTGCTACATTCACCTATATGTCGGCTGAGTTGAGTTTGTCTCCTGTCGATGCTCTATATTTTTCTGTAGGCATGATTACTGGAGCGGGTGGTAATGACAAAGTAGTAGAAAATGCTCCTAAAAGTATTAAGTTATTTACCGTTGTGATGATGCTGATTGGAGCAGTGGTGATTGGTATTTGGTATGCCATGCTCACAGATTTTGTCTTGGGAAGCCGCTTTAAGCAATTTTGGGATGCAGCCCGAATTCCCCAGCGATATCACTACATTGTCTGTGGCTTGAGTGGTATTGGGGTGAGAATTGTCCAGCAACTCCACGCCAGCGGATATGAAGTTGTAGTAGTTGAACCCGACTCCAACAACAAATATATCAACACCGCCCGTGAACTAGGTATCCCTGTCATTCAGGGAGATGCCAGCTTCCGCACAATACTCAAAGCTAGCAATATAGAGTCTGCCACCGCAGTGCTTGCTGTTACTAACAATGATGCTACCAATCTGGAAATTGCCCTCAAAGCCAAAGGTTTAACACCCAGCATTCCAGTGATTGTTAATTATGCCGATCCTGATTTTGCTGGCATAGCGCAACAGCTATTTGGCTTCGAGGCCGTACTGAGTCCGGCTGAACTGGCAGCCCCAGCTTTTGCTGCCGCGGCACTAGGGGGACGCATCCTCGGCAATGGCATCACAGCCGATAGTCTTTGGGTAGCTTTTGCGACTGTGATTACAGCTTCACATGCCTTTTGCGGGCAGTGGGTAAAAGATGTAGCTATGTCCACTGATTGTGTACCTTTGTACGTAGAAATAAACCACCAAAGCCTTCATGGGTGGGATTTATTAGACACTAAACTCAGTGTTGGTGATGTTTTATATATGACAATGCCAACAACGCGGCTATATCAATTATGGCGGGACGAGCAAGTTTGTGAATCACACGCTTAAATAATTCGTAATTCGTAATTACAGCAGTTTTCATGTATTTGAACCACATCTGTTGTAGGGGCGCAAGGCCTTGCGCCCCTACCGCGTGGTCTATTTACCTAAAAATAGCTGTAATACACTAGACCTCTTGCATAAATCAAAAATAAAGAACCCCACCCCGCATTTGAGTAAAGCAAACGCTCCCCTCCCCAAAGCATCGCGGAGGGGTGTTAGGGACTTTTGCAAGAGGTCTGCTACTTCCCACCCCCCACGCCCATTTATTTGTTAACTACTCGTTGTTGATATTCTTGCTCAGTAATCATATCAAGAGTGTTCTCTAGACGATCGACAAATACGATACCGTCGAGATGATCGTACTCGTGTTGAAAAATCCGAGCGATAAAATCGGTTAATTCTTGTTTTTGTAAGTTGCCTTCAGAGTCAGTGTATTCTACTTCAATAGATTTATAGCGAGGAACTAACCCCCTAATTCCTGGAACACTTAAACAACCTTCCCAATCTTTGACAACTTCAGTTGAATGAGCAATGATTTTGGGATTAATCATGGCAGTAGGTTCCATTTCCGGGGCGTTGGGATACCTGGCGTTAGGATGGGAAGCCACAATAAATAAACGATAAGATTGTGCTACTTGAGGCGCAGCAATTCCCACACCGTTAGCCTTGGCAACAGTGGCGATTAAATCTTCAATTAATTTTTGGATTTGCTCATCTTGAATATTCTCAACCCAAGCAGCTTTTTGGCGCAATGTTGGATTGCCTAATTGAATTATTGGGGCTAATTCAGTCATGATAAAACTCCTTTTAGGAATGGGGAATTGGGGAGCCAGTGCGTTGGGCGGGCAATGCCCGACTTGTTCGCGTAGCGTCTCCCCTTGGGAGAAGCAACTGGCGTCATTGGGCATTGGACATTGGGCATTGGACTAATGACTAATGACAAACATCATCCTTCACGTCTTACAGGCAAAGGAGCAGGTTGAACTCCTACTTGGACAATTTGCCCATTGCGTTCCACTTCTATTGGTAACTTTGTACCGATTTTGCTTTTTTCTACTAGCTTTTGTACTTCTTCAATTTTAGTAACAGGCTGGCTGTTAATGCTTTTAATCACATCACCGACTCGTAGACCAGCTACAGATGCAGGCGATCGCGGCACAATCTCAACCAGCAAAACGCCCTCATCTGCTGTAAGATTTAAGCGATCGCCAGCGACATTTTTGATTCTTTCTTTATTTTCTGGTGTCAATGTCACCATCTGAACACCCAAATAAGGATGATCTACCTTGCCTTTAGCAATTAATTCTTGGGCAATCCTTTGCACGGTGTTAATGGGTATAGCAAATCCCAAACCTTGAGCGCCTCGGATAATCGCTGTATTCATCGCAATCACTTGACCACGAGCATTGAGCAATGGCCCACCAGAATTACCAGGGTTAATTGCAGCATCCGTTTGGATGTAATCAACCCGCTTGTCACTAGCACCGATATCGCTACTAGAACGACCTGTAGCACTAATAATTCCAGAAGTGACGGTATTATTCAAGCCTAATGGATTACCAATGGCAATTACAGCCTCTCCTGGTTGCAAGGCATCGGAGTTACCCACAGATAGAGTTGGCAGATTGTTGGCATTAATTTTGATCGTTGCCACATCTGTTACTCGGTCTTCACCCAAAACTTTCCCATCAAAAGTCCGGCCATCTTTGAGTATAACAGTCACTCTATCAGCACCATCTACCACATGGGCATTGGTAACAATTTGACCAGAAGAATTAATAATAAATCCAGAGCCACTACCGCGCTCTACGCGTTGTCTAGGCTGTGGGGTTCCCTCTCCAAAAAACCGCCGGAAAAATGGATCGTTGTTAAATTCGTCTGGTACGCGAGAAGTGATTGTTCGGGAAGAATCAATACGAACTACCGCAGGCCCCACCTGTTGCACTACTTTCACCACAAAATTAGGATCAGCAGACGAAGAAAAAATTGGCGGGGGGACAATTATCTGATTAGGTTCTGTTGTTTTTTGGGCTTGAGTATCGCTTTGCTGAGTATCAAAGGTCTTAGCAGGTAGAAGAGAGCAGCTCCCCAAGAACACCACTGCTACCCCGTATGAGAGCATCCACAACCTATGGGGTAAGCCCCTAATTTCAATCTTTTTGGGCGCTGAGTGATGGTTTGTTATCTTCATGTGTCGTTGCTTCTCCGTGTCAGTCAGTGGGTGTTAGGATCTTGCCTACCGGGTATATCCCAAAACGATTACAACTTAAAAGCTTATTTTAGGTCTAGAGTGTCTCAATGCTAAATTAGTGCTTTCTCTTCTATTGTGACGATTAGCAGCAAAGGTGGTGGATAATGGAAATTCCCATAGAAAATCTGTGGAGTCAGGTACTAGAGCGCCTAAAGCTTGAACTATCCCGACCTACCTTTGAAACTTGGATCAAAACTGCTAGTGCAGAGCGATTAGAAAATAATTGCTTGGTTATCCGTACTCCTAACCCATTTGCTCGTAATTGGTTACAGAAGTATTACATAAATACCATTGCTCATGTAGTACAAGATATTCTCGGTCATCCTGTGGGAATTTACATTACCGTTGCTCAAGGTGATGAAGTTTCTCATTTTAGTGAACGAGAGGTTGCTTGGGAATCATCAAATTCCAGCAGTATTTCTGAAGCTGTTGTTAATCATAATCATCAAACTACTGACTTAAACTCTAAATATGTCTTTTCACGATTTGTAGTTGGTGCTAACAATCGCATGGCTCACGCTGCTTCTTTGGCAGTTGCAGAATCTCCAGGTAAAGAGTTTAATCCTTTATTTTTATGCGGTGGTGTCGGCTTGGGTAAAACTCATCTTATGCAGGCTATTGGTCATTATCGCTATGCAATTTGTCCTAATTGTAAAATATTTTATGTTTCTACTGAGCAGTTTACTAATGATTTAATTACAGCGATTCGTAAGGATAGTATGCAAAGTTTCCGAGAGCATTACCGAGCCGCTGATCTTTTATTAGTTGATGATATTCAGTTTCTTGAAGGCAAGGAATATACCCAAGAGGAATTCTTTTATACTTTTAATACTCTACATGAAGCTGGTAAACAAGTTGTCATTGCTTCTGACCGTCCTCCTAACCAAATTTCTAGCTTACAAGAACGTCTTTGTTCTCGGTTTTCTATGGGGTTAATTGCAGATATCCAAAAGCCAGATTTAGAAACGAGAATGGCAATTTTGCAGAAAAAGGCCGAGGATGAAAATATTAGTCTTCCCCGCGACGTGATTGAGTATATTGCTTCTAACTATACTTCTAATATTCGAGAATTAGAAGGAGCTTTAATTCGGGCGGTGGCTTATATTTCTATTTGGGGATTACCGATGACTGTGGAAAATATTACGCCAGTTTTAGAACCGCCTAACGAAAAAATGGCAGCTACCCCAGAAGCAATTTTAAAGGTTGTGGCGGATAATTTTGATGTTTCAATAGATGACCTCAAAAGTAACTCACGACGAAGAGAGATTAGCTGGGCGCGTCAATTAGGAATGTATCTCATGCGCCAACACACGGCCTTGAGTTTGCCGAGAATTGGTGAGGAGTTTGGTGGTAAAGACCATACAACGGTAATCTATAGTTGCGATAAAATTACTCAACTCCAGGAGAGCGATCGCACTTTAGCACAAACAATCCGCCAACTGAGCGATCGCATCAATATGACTAGCCGTTCTCAAAAACCATCCTGAAGATGTATTGTAAGTTTTCCACAAGCAGCAGTCTGAATTATGAGCCTTAACAGCGGAATAATTAGTCAAAAATATTAAGTAACGTATAAAAATTGATTAAATTTAACTTAGATTGTGCAAAAAACTGGGGAAAACTTGATATTCTACAGTCAAAACTTAATTAAGTATAATTACCTTGTGGAAAAACTCAAGTACTTTTCCACAAGTTTTCCACAAGGTAAACTTGCCTAACCATATATGATTTCAACAAAAATTGTGGCAAGTTTTCCGCAATTTACTGGCATCCTTTTCGATGCTCATCTCCTTCTTGTCGAGTCCGCGAAACCCATTCCTGAGCATCTTCACCCAATAGCGGATAGGATACCATACCCTTTAAATCGCTCCACTTGCGTTTTGGTTGTGCTTGAATGATATGTTTCTTCATACGCTCCACCAAATGCCCCATTACCGTCAATTGCTCCTCTGGAGTTAATTGCTCAATCTCGCTTAAAATTTTTTCAAGTGATGAACTCATCAACTTAACTCTTATCAACTGCTGTAAATTTTAGCGTCTTTAACTCTTGGATATATCCCATCAAGGGTTGCAAGCACATAACTCTTTTCAGACTAACTCAAAATAGGTCAGCAAGCATGTCAGTAATAGTAGCTTGAAACTCTTGTTTTTTGTGGTTATCGTCGTACTTCAGAACAGTATTAATATTGGCGTGCCTACTCAAAAAACTTGCTATTCAACGCTTCTAAGAGGATGTTTGAAAAATCCTGTTGTTGGTAACAAAAAGTTTTAGATTCCCTTAAATCCCCCTTAAAAAGGGGGTCTTTGATTCCGGTTCCCCCCTTTTTTAAGGGGGGTTAGGGGGGATCTAAAAGTGCCTAAAGTCACAGCGAAACACTTTTCAAACAACCTCTAACTGAGCTAATTTTTGCTTTGCATACCGTGCTACAATCAAACCATCTAATAGCTCATATAATTCTGTAATTATCCGATTTCCCAACAAAAATTTATGATCTCTAGGTAAACGATTTAAAATTGGTACATACCACTTGATTAAATCATAAGTTTTCTGTATTATCGGTAAATCACTTATTCAAAATTTAGCTAAAAAAATTTTATCGCGCAGAGCACGAGACAGAGAAGAAGGGAAAAGAAAAAAGCGAAGAGTGCAAAAGGGCAAGAGTGTAAAGGGATACTAAGTCCTGAGGGGAGCCGCAACCACAACCCGAAAACCCACGTCGTTGCCCCTAACGTCACGCGCGATCATGCTGCGAAAGGCCGAGCGGCAGCTCCTCGGATTGTGGTACCACGAACCACCACGCAGCAGCCGATCTTCATTATCACTTATCCAAGTGCTGCCCTCTGTTGGCGCTCCGTTATAATTTTTGTGCCAAGCATCCTGACACCATTCCCATATATTACCATGCATATCAAATAAAGCAAAGGGGTTTGGTGGAAATTTACCGACATCTGTTGTTTGCTCACGAAATTCACCTTTGGGCCCTTGACCATAATTACCTCGATACAATGTCCCTTGATAATTCCAATCTGTCCCCCGATAATTAGCTAAATCAGTCGTAATCGTCTCACCAAAATAAAATGGGATGGTAGTTCCTGCACGACAGGCATATTCCCACTCGGCCTCACTAGGCAAGCGATAGGTTTTCTCAGTCTTGTTAGATAATCTGGCACAAAACTCAATTGCATCATCCCAAGAAACACACTCAACAGGTCGATTAGCACCTTTGAAGTCCGAGGGGTCGGGATTTAAATCAATATTTACCTTTTCCAGAGCAGCTACAACTGCCCATTGGCTTTGTGTAACTGGGAATTTACCCATGAAAAAAGGTTGAACGATAACACTGTGCTGTGGACTTTCAGAATTGCGTCGTTCTAGCTCATTCTCTGGGGAACCCATCAAGAATTTACCGCCAGGAATTGCAACCATTTCCAGAACTACACCATTGCCCAAATTTTCTGTAAAAAGCTTTGCTTCCTGTTCTTGCAGAAGTTTTTCTGCTTGCCGTTTTTGATACTCTACTTCTTGCTCTTTCTCTAAGCGAACTGCATCTTCATCTCTAAGTCCATAGTATTGTTGTCATTTCTTTAATTCATTTTTAGCTTTTTCATCCAATGGATATCCATGTCGATCTACAAAATCTGGCAAGAATAGCCTGTATTTGTCTATATTTTTCTTATATATACCGTAAGGCTCTAATGCTTTCTCTCTGATTGCACTGGCTTCTAAATCTGTTAATCCTAACTTTTCCTGTAAATCTTTCAATATTACCGATTCCACAAGAGAAATCTCGCCATCAGACGAAAATTCTTCAGCCTTCTGCCGATACTCAGCTATGGCGACTTCTCTGCTTGCCTGTTTTTGCTCACGCTCCTTAGTTAGCTGTTCAGCAGCAAATTTAATTCCCTCAGCTACATTCGTGAATGCATCGTCTTGATTATTCCAAGACTTAACAGGTTGGGCATTTTTGGGCAGAGCTTGTAATTTAGCAAATGGTGCAGATTGCCAAGAAACATTTCGCAAAATAATTGGAATGACGCAAGCCTCTCCAGCTTCGTGGCGTTTTATTGCTTTGGTAACTTCAACATCCCAGCAGTATTTAGAATATATAAAGTCTGAACTGACGAGCAATAAAATGATATCGGCTGTGTTCAAATTTTCATTAATCTGCTGATCCCATTCTCTTCCAGGTGGTATCTTGCGATCGTGCCAGGTTGAAATTACACCTTGCCGTTCCAACATAGTTAGGTGTTTAGCTAGTTCATCCTTCAGGGGTTCGTCGTTGTGAGAGTAGGAACAGAATACTTTAAGCGACACCAACGATACCTCTTGCGTCTTTAGGAGTAGGATAAATTAGGCTTTTCACAAATTATAGTATGTTTGCGTACTACACCGGGCGACTGGAAGTCACGGCTACACAGACTTGTGTTGAGCGGAGTCGAAATACAAAACCCGCCTACACGGGTTAAAAAGCTTTAATTTTTTCGCCTCGTTCCCAGCCTCCAGGCTGGGAATGTATTCCGAGAGGTTCTACCTCTCGTCAAGCCTACTGGAGGCGGAGCCTCCCAGAATGGTTTCCCAGCCTGGAGGCTGGGAACCAGTTATTTGTGTTGGTTCAGCTTAACTTAGTGCTGTTCCCTATTGGATTTTAGCTAACTGACGATCGCACCCGAAGCCCCATTCATAGATCCATTTGCAGAAGAAAGCTGAACAGAATCGGCTGCTAAAGAATTGGTGACTTTAGAATTGCCTACTACGCCTCGCTTCTTCTTAGTATTACCTCGTCTAGCACCACCGGCCATCTCGTATTCCTGGCTGATTTTACCGTAACGGCTGGCAACTCCTAGTAACATTTTTTCTGACATGGTTATTACAGCCTGTTCTGCGTTCTTTACATCATCTGTGAGTTTGTCAATGGTAGATAGCGCAGTGTTGTAGGCAGCAAGCTTAGACCGGAGATCGTTAATTGTCATGTTATAAGCTTGTATAGTCAGTCCTCCGCCAAAGTCAAGTTCTACGCTGATAGATTGTAAACTTTCAATCCGGCGATCGGCTCGTTCTAAAACGCTGGAATTTCTTTTACGACGTGCCATAATGCATCTCTGCCACTAGGTTAATAGTACTGTTTTATACAAAAATATATTTTATGTCATGGGGAAATACTACAAATAAGTTACGTAGGTGTAGCCCATATTAGACATCGCATCTCCCAAAGCTTAGTTAATTTCACCTAAATTATTTTTAGATTTCAGGTAGTAAATCAATTCATAAGCTCATTACAACAAATGCTGCAATGATTTAAGCGTTTTTTATACATGGAAGAACATTTGTTGCAAAGTATTAAACATTTGCTGCAACTGCTTATATATTTCTGGGAAATGCTTAAGCCTTTCTTATATATGGAAGAATATTTGTTGCAAAGTATTAAGCGTTTGCTGCAACTGCTTATATATTTCTTGGAAATGCTTAAGCCTTTCTTATACATGGAAGAACATTTGTTGCAAAGGTTTAAATTTTCACAGCCTGAACCGTAGGAGCGTAGGCGTAGCCCGTCGTAGACATCGCTTTTAGCTGTTGTCTAACAATAGAATCTTCCCTTCAACCCTGTTAACGTGATAAATGAAGTCCTGTTGGTATTAAGGATGTTAGGATATCTTTCACCAGCTGAATCTGACTTATGAAATTAGTTTGCTCCCAAAGCGATCTCAGTACAAACCTCTCACTTGTTAGTCGTGCAGTACCTTCACGACCAACTCATCCAGTACTTGCCAATGTGCTGCTCCAAGCGGATGCTGAAACTAACCAAGTCAGCTTAACAGCCTTTGATCTCAGCTTAGGAATCCGCACCAGCTTTAACGCAGAGGTATGGGAAAGTGGTGCGATCGCACTTCCTGCTAAATTACTTGTAGACATCACTTCTCGTCTTCCAGAAGGCGAAATCACTCTAGATGATGAATCAGCCCTCACAGGTGCAACATCTGGTGGAGAAGGTTTAATAGTCACACTCACACCCAAGAGCGGACATTATCAAGTCCGAGCAATGGGACCGGAAGAATTTCCCGAACTACCTGTAATTGAAAATACAGAAGTAATCCATCTCACCACCACCGCATTAATTGAGGGATTACGCGGTTCATTATTTGCTACCAGTGCTGATGAAACCAAGCAAGTACTCACAGGAGTGCATTTAACAGTTAAACAAGACACTCTAGAATTTGCAGCTACCGACGGACATCGCCTAGCAGTAGTAGAAACTAGCAACGAGCGTCCTTTAGGCGGAACTAGTCAACTAGAAGTGACAGTACCAGCTAGAGCATTACGCGAACTCCAAAGAATGCTAGCTCATAGCGCCTCATCAGATGAACCTGTAGCTTTATATTTCGATCAAGGTCAAGTTGTGTTTGCATGGCAAAATCAACGCTTGACCAGTCGCACATTAGAAGGGCAATATCCTGCTTATCGACAATTGATTCCGCGTCAATTTGAGCGACAAGTCACAATTGAACGGCGACAATTTGTCAGCACTTTGGAGCGGATTGCTGTGTTAGCAGATCAGAAAAACAATATTGTCAAGCTTAGTATTGATAGCCAAGCTCAAGAAATTACCTTATCTTGTGAAGCTCAAGATGTGGGCAGTGGTAGAGAGTCGATGCCAGCACAAATTTCTGGGGAAAATATTGAGATTGCTTTTAACATTAAATATTTGATGGAAGGCTTAAAAGAGTTACCATCTTCCGAAATTCAAATGCATTTAAATCAAAGCCTAACTCCAGTGATTTTTACACCATTGGGTAGTTTGAAAATGACCTATTTAGCGATGCCTGTGCAACTTAGAAGTTAAAAAGAATTGTAGGTTGGCGATTTGCAGCATAGCATAGATGTGCTATCCTACAGCGTATTTTTGTTTTCACAGCAGATATGCATATATATTAAGTAATCCATATCAGATTAACTTTGTCCCCCTTCATCCCCATACGTACTATAAATTCATGTCCATCATCAGCAAAACTCAGCTTCCACAAATAGGTCTGAGTTTCTCCTTGTTTGAGATCACCGAAGTAAGTAATTGTATAACCCTCAGACATACGTGGAATTAGCGGGGAGCTAACTTGGTCAAAAATTTCTTTGGTAATATCTGCTCTGTAGTCTGAATCACCTACTGTAAGAAAAAGGTCGTAATTTCCCGTAGCAGTGGCATCCAAGATAGTCTGCAAACAACTAATGACGTTTTCAGAGGGATTTATTAAATTCATAATCATGCATACTCCTAAGCGTTAAACCCTAGTCAAGTATAAATCAGCTTACTAGCTATCTATCACTTATCAATCAACCTACTATGCTTTCACCCCAAAACTCAAATTTTTTGCAGAAAATCAAAATTATTAGATAACTTTATTCAAGTTAATTTTTTGTTTCTATGATTAGTTGATTTGTCTAATCGGAATTTCAATCCAAAATTCTGTACCTAACCCAGGTTGAGAATCACATTTCAACACACCACCGTGTTTATCTACGACAATCTGGTAACTAATTGACAACCCCAAGCCAGTGCCTTTTCCGACTGGCTTAGTTGTGAAAAAGGGATCGCAGATTCTTGCTCTGAGAGCTTCGGGTATTCCTGAACCATTGTCTGCAATGCGAATGACTACACTCTTGATATTGCCTTCAAGTTCTCCAAGAGCAGTACGGATAGTAATTTGACTGCTATGAGGTTTTGATTGAGATTCCGTGTAATCTTCTAAAGCATCGATCGCATTGCTTAAAACATTCATAAATACCTGATTTAGCGGCCCGGCATAGCACTCTACTAAAGGAAGGTTACTATATTCTTTGACTAATTCAATCGCCGGACTTTCTGGTTTTGCTTTCAAGCGATGCTGCAAAATTAGCAAGGTGCTATCAATGCCCTCATGAATATCAACTGGTTTTTTTTCTGCTTCGTCAAGGCGAGAGAAATTCCGTAAACCCAAGACAATCTGCCGGATGCGATCGACCCCAATTTTCATGGAAGATAGAGTTTTGGGCAAATCCTCCATGATAAATTCTAAGTCGATCTCAAAGGCGCGATCGCTAATTTCAGGACTAGGGTTAGGAGTATTTTGTAAATAGAGGTCTAGGATACTAAGTAAATCTTGGGTGTAATCATTGACATGATTAATATTGCCATAAATGAAGTTCACGGGGTTATTAATTTCGTGAGCCACACCAGCTACCAGTTGACCTAATGAGGACATTTTCTCAGTTTGGATCAGTTGGGTTTGAGTTTGCTGTAAATCATGCAAAGCTTGAGCTAGCTTTTGGGTCTGCTCTTTGGTTTGATTATGTAATTGAGCTTGTTGGAGTGCAACCCCAAGCTGATTAGCAATTTGAGTAATAAACTTAATTTCCGAGGGTTCCCAATGGCGGGGTGCAGAATTCTGGTAAGCTGCTAGCAAGCCCCATAGTTGTTGCCCGATAAATATAGGTGCGATCGCATAGGCCCTTGCTTGAATTTGCTCTAGTACTGCAACATGGCATTGAGAGTGTCCAGCTTCATAAATGTCATCAACTGCAAAGGTTTCATTGTGACGATATCGCCCACCTTGGGTTTCCTGCAAATAGCTATCTTGCCAAACTGTCTTGGTATCAGAACTTACTAGCTTTAACCAGTTATCACCCACAAACTCGGCGATATATTCACCACTCCAATCAGCCTGGAAGCGGTAGACTGCAACTCGATCCGCTTCTAGTGATTTACAGATTTCTTGGGTGGTTGTCTGAAAAATCGCATCTAAGTCCAAAGATTCTCTAACTTTCGCCACAACTTCAAACAATACCCGTTGTTGTTCTGCTGCTTGTTGCAAATCTAATGTCTGTTGTTGCGTCTGAGAGAGTAAATCAGCTTGCTGGAGTGCTACGCCCATTTGGGCCGCAATCTGACTGAGAAAGTTAACTTCAGAAGCTTTCCATTGCCGAGGGCCAGTGTGTTGATAAGTTGCTAGTAAACCCCAAAGTTTTTGCCCAACAAAAATTGGCGCAAGCACAAAAGCATGAATTTGAAACTGCTCAAGATTGTCGATATGACACTGAGCAAACTCCATCTTGTAGATGTCATCGACTGCAAATGTTTCATTGTTGCGGTAACGTCCTCCCTGTGTATCTTGTAAGTAGGTATCATTCCAAATTGTATTAATACCTAGTTCGGACTCATTCGACCAGTATGGACTAGCAGCCTCGAAATCTCCGACAAATTCACCACCCCAATTAGAATCGAAACGATAAACAGAAACGCGATCGGCTTTGATTAATTGACAAACCTCTTTAGTAGTGGTTTGAAAAATAGTATCTGTGTCCAGAGATTCCCGAATCTCAGCAATAACTTTAAATACAGCCTGTTCTTGTTCAGACGACCGTTGTAACTCAATTGTGCGTCTTTTAACTTGTTTTTCTAAATTTTCATTGAAGACTTGTACTTGTTGGTATAATTCATACTGCTGAATTGCTGAAGCAAAGTGTTTACCTAAGTTTCTAGCCAGTTCAATCTCTTCAATCGTCCATTGTTGAGCTTGTGCTTTTTTAGATTCGCGCCAAACCTCAAAGGATTGTCGGGGGTAAAGCTGCCTTTGATCGCTGTCATACTGCCCCGCCCATAGAGTTTCTGTATCTATTTCGTTGCGGAAAATACTTAAATAGCCTAACAACTGCTGGCGATACTGGAGTGGGATCATCAATATGCTGCGAATTTTAGTTGGTTGAAAAGCAACTTGCAAAGTTCGCAAGCCAGGAGTGTTATATATATCTGAAATTGCCCAAACATCGTATTTACTAGACTTGTAGTGTTCTTGCCAAACACTATACTGCTCTATGAGTGGATATATGGTTTGTTCTGGCATCACAGGTTGCTGTCCACAGATATAAAGCTTGATACAAGTATTTCCTGGTATTAAGCATTCTGTTAAGCTGGTCACGTTGCCATTGTGGAAATCAAAAGCTTCATTTCTAATGCAAAGCCTGCCACCAACTCCATTAAAGGCAGCAACAGCTGCTTCTAAGGCTGGTTGTAATACAATCGTTGGGAGTGAATGTAGTAGGCTAGCAATGCGGTTAATGATCGTTTCGTGTTCGGCTGTTTTGCGAACTTGAGCAAGAAGGGTACTTTGAGCGATCGCCACTGACAGTTGATCAACTACCATCTGTATTGCTTCTAGTTCATATTCTGAAATTAAACGTGCTTCCGAATTATGAGAGACTAGCAGTCCCCAAAGTTGATCTTGATAGAGAATAGGCGCTACTACAGAGGACTTTACCCCCATTGCTGTCAAATATTCAACATGACATGGATCTACAGGGCGGTAACGGATCTCCTCTGATATAGGTTCTCCATTTTCCAACTCATGCAAGTGAATTTGACCAATCTCTTGAGTATCAACATTCACAACAGAACGCACCCGTGATTTGATAAATAGTTCACGGGCGGTGGGTGGAATGTCATCAGCAGGAAAATTCAGTCCTAGTAGTGATGGCAAACGATTTTCGTAAATTGACTCAGCAATCACTTGACCACTACCATCGGGATGAAATTTGTAAATCATCACTCGGTCAGTTTTTAGTAGCGATCGCACCTCTGCCGTTGTGACTTTGATAATTTCTTCTAACTCTAAGCTTCGTCGGATCCGGTTTGTAATACGGCGTAGTAAACTTTCTTCATGACGATATAAGGGCAAATCTTGTTCAGGGTTGGAGGCCATTGCTTATAGCAAAATAAATTAATAATTTGAAAACGGACATAATTAAATCTAAAGACATTTTGAAATTTATTTCATCATTTTGTCTTCAGTAAAACTACGGTCAAATCATTAATAAAAATATTTATTTGCCTTTTATAAAAATTCACCAAAAAATCATAAAAACAGACGCGAAAAAAGTTGCGTCTGTACTAGCTACAAGAGGAAATTCTTGCTTTTTAATTTTAACTTTTTGTTGACAGAGGAACGTTTAACTAAATCAAACTGTTGTGTTGTCAGCAAAGCGGATTTTCAGATAGTCATCTTCCATCTTTGCTCCGGCTGGTTGTAGTGCTGCTAAGGCTTGTGGCAAAACTAAGTTACGACGATGGTTGCCAATAGTAATGTTTAATTCATCTCCGGTTTTACTTAGTTGAACTTGGTCTTTAGGAATACCAGGTAAGTAAAGTTCTAAGCTGTATTGGTTTTCCTCTTGCACTACTCTAAGAGTTGTTTCTTTGTAATAAACCTGAGTTGGATCTTCATCTTTATAAAGAGTTTCTTTCAGGCGTTCTAATGAAGCTAATCCGCACATTTCCTCAGAAAATAGGGGAACCTCTTTCACAGGGAGAGGGTGAAAATCATTATGAATTTCCTGACGATATTGCTCCTGACTTTCCTTCCAACGTTGGAAAAATGGGTCTTGAACTTCACTAGGAATAATCCGATTAGCCACTACTAAATCTGTTGCAACATTATACAAACTCAGATAAGCATGGGCGCGGAGAGACTCCTTAATCACCATCTTTTCGGGATTTGTTACCAGACGTACTGAGGTTTGAGTATTATCTGTTAATACTTTTTCCAGAGCTTCAATTTGTTCATAAAATTCATAAGGTGCATCCATCACCTCTTTATCGGGTAGCGAAAAACCAGCAATTGGTCTAAAAAAAGGTTCAACCAGGGGTCGAAGTGCCACCGAGATGTTTTGAAATGGTTTGTAAAAACGACGCATATACCAGCCACCGACTTCAGGTAAACTCAGTAAGCGCAGTGCTGTACCGGTGGGGGCCGAGTCAATAATTAAAACATCAAACTCACCTTCATCGTAATGACGTTTCATCCTTACCAAGCCAAAAATCTCATCCATGCCTGGTAGAATAGCCAATTCTTCCGCCTGTATGCCGTCTAAACCCCTTGCTTGTAAAACTTGGGTAATATAACGTTTCACAGCACCCCAGTTTCCCTCCAGTTCTTGCAGGGCATCCAGTTCAGCACCCCACAAATTTGGGCGAATTTTTCGGGGTGTATGTCCCAGTTCCATGTCAAAACTGTCTGCGAGGGAGTGGGCGGGATCTGTACTTAAAACCAATGTCTGATAGCCTAGTTCGGCACTACGGAGTCCAGTTGCAGCAGCGACGGAAGTTTTGCCCACACCGCCTTTACCAGTCATTAAAATTACACGCATAGATGCTTCTATCCTGCCTGAGACTTTTTTACATTTATTTACATTATCAACTGTTTAAGGAAAATAAATGTTGTTTCAACACGTATAGGCATTATTATGAGTATTTACCCTAACTCATCCGTTGGGTTTTGCTGCAATAGCCGATCGAGCTTAGTTTCCAGTGCTGAGAGTTTTTTGAGAATTGTGGGGCGATCGCCATCAAGAGAAATTAGTAAATTGGTTATTCTCTCTTGTATATTCGTTAATTGTGCTACTGCATTCTGGATTTGGAGCATTCCTTCTCGGAGTTCTTGGCGTTCTTGTCGTGCTTCCGCCATTTCATCTAACATAGCTTGGACTGTTTTAGCATTACTCTCAAGTAGATGTTTGAGTTCTTTATCAGTCATTGCGATCGCGCTTTGGAGTTGAGTTTATTATTCACTCTAAAGTATTGAGGGATTTTGTTTCAATCCCCAGTAGGGCAGCACAATTGTGCTACCCCGCACTATGGTTTAACTACCTAAAAATTGCAATCAGGGCTGTTTACTGGCTCAACATGGCAAAAGCTTGCTCAACAAGCATTTTAGCTTTGTGCAAATTCAACAGCTTTTCCTGTTCAAATCTATCGGGGTAAGTCATTTTCCTACCTTCCAGCGTTAGCCGAATCAGTGCTATTTGCTTATCTGTAGGTGAACTCATCTCATCGATCGCTGCGCCAATATACTGAAAAGTCGTGAAAGTGGGAGCCTTTAACCCTCTTCCCTCTTGCATCTGATGTAGTGCTAATTGCGGGAATGCCATCAGAGAAGTGATGTAAGAAACTTTGTATCCTGGGTTTCCTGTCGGTTTGATACCGTAGCGTCGGCATAAGTCGCGTAACTCTCGGATGGTTTTGATTTCAAGTTCGGAACGCGTGAACATAAAATAGAAGTGTCCATTTTTGATAGTGGATATTGGTAGGTGTCAACTTTTCCAGGGTAAACACCTACCTTAAATACAATCTATTGTTATGCGCGCATATCGTTCAAGGTGTATTTACGTTTCTATATAAATGCCTAATCCCAAAGGAACACCAGAAAATTTAAAACCTATTGAATCAAACAGAGAAGAAAAGTTAATAGCAAATCTCAGCTTTCGTGTTACCGAATCTATGAAGGAAGAGGTAAAAGCTAAAGACGATCCTCCAGAATTTTGCCGTCGTGCTATCCAAAAAGCACTAGATGAAGAGAAAGAGAAATAGTGCTTATTTTTCCGACTCTAACTCTTCTGGCTCAACCCCCAATCCCTTCAATCTAGCCTTCAGTTCTTCTACTTGCTGCTGTGCTATTTCAGCTTCTCGTTCTGCTGCTTGTGCCCTTTCTTCTGGAGTCGCTACTGATTATCTACGTTAAAAAACCGTAATTTGGACTCATACACTGCCAAAAATAATTCTAACTGCTGACTCCACAGCCACCCTTGAGCATTTGGTTCCAAAGGTTGATATTTCCCACCCAGGGTAAGCGGATTGAGAAAAATCATCTAGAAACAAAGCTGGCGGCAAGAACAGTCAGCATATAATTGTTATCCATCGCGGCTCGATTGGATTTTTGACGATTACTAGGCTTGAATGATTGTTCGAGGTTTAAAGCATTAAGGGCTATTCGTCGTAGCAATGCTAAGTTTTGTGGAGCATGACCAGTACGAACACGACAAGCATCTTCGTTGAATGTTACTTCTTTTGTCCAATGTAAACCGTTTTCAATACTCCAATGTTCTCGAATCGCTCGACCTAATTTGATAGCATCACAGTCTAAACTAGTTAAATAAAACTGAACTTCGCCGGTTGTTTTATTCCAAAGATGTCGTACTCTGATTACCATAACAATACATTTAAGCCCAACCCAATCTTCTTGGTTATGTAAAGATGGTAATTGGGAAATAGGAACACACCATATCAAACGCTTCTCTGTTCGGTGATGACCTGTTTCTACTCTTTGATCATAACTATGAGTAATCCTCTCGAATCCTTGAGATAATTGTTGCTCAAACCAACTTTTCACTTGTGCGTGCAAGGTGGGATGATTTCCTTTCAGTGCCAAGATATAATCTGCTTTGGCATGAAATATTTGAGATGCGAGCGCTGGAAAGCGTACCCATCGCATCAATGGTGATAATACATCCTGCGATGTCTAATAATTCTAATCAAGCCGGGATTGCTGTAATTTCATTCGATTTATCCGCAACTTTAACTTGACCTAACACTAATCGATGTTCGCTTGACCAAGCGCTAACCACTCTTAAGGCTGTTTTGCCTAAAACTCTATCATCGGAGCCTTTGAGCGCTTTTCCATCAATTGGAATTACCTCTGCTCCTGTGGATTCAATTATCGCTCCTACCCAATCTCGAAAGCTTTGCTCAAATTGGGTTGGATTAATACGTTCAAACACACGACGAAATGTATCTGCACAGGGGATACCTTCCTCTAAAACTAAAAACGTTTTTAACCATTCGTATTTACTCAACCCATAATTTTCCATGTCTTCCCATCCCTTCGCTCCTGCAATTACCGACAATATTCCTATCACTAAAATATCTGTTAATGCATGAACACGTTTTCTTTCTACACGAGGGTCCAAGAGCCAGCTAAATATTGACACCATTTTTTCTGTCAGCTTATCAGCATTTGCCACACTCAGTTTATTTAAATTTTTAACTGTTTTTTTTGAGGATTTTAGAGATAGTGCCATATGACTGATTCGCCCAATTCTGATAGATGCCTATTTTATTAGCCTACTACTTAACATCTTTAATACTTCAAATTTTCGTTGAGGTCATAACTCTGTCAACTTTTCTGTGTTATTGGTCACATATTTTTATGCGCTTACCCTGATTTTCCACCCACTAAACGAAACCCTTGAAACTCCAAAGTATTGGGGTGAAACCAAAAATAAATTTATCTTACATCCATCCAGATTATAAAAGAAGGTTTGGCATTGAGAGCAGTTATGGATTAAAAAATATATGTCGAATCCGAACGAATAATAAAAAGCTCGTGTTGCAATTATTATTTGTTGGTATTTCTTTTGTTTTAGTCAATATTTGTGTTTATCTTCTTTGGTTTAAGATTAGTCTAAAACGCTCATGGTAGTCGATTAATTTATCGTAAATTTTTTAGTCTTAAGCAAATATTAGCTTTTCTACGTCAAGTTGTTGAGCGCAAATATGAAACTATTAAAGATATTTATATTCCATCCGGTTATCAGTCGTTGAAAGTTGCTTAACTATAAGTAAAAGTAATTTATCCCAACCTACGAGTTAAAATAGTTCAGCAAGAAATGTATCTCAAGTTACAAACTCTTGGCGTAGGCGTAGCCTGCCGTAGGCATCGCTCTGTTGGAAAAAAACTTTGCGATTTACTGAATGTCCAATGCCCTTCAGGAGTGCTGTTAGCTTTCTTCTCTACGAGAGGCTGTGCCAATGGGGCGTTTAGCCCTTGCTGTTAACAGAACTCGGAAAAGAGGAACTGTTTGCCCCAATGCCCAATTCCCAATGCCCAACCTAAAATATAAACAGTCTAAAACTCTCCCATCAAGATACAATTCGATCTGACAAAAACTGTTAAAGTCCATAAACCATTGATTTCCAAACCACCCTATGAGCATTCACGAAGTATTTATGCCGGCGCTGAGTTCCACTATGACGGAAGGCAAAATCGTCTCTTGGGTGAAATCGCCTGGGGACAAAGTGGAAAAAGGCGAAACAGTGGTGGTTGTAGAGTCAGATAAGGCAGATATGGATGTAGAAACCTTTTATGAAGGCTTTCTTGCCCATATCATAGTTGAAGCTGGTGAAACTGCCCCGGTAGGATCTGCGATCGCCTTCATCGCCGAAACGGAAGCTGAAATTGAAACTGCCAAATCTCAGGCTAATTCCGGCGGTGTGGCTGCTACTACTACCTCTTCTCCGAAACCAGTTGCTGCCACAGCCTCAGCCGCAACACCTGCCTTAGCGTCTCAAAACGGGTCTAACCACAAAGAAGGAAGGCTTGTAGCTTCACCCCGTGCCCGCAAGTTAGCCAAAGAACTCAAAGTTGATTTAACTACACTCCAAGGTAGTGGCCCCTACGGACGCATTGTCGCCGAAGATGTAGAAGCGTTGTCTAACAAGGGCAAGCAAACTGCACCTGCCCCAGTTCCTCCACCAGCACCCATACCAACCAGTGCCCCAGTTGCGCCCCCAGCACCTCAGACACCAGCACCCGCACCCGTGGCAGCGGCTGTTACTGGTCAAATTGTACCTTTAACTACCTTCCAAAATGCCGTAGTGCGGAACATGGTAGCCACCATATCCGTGCCCGTCTTCCGTGTCGGTTATACAATTACCACCGATGGATTAGACAAACTTTATAAACAAATTAAATCCAAAGGCGTGACAATGACAGCGCTACTGGCGAAAGCTGTAGCAGTGACATTGCAAAAACACCCATTGTTAAATGCTAGCTACTCAGACCAGGGTATTGTTTATCATTCTGATATCAATATTTCCGTAGCAGTAGCGATGGATGATGGCGGATTAATTACACCTGTGCTGCAAAATGCAGATGCAGTGGATATTTATTCTCTATCGCGTACTTGGAAATCTTTAGTAGAACGTGCCAGGGCAAAACAATTACAACCCCAAGAATATAACAGTGGTACCTTTACCCTGTCCAATTTGGGGATGTTTGGCGTAGACAAATTTGATGCAATTTTACCGCCTGGACAAGGTTCAATTTTAGCGATCGGGGCATCCCGTCCGCAAGTAGTAGCAACACCCGACGGTTTATTTGGCGTGCGGCAACAAATGCAAGTCAATATTACTTCTGACCACCGGATTATTTATGGTGCCCATGCTGCGGCGTTCTTGCAAGATTTAGCAAAATTGATTGAGACAAATCCTCAATCTTTGACAATGTAATTTTGAAAAGACGCCAAATTTAAATGTTAGCGCTATCAGCGAGCAGCAGTTTTTCGTGGAGTAGCGCTAACAATAAACAATATTTACACTTAAATTTTTTATCGACATATAATTTTGGACTGCTATATATTCGTCCAGCGCTTTATGTGTTGTACTCACACCAAAACTGATGCTTAAATCCAAGCCAATCTCCAATTTGAGTATAACCTAAATCATATGCATATCCACTCTCCCAAAAACTTCTGATGTAACGTCTACAACCTTGAAGTGCCTCTTGCAATAATTGTCTGACTTGCTGACCTTTGGGATAACTAATCATTTCTGAGAGCGACTTATCAACCGCAAACATTCCATTAGCTTTCAATCCCAACTTAATAGCTTTTGTTTTATTTGATGAGGTACTACAAAGGACTCGATGTTCGTAAGTATAATTGTAGCCACCATAATAATAGCCATAAATTATAATAGGTTCTAGCCTTGCAAGAATTTTGTTTGCCTTTTCAAACAAGTTCTGTGTATTTTAATTTTCAGATTTGCAAGAGGCAAGAATTTCAACAGATACCTCTATTTATTCAGTCGATTCACTTAAAACAATCATTTATTCCTCAGCGTACCTCTGCGCTGACCTCAGCACACCTCTGCGTTTAAAAAATAAAAAAGGTGGGCATTACCCACCCGACAAACTTATCCCTTAACACAAAGAACTTGCTTGAGCGTTGCTACAACTTCAACTAAATCTGCTTGGTTTTCCATAACTTGTTCTATCGGCTTGTAAGCACCAGGAATTTCATCTAATACACCCTCATCTTTACGGCATTCTACACCATTAGTTTGCTCTATCAAATCATCAAGTGTATAGACATTTTTTGCCTTATTTCTAGACATCAAACGCCCTGCACCGTGAGAACAAGAACAGAAGCTGTGTGCATTACCTTTACCCTTAACGATGAAAGATTTCGCTCCCATCGAACCAGGAATAATCCCATAGTCTTCAGTTTGGGCGCGGACTGCACCTTTACGAGTAACGTATACATCCTCATCAAAATGCACTTCTTTTTCGGCGTAATTGTGATGACAATTAACCTGCAATAAAGGTCTAGTTGCTTTCCCACCGACTAAATGCTTCTCAACTATGTGCTTAAAACGCGCCATCATCACATCACGGTTGACACGTGCATAGTTTTGTGACCATTGTAAATCGTGCCAATATGCCTGGAATTCTGGCGTACCAGCGACAAAGTGAGCTAAATCCGGGTCAGGCAATTTATTACCTGCCATTTTTGCTAATTCTCTGGCTGTGTGAATATGACACTGGGCAAGTTTGTTGCCGATGTTACGCGAACCAGAATGCAGCATCAGCCAAACTTGATTCTCTGTATCGAGGCACACTTCAATAAAGTGATTTCCTCCACCGAGAGAACCCATCTGTTTCATCGCTTTACTTTGTAGGTCTTGCACACCGCGATGTAAGTCTTTAAAATCATCCCAGTGCTGCCAGTTGCTGACAGATTTTTCAACGTCTTTATTTTCGTTGAATCCAGTCGGAATTGCTGCTTCAATATCCAAGCGGATTTTCTTTAGTTTACCTTCTAATTGTTCGGCGGTAAATGCTGTTTTGATAGCGCTCATACCGCAACCAATATCCACACCGACAGCTGCTGGAATAATTGCCTCTTTAGTTGCAATTACAGAACCCACTAAGGCACCTTTTCCTAAGTGAACATCTGGCATTAATGCTACATGCTTAAATACGAATGGTAATGATGCCACATTCTTGGCCATCTTGGTTTCTTCTGGCCCCAAAGAGTGATTTGCCCAAGATAAGACGGGTGCTGGTGTGGTAATTTCTAATTTTTCGTAAGGCATAATTTTTTCTATTTTGGATTTTAAATTTTAGATTTGGGATTGGGTATAGGATAGTGATAATTATCGGTATGACTTATAACCCATTACTTAGTTAGTTGTAGCAATATAAATGTTGTATTGTCTTTCATTTGGCTCTCTGAATTTTCGTGAAGCTGAAGAACTACTTTTAGGAGTTACATTTATATACTACATTTATAGCACAAAAAATTACAATTATCAACATATGACCACAGGGAGAAAGCAGATGCTTACCAAATGTATTAAAATTTGTAAAGAAAATAACTTTGTTTAAATAGCTCCTTAAAGTTCTGACACAATATGGCAGTGCGTCAAGATACAATCTGGGAACGTTTTTTATCCCCTGTAGTGCGTCTTTTGATTGATGAAGACGGGTTACGGCGTTACGCTGATAGTATTAATTGGGAGAAAGAGAGCGATCGCTATCGACGAGATGATGTCATAATTCCGTGGTACTACAGTAATCAAAACTTTCACGGTATTGTTGGCGGATATCTGACTTACGATGCAGCAGTTACTTACGATCCGGTTACTCAATACGTTCTACCGCCTAATGAAAGTATTGTTCGTCAAGCTTTAGTTGATGCCGTCAAGGTAAAACCACGACGCATACTCGATTTAGGCTGTGGCACAGGTTCCACTACTTTAATGTTAAAACAGGCTTTCCCCGAAGCGGAAGTTATTGGTTTGGACTTATCACCGTATATGCTGGTAAGGGCAGAAGATAAAGCTAGAAATGCTGGTTTAGATATAGTATGGCGACATGGGAATGCTGAAAAAACGGGTTTGAGGGATGCAACATTTGACTTAGTAACAGCTTCTTTGCTATTCCACGAAACACCAGATGCAGTGTCTTTAGCAATTCTGCGGGAAAGCTTCCGGTTGCTGGTAACTGGAGGACAAGTATTAATTCTAGATGGGAATCAGAAGACTCTGCGTCAGTTAGAATGGCTCAATGACGTTTTTGAGGAGCCATATATTCGTGAGTATGCTGCTGGTAGCGTAGAGGCGAATATGGGTGCAGCCGGATTTGAAGCGGTGCGATCGCAGGATGTATGGTGGATAAATCAGGTAACTAGCGGCATTAAACCAATAGCAACCGAAAATGTCCGTCAGTATACTGCCACATCAGTAGATAATAATGATTTGGAGGGACTTGGTTCTCCAGCGTTTGGCATAATGGCATGAGTTTAAAGGCAGTTCTCTTTGATTTTAATGGTGTAATCATTAACGATGAGCCAATCCACCTGCAACTGATCGATGAGATTCTCATGGAAGAAAATCTCCAACCCCAAAGGGTGAGTGAGCGTCAAGCTTCTTTAGGACGCAGCGATCGCGCTTGTTTTCAGCAGCTACTCGCTAATCGTGGTAGAGTAGGCAATGAAAACTATTTAACTCAGTTGCTGTGCCGCAAAGCCGAAGCTTATACGGTGGAACTAGAGAAAATAAAGAAACTGCCTTTATATCCAGGTGTAGAAGACTTAATATTTCAGGTGCGATCGCGCAATCTGAAACTAGGATTAGTCAGTGGCGCTTTTCGCAAAGAAATAGAATTGATACTCCATCGCGCTAAACTAGCTGAACATTTTAAAATTATCGTCGCTGGTGATGACATCACCACCAGTAAGCCAGAACCCGATGGTTATTTACTGGCAGTAAAACGCCTAAATAAAGAATATCCCGAATTGAATCTTCAACCACAGGAATGTCTGGCAATTGAAGATACTCCAGCAGGTATCGAAGCAGCGAAGCGATCGCTTATGCAAGTAGTTGGTGTCGCAAATACTTACCCATTCCACATGCTCCAACGCTGCTGTAACTGGACTGTTGATTATCTCAGCGATTTGGAACTCGAACGGGTGCAAAAAGTTTATTCTCAAAAACAGGCTCAACCATCGGTAACTGAATGTTAGAATAGTCTATGGTGATAATGTCTTGAGTTAATCAGTAATAGTACTCTTGACTTAGTACCGATTAAGGGGAATTAGCTCAGTTGGTAGAGTGCTGCGATCGCACCGCAGAGGCCATCGGTTCGAATCCGTTATTCTCCATCTGTCCATTAAATAATTATTGTCAGTTTTAAAGAATTAATGTCCATTTTTTCCAAGTTCAGGGGCATAAGTTACGTATTTTCGCGGCTTTCAGCAATCAAATCAATTTTAAAGAATTATTGTCCAGAGTTGAAACCAGTTTTAAAGAATTATTGTCCAAAATCCGCCTGTAAAACTCGGCTAAATATATGTTTTCTAATTTAATTTATTACAGCAAGCCCAAGGCTCTTGAATTACAAGAATAGCTTTAAAGCACTTTATTTGCAGTCTGATTACAAAAATATATAACCTCTTGTTTTGCTGTTTTCACCCAAGCAGAGGCTCCGCTACTATATAGCTGCGTTTTACGTGCGATCGCAGGCTCCGTACTCCTGCCAAAGCAATTTTAACTGTAACAAATCCTTGCCTAATAGTGTAATAGAGTGAACTGTAGGCATCGCTTTTTCTCATCTACAATACTTAGGGTATTTGGAAGTTTTGCACAATTGTTAGTAATGTCAAGTTTTTATGTTTGAACAGCAACCTGAAGATTTACGATTTTATGTTAAACAATTAGCTACCGAAGCTGTACAAAAATCAGAACCATCGGCATGGTTTGAAGTGTTATATACCGAAGCTAAAGGTGATACATCAAAAATTCCTTGGGCAAAGTTAACTCCTCACCCTTATCTACAAGATTGGTTGACGAATCATGAACCGTTCGCTTCTGGGCAAAAGGCGCTAGTCATTGGTTGCGGCTTGGGAGATGATGCCGAAGCTTTAGCTCATCTAGGATTTGAAGTAACTGCCTTTGATATTTCACCGACAGCGATCGCTTGGTGTCAAGAGCGATTTCCAGATTCGACTGTCAACTATGTAGTTGCAGATTTGTTAGCAATTCCCTCACAATGGCATCAAGCTTTTGATTTTGTTTTTGAATGTCGTAATATTCAAGCTTTGCCGTTGAATGTGCGTTCTTGGGTTATTTCTTCAGTTGCCTCCTTTGTTGCTCCTGGTGGCAGACTTTTGCTGATTACGCGTGTTCGAGATACAGAAGTTGAACCCTCTGGCCCACCTTGGCCATTATCAGACTCAGAATTAGCACAGTTTGAAAATGTGGGATTACAGCAAGTAGAAAAACTCGTGTTTTTAGAATCTGAGCTTGACGTTAAGCAAGTGCGGATTGAATATCAAAGGCATAATTCTTTGACAGATTTCAATTATACAGCCAAAACCTAATTCCTTACTGCGTATGGATTTTACAGATTCTCAAAAAAACTTTCTATTTTCTGTGCATAAAAACTAAAAGTCGTCGTAGATAATGACAGTACAGAGATAGTGAACTAAAACTTCCTTAATTATTTGTGTATGCATTTAATTAAAAAAGGATCAAAAACATGCCTAAGATCAACGAAATGAATCATATCCTCGTTCTGACTTTTTTGTATTGATGATAAACAAATATTCGCATTGCCTTCATCCATATTATAAAGCTGTTATCAGGTTTATTGCATACTTGATTATTTTTGGTTCTGGGAGATAATCTACTGATTTGTAATTCCCAGTGATGATCTTCGTGGAACCCAATCAGCTAAACCTGTTCTCAAGCCTCCTACTCAACAGCAGATTAGGTAGTTGATTATTATTGGTCTTAATAGTTATTATTCTGGTTTACCGAACTGAGAAATTAGAGTAAACCGTAATCTTTTTTTAGGTCTAATTAAGTGCGGTAATCATCATTTTATTAGGTGATGATTACCGAATTTACAGGAGTTTGAACCATACTTCTTATGAATACATAAGCACAAAATCAAGTGCAAAAACGATTAAACAATAGCTGAATTTTTCCGAGAAAGAGTTATGGTACTAGTTCGTTACAACCCCTGGCAAGAATTGAACGCTTTAGAACGTCATATCAACGGCTTATTTGGAGATACCAGAGTACCATCTGTACGGCTTGAAAAAGGCTTTATCAGAGTATCGGCTGCTGAGTTGCACGAAACCGATGATGCAATTCATCTCAAGCTAGAACTGCCAGGACTGGAAGCTAAAGACTTAGATATTCAAGTCACCCAAGACGCTGTTCACATTAGCGGTGAGCGCAAGTCTGAAACTAAAACCCAAGACAAGGGTATTACCAAGAGTGAATTTTACTACGGCAAGTTCCAACGTGTAATTCCTCTATCTGCTAGGGTTCAAAATACCTAATGTCACCGCAGATTATAAGGACGGGATCTTGAATTTGACACTGCCCAAGTCCGAGCAGGAAAAGAACAAAGTTGTCAAGGTTAATCTAGAACAACCTGCTGCATAGTGCGAAACTACTCACCTCCAACAATTGATTGAAATAGCTAAAAGCCCAGTCATTTATAACTGGGCTTTTTTGTATGCGCTCTCTACTTTAAGCTACTTTAAGGGGCTGTGACGCTCCTACGGACGCTCGTACCTAGCTACCGCTTCGCTAACGCTATATCGGTGTCGCTCTCTTTTCCTCTAAGAATTGGAGCGATCGCTGTACTGTTAATGAATTTACATTAATTACTCAAGAATCAATATCAATACAAATCACTGTAACGTATGGATTAATTACTGATTCAGGTACATCAATTGTTAATTCTCCTAACGGATTAGAATTGAGGATAGAATCAATAATTGCACAGCGACTTGTGTAGGTTAGTGCTGTACCGTCAGCAAGAACAAACACCGATTTTACTTGTTTGATTGGTATACCCCTAACTGATATTGTTTCGTAAGGTTTCATTAATAGGTGTAAATAAATGCGATTGCCTCCGGCACGCGAAGCGCGATCGCCCTTACGAGTTGAGGGGCCATAAAATTGCCACGGTTCTAATCCTGGGGTTGTATCAAGTATACTTTCAGAGTGGCTCCCCATCCAATCTGCTATATCTTTGAGACGCTCTAACTGCTCAGGAGGGATTTGTCCATTACCCATTGGACTAACATTAAGCAAGAGGTTGCCTCCTTTGCCTGCTACTTCGCAAAGGGTATGAATCAATTGGCGAGACGATTTGAAGTTGCAATCATCTGAATTATATCCCCAACTCTCATTAATAGTCAGACAAGTTTCCCAAGGATGATCGGGTGGGTGAGGAGGAATAAACTGCTCAGGAGTCTCAAAATCTCCACAATTCGGAAGACGATCGTTGATGAGAATATTAGGTTGTAAATCACGAATCATTTTTGCTAATTCTTGAGCCTGCCATTGCTCAGGAGTGCGTTCCCAACTTCCGTCAAACCAAATGATGTCAATTTGACCATAGTTAGTCAATAATTCTCGTATCTGATTGAACATAAATTGGATATATCGCTCCCACTGTTGCGCTGTAGGTTGAGGTAGCTGGTCAAAGCGATAAGGTTTATCTGCTTCTGTAAAAGCTGGATAGTCTGGATGATGCCAGTCACTAAGCGAAAAATAAAGACCAATACGCAATCCTACAGAGCGCATCGCTTCGATATATTCACGTACAATATCTTTTTTATAAGGTGCAGATGCAATTGAAAAGTTTGATTCTTGCGTATGGAATAGGGCAAAACCATTATGATGTTTGGCTGTTAATATGGCATATTTCATTCCTATACTTTTTGCTAAATCTGCCCATTCTTGAGGATTGTATTGCTGTGGATTGAAAGTATTAGCTGTGTAGTGATATTTCTCAACTGGAATATCTTTGCAAAAAGGTAGGCTGAATACACCCCCAACTAACGGCCAAGATAACTCACATCCTTGTTGGGAACTATGTCCCCAATGAATAAACATCCCCAATCGAGCTGTATCAAACCAGTTATTCATCATGGTGAAATTTGGCAATAATTCTGCTTAATAAACGAGAAATAGCTCCCAAGAGCATATTAGAACATATACAGATTTTGGTTGTTATTATTTGTTGGGGCGAACCTCGATCCAAAAACAGAACATGAGATTTACAATATTTTGCGTAACCTGGCAAAGGGGAGAATAGCCGTTGTAATCAGCCATTGCCTCGCCTTGGCAAAACTAGCAGACTGAGTAGTAGTACTAGAACACGGTCAAATTATTGAGGTAGGCACTCATGACGAACTGATGGCACTAGGTAGACAGTATCACTTGATGTTTTATCGTCAAGCTAGTAGTTATAACTGATACCATTTATTTGTGATGCTGTGCTAAACCTTTGAAAATAATTGCCTACTCTTACACCGATCCGCTATTAGAATCTTCTCCCGATCGAAGCGATTGGGGATGGGAGGTGGATCGGGTTTATGAAGATTTGGGCAAGCCAGACTCTTCTGAACGATCGCAATTACAACAATTATTTACCGATTGTCAAACTGAACCAGCAGATTATCTTTTGATTCGTCGGTTGGAAGAATTGGGAGATACTGTAGAGGAAATTAGCGATCGCCTCAATCAACTCGAAGTCATGGGAATCGCAGTAATCGCCACTGAACAGCCCTACACTTCCGAAAATTACCCTCTAGGCGCTAACTTGCTGAATTTGCTACACGCAATCCAACGTCAGCAACGTAGTCGCCGCATCCGCCAAGGACATGCCCGTAATCGTCTTGAGGTTGCACCGCCACCTGGTAAAGTTCCCTACGGCTATCGCAGAGGTAAGGGAAAATATACCATTGACCGCAGTACTTCACCAGTAGTCAAAGATTTTTTTGAACATTTTTTACTCTATGGTTCCCTGCGGGGTTCAGTGCGTTACTTGGCGAAAAAATACGGCAAGAAAATCTCCGTCACCACAGGAAGACGCTGGCTGACTAATCCAGTCTATCGCGGCAATACAGCTTATCAAAATGGTGAAATTATCTCCAATACCCATATTCCGATAATTTCTAAGGAAGAAGCAGCCCAAGTTGACCGACTTTTACGCCGTAACAGCCGTTTACCATCCCGAACTGCGAGCGCACCGCGTTCTCTCGCTGGGTTGATTGTTTGTGCTGAGTGTCAATCGCATCTGACAGTTACCCGTGTTACCCAACGCAACCAAGATAAAGAGTATCTTTATTTACGTTCTACTAGCTGTCCCCAAAGCCCCAAGTGTAAAGCTATTTCCTATCAAGAGGTGTTGGAACATACCATTGAAACCGTTTGCCGTGATTTACCTCTAGCGGTAGCAGGAATGAATTTTCCCCAGTTGGATGCATTCAAGAATAGTTTAGGGCAAGCGATCGCTCGTCAGCAAGAAATACTTGCTCAGTTACCCGCTTTAATTGAAACTGGAATTTTAGATACCGAAACAGCAAAGTTAAGAGCTTACAAACTCCGCACAGAAATTTCTGCACTCGAAGCAAAGCTAGCAACTCTTCCTCCAGTTAACTTGCGTTCTGTTGCTCAAGCTGTTTCTATACCACAATTTTGGTTAGATTTGTCGGAAACAGAACGAAGATTTTACTTTCGAGAATTTATCAGACAAATTGAGATTACTCTTCAGAATAAAGAATTAAAACTCCAAGTTATTTTTATTTTTTGATTTAATTGAAACGCTATTTTTGAGACGGTTGATCCTTAGTATACGCAACAGGTTTTGGCCCTGCATTCCGCACATTGATAACTTTATTAAGGATATCAAACCAAAAAGGCGCCCCCATAGCAATAGCAAAACCACTCACTACCCAACCGCAAATTAATTTAAAAACCTGTGAAATTCTGATATAAACTCTATTAGATTTCGTTGTATCTAATAACTCAAACTGTTGATTAATATTTTGCCATCCAATCGGTATAGAAGCATTTCCTAATAGTTTCTCAATATTCCTTCTGGCTGCTTCATCATTGATATAATCGATTCGTTGACTTGCACTTTGAGTAATAGTAGAGCGGATAACCGAATCCTCCGATAGTCTTTTAACCAAGTGAAATGTATCAGTATTAGTTAAAAATGCAACTGATATTCCAATTAAAATAGCAACTCCTTTGGCATTGCGCTTATAAACACCGCTTGCTCGATCCATAGAGCGATCAAACCATGTTTCTATTTCATTTTTAAATTGATTCACTTCCTCTGTGAGATCGCCAATCTTTATCCTACTACGTTGAGCAATTACACCAAGGCTCTTGATTAAATTATTAGGGACTTCATCAGGTAACTCATTATTAACAAAATCTATAAATTTCTGGTCAATATCCCCATAAATTTCTTGAATTTTTGTGTAGCTTGCACTCGTTGGATCGTTTATACCTTTTTTAAGTTCTTTATAAGAGGCTAATATCATGTGCAAGTTGGTTTTTGCTTCTTCACTAGGATGTTTAACATGATTAATTAGCTGGGGAATTTTTAAGGTATCTAATAAAGTAGTTGCAAATGTTTCAGAAGGAAGATAGGAAGGGCCACTTTGTTTTTCTAGTACTAGTTTATCAGGTTTTTTGGTAATTTCCTGGAAATGCTTTTCTACTTTACCCTTAGCTTGCTGATTCAATGTATTAATCAAAGGATCGTTATAAAGTTTCTGTACCAACTGGATTGCATTAATAATATCTGATTTTTCACTTTCACTACCACCTGATAAAAGTAATTCAATCGAAGTTCTTAAATGTTTAGCTCTCCATTGTAATAATGTGGCAATTAGTTCCTGGATTTCCGAAGCTAGCAAGCTCAAAATCAAGTAAATAAAAACTAAGCCAAGAGTAATATCTACAACTACAGGTAAGTTCATTGACAGTCTCCAATAATTTTTTAGCTGTTTCTTGTTATTAAAAGTGCTTAAGGAATTCTAGATTATAGATATTATAATTCAATGTTTACTTAATCAAATTTAAAATATAAGGGTTCCTTGTTTGGAATAATTTTATTTAACAACAATCATCTTTGATTATTAATCATCAAATAGTTTTTTAAGCAATAAATAATTATAATTTTCGTAAAGCTTCTATTAAAACATATTATATATAGTTCTTTAAGGTATTCAGTACACTATTAAATTAGTGTAGCAATTACTTACTAAGTTTCTGAAATTAGCCAGAGAAAAACTAAGTAGATAAAATTTAAACCAAGCGTCACATACAAAATAAAATACAAGTTTATTTACGGACTATATAGCAGGTAATAAATTCTTTATTACTTGTATTATTTTTATCATTTATTGGTTTAAATGTTATTTAAATAACCAATATAAATTTTTTGAAAAATAGCGCTAATTAGAAAAATTTGAGTTAATCTTGGAAACTAGCAATTGTTAAAAACATACGTTGTTACTGGGTGGCAACATTGGAGATTCGCTAGATGTCTCTATGTAATCAAACCAGCAAGTAAAATGATTACCAGAGAATATGCAAGAAGGAAGCTTTATTTGGAGTCATCTGGAAAAACAGCATCGCACGGTTGGAAAATGGATTGATTGGGTATGGCTAATAGTATTACTGTTGGCAGCAGTATTACTGTTTAGCATCAATCTGGGAGGGTTGCCGCTGCGAGATTGGGATGAAGGTACTGTGGCACAGGTTGCTCGTGAAATTTGGCACGCCCCAGCAGGTTCAATGCCTTGGCTTTACCCAACTCTAGGAGGCGAACCATATCATGACAAGCCACCTTTGATGCATTTGCTAATAGCTTGGGCTTATTCTCTAGGAGGCGAAAATGAGTTGACAACGCGCCTCCCTGGAGCAATTTTAACAGCAACATCTGTACCTTTACTGTATTGCATTGCTCGAGAGATATTTCGCCAACGTTGGGCTGCTATTTATAGTGCCTTGATTTATCTAACAATGCTACCTGTGGTGCGTCATGGGCGGCTGGCAATGTTGGATGGGGCGATGGTAAGTTTTTTGATGGTGATGATGTTGTGCGTGTTGCGATCGCGCCGAGATTTACGTTATTGTCTTGGTGTTGGTGTTAGTTTTGGATTTATTTGTTTAACTCAAGGACTGTTAGGCGTATTATTAGGTGCGATCGCACTTGTATTTCTGTTTTGGGATACACCACGACTGCTCACCTGTTACTATCTTTGGATAGCAATCTTAATTGGCATTCTACCTGTCGCTGCTTGGTATAGTGCCCAACTAATTCACTATGGTTATATTGTCGCTCAAATTGGCCTTGCAAATCCATCAACAGGCCGACTTAGCTCAATTGTAGAAGGTAATTCTGAACCACCTTGGTACTATGTGATTGAACTTCTCAAATACACATGGCCGTGGTTATTATTCTTACCACAAACTGTCCGCTTAACCTGGGAAAATCGCAACCTTAGTTGGGCAAAACTAGTAATGGCGTGGAGTGGGGTTTATCTGCTGGTAATTTCCTTCATGATTACCAAACTTCCCTGGTATCTATTCCCGATTTACCCTAGTTTAGCTTTAGCTTTTGGTATCCAATTATCAGATACGGAAAATTCGCCTTTACTCTCATCTTATCCCCGTGCTTGGGTTGCTGGTTTGGCAATACTTGCTGTGGCTGCTTCTGCTGGTAGCATTTATTTTAGTTCGGGTACAACACCAAAAACAGATTTACAACTGATTTTTGCCGCAGTAGCTTTAACTATGACCTTAGCAGCTATTTTGGCAGAACGAGGCGACGGACAATTTCTGAAGATTTTGTTTTGGGGAAGTTATATTTCGCTGCTGCTGTTAATGAAATCTAACTACTGGGTTTGGGAATTATCGGAAGCCTATCCAGTTAAACCAGTCGCCGCCATGATTGTGCGGGCAAATCCAGCTACCAGGAAGATTTACACATCTTTTCCTTACCATCGTCCCTCGTTGGATTATTATAGCGATCGTACCATCATTCCCGCTTCTGTTGGTGAACTAGAATACTATTGGCACTACAACGGCCAACCCTACTTCCTGCTTCATGCATCTGCTTTCAACAATCTTGAACTAGAGTCGATGAAACTAGTTGACCAAGCTGAAGGTTGGAAATTAGTCACAAAAGATACTAATCGGCTATAAATATGGGGTATTGGGCATGGGGCAAAAGAGGCAGAGGAACTGAGGGGCAGAGGGGAAAAACTTACTGTAACTTCTCCCCTGCTCCCTTGTCCTTCCGCTTCCCCTGCGTTTAAAAATACTCACCTTACCAAGGAGTCGCAGCAGGTTAGTCATTAATATTAACCCAATAGCGCGAACACCTTGCTAAACGGTTTATATTGCTATAGGACTGCGCCTAGAAACTAGTCTTTTTTTATTTTAAAAAAAGTCACTTTTAGAACTACAACAAGTTAAGTAATTTATCTAGAGTTTTATTTTTATCTAATAAAAGTTAATACTTAATATATTTGGAATTATTTGAGATTTTTGTAGGAATTTTCCCTGCTATAGGACTCGTATTTAATTTTTGAAAAAACTTAGTACACATTAGACCTCTTGCATAAATCCAAAATAAGAACCCCACCCCGCCAAAGCTACGCTTTGTCTCCCCTCCCCGTAAGCGGGGAGGGGTTGGGGGTGGGGTGTTAGGGACTTTTGCAAGAGGTCTATTTATTCCCTTCTTGCCTGTTCTCCCAACCCTGTTCCCTGTTCCCTCGCTACGCAAGTAAGTTCAGGAATCAAATCGGATTCCTATATATAGTTACTGCTACCTGATACTTAATATCCCAAATAACAGAACCTCTGAAACTCAGGACTAATTTAAACCAATTCTTGTCATAGCTCATAATGTTGCTACCTATACCCAAAATATTTAGGACTTACGTATGAAAATTTAGAGGTGAGCAGTGCATGGCTAAGGGTATAAAAGAAGATTTATCTTCCTTTATACCCCTTTTGCCTGCTTAAACCTGATGATGGAATGGACACTTAGCAGCAGGAGATTTTATTTGCCAGGGATCACATTGATAGAAATAATTAGCTTTCAGGAGACGATTTGCAAACTTTACGGTATATACCAAAGTCGTGGAAGTTGATATTGGTGAACTCAGCGAAATGCGATATTCCCTTCTTTAGATAGTTAGCAGTTGCAATTCCTCCTGAACGGCGGCTTGACTATCAGCAGATTCCTGCACACGCTCAAGCCATTTTTCAGCTTTCGAGTAGTTGTCATGCTGTACCTCTTTAATCGCTTCCTTGAAGTGCAGCACCACGCCCCAAACATCACTGAAAAAGCGTTTTTCTTGCTTCATTTTGTTGAAGAAACTAACAGCTTCAATATGCGATAATCCCCCTTCCGTTTTAGCGATCGCCATAAACACTTCAAACACATCGTCTGCCATCTTGGCATCGCCACAGACATAGTAGTGGCATTGCGGATGACTGAGTATTCGCCAGAGTTCTTCAGCTTTTTCTTCCATTAAGCCTTGCACATAGACTTTCTTGTCGGTCAAACGCGAGAAGGCAACTTCTAACCCTGACAGCACGCCTTGATTCTGCCAGCTTACAAGTTGCTCTCCATAGAGGAAGTCACTGCGATCGCGACAGCCGAAGTACAAGCAAGCATTACCTAATTGTGTCTCCTGCTGCAATAGGGCCTGCCGATACTGGAGGAAGGCAATCAGCGGCGATACCCCCGTACCCGGCCCAACCATCAGCATTGGTGCGAGTGGATCGGTGGGTGGACGGAAGCCGGAGGTGCGGACACTGATGCGAACCTTTGCCCCCGCTTCCAGTCCGGCAAGGTAGTTGGAGCAGAGTCCCTGACGGGTTTTACCTGCATCCGTTTTAACTTGCAACACTCCAACTGTGATTTGGATGTGCTGAGGATGAAGCAGAGGACAGGAGGAAATCGAGTAGAGGCGTGGTTTTTGCTTCGGCAACAATTCTAGCAGGACTTCCAATGTAATTTGGGCAGAAGGAAACTCATTGAACAGATCGACAACGCTGATGAAGTTGTCCGTGATCGTTTTCTTGAGCGTGATGCTGTCGGGATGCTCATCTCCTTGCCGCAGAATTTCCAACCAGGTTTCCAGGCGTTGTTTATCCTGAAGATTTTCTGCTACTGAGTATAGGTAGGTCAGCAGGTCGTTGAATGGTTCGCGCAAAGTCAGATCGAGGTCTTCCAAGAGAACCTGTCCGATGGTTGTGGGAACGGTAACAGGAGGTTTTTCTTCTAATTCCGTACCATCGGGCATTAGATAACGAGCTGTAAAATAGGTGTTGGGGGATACTGAAAGGCGATCGCACAACTGATTCACCAACTTTGCCGGATTGCCAGGATAAACTGCAACATGATCACCTGTTTCATACTGCAAATCGGTATTAGAAATATCAAAGAGAAGATAGCGAGTAGAACGGCTACCGGGAATCACTTCTTTGAGTAGTTCGCTATTGGCCACCAAAGGTACTTCAACCCCTCTGTCTCCACTCACTTCTACTGGTGAATTTGCTGCTTCTGTCTCACTCAAAAACGTAACCTTCAGTTGAGGTGCGGCTTGGGCTGTCGCATCGGCGGAGCTTTGATCCTCACCCAGAATGCGGGAAACCAGTCCTAACCATTGTTTGAAGGTGTCGGCTTGTCCCTTGATTTCATCGCCTTTGTGAAGTGGCACAATACAGTTACCTCCCGCCTTGGCGAGTGCCTTATCTACCGAAATTCCGGCAGCGCAGAAGTTTTCGTAAACGGTACTACCAATGCCCATAACGGAGTAATTCAAACCGTCGAGGGAACGCGCAGGTTGTTTTTTCAACCACTGGAGGAACTTCTTGCCGTTTCCAGGTATTTCGCCATTGCCGAAGGTGGACGTGACAATCAGTAGGAGTTTCTCCGATGCCAGGGTGTCGGTGTTGTATTCATCCAGCGCCATCACTTTGGGACGGAATCGCTGGAGTTGACGAGCAACTTTCCGCGCAAAGCCTTCAGCAGTACCTGTCTCGGAAGCGTAAAGAATCAGGATGCGGTCTTGCTTGTTGTCGTCCTCGTCAGTAGTGGTGATCGATTTTTCCAGGTCAATACCATCTTCGACTGCCCAGCGATCGGCAGCATGGTGATAGGCTGGCTCTAAGTAGAAGTCGCGCATCTGGTGGTGCCAGACCGGACAAGCACTTCCTCCCGATGGGGGTACGACCCAACCCCAATCCCCCGGACACTCGCGTCCTGCTTTCTTCTCGCGTAAATCGTGCGCTAGGAATTGACGAGAGGCAGATTGATGGTCTACCATTGTCACCTTCGCTTTTTGGAAGGAGTAGAGGATAGCAACGTTGAGTTCCAATGCGACGCGATCGCGCCACAATGTCTGCTCAGAACTAGTATCGAGCTTGAGAACTTTGGCGATGTCCTCCATCTTGTTGTAGCGGTACTCGTCCAGGAAATCCCGCATGATTTCAGTGCCCATGTACCAGCCATTGAAAGGAATGCAGGCATAAGTGATGCCGCCAACGTGCATTGAAAAGTTGCTAATAGCAGGGACGGCGTACCAACGCAAGCCCAATGATTTGAATTCAGAAATCGTGGGATGCTCGATTTCCACTTCCAGAATCTCATCCTGATTCCAGTGGTACATCTTCGGTTCCATACCCGGAGCTTCAATCACTAAAGGCAAAATGTCGTACTCCGTGGGTAGTTCAGGGGGTTGCCAGCCCAATTTGATAATCGCTTTTGTCACGTCCAGGTTGGCAGGGTCGCCCAGAATGCTACCATCCGGTTGCTTGTATGCGGCATAACGAGCTAATTGTGGATTCCAGATGCGTGGCCCCCAGCGTTCCTTAGGATGTTTAGGACGAAAGACGGTCATCGTAATCTGGAGGTTACCGCCGTTTGTCGCGGACTGTAGGTGTTCTTGGAGTTCACGGAACATCTCATCCGGGTCGCTAACGTGGCGGCGATCGCGGATCACCATATTATTCCACTGAATCCGCCCCACACACTTGGATGCATTGCGCCATGACACTTGTGCCCCATATGCCACTTCTTCATACGTGTGGGTATAGGTTCCGGTGGCGTGTACTTCCTCTTGAATTTCTGCCCAGCGTCGTGCCCTGTCCTCCGGTTCCCATGCCTGCTCAGTGGCGATTAGCTCCAGGTATTGCTTGGCTTTTTTGAGCAATCGTTCCTCATTCAGCTTGGGCAGCTTGATTACATTCACAGCGCGATCGATTAACGTCTGCCATCCCTGCCGTAACTCTGGCGTGAAGTCCGGTATGTACCGCTCAAACAAGGTAAACATAGCATCCGTTATTGCCGGATAAGTACAGGATGGCACCCCTGCATTAATATGCACCTGCCCTAAGAAGCGCAACTCTCGGATCATCTGATCACTGCTGCCGCTTCTTAGGCATTGGACGAGAAATTCCAATGCCTGAAACAGGTGTAGAGACAGGTAATCCATGTCTGCTCGTCCAAAAATCGGCAATACAAAGGGATATTTCTCAAACAGGATTTGATAAAACTCCATCCCCATGACTTGCTTATTTTGGCTAAACACCTGCCAAGATCCCATCATCTTTTGCAGCATTTCTGGGGGCAAAGCTTTATTGTAGCGGTGATTTGCTTCTACCATCGGCACAATCACATGGGTATTGAAGAAGCGGTAGAGGGCAGAGTTTGCGCCTTTTGCTAAATCCTGGTGATCGTACTCTTCCAGGTAAGGAATCGATGGTAGCATCCACATCCACACCTGCCGTGCCTTCAACCAGTGCTGGGGACGCATCCCGATATCGGCAAACAGCGCACCGTAATCCTCAACCGTGTCAAACGAATCCCCTTTTTCTGGAGGTACGCCCATTAAGGGTTCTCCAATTATATTCTGAGTTTCAGGCTGAAGTTGGTGGATGCAGCAATCAAACAACTCAAAGAAAAAGTCATTGATGCTGTTAATCGCTTCCCCGAAGATGTACTCTAATTCAGGTGACTCTAGCAACAGGCGCTTCAAGAACTTTTCCATCTGCAATTCTTTCCACGCCCGTAACTTGTTCCAAGTGTCTTTGACAATCACTTCTTCTGGGGGCGAGAGAGGAACAGATTCTGGCATCTCGAACTTGCCCTCTGTCTGAGTCCCTTTGCCGTGAGTGCGGCGAGTAGCGTTTTGATTCCCCAAGATTGTAAAGCTGCTGCTACTTCCCTCAGTGCTACTCTGAGTCAGGCGAGTTTTTAACTTCAATTGGGGTGCCTGGTTCCAAGTTGTAATCGGAAATTCTAACTCAGTGCTGCGCTCTCCATTCAGGCACTCCTGGGTGGCAAACGCGACCGTTCCAGCATCCTGCCAAGGTTGAGTGATGTCCCCTTCTCGGTAACGCAAAGTAATGGCGATCGTGCAGTCTCCCTTATTTTTCAAATCTACCAACCAACTGGGTTGCGTGCGGTTCAGCAGATCCCTTGACAACAAGCTTTGTCCCTCTTCGGAAACTACCTGCAAATGGCATTTATACTTATAATTATTGTCAGCCGGGAAATCGAGTGCAGAAACCTCGGTTAGGTGGATGATTCGTTGATTGTCATTCATGCTTAAAAAGTCAATGAGTGAGAAAAGTGTGTAGTTAAATGTACTGATCGGCAGAAATTTTACATTGTTTTTAATTTACCCTAATTATCTAAAGGTAGATAATAAAATTTGATTTGTAAAGTAAACATAAAGACGCGGTTTGAGAGTTTAAATAATACTCAAGAAGCGATATTACAGAGTACTAGTCGCACTATAGCTGCATAAATTATTAACTCATTACCTCTGGCAATAAGTAAGTTGGCATAATAAAACCAAACTATGTAAACAAAAATAAACTAGGCTAAAACCCTCTTCCCTCGTGGTTCGTGGCTCCTGGCTCTTAGCTTATCCCAACGACGAATTTTTACACCAACCTGCTTAGTTTGTAATCCTTACTCAGGCGTCGATAGCGTCCTAACCAACCAAAAGTATATTCAAATACCCGTGTCTTGGTAAAATCTTGAACCCAATTTAAGCGATGGTGAGTGTCATCAACTCCAATAGTTGATAAACAGACACAACACATATAGATACGACTAAAAATAAATGTAAAGACGTAGCAGTGCTACATTTTTATAAGAGTTATGGATAACCTATATTTAATTTCATTAGATGTCTAATGGGCGATCGGTCTTTAAAGGGACATAATATAAAACCGTGTTTTATTTTGGGCAATAAGACACGGTTTTATCAAAGTATTTAGTTATAATATTACAAAAATCAAAGTAGAATTTGATTTATACAAAAGTAATCCATTTACTGAGATTTGTTTGCTGGTTCATTAACTTTCTCTGTTGTGGGAAGAATCTGGCGATCATAGCCTGTCTTTTCTTGGGTCAAAGCGATCGCACCAAAGAAAATGGCGCTTCCTACAGCCAAGGCTACCATAGGACGCTTGAGTAGGACAAAATCTCTGATAATCCTCGCTAAAGGTCGGCTTTGACGACGTAGCGACGAAGAGATCATCAATTGTCTCCAAGTAAACGGATCGCGGACATAATGACCACTTTGGCAAACTACTAGCCTTTCCTGGCAATAGGGACAGCAAAACAAGCCCATGCGCGTTTTAACTGGTTTTGGCGTGGCATTTCTTTGGCAAATTGGGCAAGTAACATAATGATTATCAAAAGTGTGTATATTCATTTACCTCATCCGCCTAGTCCATTTACTCGCTCTATAACAATAGCTATATTGAATTGGGATCAATGTATGATCTGACATCAGGCATCAATCATACATACATTCTATTACTACCAAGGATGGCTTAATGGTCGCAAGACGAGTATAGCTAGATTTAAGCAAGGATGACTCATCGTTAATGTTTACGGGTGCGTCCACCCAGCCGAAAAAACTTTGTTGTCTCTAGAAAAAATAGCGTTGGCGATCGCTCGCACTCCACTAGCTGCAGCTACGCCTAACTTAGGTATCGCTGACCCTTAAATAATTCTCTCTCATTTAACCATTCTCCCCACAAAAATTTTGCACAATAACATTTTTAGCTAAAGCTTTGTAAGTTAAGCAAATAAAGTCTACTTGTCCGGTTGCTAAATAATGGCTCACAATGATAAGTAACAGATAAAAATTTAAATTTTTTCTTACATTTACCCCGCCTCTCAATGACTCTCTTGCCTCCCACTCAACTGAGGAAGGTAACGGAACAACCTGCCTTTCCTACACCTTCTGCTCATTTAGCTCACCTAATTAATCGTTTTCAACCATCCCCAGAAACAGTTGTGCTGTTTTTAGCCATGCTCATTGGCGGTGGTACTGGTATGGGTATAGTCACTTTTCACTATTTAATCCAATTGGTTCACCAGCTGATGCTGGAAAATTTAATGGGTCAAATTGGCGCCTGGGGTGCTTGGACTTTAGCCTGCGTTCCCACCCTTGGCGGATTAATTGTTGGCTTGATGCGCTGGCGCACTCAAGACTTTGGCCCTGAACTTTCATCTCTTATCGCCGCCTCTGAGGGAACAGAGATTAGGCGACCACTACGACCAGTTACGAAGATGCTGGCTGCATCTGTTTCTTTGGGGAGCGGTGCTTCTTTGGGCCCAGAGGGGCCGAGTGTCGAAATTGGCGCAAATTTTGGGATGTTGTTCTCTGTGATCCTGAATGTATCTCAAGAACGACAACGTTTGCTTTTAGCTGCTGGCGCTGCGGCTGGACTTGCGGCCGGATTTAATGCTCCCATCGCTGGAGTATTTTTTGCCCTAGAGGTGGTGATGGGAGCGACATCTTTCGCTACTTCTGGTGTGAGTGTGGTGCTGTTAGCGGCGGTGGTAGCAGCATTAATTGCCCAAATTGGTTTGGGGGCCCAACCTGCTTTTGATTTACCTGTTTATCAAGTCCGCAGTCCTTTGGAATTACCTCTTTATCTTGGTTTGGGTTTAGGGGCCAGCCTAGTTTCTCTGGCTTATACTCAATCAATTCATTTAGCAAAAGCTTGCTTTGCTGGGAAGGTTCCAGGCTTTGCCTTTTTGGGACGAATTCCTGAGCCGATTCATCCAATTATTGGCGGTGTGATAATTGGCGCTGTTGCTTTGCAGTTCCCGCAAATTCTGGGCGTCGGTTATGAAACTGTAGAAGCAATGCTTCAGGATGTGGAGTTTCCACTCTACTTATTGGTCGTGTTGTTGGTGGTAAAGTTATTGATGACTGCAATTAGTGCAGGTAGTGGTTTCATCGGTGGTTTGTTCGCACCAGCAATGTTTTTAGGTGCTTCTTTTGGATCGGCCTACGCCAAAATGTTGGCTGTAGCATTCCCCACAATTTGCGATCAAATGGCGGCTCCCCCAGCTTACGCAATGGTGGGAATGGCAGCAGTGCTAGCTGCTAGTGTGAGAGCGCCGTTAACGGCTATTTTAATGCTGTTTGAATTAACCCGTGACTATCGGATTGTTTTACCGTTGATGGCAGCTGTGGGTTTGAGTGTTTGGTTAGTGGAAAGGATTAAACCAACTTTTAACTCTAACTCTAATTTACAACAAATTGGTCTTTCGGAATTGAAAGATGAACAAGCGGAAATTGTACAGCAAATTTTGGTAGAAGATGCCATGTATCCCTGTCCCAAAAAGTTACCTGCAACTCTGGGAGTATTAGATGCCGCTGTGGAAATGACCCGCGATCGCGTCCGTAGTGCTTTAGTATTTGATCAAGCAGAGCAATTAGTTGGTATACTTTCTTTGGAAGATATTAACCGTGCCCTTGCTATTTGGCAAACATACCCAAATTCCCTAACTGAAATTCCAGATAATTTATCTAGTCAAACCCTCATAGACATTTGTACTACTGAAATTCTCTATGCATGGCAAGATGAACTTTTATCTGAGGCTTTAGACCGGATGAGTCTTCGAGGTTTACATCAATTACCGGTGATAGCACGAGATAAACCCGATCGCATTTTAGGTTTATTAGAAAAAGAGCAAATTGCATTAACCTGTAATTTAGCAGTAACACGCAAGGCACTTCGCCACTATTACCAGTATTACCAACTACAGATATAGTCATTAGTCATTAGTCATTGGTCATTGGTCATTAGTTATTAGTTTTCACAAATGACAATTGACTAATGACTATTTATAGTCATTGATTTTCATACAGGACAAATGACAATTGACTAATGACCATTTATTAAGCCGTGGCTTCTATGGCTTCATCATCTTCGCGATCTTCTGGATCTACCTGTCTCAGACGAATGTGCTTTTTGCCTAAAGTGATCAGAAACTCATCTCCTGGTTTCAGATTCATCTGTTTTGTATAAGCTGAACCTATAAGTAAGTTACCATTCGATTGCACACTAATTCTATAGCTAGCACTACGTCCACCACGCCCATTAGCACTGGGTGTACTGTCTAACTGAATGCCTTCAGCATCAATTAGGGCATTTAAGAACTTCATCATATTGACGCGCTCTATACCATTTTTGGTAACGGTATAGTAGCCGCACTTCTTGGCTTTGTCTTCTTTGCTCTCGTTCTCTAGCTCTTTGACTTTTTTGAGCAGTTCTTCGCCGAGTAGGGGTTCAATTTTTTTCTGTTTAGGCATCAACTTAGGTCGAAAATGAATGTTTGAAGTGTTTGAATCGATTTTATTTTAGCTGAGGTTGAGCTAACAGGAACATAATCCTTTAGTTTTTATCTCAACCTAGCCAAGTATATTACACTCAGATGCACAATTGTTATGCCATTACCAATATTACCAAGACAATCTATTTTAGAAAATGCTGGCAATGCTGATAACTATATATATAGATATATAGTTTGTGAATTACTGCTAGACTATATAAGTTTTAAGTTTTCTAAACTAAGGCTCTAAAGGTTGTCTATTTCTTAAGGATGAGAACTGAGTCATAGAATGATAAGCAAAACTGATCCTTAGTCATTGGTTATTTAGAAACGACAAACTAAAGAAGTCTAAGAGTCGGAAGCCGACCATCAGAATTTATTTTAAGAGAGATGCAGTGCCAACGAAGACAAAGGACAAACAACAAAGCTTGCCAAAATGAAATTAACTACCAGAGGACACTATAGTGTAAAGGCGTTGCTAGATTTGAGTTTACAGCCAAGATATGGGCCTGTATCTGTAAGAACGATCGCTAAACGCCAAGATATCCCAGCTCCTTACCTCGAAAAACTACTAATAGAAATGCGTCGTGCCTCTTTAGTGAAATCAATTCGTGGTAGCATCGGCGGATATCAATTGGCAAGAGAGCCTGCACAAATATCTATAGGACAAATTTTAGAAGCTGTTGGCGAAACTAGCCATTTACCTCATCACACCCCAGCACCTACACAAGCTGAAGATTGGGTAACGTTTAGCCTCTGGCAGAGACTCAACCAAAAGCTCAAAGAAGCTTTATACAGTATTACTCTGGCAGACCTTTATTACGATGCTCGGAGTCGGCAAGCTTCCCTTGGAGAAGAAGCTAGTTTTGTGGTTTAGTCAAGAGCGGAGCCGGAGACGTTTCCGTTGCTCCGGTCAATAGTCGAAATATTGAGCCTTGACTTTTAACCCTTGACTCGTGACTTATGACTAATAATATCTATATCTTAATAATTGCGGCATTTTTAGATTATTTAATTGGTGATCCTTGGAATTGGCCCCATCCAGTGCAAGTTATGGGGTGGGTAATTTCTCGCCTGACCAAGTTTTTTCTCCACTTGTGTCAAAATTCTCTAACACAACGCCTAGCTGGAATTTTACTAGGTATTATCTTAATAATTGGTAGCGGTCTTGTTGGCTTTTTGATTATTCAAATTGCCAGATGGGTTCATCCACTCTTAGGAATTGCAATAGATAGCATTCTTTTGGCTAGTTGTTTTGCTGGCAGAAGTTTGCGAGCAGCAGCGGAGGCTGTTTTACAACCTTTAACAGTCGGAGATTTGGAGAAGGCTCGGAAGATTTTAAGTAATTACGTTGGTCGAGATACCCAAAACCTCTCACAAGCAGAAATTTCACGAGCCGTTTTAGAAACGGTTGCAGAAAATGCCACCGATGGAGTAATGGCTCCGCTTTTTTATGGAATTGTTGGTGTCTTTATACCAGTTGTGGGGCCAACTCCCTTGGCTTTAGCATATAAAGCCAGCAGTACCCTTGATTCAATGGTGGGCTATCGGGAAGCACCCTATACTTATTTAGGATGGTTCTGTGCGCGGTTAGAAGATTATTTGACTTGGCTACCTTGTCGGTTAACAGTCGTGACTCTGGCGCTGCTATCGGGTAAACCGATACATATTTGGCAAATTTGTCGTCGGGATGCAATTAACGATCCTAGTCCCAATTCTGGCTGGAGTGAGTGCGCCTATGCGGCTTTTTTGGGTGTGCAGATGGGGGGTACAAATTGGTATCGGGGGGTAGCTAAGTACAAACCACTACTAGGAGATGCTATTTATGCCATTACTGCAACTTCTATTCAGAATGCTTTACAGCTGACTCGGTATTGTTTTTTGCTATGGTTAGGGATAGCGATCGCTATATTCTTAATGCTCCCAAATAGGTAATGATAAATATAAAGTTAGGGGTTAGGAGTTAGGAGTTAAGAATAAAAACTCCTAACTCTTAACTTATCACTCCTAACTTATGACTCGCTATGTCTGCCAAAGTAGTTGAAATTCTCTCATCCGAAGAAATCCGTCGTACCTTGACTCGTCTTGCCTCTCAAATTGTCGAAAGGACGCGTGATTTGTCTCAACTGGTGCTTCTTGGTATTTATACTAGGGGTGCATTATTAGCCGAATTATTGGCGCGTCAGATTGAGACGCTCGAAGGTGTAGCAATCTCAGTCGGTGCTTTGGACATTACATTTTATCGAGATGACCTTGACAAAATTGGATTACGGACTCCAACGAAAAGCGAAATTCCTTTTGACCTTACTGGGAAAACGGTTGTACTCGTGGATGATGTGATTTTCAAAGGACGGACGATTCGCGCTGCTTTGAATGCAGTCAACGATTACGGTAGACCAGAGGCGATTCGTTTAGCTGTGTTAGTAGACAGAGGTCATCGAGAATTACCAATTCACCCAGATTTTATTGGCAAGAAGTTGCCTACAGCTAAAGAAGAAATTGTCAAAGTTTACTTACAAAATTCTGATGGACGAGATGCAGTAGAGTTGATTGCAGATTAGGCTATGGAGGCAGGAGGAAAGAAGTACAAACTTTTGTGTTGATGCATGAATCCTGCATTTTGTCTCTCATGTACTTGAAAACTAATGTAAGTAATTAAGCAGACATGAGATTACGGGTAAGAGTCAACTGTGAGAAGTCTGTAAAACTCTTGTTAAAAAATAAAGATTGTTTGGCTGTCTTGTCATAAAAACACAACTCCTAATGAGAAAATAAGACATTCCAACCAAGCGATCGCCATAAGATTGTTGACAAACCTGTTTATCAGACCCAATTTTTTCGAGTTGAAAGCAAATAAAAACATTATAGGACATGACTTAGAAGATTAGTGTCTCAAAATACTCCTCAAAGCTAGTTCTTGTTTAATAAAGTTTGTATAGAATTTGGTGGTGAAGTTATTTACTTGATTCTCAATTGCAACAATCCAGGTTTCATTTATGAGTCAGTCTTTTTCTCAAAACCAAGCAAGACAAAATCGTCAACAGAGACTCTGGCAACAAAAATGGAGTTTAAAAACTAAAGCAATAGTTTGGGCACTAAGTATCAGTGTACTTCCTGTAGTTGCAATTGGAACAGCTACTTACAACTATGGCATCAATTTAATTAATACAGAAATTCCGCAAGTCAGACAAGAGAGTGCAAAAAATTCAACAGAAACTGAACTTGCTCTACAAAGACAATTGTCACTTTTGTTAATTGGTATGGGAGTGACAGCAATTTTAGCAGGTGCGATCGCTGTTTTTGTAGTTAATCGAGCTATTAGTCGAGTCAGCAAGGCTGCTGCAACTTCTAATATTATCAAAAATCAGCTACGTCCAGACAGTGAGTTTACTCAATCTTTGATCGCTAGCCAAGATGAATTAGTGATGTTAGAGAGCAACATAAACTTATTCACAGAGATGCTTTCGGGTTTGCAACAACAAAAAGAAGCTGAAGCTGATTACTCCCAGCTATCGAGAAAAATTACCCGCTGGGTTCGAGAATCATTCAATGAAGAAGATGTTCTCAAAACTACCTCAGAAGAAATTCGTAAAGCTTTAAGCATCGATCGCGTAACCATCTTTTGTTTCAACTCCAACTGTAATGGAACCTTTATCGCCGAATCAGTAGCACCTGGTTTACCGAAAATGTTAGGGGTTACAGTCTCTAATACTGGGTTTGAGACAGGATATATAGAAAAATATCAGAATGGTTGCATCCGGGCTATTGATGATATCTATCAAGCCAATCTCAGTGATGGTGATATTGAGCTGCTAGAGCAATTTGCTGTCAAATCTAATTTAGTAGCACCGATTATTAAAGGCAAGCAGCTATTCGGTTTATTGATTGCACATCAGTGTTCTAGACTTCGCTTTTGGCAGCAGTCTGAAATTAATTTGTTCGCTCACATAGCCATGCAAGTAGGATTTGCTCTTGACTACGCTAGGCTTTTCAAACAGGTAGATTCAAAGGCAGATCGAGCTCAGGTATTTATAGAAACTACCCGTAGCATTCGCCAATCACTCAACGAAGAGGATGTCCTGAAAACGACTGTAGAAAAGGTTCGCAAAGTACTGAGTACTGACCGAGTGCTGGTTTATAGCTTTAACGCTAATTGGGTTGGAACTGTGATTGCCGAATCAGTGGTTCCAGGTTATCCAAAAGTTTTGCGAGCCGAAATCCAAGACATTTGTTTCGCTCAGGGTTATGTAGAAAAGTATCAGTCTGGTCGCGTTCAAGCCACAAACAACGTTTATGAAGCCGATTTGACTGATTGTCACATTAACCTGCTCGAATCTTTTGCTGTGAAAGCAAATTTGGTCGCCCCCATTCTCAAAGATGAACACCTATTTGGCTTATTAATTGCACATCAATGCTCTAGACCCCGTGATTGGCAAAAACCTGAGATTGATTTATTTGCTCAGATAGCGATGCAAGTCGGGTTTGCTCTCGACCATGCAAGACTCCTGCAACGAATCGATGCTGAAGGTGTGCAAAGTCGCTTGCTGGCGGATACTATCGGTAGCATTCGCGAATCGCTCAACGAAGAGGATGTCCTGAAAACCACTGTAGAAGAGGTTCGTAAAGTACTGAGTACTGACCGAGTACTGGTTTATAGTTTTAACGCTGATTGGTCTGGAATTGTAATTGCAGAATCAGTTGTTCTCACTTACCCAAAAGTTTTGCGAGCTGAAATCCAAGACCCATGTTTCGGTCAAGGCTATGTAGAAGAGTATCAGTCTGGTCGCGTTCTCGCAATCAACAACATTTATGAAGTCGGTTTGGCTGATTGTCACATTCACCTGCTCGAATCCTTTGCTGTGAAAGCAAATTTAGTAGCCCCCATTATTAAAGATAAGCAGCTATTTGGCTTGTTAATTGCACATCAGTGCTCCAAGCCCCGTGATTGGCAACAATCTGAGATTGATTTATTTGCCCAGATAGCGATGCAAGTGGGATTTGCTCTCGACCATGCTAGGCTGCTGCAACGAATCGAAGCTGAAAGTATGCGAAGTCAGTTATTGGTGGATATTATCCGCAAAATTCGCCAATCACTTAACGAAGAGGATGTCATCAAAACCACAGTGGAAGAGGTTCGCAAAACACTAAATACTGACCGAGTGTTGGTTTATAGCTTTTACGCTAATTGGTTCGGAATTATCATTGCTGAATCAGTAGTTCCAGGTTATCCCAAAGTTTTGCGGTCTAAAATCCATGACCCCTGTTTCACTCAAGGCTATGTAGAAAAGTACCAGTCTGGTCGCGTTGTCGCAATCAACAACATTTATGAGTCTAGTTTGGCTGATTGTCATATTAAACTGCTCGAATCTTTTGGTGTGAAAGCAAATTTAGTAGCACCAATTATTAAAGATGAGCAGCTATTTGGCTTGTTAATTGCACATCAGTGTTCTGAACCCCGTGATTGGCAACAATCTGAGATTGATTTATTTGCCCAGATAGCGATGCAAGTAGGATTTACTCTCGATCATGCTAGGCTCCTACAAGCGTATCAAACTGCTGAAGCTAACTCTGATGAATAGTAGAGGCGCACAGCTAGATGTGCGCTCCTACTTGATATATGTATTTTTACGACAAGCTTAGTGTAACTTTTGACGAAGAAGCTGCCAGAGCGATCGCTAATGGTAAAATTTGATGTTCCTGATTTTGAATCCTGGCGTGGAGTGTTTCTGCTGTATCATCCGGCAATACTGGTACTGCTGCTTGCATTAATATTGGGCCGCTATCCATTTCTAAACAAGCTATATGTACTGTACAACCAGTAATTTTTACCCCAGATGCCAAGGCTTGTTCTACAGCATGGATTCCCTTGAAACTAGGTAACAAACTCGGATGGATATTAATAATCCTCTCAGGAAAGGCATCAATGAAAACTGACGTTAATAGTCGCATCCATCCTGCCAAAATCACCCATTCTACATCGTAGTGCCGCAATGTCTGCACAATTTTTTCGTCAAACTCTTCTCGACTTTGATAGTTGCGGTGATTTAATAAGACAGTTTCTACACCTCTATTAGCTGCTCTGACGGCTGCTTTCGCTGAGGGATTATTGTAAATTAAAACTTGAATTTGGGCATTTAGCCGCCCATCTTGGATAGCTTGGGCAACTACATCAAAATTGCTGCCATTCCCAGAAGCCATAATTCCCAGTTTTAAAGGGGCGATTTGTTGGCAAATATTGCTAATGCTAGGAGAAACCAAGCTCAGGGTAGAATCAGGGCACAGGGTCATAACAGCTAAGAGGAAAAATTATAGATGCCAAAAATATATACTAAGTTGTGGGTAAAGATTTAGCTCATAACTAGTCCAATTGATATAGGTGATATTCTAAAACTTGGTATGAAGGGAACAACACAGAGATTAAAGCCGCAGAGGATTTGATCGCAGCATAGGTGAGTTAAATGGCGAAGGTAGCGTTGCTGATTGGGGTCAGTGAGTATGAGCCGGGGCTGAACCCGTTACCCAGTGCAGTTAGAGATGTGGAAGCAGTGTGCGAGGTACTGCTGCATACCGAAATGGGCGGATTTGCTGCGTCAGATATTACCCTGCTAAAAAATCCTGAGCGACAAGTTGTAGAAATGGCGATCGAAATGCTGTTCTCCAGTCGGCACAAGGATGATTTGCTGCTACTGTATTTTTCAGGACACGGCATCAAAGACGATCGCGGTAGGCTGTATCTGGCGACTCGCAACACCAGTAAGACACCGCAGGGCGAATTGATTCGCTCAACGTCGGTGTCTGCCAATTTTATTCACGATCGCATGATCGAAAGCCGCTCCCGGCGGCAGGTGGTGATCCTAGATAGCTGCTTTAGTGGCGCGTTTGCTGAGGGGATGTCTGCCAAAGATGACGGCACAATTGACATCCGGCAGCAGTTAGGCGGTGAAGGACGAGCCGTATTGACTTCTTCTACTTCAACTCAATATTCCTTTGAGGAAAAGGGACAAGATTTATCGATTTACACTCGTTTTTTGATTGAAGGTATCAAGTCGGGAGAAGCCGATCGCGATCAAGATGAGTTTATCTCCATCGATGAACTCCATGAATACGCCAGTCAGAAGGTGCGAGAACTTCAACCTGCGATGAAGCCGGAAATTTATGCAATTCGAGAAGGCTTTAAAATTCGACTGACAAAGGTGGCTCCGGGTGATCCCAGACAGCGATACCGTAAAGAGGTAGCGCGATTTATTCATCGAGGCGAAATTTCTCTTGTTGGTCGTCGCACATTAGATTATCAGAGGACTCGCTTGGGATTGGAGACAACTGAGGCGAAGGCGATCGAAGATGAGATATTAGAACCGTACCGCAAGGAGTTCCGCAAAAAACTCCAGCAGTATCAGCAGGTGTTTACTGAACTACTGGAGCGAGACGAGACAATTACCGATAGCGATCGCCACGATCTGCAAAATCTCCAGCAAATTTTGGAGCTGCAGAATGAGGACACGATGCCGATTGAGGCACTAGTGACTGCACGGTTTAAGACGCATCAGCAAAACCTGCAAATATATCAGCAGGAGTTTACAACGGCACTGCGAGAGGAGTTTCCCCTAAGTACAGCAAGCCGCGATCGCTTACGGCAAACCCAGCAGCAATTAGAACTGGCGAATGGGGACATTGCGGCGATAGAATCTCAGATTACGGCTGAGGTAGAGGCATATCACCAGAAACTCCAGGACTACCAACGGCTGTTTTTTACTGGCACGCAGCAGGAATATCCTCTCAGCGAGGCAACCCGGAATAATTTACGCCAACAGCAGCAGCGCTTGGGACTGACGGATGTAGATGTTGCGCCAATTGAAGCGCAAATCACAACACAGATTGAAAGCTATCATCAAAAACTTCAGCAGTATGAGCAGGAATTAATTAAAACAATTAAAGCAGGAAATTCCCTTGATAGTAATGATATTCGGCAGAGGTTGAGGCAACTTCAACGGACTCTAGGACTTAAACAAGCGGACATCACTGCAATTGAAACCAGAGTTGTAGCAAGCCAAGAATTGATTAAATCTCCGATTCAGCAGCTAAGTTCTGCTCAACGCATTCAACCGGCTCAAGAGCGAATAACCCGACAAAAGTTTTTGAAGTGGGCTGGCTGGGGAGGTGTAGGTTTGGTGACAGCACTAGCAGGTTGTGAAATTTTTAAGGGTGATGAAACGGTAACGGTAGATAAAAAGGGACAGGTAATTAAACGAGATCCTATCAAGCAAGCTAAGTTCTTTAAGGAGGACTTAGGCAATGGCATAACTTTAGATATGGTTGAGATTCTTGCTGGTTCATTTAAGATGGGTTCGCCACCCGGTGAAAATGGTCGAAGCACAACTGAAGAACCACAGCACGCTGTGAATGTACCTGCTTTTTTTATAGGCAAGTTTGAAGTGACTCAGGAACAGTACCAGCAAATAATGGGTAGCAATCCGTCCTACTTCAAGGGAGCAAAACGTCCTGTAGAGAGAGTGTCCTGGAATGATGCAGTAGACTTTTGCGAAAAGCTGAGTCGAAAAACTAGGCGTAAATATCGCCTACCTAGTGAAGCAGAGTGGGAATACGCCTGTCGTGCAGGAACAACGACACCATTTCACTTCGGCGAGACGATTACAACTGAGTTAGCTAACTACAATGGGAATTATACCTACGCTTCTGAACCAAAGGGCAAATCTCGTCAAGAAACAACAGAAGTAGGAAGTTTTCCACCCAACGCCTTTGGATTATACGATATGCACGGGAATGTCTTGGAGTGGTGTCAAGATAATTGGCATGACAGCTATAAAGGAGCGCCTAGTGATGGAAGTGCATGGATAGATAATAATCAATATCAAATGCTGCGGGGCGGTTCCTGGCTCTTCATTCCTGAAGTCTGCCGTTCCGCGTCCCGCGGCAGCAACTATTGGGCGGAGCAGAAGCACGTCGACATCGACTTCAATGTTGGTTTTCGTGTTGTCTGCGCGGTTGGGAGGACTCTTTAGCCCTTTATACTTTAGCTCTTTGACCCTATGCACTTCTTTCCTTTTCCCTTTTTGAGTGTAGCGAAGCGGAACGATCTAATTTTTTTTCAAAAATAGGACTTACAAAGACTCCAAGTAGAGATAATTATGAACCAAGAGCTTACTCAAGCGATCGCCTCAGAAGTTCAGCTATTCCACAGCATACAGATACCTCGAAGTCATGTTGAAGTACTTGAAAGTCGTGTTGAGGTACTTGAAAGTCGTGTTGAGGTACTCCGAAGTCGTGTTGAAGTACTTGAAAGTCGTGTTGAGGTACTCCGAAGTCGTGTTGAAGTACTTGAAAGTCGTGTTGAAGTACTTGAAAGTCGTGTTGAGGTACTTGAAAGTCGTGTTGAGGTACTTGAAAGTCGTGTTGAGGTACTTGAAAGTCGTGTTGAGGTACTTGAAAGTCGTGTTGAGGTACT
>NZ_JBALEF010000088.1:0-34051 GCF_036918245.1 Nostoc sp.
ATAAAAGACTCATTCACGAGTATCAAAGACTCGTCCGCGAGTATAAAAGACTCATTCACGAGTATCAAAGACTCGTCCGCGAGTATAAAAGACTCATTCACGAGTATCAAAGACTCGTCCGCGAGTATAAAAGACTCGTCCACGAGTATAAAAGACTCATCGGCGAGTATAAAAGACTCGTCCACGAGTATAAAAGACTCATTCACGAGTATCAAAGACTCGTCCACGAGTATCAAAGACTCGCTCACGAGTATCAAAGACTCGTCCGCGAGTATCAAAGACTCGTCCGCGAGTATTAAAGACTCATTCACGAGTTATTAAAGGGTGCGTTACGCTTTCGCGCTAACACACCCTACGACTACGCGATCACTTTATAATTGCGATCGCAGATTCTTGGTTTTACACCCTAGTGAAGTGACACAATGGTCTATAATCCAGATAAATAAGCTTTATAACTCTTCAATCTTGTTGAGAATCAGCCGATTCGTGACAAAGCGGCTATTGTCTTTACTCAATAGTTTAACGATAAACTTAGGTATGAAAAAAAAAAGAATTCGGCTTGGAGTTGTTGTTTTACTTTTAACAGTCATAGGAACAATATTTCTAGGGGTATTAACTAAAAGCCCGTTTGAAGAAATGGGAACAGAAGTTAAAGCTGTACAACTGTTGTCGAAAAATAATACAGAATCAGAATTGAGAAAACAGGTTAAGAAACCTCTTACTGAAGATTTATATGTTCAGCTTGAGAATTCTTTGAAGTCTCAAAATTGGTTAGCAGCAAATACCCAAACATCCCAACTGATGCTCAATATTGCTAAAAAAGAAAAAGAACAATATTTAACTCCTGAGGATATTAATAGTTTTTCTTGTCGAAACCTGCAAAGACTAGACAGACTTTGGCTCGCCAATTCACATAACCGTTTTGGCTTTAGTGTGCAAAAGGAAATATGGATTAAACAGGGAAATCCACTCGATATAAAAGCAAACCCTGCGATAGTTGAGTCGCGAGAAAATGATTATAAAACCTATTTACGGTTCGCTAAGTCAGTTGGGTGGGCGTCGGTAAAAGACAATGAAACGACAAGAGGCGAGTACATTGGTATCGACGACTTAACTTCACGTATAAAAAATGATCCAAATCTGAGAGGGAGCTTACCAGTTTTAGACTCAGATCGTATTGCGTATACATTTTGGAGAGGGTGGATACGTTGGACTTACGGTCTTATCTTGCGTTCGCGTGAGTGCGGCTTGTAAAGTCTACCCTATAAGCGTTTCCGAATTTTTAATTATTACAGCACTTTTTATACGACAGAATCTGCATTCTACAAATCCAACCACAAAAGCTCGACTACCTATGCTGCTCAAACTGCTCTGATCTGCCCCAAAGCAGTTTTTTGTTATTGTATTGTTAAAAGTGGATTCTTGCACAAGTACTAACATCAATTGAACCGCGTGTGGTCAGTTGATTCTCGTCAAACACTACCCTTTTCTTTGGGCAACCAAATCCCTTAAACATAGCTGTAGTTAGTAGACGCTATTTTATGCCCAAAATAAATATAGCGATCGCGCTTTCCCGTAAGAATAAGAATAGCATAATCAATTACGAAAGCAAGATGTTCCCAAATTTCAACGATTTGTGCAAACCCTTCGAGACAATCTCAATGCAGTTTAAGTTTATCGGATTGCACAAACAAATATTGATGTTTATATTGTTGGAGAAACTCCAGATGGTGGTTTAGCTGGAGTTGCAACAAAGCTGGTCGAAACTTAGTAGCTCTTGCAGAATTTTATCTTTTCTAAATCAATTTAAATTGCAGCCTGTTCATATCAATACTCATCCCAATTCTCTTGATGGAGAGACAGTTTCGTTAGTTTGAGAAGATGGTTTATTGAAGAAGAAATTCCAGATTCTTTGAATAGCTATTATTAGAAAACCAATCACAATCACTCCTGCTACCACTGGTAAAGCTAGCGCCAACACAGACAATGCGATTGCCATAACCAACTCAATGGTTGACACAACAGGATTGGTTAATCCACCTGAAACGCCTGTAGAACTTATCCGCAATGTATTCATTAATCCCTTAGTTAATCCTGCGGTTCCACCACCTGCAATTAAAGCTAACGTCCATTGCACCAGTGGATTCATCTCTGGAGCAACAGAAGCTGTTACGATTGTTCCGGCGATAAATGCCGCAGGAGTGGCAACAATATCCAGCAGATGATCCAACCAAGGAATGTAATAACCGGTAATTTCTAGCAAACAAGCGACTGCAAATACAATTACAGCTTGAGGTGTTTCCAGCCAATCAAAGTTAGTCGGCAAATCTAAATGTCCAAAAACTGAAGTCACACTCAATGCTAGCAGTGGTACAAATACTCGAAAGCCAGCCGCCGCGCTCAAACTAATCCCCAGTAATAATTCAATAAATGTATTTAGATTGAACAAAGAATTTAAATCCATAGTAGGACTCAAGTTATACTCCTGATGTTTTTTCCATCTTTGAGCTGAACGGAGTAACAACTCTAAGCTGTAATCCTAAGATAAGAAACTTGGCGAAAGTATTTCATCTGACTATGTGTAGAATTCAGTGAAACCCCACCTATGTCAATACTGCGTAGGTTTTGCCTAAAAAATAACTCCAATGTAGGTTGCGTTGAAGATTGTGAGCCTGCGACCTGTAGAGTGATATCATATCCGCATAATTAGTTAACCACAGTCATTACACCCCAACCCCTCCCCGATGGTGTCGAATTACCCCCCTTAATCCCCCCTTGGAAAGGGGGGAAACAAGAAATCCAGTTCCCTCCCCTTTATAAGGCTACGGTGTACACACAAGTCGAATTACCCCCCTTAGAAAGAGGGGAAATAAGAAATCCAGTTCCCTCCCCTTTATAAGGGGAGGGTTAGGGTGGGGTAAAACCTTGGTTAATCAGCTATTTCAGACTTGTGTGTAAACCGTAGGCTTGCGGGGAGGGGAGAGAAAGCACAACTTTGGCGAGGTGGGGTTCTACGAGTTTAATAAGCAATCAAGCGGACATAATATAAGGGCGCTTTTGTATAATTCTACCGTCGTCAACCTTGATAAATCAGGTCAAAATGAGCGAATGGTGAGTTTCAGCAAAACTGAATTTATTAAATAGTGCCCAAAATATCACAATTTGGGAAAATAATAAAGTAAGTACAGTATCACAAGACTCACTTGATTTGCTCATTTATTCTAGGAAAATATGACTCATCCTTTCCTTGAACGCCTGCGTAGTCCAGATAGCCCAGTCCTCGTCTTCGACGGGGCGATGGGAACCAACCTCCAAACCCAAAACCTCACTGCTGAAGACTTCGGCGGCCCACAGTATGAAGGTTGTAACGAATACTTAGTCCACACGAAACCCGAAGCTGTCGCTAAGGTTCACCGCGACTTTCTCGCCGCTGGTGCTGATGTGATTGAAACCGATACCTTTGGCAGTACCTCCCTGGTGCTGGCAGAATATGACTTGGCAGACCAAGCCTATTACCTCAGCAAGACAGCCGCAGAATTGGCGAAGCGTGTGGCTGCGGAATTTTCCACGCCAGAAAAACCCCGGTTTGTGGCTGGTTCCATCGGCCCCACAACGAAACTCCCTACCTTGGGACATATTGACTTTGACACCATGAAAGCTACCTTTGCGGAACAAGCAGAGGCGCTGTGGGATGGTGGTGTCGATTTATTTCTGGTAGAGACTTGTCAAGATGTGCTGCAAATTAAAGCGGCGCTGAATGGAATTGAAGAAGTGTTTGCCAAAAAAGGCGATCGCCGTCCGTTGATGGTGTCTGTGACAATGGAAAGCATGGGCACAATGTTGGTTGGTTCCGAAATCAGTGCTGTGCTGACAATTCTGGAACATTACCCAATTGATATTCTCGGTCTAAACTGTGCCACGGGCCCAGACTTGATGAAACCACATATCAAGTATCTGGCAGAACATTCACCTTTCATCGTTTCCTGTATTCCCAACGCGGGTTTACCTGAGAACGTGGGCGGTCAAGCGCACTACCGCCTGACACCGTTGGAATTACGGATGTCGCTGATGCATTTTGTTGAAGATTTGGGTGTCCAAGTGATTGGGGGTTGCTGTGGGACGCGTCCAGAACACATTCAACAATTGGCAGAACTTGCTAAAGGTCTGAAGCCCAAAGTTAGACATCCTAGCTTAGAACCAGCAGCAGCATCAATTTACACCACTCAGCCCTACGACCAAGATAATTCCTTCTTGATTGTCGGCGAACGTCTTAACGCCAGTGGTTCCAAGAAGTGCCGCGATTTGCTAAATGCCGAAGATTGGGATGGACTCGTTTCAATGGCGAGGGCGCAGGTAAAAGAAGGCGCACATATCCTCGATGTCAACGTCGATTATGTGGGACGCGACGGTGTGCGGGATATGCACGAATTAGTTTCGCGCATTGTTAATAATGTGACATTGCCTTTAATGCTTGACTCCACCGAATGGGAAAAGATGGAGGCGGGTTTAAAGGTTGCCGGTGGTAAGTGTTTGCTGAACTCTACCAACTATGAAGACGGGGAACCACGCTTTTTAAAGGTGCTGGAGTTAGCGAATAAATACGGTGCTGGTGTAGTCATTGGTACTATTGATGAAGATGGCATGGCGCGGACAGCAGACAAAAAGTTTGCGATCGCCCAACGTGCATACCGTCAAGCTGTAGAATTTGGTATACCACCCACAGAAATATTCTTTGATACCCTCGCGTTACCAATTTCCACCGGGATTGAAGAAGACCGAGAAAACGGTAAAGCCACAATTGAATCTATCCGGCGCATTCGTGAAGGATTGCCTGGATGTCATGTGATTTTGGGTGTTTCCAATATTTCTTTCGGTTTGAATCCAGCCTCACGGATGGTGCTGAACTCGGTGTTTTTGCACGAAGCGACGACGGCGGGAATGGATGCAGCCATTGTCAGTGCTAACAAAATTTTACCGCTCTCGAAGATTGAGTCACGCCATCAAGAAATCTGTCGGCAGTTGATTTATGACGAACGGAAGTTTGAGGGTAATGTTTGCGTTTACGATCCTTTGGGAGAGCTTACCACAGCGTTTGCTGGGGTGACAACAAAACGCGATCGCTCCTTAGATGAAAGTCTTCCCATCCCAGAACGTCTCAAACGCCATATCATCGACGGCGAACGCATAGGCTTAGAAGAACATCTGACAAAAGCCTTAGAAGAACATCCCCCCTTAGAAATTATCAACACCTTCTTGCTAGATGGCATGAAAGTTGTCGGGGAATTATTCGGTTCTGGACAAATGCAACTACCCTTCGTCTTGCAATCTGCGGAAACCATGAAGGCGGCGGTAGCCTATCTAGAACCGTTCATGGAAAAATCAGAATCAGGCAACAATGGTAAGGGAACCTTTATCATTGCCACAGTCAAAGGCGATGTCCACGACATTGGTAAAAACTTGGTAGATATCATCTTGTCCAACAACGGCTATAAGGTGATTAACCTGGGAATTAAGCAGCCGGTGGAAAACATCATCAACGCTTACGAACAGCATAAAGCTGATTGTATTGCCATGAGTGGTTTGCTGGTAAAATCCACCGCTTTCATGAAAGAGAACTTAGAGATATTCAATGAAAAGGGAATTAGTGTCCCCGTAATATTAGGTGGTGCGGCGTTGACTCCCAAGTTTGTCTATGAAGATTGCCAAAAAACCTATAAAGGTAAAGTTGTTTATGGCAAAGATGCCTTTTCTGACTTGCACTTCATGGATAAATTAATGCCAGCAAAAGCTGCTGATAACTGGCAAGATTTGCAGGGATTTTTGAACGAAGTCGAAACGGCTGAAGTTTCGACAAATGGTCACAAAGAACCAAAAGCTACAACTGCTGAAGAAACATCTGCTGAACCAAAAGAAGTAGATACAAGACGTTCTGATGCTGTGGCGATAGATATTGAACGTCCAACGCCGCCTTTCTGGGGAACGAAGTTATTGCAGCCTAGTGATATTCCCATCGAGGAAATATTCTGGCACTTAGATTTACAAGCTTTGATTGCTGGACAGTGGCAATTCCGCAAACCGAAGGAACAATCTAAGGAAGAATATCAGGCTTTCTTAGCTGAGAAAGTGTACCCAGTTTTAGAAACTTGGAAACAGCGAATTATCGAAGAGAATCTGTTGCATCCCCAAGTGATTTATGGGTATTTCCCTTGTCAAGCCGAGGGGAATTCTCTACATATATATAACTCAGAGAACCAATCACAACAGGTTGCAACTTTCGAGTTTCCTAGACAGAAGTCTTTAAGACGGCTGTGCATAGCAGATTTCTTTGCACCGAAGGAGTCGGGAATTATTGATGTCTTCCCAATGCAGGCGGTGACTGTAGGGAAAATTGCCACAGAGTTCGCCCAAAAGCTGTTTGCTGCCAATCAATACACCGATTACCTGTATTTCCACGGTATGGCGGTGCAGGTAGCGGAAGCTATAGCTGAATGGACACACGCCAGAATTCGCCGGGAGTTAGGTTTTGCTGCTGAGGAACCCGACAATATTCGGGATATATTAGCACAACGCTATCGTGGCTCACGGTATAGTTTTGGGTATCCGGCTTGTCCAAATATTCAGGATCAATACAAACAACTGGAGTTATTGCAGACTGACAGGATTAACTTGTATATGGATGAAAGCGAACAACTTTATCCAGAACAGTCTACCACTGCGATTATTACCTATCACCCATTAGCAAAATACTTTAGCGCGTAGAATCCTACTCGTTAACCCAATACGCTTGGTGTTAGTGATATTTTGCCCTGGAAAATCCCCCTTCAAAGCCTCTCTCCTTCTAGGCTAAGGTGTACACACAAGTCCTTCTCACCCCCTCTAACTCCCCCTTAGTAAGGGGGAGAACCGGATATTTCCCCCCAAAGTATCGGGGGGATTAAGGGGGGTAAATCCAAGGTTTGGGCTTCATTACCAAGATGTGTGTACACCGTAGCCTTCTAGGAGATGTATTGTATACAAACGAAACAAGGTACTGTTACTTTCATGATTTTTCCGGGAATCCTGTAGTTGTATACCCAGCAAATTTGTTAATCTCTCAGCTTAGGTAGGCTTATTTATGCAACTCATCAGCTCGTTAGATATTAGAAATTCGGAATATTTATCAAAAAATCGCCTCATCAGTTACCATCACCAGTTGCGTCTAATTTTTTCACTGGGTAATCAGGTAAAAAACGTTCTAGAAATTGGGATTTTTAATTCTCTGTTAACAGACCTTTTGAAGAACAATGGATATAACGTCTCCACCGCTGATGTTGACCCCAGCCTCAAACCAGAAATAATTTTGGATTTGACTACAGATTTTTCATTACCAAAAGATAAATTTGATGCGATTGTTCTGTTTCAAGTGCTGGAACACTTCCCCTACCCTGAGTCAGAAGAAGCATTGAGAAAACTTGCTATTGCAACTAAGAAATTTTTGGTGATTTCGATTCCCTATTGCACTCAATACCTCTCGTTTCAGGTGAAAACCTCTTTCTCAGGTAGACCAAGGCATTTACTATTCAATGTCCCAAAATTCTGGAGTACAACGCCAGTTTGTGACGAACACTACTGGGAAATGGGTTTGAAAGGTTATCCGAAAGCGCGGATTTTAAACTCTGTTGCCAAAGCTGGGTTAACTGTTAAGCAAGAATTTATCGATCCCACTTATCCATACCACTATTTTTTGGTGTTGGAGAAGAATTCTAGTAATACTTAAACAGCAATCTGTGAAGAGTGGGGAGTCGGGAGTAGGGGAATCCGAATCAGAAAATGGCGGCAAACAATGCTCAAAAAACGAGCGATCGCTTAAGTTATGCTTTTAAAATCCTAATTGGTATCATACCCTTCTATGTTCTCCAGGTTTATCCTGGAAAACAGATGGCTAGGTTATATTACCTACTATCATCATTTCAGATACTAACATCGAAAACTACCAATTATGCTAGAACAAGGCACTATCAGTATTCATACTGAGAATATTTTCCCGATCATTAAGAAGTCGCTCTACTCAGATCACCAAATCTTCTTGCGGGAACTGGTATCCAACGCTGTAGACGCCATCCAAAAGCTGAAAATGGTATCCCGCGCCGGAGATTATGCTGGAGACATCGACGAACCAGAAATTGAAATTGCGATTGACAAAGATCAGAAAACTCTATCCATCTCCGATAACGGTATCGGGATGAGCGCAGATGAAGTTAAGAAATATATCAATCAGGTTGCCTTCTCTAGTGCTGAAGAATTTATTCATAAGTATGAAGGCAAATCAGATCAACCGATAATCGGCCACTTCGGTCTTGGTTTCTACTCTTCCTTCATGGTGGCGCAAAAGGTAGAAATTGATACACTATCCTACCAAGAAGGGGCGCAGGCAGTTCACTGGTCTTGTGATGGTTCCCCAGCATTCACCCTAGAAGACTCTTCCCGAACAACTCGCGGTACTACTATTACTCTCAGCCTACAAGGAGAAGAAGAGGAGTTTCTCGAATTAGCACGGATTAAGAATCTTGTCAAGACCTACTGCGACTTCTTGCCAGTCCCAATTAAACTCGATGGTGAAGTAGTAAATAAGCAAAAAGCACCGTGGCGAGAGTCTCCAAGTAATCTGACTCAAGAAGATTATTTAGAGTTTTACCGCTATCTGTATCCTTTTCAGGAAGAACCTTTGTTATGGGTACATCTAAATACTGACTATCCCTTTATCATCAACGGGATTCTGTATTTCCCGAAAATGAAACCGGATGTAGATGTTACGAAAGGACAGATCAAGCTATTTTGCAATCAAGTTTTTGTTAGCGACAACTGCGAAGAAATTATCCCGCAATTTCTGATGCCGATGCGGGGTGTGATTGATAGCACCGATATTCCCCTAAACGTATCGCGTAGTGCTTTGCAAGGCGATCGCACCGTGCGGAGAATTGGTGATTACATTGCCAAAAAAGTAGGCGATCGCCTCAAAGAACTTTTCCGCGATAATCGTGAACAATACATTAGCGCCTGGAAAGACCTCGGTACTTTTGTGAAATTCGGCGTTCTCAACGACGAGAAATTCAAAAAACAAATTGAAGATATCATCGTCTTCCGCACCACCGCCAAGCTGACAGAAAAAGTTGCTGCTGAAACTCCAGTGGTTGAAGTCCAGTCTTCAGACGGGGATGCTTGGCAAGATGTCACTCCTTCACCCAGTTCTGAGAACTCAGCACCCAGCGCTCCATATACTACGCTGAAAGAGTATCTAGAACGTAACAAAGAACGCAACGAAAACCGGGTTTTCTACAGCACCGATGGAGCAACCCAAGCTACATACATAGAACTGCACAAAAATCAAGGCTTGGAAGTCCTGTTTATGGACTCCTTCATTGACACCCACTTTATCAACTTCCTAGAACGGGAATATCAGGATGTCAAATTTACGCGGGTAGACTCAGATTTAGATAATACCCTGCTAGAACAAGACAAAGCTACGGAAATTGTTGATCCTAAGACGAACAAAACTCGGAGTGAGACGATCAAAGAGTTATTTGAGAAATCCCTCAACAAACCCAAACTCAACATCCGTACCGAAGCTTTGAAATCAGACGATCCTCAAGGAACACCACCTGCGATCGTGCTTTTACCAGAGATTCTCCGCCGCCTGCGCGAAATGAACGCCATGATGCAGCAGCAGTCAGCAGAGTTTCCCGAAGACCACATTTTACTAGTGAATACTGCTCACCCGCTGATTCAAAATCTGGCAAATATTAACCAAGGGAGTATCATTCAAGGTGATGGTCAATCGCCTACAGATCAATTAGTCAACTTGATTTGCCAACACGTCTACGATTTAGCCCTCATGTCTCAGAAAGGATTTGACGCTGAGGGAATGAAATCTTTCGTCGAGCGATCAAATGAGGTACTCACCAAGCTGACGGAACAAGCAAGTAAATAGTGTTGAGTGGGGCATTGGGCATGGGGAATTGTTTAATAGTTATTCTTCCCCTGCTCCCTTGCTCCCCCTCACTCCCCACTCCTTTCTCCACTTCTGTTGCCTAAGACCTAAAATGGAAAGGCTGTATTAAAATAACAATCTGGAGATACTTGCTATGTCCCGTCGCTGTGAACTAACTGGTAAAAAGGCAAATAACGCTTTTTCTGTTTCCCACTCTCACCGCCGTACTAAACGCCTTCAGCACGCTAATCTGCAAAACAAACGTGTTTGGTGGGAAGGCGGAAATCGCTGGGTGAAATTAAAGCTGTCTACCAAAGCAATCAAAACCTTACAAATTAATGGGTTAGAAGCAATGGCAAAAGAAGCTGGCATTAACCTAAATCATTACTAAGTAATGTGGATTTCATAACCCGAAACTTTTGTAGGTTGGAATATAGGTGATTCGTAGGGGCGCACAGCTAGCTGTGCGCCCCTAATGTTTATTCGCCAAGATTTTCGATTTAGATTGCGATAATTTCTACTGGCTTAAGAACGCCGTACATTCAAGCAACACCATTCTTTGCGTTTCCACAGGGTAGCGACAACCCAACCATTTTCTTCTAAAGCGTCAGCAACAGCTTTAGATTGTTCCAGTAAAATTCCACTGAAGATTGCCCAAGTTTCAGGTTTAGCGATCGCACTCATTTCTGGAATCAATTCAATAATCACATGAGCCAAAATATTGCAGACAATACCATCCACTGGGCTTTCAATTACTTTTGTCAAAACGTCTACACTTCCCTGTGCAGGTAGTAAACGTTCTGGGCTAATATCATTCAGGGCAGCATTGCTGATGGTTGATTGCACCGCCAAAGGGTCAGTATCCACTGCATAGACTTTCTCGGCTCCCAATAGCAGCGCCCCAATGGAAAGGATACCAGAACCACAACCAATATCCGCAATTACCAGATGCTCATGTTTGCCACTATTACCCACAAAGGACTGAGGAACTCCACTTAGCCGCATTTCCAGGGATTCCAAACATAGCTGAGTAGTGGCATGGTTGCCCGTACCAAATGCTACACCAGGGTCAAGGCGAATAACTAACCGTTCGGTTGTTTCTGGTAATGGTAGCCAAGCGGGGTTAATTAGGAAGCGATCGCCTATTTCTTGTGGATGCCAATATTGTTTCCAGCTAGTCGCCCAATCTTCCTCATCAATTAACTGCCATTGCAAGGAAGGAGATGAAATTCCTACACAGAGGGCATCTTGACGCAGCCATAGCGACAGTGCTGCCAAATCTAGTAGCTGCGTTTGAATTGTCGGCAGATAAGCCTTGACTAAAGATGAATTTCCTTTATTTTCACTAGCTGTACCACGACAGCCAAAATCTTCCAGTCGCCAAAAGATCGAGTCTTCTAAGTCTGGCTCACATAAAATATTTAGTTCCCACCAAGTGTTTGCCATTTTTGAGTGCTGAGTCGTGAGTGCTGTTAGCGGATAGCTAAGGTTTAGCCCGTGCTGAGTTTGAGGGAGTTAGGAGTTAGAAGTTAGAAGTTAGAGTTAGGAGTTTTGCTTTTTAACTTTTAACTCCTCACTACTCACTCCTAACTTTTTCACTCAGCACTCGTTACTCAGCACTCAGCACTCATAGTGTTACTGTATACGCGTCCCGAATACCAGGGACTTTTATAATCTCATTCAAAATGCCCTCTGGTAAAGGGTCATCTATACTCAGAGCCATTACTGCATCACCACGGACGATTTTACGACCTACTTGCATACTGGCAATATTCACATTAAAACTGCCGAGTAGAGAACCGAGTTTGCCGATAATCCCTGGCATATCGCGGTGTAGGGTAAACAACATATATTTGCTGGGTGGGACGTTAATCGGGAAACCGTCAACATCAGTTAAATGGATTTCCCGTTCACCCAACAAAGCGCCTGTGACAGAGTGAGTACCTAAAGTGCCGGTGGCTTCTAGATGAAGCGTTCCGGCATAGTCTCGAATGGAAGCATCGCGGGTTTCAATCACCCGAATTCCGCGTTCTTTGGCTTCTATACTGGCATTTACGTAATTTACTCGTTCCCGCAAAGCTTGGTAAAGTAAACCTTTCAGGGCAGCTACTACCAAAGGCTGACTTTTGTTGGTCGCAAGTTCCCCTTGTAGTCGAATATTGAGTACTTCCACCCGTCCGCCAGCTAGCTGTCCCACTAGATTACCTAGAGTTTCTGCTAGTTGCATGTAGGGTTTGAGTTCTTCTAATACATCGGGGCCGAGTCCGGGAATGTTGACGGCTGAACGCGCTGGTAGTCCTAAAAGTACATCGCGAATTTGTTCGGCAACATCAATAGCCACATTCACTTGAGCTTCTGCGGTAGAGGCTCCCAAGTGGGGAGTGAGGATGATTTCTTTACCTAGCGATCGCAACTCAGATTCACCCAGTGGTTCTGACTCGAACACATCCAAGGCTGCACCGCCTATTTTACCCGCTTTCAGAGCTGCTGCTAAAGCTACCTCATCAATGATCCCACCACGAGCGCAGTTGATAATCCGGGCTGTAGGTTTCATCTTTGCCAGGGTTGTGGCATTGATTAAATGGGTAGTTTCTGGGGTTTTCGGGATGTGTAGGGTGATATAATCTGCTTGCTGGAAGAGTAAATCTAGCTCCACCAACTGACAGCCAATTTGTTCGGCTCGTTCTGTAGAAATAAAAGGGTCATAAGCTAGGAGTTTCATCCCCATTGTTCTAGCTACAGAGGCAACATGGGAGCCAATTTTACCCAAACCGACAACACCGAGAGTTTTTTTGTAGACTTCCGCACCAACAAAACTATTGCGATCCCACGCCCCGCGTTTCACCGAAGCGTTAGCATCGGGGATGTGGCGGGACAAAGCCAAAATCATTGCTAGCGCGTGTTCGGCGGCGGCAATTGTATTTCCCTCTGGAGAATTGACTACCACAATTCCCCGGCGGGTGGCAGCGGGAACATCCACATTATCCACACCCACACCAGCACGACCGATGATTTTTAGTTGGGTGCCGGCTTCAATAATTTCTTGAGTGACGCGCGTACCAGAGCGAATCATCAGCGCGTCATACTCACCAATAATTGCGATCAGTTCCGCTGGTTTTAGACCTAGTTTGACATCAACGGTAGCAACTTGCGAAAGAATGTCAATTCCAGCTTGGTCAATCGAATCAGAGACAAGAACCTTAGACATGATTACTTCATTTAAAGCTACAGGTTTTGCTGCACAAGACTTTTTAGTTTAGTCTTTATCTGTCGCAATTCAGCAAAAATTATTCGTTTGAATATCAACTTAACCTTTACTTACACTACGTGCTGATGGTATCGAAGCGTGAATTGCTCCCGATGGGCACTGCCTCCTAAGTTTTTGAACATAAGTTAGCTGTTTGCACCACCCTGTCGCTAAATATAAAGCATGAATAGCACTAAGCACCGATATATTTATTAATAGTTAAGAGTTACCAAAATTTTATCGGCTGAAGCAACTTCCTTGGTGGGGTATAAACGCTTGTATGCTTGACTGGGCTGCAACTTTAGCTAAGGCAATGCTATACACAACCAGGAAACGAGCTAGTAACTAATATATCTGTCGAATCTTGTCTGTTTGTCAATACCACAAGTGGTATCCCTTAGTCAAAGCGAAACATTGGATTCTGAAGATAATCGGATTGTGACAATTATAATTTAGACATCAAATAAATTTTATTGTTCATAATTTCGGCAGATTTAAGATTCTTAAGTAGTTAAAAACTACCAATTAATGTCAGTAGAGTAATTAATATACAGTAGTAAACTAGTAATTTGTCAAGCTAATTTTGAGAGTTTGTAGTAAGCACTTTAGTGCTTAAAAAACTAGAACTAAAGTCCTGACTACGAACTCGTTCACGCCTCGTGATTAATGAGACAGACTACTAATGACATTGCAAGGGGAGAAATCGCTATAATTCTGTTGAGCCAAATAGAGCCAAATATCCTTTGAGTTTTGGGAAAACCAGCCATGTTAGAGTACAACTTGCCAAGGTACTTGCCCTCAGCCGAAGAACTACCAGACTCTGATGAAACGCCTGTGGATAATGAATTGCAAGAATTGATACCAGGCTTGTTAAAAGCGATCCTGCTGATACTTTGGTCAGAACGCATGGACTGGTTGTTTGCGATAGATATGGGTATTTATTATCACCCTGATAAACCGCCAATTGTGCCAGATGGGTTTTTAAGCTTAGGAGTAGAGCGGTTTTATGATGAGGAACTACGTCCCAGTTATGTGCTGTGGGATGAAAATGTTATACCGATTTTCGTCCTAGAAGTAGTTTCCCAAAATTATCGTCAGGAATACACTACTAAATTGGATGAATATGAGGCTTTAGGTGTACTTTATTACGTGATTTATTCCTCTCGCCGCCGCCGCAAACCGCATCTGGAAGTACATAAGTTAGTTAATGGTAAGTATGAATTGCAAGAGGGAAACCCCGTTTGGCTACCAGAAATTGGACTGGGAATTGGTTGCGAAAGGGGAAATTATTGTGGTGTAACGCGGGAATGGATGTATTGGTATGATGAGCAAGGACAACGGTATCTCACGCCCGCAGAACAAGTAAAACAAGAGACACTACGCGCTAAACAAGAAGCGCAACGCGCTGAAGTTGCAGAAAAACGGGTTCAACAGTTGGCGGAACAATTAAGAGCGCTCGGAATAGATCCAGATAATCTGGCTTAACTGAAATATTTCGCAATATTTTCATAAATGATTGTTAAAATTTTTACATTTCATCAATTAGATTACACACGCTTGATGCAATTGCGCCCATGTAACTTAGCAGCATATAGCGCTTGATCCACTACTTGCAATAACTTCATCAGTGGTTTTTCCATGATCTGGAAACATGTCCACTCCACCAGAAACTGTCGTATGTATTTGTTTACCTCCAGATTCCAACCGCGCAGCTTGAAACGATAACCGGATCTGTTCGGGTGCTGAAATGCTTTCTCTTGTGTCAGCCCAGGTAAAACCAATACAAACTCCTCACTACCGTATCTACACACAATGTTTTGAGAGTCACAAGTGACGAAGCATTTAATAGCTGATCTCAACCTTATGAGATAAGTTTGAGCAAATCATGATGTTCCAGTAATTTTCATAATCAGTTCAAAGCTGTCAAGTTGCAGCAGAGTTATGACTCCTGAATTCTTACAAAAACTATTGCTTTTTAGGAATAACATTCCTGATTCCACTTTTAGAGCCAACAGTATCACCTTTATAACGAGGTATGATATGAATACTGGCGTGCATAATATTTTGACCGGCGGCTCTATTAATGTTCATTCCTACATTAAAGCCATCAGGCTGAAATTCACTTTTGAGAATTTCTTGTACTTTGTTCACCATAAACCAGCAAGCAGATTGCTCTTTAAATGGTAGCTCAAAATAGCTGTTAACATGACGTTTGGGAATAATTAGAACATGCCCTTTACTTATTGGATAGCCATCAAAAATAGCATAAGCAGTTGCTGACTCAGTTAATAGTCTAAGAGTTTTATGGGGATTACAGAATATACAATAGTTAGATGAATTTCGCTGATGATTATAGTGAATATACTCATATACTTCCCGATATTCATCTATGCAAATTGAGGTAAAGGGAAGTTTGACAATACATTGATAGGTAGGTTTTTTGTGAACATAATGTTCTCTAAACCCTTCTTTTTTGATATCCCTTCTTACAGTATAATAAGCTTTGCCTCCTGGTTTTAATAAGTGTGATATTTCCATTAGGACATTAGTTTGCTCTTCGGTAAATAAAACATTTAAAACGTAAAAGCAAATTATTGTATCGAATTTAGTATCAGGATATTTTGGAAAATAATAAGGGTCATAGCCTGTAATATCACAACCTTTTTGGCGCAATATTTTAACATCATTACCAAAGCCACAACCAAAGTCTAGTATTTTGCCTTGGAGAAGGTTTTGATTTAATAAAAACTGTGCCGGAAATGATAGATAGCTTCTTTCGATCGCAGTAAGATGACTGAATTGATTTTTTTGCTGTTTCATGGAATTTTGGTGCTGATATTCCAAAATTATTATTCCCAGCATCCCTTTAGGTTATGCGATGTCTACGACGGGCTATTCGGCGTCGCATCAGGGTCAACACCTAGCTCACGTAACTTAGCTGCTAATATATCAGCACGTTGACGTTCCTGTTCAGCGCGTTGGCGTTCTTGTTCAGCACGTTGGTGTTCTTGTTCAGCACGTTGGTGTTCTTGTTGCGCTTGTTCACTGCTCCACAACAGCAAATTACCTTCTGTATCCCACCAGCGCAGCCAATTCATGGTTTGGCATAATCTTTCACCTTGCCAAATTCCAAGAAATAACTTTAACTCAGGAATCCAAAAGCGTCCATTAGCGTCTGCTTGCTGCAAAGTATATTGTCCATTTTGCAAGCACCGTAATTCTATACTTGGTTCGTAAGGGTCGTAGGTTACGTAGGTTGGAACTTGGAGAATCTTTTCGTAATAATAGAGTTTACCGTAGGGTGGAGTTGAACGGACTGATAGTTCTCCACCTTCTGTGTCTGAGAGAAATTCCATCACTACAGCCACAGCAGCGCCTTCTAAAGTTGGGGTGTAGCTACGACGAACTACATTTGTTCCCACAGACTGCACTTGAGGAACGTAAAACCAGTCTGGTGCTTTAACAACGATTTTTTTGTTGACTGTGGCTACAAGTCCAAAATTAGAGCCAATCAGCATTTGAGGTTGGATGCGTCCTGTGCTTCCCAAAGCATCGGTAAGCGCAGCAGCGATCGCAGGTTGTTGAATATTTTCCACTGGATCGTCTGGTAAAATGAAGTCGGCTGGAAGTGCTTCCCAAGTAACAGTTGGTTCTTTTTGGATGGGGTTAACTTGTAGAACCATAAAATTACTCCTAATCTCAATGCACAGTACATTAGTTATTTTTAACAAATCTTCAGCTAGCATCGCTTTTTAAGTTAAAAACCCAGAAATCTGGAAAGATTTCTCTGACTAGTGTATATACTCGTAGTCAAGCATTTAGCAGGCGTGAGTATGATAGTTGAGTGGTTCACTCTCTGGATAGGTCAAAAAGCGGTTGGATTTCTTGTCAAAACTATTATTAGCGAAGAATTTTTCAAAGATTTAGTCAAGGACTACGCTAAAGATTTTTTTAAACATATCTTTAATAATGCTGTAACCGGGCCCTTTAAGCAAGAACCGCTTCAGAAAGCTGTTGTCATGGCGCTGACAGAATTTTTGCAAGCGATGCAGCAACAGTTAAAGGTTCGTTGCAAACTTTCTGAAGCTGAAATTCAAAATTACGCTGAAGATATCAATAAATTTATCCGTGATAAGTCGGTTAAAGAAATTCTTGGTCAGGCTTTTGATATTAAATCTGATTCTCTAAATTTTAAAACACTGGCAGATAGTTGGAAAAGACTTCAACTCAAACCTTTACCACATAAATTTAACTGGCAAACAATTACGGAGCAGTATCTCATACAAGTTCAAGATATTCTTTCGGATTCAGAAGAGTTACGCTATATTCTGGAACTTCAAAAGTTATCCGCTATTGACAAGACTTTAAAAGAAAACGCTGATATTCCCAAAGATTTTAATTTATTACAATATTTAGAAACTATTCGTGAACGCTACGGCAATCTGAAGTTAGATAGTTTAGAAACTACAGCCCGCGAACATCCGGTAAACTTATGGCAAATGTTTATCCCGCAAAATGTGCGCCAAGTTTATCAGGTTTTGCCAGAACTGCCTAAAGAACATCTCCGCAGGCTACAAGAAAGTAACCAATTAGATGCGGAATTTGAAATAGAAAAACTTCAAGAAGAAACAGAACGTTATCAACGCACTTATTTTGAACAGCCAATCCGTTCAGTATTAGATGTTATCCGAGATAAGCAACGCAAAAATTATCTAGTTATTTTAGGCGATCCTGGTTCCGGGAAGTCTACATTGTTGCAATACCTAGCGTTGGATTGGGTAGAAAAAACTCTTGAGCAGAATGATTTTAATCTGCCAATTCCTTTGCTGATTGAATTACGCAATTATATGCGCGATCGCAATGCGGGTAGTTGTAATAATTTTCTCCAATTTTACCATAATAGTCCCAATTGTTTTTATCACCTCAATCAGCATAAATTGCATGAACAACTAAAGGCTGGTAACGCTTTAGTCATGTTTGATGGTTTGGATGAAATCTTTGAAATGGCGAAGCGGGAAGAAGTAATTACCTGTATTCATCGCTTCACTAATGAATATCCCGATGTCCAGGTAATTGTCACTTCTCGGATTATCGGCTATAAACAGCAACAATTCCGAGATGCAGAGTTTCGCCACTTCATGTTGCAAGATTTAGAACCAGCACAGATTCAAGATTTTATCGAACGTTGGCATGATAAAACTTTTACTCAAGCGGAAGAAAGAGATAAAAATATCAAACGAGAGCGTCTACAAAGAGTAATTAATGAATCAAAAGCAATTGCAGAACTAGCACAAAATCCTTTGCTGTTAACGATGATGGCAATTCTCAATCTCAGGCGAGAATTACCCAGAGATAGAAGTGAACTGTATAAAGATGCTTCCGAGGTACTGCTGCATAATTGGGACGACGGACGCAATTTAAAGCCTGATGAACGTCTGGACATTATTGATTATAAAGATAAACAGGCAATGTTGCGTCAAGTTGCTTATCTTATGCAAACCAGTGAAAAAGGTTTAGCTGGCAACATTATCTATGCGGATGATTTAGAAGCAATCTTTACTAAATATCTGCAAAGTATACCAGTGAGTGATGCCAGAGATAAAGCCAGACGGTTGATGAAACAACTGCGCGATCGCAATTTTATTTTATGTTTCTTGGGTGCAGATTACTATGCCTTTGTGCATCGGACATTTTTAGAATATTTCTGTGCTTGGGAGTTTGTCTGGCAGTTTGAGAAGGAACGCAGTATTACAATTGAGTTTCTCAAAACTGAAGTTTTTGGCAAACACTGGCAAGATGAAACTTGGCATGAGGTATTGCGGCTAATTGCGGGAATGATTGATGCGAAATTTGTTGGTGAAATTCTTGATTACTTAATGGTGCAAGATGGGGAAAAGGAAAAATTTATCAACCTGTTTTTAGCGGCTAACTGTCTTGCAGAAGTGAGAAATCGCTCGGTAATTGCGTCAGTGGTTAATAAATTGCTTGACAAACTCAAAGACTTAACTAAATATGACCTATGGTACTATTACTCTTTCTTTGATGAAGAAACTAAGCTAGTTCAGGAAGTTCGCACTCAAGCGGTTGCAACAATCGCCGCAATTTGGAAAGATAACAACGATACTTTACAGTGGCTCAAAGACCGCGCCACTGCTGATAATGAAAGGAATGTGCGACGTGCAGCTATCCAAGCATTAGCCAATAATTTCAAAGAAGACCCGGACACCCGCTCGTTTATCAAAGACCGCGCCAATGCTGATAATGAAGGGGATGTGCGAGGTGCAGCCATCAAAGCATTAGCCAGCAATTTCAAAGATGACCCGGACACCCGCTCGTTTCTCAAAGACCGCGCCACTGCTGATAATGATGAGTATAAGCAAAGTGCAGCCATCCGAGCATTAGCCAGCAATTTCAAAGAAGACCCGGACACCCGCTCGTTTCTCAAAGACCGCGCCACTGCTGATAATAATGGGAATATGCGAGGTGCAGCCATCCTAGCATTAGCCAGCAATTTCAAAGATGACCCGGACACCCGCTCGTTTATCAAAGACCGCGCCACTGCTGATAATCATGGGTATGGGCGATTTGCAGCCATCCGAGCATTAGCCAGCAATTTCAAAGATGACCCGGACACCCGCTCGATTCTCAAAGACCGCGCCACTGCTGATAATTATGAGCATGTGCGACGTGCAGCCATCGAAGAATTAGCCAGCAATTTCAAAGATGACCCGGACACCCGCTCGTTTCTCAAAGACCGCGCCACTGCTGATAATCATAAGTATGTGCGAGGTGCAGCCATCGAAGCATTAGCCAGCAATTTCAAAGATGACCCGGACACCTGCTCGTTTCTCAAAGACCGTGCCACTGCTGATAATCATAAGTATGTGCGAGGTGCAGCCATCGAAGCATTAGCCAGCAATTTCAAAGATGACCCGAACACCTGCTCGTTTCTCAAAGACCGCGCCACTGCTGATAATGATGAGCATGTGCGACGTGCAGCCATCCGAGCATTAGCCAGCAATTTCAAAGATGACCCGAACACCTGCTCGTTTCTCAAAGACCGCGCCACTGCTGATAATCATGAGTATGGGCGATTTGCAGCCATCCAAGCATTAGCCAGCAATTTCAAAGATGACCTGGACACCCGCTCGTTTTTCAAAGACCGCGCCACTGCTGATAATGATGAGCATGTGCGAGGTGCAGCCATCCAAGCATTAGCCAAACACTTCAGAAATCAGCTTGAGTTGTTTGAAATTTACTACAACTGCGCTATCAATGAACCCTTTGAGCATAAGCAAGACTATGAAACCAACCCTCGGCGCATTGCACTGGAGATAATTATCAAGCAATTTACTCAGCATCCCCAGACTTTACCACTGTTGCACGACAAAGCAGAGAATGACCCAGATGAGCAAGTGCGAAAGTTTGCTCAACAGAAGTTGGCAGAATTAGAGAAGTAAAAGAGTTTCAAAAATATGAACAACACAGAAGTTCGTCAACAAATCAACCAATATTATGAAATATACAATCGTTATTCAGTGGTCTGATGAAGATGAGTGTTTTGTTGTGAGTCTTCCTGAATGGGGAGAGTGTTGTCATACTCACGGAGATACTTACGAAGAAGCTTTCAAAAATGCTCAAGAAGTTTTAGAAATGCTGATTGAATCATCTTTAGCAGATGGTCAACCTCTACCAGAGCCAAAAACACTAGAAAAGTTCTTAAAATAATTCGTAATTTATCAAATTAGAGAAGCATACGGCGATGCCTTCACGATAGGCATCGCGGATTTTAGATTTAATCTAATCTAAAATCCCAAATCGAGTTACCGATTCACCGCCGCAGCTTCTCTTGCTGCTGTTGCTTGATCTGGGTGAATACCCAAGCGGGTGAGATTAATCCGACCTTTGTTATCAATTTCGCGCACTTTGATAATCACTTCATCGCCCACCGCTACTTCATCCTCAACTTTGCCAACGCGGTAGTCAGCTAGTTGTGAGATGTGAATCATGCCTTCTTTTCCAGGCAAAAATTCCACAAATGCACCTATCGGTATAATCCGAGTAATGCGTCCTGCGTAGACATCCCCTTCGTGCAACTTGCGGGTCATGCCTTGGATGATATTTCTGGCTCTCTTGGCCTTGTTCTCATCCACAGCGGAAATTGTCACGGTGCCATCATCTTCGATGTCAATTTTTGCACCAGTTTCCTCTGTGATTCCCTTAATAGTCTTGCCTCCAGGCCCGATGACCAAACCAATCATGTCTGAATCAATTTTGATTGTTAACAGACGTGGAGCATAAGGTGAGGTTTCAGTCCGTGGTGTGTCAATGCAGGCGAGCATTTTCTCCAGAATGTGCAACCGGGCTGCTTTCGCTTGGTGGACGGCTTGGGCAATAACCTCCAAAGACAAACCGGAGATTTTCATATCCATCTGCAAGGCGGTAATCCCGGTATCCGTCCCGGCAACTTTGAAGTCCATGTCGCCCAAAAAGTCTTCAATGCCTTGGATATCCGTCAGGACTCGTACTTCGTCCCCTTCTTTAATCAGACCCATTGCCGCGCCACTGACGGGTTTGAGAATTGGTACACCAGCATCCATCAGGGCGAGGGTGGAACCGCAGACTGAACCCATTGAGGTGGAACCGTTGGAAGAAAGTACTTCGGATACGATGCGAATTACGTAGGGAAATTGTTCTTTTGACGGTAGCACAGGTATGAGCGATCGCTCTGCCAATGCCCCATGACCAATTTCACGTCTTCCTGGGGCCCGCATTGGCTTGGTTTCTCCGACTGAGAACGGCGGGAAGTTGTAATGATGCAGATAACGCTTGTGCTGATCTAGCTGCATGTCATCGTTGAGGTTTTGAGCATCCCCAGGTGTACCCAGAGTACAAGTGGATAATACCTGAGTTAGTTCCCGGTTAAATAAACCGCTGCCGTGGACTCGCTTTGGTAAGACATCAACTAAACAAGAAACCGGACGCACTTGATCGAGTTTACGACCATCAACGCGGACGTTATCTTCGATGATTTGTCGCCGCATGAAGTATTTGGTAATATCTTTAAAAGTGTTACCAAGTGCCTTCTTATTTGCAGTTGCGGCAACTCGAATGGGATCTTCTTCTGGCAGTTCGGTAATTGTCGCGGCAATTTCATCCTTGACGACATCTAAAGCTGCATCGCGTTCGGGTTTGGTGAAACTAAATTGAGACAGAATTTTCTTAATCTGACCGTTGGCGCGATCGCGGATATAATTTTCTAGGGTTTGGTCTACTACTGGTGGTGCTTCTTGCACTATTACTAGACCCAGTTCGGCGATTAAATCTTGCTGCGCTTTGATTAAGTCCCGCACTGCTTCATAACCAAAGTCAATCGCTTCGAGAATATCTCGCTCTGGCAACTGATTGGCTCCCGCTTCCACCATGATCACGCCATGTGGTGAACCTGCTACTACCAGATCCAAATCTCCAGCTTCAGTTTCTGCATAAGTGGGGTTAATGATGAAATCATCTCCCACTAAACCAACCCGCACTGCTGCCATTGGCCCATTAAAAGGAATCTGGGCAATTAGGGTAGCGATGGAAGCGCCTGTAACTGCTAACACATCGGGTGGAACTAACTCGTCCATCGACAGCGTTAAGGCAATAATTTGCAAGTCATCCCGCAACCATGACGGGAACAAGGGACGCATGGGACGGTCTATAAGACGGCTGGTGAGAATTGTTTTTTCTGGTGGACGACCTTCGCGTCGCATGATCCCGCCGGGAATCCTACCAGCGGCATATAGCCTTTCTTCATAATCTACAGTGAGGGGAAGAAAATCAATGCCTTCTCTGGCTTGCGATCGCGTAGCCGTCACTAAAACGGATGTGTCCCCTGATTCTATCAAAACCGACCCACCTGCCTGGGGAGCTAGTAGGCCTACTTTCAGTCGAATATCCCTTCCATCGAAGGATATTGACTTATCAACTTCTGCCATTCAGTTTTTTTTCCTTCTCTTTCGCTATTCTCTTTCTGTGGCAATCCTAACATTTATGCCCTATGGCTGACTTCTAGTAGATACAAAGATAGACAAGTCGTTTAACGCAAAGTGTGATAAAAGATGAGCGCGTCTACTACCTGCCCATTCTCTAACTTCGCCACGCCCGGAATTCGCCCAATAATCTCAAATCCTAACGACTGCCAAAGTGTAATTGAAGGTATATTAGTCTCAAAGACCAAATTAAACATCACTGCTTCGTAGCCCAGGTTTGCTGCTATCGAAAGCATAGCCTCTCCCATGAACCTTCCTAAACCCTGACTGCGTAATCCTGGTTGTACAATAAAACCAGCGTTGCAAATATGGCTACACCGACCGGGAAAGTTTGGCTTTAAATAAAACGCCCCTAATATTTCTTGTGGCTTGTGTGTAGGATCTACAACAGATGTCCTGACAACAAAGGCATCCTTGCTTAACCAGTAAGCTGAAAATTCTGTTGGAGAGAGAGGTTGCTTTTGAGGATAGGTTTTACCTTCAAGAATTACAACATTGAGTAACGATCTTACAACCTCTTGTTCTTGAGGATGCATATAATCTAGTTCCACTAACATCCCGTTTTTTAAGACTTTAATTAGGGGAAAATTCATTCTTAACAATGTTTATGTAGAATAATTACTTAAATATTTATTATATGAGAAATTGGGCCAATAAATCTTCTTGAGAAGATGCAAAAAGTAGAATAATTCCGATTTTAATTCTGGAGTTTTGGGAAAATCTGAGTAGTTAGCAAATGGCGATTTTACACTGTAATTGGTTACTAAAAAATCAAAATGGTAGTTTATTTATTTGGGGGGAAACTTGGCGATCGCCACGAGTGAATTTCGAGTCTAATGGATCTGGAGATATAGCACTACATCCATTGGCAATGACATCAGTTGAGTTGAGTGAGTGGTTGCGTTCCCAAAACATGGCAATTATCAACTTCATTCAGCAACCCCAAGTTGCGTTAGCCCCTGGCGTTGGCGGAGCGATCGCAACTACTGGGCGAACACGCAAAGCCGCCAGTGCCACTGAGATCAGTTTACCAACGCACTCTCAAATCATTGCCCTACCAACTTATATCCCAGAAGGTAGTGATAAAGGAACAGCAGCGATTTTTCCTGTACATTCTGCCAGCTTGGGGGAAAATACAGACTCGCCACAATATTTACAACCGTGGCGAGTTGAGGGTTTTTGTCTTAACCCCAGCGAAGCAGTAAAATTTCTCGCTGCTATTCCCCTAAATGCTGCTAAAGGGGAAGATGCTTTTTTGGGTGGAGATTTACGCTTTTGGTCGCAGGTTGCGCGATGGAGTTTAGATTTAATCTCACGTTGTAAGTTTTTACCAACAATTAACCAACAATCAGATAGTGCATTTGCTGCTAAGTGGCGAGTACTTCTAGATAGCGCTGTAGATGGAACCCGCCTAGAAAAATTTTCTGCAAATATGCCGTTGGTTTGTCGCACTTATCAAGAGGAAGTGGGGAGTGGGGAGGGACAAGGGGACAAAGAAAATAACCATGCCCCATGCCCAATCTATATAAACTTCCCCGTTGAACCTCAAGAATTACTTTTGGGATTTCTCAACAGTACGATAGATGCCCAAGTGCGAGACATGGTAGGTTCTCAACCTCCAATTGAAGCTAAGGCCATCGCATCTTTACCAGTTGGGGTGCGACAGTGGTTGCCAGCCTTAACTAGTGCATCTGGTACAGTTAATGCAGATGCACTTGAAGTGGAACGACTGGAGGCGGCACTGAAGGCTTGGACTATGCCGCTACAATACCAGTTAACTCTTAAAACTCTATTTCGTACCTGTTTTCAACTGCGTTCTCCAGAGTCTGGCGAAACAGATTGGACATTGGCGTATTTTTTGCAAGCAGCTGACGATCCAGAGTTTTTAGTCGATGCAGCAACTATTTGGAACAATCCAGTTGAAAGATTGGTTTATGAAAATCGCACAATTGACCAACCACAAGAAACATTTTTGCGAGGTTTGGGGGTAGCTTCCAGATTATACCCAACAATAGTAGCCAGTTTTGAAACCGAATATCCCCAATTTTCTCGTCTCACCCCTATCCAAGCTTATGAGTTTATCAAGGCTGTAGCTTGGAGGCTGGAAGACAGCGGTTTGGGAGTAATTTTGCCTCCCAGTTTGGCTAATCGTGAAGGATGGGCGAACCGTTTGGGTTTAAAAATTACAGCCGAAACCCCAAAGACAAAGCAGGGACGTTTAGGGTTGCAGAGTCTACTAAATTTCCAATGGCAATTGGCAATTGGTGGACAAACTATTTCCAAAGCCGAGTTTGATAAACTTGTGGCTTTAAATAGCCCGCTAGTGGAAATTAATGGTGAGTGGGTAGAATTGCGACCCCAAGATATCAAGACAGCCCAAACTTTTTTTACCACCCGCAAAGACCAAATGGCGCTTTCCCTGGAAGATGCTTTGCGTCTGAGTACAGGAGATACTCAGGCAATTGAAAAGTTACCAGTGGTCAGCTTTGATGCATCTGGGGCATTGCAAGAGTTGATTGGAGCATTAAACAATAATCAGGCGATCGCACCTTTGCCCACACCAACAGACTTTAAAGGGCAGTTGCGACCTTATCAAGAACGTGGTGCTGCTTGGCTGTCATTCTTAGAACGCTGGGGCTTAGGCGCGTGTCTCGCCGACGATATGGGACTCGGTAAAACTATTCAGTTTATTGCTTTTTTGCTACATTTAAAAGAACAGGATGTACTAGAAAATCCAACACTATTGGTTTGTCCAACTTCGGTTTTAGGCAACTGGGAAAGGGAAGTCAATAAATTTGCACCAAGCCTGAAAATTTTGCAATATCACGGTGACAAACGCCCAAAAGGAAAAGCGTTTTTAGAAGCTGTAAAAAAACACGATTTAATCGTTACCAGCTACTCACTTCTTCATCGAGATATCAAGTCATTGCAAAGTGTCTCTTGGCAGATAATAGTTTTAGATGAAGCCCAGAATGTGAAAAATCCAGAGGCGAAGCAGTCAAAAGCAGTGCGCCAATTAGAAGCTACATTTCGGATTGCTTTGACAGGGACACCAGTAGAAAATAGACTGCAAGAACTCTGGTCTATTTTGGATTTTCTGAATCCTGGCTATTTAGGCAATAAGCAATTTTTCCAGCGTCGGTTTGCCATGCCAATAGAAAAGTATGGTGATACGGCTTCTTTGACTCAGTTACGTTCATTAGTCCAACCATTTATACTGCGGCGATTGAAAAGCGATCGCGACATTATTCAAGATTTACCAGACAAGCAAGAAATGACCGTATTTTGCGGTCTGACTGGTGAACAAGCCGCACTTTATCAACAAGTTGTAGAACAATCTTTAGTAGAGATAGAATCTGCTGAAGGATTGCAACGTCGGGGGATGATTTTAGCTTTACTAATCAAACTCAAACAAATCTGCAATCATCCAGCCCAATACTTTAAACAAGCGACATTAGAGCAACATAATTCAGCCAAACTTCTGCGGCTAGAAGAAATGTTAGAAGAAGTTTTAGCAGAAGGCGATCGCGCTTTAATTTTCACACAATTTGCTGAGTGGGGTAAATTACTTAAACCCTATTTAGAAAAACAGCTAGGGCGAGAAATATTCTTTTTATATGGCAGCACCAGTAAAAAACAACGGGAGGAAATGATCGACCGTTTCCAACACGATCCGCAAGGGCCACCGATTATGATTCTTTCTCTGAAAGCAGGTGGTGTAGGACTGAATTTAACACGAGCAAATCATGTATTCCACTTTGATAGATGGTGGAATCCAGCCGTAGAAAATCAAGCTACAGATAGAGTATTTCGGATTGGTCAAACTCGGAATGTGCAAGTACATAAATTTGTTTGTACTGGCACTTTAGAAGAAAAAATTCATGACATGATTGAAAGTAAGAAACAACTAGCTGAACAAGTTGTAGGTGCTGGTGAAGAGTGGTTAACTGAAATGGATACAGACCAACTCCGCAACTTACTACTACTTGACCGTAGTGCAGTAATTGACGATGATGCAGAATAAGTTTGTAGTAAGGACTTTAGTTCTTGAATTAAGGGCTAAAGCCACCCACTACAAAGCTCTTATATTTAATGTGACATCTGGTCTGTCACATTAAATATAATGGGTAAACTCATTCTTCATTTTTCTTCCTTTGTGCTCTTTGCGTCCTTCTCTGCGAGACGCTGCGCGTAGCTTGCTTCTCCGTAGGAGTATGCGGTTCGTTTCTCAACCCCCTGATAATTAACGCGATGAACCGCTAGATTAAATATGCGATATTAGTGACAAATATCACGCCTTCTTCTTTAGCCTGTGCCATCATGTCGAACCACTTTGCCCACGGTTATGCGTTGTTGATTGGGGTTGGCACAACAGCCGAATCCCCATATTCATTGCCTGTCACAGTTAAAGATGTGCAAGCCCTGAAAACAGTGCTAACCGATCCAAACTTATGTGCCTATCTGGATGATTCCGAACATATTCGCTTATTGCAGAATGAGCAGACAACGCGCAGCGCAATTTTGGATGGATTAACGTGGTTAAAGGAAAAAGCTGCCGCCGATCGCGATGCAACAATTGTAGTTTTTTACTCTGGTCATGGGTGCTTTGACTTATCAAGTGAGTGCTATTATTTGCTCCAACATGACTTCAATTCCACAGACATTGCTAACACCGCTCTGTCTGCCCAAGAATTTACTGGAGCTTTGCGGCAGATTCAAGCAAAGCGGTTGTGGGTGGTAATTGATAGTTGCCACGCAGAAGGTATGGCTACTGCTAAGGGAGAACTACCTGCTGACTTTATCGCTACGGCATTACCCAAAGGGGTGATTGATGCGCTAAAGCAGGGCGAAGGACGGGCGGTGTTTACGTCCTCCAGGGGCAATCAGGTTTCTTGGATACGTCCTGATGGAAGCATGAGCCTCTACACTTATCATCTAATTGAGGCATTGCAAGGAGCGGCTAATCAACCAGGGGATTCCAAAGTCATGCTCTTAAATCTGATCAATCATTTGGGTAAAACCGTGCCAGAGAGCGCCAGAACCCTATGTAAAAAAGAACAAACCCCATTTTTTGATACGGCGATGGAAGATTTTCCTATTGCCATGCTGCGGGGAGGGAAGGGACTGCCAAACTCAACCCCAGTCTCGGACTTGCCCAAAATTATGACTGATCAAGAAGTGGTAACACCTGCACTAGCAAGAGCAAAACGAGCGTTAGCATTTTTGGAAGAACAAGCTGCTTCCTATGGAATTCGTATTCCAGTGGATTTGCAGATTGAATTGGAAGAGAAACGCCGCCAGGTAATTGAATTAGAGTCCCGGCATAAAAGAACAGGATTAGATTAAGCAAATATAGCCGACGATGATTTTTCTCGTTCCGAGTTCTGAGCACGAACTTCCGAGTTTCGAGCACGAACTTCCGAGTTTCGAGCACGAACTTCCGAGTTTTGAGCACGAACTTCCGAGTTCTGAACACGAACTTCCGAGTTTTGAGCACAAACTTCCGAGTTCTGAGCACAAACTTCCGAGTTCTGAGCACGAACTTCCGAGTTCTGAACACGAACTTCCGAGTTCCGAGCACAAACTTCCGAGTTCTGGGGATATCTTGAAAAAATCATACAATCTTGTGAGGTGGAGAGAAGTCTAAGCGTCGGCTTCTGGCGAACAGAACTTCGGAGTATCTTGCCCGCCCTGGAACTCGGACAGACTAGAGAGCTTATCCCACAAGCATTAATTAGATATTTTTTTATTTGAAAATCCCTTAGATTTATTTTTTATATAACCCTATGGATAATCAAGAAGCACTACAACGAACTCTTAACCGCGCCCGTCGCGCCCTCCAGATATTAGAGGAGGAAAAAGCTAGTTATGGGATTCGAGTTCCAGTGGATTTGCAGATCGATCTGGAGGAAAAACAAAAAGAAGTCACTAGCCTAGAAGCGCGATTAAGCCTGTTACAGGGACAACGCCCGGAAAGTGTGCCTGATAACCTGCCCCGCTATAACGATGTGTTTGTCGGACGAAAACAAGAAATCGCCCGTTGTTTGGAGGCACTTTCACCAGAGGAACGCGGTTGGGGTGTGGCGATCGATGGTATGGGTGGCATGGGTAAAACGGCGTTAGCGCTGGAGGTAGCACATCTTGCCCGTCAGCAAGCCTTATTTGATGCCTACCTGTTTGTTTCTGCTAAGACTACCTGGCTTTCGACTCAGGGAGTGCGGCAAGAAATCTTCGCCCTGTCTTCTCTCGATAGCTTCTGCCGGGAATTTGCCAAAGGGTTGGGACGGGCGGATATTGTGAAAATGACTGATGCTACGGAACGCCGCCGTGCCCTTCTCAATACCCTGCAAGGACGACGCACCCTGTTGATTTGGGACAACTTGGAAACGCTGAATGCAGAAGAACGCGATATGATTGCCGAGTTCCTGCGGAAGTTGCCCACCCCTAACAAAGCCATCATCACCAGCAACCGCCGCACTGGGGAAAGCGCCCTCACCATCCGCTTAGATCGTCTCTTAGAAACCGAAGCTTTGGAATTAATGCGGGAGAAGGGGCGATCGCATCCCCGTCTAGCCCAGGAACTAAACGCTACCAACCCAGAGATATTGACCGATTTATATCAAGCGTCTGGTGGCAACCCCCTAGCGCTGGATTGGACCTTGGGACAGGTGGCACACAAAGGCTACTCCATCAGTTTTGCTTTAGAGCGATTGCAGAATGCTGCCAAATCAGCCGATCTCTATGGGTTTCTGTTTGCCGATGCTGCCCAAACTCTTTCTGAAAACGATCGCACAGTGTTGTCTGCCCTGGGTGTATTCCTGACACCAATAAAAATCACAGCACTGGCAGATGCTACTGATTTAGCCATAAGCGAGATCCAAGTTTCTTTAGAGCGGCTGGTAACTCTATCTTTGGTAAATGATTTGAATGGAGAAAGATTTGACCTGCACCCTCTGACTCGCACTTATATCCGGGCAGTTGTGGGCGTAACAGACAGCATCGGGACAAGGCCGATTAATAATGTTAATTTGCAAGCCCAGGAAAAAAATCGGGATTTCAATCCTCAAGTTACACAATTGCAACCGGAACTGAGCGAAAAAAATAAACCTACAAAATATCAGCTACCAGAAAGCAAGCAAAAGGAAGTTTTTATCTCCTACGCCTGGGAGGATAATCACAGTAAATCATTTGTCGAAGAACTTGAGAAAGCATTTCAGGCGAAAGGCATCAAAATCATTCGCGATAAAAATACAATTCTCTACAAAGGACGAATCCAAGAATTCATGCAGCGATTAAGTCGTGGTAAATGCGTGATTTTGATAATCAGCGACCAATATTTGAAGTCTGAAAAGTGTATGTATGAACTAGTCGAGATTGCTAAGAATGGAAAATTTTATAAGAGAATTTTTCCCATAGTCTTCTTAGATGCCCAAATTCACAATGCTATTGAGAGAATTAAATATATTGAGTATTGGGAAAAGCAAATTAAAGATTTAGATGATGCTCTGAAAAAAGTTAGCGCCGCTAATTTGCAGGGATTTCGAGAAGACATTGACCTATATACTGAAATTCGCAATACATTTGCTAATATCACAAATCTGCTGAAAGATATGAATGCTCTGACGGAGGAGATTCATATACAATCAGAATTCGAGGCGCTGCTCAAAGTGGTTGAAGAAAGTTTAGATGAGTAAGCTGAGAGTGAACCACGGAGCGATTACAGGGAAACTATGATCGCGCCGAGTCCTACTTCAAGCAAGTATTGGCGATAGAAGAAAAACTTCGTAATTAATTCAAGGTTTTACGCCTCTGTGTAGTGCCATTCCAATCTATAAGCTTCATATTTACGAAAATGATATGCTTTCAACGATAAACGCTATAGTTTGAGGTAACTGTCACAAAATAAGATTAACCCATACATTCCATAATTTTAAATAAATTATGACTAATTACACATTACAAGCAAGTCGAGAATGGTGGTCACAACAATGGCTAGATTTGCTAGATTCCTATCGCTTTAAAAAGCGTTTAGAACGTGCGAGAAATTATGCTCGTCAAGGAAATGTTCTCAGCATCGAATTCAAAGGTGCGAAAGTATTGGCTAGGGTGCAAGGTAGTGAAGTTGAACCCTATAAAGTTTCCCTCTCCCTTGAACCATTTACCGATGAACAGTGGGGTTATGTAATTGAAACCATGTCCCAAAGGGCAATTTTTGCTGCCAAGCTACTAGCAGGAGAAATGCCACAAAATATAGAAGAAGTCTTCACGGCTAATGGTCTTTCGATATTTCCATTTACCCTTGCTGATGTCCAGAGTAAATGCTCTTGTCCTGATAAAGCAAATCCCTGTAAACACATTGGTGCTATATACTATCAGTTAGGTGATCGCTTCAGTGAAGACCCCTTTGTACTATTTCAATTACGCGGACGTTCTAAAGAGCAAATTATCAGCAATTTGCGTGAACTACGTAGTACCAAGAATAAACCCAATACTACAGAAACGCCTGATGTTCAACAGTCAATTCCTAATAACAAATACTCAGTAAAAATTGATTCTTTCTGGCAATACAATGAGCCACTAGAGTCATCCTTGGTAGTTATTGTGCCCTCCAGCAGCGAGACGATCTTAGATGTATTAGGAGCGATTCCCCTAGCAAAGGAAGAGGAAAATGCAGTAAATTCAACTTCGAGTGATGTGGTAATGAAGTATTTGAATACCGTTTACAGAGATGTAAGCCAGAAGGCTGTTTTAGCAGCAATGAATGTAGGAGGAAGTTGATACTAATTCGTAATTATGAATTAAATTGACTGGAATATTCTCGCCTTAAAACTCTATCCCTTTATTGGTAGAGTATTTACCAATTCTGAATTCTGAATTCTGGATTCTGACTCCTGACTCCTGATTTATTGTCCAAACTCAAGCCTAGCCTGTTCTACCAAATCAGCAGTCACAACATCTTGCCCTGCTTCACGAGCCAGTTGTTCAATTCTGGCTTGAGCTTGAGAGCGGACAAAAAAGGGAATATTTTGTAACTTTTCCTTAGCTTCAGATGTCCATTGTAAAGCATCAATAAAATTGGAATCGTTAATAAAATTGGAATCGTTCATAGATTAATTACCTTGGCAAGTCGCTCACTTTAATTAATAGATTACTAATTTTCCTATAAAAAAAGCCCTTGCTTTTATGCAAGAGCCTCTAAATTATTTAGTTGTCAGTGATGAAATAAACTTTACAACCTAGTCAAGGTCGTCCATGAACATCACTGGCTCAGTATCACGGTTAATTCCTTTCTCAAAACCACCAGCCGCAGCCCGTGCGCGACCAGCGTGCCACAAGTGACCAACTAGGAAGAAGAATCCTAGTACGAAGTGAGAAGTCGACAACCAAGCGCGAGGAGATACGTAGTTGAAAGAGTTAATTTCGGTAGCCACACCACCCACGGAGTTCAAAGAACCCAGAGGAGCGTGTGTCATGTATTCAGCAGCGCGACGAGCTTGCCAAGGCTGAATATCATTCTTGATTTTTTCCAGGTCAAGACCATTGGGGCCACGTAGAGGCTCCAACCAAGGGCCGCGGAAATCCCAGAAACGCATGGTTTCACCACCGAAGATGATTTCACCAGTTGGAGAGCGCATCAGGTATTTACCCAGACCTGTAGGGCCTTGGGCGGAACCGACGTTAGCACCCAAGCGTTGGTCACGAATCAAGAAGGTCAAAGCCTGAGCTTGAGAAGCTTCTGGACCAGTAGGGCCGAAGAATTCGCTGGGGTAAACGGTGTTGTTAAACCAAACAAAGATTGAGGCAATAAAGCCCATCAGAGAGAGAGCGCCCAAGCTGTAGGAGAGATAAGCCTCACCAGACCAGATGGATGCACGACGCGACCAAGCAAAAGGCTTGGTAAGAATGTGGAAAATACCACCAGCAATTAAGATAAAGGCGACCCAGATGTGACCACCGACCACATCTTCTAAGTTATCGACGCTGACAATCCAGCCTTCGCCACCAAAGGGAGACTTGATTACATAACCGAAGATAACGGCTGGGTTCAATGTCGGATTGGTAATAATCCGAACATCACCACCGCCTGGTGCCCAGGTGTCATACAACCCACCAAAGAACATTGCCTTTGCTACCAACAGCAATGCACCGAATCCCAAAATAATCAGATGGAACCCGATGATGTTGGTCATCTTGTTCTTGTCTTTCCAGTCGTAACCAAAGAAAGAAGAATATTCTTCTAAGGTTTCTGGGCCACGGACGGCATGATAGATGCCGCCAAAGCCAAGGACGGCTGAGGAAATTAGGTGGAGTACACCGACAACAAAGTAGGGGAAGGTATCGATGACTTCACCACCAGCACCAACACCCCAACCCTGAGCGGCAAGGTGAGGTAATAGGATCAAGCCCTGCTCATACATGGGCTTTTCAGGAATGAAATGAGCGACTTCAAACAAAGTCATCGCTCCAGCCCAGAATACAATCAAACCAGAGTGGGCAACGTGAGCACCCAGTAGTTTGCCAGATAGATTGATTAAACGGGCGTTACCAGACCACCAGGCAAACCCAGTGGATTCTTGGTCACGTCCAGCGCCGCCTAAGATATTTGGTCTATTAGAGAGCGTTACCACGTGGTAATACCTCCTCAGGGAATACAAATTGTTCGTGGGGTTGATCTTGAGGAGCCATCCAAGCGCGGATACCCTCGTTCAGCAAAATGTTTTTGGTATAGAAGGTTTCAAACTCAGGGTCTTCCGCCGCCCGTAATTCTTGGGAGACGAAATCATAAGCCCGCAGGTTGAGTGC
>NZ_JBALEF010000089.1:0-68793 GCF_036918245.1 Nostoc sp.
ATTGACTTTTTTGCACAAGCACTGCTGGCTAATTCTAATAATTATCTGTCTCGGCCATCACTGCTTCCTAAATATTAGACCTGAATCCTTACTAATTTTGTAAATTCTCGTAGCTGAATTTGGGCTTTATGTAATGCTTCAGGGCGGTTTTTACCTTCTTGTCGCTGCTGGTAGTAAAAAATAGAAAATAATGCTGTAGCTAAATCATTAACTGACCACAAAGTACTAACAACGCTTCTAGCACCAGCACACAAAAAGCCTGTGGAGAGAGTAAGAATATCGTCAGTTAAGGAAGGAGTACCCAAATTAGTTTCGCAGCAAGACAGAAATACTTCTACAAGTTGAGGTAAACGCCAGCTTGGTGTCATCAATTGCCCCAAGGTGATGCTACCATCAGCTAATTTTAACTGTGATTCTAAGGGATTATCAAGGCGAGATTGGGCATGGTGGCAGCAATGAAGTACTTGAACTTGTTGTGCTAACTGTCGATACTTGTTAGAGGTAGCTTGGCTGCTGCCAATTAATCTGTTTTCTGGTGGAATGTTGTACATTTTGGCGAGTTGTTCGCCTTCAAATCTGGCACAGGGAAGGTTATCTTCGGCATCTTCCACAGTTCCATATTGTAGAGATATTTCATTAAATTTCCCTACATTGTCGCGTTGTTGACAAAATTCTAAAATTTGGCAGCTTGGGGTATAACGAATAATAAATTTATCTCCTAAATATTTCTGATATTCTCCTGTAGGCAAAGCAGCAAACGGAATCTGATGTAGTAATATGTGAGGTACTAAAATTAACTCTTCTATTTCTTCAAGATGTTGGTCAATGAGTTCAGATATTTGCAGGCGTTCAGCTAGTTCGCGGAGAATACTATTAATTTGAGTTTCCCATTTTTGGGAATCATTCATATAAGGCAATAACCAATTCTGGTTAATCCAGCCTTGCAACGTATTTAACCCTTGTCCTGTGCAGGTGTGGAAAGTAATTTGGTTTTGCTGCACAACAAAAATATGAGTGTCGCTGTTGGTAGTGTAGAAACTGAGGATAGCTGTATTGGGTTGGTCAATTAGCTTTTGAATTTCCGATAAGCTGAGGGGGTTAACTTGAATTTCGCCAGCTAATACGGGATCTTCGCGTCTGAGATTTTCCCAAACTTGTTGTTTTTGAGTTTTTAAAGATGCGATCGCCTCATTATAAGCTTCCCAAACAGCGCGTGTTTTACTGCGATTATTTTCAGATTTATGGCTTTGGCGTTCTTGATCAATTTGCCGTTGCAGTTCTTCATACTGCTGCAATAATTCTTGGATTTTCGGGGGAATTTCTTCGCCTTTAGAGAGGTTGTAGCTTGCCATTAAGTCTACCAGGCGTTTAGAACGCGATCGCTCTGAATATTCAAAAGCTTTTTCTATTTGTCCGACGTTGATACAGGCTTGCACCATGCTTTCGTAAATGCCGATGGATTCTTCTAGAATCTTTTGACGACGTGATTCAGATTTTACCCAACTACGGCTAGTCTCTACTGCTTTAATAGCAATACTATAGCCTTTAATAGCTTCGTCCCAGTATCCAAATTTAAAAGCTGTATTACCAAGATTGCGAGAAGCTCTAAGTGATTCATTAGGGTAAGCTGTGTGTATATGAATTTCTAAGGCTAACCAATAATAATTTATTGCAGAAGTGGCTAATCCTTGATCCCGGTAAGCATTACCTAAGTTATTCTGAAGTATGGCACATGTAAATGGATGATTCTCACAAGTATAAATTTTTAAAGAATTCTGATAAGCTTTAACTGCCAAATTAAAATTTTCTTGGGGATCTCCCTGAACCCTTTTATCATATGCAATACCCATATTCATTTGAGTATTTGCCCATTCTTCAGGAAATGATTCTTTATTCAATACACCTAATACTTCATTGTAAATATCTATAGCTAATTCAAAGTTATTTGAGCGATTAGGATGTGGAGTATCACAGTAAAGAGATGCGAGATTATTTTTAATAACAACCCATTTTTCAGTAAACCTATCTTGAGTAAAATTTTCTAACACTACATTACAGATTGATACTAATTTATCTAAATTTACATAATTATCATCTCTTTTTGTATTTTTGATTTTTGCAGAATAAAGAGGAATTACTTTCTCTATACGCCCCATTAGCAGCCAAAACATTTTTCACAGCAAAAATCCTATCTTCTTCAGATAGACTCAAACATTTTTCCAACTCTACAGCAACTTCTCCTTCCCTACTAGCGTTAGGGAGTAAGATTCAAAGTCTAAAAGGAGAGAGGTCAGACTGTATTGCATACAAACAAGAAACGCTATAATGTTCCGTTTCCACTCAGGCTAAAATAGGTAAATCCCTAACAGAGATGATTTATGAACCAGCCAATATCTGAAAGAGTGCGCTGGACTACCGCCGATTTAGAGTTGTTTCCAGATAACGGGAATCGCTATGAAATTATTGACGGAGAATTGTTTGTGACTAAGGCGCCCCACTGGAAGCATCAAAAAACTTGTGTGAGAATTAGCACTTCCTTGGATAACTGGTCACAAACTACTGGTCTGGGAGAAGTTGTGACTGCTCCAGGAATAATTTTTGGCGATAATGATAATGTTATTCCCGATGTTGTCTGGGCTAGCAATCAGACATTGCCTCTACTTTTAGACGAGGCAGGGCATTTGACTGGTGCGCCAGAACTGATTGTAGAGGTGCTATCTGCTGGTAGTGAAAATGAAAAGCGGGACAGAGAACTAAAACTTAAGCTCTACTCATCACGAGGTGTCAGAGAATATTGGATTGTAGATTGGCGCAAGCAACAGGTGGAAGTATATCGACGCGAACAAGCGAGTTTAAAATTAGTTGCAACGTTATTCAATGGTGATGAATTGAGTTCACCCCTATTGCCTGATTTTACTTGTGCGATTGCACAACTATTTAATTAATAAAAATTACGAATTACGAATTAGTTAATTGTGCTGTAAAAACTCAATTTTGGGCAATAACGGGTCAGTCACAATACCCACACCGCTAAAACCCCAACGCTTGAGCAAGTTTCCCAACTGTGTACGCGCAATAGATTCCACTGCAAAGCGATTTGCCACTTCTGCCGCATGGGTGTTGAGATAGCTAAGGGCGTCAAAGTTTTCTTGAAACAGCAATAAATAACCTGATGTTTCAGCATCAGGACGAGCTATAAGATAATTCCCGTCAGTTTTTGAGCGCACCAAGTAATAGACATCGGACAGCATGGAGATGAAGTTTGTTGGGGAGAAAAAAATCCTTAAAATAAAAAACATAGAGGAATATCGCACAACTTTAATTTCCGAGTATCCCTCATTGCTTTAATATCAACAATGTAAAATATTTATTTATCCAAATTTGCCACTGACGTAATCTCTGGTATCTTCCTGCTGAGGATTGTTGAAAATTACTTCTGTTGCATCATACTCTACCATATAGCCATTACGGGTTCCTGTTTCTGAAGTCCGAACATTAAAAAAGGCTGTCTTATCAGAAACACGCGCTGCTTGCTGCATATTATGGGTGACAATGACAATAGTATATTGCTCTTTAAGTTCGTGAATCAGTTCTTCAACACGCAAGGTGGAAATAGGGTCAAGAGCGGAGCAAGGTTCATCCATCAGTATAATTTCAGGTTGTACTGCGATCGCACGAGCAATACATAACCGTTGTTGTTGTCCACCCGATAAAGATGAGCCACTTTGCTGTAGTTTATCTTTGACTTCATCCCACAAAGCTGCTTTTCTGAGACTGCTTTCTACCAATTCATCCAAATTACCTTTATAGCCGTTGATTTTGGCTCCAAAAGTAATATTGTCATAAATTGATTTAGGAAATGGGTTTGGTCTTTGAAACACCATTCCAATTCTCCGACGCACTTCTACAGGGTCGATGTCGGATGCATACAAATTTTTATCGTAAAAAAGTATTTTACCTTCTGCCCGAAATGACTCAATCAGGTCATTGAGACGGTTATAGCATCGCAACAACGTACTTTTACCACAACCAGAAGGGCCGATAAAAGCTGTCACCTGATTTTTCGGTATATCTAGCCAAATATTCTGTAAGGCTAAAAACTTGCCATAGTAAACGTTGAGATTTTCAGTGCGTAAAACGGTTTCAGTGTTATTCACTGTCCTAGTGTTGGTAGCCATAAATTAAATCTAGTGTTAGTTTAAACGATGGGATTTGCACTGTGGATGGTTGTTTACTAAGCTTTTTTGCGAGTTGCCCAGCGAGCGATGATACTTGTGATTAGAACCATCAATACCAAAATTAAAGATGCTGCCCAAGCTAGAGATTGCCAATTTTTAAACGGAGAAATGGCGTATTTGTAAACTAAAACAGCCAGGGAAGCTGTTGGTTGGAATAAACCATCTGGCCAAAAGTTAGAAAATAGAGCAGTAAATAGCAAAGGTGCGGTTTCTCCAGATGCTCTGGCGATCGCTAACGTTGCCCCAGTTACAATAGCGGGTAAAGCTGCTGGTAAGACTACTTGACTCACCGTTTGAAAGTTAGTCGCTCCCAACCCTACAGATGCTTGTCGCAAATCTTGCGATACTAACTGTAACGCTTCATCAGTGGTTCGCAGAATAATTGGCAACATCAAAATTGCTAGTGCAAACCCTCCAGCTAGAGCTGAATACGATCCTAAGTTCAACTTTACCATTGTCAAAACTACAATCCCATAGGCAAATACCCCAGCAATAATTGAGGGAACTCCACTAAGGACGTTAGCTGCAAAACGCACCCATCTAGCTACTCTCGCCGAACTAAATTCTGTGATGTAAATCGCCCCTAAAACTCCAAATGGGATACTAATCAAGGCAGCAATTCCTACCATTAGTAACGTACCTAAAATGGCATTACCAAAGCCTCCTCCCTTTTGGAGAGCTTTAGGTGGCAATTCCACAAACACGGCCAGACTCAGACTGCTAAAGCCTTTAATAATCACATAAGAAAGCACTGCTAGCAAAGGTAAAAGTGCCAATACTCCGCAGGTAAAAGCGATTACGGTCATCACTGTATTAAACAGTGTCCTTTGAGACGTGGGGGAGCGAGTTAAACTGCGCTCTGGAAAATTAGAAGTCATAATTTAACCCAAAACTAAGCTATATTCGCTTGACTCTCAGAACGATCAACTCTGCCAGAATATTGACTACTAGTGTCAAAAAAAATAGAATTAAAGCCGCGTACATTAAAGCCGCAACTTGCAAACCACTCGCTTCTGAAAATTGATTTGCCAATAGAGAAGAAATCGTATTGGCTGGTGCTAAAAGAGAAAGACTGATGTTGTTGGAGTTGCCGATTAACATCGTTACAGCCATTGTTTCTCCCATTGCCCGGCCAAGTCCCAGCATCACAGCACTAACTATGCCCGAAAAAGCTGCTGGAATGAGAACTTGCAAAATTGTTTCCCAGCGGGTTGCTCCCAGCCCTATAGAGGCTTGGCGCAAACTGGGGGGTACAGAAATCAAGGCATCGCGCGATAAGGCTGTGATTATGGGCAAAGTCATAATTGCTAAGATGACTCCCGCCGGTAACATTCCTGGCCCTGTAGGAGAAGTGCTAAAAAATGGCAGCCAGCCAAAGTAACCATTGAGCCATTTTCCCAAGTTGGTTAAGATTGGCACTAAAACGAAAATACCCCACACCCCGTAGACAACGCTGGGAATAGCTGCGAGCAGTTCTACTGCAAAAACCAGTACCAGCTTCACTTTAGCGGGCAAAAAATCCTCGCTCAGTACAATAGCAGTACCAACCCCAATTGGCACTGCTATCAGCAGACCAATAAAAGAACTCACGAGAGTTCCATATATTTGAGGTAGAACTCCGTAGCTATCATTAACCGGGTTCCAAGTGGTGTTGACTAAAAAGCCAGCACCAAACTTTTGGATAGCAGGCCAAGAGGCAATTGCAACCTGCGACCCAATCCATAATAAAGTCCCAGCAACTCCAAAAGCGAAAATTTTAGTCAGCCAAATAAAACCCAAATCTAAGGATTTTTCGGCATCAGAGCGATTTTTCATCGCTGATGAAAGATTTTGAGAATTTGTAGTCATGAATACCGACTTTCAGAATTAAATCAGAGAAGAATATGGGAGGCAACGAGATTAGTAAAATTGTCGCCTCATCATCTATTTCAACTGATACAATGGTAACTTAATGTTCAAAGTTACTACTTAATAAGCGTGTTTTATTGCTTACTTGCTAGCGCTACTACCACTGGCGACAGAAATTTTATATTCTGGGCTGATTTGGTCAGCAGCAGCAGCCACCTTTGTGATCACATTTGAGGGTAAAGGAACATATCCTAATGCACTAGCCTGCTTCTGTCCATCAGTTAAAGCGTATTCGAGCGCAGCTTCAATCGCCTTGGCTTTTGCCGCATTGGGATATTTCTTGTAAGCCAAAATCCAGGTGTAAGTGACGATGGGATAGGAATCAGCCCCTTCGGGATCGGAAATGAAGGAGCGGAGATTTGCGGGTAGAGCTACTGATTCGAGAGTTTTAGAAGCTGACTCCTCACTAGCTACAACAAACTTACCGCCTTTATTTTCCAAAGCAGCAAACTTGAGACTATTTTGTTTGGCATAGCCATACTCTACATAACCAATGGAACCTTGAGTTTGTTGGATTTGGGCAGTAACACCCTCGTTACCTTTAGCACCTACTCCCTTAGGCCAGTTGACAGTTTTGCCTTCACCAACTTTACTTTTCCACTCAGGGCTGATAGCGCTGAGGTGTTTTGTGAACACACCCGTAGTTCCGCTACCATCGGAACGATAAACAACTGTGATTGACTCTTTTGGAAGCTTTGCACCTGGGTTAGCCTTAGCAATTTGGGCATCATCCCAAGACGTGATTTTGCCTAGTAGAATATCGGCGTAAACGGCTCGTGGGAGCTTGAGTTCTGGAACATCAGGCAAGTTGTAAGCCAACACGATGCTACCAGCAGTCACAGGCAGTAAAATAACACCTCTATCTGCTGGTACTTTCTGGATTTCTTCATCCTTCATTGCGACATCGCTGGCACCAAAGTCTACAGTGCCTTTGATAAATTGCTCAACTCCAGAACCGCTACCAACTGATGCATAGTCAACTTGCAGATTGGGATATTTTTTGTTTAAATCTGTGAACCAGGTATCGTACAGTGGTGCCGGAAAAGACGCACCAGCCCCGCTTAACTTTACGGTTCCGCCAAGGTCTAATTTAGCTGGGCTAGAGGCAGTAGTATCTGTAGCAGTGCCAGAAGGCGCATCCTTGGTGACTGTATTATCTGGTGCTTGCTGTCCGCCACAAGCTGTTAGGCTGATTGTCAGTGCTAACACTGAAATTGAACCTGTGAGGCGATGAATTTTTGTTGCACTAAGACGTGAGAGCATCGCTATCAATTTTTTAGTAACTTTTCAGGTGAGCGTTTCTAAGATACTCCCAAAGAACAACAATAGAGATTAACGAAAGGTTAACAAAGCAAAAAGATACTTGTTTTTTTAATGAAGTGCAAACCCTTATTTCTAGATTTTATTGATAAATTTTATACTCTTACTTTAGGTTTAAGATAGAAATATTACTACAGTAAGTTTGTTGTACTCATTTACAAAACTTTATTGCTAGTGTACTTTCGTTAGTCAAGTTATAAAAAAATATATTAATATTAATTAAGATTAAGCATTAAACACTTTGTAGCCAAATTTAGGCACTGCTCTGCAAAACTAGTATAAATACTAGTATAAATGTAGACTTTACCATTTTTTAGGTTAAATACCAGAATTCACAGCACTCTTCAGCCAAGAAAATCAGACAATAGACGCCTTAGTTGCAATTCGTAGAACTGAAAAATTACGTACCAAAAAGGCAAAAGAAAATATGCTAATTCTTAAGATGTAAGCACAAATTTCATTTCAATATTAATGAATATACTAGTTGCTGTTGGTTTTCCCTTTTGCTTTTCCTTGGTTGCCTGATAAATGTTTGCTGCTTCCAATCAATTACTATGGTCTATGATTGGCTTACTCCTGACAATGGGTGGTACCTTCTTAGAAGTTTATGGCATCACCTTACCTTGGACTTGGAGTCAGCACGGAATTCAGACTTTTTCTTTAGGTGTCAATTTTCAAATTGGCGCAGTATTGTTAGTGGGTTGTTTAGGGGGCAAAAATGCGGCTGCACTCTCGCAAATTGCCTATTTAGTCATGGGGTTAACCTTACTACCAGTATTTGCCGATGGCGGCGGTATTGGTTATCTCAAGCTATCTTGGTTTGGCTATCTACTAGGCTTTATTCCTGGAGCTTGGATTTGTGGCTTAGTTGCCTTTAAAGCAAGACCTCGACTAGAAACTCTTGCCTTCAGTTGCATCTGTGGCTTGTTAACTCTCCACCTATGCGGTATTACTTATTTGATTATTAGCTATCTTTTTCAGTGGAAAGGCACAGAAAATCTAACCTTGATGCAAGCAATCCTTAGATACTCCTGGTTTGCACTACCAGGTCAACTAACTGTGGTCTGTGCAGTTACTGTAATAGCATATATATTGCGTCACTTAATGTTTTATTAGTTCATTGTTATTTGTCTTTGTCCTCTCTTACAAAGTTCTGATGCCTACGGCGGGCTGCGCCAACGCCGGAAGGCGGCGCTCAGACTTTGCGCTTTGTCAAAAGCTCATGACTAATGACCAATGACTAATGACCGATGACCAATGACCAATGACTAATTTGCCATGCGTTTAAAAAATCGTCTTTTCTGGATCGCTGCCTTCATCGCTTTTTTCTTAGACCAAATAACAAAGTACTGGGTAGTACAAAGCTTTAGCTTGGGGCAGACACTACCACTCTTACCTGGGATATTTCACTTCACCTATGTCACTAACACTGGGGCGGCTTTTAGTCTGTTGAGTGGGAAAGTAGAGTGGTTGCGCTGGCTATCTTTAGGAGTGAGTTTAGTATTGATAGCCTTGGCGTTAATTGGCCCAACATTAAATTTGTGGGATCAGTTAGGCTATGGCTTGATTTTAGGTGGAGCTATGGGCAACGGTATTGATCGTTTTGTTTTAGGCTACGTCGTTGATTTTCTTGATTTTCGCCTAATTAACTTTGCTGTATTTAATGTGGCAGATTCATTTATTAGTATCGGTATTGTTTGCCTGTTAATTGCTTCCTTGCAAAAAACACCGACTCCAACTGGCAGATCGCATTAAACTATTAAGCCTGGGATGAGTAACCCCAGGCTATTAACTTAGTTAAACCCTTGCTCAGTCTTATATGCGAAGACTTTACGTATAAGGTTTTAGCAATTTTTTTTTATTTCTCACCTGACACCAGTTTGCATAACTGGTGCAAGAGTTCAAGGAAGATGCACCTGCGATCGCTGATGGCAAACCATTATTTAGATTATGCCCCAGCTTTTAATTTAATTACCTGTGGTAGGAGTTTTTGGCGAACTAGAGCCGGGAGTACTGGGAGAGCTACCGGGTGCGGGTTCTATACTGCTGCCAGGCGTGCCAGGAGTGCCAGGTTGTTCAGGTGGGGTTGCGCTTCCTGGGTCGGTAGTGCTACCAGGAGTGCCATCAGGAGTGGTTGAACTTCCTGGTGCTGGAGTTAAGTTGCTAGGTGCGCCATCAGGTGTGGTTGGAGTAACGCTTCCTGGTACTGGAGTTAAGTTGCTAGGTGCGCCTTCAGGAGTGGTTGGAGTAACGCTTCCTGGTGCTGGAGTGGTTTCGGGAGTGCCAGACTCAGGAGGAGTGGTTGAGCTTCCTGGTGTAGTGGTTCCTGGTGTAGTTGTACTATCAGGAGTGGTGGTGCTATTTGGCGTTGTTGTTTCTGCTGGTGCTGTAGTGCTACCAGGAGCGCTAGGGGTGGCTGCTGTGCCGCCGGGACAGCGGGAGTTGAGCGGAAAATGATCGCACAGAATTTTCTTACCTTCTGGCGACAGCTTGATTTCCGTTGGTGCGCTAGTGGAGTCGCTAGTAGATTGGGCTATGGGGGATTTACTGGATTCGGCTACAGCAATATTAGTGGTAAGTGCCAAAGATAAAGCTGTACCAATCAGGGTCAGAGATTTTCCCATCATTACTGTAATTAACCTCAACGGAATACTCGCCCCATTAAAGCAGATAATTAAGATTTAGAAAATCTTCCTAAATGAAGATATTTAGGTTTGTTTTAGAAGATGTGGATATGTAAAATTGGTAAAAATTAAATCAGTTATTTATTGAAAACTAGTGTTTAAAAAGACAAAATTGAAAATTATGGTTGTAGTTATTGAACTAGTAACACTACCTTAAATGAGCCTTTGAGAAGATATAAAAAGTTTTTACTTATATGAAGTAGGTGATTAAAATTACAAATTAATTATAGCTTTAATATAAACTAAAGTATAAATTAGCTCAAAAAGTTCCGTATAGTCAATTTATGCTTTGGCTTATGAGTAAAATGATGAAAGACTAACATCTAAATTAATTGTGATTCGCTCGATTCTTCATTAAAAACTGTGATGTGAATAGCCGATGAGTTCTCCCCAACCCCCTCACAAGCCACAAACGTTACTAGGTCAACTGACTCAAGCAGTACATACGATTCAAGCTAGGGTCGATTTTTCAAAATTGGCGCTCAAGCCTAATGCCAAAGTACCAGAACTTTGGGTGCAGGATGCGGGGGCGGATAAAGCAGAGGTATATCCACTGTTGGGCGATCGCTATATTCTCGGTCGTAGTTCCAAATCCAGCGATATCGTCATCCGTAACCCTGTTGTCAGCCAAATTCACCTGTCACTATCGCGGAATTCTACTCAGCGCACACCAGTTTTCGTGATCAAAGACGAAAACTCCACCAATGGCATTTATCGTGGCAAGCGTCGTGTTAGCTCCCTAGAACTGCGTCACGGCGATATTCTGACTCTAGGGCCCCCAGAACTCGCCGCTTCTGTACGGTTACAATATGTCGATCCACCAGCATGGTATGTCAAAGCTGCTAGTTGGACAGCTTATGGAGTTGGTGGTGTCAGTGCCCTATTAACTTTAGTGATTGGCGTCGAATGGCTGAAATTTTCAGTCAAACCTCTACCGACAGCGACACGCGCTCCAGTAGTTGTTTACGCCCGTGATGGAGCCACTCCCCTGAGAGAGCCTCGGACAATCTCTCATGTTGACATGAAGCGATTAGAGGAATTTGGCCCTTATTTGCCTGCTGCGGTAGTGGCTTCAGAAGATAGTCGTTATTACTGGCACTTTGGGGTTGATCCTCTGGGGATTTTACGAGCTGTGTTGATTAATAGCCGCAGCGGAGATGTGCAACAAGGAGCCAGCACCGTTACCCAGCAAGTTGCCCGCAGTTTGTTCCGCGAGTATGTAGGTAGACAGGATACCCTTGGCCGCAAATTGCGGGAGGCAGTTGTCGCCCTAAAGCTCGAAACCTTTTACAGCAAAGATGATATTTTGCTGATGTACTTAAATCGGGTTTTTTTGGGAGGTGATACCTCTGGCTTTGAGGATGCAGCCCGATATTACTTTGAGAAGCCGGCTAAAGAATTAACTTTGGCAGAAGCAGCAACATTGGTAGGAATTTTACCTGCTCCCAACGCTTTCGATTTTTGTGGGGATGGGCCAAATAAGCTAGAAGCGGCTGAATACCGAAATCGCGTAATTAAGCGGTTGCTGGACATGGGCAAAATTAAACCAGAGGATGCGAACCGAGCTAGACGTTCCACTGTCCAAATTAGTCTTAAAGTCTGCGAACAGCAAGCTAAAACGATCGCACCTTATTTTTACAGTTACGTCTTCTCTGAACTTGAATCAATCTTGGGGGAGGGAGCAGCAAGAGAAGGTAATTATATCATTGAAACCAAGCTCGATCCAGCGATACAGAGACAAGCAGAAGCAGCGTTGAATAATTCAGTGAACAACTCTGGTAGAAATTTTAATTTTTCTCAAGGGGCAGTAGTCACTCTTGACTCTAGTACAGGCAGTATCCTTGCAATGGTAGGCGGGACTGATTACAAAAAAAGTCAGTTCAATCGTGCTGTTCAAGCCAAAAGACAACCAGGTTCCACCTTCAAAATCTTTGCTTACACCGCCGCTATTCAACAGGGAATTCCAGAATCAAAAAGTTATTCTTGCGCCCCTTTAACTTGGCAAGGCTTTACTTATAAACCCTGTCGTGCTGGTGCTGACACTAGTTTAGATATTGCCACCGGGCTGGCGCTTTCAGAAAATCCCATCGCCTTGCGAGTTGCCAGAGAAGTCGGGCTGGATAAAGTCGTGGCAATGGCGCAGCGTTTGGGGGTAAAGTCAAACCTAGATCCGGTTCCCGGCTTGGTACTGGGTCAAAGTGTAGTTAATGTTTTGGAAATGACTGGTGCTTTTGGCGCTATTGGTAATCGCGGTGTGTCCAATCCTCCCCATGCCATTAACCGAATTTTAGACAGTGGTGATTGCCGCGATCGCAATGATATCAAAACCTGTCGTGTAATCTACTCCTTCGACCAAGATCCAGGTGCCAACAAACGAGTGTTGACAAATAATGTCGCCGATGAAATGACTAGTTTGATGCGTGGTGTAATTGCAAGAGGTACTGGTCGTAGTGCTGCCATTGGATTAGGTGAAGCTGGTAAAACTGGCACGACTAATAAAAACGTTGACTTGTGGTTTATTGGTTTTATCCCCAGTCAGCGACTTGTAACTGGCGTTTGGCTGGGAAACGACAATAATTCCCCGACATCTGGCAGCAGTGCTCAAGCAGCTCAATTATGGGGGAATTATATGCGGAGAATTACACGGTAATTGGGCATTGGGCATTGAGAATTGGGAACTATTGATCAATAAATGATCAATAGACTTTTGTGAGAAGACCTGATTTTGAAGATTTAGAAGTTTATGAACTTGCCCAAAAGCTAGCTAATGAAATTTGGCGTATTGCTAAAGGATGGGACAATTTCACTAAAGATACACTGGGCAAGCAAATTGTTCGGTCTGCTGATAGTGTTTGTGCGAACATCGCAGAAGGTAGAGGTAGGTATAACGACTAAGATAATCGGCGTTTTGTCAAGATTGCGAGAGGGTCTTTGTATGAAGCTATCAGTTGGTTGAGGTTAGCTTACGCCAGACAGTTATTGACAAATGAACAGGTAAGCAGATTCAAACCAATTCTTGATGAACTATTACCCAAGCTCAATGCTTACCTAAAAGCCATAGGGAATAGGGAATAGCAACTTAATTCTCTTGCCCCATGCCCCATGTCCCATGCCCAATGCCCCATACCCAATTACTGATATCCCTTCCAAGGAGTGACTTCGAGCTTGCCGTTAGGCTTGAATATCACTTGGAAGTGGGCTAGAGGTTCTTTGTCATTGGGAGGAGCTACATTAGAACCATAGATAGCGTTAAACATCTTAGGAAGAGGTGTTTCTCGGAAATAATCAAAGGCGACTTGATTAAGTGGTTCATAGTCAGCAATTACACTATCTTTGTTGACTGCTACCCGATATTTCAAATCTCGTGTAAAGGTGGGAGTGCCACTCCAGGTTTGGCGAACTGTATTATAAAGCTTTTGATTTAAACCTTTAGTGATATTAGAGTCAGTAATTTTTGCACCGAGTACTTCTGGTGTCTTAGCATATCCTCGCCAAGGGCTAACTTGCAGCACACCATTTGTAGTAAACACTATTCGGAATTGGGCGATCGGTTCATTGAAAATGGGAGCGCGGTTAGCAGGATTGTAAAGTAGGTTAGGCAGAGGAGTTTGCCCGACTCCTTGATTAGCCTCTTTATTCACCGCTTTATAACCAACGATCGCTCCATCCGCAGCTACACCCAAACGATAGATTAAATCCTGTTGCAATCCTGAACGCTTAGTCCAAGCTGGATGAACTTGGTTATACACTTGACGATTCAATGCACGCAGCTGGGATGGATCGGTAATTTCTGGAACTGTATTTAAAAGTGCTTCTAAATCTTTAACTACTGGCTTTTCATTAGCTGTGGGTGGTGTCGTCGGTGTTGCAGCTGCAATAGGTGTTGCAGCTGCAATAGGTGTTGCAGCCGCTGATGCTGGAGGATTAAGGCTCTTTGTTGTAGAGCTAGTTTGCTCATCTGGCTTAGGCTGCGGTGTACGCATTTGGGGAGGTGGAATCAAGTTAAATGCGATCGCTGCTACTGCTAAACTCGATACTCCCACAGCAGCAGGAACAGCCTGCCTAATTACAGCTTGACTGGCACCGCCATAGCGTCTAGTAACTGGTTGTAGTTCTAGGGATAATTCTGGTAAAGTCTGGGTATCAGCAAAAAACTGATCCACTGCTTCTACTAAATCAAACAACTGTACCGTATTCAAATCTATTTCAATAGGCGGACGTTTAGAATTATTAGAGTGAGACTCGAACCCCTCTGGAGCATTCTCTGAATGTATGATTAACCTGTGGCGGTTGCCGTCAATTTTTTGAAACTCTACTAGCTCCGATTCCTGGTTATGTGCTTGCGGATTGGGTACAGTACTCAGAAATTCTTGGGCGTAACCACTAACAGCCCTCACCAAACTTTCAAAAAATTCCCGCCCTCCCGTTAGGGGTTGATTGTAACCAGATAAATAGCATTCTGCATTTACCAATATTGATAATTCTGGGCGCATTTCCTGGAACTGTGCAGCCCTAGTGACATCACTTAACCCTTCTAAAAGAAGAGTACAATTAGGTAGACTGTACTTACGTTGAATATTCATTCCACTTCACCGTCAAAAAGACTAATCCAGAACCGCTGCATTCCAGCAGTACCAGTACAAAATAGTAATTGTCCTAACAAATTTATTGCTAGCGCATCTAATTTTTCATCAGAAGTTAATGCTAGTACACCAGAACGTCGAGTATTCATCCGGCTTTTAAAATGCGCCCTAAACCGCTCTAGGTAATTAGATAGCCGCAAATTCTGTTCTAATGGAATCTGTTTTTCTTCCATTTGTTGACATATCATTAATAACTGGCGGATGACAACAGTTAAACGCCGTGCTATGTAGCAAGCAATGACCACCAGAGCTTTTGCTTCCATAATAGTTAAGGGACGGCGCATATGCGCTCTTCGTAGCGGGTTAGAGCTACGCATCCGCCATAAATTCACCCTGTCTTTAACAATTCCTTTAAGATCCAACTCTTGAGCAAAAGCGAGGATTGCTTCCGAACCACCAAGCTCTAAAGCTTCAATTGCCAGTAAAATCAGGTCAATTTGCAGCCTAGTTCTCCGAGGACAAGTTTTGGAAGCGATCGCAGGATCTGGTAAAGTGTCCAGAATCATCGGCAGTGAGTCTTGGGTTGGACTGTTGAACGGCGTTAAACTTGCTGAAACATTCATTCTATAAATACCTTGTGCGGTTCCAACAGACTAGATAAAACAAATTTAAGATCGGTAGCCAAGACTTGAGCGTTAGACTTGTGGCAGTAGTATGACTACCTGATATATACATTACTTAACTCTTTCTACTCAAAGTTTTCCCTATATTGAAATCAAAATTTTAAAACATAACTAAATTCACCTCATTTATTAGTGAAATACCTTTTCTAGCTTGGTTTAGATTCTAATTATCGTCAATGAAGGGCGAAGCTTCAGCCTTTACCCCCACTTGACCCCCAGCGTATGACATTATAGTGTACGATTTTTCAGGTATCTGAAATTGGGCATTGGGCATTGTGCATTGGGTATTGCTTATTAATTTATCTACCTCATTCTCCATGCCCCATTCTCCATTTTCTACTCCCCATTACCCATTTTATGGATTTAAAGTCTCTCGTTCGTGACATTCCAGATTTCCCGAAACCCGGAATTTTATTTCGGGATATTACTACGTTACTGCGCGATCCAGAGGGACTGCGCTATACTATTGACTTTTTAACACAAAAATGCAATGAAGCTGGAATAACAGCTGATTATGTTATTGGTATGGAGTCGAGGGGATTCATTTTTGGTGCACCTCTGGCTTATAAATTAGGAGTTGGTTTTATTCCCATCCGCAAAAAAGGAAAGTTACCAGCAGCCGTTCACTCAATTGAATATGAACTAGAGTATGGTACAGATTGCCTAGAAGTGCATCAAGACGCTTTACACCAAGGTAGCCGAGTTTTGATTGTGGACGATTTGATTGCTACAGGTGGAACTGCGAGTGCCACAGCAAAGTTGGTGCAGAAAATTGGCTGTGAACTAGTAGGGTTTGGGTTTATTATCGAGCTACGGGATTTACAAGGACGTACACATTTGCCGGACGTGCCGATTATCTCTTTAATTGAATATTAGTCATTAGTCATTGGTCATTAGTCATTAGTCATTGGTCAATAGCAAAACAACTGGCAAATGACGAAGGACAAAGGACGAAGAACAAAGAACAAATGACAAAGGACAAAATATAAATGACATCTACGAAAATTTCCTTGGAGACAGGTCGGGATTGGCTGATCGGGCTAGTCACGAGCGAAACTTTTGTTTATGTGGCGAAGCGGCTATTGCAGGCACTGCTAACTTTGTTGTTGGCGTCAGCGTTGTCGTTTTTCATCATTCAACTCGCTCCCGGTGATTATGTAGATACGCTGCGGCAAAATCCGAAGATATCTCCTGAAAGAATTGAGGAAATCAAGCGGCAGTTTGGTCTGGATAAGTCTTGGCCAGAACAATTTGGGCTGTGGCTATGGCGAATCTTAACCAAAGGGGATTTTGGCACGAGTTTTATTTATCAACGTTCAGTTGCATCGCTGTTGTGGGAACGAGTCCCAGCGACATTGCTATTAGCGATCGCATCTTTAATTGTCACATGGGCGATCGCCATTCCTCTAGGGATCTTTGCCGCTGTCAAACAAAATAAGCCAGCAGACCGGATTTTACAGGTGATTAGTTACGCAGGACAAGGCTTTCCCAGTTTCATCACTGCCTTAGCACTGCTGGTTTTAGCCCAAATCACCTCGCCGTTTTTCCCAGTGGGTAGCATGACTAGCATCAATCACTCAGAACTGTCGTGGTTTGGCAGAATCTTAGATGTCGGCTGGCACATGATTTTACCCACCATCGCACTCTCAATTACTAGTTTTGCTGGTTTGCAACGCATTACTCGCGGCGAATTATTAGATGTTCTGCGTCAAGATTACATCCAAACGGCTCGTGCCAAAGGTTTACCAGAAAACCGCGTCATCTACGTTCATGCACTCCGCAACGCTATAAATCCCTTAATTACCTTATTGGGTTTTGAATTAGCTGGTTTATTAAATGGTGCCTTCATCGCCGAATTTTTCTTCAACTGGCCCGGTTTAGGAAGATTGGCTTTACAGGCTTTACAAGCTCAAGATTTATATTTATTAATGGCAAGCTTGATAATGGGCGCAGTACTGCTGATTGTTGGCAATTTAATCGCCGACTTAATGCTCAAAGCAGCCGATCCACGCATTCGCCTAGAAAACCTCAATTAGCAAACAATTCTAAATTCAAAAAATCAAAACGTATTGAGATTATTTCCAGTGTGCTGCCAACTATCAAACAACAAGCACGTAGCCAAAGTACGGATGTCGTTGAAGAAGTCTTCCTGATTCCTCATTTCGTCTTGAATTTGGCTGCTCTGAGTGTAAAATTTTGAATTGCTGTTTAATTAGTTATTTTAGCAAGATTCAGACTTACTTCTTGCACTAATATTTTTGAGAGTTTTTTCTAAGCGGGCGGCGGGAATCGAACCCGCATTAATAGCTTGGAAGGCTATAGTTTTACCACTAAACTACGCCCGCAAATTTCCAACCCTATAAACTTAACACAGTTTCTGCCAAAATTCAAGTGTTTAGTTGGAATTGGCGGATTGGATTGTGATCCTGACATACAGATTGCTTAATTCTGGTTTTGTGCCATCGTTATTGTGGGCAGCAATAAAGTTTTCTGTTTTGAAAACTTCGCTCAGGACTTGCTCGTATGTACTTTTTTCACTTTGCAGTGCTACTGGTTCTATTTTTAGAACTACAGCTTGTTGAAAGTTGCCATTCTGATCAATTATCAAGCTAGCTAAGAGTTGTGCTGGCTCAAGTCCTGAATTGTGGACAAGAAAACTTGAGTCTAATTGTTTTGTATTGCTTCCTCTGTATAAAGCGATAACGTCGGGTAAAGCATCTTGTCGGAATCCTCTTGATTGTATCAAGCTAATCACTTGATTTCTAGATAAGGGAGCTACTATTGCTACCGATGCTCCCTCAGTCGAAGTTGCGGGAGTTTCCCTAGTCGAAGTTGCTGGAGTTTCCCTAGTCGAAGTTGCTGGAGTCTCCCTAGTCGAAGTTGCTGGAGTCTCCCTAGTCGAAGTTGCGGGAGTTTCTCTATTTTCAGGTTCTGAAACTGGTCGATTTGATGGAATACCTGTTGGTAGTTGCGTTCCCTTTCCCAGTTTAATTTCTTGACGACGCTTCCAAGGTAAATTACCGACTGGAACTGTAGGTGTAGGTGTGGCTTTGGGTGTCGGTGTGACTTTAGCTATAGGTTTCGGTGTGACTTTAGCTATAGGTTTCGGTGTGGCTTTAGGTGTAGGTGTCGGTGTTGGCGTGGGGACTATCTGTTGTCTAGAGGGTTCGCTATTAGGTTGAGAGGCATAAATTCGGCTCTTTTTCTGGAGATTCTCAGGGGAATTTATTACGCCAAAATCTTGATTTTTAGGCGTAGTTTGTGCTGTTTGTGATGAACGTGCTGGTATAGACTTTTGAGTTGAGGATAGTGGCTTTGACGAAACTATTTTGACTGGTGATTTTGATTTGATTATTGATTTTGTTTTAGGAGCAATGTCTATCAATTCAATGGGAACAGCAGATTGATTTTGCTGGGGGAACCACAGACTAAATGCATTAGATGAGCGCATCAGCCAGAACACCAGCAAGTGCAGAGAGATTGAACTGACAACGACAAAAATCCACAAACCTGGTGGGTCGGTGTGTCGTCTCCAGACCTTGGCTGGAATTGGTGTTTTATCTGCAACCGATGGTGTCATATTATATAAACTGGATATGATTATGCACTTTTACTCATTGGTAATGCTTTAAAATACCAGTCTAAATTTTAGCGATTAACCATTACCTCTGGTGTAACAGCGAAAGTCAAAACTGTTTCATCTACTCCTTTAAGTTCTAGTGGCCTACCTTTAGTAATTTCTCCTTCCTGTAAATAATCTGCTACGGCAGCAGAAACCAGGATTGTACCGGGAACAGCAGCAGCTTGCAACCTTGCAGCAATATTCACACTTGGGCCAATAGCAGTATAATCGGCGCGTTCAGCGCTACCAAACATCCCCACAACAGCAGTACCTTGGTGAATACCGCACCGGAACTGTACGCTAGTAAGTTTGTTGCTATCGAATACACCTTGCTCTCGCCAGCGCTGGTTCAAGTCAGCCAGTGAGCGGTGCATTGCTCTTGCTGTATTAATGGCACGACGTACTTGTTCATTAGGAGTTAGTTCTTCCGGCGCTCCATATAAAGCTAAGATAGCATCTCCCATAAATTTATCTACAGTGCCGCCATTGCTAAAGACAACTTTGGTCATGGCTTCTAAATATTCATTTAGCAACTCCGCGACTCGTCTGGATCTGAGAGTATTTGCTAGCTGTGTAAAACCCACAATGTCGCTAAACAAAACTGTAATTAAGCGTGGTTCTGGGCGCAAATCTAACGTTAAATCTCCGGTTGCGGCTTTTTGCACCAACACGGCAGGCAAAAAGCGCTTTAGCACCGATTCTGTTAGATAAGTATTTAACTCCACAATTCGCCGTTCATTTTCTTTCAATGCTAAAAGATTGCGAACTTCCGCCAAAAGTTCCCGATCGTTGAATGGTTTTGCTAAATAAGCGTCCGCGCCATGTTCTGTACCTTCGATGCGGGTTTCTTCATCTACTTTCGCTGTCAGCAGAATGATTGGTATTCCTTTCAAAGTCTCCTCATTGCGGATCATCTGAATCATCTCAAGTCCGCTCACTAAAGGCATCATTAAGTCAGTCACAATCAAGCTGGGTATAATTTCCTTAGCTTTACTGTGCCCTTCATGACCGTTACGAGCTGTCTGTACATGATAGCCGTTGCGGCGGAAAATTTCAGATACATAGGTTCGCAAATCGGGGTTGTCATCTACAACTAAAATTGAGTGCTGAGTCTTATGTGCTGAGTCTTTAGTATCAACACTGGGGGAGAGGTTTATTGTAATATCTTCAATATTGTCTGTTGTTGACTCTACTAGTTCTAAATCAGCCAATTCTACGCTAGCGCGGCTGGTATTCAGTTCGGTAGGCGTTTCTAGTACTTGCTGTGCAGGTAAATGAGCATTTCCAGTCACCAGCCATAAACTAAAGGTAGTACCTTCACCATAAACTGATTCCACACTGACTTGACCACCATGTAATTCTACTAATTCTTTAACTAAAGCTAAACCCAAACCACTGCCTTCATAGGAGCGATTTGCTGAACCTTCAGCTTGGCGAAAGCGCTCAAATAGGTAAGGAATTTGTTCTTTAACAATACCAATTCCAGTATCTTGTACTTGCAAGATGCAGCGATCGCGCTCAGATTTTAGTCTGAGTGCGATCGTCCCACCTTCAGGAGTAAACTTCATGGCATTTGACAAGAGGTTATAAACCACCTTGTCAAATTTTTCCATGTCTAAGTAGACCATCGAACATTCATCTAGCTGGGTAACGAGATGCAGTCTCTTTTTCTCGCAGTAGGGACGAAAAGATTCCACTATTTGGCTGACAAATTCGACTAAATCGCAGGGATGGAAATTTGGCTGCATTCTCCCTGCATTCAGGCGTTGTAAGTCCAGGAGTTGATTTACCAGTCGCAGCAGGCGGCGGGAGTTACGCAGGGCGATCGCACTTTGAGAGTAAGATAATCCCTCACCAGCCGCCACCGCCGACTCTAAGGGCCCTTGAATTAAGGTGATCGGTGTGCGAAACTCATGGGAAATATTTTGGAAAAATTCGGTTTTTTGTTTGTCTAATTCCAGTAAGCGTTCAGCTTGTTGGCGAGTTTTTTGATACAAATGTGACTGCTGCACAGCGATCGCGGCTTGCGCTGCTACTGCTTTGGCCAAATCGATATCAGATGGCAACCATTGGCGTACTTTTTTACCTTCATGCAAGGTAATACTACCGATACATTTTCCATCAGCCAATAATGGCACAAACATTAGCGATCGCGCTGGCATTTTTAAAGGCAAATCAAAACCCCGCACATCCGAGGGAGAATGACTCACATTACCAATTACCACAGGTTCATGTGTCTGTAGCATTTGTTGGAGGATGGGATTCTCCTGTATAGATGCTTGAGAATAGGGTAATCTCTGCTTTTGTAGGTGATTATTGCTACCTAACTTATTGTCTGGGGCTGGTAATCGTAAATTTTCTGGATGTTGAAAACTGTCATACAAGCCCACACACTCAACAAACTCATCTTCCTCAGTCCATAAAGACAGGACACAGCCATCGACTTGTAAAGCTTGTCCCAATTGCTGGGTAATTGCCGCAAAGATATCTTGAGGATCTAAGCTAGAGCGAATCGCGCTAGTAATCGTATTAATCAAGCTCTCTCGCTTGGCAAGGGCACGTACTTGTTCGTAAGCATAAGCTTGAGACAAAGCTAAGGCTGCCTGATCCGCTACCATCAGCACTAACTGCACCTCATCATCTCCCCAAAAGCGAGGCAGAGAACACTGGTGCAGTGCTAGCACTGCCATCAGTTCTTGTTGGCAGATCAATGGCACAACTAAACTAGAACAAATGTTAGCAGCAGCAAAAGCTTGGCCACGCTCGCGCAGTTCGGGAGTGTTACCGTGAATGCGCTCATCATCAATTACATCGTGAATCACCTGAACTTCGCGGGTTTCCCACACCGTCTGAGCCAAAAGAGACAGAGGGGAAGCAGAGGATATAGAGGGCAAAGAGGAAAGACATACTGCTACTTCCGCTCCGATCTCCTGCACCTCTGCTTCTTCAGAAAGAGGCTTCTGATAAATAAACCCTTTATCCGCCAACTGCTCATCTTGGAAGGGACGCAACAGACAGACATCCACCTCCAACATGTGACCCACTGTATCTACAATTGCTTGCAAAATTTGTCTGTAGTCTAAAGCACTGCGAATCGTATTGGTAACAGTATTCAGCAGCGATTCTTGACGGAGTGTGCGGGTAAGTTCGCGGGTTCTAGCTTTGAGGACATTGTGGGTATCCAAAGCTTGGCGTACCACTGCTTTTAGTTCCTCCGCTTCCCACGGTTTAGTTACATATTTAAATACCTTGCCAGCATTGATTGCTTCCACCAAGTCTTCGACATCGGTGTAGCCAGTTAAAATAATCCGGATAATATCTGGATATTGAGTTGCTGTCAGGCTCAAAAATTCTGTACCGCTCATCATCGGCATCCGCTGATCGGAGATGATCACCGCGATCTCTCCCTCTTGAGCCAGCAGATCGAGTGCCGCAGGACCAGAGGTTGCCCTTAGCACCTTATAATCACGATAGAAAGTGCGGTAAAGCAAGTCAAGGTTGTCTGGTTCATCATCGACAACCAAAATTTTAGGCTTACTGTTTGCTTGGGATTTCATGCACCGCTTTCCTGCTGCAACGGCAGTCGGATAAAGAATAATCTGATCAGGTAAGGATTTTTCTGAGTCAGGTAAGAGCAGAGCATTTCGACCAATAAGGCTGTTTGGCTACATGACTGCTGAATGTAGGAGCGTTTACTCACAGTAATTCGTCTCAATTGCTTGTACCGATTACCGTTTGCGTTGGTGCAGTGTAATTGCTTTCATTGTCAGTTTTAGTGTTACAGAGTCGACGCTTGCTTGCCAAATCTTTTTTCACCTCCTGTGAGCAATGTCTGATAATACATACAGCGCTCATAGCCGGCTGAAAAATCCAGATAAAGCTGCATATTAAGTTTTCCCTCCACAGCTGTTGTAATAACACTTGCAGGTAAATTTTATTTATGGTAGTCATGGTAGAGTCAGCGAAATTAAAACAATAAGATTTAAAGCCAAAGTATACTATTAGACAAATACCTCTTTCTAATTTAGCAATCAGAACTATCATTAAGACAAGTGGTAGTGGTTGAGGAGTTAGAGATTAGGGATTAGGGAACCTTACAGATTCATGTCCCAGTACCTATACAGCCTATTTGGATGACTTGGTAGCAAAGTAGTGTCAGTGTAGCGGCAACTGCAAAAACAAGTTAAGTACTGCAACCAAGGGTGGTTTGAAACCAGAGCTTGCCAATAGTGTACTTACTTAACAATTTCGGAGATGCTGCTTACGGACAAGTTATGCTATTCCTCTGCCCACTTGCTCAAACCTCTATCACTTTACAGATGTTTTTGTGGCAATCAGTTTGATATCTTGCCTACCTAAAACAAGGGATGCAATGAATATACTGAATTTAAGGTTATAAATTTATGAAGTCGTAACTCCTAATACTCTTTCAAAATGCAGGTTAGAAAACTCTAAGCTAAAGTGTAATTTGTTTAATCGACAAGCAAAAGCGAATTAGCAATATTGGTTCAGTTAAATCTCCTCGGCAATTCTTAAGTTCTGATTTAATTTAAATCTTGTTTTAGGATATTTGAGAAAATTTTTGTTGAATAAAATCAATACTAAACTAGCCTTGAAATATCGGTTTTTTCACCCATACCAGCAACAGCCAATCGATCCAGCTTCCTACCAATTCCAAATTCGTACAGCTACACCTGCTGATTTGATTGGTGTTGCCCAAATTATTACTGAAAGCTTTCACTCCCATAAGGGTATATGGGGATGGGCTTTCCCGTTGCTACGTCTGGGTATTTACGAAGACTTAAGACATCGGATGGCATCACCTACGCCCCGTCATCTTTGCTTAGTTGCCCTTGAAGCTACTACTGGTGAGGCTAATAACTTAGTGGGAAGTGTGGAAATGGGTGTACGTTACAGTAGTGATTCATGGAGCCAGGTTGGTGTAGGTTTTCCTTACTTATCTAATTTAGCGGTTCACCCAAAATACCGTAGACATGGTGTGGCTTCAGGATTACTTACTAGCTGTGAAAAAGTCTCTCGCGAGTGGGGATTTCAAGACTTATATCTCCATGTTTTAGAAAATAATCATCAAGCAAGACAGCTTTATTTCAAGCTGGGATATCGAGTGCATAAAGTCGAATCTAATTGGAATACATTTCTTCTAAGACGCTCAAGCCAGATGTTATTGCACAAGCACCTGAGTGCTGATTCCATTATCTGAATTTTGTTTTGGCAATTGTCAAGTTTTGTGTTTTATTCCAATTAATTCGATAAAATCTATAAATCATAGCGGTAATTAAACACAAACTAGGCTAAACCACGTCTACCTTGAGAACCATAGTTATTTTGACTTAGAGAAAGCTCAAAACTCAAGCCAGGACTAAATAATATACTTTTCTTAAGAACTTTAGGTTTTCAAATAGACGAGGTTTAATTAGAAATCTAGCCAATATTAGCTAAATATCTAGATAAATCCGCTTTGATTTGGAGAACTTACGTAGTTTAGCAGGCAAGAGCTAACGGTAAAGAAGGCTCTTTGAGTTATACTGGCTTTTTCACGCAATCAAACAGGAGTCCTATAGATCAAAACTAAAACATGTTTGTTAATTTACGAAGCGAGTAAATAGCTTTTGATAATTTTTTCTCAAAAGAATATTTTATTTAAACTTTTTACGAAAAATCCCCTCGTCCGTTTAAACAAATTATCTTTTTGGTAAATATTTTTAATATTAAAAAATGTTAAATTTAGCCTTTTGGGATTTATGGTTAACAAATTTTTTAAAGCATTCGATATAGCTGAAAATGGACTATAATGGCAACATACGCGAAATCGCGTTGCAAGAAATAATTACTTCCTCATAATAACTTTGTAATTCATATATTCATCTTTATAAAAACTTTAATAAAACACTAGTATAGTTTAGAGACAAATCTAGTTATATTTTATAAAATATAATCACTCAATTACTGAAACAACGCCTATATATTGCTATTTTTAGTTGGATTGACCAGAAAGGTCTTGATAATAAAAGAATTCAAAAACTTGATTTGATATAACAGTTAATTCCGTTTTGAAGTGCATACTACAACAACATTCATTAAAAGTTTAAAAAACATGGATAGCGAACAGCATCGACGCTATCAGACCTCTATGGTATCAACTTATTACCCTGAAACAACTTTCCTTGACTCTGTTGTCATGTCAGACGGAACTGAGCAATCGCAAGGCTCGGATATCCTTACACGTTTGCACAGTGGAGAAGTTTTCATTGTCAATAGTCGTAGGCGAAATGGATTAATACTCTTTAAACGCTACCATGCAGAGTTTGCTGGGCCTGGGGCTGCTGTGGGTGGGGATTACGATTGTGATTGCCAAAGGGCACTGCCTATAGGTAATCTTTCTTTATTAACTCCTGAATCTAATGAAGAACGCCAGAAGGCTTACTTGATTAGGCGACAGTGGATTCGATTGATCAAACAAATTACAGAAAATCCATTGCCTGGGCAGCGAGTGCAGAAAATTCTCGATCAATTTGAACAATACTTTCCACCAGAAATAGTGGCTCTTTTGCCGGATGTTGCTTTTGCTCTTTTAGTGGGTGTGCTGCCACAAACAGTGGGAGTAGTTCGCCGTTTGGGCAGTGAGGTGAATAGCAGGTTTAATTACTGAGTAAATTGCTAAGATGACAAATTAGCCAAAGCAGCTTTTACTCGATTAACAGTGCGGGCGTTTTCCTCTATTGTTCCGACAGTAATTCGTAATCCTCCGCTAATGTGTCGCACAATAGTGCCCAGTGTTCTAAGTTTCTGGTGGAAAGTTTTTAAAGCAACTTCTTGTGAATTAAAGCCATTTGGTTTAAGACGCAGGTAAATAAAGTTGGCAGTACTTGGAGTAATTTGTAGTTCTGGTTGTTGGGATAAAATTTCGATGAGTTTGGCTCGTTCACTCAGAGTTTGGGAAATTGATTGCAGCAAGAGTGTACGATTTTGTAAAGCAACTAATGCTGCTGCTATGGAAAAACTAGGGAGATTGTAAGGTAAACGAACTTTTTCTAAAATGGCGATCGTTTCGGGATGAGCGACGCAATAACCAATACGGAGAGATGCCAATCGGAAAGCTTTAGAGAAAGTGCGTAATATTACCCAATTAAAACGCTGTGCTAATTCACCTACTAAAGTAGTTTGACTGAATTCAAAGTAAGCTTCATCAATTACTACCAAAATATGCTCTGGCAAACTTCTTAACCATGCCAACTCTGCCTCAGTTAAACTGTTGGCAGTCGGCGAATTAGGATGTACTACGAAAACTACGCGAATCGGGGGATTTTGAGTTTGTTCGATCGCAGACTGTGCGGCGCTTATGTCAATTTCAAAATTTGTTTCATTTCTCCCCACTGCCACTACAGGAATCCCTAAAGTTTGCGCCAAAATCCCGTACATAGAGAAAGTGGGATTGGCAACTAAAATTGACCCTTCTCCTCCTAGACAGGTGGCAATTAATAAAGAGCGGATAATTTCATCTGAACCATTACCAACAGAAATATTGGCAGTAGTAAACAACGATGACGAGAGGGCGGCTGATTGATTGACATATTCGGCGATCGCATTCTTAAGTGTTTCATGTCCGCCATCTGGATAACGATTTGTTTCAATTACTTGCTGATACGTCCACGCCAGCTTCTCTTTTAACTCAGGTGGTAAATCGTAGGGGCTTTCATTTGTATCTAACCGATCGAACTGTGTGGCGACATCGGCTTTATCGCTGCTAGGATGAGGTTTATAGGCGGTGAATTGGGCTAAATCTGACCGGATGAAGGGAAGCATAGTTTTAGTCATTAGTCATTGGTCATTAGTCATTGGTCATTAGTAACTAACAAAGGACAAATGACTAAGGACATTAGTTATGTGTAAGTCTAATATTTTACAACTTCAAGGTAATTGGCAAAAGAGGCGAATTGCCTGCCAAATTTCTTCCATAACATTACCCAAGGCGTGGTCACTGTCGAGTTCGACTAATTCCACCCAAGGACGCGATACCTGCGGTGGGCTTCGCCAACGCGCAAAGTCCCGACTAGCTTCGATCGGAATGACTTCATCCTTTTTGCCATGCAAAATTAGTGTGGAGATAGGGCGTTGCAAAAGCTTTTCTTGGTATTGGGCAGCATCTGTAACGAAATCGTAACTTAAGGAAAGCGCTCGCTCTTCTCCATAGTGGTAGACCATGATATATTTTTCTTGCTGCCAACGCTGTACTTCTTCATCCCCTAGTTTGGGCAACCAATGGGATAAAAACCCAAAAGCTGGTGCTAGCAAAACTAAGCGTTGCACTTGTAAATTTTGTTGTCCCAAGTGGGCAGCAGTCAAACCACCCAAACTTGAGCCAATAAGCGTTACTGGTGTAGAATCATTGCTGAATTCTGCGGCAACTTGAGCCAGCTGACGAGTAATTGTCAATTGGAAAAAATCGCCAGCATTAAGATCGGGAATTTTCAGCTTTGTCTGAATTTGAGTAAAGCGATCGCCTATATCCCGCGCCTTAGCAGATTTAGGGCTGGAAGCAAAGCCGTGAAGATATATGTAGTGCAATGTTAATAGTTAGGAGTTAGGAGTGAAGAGTTAGGAATTATAAGTTTTAAGTTATGAGTTTCTTTCTTCAACTCATAACCCATAACTCTTATTACCGCATTGTGACAAATTCCTCTGCGGCTGAGGGATGGACACCCACAGTAGCATCAAAGTCTTTTTTGGTTGCACCCATCTTGATGGCGATCGCCACACCTTGGATGATCTCAGCTGCACCTTCACCTACCATGTGAGCACCTAGAACTTTGTCGGTGTTGCTATCAACCACCAACTTCATCATTGTCTTCTCTTGCTTACCAGTCAAACTATGGTACATGGGGCGGAAGCGAGTACGAAAAATTTTGACGGCATCACCGAGTTTTTCTCGTGCGTCGGCTTCTGTCCAGCCGACTGTTGCGGCTTCTGGGTTAGAAAATATGGCTGTGGGCACAGTTTCGTGACTGAATTCGCGGCGATTATCCCCAAATTCACTATCGGCAAAGGCGCGACCTTCGCCAATAGCTACAGGAGTTAAATTGATTCGGTCGGTGACATCACCAACAGCAAAAATATTTGGTTGAGTAGTTTGACTATATTCATTGACTGCGATCGCACTTGTGGTAGGGTATCCAGGCCCTTCGATAGAACTGGCGACAACATCAACCCCAGCGTTTTCTAAACCTAATCCATCTACATTGGGGGTTCGACCGGTCGCTACTAAAAACACATCAGCAATTAGTGGTTCTTGGTCGTCTCCTGATAAAGTCAGTTTCAACCCTTCTGGGAGGCGTTCAATTGCTTTCACCACATTATTCTTAATCAAGCGAATTCCGTGGTTCATCATACCCTCTTCAATTTCTATACGGACATCTTCATCAAACCCATTCAAAATCTTTTTACCTCTGGTAATTTGTGTCACCTCAGAACCCAAACCGCGCATAATACAAGCAAATTCCGTGCCGATATAACCAGCGCCAATAATGACGATGTGTTTTGGTTGTTCTTTTAAATGAAAGATTTCGTCGGAGGTAATGCCATGCTCCATCCCTGGTAAATCTGGCTTGACGGGACGCCCACCAACTGCAATTAAAATTTTGTCTGCTGTAACCTTACGTCCATCAACTTCTACAGTGTGGGGGTCTACCAATGTGGCGCGACCGGAAAATAGTTCTACTCCGGCTTTTTCTAAAAAGCTGATGTGTAGTTGCGACAGTCGCCGAACTTCCTTATCTATAGATGTAATGAAATATTCCCAGTCAAACTCCGCATTACCCACTTTCCAACCATAGCCTGAAGCGTCACTGAACAGTGCAGGAAAGTGAGAGCCATACACCATGAGTTTTTTGGGAACGCAACCGCGAATTACACAAGTGCCACCAACTAAATCATATTCAGCGATCGCCACTTTTGCGCCGTAGCTAGCCGCTCGTTTGGAAGCCGCCAAACCTCCAGAACCCGCACCAATTACAAACAGGTCGTAATCAAAAGTCATAAGTTTATGTTCTCTTTCGCAACAAGTTAGTTCCTGGGAACTTACACACAGAATCTGATTGAACTATATAAGGATATCCCGTGAACCCTGTGTAAGTCCTGTCCTTGATTTAATCTAGCGTTAGCAGATGCTATCTGGTCGTAGGGAATATCACTTTTTGCTTTGGCGGCAGTAAAGGCAGTAGTTAACAGTTGTATAGTTCTGCCCCTAATCGAGCATAAGTCTGTGCTACCGCATTGGAGCAGCTAAGTTCCACAGGAATTACGCAAAATTATGACAAAACGTACTGTCTTCGGCTTTCGCATAGCATTTTTTACCCCCATTAGCAATTTTTATGTACTTGGAGAGTCAGTTGGGGTTACAGGTGTTGGAGTTACGGGTGTTACGGGTGTTAGATCTGTTGGAGTGACAGGTGTTGGAGTTACAGGTGTTACGGGTGTTGGATCTGTTGGAGTTACGGGTGTTGGAGTTACAGGTGTTGGAGTTACAGGTGTTACGGGTGTTGGATCTGTTGGAGTTACGGGTGTTGGAGTTACAGGTGTTGGAGTTACGGGTGTCACGGGCGTTGGATCTGTTGGAGTTACGGGTGTTGGATCTGTTGAGGTTACAGGTGTTGGTGTTACGGGCGTTGGATCTGTTGGAGTTACGGGTGTTGGATCTGTTGAGGTTACAGGTGTTGGTGTTACGGGTGTTGGATCTGTTGAGGTTACAGGTGTTGGTGTTACGGGTGTTGGATCTGTTGAGGTTACAGGTGTTGGTGTTACGGGTGTTACGGGTGTTGGATCTGTTGGCGTTACGGGTTTTGGATCTGTTGAGGTTACGGGTGTTGGAGTTACGGGTGTTACGGGTGTTGGATCTGTTGGCGTTACGGATCTTGGATCTGTTGAGGTTACAGGTGTTGGTGTTACGGGCGTTGGGTCTGTTGGCGTTACGGGTTTTGGATCTGTTGAGGTTACAGGTGTTGGTGTTACGGGTGTTGGATCTGTTGGCGTTACGGGTTTTGGATCTGTTGAGGTTACGGGTTTTGGATCTGTTGAGGTTACGGGTGATTTCTCAGTTTGGCCAACTGGTGAAGTTAGCTGCATAATAGAGGGGTTTTCAATTACTCCCTCGCCTTTTATAGGTGGCTGTGCTTCCAAAGCCGCAGCAGTTTCGGCTTGAACACTGGTGATTGCAGGATCAGGTGTAGACACAGGACTCTGCCTGTTCAAATCAAGTTCCCGAACCATCTGGCTCGTTTCATAAAAATTTCTTAGATCAAAATCATATAACCTCTGAAATTCGCCTTTAACTATAATCACCATTTGCCCTGCTTCCAACACCTGAGTTTCAGAAGCTTTCTTGTTAGAAACTTCGATGCCGCTATTTGTCAGCGCACCCACAATCGTGGTGTCTGTTTGTTGGTCGTAGCGTACAAATAATGCTGAACCACGAATTGCTGCTGCTGCATTTGGTGTTTGTATACGTGTTTGCCCCCTTCCTGGTGGGATGAGCAACAATACAGTCCCGTTTGTCAGTTTAAAGTCACGAGTCTTCGGCAAAAATTGAAATAACGCCTGTTCTCCAACTCGTGCCAAAGAGCCATCATTAAAACGTAAATCTGCTAGGGAAGCTCGACCAGTTGACAACCCGTCCCCAGGGGTCATTGCATCTAATTTGCGTGCAGGACGTTTCTTCAATTTATCTTTGGGTATCAGTTGTACGATGTTGCGGAGGTTCTGAATCTCTGCTCGCGTTAGAGGAGTTATAGCGCTTACTCGATTTGGCAGAGGCAGTACTATAACTCCCCATAAACCAATCACCAATAATGGAAACGATTTATAAAACATAGTTTGATAAATTTTGACCTTCAACTAATATCATAAAAATTAAAGTTTAAGCTAAGGCTAATTGTTGTAAGAGTTTTTTTAAGTAAATTAGTTTAAATTTTAATTTAGATTTAATGCATAAAATAGATAATAAGTGAAAAAAATGACTCATATTTTGTTTCTGAAAAAACTCAGTACACCTCTATTCTCTTTTTTCGTGTCCACCTGTTCCTTATCTATGCAAGCAAGTTCATGAATCAAATTGGATTACTATATGTATTTTAGTTGATTTAAGATTTCCTTCCGAGACTGAACTTGTATGCAATAAAGTCTATAGTAGATTTAAAAGTTAGTATTTGATATAAACAATTAAATGATAAGTACATTACATATAATCCTTTATAATCAGTTAAGCCAGAGGGTCATTAATTATAGGGGACAATAACTTGCTAAGGATTTGTTGTGAAATTACCCACTAGCTGTATTTCACTAAAATCTAAGCAGCAATTTTATCGGAGCCTCTCAGTTTTACAAAAAAATCTGGGAAAAATCCGAAAAGCAGCAATTTTAGTTTGTAGTTTCAGTATATACCTACAAAGCTAAAATAGATGCAATCAACTGTATCTTTGTAGTCGGAACTTCCGATACAGCTTGTGGGTCTACATTTGCCAAACGCAATCAATGCGATTTAACCAGATGCGACTCAAGAACTGGAAAAATTTGTTTTTTTGTATTTTGTTAACGTCCAGTGGTGGAACCTGGTGTTGCATTAGAGTAAATGCGGCAGAATCTGCAATTACAGATGTTTGGCATCCTGATAACTTAGCAACCACACAAGTAACTCATGAGCAGTTATGTCATAAGTTGGAGCAAAAGGCAATTAACTCTTTGTGCAAGCTGTCGAGTGAGTCACATACTTTAGACTCTCGAATGCCGTTAAATCTGGCACAGCAAACACCAGAAACGACTCAAATTCCAGATCAAACCGAAGAACCTATAGATACTCAAAAGCAAAATGACCCGCCACAGCTAGAATCGCAGCCAAATAATTTGCCCATATCTCCTTCAGACTCAAAAGAGCAACTATTAAATTTACCTGAGATAGAGTATTCCCAAAGGCTAGAGAGGTTGATAGAACTGCTACGATCGCCAAAACAAACGTTTGAATCTGATAGCGATCGCGAATTGGGGTTGCGGGTGCGGTTACGACCTCTAGAACAACAGCTACCACCACCGACAGAACAATCTGTACCTCAGTTTAAACCTATCGGCTATCTACAAGGACGTGTCGGCTACTTCCAGACGAGTAACATATTTTCCTCAAATGATAGTCCCATAGAAGATGGTTTAATTATTTCTGGACTGACACTAGCGTCTACATATTTACCTTTGGGATCTAAGACTTTTTTAAATGGCTCAATTGATGGCAATCTGATTCGTTATATAAATCAGTCAGAATATCATTACAACCAGGTGAGATTCAATCTCAGTATTTACCAGCAGCTATCCCAACGAATGTATGGAGAAATCAGTTGGAGCAATCAACATTTATTTTATGCCAACAACAGCGATCGCTTGGATAGCTTCAAAGCAGGGGATCGCTTTTTAAATGAAAATTCCCTGCAACTGTCTTTGGGACGCCGAGATCCCTTAACTTCAAGATTAACCCTAGATAGCTTCTACGAATTGAGTGTAAATTTTGCCGATCCCCAAAGTCGTAATCGGATAATCAATTCCTTTTGGGTGTCTCTGAACTACTACTTGCAAAAGCCTCTCCAGGTTGGTATTGACTACCAAATGAATTTATCAGACTTTACACAGCGCGATCGAGAAGACGAATTTTATCGGCTATTCGGACACTTAAATTACCGAATATCCGATACCATTTATATGAATGTCCAGGCTGGAGTAAGTTTAGGTAGTTCAACCGCCGAAAACATTGATTTTGATGGCTGGTTCTTCAGTATTAATTATGGTTTGCAATTAGGTAAGTTTTGAAATTTGTCCTTTGTCATTAGTCATTTGTCCTTTGTGATTTATCCTTTATTAAAAACTAATGACCAATGACTAGTGACTAATGACTAATGACTATAAATAGGAAATCCAATCACTCCAGCTACCAGCATAAAGTTTACCCTTGCTAATACCAGCTAATTCTAAAGAAAGTAAATTCACACAAGCAGTAACGCCAGAACCGCAATATACCAATATTTCTGCGGCTGTTTCTAGCTTTTCCCACCGACGCCGTTGTTCTTCTGGAGGGAGTAGGTAGCCGAAAGAGTCTGTAACTTCTTGCCAGGGATAGTTGACTGCACTGGGAATATGTCCCGCAATTCGATCGATTGGCTCTCGTTCGCCTCGGTAGCGATCGCTCTCTCTTGAATCTACCAATACTACCTCGTGGCTATCTTTCCAGCTTTTCACCGCTGTAATATCTACCACCTTTTCTCTTTGTACTTGAGCTGCAAACGTACCCATTCGGGGAGGAGGAATAACATCTGTAACAGAATATCCAGCTTTTTGCCATCCAGCCAAGCCGCCATCCAGTACTGCTACTTGCTCATGTCCTAGATAGCGCAATAGCCACCATAGACGAGCCGCAAAGGCAAAGCGCGAATCATCATAAGCTACAACTAAACTTTTTTGGTAATTTACCCCAATCACTGCCAATTTGTTAGCTATATCATTGGGGTTAGGTAAAGGATGTCTCCCGCCATGCTTACCCACTGGACTGGAAAGATCCTGATTCAAATCTAAGTAATATGACCCCTCTATATGGCTTGTTTGATACTGTTGTTGTCCTAGTTGTGGATCGGCTAAAGAAAAGCGACAATCCACAATAACAACTTGCGGATCTTCTAGATGTTCAAACAGCCAAGCTGGGGAAACAATAAACTGGGAATTGGGCATTAGTCATTATTTAGTTTTTTGGTAAGATGTCAGACTTAGAGAATTTTACACCTAAGTTAACAGCAGATGGTTCTTTCACCTTTGTCTCTCAAGAGTTTGGTGAATCCTTTCACAGCCATTATGGAGCTACGCAGGAAAGTTTTTGCAAGTTTGTGGAACCTACTAAGCTGGCTACAGCAGCGCAAAAACCGATCTTGCGACTATTGGATGTTTGTTATGGTCTAGGATATAACACAGTTGCTGCTTTGCAAACAATTTGGACAGTGAATCCTAGTTGTTGTGTTGAAGTAATCGGTTTAGAACTGAATCCAGCGGTGCCACAAGCGGCGATCGCTCATCATTTGTTCGACAATTGGAACTGTAACTATATTGAAATTTTGAAAAAGCTAGCTTTTGAGCATCAAGTGCAAACACCTTGCCTGAAAGCGAAGCTACTAATTGGCGATGCTAGAACTACGATAACCCTAGTACGTCAGTTTAGTTTCTGGGCAGATGCAATTTTCCTCGATCCCTTTTCACCACCACAGTGTCCTCAATTATGGACTGTTGAATTTATTAAACAGCTGTCATTGTGCTTACATCCAGATGGTTTATTAGCCACCTATTCTTGTGCTGCTGCTGTACGCACAGCACTTTTGTCTGCTGGCTTGGTGATATCTTCTACCCCACCCGTAGGAAGGCGATCGCCTGGTACCGTGGCAACACATTCTAAAAATGCTGAGTCTAAAGATCGCTCTCCACTCACCACCCTCTCAGAAGTTGAAAAAGAACACTTGCTAACTCGTGCTGCTATTCCCTATCGCGATCTTCAATTGAGCGATCCAACCGAAGTCATAGTCAGGCGGCGACAACAAGAGCAACAAACCTCTTGCCTGGAACCTGCCTCCCATTGGCGAAAAAGGTGGCTATTGGGAACACAAAGCAGGGATTTTATGGAAACTAGTTTGTAGTTTGATTGCAATATCATACAATATGCTACGCCTATGGAGTGCAAGCCTAATTCAACGAGTTTTTACGAGCCAAATAGCTTATCTATATGTTAGTATTTAATATCACATACTATTTAACAGTACTTGAGTTTTGCTATAACTGCGTAAAAACATTGATATCTAATGATTACTATAAAGACTTGAAATTCAAAATCCGATATCTCGATATAAAGCAGTCAACTATAACGCTTTCTGACGCCATAAGGCTAAAAAATCTCCGTAAAAAACCTGATTTAACATTTGTGAGAATTTATCATACTGGAATTAGAAGCAAAAAATTTGACAAAAAGATACACCTTGTTCGTAACATAAAAGATACATGCTGCGAAAAATTTAGACCGGCAGCTTGACATCATGCATAATCCATATCAAAACTCTAGCTCCGATACAGTCGAATATTCAATTTGTTTTTGAAATCTAACACTGTTAACTTGTGCAAAAACTTGGAGTGCCTTTGTGATTCAATGGAAATCCAACCATACAGGCTTTACAGAAAAAATTGTTAATGGGTCAAACCCCATTGGCATAGTGAAGAGTATCGGTTCAAATCATGCCGTGGGATCGCAAAATGCGGCGGGCTATTCTTTAAGCTTATCTAAAGAAGACTTTATGCTTGAAGATCAGCAAGCAATGTCTTCTTGGATAAAATCTGATATTAATTGTAGTGATGATTCATTGGTCTCTAGAACACTACAAGCCAAAGGTTCTAAAGTGAATGAGTTTGATTTAGATCCGCCGAAGGTTTTAGTAGTTGACGATCATGCCGCCAGTCGGATGACTGCTGTTGCCCTCTTGGGTATGGAAGGATACGAAGTGATTGAGGCGGACAGTGGTTCCATTGTTGTCGAATTGGTAACTCAAAAACAACCAGATTTGATTTTGCTGGATGTAATGATGCCAGGAATGGATGGATTTGAAGTGTGCCAATTGCTTAAACAGGATGAGCAGACTAGGTTAATCCCAGTAATTTTTATTACAGCGTTAAATGACAGGCGATCGCGCATTCGGGGAATTGAAGTTGGGGCAGATGATTTTCTCACCAAACCCTTTGATCGGGTAGAACTAGCGGCGCGTGTAAAGTCCTTGGTGCGGCAGAAGCGTATGAACGAAGATTTAGACCATGCCGAACAAGTACTGTTTTCCATTGCCATGTCTATCGAAAGTCGTGATCCTAATACAGGCAACCATTGCGAACGTCTAGTAAAACTGGGACAAGTTTTTGGTGAATACCTCAATCTCTCACGCTATCAAATTCGAGATTTGATGTGGGGTGGTTATCTCCACGATATCGGTAAGGTAGGTATTCCCGATGCAGTGCTGCTGAAAAAAGGCGAACTCACCCCCGAAGATTGGCAGCTTATGCAGCAGCACGTTTTGATTGGAGAAAAAATCTGCCAGCCACTACGCAGTATGCGGGGTGTAATTCCGATTATTCGTCATCACCACGAACGTTGGGATGGCTCAGGCTACCCTGATAGACTCAAGAGGGATGATATTCCCTACCTAGCCCAAGTATTTCAGTTAATTGATATTTACGATGCCCTAACCAGCGAACGACCTTACAAAAGAGCTTTTACTTCAGCAGAAGCACTTTTAGTGATGCAAGAAGAAGCTGATTCCGGTTGGCGTAATCCCAAACTAATGCAGCAGTTTGCAGAGTTTATTTGCTCTTGTCAGGAAAAAGGGAAGAGTGGGGAATAGGGAGTAATGATTTGTAGCTGCTGTAATGAACGCTAATTGGTATTATGGTAATCTCCACTTTTGAGGAGTGAAATTATACCAACTGCTGAATTCTGACTACTTTGATATTTTAGTCTTCTATAATTAGCTGGTATGATTTGAACCTGTATTTTAAAGTACCAACAGCATTAATCACAATTTCACTGATAGCTGATAGCTAATTATGGTAGTTGTAGCAATTCTAGCGGCAGGACGGGGCACACGGATGAAATCACGCTTACCCAAGGTTTTACATTCTTTGGGCGGGCGATCGCTATTAGAGAGAGTTCTCGAAAGTGTAGAACCACTTTCGCCCTCACGGCGAATCGTGATTGTGGGATATCAGTCCGAGGAAGTGCAAGCCGCCATGCATTCGATTCCCAGTTTGGAGTTTGTCGAACAAACTGTGCAATTGGGGACAGGTCATGCTATCCAGCAATTACTTCCTCACTTGGAAGACTACACTGGAGATTTGCTAGTACTTAACGGCGATTTACCGTTAATACGCAGCGAAACTCTTAAGCAGATGTTACAAACTCACATCCGAAATCAAAACGCTGCCACTATTCTCACCTCCCACTTACCCGACCCCACAGGCTACGGGCGCGTTTTTTGTAACGATGAAAATATTGTGCAGCAAATGGTCGAACACAAGGATTGTACGGCTACTCAAAGACAGAATCAGCGGATTAACGCTGGAGTTTACTGCTTTTGCTGGCCAGATTTGGCAAAGGTGCTTCCCCACCTTAAGGCAAACAATGCCCAAAAAGAATACTATCTTACCGATGCCGTGACTCAGGTGGGACAAGTAATGGCAGTGGATGTGGAAGATTACCAAGAAATTCTCGGCATCAACGATCGCTTGCAACTAGCAACAGCATCCGAAATTTTGCAAAAACGAGTCAAGGAAAAATGGATGCTGGCGGGTGTCACCCTCATCGACCCCACAAGCATCACCATTGATGAAACAGTGGAATTGCAGCCGGATGTAATTATTGAACCCCAAACTCATCTGCGGGGAAATACGGCGATCCAAACAGGAAGTCACATTGGGCCGGGGAGTTTAATTGAAAATAGTCAGTTAAGTGAAAATGTCACAGTGCAATATTCAGTAGTCATAAATAGCACCGTGCAGGCCGGAAGCCGAATTGGCCCTTATACTCATTTGCGCGGTCAGGTACAGGTGGGTGCTGGTTGCCGTGTAGGAAATTTTGTGGAATTGAAAAATACGCAATTAGGCGATCGCACCAATGCAGCACATTTGTCATATATAGGCGATACTGTTGTCGGCAATCAGGTGAATATTGGTGCTGGTACAATTACTGCCAACTATGACGGCGTGAAGAAACATCGCACCAAAATAGGCGATCGGACAAAAACTGGCGCCAATAGCGTTTTAGTGGCTCCACTCACTTTGGGAGATGATGTCTATATCGCAGCTGGTTCTACTGTGACAGAAGATGTGCCTGATGAGTCTCTAGTGATTGCCCGTAGTCGTCAGGTGGTGAAACCAGCTTGGCGCAGGAAAAGTGTTGACAATAAAACCACAGATCAACATAAATAATTCATCGGTGTTAATCGCGGTTGATTTGTGGTTTGAGAGCAGAAACCAAGATTTTTGCGAGTTGTCTAATCTAGCTAGATTAGTAGTAAAGCCAAAATCTCAACATATAACATGGAAGAACTGCTAGAACTTAGGCAATTTCTAGAACAAGGCAAAATCCATGAGGCGCTGCTGTTGGTGGATGAGTTAGAAGAAATGAGCCTCAGTGACAAAATCAATAAAATTGATAGTTATGGTGTAATTCTGCTCATCCATTTAATTAAACAAAAGGCCGAAAAACGTTCGACTCGCTCTTGGGATGTTTCTATAGAAAATACGGTGCGTGAAATCAACAAAATAAACAAGCGCCGCAAATCCGGTGGTTTTTACTTGAATCAGGCAGAATTAATGGATATTCTGGAACAAGGATATCAAGTGGCACTGAAAAGAGCGGCGCTAGAAGCTTTTGAAGGGCGTTATGAAGCCGAAGAATTAGCTGCAATGGTTGACCAGCAAGAAACTTTAGCCGAAGCACTGAAACTGATTCAACAATAGCCAATCAATTCACTATCATTCCATTCCAAAGTATCACCAATTTTTTCGCCGTCGTGGTAGGCGGCGAGTAAGATTTCACTAGTTTTTCCCCAAGCGATCGCTCCACTAGCATCTAAGGCGATCGCTCCTAAATCGCGTTTGTTCTGATGCGCTTCCCCAAAGGATCGGTGCATGGCCTCCTTCAGTGACATCCCATCAGTGACACGCACTACAATCCGCGCAGCTAAACACTCATCGATGATATCTTCACCAATGCCAGTACAGCTAACACCAGCATTACTAGTAGCATAATTACCTGCTGGCATCGCCGAATCACTTACCCTGCCAATCCGCTCAAATCCCTTACCACCAGTAGAAGTGCCAGCAGCTAACTTACCAGATACATCTAAAGCTACTATACCGATGGTGCCACGTCCGGCATTGCTGATTTCTAACAGTTCTGGTTCTGCTACCACGCCAGCCATTGTGCTTTTAAAATTATCCTGGCGCTCTTGTATCCACTCTTGTAACCGCAAATCAGTTAAAGCGTTATAGCTGGGAATTTGCATTTCCCGCGCCAACTCAGCGGAACCGAAATCTGATAGCACTCGGTCTGGCGAGCTTTGTAAAAATTGCGCTAAATCAATGGGATTTTTCACCCGCGAGATATTAATCACACCACTAAAGCGCCCTGATGCACCATCCATCAGGGAAGCACTCATACGAATTTGTCCATCAGATTGCAATACTGAACCAGTCCCAGCATTAAAGCGGGGGTTGTCTTCGAGCATTTGGCAACCCTGCACCACCGCCTCAGAGGCAGTTGCTCCTGACAATAGCAGAGAATAAACTTCTTCTATTACTGTATAGAGCGATCGGCGCACCGCCTCTAATCCGCCTTTACCGTGGAGAGAACTACCAGCCCCTCCATGAATAATTAATTTAGGTTGCACCTGTAACTCCATTAATCTCTTGCGCTATTTGCGTCTGTATTGCGGTTGGCTTCATTTTGAGCTTCAGAACGGCGACGACGACAACGTTCTGAGCAATATTTCACATCGTCCCAGCAATCTTGCCACTTTTTACGCCATGTGAAAGGACGTTGACATACCGGACAGATTTTTGTAGGTAAGTCAGATTTAGAACGAACACGTCCCATATAAATACTGTGTAAATGAGAATTTCATTTCCGAAGCAGATGGAAGATAATTATAACCAGTTTGCTATGAAGGCAGGATACATTCAACGAACAAATATATTGTCAATCTATCCTTAGACCTATTTGCAACATCTTTCCTAATACCAGAGAGGCTTTGAATCTTACTATCCTTCTCTTTTAGGGACTTGCAAAAAATAAATTATCCCGAATTATTTCTAGATTTGTAGGGGCGCAAGGACTTGCATTGGTGTCAACTTAAGGTTAAAGCTTTTAGCAGATTATCTCATTGCCTGTCGGAGACTGAGAATGCCTAATGGGAGGCAGCATTTCCAGCCTCTGATTGGAAACGAGATTTTAAAGGAGTTTTAGCTTAAGTTGACTGATACCAATCAAGGACATGAAACAGCCTTGCCCTTGTCAGGGGTGTTTCATTGCCTAAAAGGTGCTGATTTACAAGCGTTTTAAGCAAAAAAATCAGGTGAATAAAAAATCTGATTGCACAAGAAAATGGTGATGCCTCCGGCAAAGCTTCACTAACGCACTGAAATTGACTCTTTGAGATAGTAATTTTTCGATTACTAACTTCCCCAAATTTATTGCCTATGTTGTTGACAATATCCTTAATAGAACGAATGAAACAGCCCTGGAGGTTAGGGGGATTAAAAGTGCCTAAACTCATCTCGAAACACTTTTCAAACAACCTCTAAATACTAAATGCCGTAAGTAGCTTGATAATACATAGCAAAATACTTTTCAAACAATCTTTAAATCCTAGATAATGTAAGTAACTTGATAGTAGAAGGTTTTTTCTTTTTTAAAATAAAATTTAAGTAAAACTACTATTAATTGAATTCTAATAGTGCTATTCTTCTTTGTATGCCACTAAAAAACAAGTTGTAGTGGCACGACCACAAACAAGTTGACCTTACTAATTCTTAGGAAAGTAAAATCATGATTATTAACGATCTCTCTCATGTAGAAACCGTTCTTGAAAATGAGAATGTTCAAGGTGGAATAGCTTTTGCAGATGCTAATTCAAAAGCATTCGCTTTTGGTAAAAACATCGCTATCACCAGCATTGCCACTAGCACCGTTGCTGTCTCCAAGAAATACAGCCTATCTGCTAGTACCGGTTCATCTAGTTCTGCTGCCGGCTAAATATGCCTTAGTCCGACAGTGTACTACAGTGCATTTTAGATAGAAAAATTGCTGAAAGTTCTCAAAAACTTTCAGCAATACATTCGTTTTTCAAAGGGAGCTTTTTTATGGAACGATTAAGAATTTACGATCTCAGTTTTTGTGAAGATGAAGTTTCCGATCTTAGTCAAGTACAAGGGGGAGTTGCATCTGTTTACGCACGTAGTTATTCTACTGCTAACAAGAGCAGTTATAAAGTAGGCAAATACACTATTGAAGGTACTGTTGCTGGCGCTCTTGCTGGCGCTCTTGCTGGCGCTATTACTGATGGTGATAAGGCTATTGTATCTACCAATACATCGGCAACAGTTTCCTAAAGTCGGCATAACCAAATTGTAGGAAGCTTTTATGGACATCGCCCATAAAAGCTTGTTAAGAATATTTCTATACCTCTATCTCATACCACCTATAGCAGTATAAGATAGTAGGTAAAAGCGACACTTGGGCGTTGCTCAATGACTATGCTTGTTTTTGAGTTCAAAGCTTATGAAAAGTCAGCCCAGATAATAGCAGTAGATAATGCAACTCTAACTGTAAAAATTCATTCAAAATAGCTGTATTTGGCTATGGATGAATGTTAAAAATGATTTGCAGAAATTATTGAATTGATTGTGCTGTATTTGCAGCTAACTTTCTTTTTGCTAATGAACTTAACTCAATGGCAATACTTACCAGTGGAGTACAAGCATGGTCTTTTATCTCTTGGTTTTATGACAACTGTAAAAGGGGTACTCCGGGTTTAAAACCATTCATTTTTATAGCTATTTATTTGCATTTCTTTTATACTTGTATGTCAGGGTGCAAAATCACAAAATTATTTGCATACCTAATGACTTAAAGTTTCCATAAATGCCATTTCCCCTTAATTTTTTATTTTTTCAAGGAAGACGCTTTTTATAGCGGTTCTCGTTTATGTGAGTTACACCCGTAGTGGCATGGCTTGCCATGCCCCTACACCTTGTGATATAAAGTTGTGTACCGCATCTGAATGGGAACCGCTATATTAAGGTTTCTAGACCGTGCAGAGCGACATTAGCCAAAAGTAGAAAGAATAGAGTAGGGACGGAGCGCAGTTCGATATATCCTCTGTCTCAGTTTCCTAACGGTTTTGCTGATCTTACAGAAGTTTGCTACCTTTTGGTATAGAGCAGGGCATTAATAGCAACCCCGAATAACTATTACCGTTTTGGTCTGGCTTATCAGTCTCTTTTAGCCAGTTCGCTTTTACTATGGATTAATGTGACTTTGCTTTTGCTATCCATGACCTGAACTTCTCTTAGTGCAAACATACTAAACAGACCTTAAATCCTTATTAACCAACAACGCAGCCGAAGAAGCTCTTTTACGCTTGCGTATCGAGAGAGCACCAAACATAGTGCAACTAAACAGCGAACCTAGAATTGTTGAGGGTTCTGGGACAGTATAGACGCTCACCTGATTACTTTTAGATTCTATTAAAGTTAAACGAGTTGACTTATCGAAAGTACGGGAATATTTACCCTTAAAGCTAGTCAAAGCATATTCCTGTATTCCGCCAAAAGATTTATCAATAGAAGTCTGACTTGAATCAAAAGTTATGCTACTACTCGGTTCAAATACAAAAGCATCATTGTTACCTATAGTTGATAAATTTCCAGAAATCTTGAAAGAGTCCAAAAGCTCACGAGTCTCGCTGTCGTATAACTCATATAAGAACTCTCCACCAGCATTTGCACGTTCAGTCAATGCATCATCAATGGATGTTTTAAGGTTAAATAAGCCACTGAAATCAAAAGAAAACTCTTTGTCTACTATAAAATCATAACCGATAATCGCAGCGAAGCTTTCCGCCGACCCTGTATAGCCATCACCATGACCTTGAGCTTGGCTGAAGGACAAATTAGAGGCAGAGTTGTTTGCATCGATATTAAACTTAGCCTCAGCGTTAGCATCAGCAGTTACTTGACCACCTGTGCTAATTGTTTTAGTCACAGTATCAGTCAAAGTCCTAACATCTAAAGGGCTGCTACTAAAGTTGTTGATGTTGAATTTTGACTCAGAATATGCAATGGTAGCAGCTTGGCTCGGTAAGGTTGCCAATATCGAAGTAGCGATCGCTGGAGTAGCTAGTGTCAAAAAACGCTTTACAAATTTGATGTATTTTTTCATACAATTACTCATTTTTACTTTTATAATGTTAGGAGTGTAAATTTTTCATGCTTACTGACCCCTTGCTAATGAGCAGGAGTAAATTATAGGCAAGCATGATGGACAACTTGGGAAATTCTCAAGCCATTTTTGTCTTATGCAGAAGAAATCTTCTATTCTAAGAACAAACTTTTATTACCGTTTTTGTACCGTCAATTCAGTAATAACCGCATCAGTAATTTAGTCATAAATCCGGGACGGTCGATAATTGGTTACATACTTATACTAACCGTGATCGATTTATTTCTTGTAAAGTTTGAGTGAAACGGAGAGTTTTTTTATTGGTATTTACGTAAGGATTCAAGTAGTGAGGAGTTGACATAAGTGATGTTGTTGCCAAAGCATCCTTTGATGAGCAAGGAAATCACTGTAAAATCAAGCAACGATCGCCTGTACCAATTGTCGAAGTCAGAATTGGTAGCAATACGGTTCGGTTAAGGTGCATAGTCTAAAGATCACCCTTAGTGCCTCTTAAAAAGCTACGGTGTACACACAAGTCCTAAAAACCTAGCTTGAATAAGACTTTTCTCGTTCCCAGTCTGAAACTGGGAATGCATTCATTGAGTCTATGACTCTATATCTGACTGGAGGCACAAGGTATTCATTGGTGTCAACTTAAAAAACGTTTTGCCCTCACCCCCAGCCCCTCTCCCATCCGTGAGAGGGGAGCTTGAGATTCAATTCCCCTTCTCCCAAGGGAGAAGGGGTTAGGGGATGAGGGCGTGAGGTGATGTGTAAAACACCTACCCAATATAGCTTTCAGCTTAAGTTGACACCAATGCAAGGTCCTGTGCCCCTACGTTCGCGGAGCGTCCCGCAGGGATGGGATATTTTTTTCCTGGAAGCCTTTTAGGGGTTGGGTTAGGTCTATATTAAATTTCCAGAGAAGTCAAAAAGGTGATTGAATGCCTAATTCAGAGGGTTATAGTCTGAGAGTAGATGATCCAAAAGCTTACGTTCGTAAGGATTTAAATCTGAGGCAGATGTTCCGAATTCCTGTAATTTATGGAAGATAAAATCACGTTCAAGTGTTTCGATACGTTCTTCTAAGTCTCCATAGAGTTCCTGAAGGGTAAACTCAGTTGCTAAAGCTAAGGCAATTTGTTCTCGGTCTTTACCAATTGACAGACCCTTGAATTGATAATCACCTTGAGAATGCTGGGATAGTAGCCCAAGAGCGATCGCTAACAGCAGAGTTTGATAAGCTAGCTTTAATTCCCTACCAGAACCAATTTCCTCTGGGATTAAATCGGGAATGTTTTCGTCTAGCTCGATTTGTTCGCTCTGAGTACGTTCATAGCAGTCTCGATAATACTCAATTTGACTGAGAAAATAAGCCGGAAAGCCCAAGGAACGGGTCAAAATACACAACCGTTGCTCATCTTCAGCTACCAAGGCGGTTAAGCTACGACTAAAGCGACTGTAAAACGCAAAAACTTGTTCTTTATCTTTTGCTCCCACCCAGAGAGTAATCTCCCGTTGAGAAGTTGGGTTTAAGTTAGTGTCAATATCTTGAATTCGCAGCAATAAATTAGCGCTATCATAAAGTTGATTCAAACGCAGAGTAGCTGTATTGACGGCAATTAAATCTGATTGCTTTAATACTTCGCCAATAGACAAGTTACCCAATTGCTCGAATTGCTTACGAGCAAAGGGCATAAGTTGATTCTGAAATTCTTCAGCAGAAATTTTCCACGACTGAGAACGGCTAACCTGTTCCTGAGTAAACTTTTCTGTTGGTAATGTGGAAAGGAAACTTTGGTAATAAGCATCAATATCTGCATCAGTCAGAACTGTCAGCCGAATTTCGGAGAACTTCGTGGTAGCTTGATCGCGTTGAGCAACCAAATTATTGTATATCTCAGAGAAATCGGCCAGAGTTTGACGTAAGGTTTCAGTTCTTTGTTTAGCTGTTTTAATCAAATAATTTAACGCCTCGACACGGAGATTTTGGGCGTATAAATCGTACTCTAACTTTAATTGTTCATTATAGCTGCGACGCAATTCGACAGCGGTTGCTTTAACAGTGCTTTCTAGGCGTTTAATTTGTTTCTGAACCTTCTGAATGCGATCGCGAATATTAGTGCTGTACTTGAGCCAAACTATACCTAAGTAAGTCAAAATTGTTACCGCAGTCCAAAGCAGATAAGTAACTAAGTTAGCCCAAAACTTTTGTAATAACAGCCATAGTGTTGATTGACTGAAAATTCCGGTCAGAACCAGCAAGGCGAATAAAGCACCAGTAACCAAGGTAGGATAAACGATCAGATACTGTGAACGAAAACGGTTTTCTTCAGTTAGCAGTTCATCTAAGTTATCTGTAGCTGTTTCAAGTTGATTTTCAATGGCCGTTAAGTGGTTCTGAGCGACAACGATCGCAGCTTCGGCTTGTTCACGAGCGCGATCGAGCGCTATAAAACGAATTTGTCGAGCTTGTTCGATTTCTGCATTTAACGCTTGGCGATACTCAGCAATTGCCGTTTCTAACTGTTTCTGAGTTGTTTGTAGCTCTTGCAGTTGTTCTTCAGACTTTCTTTCAGCTAAAATATCTTGTAATTGTTGCTGCCGCAATTTTAAGGACACAACTTGGTTGAGTAGCTTTTGAGTGGCTTCTTTATCAATTCTTACCTGCAATCTTGAGTCGAGAAATGCTTCAGCCGCACGCAGTTCTGTAACAAGATTCTGGGATTGATCGCCTATGGCATCCGTTTGCAGTTCCAAATACAAAAAGGTCAATATGTTTAATAGCCTAGCTGCTTCATGCAAGCCTCTAGGTGTAGCATCAGCATAGCGATTAATGGTGCGGTCTAAGAAGGCGGTTAGTGTTGCCTGTAATTGTTTGCAACAATTTTCCAGCGTGCGCTTATAGGAAAGTAGCTCTTTATTTTCAAATTGCCGATAAGCGCGCTGCAATTCCATCCCATATTCCTGAGCCTGGCCAGCACGCATCTCAAGGCGCGGATTAAAATCTTGCCAAACTGGTTTGCCGTTGTCTCGTTCTAATCCGAGAAAAGCATTACTGAAATCTTCGCTGAGTATAAATCCTTTGGCATCTAACAGGCATTTGCGAATTGCCTCTGGAGTAAATTCTGCCTTCGGTAAAAACTGCTCCATAATAGTATCGGCAGCTAAGGCAGCACTCAAACGATTAATAGTTGTTTCTCCTGCGAAAAACAATTCTCCATAACCAAATGAACTGTAAGCGGGTATTTTCCCCCGCACTTTTTGTGCGCCAATCAATAAGCCGTTGGTTTCCGGTTCCACGGTGAGAAAGCCTGCCAAAGCATCAGCATAGCTAGGTAAATTATCCCTCAGTCCCCCAATTCGTTCGTCCATCAGCCAGCAGTTATCAAAAGGTGGTACTTTTTGAGTACCTGTAATCACAACGCCACTGGTCATTTTGTAATCTAACTCTTTCAGGAGCGTGTAAGCAGCACCGTAATCAGCAGTTGTGGCTTGGGTAAATAACCCTGGCAGTAGCAATAAAGCTTCTAAGCTGTAAGGAATATCTGTAAAGTACTTAGAAAATAGCCAACGAATTAAGCGTACTATGTCAAAGACTACTCCCCTAGCAAATTGATTGCTGACTGACAGCATGAGATATACTCGATGGCTGCTGCTGATTTCCACTCCTTGGCGTTTCGCTGCAATCGCTTCTTTTGATTGACTAGCCGTTTTCAACAATTCGATCAGTGCAGTTTGCAGTTCGCCAGTTCCTTCGCTGAACTGGGTACGAATTTTGGAGACATAAGCTTGTTTACTATGAGTTTGAGCCAGATCAAAACTCGTGTCAGCAAACCGATCTAACTCGCCACTAAAGCCAAAAGTTTGACCATCCCAAGTTAAGGTATAAGTTTGAATTAAACAGGTTTGATCGGCTGGTAATTCTTGCAGTTGCCGTTTAATGGCTGCACAAAAAGCGGCACTGTGAGGATCGAGTGCAAGTAAAATAGTTGGTTTTGGCATGGGGACACTCTCAGAGTGCAAACTATGGGGCTAAATAATCACATCTAAATCTTCCAGGTAAGCTTCAATTTCCTGGATTTCCATTTCTACCTGTTCTTGAATCTGGGCATCAACCTTGCCTCCCTTTAAAACCTGATTGAGGTGATTGATGTAGTTTTGCAAAGTAAATTTGGCTTTGTCTTGGTCTTCGTGGGTAATACGCTCAACTTTGTGAGCAATTTCCTTGACTAGAGGTAAATTACTTTTGAAAGCTTTAAATGCTGACTTGCGATCGCCTCCCAAAGGCAAAACTCCGCCCTCTAATCTTTTCGCTTGTTCTGTAGAAACAAAATATTTTTTACTCTGATTGACAACCAATTTATAAGGATCGGGTGCCAGCGCTAAGGCAAACCAACGCAACGCCCCACCGTCGTCTTCTGGAGGAATTAAATTGGCTAAGTTTGTCCAATTGCGATGTAAGTGTTTGAAGACTTTATTCGGATCTAGATAAGCTGACTCCAGATCCCTCATTCCGTTGAACGCAAATAAGGGAACACCGACTTCCACCCGAAACAGCATCACCTTATGGGGTTCGCCTGTCGGTACGAAAGAAGGATTATTATTTCCTTTAGGCAAGCGATTAGAAAGAGGTGGATCGCTAAAAATTGTGTTGTTGCTCTCTACTCCGTAGTAATAAAATTCTGTGATTAAGTGCTGCTGTTGAATAGGAATTTCCGATACTTCATACTGCCAAAGAGGAACTGCAAGTTTGCCAAGTTGTTGCAAATCTTGCCCCGCATCTTCGGGATTACTATCTGCTAAAACCTGCTCAACAGTCATACTGGTGAGAGGATAGTAAGCTTCATCCACAAATTTCAGAATTTCGTTTTTGACATCTTCAGCTTTTTTCTCAGATCAATTCGTTAAAGTTTGAGACTGTTCTCGATGCCAACGGATAAAATCTTCGCCAGTAACTTTGGGGCGTTTCGATTGCAGATTGATGCGCCCAATGGTGTGAATAAAAGGATTATCGTTACTTCCTTGACGATTGACCTCGTGATAACTCTGTTCTATATCTCGATAAACTTTATCTAAGTTGCTGTGTAGACGCTGACACTTTTCCTGGATTTGCTCTACCTTAGCCCGCAGTACACCATAGAGTTCAGCCGCTTTATCACACCGTTTCCAATGTAAATAAGTCTTCCACTTTTGGTCAGCCCGTTCTTTGTATCTCTGACAAGCTGCTTGGATCGTGTTTTTATTTGGGAACCAAGTTTCTGCAACTTCTTTAATCTTTTCTTCTTGTGGTTCTAATTTCAAAGCATTGAAACTGGATTGCGCCTCTTGCGACTTACGCTGGACACCTTGTTGTAGTTCGTCTAATTTTTGGGAAAGGTTACTCAAAAATTCCAAAACATAAGCTAGTCCATTGGGACGATTAAGACTGCGTTCCCAGAAAGTTGCGATCGCAGCAGATGTAGTCTGCTCTAAGCGATAAAAACTCAATCCCAGTTCTTGAGCTGTCCGTTGTTCAAATTGATCTAACTGCCGTTTGTAAAGTTCTTTTATTGTCGGCAAAGCTGTGCGATCCTGACGGATTTCGCCAATTCTAAATTCGGGTTTCATCTGTCCGCCGCGATCGCTTTCAGTCAATGCATTTAGGACAGTAGTCGCTTCTGCTAATTTGCAATCTTCCAAAAACCGGGTGATGTCACTTTCTAGATCAAGTGTTGGGGTAGATGCCATCAACTCATTCTTCAGCAAGCTTTGAGCATCCTCTAATTTCATCCGCTCATATTGCTGTACTGGCAGAGTCAGGGTAGCAAACCCAAAACTACAGTAATTTATATTGCGTCCTCGAACTTTTTCACCAGTTGCCAGATAAGCGCGAATATTATCAGCAACGTTAGCAGCGTCTAGACCGATTTGAGAACCAATCTGGATGTACAAGCCATCTGCAACTAAATTTTGCAAATCGTCAGGACGACCAACTACAGTTCCATTTTTGTTAACCCCGTCAATTAAAAATACAGCATCAAAGGGAGGGCGATCGGCTTTGACTTTTGTGATCCCATAATCAATCTCAATACTATTAGATGGTGACAATCCCCAAAAGTGTTCGATTTCCTTGAGAGCGCCATAGGCATTAGACTTCACCAGGTGAGTTTGGGGAATATTGGCAAACACTCTGGGTAAAACAAATACCCCCGTAATATTAGAAAAATTATTCAGATGTCCCCGTGTTAAAAAAGCTGTATCTAAGAATGTGCCACTGCCCGTTCCACCAGCCAAACTGCCAACAATAAAAACTTCGACACCATCCCGACTGGAAACTTGAAAGTTATCTGAAAATGCTTGTTTACTAGTGCGAATTTCGCGGACAGCATTGATTGCTTGAGCGATTAAAGCGTCAATATCGCCTACTTTCGCAAACAAGGCGAGCCGTCCCCGTGCCCGAATCTGTCCGGCACCACTGATCAAGCTAGCTGCGGAAATATCTCTAGGCCACCATTCAGCGATGTGGTCGTTACGTGTTAGCGGTAGGGGATTTGCGACAGAAATTGCATAAAGTTCATTAGGCTCTAAGACAACCTTGGTGCCATCAGGTGATTTTTCTCGTTCTTGGATATTTTCAGTAGTATCAATTGAAATAAAACGAATAACTTCTGGAACTGAGCCGTAAACATCTATAAATCGCTTTTTAAGTTTGAGTACAACTTCATAACCCGTTCCTCCTAGCCCGATAACAACGGTAGGACGAAAAACAACCGTGGGACGCACAACCGTGGGACTTAACATTCACTTTCCTGTGATATTATTCAAAAGTTTGTCTGCCCACTGCCTGGCTCAGAGGGTCTTTGGTGTTCAATCCAGTTGAATTGCAACTTAACGTTGCCAATCTGGATGATGTCCTCGTTGAAGAGTTCATCTGTATTTATGTTTTTAGTATTGACAAAAATTACACCTTTCAAACACCGCAAATCTATATTCTTTTTGCCTAACCGCCAAACTGTGACTAACTCGGCATCAGAATTTGTTGCAGCGATAGCTGGTATCAAATCACTCAGGTATACTCTACCCTTTTGTAGGTGAGTGAGACTAATCTCTTCGTCTTCCGATGATTGTGGCAGTGGTTCCAGCACTACCAATGCTCCTTCTAAGCGTTTACGGTTGCGGAAATCTTCTACTAATTCCAAGGGGGTTTTGCGTTGAATCAAACAAACTACTATCAGAGCAATTAACAACACCAACAGCAGTAAGAGCAACCAAATAACTATTTTTCGCCATAGTGGCATCAAAATATACAGATGAGCTTCCGCACTGACAGGATTAGCAATTGAGTTATCTGGGGTTAGGACTAAGGTGAAAGTGCGATCGCCTGCAAAACTGCTATCAGTAACGTGCAACTGCACAGGAATTTTAGTTTCTCCTGGTTGTAAGGATATGGCTGCTGAAGGTTCTGCCATAGAAACGTCTTTGAAATTGCCTTGCAGTTGTAAGCTAGCGATTCCAGATATATTAGTGCGAGCTACAAAAATTTGGGTTTGAGTGGTTTTGCCTGCTTCTATTGAGCCAAAATCTATCTTTGTCGGTTGTATTTGTAGTTGTGACTGAATGGTTACAGGGAGGTCAATTTTTATTGGTGCGTAGACGCCTTGCGGCTTGTCGCCAGACATCGCTTGATCTGCGCTGATCAACACCAAGCGCAAGTTATTAGTGCCCCCCTTTGCCTCTGGTGGTATCTGTAAACGCACAGGAATGGCTGTTGCTTGATTAGCAACTAAGTCGATGGTGCGATCGCCTGGAATTAAGCGAATACCACTTTGATTAGGGTCTTCCAGTTGCAAACTGACCTTAGTATTGACATTACTGATAGTATTAACATTGAGCGGTTCAGTAGTTGTTCCCGGTAATACTGGTGGCAAATGGGCAGTGGGTAAATTAACATCAAGTTTGGGTGTAATCAGTACTGGTCTGATATTTTGAGCCAGTTGGTTGAGCTGAACTCCTCCAGGATCTCGCAATACCTGCCCCTTACCGCAAAGCGCTGGATTGCTAGCAAAGTCATTCAGCTGCTTTTCGTGTTCTTTTAATCCTAAAGACACAAAAAATATATAGGGTTTGCATTGTTGCTCACGTAGAAATTGGGTATTACCAGGAATAGAAACAGGATTAGGAATACCACGTACATCTTCTAATCCGTCTGTCAGAAATACGATACTAACAGTACGACCAAGAGCATCAGCACGTTTATTTAACAGGGCAGAATGTTGCAAAGCCTTTTGCACAGCCTTACCTGTATGAGTACGCATACCCTCAGCTTGAAGTGAGCTAATTATTTGCTTGAGTTTGCCTCTGTCTGGATTACTGTTAATAGTGATATCATTGGCGTTGAGGGTGACATCTTGATCGAAACTATAAATAGTAACGGTATCCCCTAATCTGGCCGTGTTAACAAATTCAGTAATAGAATTTTTGACTGGTTCAAAAATGTTTTTTGTTCCACCTAAACCACGCATGGAAGCAGAAGTATCTACTACTAAAATCCAGTCAATTCCTCCTTTAGGAATAGTCTGAGCAGATGCACTACAAAAGTTAGTAATTGATATTAGAGCCAAAAAAATAATGCTTCGGATTGAACTAAATCTCAACCAATGCTTGAAGTATCTAAAACTCATTGATAGATTCCTCCAGGCATATAAATTTTATATTGGTCTTCCTCAAAGCGGTAGTTTAAGAGTTGAGATTTAATCATCTTGATGCTTTTAAATATCTTGTCGTAGTATCCAGATGTTCCTCTTTGCAGTAAACTTAGATTCCATAAAATTACAGTTATAATTTGATGCACTGATTTCATCTTATTAACTAATAAAAGTAGACTTTTTCTGCTATTGCTATACCCAAAATTGATATAAATATTTGATTAAATACGTAAATATGATATTTTATTTAAAAATAGATATTAATTTAATTATTTATAAAAATTTTTAGATAATATGGCGAAACTAAACCAATATTTAAATATTGGAAAAGCACTAAAGAAAAGAAAATTGCTAATTATTTACTTTATCATCATCTTTGCGTATGAACTTCACAGAAAATTTCGATGAGCTTTGGCTGACTAATTATTTTTTTATTTAAAAAATAAATGGTATTGATCAGCCTTTTATCAAGTTACATGTTAACTACTATTATAAAAAATGTCACGTTTTTCTGTAAATATTAAAATTATCAAAAGTTACAACTTTAGCTATTTATTGAATCAGTAAATATATCCAACATAGTTGAGATAATTGCCAAGATAATTTTATATTTCCGTTTAATTAGCCTTGACAGTTACAAAGATAAATTGTTAACGCTTATAGTGATAGAAGTTCCCATGTCAGTCAATACAGTTCAGAATGAGTAACAAAACCCTGATGTAGAGACGCAATTTATTGCGTCTTTAAAGACCAATTAGCTACACCAATAACCCTTAACCCAAGCGTATTGCCGTATAAGTAAGTAAGGTACAAAAAAATAATTAGCCACAGTAGCACAGTTGTGCTAACCTTCCGTGCGGGAAGATGAAGCGCATCTGCGTTTAAATTTCAACCCTTAATTTGCCACGATTTCACCCAAAGCAGCACTAAGAATCATGAGCAGCTAACGGCAACAACAAGCGACTGACTACCCGATTATCTGGTAACTGATAGAAATTCAACTCTCCTCCTAGTTCTTGCATGAGGTTTTGGCAGATCGCCAGATGTAAAGCTGGTGGTTGGTCGAGGTTGGAAGGAGCAAGCACATCTTTAGGTGTATTATCATGTAGTTCTGTGAGTAGCTGTGGTTCGATCGCACCGTTATATGTGATCGATAATTCTAGCGATGTCTGATGTTCAGCCCCTCCACTTGTAGAAGAATGCTTTGTATCTGAAGGTTTTGACGCATCTAAACGGCGACACCAAATATCAATTCTGCTGCCGGTTTGAGAACGGTTACAGGCAGTAACCAATAATTCATGGATAACTAATTCAATTTTGACAATATCACCAGTGATCGCCATTGCAGATTGAGCGCTGGAGGTAGGAACGCTTCTAACTAATGAAGAATTCTTGGGCGCTTCTTGCTCGTCAATTGGTTGTCCCAAACCATGTACACCAATCCACAGCTTTTGTTGTTTGAGTAAATTTTCAATCCGTTCGAGCGATCGCTTTAGTAAACTGGCTATGGACATAGTTTCCCAACTAATATGTAGCTGCCAGTTCTCAAGTTTTAGCATTCCACTCATGGAGGTGGCTGTATGGTCTAACTGCCGCAGCAATAGTTGGTAGCGCATCTGAGTCAATTCATTAGCAGGAATGCCCAAATCGTGTATTTGTTTAAGGGAGTGCGCCGTTATTCTTTGAATTTCCTCTAAACGGCGATGTTTATACCAGTTGAGTTGTCGTAATTCTTCGGTTGTGGATTTTAAAAGTCGGGTAATTTGCTTTTCACGACGCCACCAGGCTAATTGAGAAATCAGAGTTGCTGTTGCACTCAGGTTTTGTTCTGACCAGCGACGGTCTTGATAGTCTACAAGCAACACTACACCAGTGGTTTCATAATCAGCAGTTGTACGTAATGCCATTACCAAAATTTGACTTTTGTCTGGAACATTCAACCATTTCCGGGTTTCTGGAGGTAAATTATCCACCTTCAAAGTCAGGTAAGTCTCTGTAGCAAGTGCCCACTGAATTAAGGCTTCAGCCTGGATAGAAATAGATGCATCAGAAAAAATCCCAAATTGGCTATTGTCAATCACTCCAGGGATAATTTCTGCCCAACTTTCACCAGGTGCCCAGGATAGCATTAGCGCTAGGGGACAACCCAAAATTGATGCTATTTGTTCGAGTGCTGTACGTTCTAAATGCTTTTTTTCGACCTCAATCCTGTTCTGGGATTGTGTCAGGATGCGTAAGCATTGCTCAAATGCCTGAGAAGTTTTTTGCTGCTGGGTAGTGCGGTTATGTAATTGCCACTGACGAACAATTACACCAATCTGTTGGCTGACAGCCCACAGCAATTCTTTTTCTAGAGTTGTCCAAGAACGATGGCTTTCATGAGTAATCACCAAAAGTGCTGCTGGTATATGTTCGTGAGTGCATTTACAAACAAGTAGCGATCGCACATTATTCTCTAACAACGAGGGTCGCCAGTTAAAAAAGCGTAAATCTTCATCTAAGTTCTCAATTTCTACCGCTTGAGTTGAACTTTCCAAAAGCTGCCCATCTAATTCTTTGAGACTATGCAGGGTAAATGTCAACGGTCGGCGATTATGGGGCTGACTTTGGTAAGTAAATTGATAATTCTTCTGCTCAGGGTCATACTGCAACACTAAAAAGCGGGTAGCACCTAATCGAGCTAAAACTCTTTTAGCACAACTGTGTAAAGTTGTCTGAAGGTCATGTTCGCTATAGATACCTTGGGCAACTTGGCTAGTTAGTTGAGCATCCTCTTGAATCTGTTTGATAGTGCTTTCCATGCTTTCGGTAGGTGTAACTAGGGAGATTAAACCAGCAACACCCTGGACGAAATTTTTGTCTGTGTCCGTCCAGATGCGAGGTTCATTGCTTTCCACCGCCAGAAAACCGACTAAGTTCTTTTGCCAGATAATCGGAGCTGCTAGGAGTGATCGCACCTTCAAGCGTTGCAGCAATTTAGCTGTAAAATGACTATTTAAAGAACTGCGGGCATCACCAATCGAGACTATTTGGTTTACTGCCAAAGCATAATAAAAATCGCTCAACTCTTGTACAGTCATTCCCGCTGCTTGCTGACTGCTAGAATTGCGATCGATTTTGACCAGCTGATTGCTCATTCGACACCAAAAGTAGCGCCCTTCTCGCTCAAACCAGTAAACATTTGTCCGGTTGGGGGAGACAAATTTATGAGTTGCTTGCACCGCTACTTCAAGCCTTTGATTCAGATTACTGAGGGTGCGTAAATTTTCTAGCAGTTCTAATAATGGCTCGTCGGTTCGCCTGGTTTGCCTTTGCTGCTCATGCATCTCATTTTGATAAAGCACTGCCCCTAGTTCACCTAAAACCATCATCAAACGTGCTTTTGTTTCTCCTGTCAGTAGGTAGCCCCAGCGTTCTGAACCCAATAACAGCAAGCCCAAGCAACGGTCTTTGGAGCGAATTGGTAAAATAATCGTTCCTTGGATGTGGGATTTTTCGGCAATTTTTCGCCATTCGGCGGCGCGGATTTCAGTTTGCAAATCAGCAATGCCTAAAGGATGCTGTTCAATTACTACTTGCTCTAATAAATCTCCAGGACTTAGAACAACCCTTTGGCGTAAAAAGCTCGTGTCACGATCGGGTGTGATGCCCCCTTTGCCGAATAATATGTGATTCAGGCGATCGTAAAGAGCAATCCAAATCAGTTTGTAGTCAAACTCTTCTTTGAGATAAGAAATAGTAGTTTCAATCAGAACGTCAACATCATCTTCTTCTCTGAGGCTCTGGAGGAGGCGCCCCAAAGAGAGGATCTGCTGTTCGGCGGCTATAGGTTTTTGTGGCTGCCCCATCTGATTTATTGGTTAACATAACTTGTAATATATAAGATGCCCAGAAAAGCACCCTGAGTAATATTGCCACAAGTGTTTAATGTTGAACCTAAACAGCTCAATAAGCGGTTATGTACCCACAAGTACCTACAGCAAAACAAACCGTTGAATTTTTCTTAGTTTGCGTCAGATTAAGTAATGTACTTCAGCCAATTAATATAGTCAGACTAGATGACAGAACCAACCAAATTTATATCTTAGCTGGCGATGACATAGAAGTGCTAATTTACCCAAACGGAAAAGTGAGGTTTTTATGACCGATATAAATCTTGCCGCAATGAGCAGAGAGCAATTGAGAAACTACGTGAAAAAACATCCACAAGACCAGATTGCATTCCAAGCATACATGGACAGACTACAAGATGAACCTGGAATTGAGATCGCTTCAATGGATCAATTTGAGCAGCTAGTCCGCGAGAAAATTAGACAATCCCAAGCGGAATGATCTGCAATAACTCCGAAAATAAAAGCTAATGGATATTTATAAATTTGCAATTAGTCCGCTTTTGTTCAATGTGATAAAAACAGACCCGGAGTGGTTACACCAGCAGACGATTCGTAGTTTTAATTGGCTATCGCAAAGAAATATAAGCCCTCCTGCTAGTTGGGTAAACCACCGCCTACAAAAATCCCTGTGTCTGTACGATTCCCGCCTAGAACAAAATTTGTTTGGGCTAAACTTCCCAAATCCCGTAGGATTAGCAGCTGGCTTCGACAAGGATGGAGTGGCTGCTGGTATTTGGTCTAATCTGGGTTTTGGCTTTGCGGAACTAGGAACTGTAACTTTTCACGCACAGCCCGGAAATCCGCGTCCCCGTTTGTTTCGCTTACCGTTGGATAAAGCTGCTCTCAATCGGATGGGCTTTAATAACAGCGGTGCAGCAGCAATGGCGGCACGTTTGGAACAAGAAAAGCATCAGTTAACCCGATCAATACCCATAGGGATAAATTTGGGTAAATCTAAGGTAACTCCCCTAGAAGCAGCCGCAAAGGATTATCTCGATAGTTTTCGTTTACTCAAGAATTTGGGAGACTATTTTGTTGTTAATGTATCTTCTCCCAATACACCAGGTTTACGATCGCTCCAAGATGCTTCTATGCTCAGTGCCATCTTAGATTTATTACAGCAAGAAAATAATGCACAAAAACCTATTTTTGTCAAGATAGCCCCAGATTTATCATGGGAAGCGATCGCTGACATTATAACTCTTGCCAAAACCTACCAACTGGCAGGAATTATCGCTACTAACACCACCATCCGCCGTGATGGACTAAAAACCCAGGTGATTGACCAAACGGGCAAATCACCCCAGGAAGAAGCTGGCGGAATTAGTGGTGAACCATTGCGCGATCGCTCCACTGAGGTAATTCGGTTTATTTGGCAGCAAACTCAAGGACAAATCCCGATTATTGGGGTTGGTGGCATCTTTTCTGCTGAAGATGCTTGGGAAAAAATTACTGCTGGTGCTAGCTTGATTCAGGTTTATACAGGCTGGATTTACGAAGGGCCAATGATGATACGCCGAATTCTAGCTGGTTTACTTTCCAAGCTAGAACAAAGCGGATTAAATTCCATCAATGATGCTGTGGGTTTAGAATTCAAAAATCAAAAGTAATTAATATTTTTGAATTGTTATCCTTCTTCCACTGGGAAAAACTCTTTAGTTTTTTCCGAGTATGACCAGGCAATACCATCAGGGTCTTTGCTACGACTCCACTCAGGAAACTCTGGATCGTTTCGCCGTTTATAAACTGTGCTGGAATACACATTGAGCCGTTTCGCCAGTTCAGATTGAATCAGAGAGCCAAAAACTAACTGTTTTTCCAGCGATCGTTTAACTTCCTCATGTGTTTCTTGTGGTAGTGATTCGGTTTCTGGTTCTTCCTCCTGTGGGGTTGGTGGTGCTAATAGCGATCGCGCAGTTTTAGTAACTGGTTGAGCCGGAAGTTCTTTAACTGGCTCACTACTGTCAAGAATATTGCCGAGAATGCTGGCAGTTATAAAGTAATAAGACTGCCCTGCATCTTCAGAGTTGACTATACTGGCACCAAATTCCGAGGCTTTACCATCCAAGTAGCGTTTTGCCGTTGTTCCAGGAAAATTGCCCTTGATTGCCAAGTCCATTGGTGTCAGTCTGCCCTGATTTTCGCGAACCAACTGATGAAAAATTGGGTTAACTCGCACAGTCCACTGTTGCCATTGATATTCCTGCCAAAGCTTGAAGCCAATTACCAGCACAATTACCGCCAGTAAAATTCTCCAAGTGGTAACTAGGAAAATAATCAAAAACGAGATGGGCAAAAGTAGAACGAGAAAAGCCTTGCCGTTACCTTCTATGGGTTTCTCACTCATGCCGATTTTTGCCAAGTGAATTTTGGGAAATAATATTATTATATTGGCAAAAATTGAGACACTTTTTTGTATCTTTTGGCAAAGTTGCGGCAAATTCCCTAGCAAAATCTTTACTCAGTAGGTGTTATAGGTTTATTACCCTCTGCTCATATAAGATTGGTCTGCGATCGCGCAAAAGTTTTTTACCAGAGAAAATAAGAGGGTTGTGATGAGAGCGATCGCCATACATCTCGGATAATCTGCTCCCGAAATTCTGAGCAATGGCTTGCTTGTACTCCTCAGACTATTCTTTCCAAAGCAATAATCCTAAATTGGTTTGTCAGACCCTTGACAATCGATATTACGCATACTACATTAATAATACAAGTCAACTTTCACTAGGAAGTTAGCTTTCACCAGTAGCGAATAGCTCAAATGGCAGAGCGCCCACCTTGCCCGGAAGGGCCGACGTATCGAGGGTTATCGCATATAACTAAAACACCCCCGATCAAACTTCTGGAGGTGTAGGTAAAAATCCTACTTCGTTACAGCTAATTTATATGTGGTGGGTAGCTCAGTGGATAGAGCGCCTAAATATCCTTATTCACCCCTTGCCTGTAAAGGCCGACGAATTGAGGATTATCGCCTGCCAAGCGGGAGGTCGCGGGTTCGATTCCCGCTCCACTACACCAAATCTAGTCCTGAAATTTTAATTTTGAATTTTGAATTTTGAATTTTCATGTGGCGGGTAGCTCAGTTTGGTAGAGCGCTAAACATCCTTGTTCACCCCTTGCCTGCAAAGGCCGACGAATTAGGGTTATCGAATCGGGTTCGAGAGGTCGCGGGTTCAAATCCCGCTCCGCTACACCAAAAAATTTTGGATTAAATTTAAAATCCAAAATCCAAAATCCAAAATTTTTATGTGGCAGATAGCTCAGTTGGTAGAGCGCCGAAAAACATCCTTGTTCACATCTTGCCTGAAAAGGCCGACGAATTAGGGTTATCGCCTCTTAAGCCGGATGTCGCAGGTTCAAATCCTGCTCTGCCACCTTTCATTTTTGCCCGCAAGGGCCGGGAGATGAAACGATGAATTACAATTTTTTTACTAAAAAGAAAACAACTACACCCCAAAATCAACCTATCCCCGGACGAGAAGCAGAAATGGTTCAGGGACGTTCCGGCGGCTGGATGTTTGATGCTGGTATTTGGAAAATGCTGCGCCGTTGTTTGTTGGTTGGCACAGCAAAAAGCACTTACTACGCTGGTAAACAGGAATTAACTGAGGATTTTGTGACAGTTGTCAGACAAGCTGTTGCCGAAAATCCTGGCCGTGTCGCAGAAGAAATTCTCTATGCTAGCGATGGACGCGCCATCAATAACAGTGCGCCTCTCTTAGCTTTGGTGCTGCTATCGATGGGTGAAGCACCAGAAGCAAAACAGGCTTTTGGTGAAATTTTCCCGCAAATTGTCCGCACTGGTAGCCACTTCTATGAATGGCTGAACTACACCAAATCTCTGCGGGGATTTGGCAAAGTAGTGCGAGAAGCTGGTAAAACTTGGCTTTCAAGGGAAGATGTCAAGGGTTTAGCTTATCAACTGTTGAAATATCAACAGCGTCAAGGTTTTTCTCACCGAGATGCATTGCGGTTGTTCCATGTCAAACCGCCTACAGAAAATCACCGTCAACTATTTGAATGGGTAGTTAGAGGCTGGGAAGAATTGCCAGCAGACATTCCCTCAGAGGCGTTGGCGCAGATTTGGTGGTATGAGTGGCTCAAGCGGAATCCCACCCAAACCCATGAAGCTATTTCCCAAGGACGTTTAACCCACGAAATGGCTGCACCTGTGGGCAAAATGGATAAGCTTGCTTGGCAACTACTATTTCAGGAAATGCCAATAGGTGCAATGCTGCGTAACTTGGGTTCTTTAACTGAACTGGGTGTGTTGCGAGCTGATGAAAGCGCAAATTTGCTGCAAGTGGAAACAGTTCTTAATCGCAGAGAACATCTGCGTAAAGGTCGCATCCATCCGATTGATGTTTTGAAAGCACTCAAAACATATCAATCTGGTGGAACATTAGGACGCAGTAAGAAAACTTGGAACCCAGTTCCTCGGATTGTAGACATTTTAGAAAAGGCGGTTGAACTGTCTTTTGATGTTGTGCAACCCACAGGTAAAGTTTTCATGCACGCCGTAGACGTTTCTGGTTCTATGGGTAGCATGGTTGCAGATATGGGACTGACTTGCTGTGAAATTGCCACCACAATGGCACTAGTGACAGCAAAAGCAGAGAAAAACTACATGATTCGTGGTTTTGCTACGGAATTCCGTGAATTGGGTATCACTGCCAAAGATAGTTTTAGTTCTGCGGTTCGCAAAGCTAGCAATCAAAACTTTGGTGGAACGGATGCATCTGTAGCTTATGACTGGATGATTAAGAATAAGTTCAAAGCTGATGTAGTGTGCTTTTGGACTGACTCGGAAAGCTGGGCTGGGTATAAGCATTCAAGTCAAGCGCTGAAGGAGTACCGCAAAAAGGTAAATCCCAACGTCAAGGCGGTGTATGTCACCTTGACACCTTACCAGATTACTTTGGTAGATCCTGAAGATTCGCTGTCTTGGGATTTGGCAGGGTTCGACCCAGGTACACCTCGGATCATCCAGATGCTGGCTACGGGTGAATTGTAGATATTGCTGAAGGATAAAGTTTTTCATCCTTTATCCTTCATACTTCATGGCGGGTTATCCTTGTTCGCAACTTGCCTTTCGGGGCCGAAGAATTAAGGTTATCGGTTACGTCTCCACCATTGTGGGATTAGCGGGTTCAATCCCCGCACCCGCCTTTGTTTGATTTTTTCCTCACGCAGGGGCGCAAATAAGAAGGCGATTTAATTTTTGAATGGTCGTTTTTCTATTTCAGCGATGGGTAAGAGTAGGGTGTCTTCGATGTGCGATCGGACTTTTCCCGAAGCTTTATTAAGGCAATCCACAAGTAATTTATTAGCATTGTAATACTGTTGAACTAAGTACCGTTGCCTCTCTGTAAACTTCCAGTCATGCCCAATATTGCGATATTTAATTAACATTAATCTTAGTTTTCCTGCTAAATCTTTTACTTCACTTGACCAATCATCCTGCCAAGAGTTTTCATATCCTCCACCATATAAAAAATACATGGAGCCACTATAGTCAAGAATCTTCTTCTCCAAGTGTTGAAGTAATTTTACTAAAATTGGTTCTAAACAAGAATGCTTAAAATCAATCTTTTTAGGAGCGTCACCAAAAGCATAGGCTAATTCAAGGTCAAGATAAATATCATTAAAACCGTCAGATTGTTCTGTTAATTTTAGACCTAAAACCAAAGCTATTTCAGGATTAAAATCGTCTTCAAATAAAGCTACAACAGGATTAGGGCATAAATGATAAATTGCATGATTAATACTCAGTGCTAAATATAAGTAAAATGCTCTAATGCTTGGTTGATTACAAGTACATTTTACAGAAGATGATTTTTCTTGTACCCATACAAGAAATAATTGCAACTCAGGTTCTGCTTCTAAAATTGCATCAACTTGTTGTTTAATTAAAGGTAGCTGATCTTTATTTAATTCATTAATCAATAAACTGAAATTTTCTACAGATGCTGCACGAATAAATGTATGCAGGTAATATTTATCATCACAACTTTTGATTAAAAAATAATTGCATAAATTATCAATTACCCGTTGTCGCCGATTTTTTGGTACATCCCAAAGCAAACAAAATAGCCATATTTTTGATACGTGGACTGCTTGATTAGGGTAAAATCCAAAACGGCAGAGTAGTTCATAAGCCTGTATATTATCATTTTTGAGCTTATCAAACTGACGTTGAACAAGTTTTTCTATAGTTTTATGTCTTAATATATCTTCACAGTTGTCCTGCCAGTAAACTTTTAAATTCCCTTGACCTTCTTTGATAATCTCAGGACTAAGGATAACCATTGCCTCAGCATTTCCGCCATAGGCTTGATGTATTTCACTAAGAGCATCATCATCTATACTAATTTTGCAAATTTTAAAATACTGTTGCCATGACTCTTGCTTCAATCTATCCAACTCATAATTAGTAAAAGTTTGAATACGTTTTACTGTATGTTCATAAATTTGCTCACGGCTTGTAATAAGTGTTATCGACTGTACATTTTTATCAGCTAGTACGGTTAATAGTTCTGCATAATAGCTATGATGTGGTTCTATGAACTCGCCATTTATCAAAGCAGGTTCTAGATTATCAATTAATACGCCGATTCTTTTTCCTAGTAGTTTACTTTTAAATTGCTCCAGCATATTAATAAAATTTTGCTCTGGATTCATTTTAAAGTTATATCTGAGCTTGAGTCTTACCCAATCTTCTACTGAGTTCAGGTTCTGGGGTGTAGTTCCAACACGCAGTTCAAGATATTCTAAACCTTGAAGCTCAAACCATTTTGTAGCCAAGGTTGTTTTACCTATACCGCCCTCTGCCTGAATTAGAATAACTTTTGCACCTTCATTAACTAGCGTGTTGAGGTGTGCGATCGCATCCTCACGCCCCACAAAATCAGAATTGTCGGATATTGATGCCTTAGAGACTGACTTTTGAAGCTGAGAGTTGGTGGCTGAGGTCTGAGATCGCAAAGTTGATTGAGCAAATATCCTTGTTAGTTCACCTAGTTCAACCTCCAATGCATCTGCTATTTTTTGAAGTGTTGCTGGTTTAGGACTAGCGGTATAACCGTTCGCAATCTTGCTGATCAAACTTTTATCCAGACCAGTCGCTTGTTCTAGCTTGTATTGGTTGAACCCTTTTTGTTCAAGTAATTTTTTAAATGCCTCTCCAGCTTCCTTATTCTTTTTAGCTCTTGACACTGCGGATAAACCTCTAGGATCAACCTTGTTCAACGGTTGCACGTTCAACTAGTTGCACAACTACAACTATTCAAATTTTAGAAGACGAACGAAACTAGTCAATAGCAACTAAACCGATAAGTCCAGGGATAATTTAATATGCTTCACAATAACTTACAGCAAGAAGCAATTCAACTTGAGTTGCTTAAAAAAACTTTGCACGGTTGGCAACCAGCTTTTCCAGTTGTTGAAAGCTATGAATGGTCAACTGATCAGCTAGAGCATCACTTCGGTATTTCACGCCAAGAGTTATACAAAATCAGGAGTAAACCCCATCTCTGGCGTTCCTCAATTTTGGTTTTTTTACACGTGCGAAAAAATAAATGGCGGGTTTACAGCCTCAACCCTTTACAAATTGGAGAATAAGGTAAAAGCTGTTGCCCAGAAGTGCGATCGCCTACGCTCGGCTGGAAGCGATCGCAATTTTTTACAAGCACAACCCAAAAATTTGATCGCTCATCAATTATTCAACTACCGAATGATTAATTAAACAATTGCCCCAAAAAATTGATAATTGGTTTCCAAAAGATACCAGTTAATACATAAGGAGCATATTGCAAGATAGATAAGCTCGGCTTAATTGAAGGCTTTAGCGGTAAATTTTCTAACAAAAAAGGCACTACACAGGTGAGTCCATACGCAGTTGCTAAAGCAGTAGTGAATTTAGGAGTCTGGCCTGGTATAGGACTATAATAAATACCCAATAGGATGCAACAAATCATCAAAAATTGCTCCCATAAAAACCATGATTGCGGCGACAAAAAATAAATTAACCTCGGAAAGCTTTTATCAATTTTTTGTCGCATTCCCAGCAGTACTGCCCAAGTCGCTGCCCCAACAATGCCATCATTCTTCAATCCATAAATTCTTTGAAAGCGTTTCACCGCTCTTTCGGTTGCACTGTCAAAATAGCTAGTAGGTTCTTTTTTCAAAAAGCCTTCATCATAAAGGATAATTTGCAGTTCCTTAACCGCATTCCTTAATTCTTGGGACTTAATTTTTTGACTCCGAGAAAGTTTTGGGTACAAAAGGCAAGCCCATGTTAGCGGGCCAACCACTCCATCTGTTAAAAGATTATTTATTTTTTGAAATTCTTTTACTGCCTCGTCTGTCTCTAAGTCAAATTTACCAGTAATTTCTGCAAGTAAACATTGAGCTTTTAATCGTTCTTGCAATTCGTTGATTGATTCTTGTACAGATTTTGGTGTAAACTCACGGTAAAGTGTTGGAAGTTTATTAAAAACACAAACTTGTTTTTCTTCAGGAAAATAAAGTCGAGCTTGTTTTAGACCAACCAAGATACTTACAGTTTGAATTAGTTTATTCATTCATTACTCCTTTGTTGTCAGAAGTTAAAACGATAATTCAGCCAGAATTATTGGTTGGTTTTCAGGATAGATGTTGCATTTGTACGCAGCCTGTTACCAACAATTATGAACTTAGTAATTAGCCTACTAAATTGACCCTAAATAGCGTAATTAACAATGTTAAAAATTTGTTAGTGAAAAATTACTAATACAACATGGTAAAAGTTTTGTTAGTTAAAATGTTGCTAACCAACATTTAACAACAGAATTAATAGGGTGATATTTATGTCAGATCAGTCAGAGGGTGGGAATCTGTCTAAAGCTTGGTATCAAAAGGTTTTACAGGATTGGGATATAGATCGTTTACTGACTGACTTGGAGTCTAAAATTCAACAGCGATACAGGCAAAATTCTAAGAAAGACCTGTTACTTGGCTTGCTATGTGGGTATAGCTTGACAAAGATAAGTCAGGACTTGTACAGAGATAACGCTGGTGTGAGAGTGGGATTGAGCAATATCTATCGAGATATTGAAACTTTGACAGGAGAACCAGACAACAGCGTCAGATCGAGCAACCTTATTTACATTCTTGAGATACATGGATATCGCAGAGGTGTTGCTGCATCTAGTACCGAAAGCACCTCTATTCCCCATAATCTGCCATCACCAACCTACACAGAATTTATTGGGCGCGAGGCAGATATGAAAAAGTTACTGGAACGGCTTTTGCCGATGCATGGCGCTCACATGATTACAGTACATGGCATTGGTGGCGTAGGGAAAACGGCACTGGTGTTAGCAGCTGCTTACCTGTGCTTAGAAGCTAGTAACGAAAACAGTTCTGATGCACCTAAATTTGATGCAATTATTTTCACTTCAGCCAAACAACAGGAACTGATTCCCGATATGATTTTGCAACGGCAGCAAGGACAGCGTAACCTGCGCGAGATTTTTCGGGTGATTGCCAATGCCTTAAACGACTCTACAATTATTCAATCTCCTCCCAACGATCAATTTGAGCGTGTACGCCAATGTCTTTCTAAACAGCGAACGCTTCTAATTGTGGACAATATGGAGACTATAGAGGACAGGGATGAGGTTATAGAATTCCTATACAATTTACCCATTTGCGTCAAAGTAGTAATTACTACCCGCGAACGAATTGCCCTGCTGCCAATCAGTCTGCGAAACTTGCCCCTGAATGATGGTTTGCAGTTAATTCAGCAACAAGCTGAAGAGAAAGGTATAACTATCCAAGATGAAGACTCTAGCTTGCTCTACGATCGCACTGGGGGAATCCCTCTCGCTATTGTCTACGCACTCGGTCAAGTCTCAAGTGGCTACTCTTTGAACTTCGTATTGGAGCAGTTAGCCTCCGCTACAGGCGATGTGGCTCGTTTTTGCTTTGAGCAATCAGTGCAAGGTACGAAGGGACAGCCACCACACAAGTTACTCATGTCACTGGCGATTTTTCCTGACGCTCCTATCCAAGCGGCTGTGGCTGAAGTTGCTGGACTGACATCTGCTCCTGATTCTGTCAGTAATGGCTTGGTACGTTTGCAGCAACTCTCGTTAGTGAATCTCAATCCAGAGACTAAGCGATACGAGATGCTTTCTCTGACTCGTGAGTATGCCTTAGCACAATTAGCTGCTTACCCAGATTTTGAGAGGGAAGCACGGAGGCGCTGGGTGAGATGGTATCTAGATTTTGCCTACAGTTACGGCGGAGAAGATTGGGAAAAATGGATACATTACAATAGGTTAAAGGAAGAGGAAGGAAATCTACGGGCAGTACTTTATTGGTGTAAAAACCAAGACCATTATGTAGAAGTTAGGGATTTATGGTTGCTCTTGAACCACTACGCCAATCTCTATGCTTATTGGGACGATCGCCTCGATTGGTTGCAATGGTTGATAGAACAATCAGAACGACGTGGTGAATGGTCATCTTTGGTGAAATTCATGATCCGCAAAACCTGGCTGCTAATTCGGGAGTGTTCACCCCAAAGTCTCACACAAGCAGACGAAATATTGCAGCGGGCATGGGTTTTACGCGACCATGCAGATTCATGGGTTCAAGCTGACTTAGCCGAAAATATGGCTAGACTGCGAATCAGACAGAATAATTATACAGATGCACACCACTGGCTAAAGGTAGAAGAAAAATTGGTGATTGAGGCGAATCTAGACGAGCAACAGCACATCCGCTATTTTATTCCCGTTCTTTATCATCGGGCTGAAATCTTTTATTCAGAAGGTGAATATTTTTTAACAAAGAAGCTATTTCAAGATGTAATGAAAAGTGCAGAAAAAATTAATTGGCATCGGGTGATTAATTCTGCTCAAAATTGGCTTGCTGATATTGCCATCGAACAAGGCGATCGCGATGAAGCTCAAAAGCTATTAATTAAAGGCTTAACTGTCGCCGAAAGTAGCAATAATAAACGGCGTCTGGCTCGTTATCAACGTTCTCTTGCCCGCTGGGAGAAAAAGTGGGGAAGTGTCCAGAAAGCCTGCCAATTATCAACTCAGGCTATTAATGGTTTTAAGCACTTGGGAATGACAAGGGATGCAGAGGAGATGCAAACTTTACTTGATTGCCCATAATTATCTGCAAACAACGTATTTCCAGTTGTTTTCTAGTATGGCTGCTGCCCAAATTAGGCAATGGGTTACACCTTGTCGCCAGCGATCGCACTTCTAAGTAATGCTCAGACTAGATGCGTTATTTGTCAAAAAAATGTAATATAAGTTAGTAATAATTGGGCGATCGCTGTTCCTTTTCGATTTAATACTATTAATGCGGCAATCTGCTACATATCAGCCTGGTTTCATCCCAAATTGTCCACCTAAAGACAGTAGATGAAGTTTTGTCTGACTAACTATAAGGGATGAAATAGCTCTGCTTTCCAAACAGTAAAAAAGGAACAGATTTTTATGACATTTGATTACGACCTGTTTGTCATTGGTGCTGGGCCTGGGGGATTGGCAGCAGCTAAAAAAGCAGCTAGTTTTGGTGTACGTGTCGCCATTGCCGAAGAAGAAGCCATTGGTGGAACCTGTGTAAATCGCGGCTGCGTTCCGAAAAAGCTGATTGTCTACGCTGCTGACTTCGCCCTGCAAAATCAAATAGCACACAGTTACGGGTGGAGTGACTGTCAAACATACTTTGACTGGACATTATTTATTAAGTCAGTACATCAGCATATTGACAGCGTTAACCAATCCTATTTTCAGCAATTGCAAAAAGCTGGAATTGAATTAATTTCCCAACGTACCACTTTCGTCGATGCCCATACTATCAATGTTGATGGACGCAAAGTTACAGCCGACAAAATTTTAATTGCTGTGGGAGGGCAACCCCTTAAGCCCAAAATCCCAGGTATAGAATACGCCATCACATCCCGCGAGATGTTTCAGCTACCCTATCTGCCGAAACGTTTAGCAATTATTGGCGGCGGCTACATTGGCGTAGAGTTTTCTAGCATGATGCACGCTTTCGGTTGTGAAGTGACGGTGATTGAAAAAGACGAGATGATTTTATCGGGGTTTGATGATGACATTCGCTCTGCTGTACAACAGGGTTTGATTAAACGCGGAATTAAGTTTTTCACCAACAGCACTGTTCAAGAAATCAAATACTCAGAAGAGGGTTTGTTGTTAACGATTACTGGTAAGAGCCAAGAAATAATTACAGCAGATACCATTTTAGTTGCCACAGGTTATGCTCCAAATACCAAGAATCTTGGTTTGGAAAATGCCCATGTTGAACTTGGCGAAGATGGTGCAATCAAAGTAGATGAATACAGCCGCACCAGCCAAGAAAATATTTTTGCTGTGGGTGATTGCACCAGTCGGGTGCAATTGACTCCAGTGGCTAAGGCAGAAGGTATTGCCTTTGCCGATACAGTTTTTGGCAACAAGGCGCAAAAACTGAATTATGATTATGTGCCCACTGCTGTTTTTTGTCGTCCAGAAGCGGCTAGTGTGGGGATGACGGAGGCGAAAGCACGGGAAAAATTTGGTGAATCTGTAGAATGCTACTGTACCCAATTCCAACCACTGTTGTATCAGATGATCGAACAAAATGAGCCAACCACTATGAAGTTAGTGCTTAATACTGATTCTGGACAAGTTTTGGGTGCTCATATGGTGGGTGAACATGCAGCAGATATCATTCAAAGCCTCGGTGTAGCAATTCGCAAAGGCATTACTAAGGAAGATTTTGATCAAACCATAGCCATTCATCCCACAACAGGAGAAGAATTTCTGTCGTTAAATTAAAATCATGTGCAGGGCTGAGTGAAAAAGCCACAAACAGAGAAGGGGGAAATCCTTCTTCTCATCTTCCTTTATCGTGCTAAATTATACTTTTAAAAACCCAAAAATTAAGTAGGTTGGTGTGAATATTTATGGTTGGGATGAGGCAGGAGGCAGGATAGAAGAGGGTTTAAGTCTATTTATAGTAACCGCCAAGGCAGTTAGGACGTAAACTGAAAGTAGTCCCTTGTTTGAGAAGCGATCGCTTAACCAATGCCAAAACCCTACAGTTA
>NZ_JBALEF010000090.1:0-5321 GCF_036918245.1 Nostoc sp.
GGGGCATAGCGATTGGGTCAACAGCGTCGTCTTCAGCCCGGATGGCAAAACTTTAGCTTCTGCTAGTTATGACAAGACCATCAAATTGTGGAATCAGGAGACGGGCAAAGCAATTACCACTCTCAGGGGGCATAGCTATTGGGTCAACAGCGTCGTCTTCAGCCCGGATGGCAAAACTTTAGCTTCCGCCAGTGATGACAACACAATCAAATTGTGGAATCTCGACACAGGCAAAGAAATTACCACCCTGATTGGGCATAGCGATTCGGTTTACAGCGTCGAGTTTAGCCCGGATGGCAAAACTTTAGCTTCCGCTAGTTTTGACAAGACCATCAAATTGTGGAATCTGAATCTTGATGATTTATTAGCACAGGGTTGCAGTCGGCTTAAGAGTTATTTGATTAGCCATCCTGATGCGGTTAAGGTGTGTTCGGGGCGGTAGGGGGATGTGGTTCGACTTCGCTCACCAACCGGGGATGTGGTTCGACTTCGCTCACCAATCGGGGGATGTGGTTCGACTTCGCTCACCAACCAGGGGATGTGGTTCGACTTCGCTCACCAACCAGGGGATGAGGGAGCGATCGCCCTTTAATATTCATAACAGGCGTAGGCGTAGCCCGTCGTAGACATCGCTCACTAAAAAAGAAATGCGATCGCAGTTCTGATCTCAGCGTTTCGAGTTCCGAACACCAATGGTCGAGCAAAAAGGTGGAAGTTCCGAGTTCCGAACACGAATGGTCGAGTAAAAAGGTCGAACTTCCGAGTTCCGAACACCAATGGTCGAGCAAAAAGGTGGAAGTTCCGAGTTCCGAACACCAATGGTCGAGCAAAAAGGTCGAACTTCCGAGTTCCGAACACCAATGGCCGAGCAAAAAGGTCGAACTTCCGAGTTCTGAACACGAACGGCCGAGCAAAAAGGTCGAACTTCCGAGTTCCGAACACGAACGGCCGAGCAAAAAGGTCGAACTTCCGAGTTAAACCTCCGGTTCTACTCCCAGCGCTTTTAACTGAGCTGCTAATCTCTCTGCACGCTGGCGTTCTTGTTCTGCAAGCTGTTGAGCGGCGTTTTTCTCTTGGCGTTCTTTTGCTGCTAACTCCAAACCCCATAGTAATAATTCGCCGTTATTATCCCACCAACGTAACCAATAACCTGTGCGGTTTTCTCGGCTTCCTTGCCATACGCCTAAAAACAAATTCATTTCGGCAATCCAGTGACGATTATTTGCATCCAATGTTTGCAGTTCATAATTTCCTAAATCATCTCGCCGATAAACTTCTAAGACTCCGCCATCTGGTTCAAAAATGGCATAGTTTGGCACTTGTAAAATCTGCTCATAATAAAACCATTTACCAGGGGGATAGGTCGGTTTACTCGAATACTCTCCACCTTCGGTATCTGAGAGAAATTCCATCACAATTACGGGAATATCACCTTGGAGTCGTGGCGTATAACTGCGCTTAACTTCTTCTCGTGAGACTCGAATAGATGGTACATATCCCCAATCTGGTGCTTTGACCACAAATCGATTATTTAAGGTGGCGCAGATACCGTAGTTAGTGATGGTTAAAGCATCGGCGGGTAGTCTGCTGGCAAGTTCCAAGCTTTCTGTTAAAGCAGCAGCCAAGAGTGGCTGATTAATGTTATCCACTGGCTCGTTGTTTAAAACAAAATCATCAGGTAACTTTTCCCAGGTGACATCATGGGTGGCTGCATTGGCTAGCATGATTCAGAATATCTCAAGTACAACTTCAATTTAAAACAGTACGATTGTTCTACTATAAACTGATTAAAGATAGTATTATTAAGGACTGTTTCATAAGAAACTCCTTCTTCGCCGCCCAATATGTCAGACAAACAGCTAGCAGCATCCTTGAATGGACATCTTCCCTACCCCAGCCACAACAGCCAGAATACCATTCGGATTCGGGGTGCTAGGCAGCATAATCTGAAAAATATTGACTTGGAATTGCCACGCGATCGCCTAATCGTATTTACTGGCGTTTCTGGTTCTGGTAAGTCTTCCCTGGCATTTGACACAATTTTCGCTGAAGGGCAACGCCGCTATGTGGAATCCCTCAGCGCCTACGCAAGGCAATTTCTCGGACAGTTAGATAAGCCGGATGTGGAGGCGATTGAAGGCTTAAGTCCAGCAATTTCCATTGACCAAAAGTCAACCTCTCATAATCCTCGTTCCACAGTGGGTACGGTGACAGAGATTTACGACTATTTGCGACTGTTGTTTGGTCGTGCTGGCGAACCCCATTGTCCGATATGCGATCGCTGTATTGCACCCCAGACAATCGATGAGATGTGCGATCGCATCATGGAATTACCAGAACGCACCCGCTTCCAAATCCTTGCACCCGTTGTCCGGGGTAAAAAGGGCACACATCGTAAGCTTTTGTCAAGTCTGGCATCCCAAGGTTTTGTCCGCGTGCGAATCAATGGCGAGATCCGCGAACTGTCAGATTCCATTGAATTGGATAAAAACTTTACCCACACCATCGAAGTGGTAATCGACCGCTTGGTGAAAAAAGCTGATATTCAGGAGCGTTTGGTTGATTCCCTGTCTACGTGTCTCAAGCAATCGGGTGGGATTGCAGCCATTCTGGTGAGTCTGCTTGGTGACGACGGACAAGAAAAGGAAGAAGAATTAGTATTTTCAGAAAACTTTGCCTGTCCAGAACATGGCGCGGTAATGGAGGAATTATCGCCGCGATTGTTCTCCTTTAACTCACCTTATGGTGCTTGTCCGCACTGTCATGGAATTGGGACTTTAAGAAGATTTGCGCCAGACTTGATCGTACCCGACTGGGAAGCGCCAGTTTATGCTGCGATCGCGCCTTGGTCAGAAAAAGATAATTCTTATTACTTAGAATTACTCTATAGCGTCGGACAGATTTATGGATTTGAGTTGCAGACAAATTGGAGCAAGCTAACACAAGAACAGCAGCAAATTATTTTGTTTGGAGAGAAAGATGAACGAGCCGCAGAGGCACAGAGGAAGCAGAGTTTTAAAGGTGCTATTCCAATTTTGCAACGACAATATGAGGGTGGTTCTGAGCTAGTTAAGCAAAAATTAGAGCAGTATTTAATCGATCAACCCTGTGAAGTTTGTAAAGGAAAACGGTTAAAACCGGAAGCCTTGGCAGTGAAGTTGGGACAATATGGAATTTTAGAATTAACTGGAGTATCAATCCGAGATTGTCAGGAGAGAATTGAGCAATTTAAGTTGAGCGATCGCCAGTTACAAATTGCTGATTTAGTCCTGAGAGAAATCAAAGCTAGATTGCAATTTTTGTTGGATGTAGGCTTAGATTATCTCACCCTTGACCGTCCCGCCATGACCCTTTCCGGTGGTGAAGCCCAACGAATTCGTTTAGCAACACAAATTGGTTCTGGTTTAACAGGAGTTCTCTACGTTTTAGATGAACCGAGTATTGGTTTGCATCAACGAGATAATGGCAGGTTGCTTAAAACCTTAACGAAATTGCGCGATTTGGGTAATACATTAATTGTGGTTGAACACGATGAAGAAACAATTCGCGCAGCTAACCATATAGTTGATATTGGCCCTGGTGCAGGAATTCACGGCGGAAATATTATCGCCCAAGGTGATTTTCAGGCGTTATTAGCAGCAGAAGATTCTTTGACGGGTGCATATTTATCAGGAAGGCGAGTAATTACCACACCAGCAGAACGCCGAGAAGGAAATGGGCGGAGTTTAGGAATTAAAAATGCCCATCGCAACAATTTACAAAATATAGATGTAGACATTCCGCTAGGTAAACTCGTCTCCATTACTGGTGTGTCTGGTTCTGGCAAATCTACCCTGATTAACGAATTACTGTACCCATCTCTGCAACATTATTTAACTAAGAAAGTTCCCTTACCCAGACATTTGGATAAAATTCAGGGATTAAACGCGATTGATAAAGCGATCGTTATCGATCAATCCCCAATTGGACGCACACCACGTTCTAACCCTGCAACTTACACAGGAATTTTCGATGCCATTCGGGATGTATTTTCCCAAACAGTAGAAGCCAAAGCTAGGGGTTACAAACCTGGGCAATTTTCCTTCAACGTTAAAGGTGGACGTTGCGAAGCTTGTAGCGGCCAGGGTGTGAATGTTATTGAAATGAACTTTCTCCCGGATGTTTACGTGCAATGCGAAATTTGTAAAGGTGCAAGATACAACCGCGAAACTTTGCAGGTAAAGTACAAAGATAAGTCTATTTCTGATGTTCTGAGAATGACAGTTGAGGAAAGTTTAGACTTTTTCCAGAATATTCCCAAAGCGATCGCGCGTTTGCAAACTTTATTTGATGTCGGGTTGGGTTATGTCCAACTAGGACAACCTGCGACTACCTTATCTGGTGGAGAAGCGCAACGGGTAAAATTGGCAACAGAACTATCTCGACGCGCCACAGGTAAGACACTTTATTTAATAGATGAACCGACAACAGGGTTATCTTTTTACGATGTCCATAAATTGTTAGATGTGTTGCAAAGATTGGTAGATAAAGGCAATTCAATATTAGTAATTGAACACAACTTAGATGTAATTCGTTGTTCTGACTGGGTGATAGATTTGGGGCCAGAAGGTGGCGACAAAGGGGGAGAATTGATTGCTGTGGGTACACCGGAGGAAGTTGCAAAAAATCCCAGGTCTTATACTGGGCAATATTTGCAGCAGGTGTTGAAACAGTATCCGGCGGTGAAAAAATAGAGTTTTTGTCTCAGTCATAGACGCAAAGAAGCTTACCATATGGTAGGTGCAAATAAAAGCGATCGCTTATTATAAAATCGACAAACTTGCATCAACATAAAAAACTTTCCCAAAGACTCAGCTTGTTTTTTAGTGATTTCTAGTTTGCGTGTGTTCGATCCTGAATTATTCGCAGACTTCCTGCATAAATCACAAATAAGAACCCCCTCCCCTTAGTAAGTTAGTTGTTAGAAACTTTTACAAGATATCTTAGATAAATGGATAATTGCCATTTTTTTTGTAACTGATTATTAAAACATTGAACTAAGGTTAAAATCTCTAGAAATAATTAGTAGCTTATTCTAGCTAAAGTCGATATTGCCATGCCTAAAGAGTCACTCAACTTTCCCAAAGCAGACATACTGGTGATTGATGACACCCCAGAAAACCTGAATCTCCTATCTGCCATGCTGACAGAACAAAGATATAAAGTTAGGAGTGTAACTAAAGGTTCTACGTAAGGATTCAGGTCTAATATTTAGGAAGCAGTGATGGCCGAGACAGATAATTATTAGAATTAGCCAGCAGTGCTTGTGCAAAAAAGTCAAT
>NZ_JBALEF010000091.1:0-45022 GCF_036918245.1 Nostoc sp.
TACTTCAAAGTTGTGTTGAGGTACTTCAAAGTTGTGTTGAGGTACTTCAAAGTTGTGTTGAGGTACTTCAAAGTTGTGTTGAGGTACTTCAAAGTCGTGTTGAGGTACTTCAAAGTCGTGTTGGAGTACTTCAAAGTCGTGTTGGAGTACTTCAAACTTTGTCGCACCGCGATCAAGTACACAAGTGCGGGCTACGCCTACGCTTGACTTTTAAAACAGTCGCTACAATTATCCTTAAGTGAAGATTAGCAATCAGTTAGCCTGGAAGCTGGTAAAAGTTCAATAATAAAAAAGATTGACACAGCCATTTTTGGTTTCTCAATCCCATAACCTTACTCCCATTCTACAAAAATTATGCAAAATCTCACTAGAATTACTCGTAATCCTGAAGTGATGGGCGGCAAACCCTGCATTCGGGGAATGCGTGTCACCGTTGGAACTGTCGTCGGCTTAATGGCATCTGGTCACAGTAATAGCGACATCCTCAAAGCGTATCCCTACCTCGAAGAAGCCGACATCTATGAGGCACTTGCCTACGCTGCATGGCGGGCTGAAGAGATTGAAGTCCCTCTCAGAAGTGCATGAAAATTTTGATTGAGATGAACCTTTCCCCTGATTGGGTTGCGGTTTTTGAGAGGTACAATATCTCCGCTGTCCACTGGTCTACGGTTGGCGACCCCCGTGAGAAAGATTCAATAATTATGGAGTGGGCAAGAACTAATGGATATATCGTCTTTACTCACGATTTAGACTTTGGTTCCCTACTAGCTGCGACAGGTGCTGATAGTCCTAGTGTTATTCAGGTTCGTACCCAGGATGTTTTGCCAAAAAGTATCGAAAATCTAGTTATAGCAACCGTCAGCGTGGTTAGGACGCTAAGTGCAGGACATACTCCATCGCATCACGTAGACAATCAAACTGGTCAAGTTGCTTGCGAATCCGACTTTTGAGCCAAGACCAGCATCGCTCAATCTTATTAAAGTCCGGTGAATAAGCAGGTAAGTAGAGCAACTCACATCCGGCTTCCTGAATCAGTAGTTGAATACGACCTCCTTTATGAAACGTGGCATTATCCATGACCACTACCTGCCCCGGTTTCAGTAGAGGAATTAAGCACGTTTCCAACCAAATCTCAAAAACAGTCCGATTGCAGGAGCCAACGACTGTAAAGGGAGCCATCAATTGTCCAAGACATTGAGCGGCAATCATATTTACTCGCCCCTGGCGTCGTCCTGACTTCAAGGCATGAAATCGTTGTCCTCTTTCATTCCAGCCATAAGCGTAGTCTTCCCGATTGTCCATGCCCGCTTCATCCACATAAACAATCACTTCCTCCTCATGGGTTGCCAATTGCTCTCGGAATATCTGCCGTTTCACTTCATCCCGTTCTTGGTAGCCGTAGGTCTTTTTTTTCGCGTGAACCCAATTTTCTTCAACCCTCGTGAGATTGTGCGATCGCTGATGTCGCCCTCCCACAGTTGAGCCATCTCCACCTGAGTTTTTTCGCCATGAGTTTTGGCAAATGCGCGAAACTGTTCCCAATCTGTGATTTTATGGTTGTTGCCAGGAGGGCTGTTAGGCAATGCCTGAACATCTCCCGTTTGGGCTTTGCGCTGCAACCAAAGGTTGATCGTGTTGCGGCTGATGTTGAACAGTTCACTGGCTTCGCTTTTCTTGAGTCCATCTAACTCAATCGCTTGGAGTACTTTCTGACGGAAGTCGTAACTGTATGGTTTAGGCATAAGTAGATCAGACGATAGCAGGTCACGATAACATCTTTAGTCTACGTCCTAATTGCCTTGGCGGTTGCTATATTTCAGCCTTGAATCAGTTTGAGTTGTCACTAGAGACAGGTGCATTAGTCACTGTTGACCAAGCCCAATCCAGGGTGCGTATTCTACCAATTAGGCGCGGATAGTATTAGGGAAATATCGCTAACTCAGTTTCCGGGTCAAAAAAGTGAATTTTCTCTAGAGTTAGCGATAACCATAGTTGCTCACCAACTTGTACAAATCGATCTGGTGGTATTCGCACTTGTAGATAATTGACTGTAGTAGCAGGTTGAGATCCCGGTTCGGCAATCTTAACAGCGAGAAAGGAATCGTTGCCGAGATTCTCTACCAAATCTACTTGCACTGGTAGATTTTTAGTGGCAGGCATACTCAAATTCAAGTGTTCTGGGCGAATGCCTAAAATTAGAGTTTTCCCATCATATTTTTGTAAAGCTTTTCCCCAGACTTCTGGCAGGGTGAAACGAAACTGGGAATGAGTAATCAACTGCGGGGCATGAAATTCTACAGAAATAAAATTCATCGGTGGTGAACCAATGAACTCTGCTACAAAAAGATTGGCAGGGCGGTTGTAAAGTTCTAGGGGAGAAGCAACTTGCTGAATTTTACCCTCAGACATAATTGCAATGCGATCGCCCATTGTCATCGCTTCTGTTTGATCGTGGGTAACGTAAATTGTCGTTGTCCCCAATTGGCGCTGCAATTTGACAATTTGAGCGCGGGTTTCCGCCCGCAGTTTAGCATCTAAGTTAGAAAGCGGCTCATCCATTAAAAACACTTGGGGGTCACGCGCGATCGCTCGTCCCAGTGCAACCCGTTGTCTTTGTCCCCCAGATAGCTGTTTGGGTAAGCGATTCAGCAATGTTTCGATTTGCAACAGTTGAGCAACACTACGCACCTGTTCATTTACCGCCCGTTCTTTGTCAGATGTGTAGCGCAATCCTTTAGGTAACTTTCTTGTCGCTCCCACAAAAAGATTTTCTGTCCACGTCCGAAGATATGGAGATGAGGGAGTAATTTCTCCCCCTGCTCTCCCAAAACGGCGGCGTAACCCAAAGGCGATATTGTCATACACCGTCATGTGGGGATATAGGGCGTAATTTTGAAATACCATTGCGATGTCGCGTTCTTTGGGTGGTAAGTCATTGATCAAGCGATCGCCTACCCAGATATTACCGCCAGTCATCACTTCTAACCCGGCGATTAACCGCAGTAGGGTGCTTTTACCACAACCAGAAGGGCCTACCAGCACCATAAACTCGCCATCTGCGATCGTCAGGTTAATCCGTCGCAAGACATTGACACTTTCCGCACGCTCTGGCGCTACATCAGTTTTTTCCGCAAGTGTGAGAGGAGATTGGGTTTGTGAGGTAACACTTTCCCCTTTGCGTGAGGAAAAACTTTTATAAACGTTTTCTAAAATAACTTGGGACACAACTGTTAATTATTATCACTGGGCATGGAGCATCGGGCACTTGTACTGAGCGGAGTCGTTGGCGCAGCCTCTCGTAGAGAAGTATGGGGCATTGGAAAAAGGACTAATGACTAATGACACTTTAGCGCTCATAATAATACACGTTCAGGGTAAATACGAAAAGTTAAAAAAATAGCTTTAACCATAAAAAACAAACTATTCTAAATTTTAGGGCTGTCAGGAGGTGTTGTTATGACTACCGATGTACCTAAAAATCTTTCCCAAGACCCAAGCATTAACCCTGTCCATGACATTGTAGACGTACAAACTACAGATTGTTGCATTGTGGGTGGGGGGCCAGCAGGAGCAGTATTGGCGCTGTTGTTAGCGCGTCAAGGCATTTCTGTAATGCTGCTGGAAGCACACAAAGACTTGGATCGCGATTTTCGTGGCGATACGATTCATCCGTCGGTGATGGAAATTATGGAGGAATTGGGACTTAGCGATCGCTTGCTAGGACTTCCCCATACCAAAATGCGCCAAATTAGTATTCAAACTCCTCAAGATACTGTCACATTTGCAGATTTTAGTCATCTGAAAACCCATTATCCCTACATTACAATGCTTCCCCAGGTGAAATTCCTGGAGTTCATCACCCAAGAAGCACAAAAATATCCTAGTTTCCATCTGGTAATGGGTGCGAATGTGCAGGAATTAATTACAGAAAATGAGGTGATTCAAGGTGTCCGCTATCGAGGAGGCGGTGGTTGGCATGAAATCCGGGCAATACTGACAGTGGGTGCAGACGGTCGCCACTCACGTTTACGCCACCTGGGTGAGTTTGAATCCATCGAAACTTCGCCGCCAATGGATGTCCTGTGGTTTCGCCTACCGCGTCAGCCAGAAGACCCAGAGGGGGGAATGGGGCGCTTTGGTCAAGGTAAGCTAATCGCCATGCTTGACCGTGGTGATGAGTGGCAACTTGCCTATGTTATTCCTAAAGGAGGCTATCAACAACTAAGGGCTGCGGGTTTGGAGGAATTAAAAAAATCTTTTGTGGAAGTGGTGCCAGAATTCCAGCAACGCATTCAAAATTTACATGATTGGTCACAAATAGCTTTTCTCTCAGTCGAGTCTAGCCGTGTCAAACGCTGGTATCGTGAGGGACTGTTACTCATCGGTGATGCAGCTCATATAATGTCCCCCGTTGGTGGAGTTGGCATTAATTACGCGATTCAAGATGCTGTAGTTGCGGCAAATGTACTCAGCAAACCGCTCAAAAACCGAGAAGTACAACTTAGCGACCTAGCAAAAGTACAACGTCAACGCGAGTTGCCCACACGTATCATTCAGGCGTTTCAAACTTTTATCCAAAAACGGATATTAGCCCCGGTTATCACCTCAAATCGCCCCTTTGTACCACCTGCGTTTTTGCGCTTACCCATCTTGCGCGACCTTCCAGCCAGGTTGATCGCCTTGGGTGTTTTTCCAGTTCACGTCAAGGCTTAATTTTTGCCAATAATTTTTTCTATTTAATTAATTAAGTGGTACAATTATACTACTCTATGCAGAATTGAATGCTCAATTTAGTCAAGCGAAGGTGGCGAACAGTATACTTAATGCTGTTCAAAGCGATCGCTTGGCTTTTATGCTAGAAAGGACTAAAAACTCAGAGTGGATGTAGAAAATTTATTCAAACATTATTAAAAAATGCAAACAATTAAACCTATCTAGATATTAATTGGCACTACATAGAAAAACCCCCTCTTTTTCAATCAGTACTTTTTGCAGTCAGGAGTAATTTTAATGAACAGCTGCGTTTTGATGGTGGAAATTATAAACGAGCCACAACTCCGCTATACAGCGGATAATCTGGGAGTCACGGAAATGCTGGTGCAGTTTCCCAATTCCCAGAAACCAGAAGATCCGCCAGCCACCCTGAAAGTTGTTGGCTGGGGGAATTTAGCGACAGAAATTCAGCAAAACTACCACCAAGGCGATCGCGTTATCTTGGTAGGACGTTTAACTATGAATACTGTTGATCGTCAAGAAGGTTTTAAAGAAAAACGCGCTGAATTGACAGTACAACAAATTCAATCTGTTGGAGGTAGTTTTAATACTGATCCATTACCGTCAGCAACCGTAACTCCATCATTCACTGAAACTGCTCCCCGACAACCATCTTCAGCATCTCGTCCTCCACAGAAAGACGTTCCCAGTTACGAGTCAGCACGTCCAGCACCAACCCCAGCGACAAATCCTGTTGGTGTTGCTCCCCAAACGAAAACTTACGAACCCGTACCCCAACCCACATATGAGCGAACCACTTATCCAGCAGTGAAAGAGGAAGAACCAGATCCAGATGATATTCCCTTCTAAAGTTGGTAGTTGAGCATGTATTCTGTTTGCTCACATACTTAGCAGGAAGTATTACGATTAGACAATTTTTACAAATAGCCATCCTTTAGGATGTGCTATTTTTTCTTAGTTGATCATTACTATGCACTATTACCCATAATCAAACTAAGAGTAGATAGGGAAGAGTTAATAGGTATAATTTAGCATTTTTCCTGTTCGTGCAATAACGCCCTTTCAATCAACAACATCATCTCGCTTTAAAGCAGCCGTCAATTCTTTCATAAACTCAACAAAAACGCGAACTTTAGCCGAGAGATAGCGTTTTTGCGGATACAACACGGAGATCGGTAATCCAACTTGGGTCGTGTAGGCTTGGAGAATCGGTTGGAGATCGCCCCGTGCGATCGCGTTCGCTGCAATAAATTTGGGCAATTGCACTACACCGGCTCCTTGAATGACCGCCTCTAAAATGACTTCTGAGTTATCAAATCGCAGATAACTGTCAACGGCAAGGTGAATCGATTTTCCGTCTTGTGCAAACTTCCAGTTAGCTTCTCGCCGAGTCTGTGGATAGATAAAGTTGACACAGCGATGCTGCAATAGTTCTGTGGGTATTATGGGTGTACCATACTGGGCAAGATACTGCGGCGAGGCACAAGTGATGTAGCGTGCAGTTGCCAGGTGGTGCATGATTAAACTGCAATCGCTGCTGATTCCAATCCGCACAGTCGCATCAACGCCTTCCTCAATCAGATCGATCAGGCGATCGTTAAAAGAAACATTCAGATTTAGCTTCGGATATTGTGCGGCAAATTGCAACAGAGCCGGGGCGATATGCATTTTACCAAACACAAAGCTCAGATCCAGTCGCAATGTTCCCATCGGCATGGATTGCGATTGTTTGACTTCGAGTTCGGCTTCTTCCAAATCGTTGAGAATTTGCTGAGAGCGTTGATAAAATCGGTTGCCATCTTCAGTCAACGTCAAACTGCGAGTCGTCCGCTGGAGCAAGCACACCCCCAATTCATCTTCTAAGCGCAATACAGCCCGACTTACGGCTGACGGAGCCATGCCTAACTGTCGGGCTGCCTCGGAAAAGCTGCCATATTGAGCAGAGCGCATAAAAATCATCAGGCTTTTGAGCTTGTCCATTGACGCAACCACATCTTTGAATTTTTTGCATAAGTGCTTTGAATTTTAACTACTTTCTCTCTTCGTCTGTATAAGCTACTGTTTAGACTGTCCGGAAATTTCAGATCCGCAAACAGTATCGAAAAAACAAGCATGACACAGCAAATAAACGCAGAACGACTGATCTTAGTCACCGGAGCCACGGGCAATCAAGGTGGTGCGGTGGCGCGTCATCTTTTGCAGCACGGAAATTTCAAGGTGCGTGCCTTTGTGCGTGACCCAAACAAGCCCGCTGCTCAAGCACTCCAACAAGCAGGGGCAGAACTCGTAGTCGGAGAGTTTAGCGATCGCGCTTCCCTCGATCGCGCTCTGCAAGGTGCCTATGGCGTTTTTTCGCTACAGACCTTCCTTAAAGGCGGATTATCAGCCGAAATCCGCGACGGCAAAACGGTCGCAGACGCAGCTTCATCGGCGGGCATCCAGCATTTCGTCTACAGTTCGGTGGGGAGCGCCGAACGCAACACGGGCATTCCGCATTTCGACAGCAAGTTTCAAGTCGAAGAATACATCCGATCGCTTGGTTTGCCTTACACGATGATGCGTCCGGTTTTCTTTTTCTACAATTACAACGCGATGCGTCCAATGGTTGAAGCCGGAACGCTTTCCCAGCCGCTCAGTCCGGAAACGAAATTACAGCAGCTTTCCGAAGAAGATTACGGGGAAATGGTCGCTGAGGTGTTCGATCGTCCCACCGATTTCTTGAACCGTGAACAGGAAGTCGCCAGTGTGGATATGACAATGACGGAAATCGCTGCCACATTCAGCCGCATTTTCGGAAAAAACGTCGAATACCAACAAATTCCGTTTGAAGCGTTTGAGCAGCAAGCCGGGGAGGAAGTGACCATCATGTATCGCTGGCTTGAGAACGTTGGCTACGGGGCGGATCTAGCGCAGTTGAAACGTGATTTTCCGGCACCGACCGACTTTGAATCCTATTTGCGCGATCGCAACTGGGCAAAATCTGACAAGAACTTGTAATTGATGCCTCACAAACCGATCGGAACTTGCTAACCACTTTAAAGGAGCAAACGATGCGATTCTCGAACAAATTCGTAGTTGTTACTGGTGCTGCTGGAGGAATTGGTAGCGCAATCACGCGCCACTTTCTGTCGGAGGGAGCGAAGGTCTGTGCGGTCGATAACAGAACGGAAGCGCTTAACCAATTGGTAGTTGATCTCGGCTCGCCAGATGCGTTGCTGGCGATCGAGGCAGATGTAAGCAGTGAGTCAAACTGCAAGAATCTCTCAGATCGGGTACAGCAGACGTGGGGTGCAGTCGATATTCTGGTCAACAATGCAGGCAAATTTCCAGTCACGCCTTTTGAGGAGATATCGTATGCTGAATGGCGCGAGATATGTGCAATCAATCTCGACGGCCCATTTCTAGTCACGCGATCGCTCCTACCGTTGATCAAGGTCAGTAAAGCCGGGCGGATCATTAATACGAGTTCTGGAAGTATTTTTGCAGGAACGCCAGATCAATGCCACTACGTCGCTGCAAAGGCGGGTGTGATTGGGTTCACCAGGTCACTTGCAAACGCACTCGGACAACACAACATCACCGTCAATGCGATTACTCCAGGCATAACGGATACACCACCAGTCATTGCGCTTTTTCCTGCCGCTGTACTCGACAAGCAGGCACAAGCAAGAGCGATCAAGCGACGAGAAACTGCTGACGATCTGGTTGGGACAGTACTATTCCTTGCGTCTGATGACGCAGCATTTATAACTGGTCAAACTATCAACGTTGATGGTGGAAACAACTTCGTTTAGTGGAGGAAAATACCGTCGCGTTTGGATGACCACAGATGATTTTCTACTCACAGGTTTAGGCAATTAGTGCGGCGTATCGACCGTGAAACGCAACAGGGCAACTTGAGTAAATCTAAAACAGGAGCAAATTCAACCTCATGGAAAATCCAATTAATGATCTTACGACTGTAAATCCTCAGGACGGTCAGATTCTGTCAGTTGTCGGTGATACCTACCGCCTGGTGATCACTGGTGAACAAACTGGAGGAGCTTACGCCGCCATTGACATGCTGATACCGCCGAAAGGTGGGCCTGGACCCCACGCGCACGCTAACTTTCAAGAATCTTTTTACGTCCTGGAAGGGGAAATCGTCGTTAAAACGAAAGCCCAGTCCTTTGTTGCCCGGAAGGGTTCTTTTGTCAACATTCCCAAAGGCGGGGTAGTGCATGACTTTAAGAATGAGACGGATACAATAGCGCATCTGTGGTGCGTGGTAGTTCCCGCCGGACTGGAGAAATTCTTTCAGGAGATCGGGACGCCTGTAGCGGCGGGAACCTTTCTGCCTCCCCCAATTATGGATCAGGCAGCGCAGCAACGGATGCAGGAAATTGCCAGAAAGTATGGTCAGGAAGTGTTCCCGCCGGACTATCTTGACTAACGAATCACGATGCTTTGCTCAGATTTTGGTATGCGACCGATCGCCGTTCCCGACCCCTTCAGATTCTAAACGTACTCAGGCGGTATGCCATCCGATCATCTGCCGCGTCCCATTAGGCGGACAGTTCAGGGATCATAATGGCGTTAACACGACTATTACTGACAGGATCAGGCATATTTCGGTCGCGGGCGAGACCTATACCATCCTGCTGAACGGCGACCAGACTGGCGATCGCTTCTGCCCGATCTGACCAGTTTCTGCCACGAGCAGCTAAGACGTCATGCAGGGTAGGACGAACCGCGCGGGCCGATCAGAAATATTGGAAGTCGATTCACTGATGAAACTGCACATTCCCGACTCACTGCATCTTGATATCGAGACGCTTACCTTCTGAAGCAATGGAAAAAGCTGGTTGGCTCACGGTACTAAATATATTTCATTTTTAGTGCTGTATTTTACCATACAGTCTTTATGTTTAAAATGAAATAGCCCTGATTATAGTTGAGGTCTAAGCAGTGAAAAACTGCCAAGGAGTGTAAAAACCAAATTTACCGACATAATAGATTAAAACTATTGTTAAAATCCAAATAATTTTAAGTTAAGATTCATACCCAACTCCTATGAGAGAAACTGTCCTAGAGGTTCGCAATCTCCAAGTTGAATTTCCCGGTGATGGCAATAACGTCAGAGCTTTGGATGGTATTTCCTTTGAGCTGCATCGAGGTGAAACTCTAGGAATAGTAGGAGAATCGGGGAGTGGTAAATCAGTGACAGCCCTAGCTGTGATGGGTTTGTTGCAAACTCCCGGTATAGTTACTGGCGGTGAAATCTGGTTTCGTCCGCAGGAGAATGCTAACCCGATCGATTTGGTAAAATTGCCTCCTGAACAAATGCAGTTACACCGGGGTGGCGACATCGCCATGATTTTTCAAGAACCGATGAGTTCGCTCAATCCAGTTTATAACATTGGGTTTCAGCTAACAGAAGCGATTGTGCGACATCAAAATGTGTCAGCAGCCCAAGCACGACAAATTGCGATCGCAGGTCTGCAAGAGGTTAAACTTCTACCTAGCAATGAAGAGATCCAACAGCAGTATATCGAAACTTGGCATCAAACCAACAGCAATTCATCGAAACCAGAACCATCAAAGTTGGCACAGATGGTTAAAGAACACAAAGAAGCCATGCTGGAACGCTACCCTCATGAACTTTCTGGGGGTCAGTTGCAACGGGTGATGATTGCAATGGCAATTTCTTGCAACCCATTAATCTTAATTGCCGATGAACCAACCACAGCTTTGGATGTGACGGTGCAAGCGACTATTTTGGAGTTAATGCGAGAATTGCAGCAAAGCCGTGACATGGCAATGATTTTCATCACCCACGACTTGGGGCTAATTTCAGAAATTGCTGACCAAGTAGCGGTGATGTATAGAGGCAAAGTTGTCGAATCTGGTGCTTCTGAGCAAATTTTCAGCAATCCCCAGCATCCATATACTAAAGGTTTGATCGCCTGCCGCCCCACACTTGACCGCCGTCCCCAAAAATTACTCACCGTTTCCGACTACATGAGTGCAGAAGAGACGCCAACGGGACAAGTAGTAATTCAGCCAAAAGAACCCGCACAATCCATAGAAGTGACTACCGAAGAGATTGCTGAAAGATTGGCAAACTTCAATGAATTGGAACCCCTACTGCAAATCCGCAACCTGAAAGTTGGTTTTCCAGTGCGCGGGGTGTTTGGTGGGACAAAACGCTACAATATGGCAGTTAATGGCGTTTCTTTTGATGTAAAACCAGGGGAAACACTAGGTCTGGTGGGAGAATCTGGTTGTGGCAAAACCACCCTTGGCAGAACCTTGCTGCGATTAATTGAACCGATGAGTGGTCAGATTATCTTTGAGAAACAAGATATTACTAGCCTCAAAGGGGAACGGTTGCAAAAACTGCGGCGGGAAATGCAAATAGTCTTCCAAAATCCTTTTAGTTCCCTCGATCCACGAATGAAGGTTGGGGACGCGGTAATGGAACCATTGTTAATTCACTCCGTTGGTAAAACAAAGCAACAACGACGCCAGCGAGTAGTCGAACTCTTAGAACGGGTGGGGTTGAGTGCAGATGCAATTAACCGCTATCCTCATCAGTTTTCTGGTGGTCAACGCCAGCGAATTTGCATAGCCCGTTCTTTGGCGTTAAATCCTAAGTTTATCATCTGCGATGAATCAGTTTCAGCACTGGATGTTTCCGTACAGGCGCAGGTATTAAATCTTCTCAAAGAATTACAGTCAGACTTTCAGCTTACCTATATCTTTATTTCTCACGATTTAAGTGTGGTTAAATTTATGAGCGATCGCATTTTAGTCATGAATCGTGGTCAAATTGTTGAAGAAGGCACAGCCGAAAGCATTTACCAAGAACCCAAAGAGGAATATACGCAAAAATTAATTGCTGCGATTCCTACCGGTAGTGCTGAACGGGTGCGAAATCGTCATCTACGGGCTTTATAGTTCAAAAGACGGTATAAACCAATACACTTAAATTAAGCATTTCTTTCTTCTCTTCCTTCTCTTTCTTTGCGTTCTTCTCTACAAGACGCTACGCGAATGCGCCCTACCCAGCGGGAAGCCGCTTTGCGTCTATGCGGTTCGTTAAAAAAATTGACTTTGACAAAGAGTTAAGCCTTAACTTCCGAGTTAAAAGGCTCAACTGCCGAGTAAAAAGGCTCAACTGCCGAGTTCAAAGGCTCAACTTCTGAGTAAAAAGGCTCAACTTTCGAGTAAAAAGGTTCAACTTTCGAGTAAAAAGGCTCAACTGCCGAGTAAAAAGGTTCAACTTTCGAGTAAAAAGGCTCAACTTCCGAGTAAAAAGGCTCAACTGCCGAGTAAAAAGGCTCAACTGCCGAGTAAAAAGGCTCATAAACCGCGTCTATACAGGCAAAACCCACCTCCGTGGGTTATAAAATTCTTTTCAACAGATATTTGTACAAACAAAGTTAATTACATCTGCAAGTCCAGACTGAGTTTTTAAATTAGTAAAAATAAAAGGTTTATCGCCGCGCATTTTTTTAGCATCTCGTTCCATCACACTTAAATCTGCACCAACATAAGGTGCTAGGTCAGTTTTGTTAATCACCAACAAATCAGACTTAGTAATGCCGGGGCCACCTTTGCGGGGAATTTTATCGCCTGCTGCAACATCAATGACGTAAATCGTTAAATCCACCAATTCGGGACTAAAGGTAGCAGCTAAGTTATCGCCGCCACTTTCCAAAAATACCAAATCCAAATCGATAAAACGTTCTTCTAACTGTTCAATTGCCGCCAAATTCATCGAAGCATCTTCGCGGATAGCAGTATGGGGACAACCACCAGTTTCTACACCCAAAATGCGATCGCTTGCCAACGCCTGAGAACGCACTAAAAACTGAGCATCCTCCTGAGTATAAATATCATTCGTTACCACTGCAATCTGATACTGCTCACGCAATCCTTTACATAAAGCATCCACCAAAGCCGTCTTCCCCGAACCCACTGGCCCAGCAACCCCTACTCGAAATGCATTCATTGTCATTTGTTATTTGTTCTTTGTTATTTGTCCTTGATACATGGTTATTACTCTTTAGTTTTTAACCAATGACTAATGACCAATGACTAATGACTAACTCCTAAACAACCTTGTATACTGCGTTTCATGCTGCATACTCGCTAGCGACAAACCCCAACTACAACAGGCGAGTTGATCGTCCTCCAACGCGAGAATTTCTAATGCCGCAGCACTGAGTAATGGTTGCAAATCTAGCAATAACTGCTGTCCTGCTGTTTGTCCAAGGGGGATAAGTTTTACGCCAGCAGTAATCAAATTACTTGCCCAACTGTGCAGATATCCCAGTAATGCGGCTTTGATACTGATTTGCCAATGGGCAACGGCAATGCCAAAAGCGATCGCATAATTGCACGGATTACCTACAGCATTAGCAATAGGTATAATCTGCGGTTCTAGTTTAGCAAGTAATTGGATCAGCGATCGCCCCATTTGCCAACTAGAAGCGCGTAACTCTTCTGTTTCCCTAGCAGCCGATAACCACAGATTCCAACGGCATAGGGACTCAACATCACCTGTTTTTGTAGCTTGCTGCGATCGTACCATCACCGCTGCCTCTAGTCGAATTGCCCCGTAGAGCAACTCTGCTTTTAACCAATCTTTGAGATGTGTCTGGTTAGCGATCGTACCATTTTCCACCAGCATTTCCAAACCTTCAGAATAGCTATATGCTCCCACAGGCAAAGCGGGGCTAGCTAGCTGCAAAATACTTAAAAGATGGCTATCAGTGAGCATGATGGTGTTGTCCATAAGCTCCCAATTCTGGCTGAAACGGTAAAATTTCCTCTTTAACTTCTAACCCCAATTGTTCCAACATCTGGCGTAAAACCGAGTCTGAGGACAAGCGTAAATAAGTTGGGGTAATTTCTACAGGTACATGGCGATTTCCTAGATGGTATGCTGCCCGTAATAATAAAAGTGGTGTTTGGGCAAAGGCAGTCACCACTAGTTCTGGTTTGGCAGTAATTCTGATTAAACAGCTATGGGTTTCTTCTTGTAAAATATCGCCATCATGTAAAACAGTTCCTCTGGGTAAATGTAAAAACACAACTTTACCATCTTCAATTTCAAAGCGATGACGAGTGCGGGTACGTTCTTCTGCTGTCAGCGCTAGAGTAAAAGTGACTGTGGCATCAGGGTTAGGTGATTTCAGTTGGGTAAATGTCAGCATACAGAGTTTAGCCTGAACTTCCGCTTTTCATGATTCTGGTTCTAATTTAACTAATTACAAATTATTTTAATCCCCTTAGATAACAGTCTCTAATTACGAATTACGTTAGCGCAGCATAAAGCCTTCTCTACGAGAGGCAACGCCTTCGGCATAGCAACTCTTAGAGACGCACTCGCGAACGCTTAGAGCGGCGTAGGAGCGTCATTACGAATTATTTTAAACCCCATAGTTGCCTTGCTTGAAGGAAGAACCAAGCCATTGAGGGAGTACGCTGGACAATTCACGATTTAGAGATTCTACCCGAAAATGAGTTTTTGGCGCTAACTGAACGGTATTGACCCTTGGATAACATTTTTTTGGCATTAATTTGAACAGATTTATGCAAACAAAAAAAAGAGAGTATTACTACTCTCCTAACATAATATGAGGGAAAATTTTCAGCTTAGTGATTAAAATGAGTATGTCGTTCACGGGCTTGACGTTCATGCAATTCACGAGCGCGTTGTTCACGGGCTTGACGTTCACGCAATTTACGAGCGCGTTGTTCACGGACTTGACGTTCACGCAATTCACGAGCGCGTTGTTCACGGACTTGACGTTCGCGTTGGACTTTATTGTTATTAACAGCTACAGTATTACGATTAAAATGATCATGCTCAGATTTAAATTCAGCAGCATTAGCATTTTGAGAAAGAGCAGCAATTGAAACAGCTGCTAATAGGCCTCCAAGAAGAATAGATTTAAAGCGGTTCATATATCTTTTAATCTCCGTTGCATTACTTGATTTGTATATTCTCGATCTAATCGGAATAATCAGGCATACGCCTGTATCTAAAGTCATGTTGAAATGGTTACTTTTGTCACTAATACTAAGATCTATATTTGATTTTTTAAATCGGATAACGGTAGAAACCTTCCCTGACATAGGTTATACCCCAGTATACCTAGCAAAACTCCAGTCGGATTCCTATTAAACTTGACAAATTACTAGTCAGCTAATAGGTAATGTAAACCAGAAAGTTGCCCCTGCATCTAATGCACTGTTCACACCTATTTCGCCGCCGTGAGCATTGATAATCTGCTTAGATAAATACAAGCCCAAGCCCAAACTTACAGAATTGCGGATACTTGCACCCCGAAAGTAAAGGTCAAAAAGCCGATTGCTTTGTTGTTGACTAATTCCCACGCCGTTATCACTAACAGTACAATAAATTTTGTCATCTTTACGGGTAGCGTTAATTGTCAGGAGCAAACCAGGAGGATTATGTTTTAGAGCATTGACAATTAAGTTAGAAAAAACTCGCCATAGTTGCGTGGGATCTGCATTCACTAATGGCAAATCTGCGGATACTAAAATTGTCAGCTTGGCTTGATTTTGCTCTAACAATGGTTCTAAATCTGCGATCGCAGCTTCGATAACTGTCAGTAATTGTACGGTTTGACGTTGTAAAACAACACCTTGCACCTCGCTGACATGAGCTTCCATCAAGGAATTAATTAAGTTCAATTGGCGATCGCTACTTTGAATCATCCGCTCTAAAATTGAGCGTGAAATCGCAATATTTTCTTCTGGACGGGCAAGCAAATTTTTCAGTACCATTAAAGTACCTAGTACTGGGTTGCGTAAATCGTGGGAAACTGCATGAAAAAATACTCGTAGTTCTTCTTCAGTTTGCTTGCGCTGGGTAATGTCTTGAATCAAACCTTCGTAGTAAAGCAGTTTTCCCTGTTCATCGCAGACTGCGTAGGCTTTTTCTGAAATCCAGACAATACTCCCATCTTGGCGATAAATTTGGGACTCGAACTCGGAAACACTGCCATACTTTTCCATCAGGCGCACAAATTCTGCCCGACGGTTCGGATCAACGTACAATTGTTCAATATCAGTGAAATTTGCTGTCACCTCCTGCGCTAAGGAGTAGCCATAAATCCTCGCTAAAGCAGGATTTGCTGTAATGTAACGTCCATCGGGGCTGCTTTGAAAAATCCCTTCAACAGCGTTTTCAAAAATACTGCGATATTTAGCTTCGGCAACCTTGAGTTTTTGGTAGGCAGATTCCAGTTCTTGACGGGCGAAAAATTCCGAACGTTGCAGGCGATCGTACAGATAAACACCGATGTCACATATAGTACAAAACCAGAAAATGTATAAAATGAACGTTACATTATATATTCCTGGGTGGTCGGGGATTGGTGTTTTTAGCCCAAGTGCTGTGTTGACACCAAAATAGTAAATCAGCACACTCACTTGAGTCAGCAAGTGAAGAATCCAGCAGACAGGCATCAACACAGCTTGGCTCAAGAACAACAGTGACCAACCAATGGTATCGGGTAGCGCGAAACCACTAAGAGTTGCAAACAACTGTGATGCTAAACTAATTGACCAGGAAGACCCTAAAAATAATAAATCTGGTCGATGACGACCTAATTTAGTTTTGTGTAAGGCAAAGCAAATAATTAATGTTGCAAGCATTGTAACATTAATTACTAAACGCTGAGTTCTAAGTACTTCTGGTAGTTGCTGCAACTCTGCAAAAGGAAAAAACAAGCTGTAAATGTCTCGCAAAGTAAAAGACAATAGACAAATCAGCGCCAGCCATAACCATAAACGTAATCTCTGCCACAAGAAACGATTACGCCAAGCTCTATAAAGAGTAGTGATTTCATCTGTTGTTGGTGCAGAAAAGGTTTTTCTCCACCAGCTTTGCACTGTTGTAAATGGAGTAGCCATTAGCATCCGAGCAACTTTGCCCATACCTTGAGGGTGTTTCCCTTACTCAACATTGCCATAAATAACACCCTCTCATTTTTTGGTGATTTATGGGCGATTTGTTGCGGATGAAGTTGCTAAAGGTAGTGTAAACCAGAAAGTTAATCCACGCTTGCGGTTACTCATAACCCCGATTTCGCCGCCATGCGCCTTAATAACTTTCCGACAAAGATACATTTTTAAGCCAATGCTTGTAGAGCAACAGTCTTGAGGATCGCGGACATGGAGATCGAAAAGGCGATCGCACTCTACTTTACTCATTATCACACCGTCATCTTGAATCTGAGTGCGAATCATTCCCCCCTCAACGGTGGCACTCAGGGTAAAATTTAATCCTGGTGGATTATTCTGCAAGCCATGTGCGATTAAATTTACCAAAACTTTCTGTAATCGAGTCCCATCTGCCATTACTAACGGTAAATCTGCGGGAACCAAGTTCTTCAGAGTCGCTTGATTTTGTGTCAGCATGGGTTCCAACTGAGAGAAACATTCGCCCAGTAGGGTACTAAGTTGCACAGGTTCGAGTTTGATCTCAATACCCTGTTTTTCACAGGAATTAATTTCTAGCAATGAGTTAATCATTGTCAGTTGGCGATCGTTGCCCTGAATCATTCGCTCGATGATTGAGCGAGATATTGGGATTGGGGATTGGGCATTGGGGATTGGGCATGGAGCATGGGAAAGAGGCAGAGGAGAAAGACTTGCTGCAATTTCCCCCTTGCTCCCATCCTCCCCTGCTTCCCCACTCCCCACTCGCTGATTTAACAAATTCTTTAATACCATCAAGTTACCCATCACCGAAGTTCGTAAATCGTGGGCAACTGTATGCAAAACAACATCTTTGACACGATGCAAATTTTCAACTTCTTGCATTTTCTGCTGCAACTGTGCTGTTCGTTCTTGGACTTGGTGTTCTAAATTAGTGTTGAGTTCTGCTAGCTTTTGGCATATCTGGCTTTGTTGAATCGCGATCGCTACCTGTTCTGACATCTGCTGTAACAAATCAATTTCTACTGGCTGCCAATGACGCGAACCTGAGCATTGATTGGCAATTAATGCGCCAAACAATTCATTATTTAGCATAATTGGTACAGCCAAAGTCGCCTTCGTTTGGAATTTTCGATAGTGTGCTTTTACTTTGGGAGATACTTCTATTTGGGTTATGTCTTCAACGACACGCACAAGATTATCTTTTAGTAAATTTCGTAATTCTTGTAAATAAGCTTCATCATTAGTAGACCAACCTGAGACTGATGGATATTTGGGATCTACTGATTCAGCAATAGTTCTGACTCCTAAATTGGCATTATTTAAACCAATAAAAACTCGATCTGCTTGGAGAAATTGCCTGACTTCCGTCACGGTGGTTTGAAGAATTTGCTCTAAATTAAGCGAAGACCGAATTCGCACGAGGGTTTCTGCCAACAAGCGATCGCGTTGGGCACAAAAGCGTAATTGTGCTTCTACTTGTTTGCGTTCTGTAATGTCGTGATGTACTGCTAAAATGGCAGGAACACCATCCAAATCAATGACTTCGGCTGAAAGCAGGCTTGTAATTATCTCACCAGATTTTTGCCGAAATTCAACTTCCAAGTTCCGAGCGACTCCCATGCTTTGCAACTCTTGCACTAAGTTTAGGCGATCGCGATCGTCTACCCAAAGATTTAACTCAAAAGAAGTTTTACCAATTGCCTCATCTCTCCCATAACCTGAAAGATTCACAAAACTGTCATTAACTTCGATAAAGCGTCCTTCTTGCAGCGTGCTAATCGTAATTGAATCGGGGCTGCAACTAAAAGCTTTCGCAAATTTTTGGGCAAGATTTTGTAAGGCGACTTCTCCTTGTTTGCGTTCTGTGATATCTCGGACAATTGCTAATACTTCATCTGCGCCGCTCACTACCAACCGCGCCTCATAATCTCTGACACCCAAAGATGTTGGTAGTTGATATTCACAAGTTTGCAAAATTCCAGAATCTAAAGTTTTAGCGATCGCTACTTGGCTAATGGCTGCAACATCAATCGGCAATAACTCTTGCAAATTTTTTCCAACTATTTCTTCTCTCGAAAGAGTGATATTTGCGCCCTCACTTTTCAAATCTAGATACTCGCCATCGCGGCTGATGCGAAACATCAAATCGGGGATAGCATCCAAAATTGCTTTATACCGTGCCTCACTTTCTTGCAATTTTTCTTGGGCTTGTTTTCGGTCTGTAATATCCATAACCAAGCCATGCCAAAGAAAATCGCCTGCTGCTTGTAATTCGGGTTGTAAAGTACCTTGAATCCATTTAAGTTTGCCACTAGGCGTAACGATCCGACCTTCCCAATGCCAAGGTGTAAGAGTAGTACGACAAACAGCAATAGATTCTGTAAAAGCTTTTATATCCTGTGGATGAATCAGTTTGTATAACACCTGAAAGTCTGCCTGTACAGCCTCTGGTTCTAATTCATACAAATATTTACAACCAGAACTAATATAAGGGATAAATATAGAACCATCCTGACGTTGCAGAATTTGGAAAATCGTCCCTGGTAAATTGGTAGCAATTGTTTCCAACAAAGTGGTCTTCTCTGGTAGAAAATCTGGTTTCTGCGGTGATTTTACAATTTCATCCACTCTTAGACCCTTTGATATATAAGCAATTGGCATAATATTCAAGGTAATCATAGCCATTGTAAAAGTTTTTAGCTGTCAGCGCGATCGCTCACAACAAAAAAGTGGCTCTACTTTCAGAGTAGTTCTGGATGCTGCGATCGCATTCACCCAATCGGGTGAACCATTTGTCAAAGAGCGAATCAGTTCACGAGTGCTAAGTCACTTTGAGGCAAAGGTTTCATCCTTTTCTGAACACTAAGTACAGTTTTGCATAAATTCGTAGCTTTTTTAAACCCAAAGGAATGCAAAGAAAATGTAAAGATGTAGCACTCCTACGTCTCTACAAGGGCTATGGATAATAACTAATTTATAGAAATATCTAAGAGGTGATTAATTAATAAAATTTTGTAGTAAGCTAATCGTCGTTCAAATAGCATCTGGGTGTCTTTGCGTAAGATTATCTGCACATCAGCTTATTCTCATATCCTTGAAAAAAACCCCTGATTTTGGGAATAAGAACTATCTACTAGAATAGATATATTGCTTACATCCAAACTGATAACATGAATACTACCACCGTCAGTTTACCTCCTACCCTTGAATTAAATATCGACTTGACTGACGAGCAATTTTTTCAGCTTTGTCAAAATAATCGAGACTTAAAGTTTGAGCGGACAGCTTCAGGGGAATTAATTATTATGCCACCTACGGGGAGTAGTACTAGTGACCGTAATGCCGATTTAACTTATCAATTAAGAGCTTGGAGTCGTCAAAATAAGCTAGGTAAATCCTTTGACTCGTTCTGGTGGTTTCAAACTTCCCAACGGTGCAGAGCGTTCTCCAGATGCTTCTTGGGTGAAAATGGAACAGTGGAATGCTTTAAGTGAAGCAGAAAAAGAAAGATTTGCTCCTTTGTGTCCCGATTTTGTGGTTGAGTTCATGTCTCCAAGTGATTCCTTAGAAAAACGCGAGCCAAAATGAGGGAATATATGGAGAATGGCGCAAGATTAGGCTGGTTAATTAATAGAGGACAGCAACAGGTAGAAATTTATCGTTTTAATCGAGAAGTTGAGATTTTACAAAGTCCTAAAACTCTATCGCGAGAAGATATTTTACCAGGATTTGTTTTAGATTTAGCAGAAATTTGGTAAGTAATTGCCTACCCTGAATCATTCGTAAGAAACAAGATCCCCAAAAAATTTTATGAAGTCGGGGATATATGGGTTGCAATTATCACAAACAAAATAGGATTGCTATACAAAATTATGATAATTTAATTTCGCGAATAGCCCAGACAAGTACTTCCAAAAACTGTCTAATAACCATTTTATCATTCAGAGTATAAAAGGGAATATACCAGCAATAAGGATTAATAGAAATTGATGTTCCTACAACAGATTTAAATCGAGTCAGAAGTTCTGCTTTCTTTTATTCTAAATTGAATGGTGGCTCGTAAGCACAAATTTCTACAGTGGCATTACTCCAAACTCGGAAAAAAGTGCGATTTTTTCCCTTGTAATTAAATTTAGGGACAAAAGAAGCCTGACTTCTACCTGTACCCCATTGAATCTGCAAAGTTTGAATAGTCAGCTAGTAGCTTTTGTAGCCCATCCTCTGATTCATAAGGTTCTTCCTTCATCTCAACTAATTGACAATTATCCTGAATCAGGTAAATACCACCACTCATAAAAATTCCGTTGTGTTGACCTAATTTAAGGTTCCCGGTTTCATCGAGTAGTGAACACCCGTTTAGCGAGTTTTTACATTAAAAAACTGAGATAATCAACTTTGATCGCAACAATCAGATAGAAAATAGTTTATCTATACATTTAATCTAGTTTTACCTAAAGACAACAACTAATAATGAATACTCTAAGATGGGAAACTTTGCAATAGATTTAAGGAGACATGAATGCAATTACAACAGACACAAATTTTGGAAGAAACACTATGGGAAGCAGTTCTCAATCGAGACTCCAGTTTTGAAGGCAAGTTTTTCTATGGTGTTCGCTCTACAGGCATTTATTGCCGACCTATTTGCCCTAGTCGCAGACCGAATCGGAATCAAGTTTGTTTCTTCCAGTCGGTACAAGATGCTGAAATTGCAGGTTTTCGACCTTGTAAGCGCTGTCAGCCACAATCTGAAATAGTTCCAAATACAGCCAAAATCTTAGCAGTATGTCGATATATTGAAGCACAAGTTGACCACATCCCAACCCTCTCGGAATTATGCTCTCAGATGGAAATGAGTCCCAGTTATCTACAAAGAATATTTAAGAAAATAATTGGCGTATCGCCTTTTCAATATGCAGATGCGCTGCGTAGCCAACGACTGAAGCAGCGTTTACAGTCGGGGGAAGAAATTGCTGATGCAGTTTACGATACGGGGTATGGTTCAAGTAGTCAACTTTATGAGAAAGCACCTAAACAACTGGGAATGACACCAAAGACTTACCAACAAGCTGGAAAGACAATCAGCATTATCTATGCGATCGCTCCATGTCCATTGGGATATTTGCTTGTGGCAACAACAGAAAAGGGTATCTGCGCCGTAAAATTGGGTGATGAAGCAGACAAGCTTGAACACATTTTGAAGCAGGAATTTCACCAAGCGCAGCTCCTGCGTGACGAGCGCATACACAAAGACTGGATACAAGCAATCCTCGATTTTATTGCAGGAGGCGAAACACATCTTGATTTACCACTTGATGTCCGTGGGACAGCATTTCAGAAACAGGTTTGGCAAGCATTACAAAAAATTTCTTATGGCGAAACCTGCACTTACACTGATATTGCCCGTAATATTGCCAAACCCCAGGCAGTCCGAGCTGTAGGTAATGCTTGTGGAGCTAATCCGATCGCGCTGATTGTACCGTGTCACCGAGTGCTGCGGAGTGATGGCAGTCTTGGTGGTTATCACTGGGGAATTGAGCGCAAACAAAAACTGCTTACACAAGAATCAGAACGCACCGCGCGGGATTAGAATTCTTCCTTACTCGCCACTCCTTTTTCCAAAGATGACTCAAACACCTGAACTAGAATCGTTGACTGAAGAAAGTTTGACCCGTGGTTTAATGGTGCTTGCCAAACTTGATAGCGATTTGGCTCGGATTTTAGAAACACTGGGGCCTCCACCGATGTGGCAAAGAGAACCAGGTTTTGCAACGTTGTTGTGCATAATTCTGGAACAGCAAGTTTCCGTAGCGGCTGCAAGGGCTGTATTTAAACGTCTATGTGAGGTTGTAACTCTGACGCCAGAAAACTTTCTGACATTGGATGATGTTCAATTAAAAGCGATTGGATTCAGTCGGCAAAAGATTCTATACTGTCGTGGATTGGCTCAGGCGATGCCGAAGGCGGGCTACGCCGACGCAACTGGTCAGCTTGACCTCAGCAAACTCCAAACAATGGACGAAACTACTATCAGAACTGAGTTAAAGCGTCTCAAAGGGATCGGAGACTGGACAGTTGATATTTATTTGCTAATGGTGCTGCAACGTCCTGATGTCTTTCCTAAAGGCGATTTAGCGATCGCGATCGCTTTACAAAAACTCAAAAACTTGGCAACGCGTCCAACACCAGTGCAACTAGAAGAAATGACACAGCACTGGCGACCGTGGCGGGCAGTTGCGGCAAGACTTTTATGGCACTATTACCTAAGTAATCCCAAATAATTACTCTTTCTTTCTTGGCACACTTGGTGAACCAGCGCTGTAGGCGGGTTTCCCGCCGTAGGCGACTGGTGAACCCGAAGGGCGGTTCGTATCAAAAATATAAACTAAATGGCAGAAAATCAATTAAGCTTAATACCAGAAAAGTCTGAGAAAACTTCAAAGATACTGCCGATAATCATCGTAATAATTGCATTATTCGCTTTATCTTCAACAGCAATATTTATTAAAATTGCTGTTAGAGAAATGAGCGCTGTTGCTACATTCTTTAATCGTTTATGGATAGCGACTATTATCTTTGGATTATGGAGTGGAATTAACCAAGCACAGACTAAAATTACTGATGATGAACCTGTATTACCACAGCAGCCTTACCCAATCAAAGATATCGCGTTTTTAATCGCAGTGGGTTTAGTTCATGTATTAGGTCGATTATCTTGGACTTGGTCGCTAACTCAGACTAGTGCTGCTAATGCTAATGCCTTAGGTTGCCTCAATCCGCTATTTATTACTTTAGGAGGATGGCTATTTTTTAATCAAATTTTTGGGCGCAAATTTATCATCGGTCTAATCTTAGCCATAATCGGTGCGCTCGCTGTCGGATTTGAAGATTTATTGCGTTCTAATAATATTACAGGTGATGCTGTTGCCCTCATATCATCGATATTTTATGCAGCAAACTTTTTACTTATTGAGCAGATCCGCAATAAGTTTTCAGTTATCACCATACTCCTGTGGCGTTGTGTAATCGCAACTTCATTGATGATACCAGTTGTGCTAATCTTTGAAAAACAAGTTTTTCCAATTACTTTGTCGGGGTGGTTAGTAGTATTTGCGCTAGCTGCTATTTGCGAAACCTTGGGTCATGGGCTAATTATATACAGCCTCAAAAATTTTTCATCAGGATTTATCTCTTTATTCTTACTACTCAATCCAGTGATTGTTGCTATTCTTGCTTGGATACTTTTCTCGGAAAATTTGAGTCTTTTTAACTTGTTAGGTTTGGCTCTAATTTTAGCGGGTATATCTCTAGCAATTTCTAATAAAGAATCTGTGCAATCTAAAGTTAAGTGAATCTTAACGAGTTCGTAGTCAGGACTTTAGCCCTGATTTTCTCAGCCCTAAAGTGCTTATTACAAACCCTTAAAATAAGTTTGTAGTCTTCTATGGCATTACTCAAGTAGTAATGCCAATGGTAAGTCGGTTACAGTTTACCAGTGAATACCTTTTCAGCCGGGCCTGTCATGTAAACTCGTTGGTCGATTTCTGACCATTCAATTTGCAAGGGGCCACCGGGTAATTCTACAGTGGCAGTGCGATCGCATTTCCCAGTTAATACACCAGCTACTAAAGAAGCACAAGCACCAGTCCCACAAGCTAATGTAATCCCAGCACCCCGTTCCCATACTCGCATTTTCAAATAGTCACGGCGTACCACTTGCATAAATTCGCTGTTTATGCGTTGAGGAAAAACTGGGTGATGCTCAAATTTTGGGCCGATGGTTTCTAGCTCAATTGCTGCGACATCTTCCACAAAAGTAATGCAGTGAGGATTTCCCATATTTACACAGGTGACATCCCAAGTTTTCCCCGCCACCTCTAACGGCTGAGAAATGACTTTTTCTTCATTGGGTGAAAGGGTGGTGGGAATTTCACTAGCGAGTAACCTGGGTAAACCCATGTCTACTTTAACTTGACCATTAGATAAGAGTTGGGGAGTCATTACACCACCCAAAGTATGAATGCGATATGAGTCTTGATTGCGGGATTCGCCTTCTAAGTCTGCCACAAAGCCAGCTAAACAGCGAATGCCATTGCCACACATTTCTGGTTCTGAACCATCGGAATTAAAAATCCGCATCGTGTAGTCAGTGCCGTTTTCTCCAGGTAGGGCAAAAATTACACCATCAGCACCGATGCCCAAGTGGCGATCGCACAACTTGATGGCTTGCTCTGGAGTCACTACAGGCACAGATGACGAGCGATTGTCAATCAGAATAAAGTCGTTGCCTAGACCATGATACTTAGTAAATTCGATTGCCATTTCTTCAAGGATGAATTATCAAGGATTAGTTACTCTTCATTTTGCCTTGTAGGTTTATCTTTACTAAAAATGCTTACCGAATTTGACACCACTTTACCCAGTATTAGACAAGTCCAAAACCTAATTAAACAAACAACGCCGGTAGAGTTAAAGCTGCTGACTGGTGATGTACTCACAGGAAGGGTTTTATGGCAAGACCCACAGTGTATCTGTATTACTGATGAAAACAGTCAGCACACCGTTTGGAAACAAGCGATCGCTTATATTAAACCCAAGAGTTAGTCAAAAATCGGCGTTTGAAACGCCCCTTCCCACGGTGCTGGCTAAAATTTACCAAATTAGGAAAACCTTGTAGTGGTAAAAATCATTTTTACTACCACTACAAAAAATCCTTAACGTTACGAACCCAAACTAGTACCGCAAGGCAAAAGTCAAAAGGAGCCAGTGCGCCCTTGCGGTTTCCCGACTTGTTCGCGCAGCGTCTCCCCTTGGGAGAAGCAACTGGCTCTCAAAAATCAAAAAGCTTTAATTTTGCGCTTTCTGGCTATTTTGAATGGTAGGTTTATTTACGCCGCGTTGTACTAGTAGTCTGTCAAGCGAAGTTTGAAGGGTAAAGGAACGAACCGCATAACTCCTACAAAGCAGCAAGCTACGCGCAACGGACGCACCAGAAGGACGCAAAGAGCGCGTTCGCGTAGCGGACGCACCAGAAGTCAGAAGGAAAGAAGAGAAATTGAAGAATTTATTTATTCGTCAAAGTTGACTTTACAGACCACTAGTGATATTTTTTTAGCCGAAGTTAGCAGAGATTAGCGATCGCTTGCTTTTGCATTTGAGATTTTTATATTCCAAAAGTAATAAAAAATACATCAATCAAATAAACGTCTAATATAATTAAAATTTTATATAGATTAAGATGATTGTGCAGTCAGACAATCTTGATTCTTATTGCCAAACATTTAGTGCTTGGCTAACATCCGGCTATCAAGATGAGTCATGTTTACTGCGGGGGCAGGCATTGCAAGAGGCTTTAGACTGGGTACAGGGGAAAAGCTTAAGCAATTTGGACTATCAGTTTTTGATAGCCAGCCAAGAAATAGAGCGTCACCAACTTCAGCAAAAACTAGAAGCCGCTAATGAAGAATTGCAGCGATTAAGTACTATAGCTACTATCGATTTTTTAACTCAAGTAGCTAACCGCCGACGATTTGACGAGTATCTTGATATTGAGTGGCGGCGCATGACACGCTCACAACAGCCCCTCTCCCTCATCCTTCTTGATGTAGATTTCTTCAAATCCTACAACGATACCTATGGTCATCCAATGGGCGATCGCTGTCTTAGTAAAATTGCTAGAGTCATGAAAGATGTTGTTCAACGTCCTGCTGATTTAGTTGCCCGTTATGGTGGGGAAGAATTTGCTGTAATTTTGCCTAACACAGACATACTTGGTGCTGCTCACATTGCAGAAAAAATTTGCTTTGCTGTACGGAAACTGGCAATTCCCCATGAAAATTCACAAGTTAGTTCTTATGTAACCCTGAGTGCTGGGTTAGCTACAGTAATTCCTATATTTAACTTTAACTTTCAAAAAATAATTGTGGCGGCGGATAAAGCATTGTATCAAGCAAAGGCAGCAGGACGCGATCGTGTGTGCAGTCAAGAGCAAACTGAAAATTTAGAAGTAAAGCGGATTGCAACTCTTGCAAAGCTGTTCCTCTCAGATAAGTCGTTGATTAGAGAGGAATTATGGCTGTCTATACAGAAATCCCAGCAGATTAAAGAGAAAAACCAACAGCTTATGAAGCAAGTCCAAGGGGCTATGCAGAAAAACCAACAGATTATGCAGAAAAATTCCGAAATTATGCATAAAATGCAATAAAATTTTTGGACAATTATTCATGTCAATATTTGCTAATTGGATTAGTTCATTTCTGATTAAATTACTCTTATTACAACTGATACAGCGCTTCTCGTTTGCGTGAAGTACATCCGTAGGGGCACGGCACTGCCGTGCCCCTACACCCCGCGATATAATGTTGTACCGCATCTGAATGGGAACCGCTATAACTGATAACTAATGATTACTTCCATAAATTATCCATAGGGAGAAGCGCTTAAAGAGCTTCTGCCTCACTAGCTTTTACTACTGGGATAGAAAGGGGTACTTTAGTGGCGATCGCAAATAACTGTTCTAGTTGACTCAAACCTGTCAAGCCACCACATAATAATACTTGGTCGCCGATTCGCAAGTCCATGCCGCCATCAGGATAGCGAATAAATTTACCATCTCGCCGGATCGCCTGTACCTGGACTCCATACTGCTTACCGATCTCTAAATCTTTAAGGGTTTTACCTAGTGTTGGCGCATCTGCATTAACTGTAACCCACTGGCAAGCACTATTTTCTCCAGGAACAACAGCTTGTCCTTTAGCTAATTCTGCTAAAGCCGCTAGTTCTTCATCTGCTCCCACCACCAGCAAGCGATCGCCTTCTGCCAATTTGGTTTGATTATTGGGATAATCGATTTCATCCCCGTCAGCGCGGCGAATTGCCATCAAACTCACTCCTGTTAAGTAGCGCATATCCGCTTCTTCTAAGCTCATGCCAATTAAGGGCGAATCGGATGGTAAAGGATACCAGCGCTGATTTAAATCGCGGGTTGCTTGGCGCAAATCACGAGCAACTTCAGTAGCAGAACGCTCTGGGCGCAAATCTAAATAATGATCGTTGCGGATTTGCTGCATTTCTCGTTGTACCACAGCTGGCGACAACAAGCCTAAGCCAGTTAATAAATGAGTTGCCATTTCTAAACTGGCTTCAAACTCTGGTTGCACAACTTCTTTGGCTCCCAATTGATACAGTACCTCAATACTTTTATCCTGGGTAGCACGGACAACCAAATCTAACTCTGGGCGCAATTCCAAAGCGCGTTTCAAGCAAAGACGGCTACTCATGGGGTCTGGGAGTGCGATCGCCATTCCTTTGGCATGATTCACCCCGGCAGTTTCCAGAACGTGTAAACTGACGCAATTGCCATAGACATAAGACACCCCAGCCTCGCGCAACTGCTGAATTCTACTCTCCGATTGGTCGATTACCACCACAGGTAGGTCATGTTGCAGCAACAACTTCACCAAATTTTTGCCGACTTGCCCATAGCCACAAACTACCACATGGTCTTTGAAGGGCAAATCTTCCGACACATCCCGCGCCTCTTGTTCTTCTAAATACGGTTTCAACCAGGGTATTGATTCGGCAAAGTTAAATAAAAATGGCACTAACCGCAGGACAAAGGGAGTAAGCATGAGAGTGACTGCGGTGGTTCCCAAAATTAATAAGTATATTTGTCGGGATACTAGCCCTAAAGACTGCCCTTCACTAGCGAGAACAAAGGAAAATTCCCCAATTTGCGCCAGTCCTAAACCGGCAATTATCGCTGTTTTCAAAGGATAGCGGAATAGTTTTACTAGGGGGGTGATAATCAAAAATTTACCGACGAAAACTATTGCTACCAACCCCAAAATCAATTCTAGGTTGTTCCACAAAAACACTGGGTCAATTAACATCCCAATGGCGGCAAAAAACAAACTGGCAAAGATATCTCGCAGTGGTTCGACATAAGTCAGGGTTTGGTCGGCGTACTCCACCTCAGAAATCATCAAACCCGCAACAAATGCCCCCATCTCAATGGACAGTCCCAAATGCTCTGTCAACAGGGCAATACCCAAACACAGAGCTACAACCCCTAATAAAAATAGTTCTTTACTTTCGGTACGGGCTAGCAGTTGCAACAAAGGCGGTATCAGCCAAATCCCCGCAGCTACCGCCCCAGCTGCAAATAAAGCAATCGAACCTAGCGCTGTTAGGACAGCAATGCCAATAGTTTCTGCTGGTTGGTTGAGGGCTGGTAAGACTGCTAACATCAGTCCTAGTGCCAAGTCCTGGACTACCAAAATCCCTAGCATTACTTGCCCGTGGGGCGTTTCTGTTTCGTTGCGCTCCATCAAGCACTTAAGGACAACCGCTGTGGAAGACAGGGACAGAATACACCCCAAAAACATCCCCTTAGCAGGTAAGGCTCCCCAGGCTCCGCTTAACCCGCATACTAAAACCGTGACCAAAATCGTCAAAGCAATCTGGAGTCCACCTCCACCAAGAGCGATCGCTTTTACCTTCTTGAGTTCCGTAAAGGAAAATTCCACACCCAAGGCGAATAACAAAAAGGCGACCCCGAACTGTGCCAGAGTCTCTACTTGAATAAGTTCTTTAATTAATCCCAGTCCCGTTGGCCCAATGACTATCCCGCCAATGAGATACCCCAGCAGCACAGGTTGTTGCAAAAGTGCCGCGAATAGTCCACCACAGGCTGCAACGCCTAGAACTAAAACTAAATCAATAATTAACCGAAAATCTTCTTGCACCAGTTTTAAAAAAACTCTTAAGACCTATTAATTCAGGATACAAAGTTTTACGATCTCAAACAGCTTGTTTCGTGAAGGGGTGACAAAATTTGCTTATTTTGAAGGGGGTAGGTAGTAGGTGAGCAGGAAGGATACATCAAGATTTTTGAAGGTATTTTGATTCACGAGTATCAAAGGTGGATTCATCCAGTTCAAACACTCGTCAACGGAGATAAAAGGTGGATTCATCCAGTTCAAATACTCGTCAACGGAGATAAAAGGTGGATTCATCCAGTTCAAATACTCGTTAACGGAGTTCAAAGGTGGATTCATCCAGTTCAAATACTCGTTAACGGAGTTCAAAGGTGGATTCATCCAGTTCAAATACTCGTCAACGGAGTTCAAAGGTGGATTCATCCAGTTCAAACACTCGTCAACGGAGTTCAAAGGTGGATTCATCCAGTTCAAATACTCGTCAACGGAGTTCAAAGGTGGATTCATCCAGTTCAAATACTCATGCACGAGTATCAAAGACTTATTGTCGCATTATTTAAGACGCATCTCTTCTGGCTCCATACCCAATGCCCATTAAATTTTAGGCGAACTGAGGGCATTCAATAATAGCAGCGACCACGGCACTTTAATATCAGGTATGAGCCATGAATACTTTCTCAGTACGGGTAATGCAGCAGGTAGTACAAAACGCAGAGAGCGTAACGATGCGGGCCGATCGCCATTTTCATCTACAAGATTATATTTCTTAGCTAATTCGGCAACAATCTGCACACGTCCTGTATGGTGGATAACATTTGGCTCACCAGCAAGTGCAGCGATCACTCGTCCAGTTAATAAGGGAGTTTCCCAGTTGTAGCGATCGCTTAAAAATGAGAAATTCTTTTCAGTAGCATTGGTTTGATTCATTTCAGAAGCAAAACGGGAAAAAAGCTCAGTACCAACAATACCCGGCCAAATTGAAACAGAAGTGACGTTATGAGGTTTTAACTCAACAGCCATATTAGCAGCTAGGCGATCGCAAGCTGCTTTGCCAACACCATAAGCTATATCAAAGATATAAGACATCCCACCCCACGAGGAAATGGTGCAAATTAGTCCAGAGTTACGCTTAGTCATCATCCGAGCCGCAAAAACACTCGCAACATAGTGGCTGCGAAGACCAACGTTGTTGCTAGCATCCCAAAGACTTGGTTCAGAATCCCAAAAGGGTTGCCCATGAGCATCTTTTACTGCCTGAACTCCTGAGTAAGCATTATTTACCAGTAAATCGAGTTGTCCATCCTGCTCATCTTGAATGCGATCGAAAAGCAAACGCACCTGCTCATCGTCGCTGTGGTCTACTTGGACGGGAATGCATACACCACCGACTTCCTCAATGGCTGATTTCGTTTCACTAAGACTCCCTGAAACCCCATCACTGGAGGAGTTGTTGAGGCTGCGACCCGTGATGTATACAGTTGCACCTGCTTCACCAAGACCAATGGCAATTCCCCTACCAATTCCCCGCGTAGCACCTGTTACTAAAGCCACTTTACCTTCAAGATGTTTCATGAGCGCTCATTTCTAATCTTTTACCGTTAAATATTGATTATTACAATATTCTTTCGTAGCTGTGACTGAAACAACTTCTACTTCGATCGGTTTTTCTTTAGTTGCGTCGATCAGAAACTCACTAGCTCCTTCACGAGGTTTTTTGGGATTTCCCCAATCATAGGTGTAACCTAAACCTGTCCAAGGATAATGTTCTTGACTAGCAACTGCATAAGAAGTTGTGTATATCTCTTGCAAAATCGGATAACTAGCAGAAATTGGTATATCAAAAACATTACAACTAAAATCATTAATTTCTGGATCGACACATGGTCTACTTAAATCTTCAGCTTTCACCCACATTTCGACAAAATGCGTCTTATTTGAATTTCTATTTAAAATTAAGCCTAAATACTGCTGTAACCTCAGAGAAAGCATGATATTACCGGGAATATTTATGCCGATACCCTGACAATTTTGACAAAATTCTTTAACTTGAGGAACCGCTGTTAACCAAGTCCGTGCTTCTATACTTTTTTTTGTACCTATTTTCCAATCCTCCGTTGGGTTTTTGACATATTTCCAACTCGCCATCAAATATTCAATTTTGCCGTTATTTTCTCTCCACTTTATTTGAGCATTAGTTTTTGACAATGACCAAAGATTTTTTACTACTTTATCTTCACTTGGTCTTTTGGCATCTTCAATAGCTTTATCTAACTGCTTTTTCAGAGCGTTATAACTTTCTGGTTTATGTTTCTCCAGATACTCATTGACATTTGGATTGCTTTCTGATTGCGCTAATAAATTCTTTCTGAGGTTTGATGTACTCTGTAGGGGAATTTCTGTAGCCCGCAAACTGGAATATCCGACTGCCAAAAATGCACCTGTCAAGCCTAAAAATACTTGAGTCTTCAATTTTTTCATCAAAATAATCCTGTGGATTTTCAACAATATGGTGAATATTCCATCCCATGTAAATATGGGTTCAACTCAAAGATTAAATCTGATTTTATATTTATGTTTGGCTGATATGATATTGTGCTTAATATTTTTAATTAACTCTATATTCTGGATTCTGCGATCGCAACTGTGCTTAGTGCGATCATCAACTTTATTGATGCTATTATCAATAAATTTAGTCTGTTTGACCTGAAATACTTCTATGACCACCCATAGATGATAAAAAGCCTGAAGTGTTTGTAAAAGTTGAATTATAGGCATTTTATAAAAATTCAGATTTTGGTAAAACTACCTGTGGAGAGCGAAATATTGAGTAGATTTACTCGGAAAAATTTTTGATTAAATAAAAAATATTCTTAATTATCTTGTGTCTTGCATCACTTCATAATATGATTCAACTAATTTCAAGTTAAATGATAATTGTTCTCAGGTATTCTCATTGTGCCTTCACGTACAACCAAGTAGTGTGATTGAGTGTAAGCGGATAAATGAAGTTAGATAAATTGTTTCAAAGCCTGCTGCTGACAGGTACAGTAGTTCTTTTTATCAGCACTCCTGGTAAAGGTGAGGAAGTACGAGAAGATATTCAAGGCAAATCTTTTACCCAGGTAATAGGGAAATCTACTTCACCGCAAACAGCAAAATCTGGTAAAGAAAGTAAAAACATTCCCCAACTTAGCGAAATCGAACTTCCCGCAACTAGCGCTAAAATGCTAGTACAGACACCAATACCAATCACCCCCCCGAATCCAGAACAAAGAAGTGGGGATCAAGTTGTACCAATCATAGGAGTTAAAGCCAGTCCTACAGACAAAGGTGTGGAGTTGATTTTAGAGACGACTCTTGGGGAACAACTACAAGTTAAAAATCGCAGTACGGGTAATAATTTTATTGCAGATATACCTGGTGCACAGTTGCGTTTACCATCGGGAGAAGCTTTTACATTTCGTTCAGAAAAACCACTTACAGAAATTACTGAGATAACAGTTACAAATATTGATGTAAATACTGTCCGAGTAATGGTGGTAGGTGAGAAAGCTTTACCCACAGTTGAGTTATTTGATGATAATGCAGGGCTGGTGTTTGGTATAAATTCTGCGGCAACGGCAACTTCTCCACCACAGCAACCTCAAACACCGCAAGCCGAAAAAAAGCCAGCAAGCGGGACACCGCCAGAAGAACCAACAGCACAGCAGGATGAGCCGATTGAGTTGGTGGTGACGGGGGAGCAAGATGGGTATAACGCACCAGATACGTCAACTGCCACTAAAACCGATACACCCCTGCGCGATATTCCCCAATCGATTCAGGTGGTGCCGCGACAGGTGCTGGAAGATCGCAAGGTAAGAAGTGTAAAAGAGGCAGTGGAAACAGTCAGTGGCGTTGTTGATGGAGGAACCAACTTCGGTGCGCCTTCAGGAGGCAGAGTCATTAGAGGATTTGTGCAGATCGGAAATTTCCGCAATGGCTATCGAGATACAAATGATAGCTTTACGCTGACAGGCATTGGGACGATCGAACAAGTAGAGGTTCTCAAAGGCCCCGCCTCAGTTCTATTTGGCGCTGTAGAAGCGGGTGGAATCGTCAATGTGATCACCAAACAACCTTTGAGTGAACCCGACTACAGTCTCGAATTTGAGGCAGGAAATTTTGGATATTATCAGCCCAGCATCGATTTCTCAGGGCCATTAAATGCCGATAAAACTGTACTCTATCGGTTTATTGCGAGCTATCAAAATTCGGAGGGGTTTCAAGATTTCGTCAACACAAATATAACCACAATCGCACCCTCAATCACTTTGAAATTGGGTGATCGGACAGACCTGAATCTATACTATGAATACACTAACTATAATGGATATCCGAATCAGTCTGGTAGTTGGTTTTTCAGTGATGGTAGCTTCCTGCCTCGGAATCTGTTTCTCGGTTATCCTCATTTAACCTTTATTGATGCTACGACTCAAAAATTTGGCTACACCCTGAATCATAAGTTTAGCGACAACTGGCAGATTCGTAACAATTTGGCGGTGGCTACTACTAGAACTAGAGACGGATTTGCCTCAGGATCAGATATAGTCGACGATAGTTTTCTAGTAGGTATTGACACTCAAAAACGTGAATACACAATAGATAACTATTTTGGACAGATCGACTTGCTTGGAAAGTTTAAGACGGGATCGATTTCGCACCAACTTCAGTTCTACTTACGGTTACACTTTAGGTCTTGAAAGAGGTGCGCCCTTGACAATCATCGGCTCTATTCGTTGGGAGCTTTAACTCGCTGTTGTATTGGTAATCGGCTGAACAACGTGTTGCTAGCAAAGCTTCTCGTAGAGAAGAATTCGTAGAGTGTGCATAAGTAGCAGGGTTTGTTGGGTTTCACTTCCCTATGGGACGCTGTTCGCGTTCGTTCAACCCAACCCAATACTGCGTAGGTTTTGCCTAAAAAATCACTTCGGTGTAGGTTGGGGAGCCACTGCGTTGGGAGGGTTTCACGACCTTCAACCCAACCTACAAATTTTCTTAACTGAACCGTATTGAATCAATACTTTCTTTTTCCGGCTGGCATATCTGCGACAGGAGGCGATCGCAGTTGAGCTATAGCAATATCGTGCCCGTAGAATTACTTATCAATTTCCGGGTAATAGACCATGCCCTACGGGCACGATATTGCTCATTCGTGTACCCCTAAAACATATTACGAGGCAACCCTAACAATCTCTCGCCTGCGGAAAACATTGTTTTCTCGTTTATATGAGGGGTCTAACCCTCTACTTATCACAGTGGAAAGGGGTTTTGGTCAAGCCATGCTTGTTAGTAATCAACTTGAGCGTTTATTGACAGGATGACGCTGGCTAAACAAGCGATTAAACTATGGATAATGTCAAGCAATTGTTGCTTTTAACACCACTTACATAAATTTAATCTCATTGTCAAATTTAAAACCTCATCCTGCTATATAAAATACCAGTTATGTCAGCGTATCAAGGAAGTTGTGGGGAGACCACCGATTTGATTATTGGTGTTCACAACCAAGAAAACCTCGAATTACCAGCAAATTCTGCTCCTGTGGGTGCTCTTGCCACAAGACAAGGAACTTTTTCTACGTTTCTTGCTCCCCTAACTCAGGATACTTTTAAACAGGTCGTTAAGGATGTCGAGCAAAAATTACAGATTGTTCATCAAACCCTATCAATGCTTGATTCTCATGGGTTTGAAACTCTTCTGCAAGAAATGTTGCATTCGATTACCTTGAAAACCGGGGAATTACTGGGAGCAGACCGGACGACGATATTTTTATTGGATGAAGAAAAACAAGAACTTTGGTCAATTCTAGCTGAGGGTGAGGGCGGTCGCTCTTTAGAAATTCGCATCCCTGCTAATAAAGGCATTGCTGGTGAAGTCGCCACTTTTAAAGAAGTTATTAATATTCCCTTTGATTTTTATAACGATCCGCGATCGCATTTTGCCCAAGAACAAGAAAAGAGAACTGGCTACCGTACCTACACGATGTTAGCTTTGCCACTCTTAAATGAACATGGGCAATTAGTTGCAGTAGTGCAATTACTGAATAAATTAAAATCTGGGAATAATCACGATGCTTTACTTGCAGAGCGCATTGATACCAAAGGTTTCACCTGTGCTGACGAACAATTATTTCAAGAATTTGCCCCTTCAATTCGCTTGATTTTAGAGTCCTCGCGCTCTTTTTATGTGGCTACCCAAAAACAAAGAGCAGTGGCGGCGCTGATGAAGGCAATCAAGTCCCTCTCTCAAAGCAGTCTCGACTTAGAAGACACCCTGAAGCGGGTGATGGATGAAGCCAAGGAACTGATGAATGCCGATCGCAGTACACTATGGTTAATAGACCGCGATCGTCATGAATTATGGACGAAAATCACTCAGGATGATGGTTCAACCAAAGAGTTGCGAGTCCCCGTAGGTAAAGGCTTTGCTGGGATAGTAGCGGCTTCTGGCAAGAAGCTAAATATTGGCTTTGACTTGCACAACCATCCTGACTCGGAGACATCCCGAAAATTCGACGAGGAAAATGGCTATCGCACCTGTAGCTTGCTTTGTATGCCAGTATTTAACGGCGATGAACAGCTAATTGGCGTTACCCAGCTTGTAAATAAAAAGAAATCCGGGGATTTTCCCCCTTATAATCCAGCTGATTGGCCTAAAGCTCCCGACTGCTTCCAAGCTAGTTTTGACCGCAACGATGAAGAGTTCATGGAAGCTTTTAATATTCAAGCGGGAGTAGCACTACATAATGCCCAGTTGTTTGCCACAGTTAAGCAACAAGAACAAATGCAACGGGATATTCTGCGTAGTCTTTCTAATGGAGTGGTTTCCACTGATAAAACTGGGTTAATTATCGCCGCCAATGAAAGCGCCCAACGTTTGCTAGGATTGGGAGTAGATGACCGTTTAGAAGGTAAATTAGTTAATGATGTCATTGGCATCAAAGAAGGCGACTTTAGCAAGTGGTATCAGGATGCTTTACACGCAGTTGACTTAAAAGGCCGCCAGCAATATTACCCCGATCGCACACTCATAACCACTGATACAGAACAGCACAGTATTAATTTATCGATTAACACAATTGCCGATGCTAGCGACCAAGAGCAAGTCCGTGGGGCGCTGGTAGTCATGGAAGATATTAGTGATGAAAAGCGGCTTAAGAGTACGATGTACCGCTACATGACCCAGGAATTAGCCGAAGAATTGCTGAAATTAGATGATGCTAAACTCGGAGGCGATCGCAAAGAAGTTTCGATTTTATTTTCCGATATTCGCGGCTACACCACTTTGACGGAAAACTTAGAAGCAGAAGAAGTGGTGAGTATGCTCAATGAATATTTTGAATCAATGGTGGAGGCAGTCTTTAAACATAAAGGCACCCTTGACAAATATATCGGCGACGCTATTATGGCTGTATTTGGTTCTCCTCTACCATTAGAAGAACACGCTTGGATGGCAGTACAAACATCTTTAGAAATGCGCGATCGCTTGCACGAATTTAATCAACGTCGCCATACAGATGATAAGCCCAGAATTAAAATCGGTATTGGCATCAACTCAGATACCGTGATTAGTGGGAATATCGGCTCTAGTAAGCGGATGGAATTTACTGCGATTGGCGATGGCGTTAATCTTGGCTCTCGATTAGAAAGTGTCAGTAAACAGTATGGTTGCGATATTATTATTAGCCACAACACTTTTAAACCTTGCCAAGATAATATTTGGGCTAGGGAACTAGATTACATTCGTGTCAAGGGTAGAAACGAACCAGTAGCCATATATGAATTACTGGGTTTGCGTTCCAATCCGATTGAAAGCGAAAAATTGCAAGTGATTGAGCACTATCATAAAGGGCGTGAGTATTACCTCAAGCGGCAGTTTTCTCTTGCCAGAGCTGAGTTTGCTAATGTGTTGGCAGCAGACAGCCAGGACAAAGCTGCTATGTTGCATCTGTTGCGTTGTCAGCATTGGTTACAATCACCCCCAACAGAATCAGATTGGGATGAAGGAGTCTGGACATTTCAGGAAAAATAACTAGTCAAATTCCCCACTGACTTTTTGGTTATACCATTTTACGAAATACTTGATACAAATAATTTGTCTCTAACTCTTTCCCCTTGCTTTCGTTCAGCTACGCTCACGGCAAGCCTGCTCCCCTGCTGCCTATTTGTATCAACCTAAAAGCGAAATGGTATTAGGGCTTGTAACTAATACCATTTTGAAAAAAGATGTACATTAACTGATTATTTGTCACTGTTAACAAATTAACTCACTCAGACAATCTTCTATAACTACAATGATAGTGAACCAGATAATATTAAACCTTAAATCTCTAAAATAATAGGCTGTTTAAATGTAGTGACTTTCTATATTAAGAAATTAAACAATATGTTGAAAAATAACTTTTATTAAATCTCCTTGTTTAAAAGGCTTAGTTAAATAGCCTGATGCTCTGACCATCTTCGCTTTAGCTCTATCTAGAAATCCTACTTTTTCTGACACCATAATCACAGGTGTATTTTTAAAATATGAGTGTTTACGCAGCAAAGAGCAGAGTTCATATCCATCTAGATTAGGCATTGATATATCCAACAAAATTATGTCGGGTTTTATACGGATAATCTGCATTAAAGCTTTTAAAGAATCAGTGACTCCGATAACAGAAAAGGTTTGCTCATCTAAATAACTTTTAATAGCATTCAAGACTGTAGGACTGTCATCAATACACAAGATTGTGTAGATTTTTCTGTCAGCAGATGGTTGAATGATTTGCTGACCCCTGTTTTCATTAGTATTAATAGAGTAGGCTGCTGGTTTATAGCCGTTTATTTTAGGCAACTTTGGCGTAGTTTTGGCTTTAGGTTGTAGCTCATTTATTTGGATAAATTGTGAGGTATGCGATTGATAACTTGGCGATATTTGACGATAAACCGCTTCATTTGGGGGTGTTAAACATCGTTCAACTAATAAACGAACATTTAGATGACAAAACTTTGGCATATCATCCAGAAAGCTCTCAGGAATAAATTCATAACTTCCCTCTTCTAAATTCAAAAATGACTCCAGAACTTCTAGCGCCAATTGCTCTATTAGCATTGCGGCTTGAGAGGAACTAATATATTTCTGATTGACTAACCAACAAATAGCCAGATAATCTGGGTTCGGTATTGCCTGATTTTCAATACCAGTCTCAAATATCGCCCGCAACTGGTCTTTGATTCCGTCAGGGAGAGTAGAAATTTGCTGACTCAAGCGTTGCAAATTTCTGTAAAGCGGCTCAAACATTTTCTCTGAGTAGCAGGCATAGATTAGTTTCCCCTCATCTACATATATTGACCAAGAGCCTGATGTGCTAAACACCTGTAAACAACCAGTAACCGACTTCCCAGTGATTTTTTTCAACAAAGGTAGGGGCTGGAGCTTTTGGAAAAATCTGTATCTACTAATCGGAAATGTCTTCATTGGGATGGCTCTGGAATAAAATTAACATTTGCAGGCAAAATTAGTGAATTACCTTTTCGGAATTCACTGCGACTTTGTTAGAAGCACTGTCAGATAAATATAGCGGTAACAATTGAGTTAGTACAGAGATTCCACACCCCCCAACTCTTAATTCACCAATCTCTGTTAAGCTATAATCCACGAGTTACAACTAAACCAATTCATGCTACTGACCAATAGCAAAATTGCCCGACTAGTTGCCAGGATATAGTATTTCAAAAATTAGATTGGTTTTCTGTATCTTTAGCTAATCTAGCCAATCTAACAGTAACTCAAGTGCCACACAAAGACCATTGGCTCTCGCCCATCAGTCACAAAAGTATCATTATTATCCGTATTTTGCAGCCTAAAATTATAGATACTTTAGTTCTCTTGCAAAAGTTTTTTGTCCCTAATGCGAAAGTCTGGAGCGACCAAAATCCACTATGATGAAGATGTAAATGGCTCTCTGTCAAGGCTCTTAGGCATTACTTCTGTGCTGACGAACTATGTTTTTGTAGCCGTTACGAAAGTCATCAGGTACTTTTTCAAGAAGTTTATTCTTGAGGATAACTTCACAAGAGAAAAAGTATTATTAAAAACTAAGCATTCCAAAAGTTCAATATCTTACTTAAGTTTGTGATTGTAGAGCAACTCTTAGTACCGGGATTCGGCAAAATTATCACTTGCACAAGAGAATGGCAAACTTCAGGTCAAGAATGAGTTTGCTGATAATTGCCGCCATGATGGTGTGTGGTGAGATGCACAGGCGACCAAATCAGCAGAAGGGAATCTCTTCATAAGTACTGGAAACGGGTTCTAATGTTGTGTGGGGCTAAATAGTCACCCTGCACAAATTGGAGTGACAAATTCAAGAACTTACAGGGAAATCCTTGATTAGTAATAGATACCTGCAAAATAGCTGTTTTTAGCTAGATGGTAGATAACAAGTAACATACTCACTAAAACTTAGATTACTATAATTTTCAAAAAAAGTTACCAGAAATATATAAACTTCATGATAAATCAGTAAAGTAAACATGAAAACTAATTAATATCATCTTCCAGAAAATTGTTATAAATATTTATTTGTTTAGATATCCGGGAAAGCTGAAAATATATAGTAAAAGATAATTATATGTATGCTTATTGAATTACACTTATAAAAAACTGAATCATTTTATAGTAGCAATTTAGCCGAAAAATCCCAAGTTTTAAAAATCACAAATATAAATACAAAACTGTACGCGTAGGCGTAGCCCCTCGTAAACATCACATTCATTAACCCATAAGATATATGTAGCGAAAAGACGCAAAGAATTTCTTTGCGTCTTTGGTGTGAGATTTATAAGTGGACATTCTCACCGTTATACTTCTCCATCTACTTAAAATTGCTCTCGCCAGCACCAGCTTAAAAGTGTACCACCAGCTACCAGCTTCACTACTTCTAGTAGCCAATAACTACCGTGTAGTAAATTCATTGTCGATGGAATAGCAGCAGCAGCTTCAAATAGGTTGAGTTGAACTCCTATAGCGCACATCTGCGGAGTTAAGAAATAGGTGTCAAGCATAGCTATAGTTAGCAGCAGTACAGATAAAACAATACTGCCAATACTCCAGTGATATCGGGTTTTGCTCAAAGCTAGTGCCCCAGTCAGGACTACGGCAGCTGATAATAATTCCATCCGATTGAAGTTCCAAAAAATCGTATAGCCTGCTGTAGTAAAACCAGCTTGGCTCATCATCCCCGAAAGATAAAGGCTAGGCATAATTACCCAGTCTAAAACTAGACTAGCACTGAGCCAAAAGCCCAAGGTCAATACGATCGCGGTTTGCCAAATTGGTCGTTTGAATTCAAGGTTAGAAATAGCAGTCATAAAATAATTACGTGTGTTGTATTTCTCTAGTTTCTAACTTCACCAGCAATTTGACAACTAATATCAACTAACCTTTACAAAGTGATCGCTCCTACATTCTGAAGTCAATACCAAGATTTTTTAAACTAAGTTAAGAAAGCTTAAGATTTTATAAAAAGTAATTTAAATAGATTTTGTCTGTTAGAAATACTCAAGCATAACGCTTGAGCAACTTTTTAGAATCCATAACTCAATATGCTTGGGTTAAGAGTTATTGGTGTAGATAATTGGTCTTTCAAGACGCGAATTCTCGCGTCTCTACATCTGGATTTTGTTGCTCATTCTGAACTGTGTTGAGCCATAAATAACCCAGATTCTCCACATTTAAGATGGCAAGCTTCATCAAAACTTTAAAAAAATTAAGACACAAATAACTTGAATATTTTTTTTGCTATATGAAATAATTTAGATTTGTTGCTTTTGTTTTATTAACCTTCTCTTAATTTTAGGCCTTTGTAAATCAGGTGAACGTTGTCAGTTTTCAACGCAGATATGATCTAAAAACAGCGTGTGTTCCATTATGTCTTAGATTACGCCACTTGCGATCGTAAGTGGCAATATTTTGCTATCTATGTGAATTAGTGTACTGTTGAGTTTATCCGGTAAATCGCGATCTTTTACCCGTGAATCTGCCTGCAAAAGTAAAACATTGCATTTAGGTGCATCTAGAACCGACAAAAGCAACGGATTTCGGGCAATGCAACGCATAATTAAATTCACCAGATGTTTCTTAGATATAGCTGCTGCTTAAAATATTTTATTCTATAAAACATCTATCTTTAGATATACTTTTTTGTAGATACCTGGTTATCCAGTACACTTCGCATGGGGGATTGACTTAAATATATTTACAGATGTTATGATTTATATTAATATAATGTTATGATTTGTGTTGTAGTTTTCAGTTAAAAACTAGTAAATTATTTGCTAGTTTAAGCTAAAAAAGCTTAATTTAGGACTAAGAAGGCAATTCAAGCAAACTTAAAAACCTTTAATACACACAACCATTCCTTAAAAAAGTTAAGTTTTTGTTACAAAGAACTCAGATACATTTAAATTCTGAATTTTCAAAAGTTGCTGAGGTAAGTATGTTGATTACTGAGCAGTAAAATGACTTAAAAAAATGTATTATACTGATATTATGAATAGAATGCAGTGAGTCATCTTTGTTTTTAGCCATTTTATGGTTTGGGACTAATGCAAAAAAACAGCGAAATGAGGATTAATCGTTCCTGTAATATCAAATGTCAGCCTGGAGATAGACAATGATAAACAATATGAGTAGTTTACTAAGATATGAGTTTTGCAAAGTCTAATGATCGAAAAGTTGCTAGAGACAAACATATTGGAGTTGATAGAAATTCAGGTAAACTTCCTAAAAGTTCACTGTTATTCTGAAGCAAAGAGAATGTAGCGAGTTTAGTAATATAAGGTTTGAGATTAATGCTAAGAAATAGCGAACTAACAATTAACCAGGGTTCTAACCTCAAATTGAAGCTTGGAGATAAACGATACAATCAGTTGTCTAGGCTAGAATTTTTGCGGAATCGTACAGTTGGAAAGCCACTATATTTAGATATAGTGGAATCAATCTGAATTCAGATAAATTTCCCGAAATTAAAGTCAATAATCAACAGAATAGGTAGGCAAATATTATGCGAATATATTGCTAGTGGTACTACTTGACTTGTTTGAGGTTATGCCGAATTAAAGGTTAACCCATCTACAGAATTTACTCAAATGAATGGTATTGTTTAAAAACATTGCCAGTCAGTAATAAGCGTTAGCTTTTTCTTGAAAGCTAATTTTGTCCTGTCTTTTATCTGAAAGGGTAAAAAGCATAGTTGCTTGCTGGCATACATTAGGGTAAATCGCAATTATTAGCGGAATCTCACAACTTTTTAATTGGAATCAGGTCAAAACACATGAATAAAGTTCAAGCATCATTTGAAGCTACAGAAGCTGCGTTTCACGTGCAAGGTTACGAAAAAATCGATTTTAGTCTTGTCTATGTGAACGGTGCATTTGATATTCAAAACAGAGAAATTGCAGATAGCTATGCAAAATTTGGTCGCTGTCTGACTGTGATTGATGCTAATGTCCATGAACTTTATGGCGATCAGATCAAGTCATATTTTAAACACTATGACATTGAACTGACGGTATTTCCAATCATTATTACAGAGACAGCTAAAACGCTGGCAACTTTTGAAAAAATTATTGACGCTTTTTCGGACTTTGGCTTAGTTCGTAAGGAACCAGTCTTAGTCGTCGGCGGTGGTCTAATCACTGATGTGGCTGGGTTTGCTTGCGCTTCTTACCGTCGCAAGAGTAACTACATTCGCATTCCTACCACGTTGATTGGTTTAATTGATGCAGGTGTAGCAATTAAGGTTGCAGTTAATCATCGTAAGGAAAAAAATCGCTTGGGAGCATATCATGCACCTTTGAAAGTAATCTTAGATTTCTCATTCTTGAAAACCTTGCCAACTGCTCAAGTTCGCAATGGAATGGCAGAGTTAGTGAAAATTGCGGTAGTTTCTAACTTGGAAGTCTTTGAACTGCTATATGAATATGGTGACGAACTGCTTTCCACTCACTTTGGACATGTGAATGCTACACCGGAAATTAAAGAGATTGCCCATAAAGTCAACTACGAGGCAATTAAAACCATGTTGGAGTTAGAGACTCCTAACTTGCATGAAATAGACCTCGATCGCGTCATTGCCTACGGTCACACTTGGAGTCCTACCCTAGAATTAGCACCTCAAATACCCCTATATCATGGTCATGCGGTCAATATAGATATGGCTTTGTCTGCAACCATTGCAGCACAACGGGGTTATATTCCAACACAAGAGCGTGATCGCATCCTAGACTTGATGAGTCGTATCGGTTTATCACTCGATCATCCTCTATTAGATGGTGATTTACTCTGGTATGCTACCCGCTCTATAAGCTTGACACGAGATGGCAAACAACGCGCAGCCATGCCTCGTCCAATTGGTGAGTGCTTCTTTATCAACGATCTGACTCGTGAAGAACTTGATGCTGCCTTAGCTGAACACAAACGTCTTTGTGCTGAATATCCTCGTGGCGGAGAAGGAGTTGATGCATACATTGAAAGTCAAGAAGCCAAGCTAGTAGGGGTCTGAAGATATGACCACCGTTGTAGGACGAGAAATAGCTAGACCGATAACGCCACACAGCATCTTAGTAGCCCAGCTACAGCAAACCCTCAAATTAGCCCAAGAAAACAACATTCCCGTAGAGATATTAGATTCTTTGCGGCAGGGAGTTCAATTAGCAGCGGGTTTAGATCCTTACTTGGATGATTACACCACCCCCGAATCGAGCTACTTAACAGCATTGGCGCAAAAAACTAGCATCGAAGACTGGAGCAAACGCTTCAGCGATGGTGAAACAGTGCGTCAACTAGAACAGGAGATGCTCTCAGGACATCTTGAAGGACAGACATTGAAAATGTTTGTTCATATCACCAAGGCAAAGCGCATTCTAGAAGTAGGAATGTTCACAGGGTATTCAGCCTTGGCAATGGCAGAAGCATTACCAAGTGATGGGCAACTTATCGGCTGCGAAGTAGATTCCTATGTTGCTCAATTTGCTCAAGCTTGCTTTAGTGAGTCTCCCCACGGTGACAAAATCGTTGTAGAAGTAGCACCTGCCTTAGAGACACTCCACAAGCTAGCTGCCAGAAATGAAGTATTCGATCTGATCTTCATTGATGCGGATAAAAAAGAGTATGTAAAGTACTTCCAAACCATTTTGGATAGTAACTTACTGACTCCCGACGGTTTAATCTGTGTAGATAACACTTTGTTGCAGGGACAAGTTTATCTCCCACCCGAACAACGCACCGCCAACGGTGAAGCGATCGCTCAGTTCAACCGCATTGTCGCCGCCGATCCTCGTGTCGAGCAAGTTCTGTTACCCATCCGAGATGGTATAACCTTAATTAGACGCGTAGTGTAATGAATTTTGTAGAGACGTTGCAATGCAACGTCTCTACAATAAACAAAAACACAAAGGAAAGACTTATGGCACAATCAATTTCTGGCGTTGCTGAGTGCGGTATGAATCAATTGAACACCAGGATAAAACGATACTTCAAGTAGTGAAGTAATAATCGAATAGAGTATTTCAGTATTT
>NZ_JBALEF010000092.1:0-69787 GCF_036918245.1 Nostoc sp.
CACGTATTACCTTGCTCTGCTCAATAATTATCTCCACCAGTTCTTGTTTCGATAACTGGTTCAAGCTTTCTCGGTCTATATCTTGAGGCAGGTTTCGGTTCATATTTGTGATACTCCCCCTCAAGTGTCCCCCTTGTCAATACTCTGCCACCTGAATCCTTACTAAATGACCTTGATATATGGCTATCTACAGCTAATTTAAATATCATCAATGTATTGACACAGTGCTTACAAAATCGTCAAGACTTTACAGTTAACTTAATCTCATTACCTTCGGGATTACGAAGCATGACGATCGCAGATCAATATCTACCCTGGCAACAGAGTATTGATCAGTGTCAGTTGAAAGTCAATGAATTAATTCCAAATTATCGCCAATGGGATAGAGTACGCAGTCGGGTTACTGAAATCAGAGATTTACTCGTGCGGGGACGAAATATACTAGGTAATCGCTCAATCGATGAAGCTGCCATTTTCCAGGTGAGCGTTAGTAACCCGCTAGACCCTGTGGAATCTCTCATAAAGCTGAAGCAACTAGCACAAAATAGTATCGATGACATTGAGAAACCACTAGGGATCTGGGGTCGGATTATCGAATGGATACTTGCGGTTGCTGTCAACCAGCAAAGCTTGGATTCCATAGCTCAAAAGTTACGTCCATATAGCCGCCGTTATGGTGCGGCGGTAACTCTTGAGGCTATTAGGAGACAAGCCCAGATTATACGTCAAAGAGTTCAACCTGTTGAAAGTGAATCCGCTATCTCCCAAATTACAGATGAGGTGGTTAATGGTATAGTTACGAGTGCGCGTATATGGCTGAAGCAACTACAGACTAAAACAGAAAAAGAGCAAATCCAGCTTGAAGTTCAATTAAATGAACAGATGAGGTTGGCGGCTAATAAACAGCAAAAAATATCTGTTAATCAAGAGCAGCTAGAAACTTATCGTAGTGAATCTGACTTCAAATTTCAAAGAGCGATCGCACTCTTGCAAGAACTTTCATCCTTTCCCCACTTACCGAATGAATTAAGACTTTTAGTGCAACAATACCTCAATAATTCCTCAAATATTCTGACTGAATCCCCACAATTTACAGCAAAAATACGGAACGGGTAAAATCGGCTAGAACAACTTGATAGTTTGATTTCCTTAATCGATCCTTTTGCTACACTTTCGACTATCAAAGACCTGCTGGTAATTCGTATTTATAGCTTGCAGACAACAACTGAAACTTACAAAAGCAAATTTATAGAAATTCAAAGCAAAATCCAGAATATTCTTGAGCATTTACAGCAGCAATTAGAATATATCTCAAATGAGCGAACTTGGTGGCAGTCAATTTGGGAAGCTATTCCTGGTAAATTCAAGCCTGAAATTGATTCTACAGACTTATTTAATCTGGAATCGTTACGCAATATCAAGACTCAGTTTGAATCTTGGCAGCAGCAACTTCAAAATGAAGAAATTTATCTCAATCGATATCAGCACTTTGTCCAAGATTGGATAGAAAAATTAAGACAGCCAACGGAAGGCGATGCCTGCGGCGGGCTACGCCTACGCAATGATTTAAGGCGCATTTATCTAGATAATGCCAATGTCGTTGGTATCACTTGCGTTCAAGCTGCAAATTTCAACTTTTCACAAGAATTCAAATACTTTGATGTCGTCATTATTGATGAAGTTAGTAAATGTACTCCTCCAGAGTTATTAATCCCCGCCTTGAAAGGCAAAAAGTTAGTCATGGTAGGCGACCATCGACAATTACCACCCATGCTTGATACTAAGACTTTAGAGGAAGTTTCTCAAGAGATTGGCAGCACAAATACAGAATTAGAATTATTGCAAGAGTCACTGTTCAAAATTCAGTTTGAAACTGCTAATGATAGCATCAAACGAATGTTAAATATTCAATATCGAATGCACCCCATAATTATGGGGGCAATAAATCAGTTTTATGATGGTAAACTAGAATGTGGTATTTTAGAGCCGGACACAAAACGCGAACATAATTTAGCAGGCGAAATCATCCAACAATCTAAGCATCTTATCTGGGTAAAAACGCCTGAAGGTAATGAGTTTCAAGAGAAACGTACAGGAACTTCATTCTATAATATTCCAGAAATTAATGCCATTGAAATTTTGTGTAAGCAGTTCGAGACTACTTGGGCTTCTAGAGTTACTAATGGTGAACCAAAAAAAGAAATCGCTGTGATTACTTTTTATGGCGCTCAACTCAGAAAAATTGATGAACGCCTGCAATCTGAACTTTTCCCATCGCTGCAAATCACCACTGGTACAGTAGACCGATTTCAAGGTATGGAAAGACCTGTTGTAATTGTGAGTATGGTTCGCAATAATAGTAGAGGAGATGTGGGATTTGCCAAGAAACCAGAACGGGTTAACGTTGCTTTTTCCCGTGCTCAAGAATTACTAATAATTGTGGGTTGTCATTCGCTATTTACTCAACAGCGTGGACAAGCTGGGAGTATGTACTCCAATGTTTCAAACATCGTGCGTCTACATGGAGGTTTTGTTGATGTTTCTCACCTCTTCTACTAAACCTATTGATGACAATCTCAAAAAATTGGTAGACGAAATAGAAGCGCAAAGTCCTAGTTTGTCAGTTTTAGCTGCGCGTCAATTCCGTTATAGTTTGCGTCAAACTCAGGTAGAAGTAAATATAAAAGAACCCCGCCAATTTAACGTACTCGAAGAATTTATTATCCGCGCTGCTATTGAATTTCAACCTCCACCAACAGAGGATGAATTAGCCTCTGTACTTGGGCTTGATTCTGTATTTATTAAAACTACTACTACAACTCTTCGTTCCTTACAAACTCTATCAGCAACATCACCGCTAACAGTTACTCCTGAAGGTCGCTCATTTTATGAAAAAGGGTCTGTACCACAGCCGCCATATCCTATACAAATTAATGCTATCATAGACCCTTTAAGCGACAAGATAACCTTTCAATCTGAATCCTTAAATGAAACACCGATAACTTTGCCTGATTTAGCAGACTTTATAACTATTGATAATACGATTGCTGATATTGCTTCCTTACCCCTTGAGGAAATCCAAAAAAGTCTTCAAGCTTCAGGTTTAGCACTTCATGTTCCAAAAGAGGGAAAAATCGTCACTTCTTTTAAGGTATTAGGTTCGACTCAAAAAATTTGGAGAAAGATATCTCTTTTCATTATCTTCGATGCCCTTGAGGATAAGTTGAGTATCCAAATAAGAAATGGAAAGCAAATTTTAGAGTCAGCATCAAATTGGTTAGAAGTTCTACACGCTAAAGGTAAAATATCCTTGCAATCATTATGCAAATTATCAACTGAAACCATCCATTTGGAACGTGAAGCCATTCTCAAGCAGAAAAATACTGAAATAGAGGCTAGACTCGAAACTATTCGTAAAAAGGCGCTAGAAACTGCCACAAAAGCCAGTGGTGAAGTAGATAAATATAAAGCGCTAGGTGAAGCCGTACAGTTACGAGATGGACAAATTAGCCAAGCTTTTTCAGAAATTTTAAATTTGGCTAAAAGTCAGCTTCTAATTTATTCTCCGTGGGTGAATCAGGCAGTTGTAAATGAAAATTTTATAATTCTATTACAGAAATTAGCGAATCGCGGAGTTTGGATTTTAATTGGACATGGAATTTCGCGGCGAAAAGAAGATGAAGAGAAACCAATTCCACCAGAAGTAGAGAAAAAACTTCGAGCGATAAAAACGCCTGATGGTTTATCATCTGTACAGATTTTTTGGTTGGGAGAATCCCATGTCAAAGAAGTAATAGTTGATAAAGAAATCCATCTTTGCGGATCTCATAACTGGCTATCTTATCGCGGTGATTACCTACCACGAGGCGAGTCAGTTTATAAAGTTACAATTCCCCATCAAGTCCAGGAAGCTTATGAATTTCTCGCTAATCGCTTCCAAAATCACGCTCAAAAAGTATGGCAAAATGCTCTAGCAAACCGCGATTATAAACTGGCTGTAGAGTCTTTGTGTGTGTGGGGTGCGCTAGGTATGGAAGATATTGCACTCCAAAAGATAGAGCAAAATAACTGGCTGGAACTTCTACCTGTATGGTTGAATGTAGCACTTCAAGGGTTAAGGTCGAAGAATATACAACCTGATTCAGCAAGTTTTAAAACAGCACTTTCGTTGCTGAGTCAAGTTTCTCTTGAAAAGGCTTTTATTGAATTATTGCAAGAGGGATGGCATAAAGTCATCGGCGCGATCGCAATTAACAATCCCGAAACTGCTTTAAACTTACTTAGTGATCAAGTATGGGCGCAGTTTATACGTCTCAAGATTGTTCAAGAGAGTGATTCACCCAATGATTTTATTTTGTACCGTACTTAACCTACACTAGGATATTTTTCATACTTCAATAGTAAGAAGTTATCGGAAGACAGCCCAGAAATATGCCGTCTTGATTTTGCAGGGATTGGCAATTAAATGATTCTTAACCTTTGATTGGCTTAAAGATAGACCCAGAGATTCGTCTTGTTCGATACAATTTATAGGTAGAGAGAGGCGAGGAGAACAAGGTGGTCTTATTAAAAGGCTTTGAGATTGAGATGTACACTGGCACGCCTCAAGGTGAAATCGTCGGTCTCTCCGACAAAATTGTTGCGGCTTTAGATGCATTTATGCGAGAACCAGATAGCCGCAACGTTGAATACATAACTCAACCATCCCCTAATTACGAAAATTTGTTGTGTGCCTTGCTGCGTCCCCGGCGGGAGTTGCGAAACTACCTCAATCGTTTGGGCGATTACACCTTAATACCAGGGAGTACTTTATCTTTAGGTGGGGGCGATCGCTTTCTCCGTTCCGATCCAGCAAACCCCTATCATGATTACATTGAGAACACCTACGGGACAAAAGTAGTCACCGCCAGCGTACACATCAATGTAGGCATCAGCGACCCAGAAGTATTAATGCGGGCCTGTCGGGTGATCCGTATGGAAGCACCTCTATTTCTTGCCCTCAGCGCTTCATCTCCCTTCTTGGATGGCAAAACTACTGGCTATCACTCCACCCGTTGGGGCGTCTTCCCACAAACGCCTAGTCATGTCCCCTTATTTGCCAGCCACGCCGATCATATCCAGTGGGTGGAGGATCAACTCGTTGCCGGAACCATGCAAAACGTGCGGCATTTGTGGGCATCAGTGCGACCAAATGGCGATCGCCGTCCTTATGACCTAAATCGCCTAGAATTGCGAATTTGTGATTTAGTCACAGATCCCATTGCCTTGCTAGCCATTACTGCCTTATTAGAAGCGCGTCTATTGCAAATAATCGAAAATCCTAGCATCGATCCGTTAACCCAAAGTACCTTTTCTGCTGAAGAACTCGTCACCCTCACTGCTGACAACGAAGCTGCTGCTGCTGCTGGTAGTCTTGATGCTCAGTTGAGGCATTGGCAAGATGGCAAAAGCATTATAGCGAGAGATTGGATTGCTCAAATGTACCAAGATGTTTGGGCGATCGCCAAGCAACAAGGTTTTAGCTGTTTCCTTTCCCCTTTGCACAAAATCCTCCGCGAAGGCAATGAAGCTCAACAGTGGTTGCAATTACACACAGTCGGTTTTGACAGCAAGCGCGTCATCACTCAGGCTATTATTGCCACCCAAGAGCGCGAAATTGAACTCGAAGACAAATTATGTTCGTCTCTGCTGGGTTAACTCAAAAGGCATTGGGGATTGGGCATTGAGAAAACACTTTGTTTATCCCCTTGTCTCCTCACCTCCCCACTTATTACTTCCCACTTCCCACTCTCGTCTTCATACAAATGGTAGATTTTATTGCAGGTACTACCAGCCCTAAAAGACACAAGTACTTACTTCTTCTACACAAAACTTAATATTTACCGATTGTAGCCAAATATCCACTCAGGCATTGCTCTGGGATAGTTTGTACTTCGTTTTAAAAATCTAATCGATAGATGATGTTTGATTATTATTAACAAAACCTATGAATAGCCTCTACCTTTTGGTAGATTTAACATTGACAATAAATTGTTTTATACAATACGTAAATTGTACGGATAATGCCTCAGGTAGTTTTAGTTAACCCGCAGATACCTCCTAATACAGGTAATATTGCCCGAACTTGTGCAGCTACGGATACAGAGTTGCATTTAGTGGGGCCTTTGGGGTTTGAAATTAGCGATCGCTACCTCAAAAGAGCAGGCTTGGATTACTGGTCTTATGTCAAACTACACTATTACGAATCCCTCGAAGCCTTTAAAACCGTACATCAGGAGCGTGGCGGCAGATGGTTGGGTTATACGGTTGGTGGAAATTGTAATTATGTAAGCTTTCAGTTTCAATCTGATGATTGGCTACTGTTTGGTAGTGAAACCACGGGCTTACCACCAGCAATTCTGTCCGATTGCGATGCTACTCTCTATATTCCCATGAGCCAACCGGGGGTTCGCAGCTTGAATCTGTCAGTGAGTGTAGCAATTGGCTTATTTGAAACCCGTCGTCAGTTAGGCTATTTACAATAGTTGTTTACATTAATGATTATAAGTGTATTTACTTATAACCTGTTCAGAAACCTATTAGACGAATTATTTGTGACTACAAAAATTTTCTTGGTGACAGCAACAATGTGTAAAACAATATACCAAAAATTGGGTTTATTCGCCAAATGTAGTGGAAGATACTTACAAGTATAGTCAGGTTATTATAAGAAATTTGTATATGAAACTTGGGATATTGCCAAATTTGAATGATAGATTTTGATGAATTTAAAACATCCTAAACTAGGAACGAAATTGCTAAAATCCTGTCATGTCTTACATTTGAGCTAATTTGGCTCAATAAGGGACAGAAATCAGCCCAAAAGTAGCTGATAGTTAATACGGTTGTTTTTTAGGGAATAATCAACGTAAAGTCTCGTGTTAAGAAGACGGATGGGGTAGAAATATCTTGAAGATATCTACAGCAGGGGGCATAACTTTTCCAGAAGTCGTCGCAATTTAATTTTTAGCAGCGACTTGGACTTGGCAAATAGTTTGTCCAGTCCCCGCGATTGACGCAAGACAAGCGCGGATAATGGTAAAGAGTCAAATAGTCCTAAGTGGTGTTAGGAGTGGTTCGGACAAGTAAACACAGCAAAATTTAAGTTTTGCTAACAGATATGAACTTGTCTAAATCAGAGAAGCAGGTTAATCTTGCGTAAGCATCTCTGGTGAATGTGATCTCGAACTATCGTTTGTTGTGATCTAAATTATTGACTAGTATCCAACTGAAAATCGAGGTCAGTTAAGCGCTAGTGATCATAGGAGGTCGTCTTTGAAACGAGCATTGAAAAAGAGAGTAAAAGCTGTGTTGAACAATACCCCCAGCAGCGATGATGCCCCGGTAGAACTGCTAAATGTGATGAATCCAAAAGTTAACAGCCGGGTGCGGACAAAAGCGGCGATGATTGGCTTGGCAATCTCTATGGGAGCAACCAGCCTTTTGGTGACTCGACAAAGCGATCAAGCCCAAGCAGCAGTGCCAGTAGGCAGCCAAAAGGCAACTTCAACGATTCCTGCTGTTCCTGACACCGAGGTGAAATTCGCCTCCACTAAGCTGGAGTCCCAAGCAGTCTCATCAGCGAGCGTGCCGGAAAATCCTGTAATCGTGGAACCAACGGCAGTCTCACAAGTGCCTGGGCTTGAAGCTAAATGGCAAGTCGCGGCAAGTGGAATATCTTTGCAAGTTCCTGCATCAAACACGTTTTCTCAAACAAACGCAAGTTATAAAAATTCCACTTACCTGAAGCCCAAAGTGGCACAGGGATTGAACAATACCTTAGTCGGAACTAGTTTTCCAACAGTCAATAATCTGTCTGACTATAGTGTTGATAGTACAAACGCATCACTAACTGCCCAGCCACAAACAGTGGCAACATCTGGCGCAGTCAACAGTGAAATAAATGCACAACTTAAGGCGCAACAAGAGTTCGCACTAAATCGCTTACAAGAAAAATCGAACCGTTTAAGAAAGAGTCTGGCGCAGTTACAGTCTGGAGAGACCAAAAATTTATCACAAGCTGATATAGAATTGGCGCAGCCGACAACTGTGGTTGAGAAGACTGCATTAGCAGCCCAGTCAGACACTTCTAGCGATGCAAGCCAAGCGAACCTGATATCGAGGTTAAAACAGAAGACAAGAGACACTGCATCTGTAGCAGCGGCGCCAATAGTGATTGCCTCCTCGACACATACAGCCTACGAAGTGAAACCTGGAGATACACTAGCAGCGATCGCCAGCAGATACAATACTTCAGTATCAGAACTAGTTAAAGCAAATAACCTCAATAATCCCAATGAGCTGCAAATTAGTCAAAAACTAGTTATTCCTGCTGTTCAAATTCCTGCTGTTCAAGTTGAAGCAACTGTAGCGAGTAAGCCCACTTTTGTAGAGTCTAGCAAAACTCCTCATGTTGCCACCTCCCCTTTGAATATTGGTAGTGCCAACTCATATCTACCTAGTTCACCATCACCAACTATTGCCGATAACAGCAGCGTTGCCGTCCCTACACCGGTAACTGTGCAGATTCAGGCAAATAGTGCGGCGACTGACTTAGAAACTGCCCCCCCCAGTACTAAATCTTATGGCGTCGGTGGTGACATTGCAGTGCCACAAGCTTTTGCCGAAATGCAACAGCCTAAGACACCAGCAAATAGAGTAGCAAGGGTAAATAATAACAATAATGACCGGTTGCGGGGCTTACAAGCGGAAATCCAGAGGTTACAGCAGAAATATCGCGCTCAACAGTCTGGTAACTTAGTTGAGCCAGCAGCAGCGATTGAAGCTAATAATGCTGCGATACTCACTCCTATTTCTACTCCCAATAATTTCACCGCACCTAACCCTGTATCTAGAACGAATAGTGTAGCAATACCAATTCCAGTTCCTACACCGATTCGAGGTAACTATAGCGTTCAGCCAATTAAGCCCCAATTCCGGACTACTGTACGTGCTACCGAAGCAGTCAACCCAGAATTCTTGCCTAATCTAGGTTCTGCTAGTCAGTGGACTCCCTCTGGCACTCAATCTGCCACAAGGGTTGCAACGCCTTCTGAAAGAGTAAATGCCTCTGACTCTTTAGGAAAGATGCGAGGAACCAGAGTTTCTCCACAGATAATGCCGCCTTTAGCAGCAGTGGATCAATATCTACCCAGACCCATTGACGAACTTACACCTCCTCCATCTACTTCAACCTTGGCTTATATCTGGCCGACGAAGGGTACTCTCACTTCTGGCTTTGGTATGCGCTGGGGAAGACCCCACAAGGGAATTGATATTGCTAACTCCACTGGCACGCCAGTTGTTGCCTCAGCTGACGGTACAATAGAGAAAGCTGGCTGGAACAATGGTGGCTACGGCAACCTCGTTGAAATCCATCATCCTGATGGCAGCAGCACTCGCTATGCTCATAACAGCAAGATTCTGGTGCAACCGGGTCAACAGGTACATCAAGGAGAAACAATTGCTTTAATGGGTACTACTGGTCACAGCACTGGCCCACACAGCCACTTTGAAATTCATCCATCAGGCAAGGGTGCTGTTAACCCAATAGCCTTTCTACCACAACGCCTGTAATTCTTAATTGTCTTTAACTAAATCATTGCTTTGTTAGTTGAGGGAGTTTACCTCCCTCTTTTGCTTCCTATTACCTCAACAGGAATAGAATTTGTAACAAAATTGCAAAAGGGGCTAGTATTGAGCAAATTTGTATGCTATATTAGCTAATGACTTGAATAAATCTGGCTCAGTAGCTCAGTTGGTTAGAGCACGGGACTCATAAGCCTGGGGTCGTTGGTTCAACTCCGACCTGAGCCATTTTAAAAACAATAATATAAGGGTTTCAGCTTCTAGTTGTACATTCACAAATTAGATGTCGTCCTTCACAAATTAATGTCGTTTTTTACAGATTAATGTCGCTCTTTCACTAATTGGTATCGTAGCTCATTCGAGATAACCGTTCACAAACTAATGTCGCAATATTAGTGACTTATCGACTTTGTGTGGTGACAGGTCAACATCAGATTTACCAAATAGAAGACCATAAGCTTAAGTTTAACTCAAGCTCTAAAAACTTTTACTCTACCTTGCTTAAATAGAAAACTTTTGTTCTTTATAGTTAAGCAGGACGGAGCTGAACCCTTTCAACCCATACCCATATCTCGTAATATTTATATTTTCACCAGCCCTACGCTGGAAGAATTTATATAACTTGTCCTTTCTTGCTCATCGTTAGGATTACATCTTCAATCCATTTTTGCAGGAAGGATCATTGTAACTTCTAACAAATTCTTTAACCCAATTCGTCACTTTCAACCTGTTCAACCAGGGAAGGATCATTGTAATTGGCTTCTGCATCAGCTACCAAGATTACTAAAGCTATATTTCAACCCGCTCAACACGGGAAGGGTCATTGTAACCGCTGAGTAGGCACGTAGACCTTGGCGTAAAAAGGTTACAAAGAACATGAACTGCGGCGCTATTACTTATTTTATTGTCAAGGTTCAGTATATTTGCTCAATCTGAAGATTAAGATTTATTTTGACGAAAATGGTAAGCAGCGATCGCAATCTTTGGACGGAGGGCGATCGCCTCCAATCTCATTATCAGATGCCGGAATACTGACGACCAAAAGAGTTTGGTTCGCGTTTTTTGCCGACTCACTCAAAGTCTGGGCAAAGTAATACAAATTTTCCTAAAATCGAATTTTGTAGTTCGCCTGTAACACAAATTAAATCTTTATTATTTCGTAACAACCTTGTGCCAGCTTTGTCTAATTCAAAGCAAACTAGGCAAGTATGATTTATAAAAATGTTTAGCTAAAGGGCTTATACAGTAAAACTTTCAGGCTATCTTGCCCCTAGTATCTAGACTATATCTACGCCTTAGAGAAAAAAAGGGAGTTGCTCATTGTTGGCCAGACTGAAAATCAGCGATAGCTCGCTCGACGAATAACTTTCAGATTCCTCGTAAAACCTAAGCGTAATGGTGGCATTAAACCGAGATCCCCGGCTCAATGCCAATTACCTTACCTATCCCATCTTTATTTTCCTGATTGGTTACGTTCTTCCCAATTACTCTTCATGATTAAGGAATTCACGAAGAAAGGCGTGAATGAAATGACCCCAGTTTCGCCGCAAGTCCCCATACTGAGTTTCTGGATCGCGATGCATACTCTCAGCTCTGGCATAAGCCATAAAAATAAAATCTATGGCTGCATCCAGCCTTAACATAAAGCGGGGCAAATTATCAACTTCAGCAGCATTTGGCTGTTTTATCCAAGCCTTTAATGGCAGTACAACCTCTTTATAAAAGGAGTGCCGACTGTTGAACTTTAAAATTACTTTATTGTTGAGGTGCTCAATATCGAGCAGTTCATTTCCAGTCCAAGGAATATCCCTTATCGTAATCGGGTTTTTTGAGACACGTTGCCGAAGCATCTCAACTTCTTTAGGGTTATTTTCTTCTGTTAGCAGAAGATCCTCAATTAGTTCAAGAACTAGACGCTCTTCGTCCGCATTCGTTAAAGTAACACCAGCCAACCCAAGTGGCAGGGTGGTTTGAACAACGCGAGCAATTTCTTCAGCTTCAGTATAGTTGTGCGAGGTGGAGCTTTTTTGCATCTTAACCTCTGCCCAGTCGTCTCTAATATCCTTCCGGGCTTTCCTAACAGGTTTATCAAGCCAAGTTTTGATTTGCTGTCGTAGCTTGTCAACAGGTACAGCACCTTTTTTAACGTTGCGTACCCGGAAATATTCGTCAAGAGTTGCAGGGAATGACACTTCAATCCCAATATACCTATCTAAATCTTCAACACGGGTTGGCAACAAGCGCGGAATGATATCGTAATAAATTTCTCGACCATTACGCAATAGGCTAACACATCCCTGTGATTCCTTAATCTGAGCTATTTTGGTGATGTCACGATTAAACTTATCCCTTTCACCACCATCGCCTTCCTTCCAACGTAAAACTCGTGGGACTATATAAACTTTGATTTCAACTTTTTCACCATTAATACTGATTTCCTCCTTTTCAATCTCAACTCCTGTGAGATCATTCTCAGTTAACTCACCGCTTTTGAGTTCCTTTTCATAATGAGCAAAGATGTGAGGATTGCTGATGAGGAAGAGCGGATCATATGGGTGAATCTCATCACCTTGAAACTTAATCCTCATACCATTATCGATAAACTTCCGATAAGCACGTGCCAGAAACTTCCGCACAGATGAGTACTCGTCTTCTAAAGAGTTCCCATAGCGACCGCCACCAGAAATACGGTCTACTTTGTCCCAGACAACGATAGTATATGACTCAAAGCTGCTGCCATCTTCATACTGAATCCAAGGGACAAGGGATTTTGGCAGTTTTTTGAGCGGACGACAAGGGATTTTGAAGTTGGGGTTATTATCAATTTCTTCAAGATCCCAATAGGCAGAAAAGATATTTTCGCTGCCAATAGGCTTACTATAAACTTCCAATCGTTTGGCTTGAGAGAGTGCAGCCATGTCCATGCCAACACCGAAACGTCCTAATCCGCTTCTGTCATTAAATCTTGAAGACCAACCAAACTTCAAACACTTAGGTAGATAATTACCAGGAATACCAATTCCATTATCAGCAATCACGACACGGCTTATTTTTCTGCTTTTGCCCTGAGTGACTTCATGTAGATTGATTTGGATCAAGGTGGCTCCGGCTTGTTGGCTATTGTCAACAGCTTCACTGATAGCAGTGGGAAGATCCAAACCGTTATCACGAAGGCTGATTAGGGCAGCTCCAGGATCAACGAGATCAGTTAATTCATCGGTAATCGGAAATGTAGATGTCATACTTTTTCTCCTTAAAGAAGTTGCAGGAATGGAATTTAGACTATTTTTGTGTTGTCTTTCCCTGAAAGTTGTTTAACTGTGTTGAGTGGGGTTTCTAGTCAACAAACTCAGTTGTGCACTAACACTTTTCCAACAGTGTTACTTACTGCCTTTGCGTATATCTTTATTTCGTTGCTTTCAGAAAGCATTAACATAAACAAAGCGAGCTAATCGACTATCTTGAAAGTTTTTCAGGCAAAATGGGCAAACCATGTTAGCCCCATTTGGGGAATCAGGGTGAATTCGGTTGTACAGATGTTCTTGCCATGCATGGAAGCCAGCACACTCATAAATAAACGCTTGCACTGGAGTATAGAAGACTTCAAGTTGGAAGTATTTGGCTCTTTTATTAGATGCATGAATGAGCAGACGTGCTTGAACGTTAAAGTCAAAGCGACCAACATACACAGGTTTATTATTGAAAAGAGTATATACGCCAATAACACCTTGCAAAATAAGAACACGGATAGCCCAAGGGGTAAGACGAATAAGACGCGAGACAGCAGGCATTATCCGACTTCCTTCCACGCTATACGAGCGCGTGCTCGTGCGCGAGAGATATTTTTACGAACTGCTTTCACACATAAATCCATACGTGCTGCAATTTCTGTAGCATCCTCACCCTGAACAAGATAAATAAGGAGAGAGCGATCCCTACTATTGAGGCTCGGTTCGTTGACAATCCAATCAAGAATTTCTGTAACTTTAATTTGGCTTGTAGATTTAATATCTGCTGGCTCAACCGATATGGCTTGATTAACACCATCCTGATTTACTAAATTTACAAACCGAACAATTTCATAACGACCATTTAAAAATTTTCTAGCGTCAGAAAGAGCATTACGTGCGATATAAGCTGGTTTAATATTTCGAGTCGGCTTTTTAGCTACAATATCGAGTGCTCGCTCGATTAAATGCTCTTCAAAAGTATTGCGTGCTTTTTTTAGCCGATTGTGAAGAAGAGTTATGGCACTAGCACTCTCCAATGAGAGCCTACTCACACCCAAATGGTTTTGTTTCATTTTTTGTTCCTTGACTCAATATTTGTAAACGGTATGCACCGATCACAAGGAGTTTCAGAGTTTTCAGCCATCAAACCAACTATGTTTGGCATTGCCATGCAGTCAATACCAGACCTTTCCAGTAGACACATGGTTAACTGGTCAGGTTTCTGCCGCTGAACTCTTCTATACATTATTGGGGTGCGAGATCCCAAAATGTCGCAGGTAATGACAGTTTAGTCCTGTGATTGCTCTCACCAAAAGCATCCCTTTTTACTTGGATAACTAGCTATCCAATAGAGTAGGCGAACCCAAGAGCGATTACTCTCACAAAATTGCGATCGCACCAAAAAATAATCAGCAAATGAAGTAAACCTGTAGCAGTTATTCTAGAGAAATCTAGAGTTCTGAAATTTTGGCATATTTGAACTACCCGAAATCATCAGAGAATAATGGCACATCATAAAATTTAAACTTTTGGTCTACTGTAATTATTGTTAAACCTTCTACCAAAGCTTGAGCAATTAACATCCTATCAAAAGGATCTTTATGGTGTAGAGGCAAATCAGCAACCTTTATTCCATGTGCCAATGTCATAGACAAACCCTCAAACCGACTGAAGCACAAAGCCTCCTGCAAATTCCCAGGAACAATTAACTTTCCTAAAGACTGTTTAATTGAAATCTCCCAAGCACTAATCGCACTGACGAAAATTACATTTTCAGGATTAGTAATTACCTCTCGTACCTGATCTGACAATTTAAAATCATTTTCTAAAAACCACAGCAAAATATGAGTATCTAACAAAAAACTCACTACTCATCCCCATAAAATGCTGCAATTACTTCTTCTGGAGTTTCATCAAAATCATCAGCAATCTTAACTTTTCCCTGCCAAAAACCCGCAACTCTTGGCTTTAAGGCATCATTTAAATCAGCTTTAGTAACTGTAGGCTCAGGTTGAGTCAAAGGCAAAACTTTTGCCAAAGGGACACCCTGATGAGTTAGGGTAACTTCAACATGATTTTGGATATCTGACAATAAATCAGCTAAATTATCAGATAAGTCAGCAATATCAAAAGTTTTTGGTGACATTTTGCTTATGCCCTACTGATTACCAGCATTATAACCAATAAAATCTACCCTCACTCATCGGTGAGAGGTTAAGGTAATTGCACATTTCTCAAGAGGGTGCGGCAAAAGGCGATAGATCCAGCTTTGTAACTTGCTTTCGGAGATATTAACCACGCCTAAGTCTTGATTCTCTGGGGCAGCAAAGTATTTAATCGGGTCTTCGGTCTTGCCTTTGTCATAAGCGACGCTGAAATGATAAAGTCCTCGATAAATCATCTTCAGAGAAATGCGGTCAAAAGGTAGGGATAATTCGTCTGCAACTGCATCTGCCAAATCAATCAAGACTGCATAAAATAACCAAGTAGCCCAAACTTGTAACTTGACACCATTAATAGAACCAGTCCATAAATAAGACAGTCCCAATCTATAGTAGGAGTATGATGTCGTTGTGCGTGATCAGAGTTTTGTTTTGGTCGCTTGGGCATGGCGGTAAACCAAACTTTTCATTACCTCGTTTAATAATTGAATTTACCTAACAATGTTGCCCACTTTTTGATGCCAGTTTTCTGTCGTTACAATACTTTTTAATGCCCTATTTAAGCTGTCAGAAGCTTAGATAATAATGATAATCAAATAGAGGGGAAGGAGGCGAGTGACGCTCGCCTCCTTCCCCTCCCCTGCACACGATTATCATTTTCATTAAAATAATTTTGAGTATTTTAGCTGATTGACAAAATGTACTCTACTTTAACCTCTCACGGATGGACTAGCGCAGTATATAGTTGTCTTGACTTAACTTGCATAAACTTGCATAATAATTAAGTTAATACAATTTATAGAACTAATTAGTAAGCTTTTCAAGCTTACCTACTAAGGGTTCTGGGGTTATAGCGCAGTTGGTAGCGCACCTCAATGGCATTGAGGGGGTCAGCGGTTCGAATCCGCTTAGCTCCATTATTAAAATCTACTTACTTAAAACCTGTTGCTGCGACAACAAGCACTAGTTGTCCAAAAAGGTCACTTTATGCTTGTTGTTCTCAAAGGACAACTAATGCTTGTCAATTGTCGCACAACGAAGAGGGAGAGGAAGGCAAGGAAAAGCATAGAAGAAATGATTGCTCGATGGCTCGAAGCAAATTTAGTTAGTATTTGCCTAATTGGCATTGTATCTCTTGCAATGCTGTACGGACTTCTCTGTATCTTAAGTATCCTGGTGGCGATCGCCAAGCCAAAAGGTAATTTGTCTGACAGCAATGAGGACACTTTTGACTCAACTTTTGATGGTGATGCGGGCAAACTTTAATTACATCCAGCGACCAAAGTAAATGCTCGAAAACTAATTGACTAGTTGTGCATCGTTCTTCATAACAAGTTGGGCACCAAGCCCTAATAGAACGAAGCAAATTACTAGACGGGAGTAGTTCAGACCAAGTTAGCAATGTCAAAAACTGAAGATCATTGCGTAGAGTCACGATTTGAAGAGCTTGACGCAAGTCAATTAATGCTTGTTGTCGCATCAAGGTTAGTTGAACAGCGTCCGCTTCTGGCTGGTTGATTTCGGTACGGAGATAATTTGTTTAAATTTAGGTTAATAAAAAGTTATTTATCCTTAACCACTGTTTTATAATGCCCCTTAACTACAGTATCCAGATCAAGTTACCGCATATTAAGGGAAAAATTTGATGAACCAGGGGCAACGTACTTTTAAATCAAGGAGATATTTGACTGAATTAGTTCAGACTTATATTGTTAAAGCTTTACATGCTAGAAGACAGTGGCGCATACAACTAATACGAAATTGGTTGTACAAGTATTCTTCGTTGGGTGTTGCGTCCCTATTCTTAGTCGGAGTTAGCTTGAGTGTAGTAATGGCTGCCTGCTCTCCACGTAGTATCAATCATACTGGTAATACTGGCGCAGTTTCACAGAATGATGTAACACTAACGTTTGTTTCTTACTCAGTTACTAGTGCAGCATACCAGCAGATCATTCCCAAATTTATCGAACAGTGGAAGAAAGAACATAACCAAAATGTCACTTTCAATCAAAGCTATGATGGATCGGGTTCCCAGACTCTTGCTGTGATTGACGGTAAAGAAGCTGATGTGGTACACCTGTCACTTGCTCTTGATATTAATAAACTTGTTCAGGCAGGTTTTATTCAACCGGGGTGGGAAAAAGAAGCGCCTAATGATGCAATTGTTACCAAATCTCTAGACGCGATCGCTATTCGTGAAGGTAATCCCAAAAATATCAAAACTTGGGCAGATTTGGCACGAGATGGCGTAAATGTGGTTACACCTGATCCTAGAACTTCTGGCGGTGCTCGCTGGAACTTCCTTAGTCTCTGGGGTTCTGTAACAGAAACTGGCAAAAATGAAAATCAAGCAATAGACTTTACTTCCAAAGTCTATAACAATGCACCTTTGTTACCTAAAACGGCTCGAAATGCCACTGAACTATTCTTCAACGATAATCAAGGTGATGTTCTGCTCAACTACGAAAACGAGATGATTTTGCTAGCAAAAAATGGTAAAAAAATCTCATATATTGTACCTGATATTAATATCTCCATCGACAATCCTGTTGCTGTTGTAGACAAAAATGTTGATAAACATGGTACTCGTCCGATTGCCGAAGCATTTATCAAATTTCTTTACACCCCAGAGTCGCAACGAGAGTTTACTAAATTAGGATTTCGTCCCGTTGACCTGACTGTTACAAAAGAAACGGAAGGCAAATTTCCTAAAATTAAAACGATATTCAAAGCTGAAGATTTAGGAGGATGGGACGAAATTCAGAAAAAATTCTTTGATGAAGGTGCAATCTTTGACAAAATTCGAGCGAAAAAGTCTTAGAATTTCTGCTATTTAATCATCTTCTCTAAAGCGATTTGCAAATCTTTTGTCAAATCGCTCACAGCTTGTCTAGACGCTTGGCGATCGCCCTGACAATTTCTGAAGCGTTCTGTAACTGAAATTGGCTCCCCCACAGTGATTTGTGCCTGTCGCAAACCTAACCGAGGTCGCCCCGGAAGTGTTGTATCCTGAATTCTAGAAAGCATATCGAATACAAGCAAAGCTGTTTCTGCAAACCGTTCCGCCGTTGGTTGTTCCTGAATATAAGTAGCTGTGACTGCAACAAAACTTTCCACTATCCGCATGTGTCGCATTCGCAAGTCGGCTTCTTCTGCAATCCAGTCTGCCAAACCGCGTTTGAAGGGTGCTAAAGCATTGATATCTGGCAAATCGTCTCGGTAAATGTAACTCCAGCCAGCCTCTTCCAAACGGCGACAGCGGTCAATAAAATTACCTTGCGCTTGAACTTCAAAATATTGCTCGGCAACTTGTAAAGCCTTATCCAGTAGGCGATGGAGTCGGGCAATTAATACCTGATTAGCACTAGCAGATTCATCAGTTGAAATGGTTTTGGGGATATCTTGATGATAGAAGCGACGATAAAATTCTTCCATCTCGGTAATCAGATATTCAGTTAACCTACAGAGGCGTTGATAGTAAATCTCTTCGCTATTGCCCGAATCAATTTCCAAAACTTTCAAGCCACTATCAGCTTCTAACTTACTCAATAGCCAATCTATCTTAGACCAAGGTGGCTCAACGTAGCGATACTGGATAGCGATTGGTACAACGATCACAGTCTCAGAACGGTTAGCTTTTTCTAAGTCTTCTACACACCAGAACCCCATTTGAGCAACACCAGGTTCTAAGGGGCTAACAATGCCACTATGACCATTAGTACCGCCTTCCGGCGCTACTGCGATCGGTAGTGCGCCATTAGCAAACAACTCCCGTGCATTTTGGATGGCTTGCCGATCTAGTCGCCTACCACGACGAACCGGCACACCCCCCAGCAGAGAGAACAGCCAACCTAGCCACTTTCCAGCCCAAACTGTCATACCTCGGTCATAAAGAAAATAGCTGTGAACCAGGGATTTTAGGGTAATATCTTTTTGACGGGCAACTTGTGGCACAATCCGAGAAAGCAAATACAGCATACAGAGTGGATCTTCCACCTCTGGGTGGCGAAATGCCAACAAAAAGCGAATGTTTCCAGCCTGAAATTGTTGATATAGTTCAGCTAATACTTCAACATTCTTGGCTTCAATCTTGACAATCCCAGCCGGGAGCCAAGGGCGAGTACGAAACCGTAGTGCGATCGGCAGTAACCACCGAACAATCTGGAGTACTAAAGGATTCAATCGTTGGGGAATAAATTTTAGTGGTGGTTGGGTAGACTGAATCGATCTAGGCAAGTTGCTCTCCAGATTGTATTTCTAGCGATTGTACAACGTGAGGTCTTGGTTTTGCGTAAACCCTGAGCCTTTTGTGGTCAAGCTTTTTAATCACTACGTTTCGCTCTGTTGGTTTTTCAGCACTCCTTAACTTTTCAACGATAGATCCTAAGTATCGAATCAAAAATTAGTTTGGATGTTTAGGAAAATTTCGGAGTAAATAGCCAAATACAGCTAAATTCAACACAAACACTAATGTTTTGATCGGAGATATTCCCCGAATTAATTCATAAATCTCTAGTGGAATACTGATACCGACAAGTCCCAATACTAAGACATGTGCCCAACCCTTTTCGTACCATAAACCAACGGCTTCAATAGCAGTAACGATAGCATAGATTCCGGTTCCGATGCCGCTAAATCCTAGAGTTCTAGGATTTAAGTTAACAACTTTCTTTAAAAGCCAATTAATAATTATCGATTTACCTTCTAAAACATAATTTTCTGAAAAGGCCTCTAAAGTTTGATAATTTTTTAATGTCAATAATAAAGCGATCGAAGTAACCATAAGCAGCAAGGCGGCAAATGTTTTGTAGATAACAATTGCCACTAACCCCAATGGACGCTTTTCCAAACAACCCCCTAAGTATAGATAAGTCAAATTTTGAACGAGCAAAATTACCTGAGTGCTGTCAAATCAGAGTTTACCTCCTTATCCAGAGATTCCTCTAACTCAGTACGGCTTTGAATTGGTGCAATGGATGCAATCTCATTTAATCAAACATTTCCAATGGAGGTTAGCGGACTCGAACCGCTGACATCCTGCTTGCAAAGCAGGCGCTCTACCAACTGAGCTAAACCCCCATAAACTTAAAATAGTAGATAACTTTGATTACCGTTGTTATTGTAACTTATATTGTTCTATTACCAAAGGGATGAAGCCAGAAAATATCCAAGTTGTCGCAGCACTGTATAAATTTGTTAAGCTGGCAGATTTTGCCAAGAAACGAGATTCTCTGCTGTCTTACTGCCAAGCGCAAGGTGTCAAGGGGACGATTTTGCTGGCACTTGAAGGGATTAACGGTACAATTGCCGGTTCGCGTCAGGCGATTGACTCAGTTCTCTGGTTTCTGCGTTCTGACCCCCGTCTAGCAGACTTAGAATCCAAAGAGTCCTATACCGAAACCCCACCCTTTGAGCGGATGAAGGTGCGGTTGAAGCAAGAAATTGTCACTTTGGGGTTGCCAGAAATTGACCCTAGTGAGCAAGTTGGCATCTATGTCAACCCTCAAGAATGGAATGATTTAATTTCCGATTCAGAAGTAACCGTGATTGACACCCGCAATGATTATGAGGTGAATATCGGTACTTTCCAAGGGGCAGAAAATCCCCAAACTGAATCATTCCGCGAATTTCCCGATTATGTGCGTCACCATCTCGACCCAACTAAACACAAAAAGGTTGCTCTCTTTTGTACAGGTGGCATTCGCTGTGAAAAAGCCTCATCCTTCATGCTTGCCCAAGGTTTTGCAGAAGTCTATCATCTCAAGGGCGGCATTCTTAAATATTTGCAAGAAGTTCCAGCACAAGAAAGTTTATGGGAAGGAGAATGTTTTGTCTTTGATGAGCGGGTAGCCGTTAGTCATGGATTAGAAGAAGGAAGTTGTGAGCGGTGCTTCAGTTGTGGGCGTCCGATTTCTGAGGAAGAGAAAGCGTCTCCCAAATATGAGCAAGGTATCTCTTGTCCCTACTGTTTCGATAGCCTCACCGAAGAGAAAAGAGCGCGTCAGCAGGAAAAATGGCGCCACTACCAAACCCAAGTTGGTAACAAAAATCAGGATGTGAGTTGAAGAAGAATTTATAATTCAGAAGCTTCAAAACTGAATCATTCCGCGAATTTCCCGATTATGTGCGTCACCATCTCGACCCAACTAAACACAAAAAGGTTGCTCTCTTTTGTACAGGTGGCATTCGCTGTGAAAAAGCCTCATCCTTCATGCTTGCCCAAGGTTTTGCAGAAGTCTATCATCTCAAGGGCGGCATTCTTAAATATTTGCAAGAAGTTCCAGCACAAGAAAGTTTATGGGAAGGAGAATGTTTTGTCTTTGATGAGCGGGTAGCCGTTAGTCATGGATTAGAAGAAGGAAGTTGTGAGCGGTGCTTCAGTTGTGGGCGTCCGATTTCTGAGGAAGAGAAAGCGTCTCCCAAATATGAGCAAGGTATCTCTTGTCCCTACTGTTTCGATAGCCTCACCGAAGAGAAAAGAGCGCGTCAGCAGGAAAAATGGCGCCACTACCAAACCCAAGTTGGTAACAAAAATCAGGATGTGAGTTGAAGAAGAATTTATAATTCAGAAGCTTCAGTCAAGGATAGTTCGGAATTTAAGGGCAAAATTACTGCAAATTTAGTACCAACTCCAACTTCACTTGTGACACTGATTTGACCCCTGTGAGCATCAACGCACCTTTTAACGATTACTAACCCCAACCCAGTACCCTGAATTGATTTTACATTTGAGGCTCGGTAGAATGATTCAAAAAGTCGAGCTTGGTCTGGTTCGGGAATACCCATACCTCGATCTTGAATGTAAAAAATTGCTACTTTCTCAATTGGGTTGCATATTAAATCAAATTGAATCTTGCCACCTTTGGGAGAATATTTAACCGCATTTGAGAGAAGATTTGCAAATAAGTAATGTAAAAGTCCTTCATCCATGACAGCGGACGTATTCTCACTATGACAGGTAAAAACAATTTCACACACACTGCTTTTAACAATCAAAAAATCTTCGATTAACTCTCGACAAAATTGCTCTAGGTTAAGAGGAGCAGGGTTGAATATGAGTTTTTCTGCTTCCGCTCGACCCATAAACAGCACTTCTTCCATGAGTTGTTCCATAGATTGCACAGCGCCTTGAATTCGTTTTAAATAGATGCCTCTTTTTGTATCTGTCAAATTTGCTCCTTGCATTTCCATGAGTTCTACTGCGGTTTGAACAACAGTCAGGGGATTACGGAACTCATGAGATACAGTAGAGATAAATAGGGACTTGAGATGGTTAAGTTCTTGCTCCTTCTCTAATGCTTGCTCTAGCAATTTTGTTTCGCGTCCCTCGCTAAGATCCCAGAAAACAACTACTACACCATTTATGTGGTCAGATCCTCGCTTTAATGGTGAAGCACTATCGCCAATTGGAACTATTTTGCCGTTTTTTGTAATTAGAGATGTGAATTCCCCTAAATAAACAACCTGTTGCTCCTGCAGCACTTTTGTAACTGGGTTTTCTAATGTTGTCTCTGTCACTTCATCGACAATATGAAAAATCCTCGCTGCCTCATTTCCTAAAGCATCTTTTTGCTGCCAGCCAGTCAGCACCTCAGCCGCAGGATTCATAAATGTTACTTTTCCCTGCTCATTTGCGGCAATTACAGCATCACTCATTGAGTTTAAAAGGGTTGCTAACTGATCTCGATTTTCCCGGAGTTCACGTTCTAACTGGTGTTTTAAAAGACCGATCTCGATCGCGATTTTTAAATCTTTTGTAGTAAATGGTTTAACTATGTATCCGAAAGGTTGGGTAATTTTGGCTCTTTCTAAAGTATGATCGTCGCCATAAGCGGTTAAATAAATTACAGGTACATCTAACTGCTCGCGAATCTGAGTGGCGGTAGCAATACCGTCCATATCACCTTTAAGAATAATATCCATTAATACTAGTTCTGGTTGAGTTTCTGATGCCTTGGCAATGGCAACTTTTCCAGATGAAGCTGTACCCGTAACAATGTATCCTAGTTGACTGAGTTGACTAGCAATAGTTCTAGCCACAATCACTTCATCTTCAACGACTAAAATCTTAGCTTGATCCATTTTATATTTATGAATACAAAGTTAACTGCGTAAATTTTATTTTGAATACTGTTCCATAATTGCGTTCTAGAGTAATATCGCCTTCTAGTTGTTCTGTAACTAAGTCATGTACTAACGACAGACCCAAAGAATCAGTATTTCTCCAATCTAAATTATCTGGTAAACCAATCCCATTATCTCGGATAGTCATTTCGATACTATTGCCAGCATTGTGTAAAGCAATACTGATTGTGCCTACTTGTTGATTGGGAAAAGCGTGTTTGAGGGCATTAGAGATTAATTCGTTAATCACCAATCCACAGGCAATAGCTTGATCGACATTCAAGCTTACTGAATCTATATCAGTTTCTAGGGAAATTTTACCAGGGCATATTTGATAGGAAATTAGCAAGCTGGCTGCTAAATTACTGATATAGTCAGCGACATCAATTTGTCCTATATTAGCGGAAGTATATAAATTTTTGTGAATTAGAGATATTGACTCAATTCGATTTTGACTTTCTCGAAGAACTTTGATGATTTCCGGGTCTTTGAGTGTTTGAGACTGGAGTTGTAGTAAACTGGAGACAATTTGCAAATTATTTTTAACTCGATGATGAACTTCTTTTAAAAGAACTTCTTTTTCAGCTAAGGTAGTTTTTAACTTGACTTGAGCTTTTTGTCTTTGAACAAGTTCAGTTTGAGCTTGTGCTAAGATGCTGGATTGTTGAATTGCGATCGCTAACTGGACTGTCACTTGATCGAGCAAATCTAATTGATTTTCTTCCCATTCACGAAAACCAGAGCATTGGTGAGCAATCAGTAAACCCCAAATGTGAGAGCCAGGGTTTTGAGAGCTTACTTCTAGTAAAATGGGCACAACTAAATTTGCTTTCACCTCAAATTGTTCTAACAGACGAATATGGCAATCAGTGAGTCCAGCTTCATAAATATTAGCGATCGCTCGTTTGCCTCCCTGATAATATTCCAATCCTGCGCCTGTTTGAAAACACGTATCATCAATCTGTATACCCAAAGAAACCGTCCATCCAGGTTCCACTGATTCCGCCATAATTGTGCCGATCATCTCTGAGTCAAACTGATAAACCACTACTCGATCAACTCCAAGTAAATCTCGCACTTCTCGAACTGTTGCATTCAGAATATCTTGGAGATTTAAAGATTGACGAATCCGTTGAGCAACAGTTCGCATCAATTGCTCCCGCTCGGCTTGGGCTTTTAGAGCTAATTCAGTTTGCTTACGTTCTGTGATATCTTGCCCAATAGCAATAATTTGACCATTTGAAAGGTAAACACTAGTCCAAGATGTATCCAGTAAACGACCATTGCGTACCTGAGTTTTAAAGTCAGCCCAATTGCGTTTGGCAGACTGAATAAAATTAATTACATACTGTCGATATTCAGGATTAGGATATAGCGCTTCCAAGACATCACGAGTTTGGAAATCTGGAAATTTCCAACCGAGAATATTTTCCCATTCTTGATTCACCCATTGGAGTTCACCATTGGTATTGATCAGGGCAATGATCAATGGTATGCTCTCAAAAATTATCCGCAAAAACTCATTTTGTTCTTGGAGTTTTGTTTCGGCATTTTTGCGATCATTAATATCATTAAAAACTGTTAAAATTGCTGATTCATTGTTAAAAACTAAATATTGTAAAGAAGCGATCGCCCAAAAACGAGTTCCATCTGCTTTTTTTAATTGCAGTTCATAATTATGAATAAAACCTTGCTGATTAAAAACTGTTACCAGTGCTTTTAAATCTGTCAAATCATGATATAAATCTACATTTTTTTTGCGATTAACTAAATACTCTGGAGAAAACTGAAATGTTTGAAGCAACTCTGTATTAGCGTATAAAATCAACCCATCAGACACACGCGAAATAATGAATGGAACAGGAATGGCTTCAGAAATAACTCGAAATCTAGCTTCACTTTGTTGAAGAGTTTTTTCTATTTGTTTGTGTTCTGTAATGTCTCGTATATGAACTAAGCGAGCCTTATAACTGCCATAGTCTATTGTCTGTGTGAAAATTTCAACATCAATAATCTGTCCGTCTTTTCGCTGATGTCGCCATCGCCCAGTAAAATCTAAGTTAGAGTGCTTTCTTTTTAAAGAATCAAGGAAGATAGGCACATCTTCTGAAGGGCGAATGTCAGTTATTCGCATTTGCAAGAACTCTTCTCGTGAGTAGCCGTAGTGAACAACAGCCGCTTCATTTACATCTAAAAATTGCAGGTTATTCTGGTTATATACCCACATTGGGTTAGGATTTTTAGAGAAAAGTAAATTAAAACACCTTTGGCTTTCATTTTCAGGAAATAGCATTAGTGGTTATGTGATAAAAGTTTTTATTATCTACTAATTTTAATGAGTTTAAATCTAAAATAACCAAGACGCGATAAATTCAAGACGCGATTTATCGCGTCTCTACATTAGGGTTTTGGATTGATCTGAACTGTGTTGAACTATAGAGGTGAATTAAAATCATCCGAAAAATGACTTTATTGCTAGAGTTTCCGCAGGTTCAGTTCACGATTAAGTCCCCATTCCCCAACTCAACTTAAAGCCAAGTCCTCTGGTGTATTACAGTTAAACAGCATTTCGGGTTCTGCGAAGGGCAAAACTTCTACAGGATATTGCCGAAGCCACTGCTGAAACGATCGCTCCCCTTGGTTGATAAACTCTAGAAGTTGTGGCAAACAGCGACGGCGATAGAAACCACACAGAGGTTCCCAGCCTTTTGGATGACAAGCTAAAGCTGCGATCGCATTATCCCCTACACTATCAAGTCTACTTGCCCAATCTTGCAACACCTCAACCCGCAACCTCGGCAAATCGCAAGCTAGCAACAGCACCCAATCTGTCTGTACTTGGGCTAATCCTTGAGCAAACCCAACTAGAGGCCCGTGGGCTAGAGATTCTCCAGATAAAGGTACTTCCCGAATAAACTCACAACCAGGCAAAAATAATTCTTGATAGCGTTCTGGCCAGGGAGTTACTACATAAACAGTGTCAGCGCAGCTTTGAGCAATCCCACAAACTCGCTGCAACAATGGTACTCCTTGAATGGGGATCAAGGCTTTATCGTGACCCATGCGAGAACTCTTGCCGCCGGCTAACACAATCGCGGTTAATTTGCTACATGAGTTAATAGTCATTCGTCAAAAAAATAGAGGGTAAAAAGCGAGTCAAACTAAATTAACCCCTGACGCTGAAAGTAGAATAAATTTATCTTCTACTTAAACCCCATCATGCCTATCCAAGAACTCGAACAACAACTCCTTCAGCTTTCCCCCAACGATAAACTTTACATCATCCAACTCCTTGCCCAAAGCCTGACCACACACAACAACACCCACCCAGATCAACCAAGCAAACTCTCAGAGTTTTTCCGTCAATCCCCCCTGGCTGAACTCACCGAAGAACTTGACCTTAGTCGAGATCGCACCCTTCCCCGCGATGCCTTCACCCCATGACCTACCTCCTTGATACCTGCGTGATTTCCGAACTTGTTGCCAAACAACCACATCAACAAGTTTTAGATTGGCTAGATGCCCAAGTGGCAGAAACACTTTACCTTAGCGTCATTACAATTGGCGAAATAGCTAAAGGTATCAGCAAAATTACTGCATCTAAGCGCAAAGAATCTCTAACAACTTGGCTGAATGAAACCCTACCCAATCGCTTTCAACAAAGAATCTTAAGTATAGATGTCTCAACAATGGTGTTGTGGGGAAATTTAGTCGGGCAACTAGAACTTTGGGGGCGACCTCTACCTCTGATGGATTCTCTTATTGCAGCGATAGCAATTCATAACTCTTTATCACTTGTCACCCGTAACGAAAAAGATTTTGCTGGGACAGGGCTTGTAATGGTTAATCCTTGGTCTGTTTAGGTATCATCACTATACGGGGTCAAATGAGCAACCGCGCAGAAAGTTACGATCAGGACTGAATGACCTGCTGGTAACATTCTAGTTGGGAGAAATAAAACTATTTCACGCCCTCACCTGACTTTTCTGGACTTGCTGCAATAAATGCTCTACACTTTCTGCTGGTGCAAGGCACTTCAAACCTTGGCAAACTAACCCAACGCTTCCCTCTGGTAAATCAGCTGTGATGGCAAACACAGCCGCAGGTAAATACTTGGGGATCAAAGCGTTTATTTGCTCAGTTGTGCTGCGAATCAAGGTAGAATTACGATACCAATCCAAAGCTGTAAACAAGCTGGGACAAGCTTGGGGAGCGCGATGCATTACACTCCTAAAAGCTTTCAAACCAAGTTCAGCTAAATCCAAATAATCTAGATTATCGGTGAGTAGGGCCAGACGCACAAGGTTAGCGATCGCAATTCCATTAGCTGATGGTGTGGCATTATCAGCATAACTACGCTCTCTAACAATTAAATCTTGACTAGAATCGCTTGATGTGTTATAGTAACCACCTAATTTTACACTCCAGAGAAATTCGTTAAATTCATCTTGGATAGCGATCGCATTTTCTAACCATTGTTCATGCTCAGGGTTGGAAGCTTGTAAATCCAAGAGAGCTTTAACAAACAAAGCATAATCTTCAGACTGCGCTAAAACGGTTGGTTCTCCTTGATAGTTGAGTCTCTGGAAACGCCCATCGACAAACTGATTTTCCAAAATAAAATTCGCTGCTCGTGCTGCTAATTCCAGGTACAAAGGTTGTTGGAAAACCCCAGCAGCCCTAGCCAGCCCGGAAATCATCAAGCTATTCCAGGCGACAATCATTTTCGTATCTGTCACCGAGGGAATGCGACCTGGCCAGTTAGTAGTTTTTGCTTCCTGGTTGTTCCGAGCAGCAGGAAAAGTTTCTAGTGACTCAGAATTAACGCCATAACGAGCGGTAAACAGTTTACTCAGTGGCGTTTCCAGCGTTGCATTCAGTTGACCTGAATGGTGTCTTTGCAAAACATTACGTCCTTCAAAGTTGCCGTTAGGCGTCACCGTAAACTGTTGTTGTAATTGGGTTAATTCTTCAGGCGTTAACAGTTGTTGTAATTCGCTGTAACTCCAGACGTAAAAGGCTCCTTCTTCTGGTTCTACCGCCGTGGATTCAGTGAAGCTATCGGCATCTTGAGCAGCATAGAAGTAACCTTCAGGCGCAGTCATTTCTCGCTTCAGCCATTGTACAGTCCCAGCAACCGCCCTCTCAAAAGCTGGCTCTTGTACTCCTGCACTCCATAAAGAAGCCAGATACTCGACAATCTGTCCATTGTCGTAGAGCATCTTTTCAAAGTGGGGTACTGTCCAAGTCGGGTCAACAGTATAGCGATGAAAACCACCGGCTACATGGTCATAAATGCCGCCCAGCGCTAAGTCTAGTCCCCGTTGGGTACAAATTTGCTTGCCATCATAGCGAGATTCAAAATTAAATCGAGTTCCCCGCAGTGCTAATTCTGTGTAGGGAATCATCGGAAAACTATTGCCAGATTGACTAGGAGTAATTACGCCTGTACTGGTTTCCAAACCTTGGCGGAGTAATTCCTGGTCTTCAAGCTCAGTTGTTGTACCATCTTGCAACACCGCAGACGTAAGCAGAGACTCAATAATTAAGGCTTTACGTTGTTGTAAGTCCGCTTTTTCTGTATCGTAATAACGGCGAAGCGTTTGCAACACCTGCAAAAATCCCGGACGACCATAGCGCGGGTCTACAGGGAAATAAGTCCCAGCGTAAAACGGCACTAAATCTTCTGGGGAAAGAAAAATATTTAAAGGCCAACCCCCTTGACCGCTCATCATCTGCAAAGCTTGCATATAGATGCTATCGAGGTCAGGTCTTTCTTCCCTGTCTACTTTGATGGGAAGATAATTGGTATTCATGTAGTCAGCGATCGCAATATCAGAAAAAGCTTCGCCTTCCATGACAGTACACCAATGGCAACTAGAATAGCCAATGGAAAGAAAAATCGGTTTATTTTGCGCCCTTGCAGTTGCAAGTGCTTCATCACACCAAGGCCACCAATCAATTGGGTTTTCGGCGTGTTTGCGGAGATAGAGGCTCTTAGCTTCAGCAAGGCGATTAGTCATGATCAAATGCGAGTAGTTGCCTTCTTTGCTCAGTCTACCCTGTTCTCAGGAGTGTTAGCCTAGACAGCTATGTACATTAGGTTAAGAAACTCAATGAGTGAATTATCCCTTTGTTTTTAATCTCGCCTAAGTAAGTTGGTATAAAAAATGCAGTGAACGTAGGGGCGCAAGGCCTTGCGCCCCTACAAATCTACAAATAATTTGGGATAATTTATTTTTTGTCAGTCCCTAATAATTGGGTTTATTTACGCCTACTTACTTACACCACTGCAACTTATGAAACATTCTTATTGAAAAGATCGCAATAGCAAGCTAACAATATTTGGTGGCGTTTCTTGCATAGGTGCTGCTGTCTTTGTTTGCATTAAAGTATTTGGGCTAAGTCCTGCTATCAGATGGAGCAAGAAGGTGATGATGGCGGCTTGTATAAGTTTTTCCAGCATGGCACGTCTCTCTCTGAGTGGATAGCATTTCAACTACGACTGGTTATTCTAAATACACCTAGTACTCCCGATTTACCGAATCTAACAAAAATAACTTGATAAATGCCGAAGTAAATCCTAAAAAAATGTTTAAAATGTTACTGAGAGTTAACAGAATTCCCTAAGCAAGTCGGATTTCGGTTATCGGTCTAATCAATACATGACATCGCCAAGGTTGTGCAGCAAAGTCCGAGATATAAGATTGGCGACAATTGAAGTTTTTTGATTTATTCTTCCCTAAATCGGGATATTCTCTTAGACAGCTTTTGTCGCTAAAAAGTGCCCTTGGAGTATAAATCTATTGCAAAAGCATATTTTGCTCCTTTGTTGAATCAGACAGAATAGCCAAGATTTACTTATATCTACCTGGGAATAGTAGAGATCAGCCCCAGTTTCGTGCTGTCACCGATAAAATGTATTTAAAGTAGCCACAAACACGCTTCCATGATTCCTATCGTTATTGAACAATCGGGTCGAGGTGAACGCGCCTTTGACATCTACTCACGGCTGTTACGTGAGCGCATCATCTTTTTGGGACAACAAGTTGATAACAATATTGCCAACTTGATTGTTGCCCAACTGCTGTATTTGGATGCTGAAGACCCGGAGAAAGACATTTATATGTACATCAATTCTCCCGGTGGTTCGGTGACGGCTGGTATGGGCATTTTTGACACTATGAAACATATTCGCCCTGATGTCTGTACAATTTGTACCGGATTGGCGGCGAGTATGGGTGCTTTTCTCCTCAGCGCTGGTGCTAAGGGTAAGCGGATGAGTCTACCCCATTCTCGGATTATGATTCATCAACCTTTAGGTGGCGCTCAAGGACAGGCGACTGATATTGAAATTCAGGCGCGGGAAATTCTGTACCACAAGCGGCGGCTAAACGACTATTTAGCTGAACATACAGGTCAACCAATTGAGCGCATTGTTGAAGATACTGAACGTGACTTTTTCATGTCACCAGAGGAAGCCAGGGACTACGGTTTGATTGACCAAGTGATTGACCGTCACGCCGCCGGTAGTCGCCCAGCAGTTGCTGTTCTTAATTAATAGTCACGATTGGTAAATGCTGATTTACCACTTTTAATTTCCTTAAACCCTAAAAATAACCCCTCTTCATAACTGAAGAGGGGTTATTTGACTTAAAAAACTTGATTTAGAAGTTCAAAACTCGATTTAGAAGTTCAAAACTTGATTTAGAAGTTCAAAATTTGATTTAGAAGTTCAAAACTCGATTTAGAAGTTGGAAACTCGATTTAGAAGTTCAAAACTTGATTTAGAAGTTGGAAATCAAAATCCTGCTCTTGGGTCTGGCTGAGATTAGACCTCTTGCAAAAGTCCCTAACACCCCACCCCCAACCCCTCCCCGATGCTTTGGGGCTACGGTGTACACACAAGTCGAATTACCCCCCTTAATCCCCCCTTATAAAGGGGGGAGACCGGAGATATAGTTCCAGTTCCCTCCCCAATACATACGGGGAGGGTTAGGGTGGGGTAAAACCTTGGTTAATCAGCTATTTCAGACTTGTGTGTACACCGTAGCCGATGCTTTGGGGAGGGGAGCGTTTGCGTGAGCAAATGCGGGGTGGGGTTCTTTATTTTTGATTTATACAAGAGGTGTATTAATTTTGACAGTCACAACTTTATCTAATGGTTGAGATTCAAGGTATTGAAGGAAGTCTAATAATTCTACTTGTGTCAGTAAAGTACGCGATCGCTTCCCATAATTTTTTATGAGATGTTCCCGTCCCTGGTCTATTGTCCACCCTAGTCACTGCATTTCAACATCTGTTTGAGCAATTACTTCAGAAAAATTCACAGGTTCCATAGCTCCGTTACTGTTTCAAGAGCCTACGTTATTAGTCATTAGTCCTTACAAATGACTAATGACTAATGACAAATCAAAATCCCGCTATTGGGTCTGGCTGAGATTGCAGGTATTTGAGAAATCCGTGTAATTCTTCTTCAGTCAGCAAAGTCCGCCCGCGCTTACCGTAGGTTTCAATCAGATGCTCCCGTCCCTGTTCTGGTGTCCACCCTAAACGCTGAAGTTCGACATCTGTTTTAGCAATTACATCTGATAAATCCACTGGTTCAGCTTTTTTCTTTCTCTTTCCTGTCACTGACGGGGTAGCGACATTTTCTTGAGGGCTGTAACTCCGAGGTGTAAATGGTGTGACATTGTTGGCAGAAATTGCCGGAAAGGTTTGATTTTCTGGCTGGTTATCAAAATTTATTTCCAAGTTCTCAACTGGAGGATCAAATTCTAGCTCCCGGTTGGCAGTCACAGAAAAGTTTTGACCTAAATCTTGGCTATAGGTATCGCTTTTACTTGCGCTTTGTGTCTCGCTTGGTACGGGCGCAACATTGCTGTACCCGTACTGTTCGTTACTGCTTGTTACTACTTCTGGTTTGAGGTTCCGTTCTTTGGAAGGCGGTATAGATATTTCTTTATCGCTGACTGCTGACCACTGACTACTAACAAAATCCTCATTTTTTGCAGAGGAATAAGCAGCAGGCTCACTCAATCCACCTTTAGTATTCAAAGAAGGATTTAGCTGTGCCGGGGAAACTGGATTTGAGGTCAACGCCACTGATTCTGGTGGCGCGTTTGTAATACCCAAAAGTATCAGCGCCCTGGTTCTGGCTTGGTCTTCTGCTGCTTCTACTGTTTCTGCTGCTGCCATACCCGTAGCACGGGTTACGCCTTCAATTTGCACGCTTGCCCGAACAATATATTTTCCTTGAAAAATTTGCACTAATTCAGAAATCAAACTGCCTTTGGGATACAAGCTCTGGAATTGAGCCAACATAATACTGCTACCAATCTAAATATTTTTAATAACGGGGTTGATACTGCCTGTATGTTCAAGCGAGATCAACTGCCCTTACTTTAATTTACATCCACTCGATACCCAGGATGCCTGCCAAGATTGCATTTAATTCATTTTTAATTGCTTACTATGTGTCATCAGTTTTTTGGCAGGCGATGAGTAGGTATAATTCTCTGCTCTGAGCCGTCAAGGTGATATTCTTGCTTTGCCTGGTGTCCCAATTGTAGCAGTAGCTCTTTTTTGACGAAATTTTTGGTCAGTGCTAACTTATCTGGGTAGTCTTGCTTGCAATGCTATACTGATTACCCAACTCGATATTTAGAACTATTTTCTGGAAGTGCGCTCTAAATCTACAATAATGGAGATAAGGTTCGCCCTCACTGCTTATTAAGCTGCTTACCTAATTGTTACCGATTCTACATGTGGGAAAATTGGGTTCATCGGCAGTTCCTCCTAGTTAACAATCAGAGTCTAATGGCGTAAAATTACCTTCTCTCTAAACAATCAAACACCTGTAGTTTCCACGCCACTTGCTCCACTTGGGGAGACCCCAAGACCGCAGTGGCTCCCCTGCAAAGCGCTTTTGGGCAGTATGGATTCTCTAAACCCAACTTCTCAAAAACCCGTCGCGTAATTAACTAGCGGGGCTAAATGTTAATCAGGCGTGCAATCTTAAGTTTGGTTAGGTGAAGAGACTTGAACGCAGGCGAACTCTGAGAACATCGTGCAGTGAGAAGTTCGTAGACGCCCAGAGTTGTCTTCTGTGGGTAGGCTTCCTTTGCAAAGGAACTGTGGGGTAGTTTCCCGCTCTTGCTGGGTCTGGCTTCCTTTCCTGAGAACTTAGGAAGCCTTGCTTCAGGGCAATTAGTTTCCAGCTTGTTTCTGTAAGCCGTGAGGGTATACAGGAAAGAACCAGATTGAAGAAGAGTTCAGAATTCAGAATTCAGAATCAAGATAGTGGGGAATTCAGACCCGCCACTACAAAAGTTGAACACAAAACAAGAAAATTTTTGTGGGGGACTTAAACTCCTTGATTTAGACGTTTGCGGACTCGCTACTGCTGCGTTATCCGTTAGTAACACAGAATGAAATTCTGAATTCTGGCGACTGACGCCTGAATTCTGTTTTGTTAAACAAAAATGATGTTTTGACCAAAGGTCGGTTCACTGCATGGAATTTTCAATCGCTACACTCCTTGCCAATTTCACCGATGATAAATTGGTAGCTCGGAAGGTTTTAGAAAAGAAACTTGGCTGTGAAGATGAAAAAAGTTTACAAAAACTTCACATTGCCTTAGATGTTCTCGAAAAAATCGGTATTTTAGTGAAGGAACGGGGCAAGTATCGGCGTGTCTCAGAAGAGGGAATAATCGAGGCAAAACTCCGTTGTTCTAGTAAAGGCTTTTGCTTTGCTATTCAAGATGTGGAAGGCGCTGAGGATATTTACATCCGCGAAAGTCATCTGAGTAATGCTTGGAATGGCGATCGCGTTTTGGTAAGAGTTCTTAAAGAAGGCAGTCGCCGTCGCTCTCCTGAAGGAGAGGTGAAGCTAATTCTAGAACGTTCTAACCACACTTTACTGGCACGAATTAAGCAGGTGGAAGCTGGTTTCCGGGCTGTGCCTTTAGATGATCGATTGCTGTTTGAACTCAAGATCCAGCCTAACGGGGCAAAGTTGGAAGAAGCGATCGATCATCTGGTTCATGTGGAAGTTTTGCGTTACCCGTTGGCACAATATCCTCCCCTTGGTCGAGTGGTGCAAATCCTCGGTAGTGATGCCGAAGCTGCTGCTGATATAGATTTAGTTACGTGCAAACACGACCTTTCCCGGACTTTTCCAGATAATGTGCTAGATGCAGCCGCCAAGTTGCCCAAAAAACTGCTAAAAGCAGACCTGAAAAATCGGCTGGATTTACGTAATTTATTTACCTTCACCATTGAAGGGGTAAATGGCGATACTAAAGTTATAGAAAACGCTTTTAGTTTAGAAAAAAACTTAGCCGGAAATTGGCTTTTGGGCGTTCATATCACCGATGTTTCTCACTATGTCCAACCTGACGAAGCCCTAGATAGAGAAGCACTCAAACGGGGCAAATCAGTATATCTGGGAGAATTAGTGCTGCCAATCTTGCCCCCAACTGTGGCAGAACGCTGTTCTTTAGTACCTGGGAGCGATCGCTTAACCATCTCTTTTTTAATTACCATTGATCCCCAATCGGGAGAAGTGCTGGAATGGGAAATTCAACCCAGCGTCATCAATGTCGAGACTGCACTGACTACTGAACTTGCCCAAGGAATGCTCACAGGTGAAGCTGAAGATAAATCATCACAGGTTTCCCAAATCCTGCAAGACCTCCAAGCTTTGCAAACAGCTGTGAAACAGGTACGCTTGACTCGTGGTAGCCTCCAGTTGAATCTGCCACCTAGCCAAAACGCCTATTATGATGAGGGGATTCTCGGCGCTGTGGTGGTGAATGATTTACCAGTGCGATCGCTACTTACGGAGTTGGTACTGTTAGTTAATCAACTGTTCGCAACTCACTTAAATGCTCTTGGTGTTCCCGCTATCTGGCGAGTTCAAGGTACTCCTGATGTTGAAGATGTCCAGGAAATGCTGAAATTGGCAGTCAATTTAGGCGTTGACCTCACATTAGATCCAGAAGTTGATATCCAACCCTTAGATTACCAACATTTGACTACAGCTTTTGCTGAATCTCCCTCTGAGCAAGTTCTTACTTACTTATTACAAGATACACTTAAGCCGTCTGCATACAGTACCACCAAAGGATCTCACTTTGGTCTGGCACTACCGCAATATGTCCACTTTAGTGCTCCCTTGCGGCGTTTCCCAGATTTGCTCATGCAGAGAGTGTATTACGCCCTACTCGAAAACGGACGCGATCGCCGCAATACCCGTGTCAGAGAGCGCGTTAACCTACGCCACTCCTCTAGCCACGAGGAAATTAACTGGAACGTTTTACCCCCAGAATTGCAACAAGAATTGCAAAGCGATTTGACTAGGGTAATTGTCCAAATTAACGACCGCGAAAAAGAAGTCCAAGAAGCTGAAGCCGATTTAGCCGGACTGCAAAAAGCCCAACTGATGAAGCAACGCATCGGTCAGGTATTTCAAGGCGTGATTACCGGGGTTCAATCCTACGGTTTCTTTGTGGAAATTGAAGTGCCCGCGGCTGAGGTGGAGTCTAACAGTAATCCTGGTGTGCCTTTGCGGGTAGAGGGATTAGTACACGTCAGTTCTCTCAAAGATGATTGGTATGAATATCGCGCCAGACAACAGGCACTGTTTGGTCGCAAAAATCGCGCTTCTTATAGACTAGGCGATCGCGTCGCCGTCCAAGTTAAAAGTGTCGATTACTACCGTCAGCAAATTGATTTGGTAACAGTCGGCAGCGATGGCGTTGCCAAAGGTTTAACTAATGATTCCCATGAGGAACTTTCAGACCTCTACTTACCAAATGATCTGGAGCCTGATGACCTAGACCCTTACTCGGAGGATGAGTAAAATCCACTAAAGCTTACGTGTCAAATAACACTAAACCTTTAATTTTAGGCGTATCGGGCGCATCTGGTCTGATTTACGCTGTTCGCGCGATCAAATTTTTGCTAGAAGCGGAGTATAGCATTGAATTAGTTGCCTCTAAATCAACTTACATGGTTTGGCAGTCAGAACAGGAAATTCGGATGCCATCAGAACCAACCGGGCAAGAACAATTCTGGCGAGAGCAAGCTGGTGTTGCACTTTCGGGTAAACTACGCTGTCATCCTTGGAGTGATGTCGGAGCCGGAATTGCCAGCGGTTCCTTTGCCACTCTGGGGATGATGATCATTCCATGCAGCATGAGTACAGTTGCAAAGCTAGCAGTTGGCTTGAGTTCCGATTTACTAGAACGGGCAGCGGATGTCCAACTCAAAGAAGGGCGAAAGCTCGTCATTGTCCCGCGTGAAACCCCTTTTAGCCTCATCCACCTACGTAACTTAACCTCTTTAGCAGAAGTTGGAGTGAGAATTGTCCCCGCTATTCCTGCCTGGTATCACAATCCCCAAACCATCGAGGATTTAGTTGATTTTGTAGTTGCCCGTGCTTTAGATCAACTAGATATTGACTGTATTCCAATTCAGCGGTGGCAAGGTCGTCGCTAACGCCCTGAGTGGATTTATTGTAAATTTCACAATAGTCCTAAAAAGGTAATGATAGAGATGGCTGATAGTGTCAGTAGTCAGTGAACAGTAATTAGCGAACAATAATCAGACTGATAACTGACAACTGACAACTGACCACTGATAACTGACAACTGACAAAATTGCTATGGCTGTAATTCGCTTAATTCTATTGGTGGCAGTACTGGGAGGACTAACGCTGTTATTAGTCCAAAATTTCTCACCTGCCCTATCGCTAGTATTTTTGGGCGTGCGAACTCAACCATTACCACTAGCGATATGGATTTTGTTCAGTACTGCCACTGGTGCTTTCACATCGATATTGATTGCTACCTTGTTTAACTTATCCAATTATTTTGTGGGAGGACAACGCCAAACTTCTAACAGAGCAACCGCCAATTCAACTCGTGCGAAGGCAACCCAGAGAGAAGAACCGACATCTCGTCCTGCGAGTCCTCCACCACCAGCTAGTAAAAGAGAAGAGTCTAGCAGTGAGGTATTTGATGATTGGGAGACAAATAGCAGTAGAGATGATGATTGGAACTTTGATGAACAGTCAGAGTCAGCACCTACTTCTAATTCTCAAGCTCAACAGCCTAGAGATTCAACAACTTACGAACGTCAATCAGCAGCCAAAAGCAGTTCTCAGTCTGGTTCAGTTTACTCCTACAGCTACCGCGAACCAAAAAATACGGCTGCGGGAAAAACTGAATCAATTTACGATGCTGATTACCGGGTAATTATCCCCCCTTATCAGCCACCGACTACCAATCAAGCCGATGATAATGATTGGGAATTTTTTGAGGATGATGATGATTTTGAGGATGATGGTAAACGCCCCCGTAAGTGAGATGTAGCTGGCTACGTCTCTACTTGATGCCACATCGCTCTCTAGACTCTTGCTTGACCTTACCAGTCATGGCAGCTTCCTGCAAAGTCATGAAAGCATTAAAATCTTCCAATTCATACCGAGTAGTCAACAGTTGTCGTAGTTGATTTTCAGCTTCCACTGTCAAATAGCCAGTTACTAAAACTTTTTGTACAACATCACGAATTCGAGTCATAGTTGACGCCTCATTCATCCTATATTTATTCATTCAGGCTTATCGGGGTAAAATATGCAGTAGTCTTTGTGTCGAAACTTCAATTTCTTTGCAAGCTTTTTTTGGGCGATCGCGGTAAATCAGTCATTATTTACACCTTTATTAGAAACATTTAATTGAGCGGGCCTTGTTATAACTGAACTTTTAGAATAACGACCCTGTGCTGTTAGAAACACAGTATTGTATATACTTAAAATTAACCATCAGAGTAAAAAACCTGATTATTTAGATAGACAGATATTGCTTGGATAAAGTTTCAAACAAGCTACTTTAATTTTTTGGTTAAGCATAGCAATTACTATGCAGCAATTACCTAGTTACTTCAGGAAAATTACTACATTCCTAAGAAATTCATCGTTTATTACTTATGGTAATTTACCAGAATAATCCTTAATCTATTGCCTAAGTTACTTTAAATACATTAATAACGGTAATTCTGGCATTTAATTCCTCTTAAATAGAAGATGAATTTGCAGATTTTAAAAATAATTGGAAGTTAGGAAAGTTATAAGTAAATTTGATAAATGCAACGGGAAAAGCCTTGAATCCGTTGAAAAGAAATTTCTCAGAGGTTTATTTTGTAGTCGTCTTCCTGCGGAAAAAAGTCCTAGTAGTAATCTTGTTAGAGTATATCTTTCTAATGGATTATATAAATACATAGAATAAATGCTGAGTAAGCAAACCAGATTACTCAATGAAGGTTAAAAACTGGAGCCGCCCAAGCAAGATGCGTTAGCGTATCCCTGCTCTTAAGCAAGCTACACGTAGCATTCTCCAGGAAAGCTTACTGTACTCCTTCCCTACAGGATGCTGCACGAACGTGGAAGCAAGCTACGCGTAGCGTCTTGCTCCAGAAGATATCGCTTTTTTACATTTCAGTAAAACAATAAAAGCTTTCAGATAAATTCAAGTTGATATCTCATTTCTTCAGGCTCAAGAACTTCCCAGATTAAAATTAAACTCCTCAATATTTCCCCAATTGAGCGCCGATTTTGAGCGTAGTAAGTAATTCCTGAGTACATAATCAAGCCACCTTGATGAAGTATCACAAAGTCATCATCATGGGTGAAAATTACCCGATTCTGAAACATTGCAAAATAAAGCTGTTCTCCATCTAATGCAGCTATCAGTCCTGTTTCTGATGTAGTCGTCACATCAATCCCACGACGACGTAAGCCTTCTGCTATAGCATTACTGACATTCTCATCTAGGTGGAATCGAATTTTTTGTGTCATTTCGATTCTTTAGTTTCTCTTGCAAAATCGAAGGAGTTTGAGCCTGTACTTCTCTAACAAAGGCTTCTCCTTCTGCAATTTCTTGCCTGATCTCATCTTGATGATCGTGGTAATAAGCTAGAGCAGCATAGACATCAGCTAAAGTGATACTGGGATAATGATAAACGATTTCGTCAGGGGAAAGCCCCATCCGTTCGTGCCAAATAACAATATCTTGCACTCTAATTCGGTGTCCAGCAATGCGCGGTTTACTCCCATCTGGAGTAATTTCAATGTGTTCTGAAATTACTGGTATCTTAGACATTTTATCCAACAAACACTCCTATAAGAACAAATTATATTTTAATTATCGCCTGATTAGCGATCGCCAATCAAATAATTTTATCCAGTTGCGCGATAGGTGCAAAACTCCGTATTTTTAAATCCTAGATTGAGTTGTTGAGTTTATAATTTAAAACTGTAACTCAGCACTCAAAACTTATAATTGGAGCAAAGCAACTGGTGAGCAGCTTATTACAAGGAGTCAACTTATACTTAATTGGTATAATGGGCGTTGGTAAGACGACAGTAGGGCGCTTACTAGCAAAGGAACTGGGTTATGGGTTTGTAGATACCGATGATGTCATTGCCCAAGCAACAGGTAAATCTATCAATCAGTTATTTGCCCAAGAAGGTGAAGCCAGGTTTCGCCAGTTAGAAAGCGACGTACTTTCACAAGTTTGTGCTTTTACAAAGTTGACTATAGCAACTGGCGGAGGCATTGTATTGCGGCGAGAAAATTGGGGTTACTTGCACCACGGTTTGATAGTGTGGCTAGATACGCCAGTGGAGATAATTTACAGCCGTTTAGCTGAGGATACCACAAGACCACTGCTGCAAGATGCCGATCCTAAAGGTAAGTTGCGATCGCTCCTCGAACAACGAACACCACTTTATTCTCAAGCCGATTTGCACATCACCGAGCGAGAGGGAGATACGCCTGAAGACGTTGCCAAGCGAGTACTTGAGGGAATTCCTAGCATCCTGAAAAAACCTGTTTCTCATTAATGGGGAATATTGATCTAACTGTGTCTGCAAAAGATATTTTTCATGAATCAGTTAAAAAAGCTTTGCAAAAAGAACAATGGATAATTACGAGCTATCCATTAAAATTTAAATTTGGGTAAGTCAATTTCCAAATTGATTTAGGTGTAGAGAAAATAATTGCTGCAGAAAAAGGAAATGAAAAAATAGCAATTGAAATCAAAAGCTTTTTAAACCCCTCGGCAATAACAGATTTTTACTCCGCTTTGGGACAATTCCTGAGTTACCGTCTAGCATTAGCAGGATACGTACAAAACGTTTTTTCAACTGGAGTTTACTAAAACTGCGATCAAAGAGTATCAGGTGCTATTAATTGTTTACAATCCAGTAGATGAGGTGATTGTACAGTGGATAAACTAACAAAATATCAAGAGGATGTTAAAAGATTGTTGACGAACTATGCCAGTGATGATGTCTCGGATAATGATGTCGAAGTTCAACTCATTTTAGACACAGAACGCAATCATTATCAATGGATGAATGTCGGTTGGCAAGGATTTAATCGTATTTATCGATGCGTGATGCATTTTGATATTAAAGATGGCAAAATCTGGCTGCAACAGAATTTAACCGATCGCAATCCAGCAGAGGAATTAGTGATGATGGGAGTACCACGAGAGGATATTGTCTTGGGTTTGCAAGCTCCTTACAAACGTCAGTATACAGATTATGGCGTAGCGTAATGCGATCGCTCCTCGAACAACGAACATCACTTTACTCTCAAGCCGATTTGCACATCACCGAGTGAGAGGGAGATACACCTGAAAGCTTTGCCTAGCGAGTACTTGAAGCAATTCCTAACGTTCTCAAAACACAAGTTTCTCATTAGGAAGACTCTAATTACCAAATTTTGGCCATCCGTAGGATAAACCCTGGTAATTCTGGATTGCCAGTAACTGTTTCGGGATTTTCCAAAATCTCAACTTCTCGATTCGGACGGTAAATATAGACTTTTCGATTCTGCCGATCGATTAACCAGCCTAGTGATGCACCGTTATCGATGTACTCCTGCATTTTGTCTTGTAATTTTATCAGGCGATGTCTACGACGGGCTACGCCTACGCTGGAAGAACGTAACTCAATCACAAAGCTGGGACAAATTGGTGCAAATGAAGCTTTTTGTGCATCTGTTAAAGTATTCCAGCGCTCCAGTTCAATCCAAGAAGCATCAGGAGAACGCATTGCTCCATTGGGTAGTGTAAAACCTGTACTGGAGTCAAAGCCTATCCCAGTGCCATCTTGTTCAGTCCAATTCCCAAGCTGTGCAGCAATGTTAAAGTTACGGTTGCCCGTATCTGAAAAAGCTGGTGGCATGATGATGACTTCCCCATTGGCAGTGCGCTCAATTCGCAAATCTCCATTAGCTTGACAAAATTCATAGAACTGCTCATTTGTCATCTGCACAAGTGAGGGAAAGTTTACCGTTAAGGGTGTGCTTTCAGTTTGGATTAGCAGCGTTGTCATTTTCATTCCCTAGCTTCAGCCGAATGATTTCAATTCTAGAGGCTTGAAGGAGCGATCGCCTAATACCTGTTATGTTTGCAACGTGAGGTTTAAGTCAATGATAAAGGTATTGAACCAGCGAACTGGTTGCCAACAGTTTTACTAAAATGGTACTGTGATTCCACACAGAAACAAAGAAATTCTCATCCTTCTTGCCAATAGGGTTCAGTACAAATATTCCCATAGGGCATAAGAGTATTGTGGTAGAAAGCCCGATGAGCCTGACCAAAGGAACCAATAGTTCCTCGGAGGTTGGCATTTTGCAAGTTAGCACCAACTACGGAACCTTCAGCAACTTTAGCACCCTCTAGATTGGCACCACTCAAGTTAGCTCCATCTAAGAAGGCGTAACTCAGATTAGCGCCCTCCAGATTGGCACCACTTAGGTTAACACTCAACAATTTAGCACCAGTCAAGTTAGCTCCAGCCAAGTTGATTCCGCTCAAATTAGGATCATCCAAGCAAATATCAACAAACTCTTTTTCTCCAGCAGCAATGCGTTTGAGCAATTCTTCAATACTTATATTGGGGGTGAAGAATATGTTGCTGAATTCAGTATCTCCAGTATCAAAACGTCGGCTCAGTTCTCTTCTTTCTTCCGCTCTTCTTGTGTCTTCGTCCATCAGTTAGAAATTGTATTCATTCAATTCCAGTACAAATATACTCGACTTTGGCAGCAGAGATTGTGAGGAGTTACAAAGTCTTCTACACTGACTGAAATAGGTTTTAACTCTCTCTGTTAGGCTCCTCATGACGGTCAACGATTCTGAATACATCAGGCAAGCTGAAGCCACTCGTGTGCGTGTACTAAGCGAAGCACTACCTTATATTCAACAATTCGCCGGTCGCACTGTTGTTGTCAAATATGGTGGCGCAGCGATGAAAGATAGCACACTCAAAGACAAAGTTATCCGCGACATTGTATTCTTATCCTGCGTGGGCTTGCGTCCGATTGTAGTCCACGGCGGTGGCCCAGAAATTAACAGTTGGTTAGATAAGCTGGGCATCGAACCACAATTTAAGAATGGTCTGCGAGTCACTGATGCCGCCACAATGGATGTGGTGGAAATGGTTTTAGTTGGTCGAGTTAACAAAGAAATTGTCTCCCTGATTAACCAAGCTGGTGGATTGGCTGTAGGACTTTGCGGTAAAGACGGTAATCTATTTACAGCCCGTTCCCAAGGTCAAGAAGGCATTGGCTTTGTGGGGGAAGTCAGCAATGTGAATATCAAGATTTTGGAAACCCTCGCTAGCAATGGCTATATTCCGGTAGTGTCCAGCGTCGCCGCAGACGAGACAGGGCAAGCTTATAACATTAACGCTGATACTGTAGCTGGAGAAATCGCTGCTGCACTAGGAGCAGAAAAGTTAATTTTACTGACCGACACCAGTGGAATTTTAAAAGATTACAAAGACCAATCTACTTTGATTCCAAAAGTAGATATCCGCGAAGCCCGCGAGTTGATTGCTAATGGTGTAGTCAGCGGTGGGATGATTCCTAAAGTGAATTGCTGTGTGCGATCGCTTGCTCAAGGAGTCCGTGCAGCACATATTATCGATGGTCGCATTCCTCATGCGCTGTTACTCGAAATCTTTACTGATGTTGGGATTGGGACGATGATTCTCGGTTCGCAGTTTACATTTTAGAGGCAGGGGAGGCAGGGGAGGCAGGGGAAAATGATTTGTAATTGTAATTTCGTGTAAATTAAAATTCGTTTTTTACTCGTGGATGAGTCTTTGATACTCGTGAGCGAGTCTTTGATACTCGTGGACGAGTCTTTAATACTCGTGAGCGAGTCTCTGATACTCGTGGACGAGTCTTTAATACTCGTGAGCGAGTCTCTGATACTCGTGGACGAGTCTTTAATACTCGTGGACGAGTCTTTAATACTCGTGAGCGAGTCTTTGATACTCGTGGACGAGTCTTTGATACTCGTGGACGAGTCTTTGATATTCGTGGATGAGTCTTTAATACTCACCTCCCCTGCTCCCCCTGCTCCCCCTGCCTCCCCTGCCCCTCTGCCTTCTTACCGGGGATAGGTAATAATAACTCGCGATCGCCCACTGCTAAATGGTGTATGACGCCATGAATTATTTATAATCACCGGATTAACTACGGTTGAGTCTCGAATTGTCGGATTAATCAAAGTTGGATTAATCAGCGTGGAATTTCTCACGTTCTGCCTTACTTGGGGATAGTAAGAATCGGGCTGCCTTACCTGGGGATAGTAAGAATCGGGGAAATTAGTGCGTTGTGGCATTAGTCCCGTTGTTGGGTCTACAGGCATAGGCGTGGGAATCGGACTACCATAAATAAAGGAACCCACAGAAGGCGATGATTGCCTGACTCCATAACCACCATCAATCACGATCACAGACTGGGCACAAGCTGGAGCAATGCTTACACCCATCACTGCTAAAGTCATACCTGCTAAGAGCCAATTCAGTTGCGAATGCTTGATTTTCAACATAATTTTGCTCACCTGCATTTGATACCGGAATTTTTAATCAGAAAATAGTTGCAGCTACTTAGTTAAAATTTTAGAAGTTTATTCACTTTTAGATTGCCAGCTTTTGAAAAGATTCCAAAAAGATTGCTGGCATTGGCAAAATGAAAATAGTGCTAATTTTTGTATAAGACGTGAGTACAGAAAGTTTAGAAATTGCTAAAACCCGCTACCAGACTGGGAAAGTTGCCTTTGAGAATGGGCAATACCGCGAAGCCGTAGAAAATTTAGAAAAGGCTAGCGCTCTGTTAGCTCGTAATTCTCGCCTTGGGGGCGAAGTAGAAATTTATCTGGTGACAGCTTATGAAGCAGCTGGACGCACGGATGATGCGATCGCTCTTTGCGAAAGACTCAAACGCCATGCCCATTTTGAAATTAGCAAACAAGCGCGGCGGATGCTTTATATCTTAAAAGCACCAAAGCTGAAAAGACCCAGCGAATGGATGACCGAAATCCCTGATTTGGGCGCATTAGCCGATAATGAACTTAAAATTTCTGTACCTGCTAAGTCAACTAAATCTTCTGGGGAGCAAAAGCCTAAACCTGCCGAGCCAGAATTTGTTGACCTCAGTCAGGTCAATACCAGAGATAATCGCTTTATCTGGGTGGCGCTAATTGCCATTGGTTTAACCATCTCGTACTTGGTTTGGTTGAATTTTTCAGGAACTCCTGGCTGATAACAATTTTGGATTGGGGACTAGGGATTGGGAAGATTTGAATGAAGATTCAGACTCAAACTAAATCTTACTCATATTTTCTTACCCAGTCCCAGAGCGATCAAAATGGTATTCCAGGAATCTCAAACAATACTAACAAGTCAAGATTGGTTAAAAAGTTTGACTTTTGGGGAGATTTATAGTTATGAATTCTTCAATTTTCAGAAAGATTTTCTTGTGGTTAATCAGACCATTTAGTTTCGTGTTGGCAAATATGAAATTTCTCTCACCACTGAATGGTCGAAATCGAATGAACCGGGTCTTTCCCATGCGAAATCCTATTCTGTGGCTAGTGCTGTTAACATCTCTGCTACTGACTGGCTGTGTAAAGTACGATGTGGGACTTAACTTTGACAACTCAAATAGTGGCGAACTAGTACAGCATATTAAGTTGGGAGAACGGCTAACCAGTTTTAGTGGCGATTCGGTGTACGAATGGTTAAAGAGCATAGAACGTCGCGCCCGTCAACTTGAAGGTAAAGCACAGCGAGTTTCCCAAGAAGAAATCATCGTCACAATCCCTTTTAGCAGTGGTAGGGAATTGCAAGAGAAGTTCAACGAATTCTTTAACTCCCGTGCAAATCAACCCTCTGAGTCTGTAGAGAGCCAATCTAACTCAGAACTGCCGAAAATTGAATCAAACGTCCTCTTGGAGCAGAATAATTTTTTACTTTTAGTCCGAAATCGGTTGATTTATGATTTAGATTTGCGATCGCTCTCTCTAATCGCCAGCAAAGGTAATGTTCTAGCTAATGCTGGTTCAATTCTTGATTTGGAATTTAGCTTGAAGACTCCTTGGGGAGCCAAAAATATTCAACTAACTGAAACTGCAATTGAGCCAGAAAAAAATGGCAATCAATTAGTGTGGAAACTCCAGCCTGGTGAGCTAAACCACATAGAAGCTGTTTTCTGGCTTCCTAGTCCCCTTGGTATCGGTGGGTTGTTAATTATCCTGTTTGTTTCGGGAGGATTGTACTTGAGATACAATTTCATGCCAGATCCCAGAATTCAGTTTCCTGCCAAAGCAGCAGCAATCCAGGAACAGTAGACTATTCATTTGTTGAATATTGTTAGCGAAGCCGATGGAGAATGCATCGGCTTTTTTACCTTTTCCCCATTTTGTAAAAATGAGTTATAGCGAATTAGCCAAAGAAATTGTTCGTGTATCCTACTTGAAAGGCGAGTTTCGGTTACGTTCTGGTCAGATATCTGACCATTACTTTGATAAATATCAGTTTGAATCTAATCCTTTGTTACTGAAGCAGTTAGCTAAAGAAATGGTAAAAAAGATTCCATCAGGAACGGAAATTCTAGCAGGACTGGAATTAGGGGGAGTTCCTTTAGCAACAGCAATTTCATTAGAAGTTGAATTACCAGTTGTCTTTGTTCGGAAGACAAAAAAAGAATATGGTACTGAGAAGATAGCAGAAGGAATTAATATCCAAGGGAAAAAATTGTGTATCATTGAAGACGTGATTACAACAGGTGGTCAGGTTGTAAAAAGTACCGAAGCGCTGCGTAATCAGGGAGCGATCGTGGACTTCGTACTCTGCGTAATCTGGCGCGGAAGAACAGAAGACAACAGCCTCGAAAAAGCTGGTATTCAAAAACTTCCTCTATTTGATATGGAGGAGCTTTCGGTGTGGATGGAACTGTCTTGAAGCCCACAGTCAAAATATCTTGGACAATAACCCTAAAAATACTTAGGTTTGAGATAAGACTTGTGTAATTTAAGCTTAAACATTACTATTGCTATGTTCTCGTTGTTCGCTGCCATACCAACGTTCAGCAAGTCCATTGAGTTGATGAAGGATTTCAATGAGTTCCTGACCGCGTTCTGTAAGACCGTAAGTGACTTGAGGTGGAACAGTTGGTTCATACTGGCGATAAATAATCTCTGCGGCCTCCAGCATCCTCAGTCTTTCTGTCAGCACTTTGGTTGAAATGCCTTCTACTTGGCGCTTCAATGCACCAAAGCGAGTAGGTCCACTATTACACAACACCCACAGTATATACATTGTCCAGGGTCCTGATAATAAGGACATCAAAATACTTATTGGGCAAGCATGAGGATTTGTAGAAGCAGACATCGATAAGTTAGCCAAAATTATCTAGTAGTTACTTTATAGTAACTACTTTACTTTAGTAACTAGTTACTTTTAGTATCTAATGTAATGCTTTGAAATAAAGATTCAAAAAAAGTAAAAGCAGTAAATCCTAGTTAATCAGGAGATATTTGGTGGTAAATATTCTACATATTGATTCCAGCCCCCGTGGTGAACGATCGCACTCCAGAGAATTATCCAAGGAATTCGTCAGTGCTTGGAGGGCAGCGCATCCTGAAGATGCGATCGCTTATCGAGATTTAGGGCATTACCCAGTTCCTCACGTTGATGAAGCTTGGATTGCGGCGGCATTTTCACCACCAGAAACCCATACCCCAGAATTAACTGAGGCAATCAGGATTTCTGACGAACTGGTTGATGAGTTTTTGGCAGCCGATCGCTACGTCTTTGGAGTGCCAATGTACAACTTCAATATACCTTCCACTTTTAAGGCTTACATCGACCAAATTGTTCGTATTAACCGGACTGTTGCTTTAGATGCTCAAGGTTTTAGAGGGTTAGTCGAGGGTAAAAAGGCGGTTATCATCACAGCTCGCGGTGGTGACTTTAGCGCGACATCTCCTTTCGTTGCCTACGACTTCCAAGAACCCTACCTGCGGGCAATTTTCGGCTTTATTGGGATTACAGACATTCAATTTATTAACGCTAATAGCCTGAATGAAGGTGATGCCCGTACCCAATCTTTATCAGAAGCAAGGGCAGCAATTCAAGATGCGATCGCCCAGTGGTAATGTGATGCGGGCATTGGGCATTGGGCATTGGGCATGGAGAAGAGACAAGGTAGACAAGGAAGAGGGGGGAGACTTGGGAGAGACTTGTTCAAGAATTCCCCCCTGCTCCCCTGCTCCCCTGCTCCCCTGCTCCCTTGCCTCTTCTTCAGGGTGACAACCGCTCAATTTTCCAACTGCTGTTATCTAAACGGCTATAGAGTAAGCGATCGTGCAGACGGCTAGGGCGTCCTTGCCAAAACTCAATTTCTGTAGGGATAACTCGTAAGCCTCCCCAATGAGGCGGTCGAAAAATCTCCTGATTTTTATATTTGCTTTGAAACTCCTGCAAGCGTCGCTCTAAGACTTCTCGGCTTTCTATCACCTCGCTTTGATTAGATACCCACGCACCCAGGCGACTGTTGGCAGGACGACTGTGAAAATACTGGTCAGACTCAGTTTCGGAAACTTTCTCCACATACCCCGAAATTCGGACTTGACGTTCCAGTTCTGCCCACCAAAAGACTAAAGCCGCCTGGGGGTTTTCTGCTAATTCTTGTCCTTTGTGACTGTTGTAGTTGGTAAAGAAGGTAAAGCCTCGTTCATCAAAATTCTTAAGCAGCACCATTCTGGCTGAAGGCTTACCGTCTGGTGTGGCTGTGGCAATGGTCATGGCATTGGGTTCAGGGAGTTGTGCTGAGAGTGCCTGATCGAACCATTTTTTAAATTGGATAAAAGGATTGAGGTCTATTTCGAGTTCGCTCAAACCTTCCAAAGTGTAGTCTTTGCGAAGGTCAGCTACGGTTTTGTCCATTGTGATTTGTTTCCTTGCTATCAGATACGCTTATATATATCTTTCTCAAAAATATCTATGATGATGATTGGATGACGATCAGCGCCATCAAGAATTTTACAAACTCTCTCAAAGAATATCTAAAATAGGTTGCATAAAATGCGCCGTTCGGCCTCCCTCCAACGTCTCTTAATTTATGGTCTGAGCGGTCCCATTATCGCTCTTAATATTTGGCTACTATCCCTGCTTTTTCGCTACTTCCAGCATCCCATTACCGTCTTGAGCATTGCGGCAATTTTGGCTTTTCTCCTAAATTACCCAGTTAAGTTCTTTGAACGTGCTCAGATCACCCGCACTCAGGCAGTGATTATAGTTTTACTGGCAACATTAACGCTGCTTGGGATTCTGGGCATCACCCTAGTGCCGTTGATTATTGACCAAACAATCCAACTGTTAAATAAGATTCCTGATTGGTTAGGCGCTAGTCAAGCAAACCTAGAGCAGTTTGAGATGCTGGCAAAGCAACGACGTTTGCCAATCGATCTGAGGGTTGTGAGCAGTCAAATCAATGCCAACATTCAGAATGTGGTGCAACAGCTAGCTTCTGGTGCAGTAGGATTTGCTGGAACACTGCTTTCGGGATTACTTGACTTAGTGTTAGTCATTGTGCTTGCATTTTATATGCTTTTATATGGCGATCGCGTCTGGTATGGTTTGATCAATCTTTTGCCCTCTAACATTGGAGAACCCCTCACCACATCCTTGCGCTTAAACTTTCAGAACTTCTTCCTCAGTCAGTTGTTACTAGGATTGTTCATGGTGCTAACCCTGACACCAATTTTCTTAGTGATAAAGGTGCCTTTTGCCCTGTTGTTTGCCATATTAATTGGGATCTCAGAACTCATTCCCTTTATCGGGGCGTCTCTGGGTATTGGTCTGGTGACGATTTTAGTGCTGTTGCAAAATTGGTGGTTGGCAGTTCAAGTTGCGATCGCGGCAATTCTCATGCAACAGCTTAAAGATAACTTGTTAGCTCCCAGGTTACTCGGCAATTTTATCGGACTGAATCCCATCTGGATTTTTGTGTCTATTTTGATGGGATTTGAGATTGCTGGCTTGTTAGGGACAATTGTTGCTGTTCCGATTGCTGGTACTATTAAGGGCACTTTCGATGCTATTAAGAGCGGCAAGCCAAGTGATTTTGTCTCAACTGTCACTATTGCTCGTGATTCACCTCCTGATAAAGGTGGCAGAGGGGCAGGGGGCACAGGAAGTTAAACCAATTCGCAATACTTCGGCTACGCTCAGTACAAGTTCGCAATTCGCAATGACGCTCTCTACGAGACGCTAAAAGCGTAGCTTGTTTCTCTGTTAGAGTACGCGGACTCGCTATCTTCTACAAAGAGAGCAATTACGTTTTGTAACAGGGATTTTAATTAGGTATTCAATTCGTGCTGCCATTCTTAGGCAGGGGAATTAAACTGAACATACTTTGTTAAAACTTGAACGTTCACCTTCAGAAGCTCAACTTCCACCTTCAGAAGCTCAACTTCCACCTTCAGAAGCTCAACTTCCACCTTCAGAAGCTCAACTTCCACCTTCAGAAGCTCAACGTTCACCCTCAGAAGCTCAACTTCCGCCTTCAGAAGCTCAACGTTCACCCTCAGAAGCTCAACTTCCACCTTCAGAAGCTCAACTTCCACCTTCAGAAGCTCAACGTTCACCCTCAGAAGCTCAACTTTGAGCCATTGAGGCTGAACTTTCAAATTCTAACTCCCAATGCCCAATACTTCGGCTACGCCCTTTGGCTACGCTCAGGACAAGCTCAGTACAAGTGCCCAATACTTCGACTTCGCTCAGTACAAGTGCCCAATGCCCAAAGTGAAAAGTTGCACAATCTAATCTCACAATTCACAATGGTGATTGATTACAAATTTCAGAGGATACTGCCAGCAGGCAATTTCTGAACAAAAGAAGCGCAAGCGAATGTATAGAGTATACGCTTTGCGAATAGTCAATTAGTTTAGTCTTGAATTTACAGTCTTTTAATTCTCATTAATTAACTTAGAACCTGTTGATGGAAGCTTCCGAGCTGTTAGAAACAATCACATTTTTGATTTACCAAGCCGAGCAGGGGGAAATTGATCCTTGGGATGTCCAAGTAATTGAGGTGATTGACCGCTATTTAGAACTGATGGCACCAGGGGCAATAACAAGAGGCTATGAAGCGGACTTGTCTCAATCTGGACAGGCATTTTTATCGGCATCAATGTTGGTATTATTCAAAGCCAATACCTTAATGCAATTGTCAACAGTTGGAGATGCACAAGATGGTTTAGAAGATGATGCTCTATTGGAAGGTGAAGACGGTGTATCACATCAGGGTCATCGTCTACCCTTAGAACGGCAATTACGTCGTCGTCCAGCGGCGATGCCGCCACCAAAGCGCCGAGTGACTCTGCAAGAGTTAATTGAGCAATTGCAGATTATGGCTAACCAACTGAAACTGGTAGAAAAAGTCAGCAAACCTACCCGTCCCAGGCGTCAACCTAGTGTCCAAAGTATGCGGGAGGCGCTGGAGTTAGCTCACCAGGAAAATCTGACAGAAGTCGCTGGGGAACTGGAGCAGGTATTGAAATTGTCGACAAGAGAGCTAAGTTTAGAACAAAATTGGTTGAATTTAGAACAACTTGTAGAATTGTGGACTAAGACAAAACTTATCAACCAAAATGGGTCTGGACATGAGTCTAAACACAGTAACCTTGTTAGCGTTTTCTGGGCACTACTATTACTCTCGGCTCAATCGAAAGTAGAGCTATTTCAAGAGGACTTTTATCATGAAATTAAAATTCGCTTAATTAGAGATTCAGCTAATATCGGCAAACCTTTTGAGCATCCGATGAACTAAGTCGACAGTTTCGTAAATTCGTGGTCAATTGAAGGTTTTAGTTTAAACGCAGAGGGGAGGCAGCGCGTTGCAGGGGTTCCCACGGCAGTCGCTCATAGGGGAACCCCCTTCTCTACGAGACGCTCCGCGTTCGCGTAGCGTTCCGTTGGCGCAGCCTCTCGTAGAGAAGGAAAGGCGCTAGCCTGTCCCTTTGGGAGAAGACCGCGCTGCCTCCCGTTGTAGCGACTGCCGTCGCGCAAAGTATAGCGCAGAGGAGCGCAAAGTTTCTTTGAGTCCATTCGCTACTAACTTAGGCAACGCTGTACTAAGAAAGTCAAAAATAGTCGTAGTCCTACAGATAATTTCTCTAAAAAAGGCAAAGGGTAGAAGGAAGATAAATATATTTATATTTGCCCTTTCTGGAAAAGTGACGCTCTTGTATCGCTAACAGAGCGCCGGGAACGGACGATTCGACTTTTCGCTCTGCCAGAGGTAAAACAATTTAAATCTAGAGTGCGGGTATCAAGATTTCAGGCTTCCTTGTGAGAAAAATAGGAATTTATTTATGGGGTTTTCCTCCTGGCTTTTAGCATAGCTGCTTCCTACCTTGTTATAGATTTTTGATTCAGCCCCAAAATCCGAGTAAATTGAAAAGATAAGCGATCGCTTGTCATCTAGGTATATCGATGGTTGTAATAACCACTAAATTCCTGTTATCCCTATTCTGGGGGATGACTTAGAGCAGAAATAAAAACTGATGATTAAGTATCACTCGATGAAAGTAAACTGGCTTGTGGTTAAGGAATAAATTTTTATGAAAGCGATGATTCTCGCGGCTGGCAAGGGTACTCGCGTGCGTCCGATTACCTATACAATTCCCAAACCAATGATTCCCATCCTGCAAAAGCCAGTGATGGAGTTCTTGCTGGAACTGTTACGCCAACATGGATTTGACCAAATTATGGTCAACGTTAGTCATTTGGCTGAGGAAATAGAAAACTATTTCCGTGATGGTCAGCGATTTGGGGTGCAGATTGCCTATTCATTTGAAGGGAAAATAGATGACGACGGGAAACTGGAGGGGGAAGCAATAGGTTCAGCTGGAGGGATGCGCCGCATCCAAGACTTCTCACCGTTTTTTGATGATACCTTTGTGGTTTTATGTGGTGATGCTTTAATTGACCTGGATTTAACTGCGGCTGTTAAATGGCATAAATCCAAAGGAGCGATCGCTACCATTATCACTAAATCTGTCCCCAAGGAAGAAGTTTCTAGCTATGGTGTGGTTGTGACTGACGAAGATGGTCGTGTCAAAGCTTTCCAAGAAAAACCTTCAACTGAAGAAGCCCTCAGCACCAACATCAACACAGGTATTTACATCTTTGAGCCAGAGGTTTTTAACTACATTCCCTCTGATGTCGAATATGACATTGGTAGCCAATTGTTTCCCAAATTGGTAGAAATAAAAGCCCCCTTTTACGCCATTCCTATGGACTTTGAATGGGTAGATATTGGTAAAGTCCCAGACTATTGGCGGGCGATTCGTGGTGTGCTGCTGGGTGAAATCAAAAATGTGCAAATTCCTGGTCATGAAGTCGCCCCTGGCATCTACACTGGCTTAAATGTTGCCGTAAATTGGGACAAAGTGGATATTACAGGCCCCGTTTACATTGGTGGGATGACGAGAATCGAAGACGGAGCTAAAATTGTCGGCCCAGCGATGATTGGCCCCAATTGTTGGATATGTAGTGGCGCAACAGTAGAAAACAGCGTGATTTTTGAATGGTCGCGCCTGGGGCCAGGAGTCCGGTTAGTCGATAAGCTGGTGTTTGGGCGTTATTGCGTAGATAAAACTGGCGCTGCGATCGATGTTCAAGCGGCTGCTTTAGACTGGCTGATTACCGATGCCCGTCAGACACTACCATCACATACCCCTCTTGAGCGACAAGCTATAGAGGAATTGCTGGGGACAAATGTAAGTTAGGGACTGGGGAATGGGGAATGGGTAATGGGGAATGGGAAAAAGTTTTCCAATGCCTAATCAATGCCCAATGCCCAATTCCCAATCCTAACTATTTAAATAAGTGTATCTTCTAAGACTCTGCTCGTAAGTTTGCAATAATCGCTGAGATTCTGCTAGGGTGATACGCTTTTCTTCTAATGCTTTCTCGCAGCGCTGGCGAATGTTTTCCACCATATCTTCGGAGTCATATTGGACGTAGCTTACCACTTCGCTCATGGTGTCACCTTTGACAACGTGTTCAATCTGGTAGCCTTTGGGCGTTAATTGGATGTGAACGGCGTTGGTGTCGCCAAACAAGTTGTGCAAATTGCCCATGATTTCCTGGTAAGCTCCATTCAAGAACATTCCCAAATAATAGGGTTCTCCCGGCTTGTAGGTGTGCAACTCTAAGACTGATTTGACATCACGTAGGTCTATAAAGCGGTCGATTTTACCATCGCTGTCGCAAGTGAGGTCTGCTAAAATTCCTCGCCGCGTTGGTTCTTCAGCCAAACGATGGATTGGCATGATCGGGAATAGCTGGTCAATCGCCCAGCAATCTGGTGCTGATTGGAACACTGACATATTGACGTAATAGATGGAAGCCATAATTTTTTCTAGGTCTTCCAGTTCATCGGGTACGTATTCTTGTTGTCTAGTGATGTTAAGAATTTTTTGACAACAAGCCCAGTAGAGCCGTTCAGCTTTGGCTCGTTCTCTAAGGCGTAAAATTCCTAAGTTAAACCGACTGATGGCTTCTTCTTTGAATTGTGCAGCGTCGTGGTATAACTCTTGGTAATTTTCTTGGTTGATGGATTGAAAGCTTTCCCAAAGATAATTAATAATTGGGGATTCTCCCTCTTGTGGAGGTTCTGGTGGATTGAGGGGGACATCACTGGTACTGAGAACGTCAAAAATCAGCACCGACTGATGGGAAGCGATCGCTCGTCCACTTTCACTAATCAGTGTTGGTACGGTAATATCCCGTTCAGCACAGGTATCTTTTAACTCTGCCACGATGTCGTTGGCATAGTTCTGCATGTTGTAATTTTTTGATGCATAGAAGTTGGTTTGGGAGCCATCATAATCTACGCCCAAGCCGCCACCAACATCAAGGTATTTCATATCTGCTCCCAGCATTGCCAATTCCACATAAATGCGGCTGGCTTCTTGGATGGCATCTTTAATCACATTAATGGCAGAGATTTGTGAGCCGATGTGGAAGTGCATCAACTGCAAAGAATCGAGCAGGTTAGCTTCCCGTAACTTGTCAACAGCCTCGATTACTTCAGGCATTGTCAAACCAAATTTAGCGCGATCGCCGCTAGAGGTTCCCCAACGTCCCATGCCTTGGGTACTGAGTTTAGCACGAACCCCTAATATCGGCTTAATACCTAACTGGCGATTGGCATCGATCACCAAATCAACTTCTTCAATCTGTTCTAAGACGATGATTGGTGTTTGCCCTAATCTTTGGGCTAACATTGCCGTTTCGATGTATTCTCGGTCTTTGTAGCCGTTGCAAACTAACAAAGCTCCTGGTGTATCCAACACAGCTAGAGCAATCATTAATTCTGGCTTGGAACCGGCTTCTAAACCAAATTGATGGGGTTTGCCAAATTTCACTAAATCCTCAATCAAATGCCGTTCTTGATTGCATTTGACGGGAAACACGCCACGGTAGACACCAGGGTAATTATAGCGAGCGATCGCTTTGGCAAAACAAGCGTTCAACCGCTCAATCCGGTCTTCCAAAATATCGGAAAAGCGAATCAACATGGGAAGTCCCAAGTTGCGCTGCTTCATGGCGTTGACCAATTCAAACAAGTCAAGAGATCCCCCGCGATCGCCCTTGGGTGCTACGGTAACGTGACCAGCAGCGCTAATGGAAAAATAAGGTTGTCCCCATCCTTCAATACGGTACAAGGCTTCGCTATCCTCAATTTTCCAGGAGCGAGGTAAATCTCCTGTGGTAGGACTAGGTGGTAACAGCTTTTTGTGCTTATGATTTTTCACTTCTTTTTGTCCATTGGACGGTACTGGTACCACCTCGTCAGATGTAGCAGTTGGCTCAACACCCATTTCTTCTTAACCTCTGTTTTTCACCCACGAATTAACAATTTAGCGCATTCATTTGGGAACGTATATGCACCCAAAGATAATTTCTGAGATAAACTCTGATTGGTCAAGAGTCGTATGTCATTAGTCATTGGTCATTGGTCATTAGTGCAAAACCTTAGACTCAAGACAGAGGACGAAGAACAAATGACAACTGACTAATAAAAACTTTATTAAGCTTTGGGAGATAGCAATGGAACGCACATTTTTAGCAATTAAGCCTGATGGAGTACAGCGGGGATTAGTGGGGGAAATTATCCGTCGCTTTGAAACTAAAGGTTTTACCCTAGTTGGTTTAAAGTTCCTGAAAGTCAGTCGGGAATTGGCTGAACAACACTATGATGTTCACCGGGAACGTCCCTTTTTTAGTGGTCTAGTCGAATTTATCACTTCTAGCCCAGTGATAGCGATGGTATGGGAAGGTGATGGTGTCGTTGCATCTGCCAGAAAGATTATTGGTGCGACGAACCCTTTAACAGCAGAGCCGGGGACGATTCGGGGCGATTTTGGTCTGAATATTGGTCGCAACTTAATCCACGGTTCTGATGCTCAAGAAACCGCGCAACGGGAAATAGCTCTATGGTTTAAGGATGAGGAATTAGTCAGTTGGCAACCACACTTAACGCCTTGGTTACACGAGTAATGGGGAGTTAGGAGTTAGGAGTAGAGACGCGATTAATCGCGTCTGTACAGGAGTTAGGAGTTAAAAATTTCTCACTCTTCACTCCTAACTCCTCACTTATTTAGAGACTTCGCTTTTTTCCGGTTCTACTTGGGGTAATTCAGTACTAACGCGCTTGGAAAATCCCCAGCCTAAAATCAGGAAGATGGCAGCTATCATGATCCATTCTGGTGGAACTAAACTATCGTTGACCACTTTCAACAACAAACGTAAGCCCACCAAGGCCACAGTTACATAGCCTGCGTCTTCTAGGTTTTCATATTCGTCTAGCCAACGGATAAACAATCCCGCCATGAATCGTAGCGTAATAATACCAATTGTTGCACCTGTTAGCACTAGCCATTTTTCTTGAGAAACTGCGATCGCAGTTGTCACGCTATCCAAAGAAAATGCCAAATCTGTAAATGCAATCACAGGTATCGCTTGCAACAATGAATTAAAACGCGGCCCGTGATGGTGATCGTCCTTGGATTCTTCTGAGGTAAAGTGTTGGAATACCAGCCACAGCAGATAAGCAGCGCCCAATAATTCAAATTGCCAGAATTGTTGTACCCAAGTAGCAGTGAGAATCAAGGTGATTCGCAGCACATAAGCAACGACTAAACCAAAGTTCAAAGCTTTACGCTCAAGTTCTTTGTCTTCCAGCCCCCTAGCGATCGCAGCGAGAGCGATCGCATTGTCGGCAGATAACAGCGCCTCTAAAAGCACCAGGATCAGCAGAACTATCAGGGCTTCAAGGCTGAAATGAAAGTCGAGGTAATCAAAAATTCGGTCTAGCATTCCGGGTTTCTCAAACAGAAAAAATTAAAATTTGACAAGAACAGAGATTTGCATATTAAAAAGCGCAATAAATTGCTACTCTAATTCAGCTTAACGTGGTTGTGATGCATTTTGAAGGGGGTTGAATGTGTGCGCTCGTCGTGCGAGTGGGGTAATTTGCGTATAAGTCAATACACCAAAAGTTTTAACATCTTGCTTAGTGCGATCGCAATGGGCTGCTGTCTGTTCGCATCTAGAATTAGCTTATGAGAAAAAAAATATGGTAATAATTTATGAATATTTCCTTAACGACCGAGCTTGAGCAGTAATATAGCGTTTTGCAACCACATAAGGTATACCCCTCCCCGATGCTTTGAGGCTACGGTGTACACACAAGTCTGAAATAGCTGATTAACCAAGGTTTTACCCCACCCTAACCCTCCCCTTATAAAGGGGAGGGAACTAGATTTTCCGGTTTCCCCCCTTAACAAGGGGGGATTAAGGGGGGTAATTCGACTTATTGCATTAAAATCTGACGGATTAAAATACTCATTACCTCGCCTGGGTTGGCGGTTGGTAGTAGCGGACTCCAATCGCCGATGCTGGCGTAGCCAATCACTTGCAGATAGTGAATTGTGCTAGTAACTGCTTTTGGAGAACCTATTAATAGATGTTTAATCGGTTCTCTTTTGGGTAATTGATTTTCAGAAGATTGATTAAGGATGGGTGTATTTAAGTTTTCGCCCTCTAAGTACTGTTGTAATTCTGATTGGGCGAACTTCTGATTTTTTACAAACTTTTGTACTTGTGCCATCATTGTAATTGTCTCCCAGAATGGGGGTTTACAGAAAGGCGATCGCAGCTTCTTGGCAGAGGGCGATCGCCTTTCTTATTTGTATAATATAGTATAATTATATACTTATAAACCCCCTAAATCAAAAATAAATTAACATTCAAAAGTATTTATTTGTAGCTACAATTATTTTTCTGCTGTCGTTATTTGGCATCTAGAATTAGCTTATGAGAACAAAAATATCGTCATAATTTATGAATATTTCTTGATGAATGACACACTTCTACAACGCATTACTCATAATCCAGATATCTGCCACGGTAAACCTTGTATTCGAGGACTTCGTTATCCAGTTGAGTTGATTTTAGAACTGCTCAGTTCTGGTATGAGTACTGAAGAAATATTGGCAGATTATGACGATTTAGAATCTGAAGATATTTTGGCTGTCTTGTTGTTTGCTGCTCGACTTAGCCAAGTCAAAAGCATTCATCGAATTGCCTCATGAATCCTCTTGCACCCCACCCCAACCCTCCCCTTACCAAGGGGAGGGGGTAAACTTGCTCAATTTCCCCCCTTTATAAGGCTACGGTGTACACACAAGTCTGAAATAGCTGATTAACCAAGGTTTTACCCCACCCTAACCCTCCCCTTATAAAGGGGAGGGAACTAGATTTCCGGCTTCCCCCCTTTATAAGGGGGGATTGAGGGGGGTAATTCGACTTGTGTGTACACCGTAGCCTTTATAAGGGGGAGTCGTTTATTGAATTCGGGGAGTCGTTTATTGAATTCGGGGAGTCGTTCATCGAATTCGGGGAGTCGTTCATCTAATTCGGGGAGTCGTTCATCGAATTCGGGAAGTCGTTCATCGAATTCGGGGAATCGTTCATCGAATTCGGGGAATCGTTTATTGAATTCGGGGAGTCGTTTATTGAATTCGGGGAGTCGTTTATTATATTTGTTCAATTTTAATTTGAGGAGGATAAAACCGAAACACAAAAAGACTTTTCACCCAGTCTCCAGCGATGCACTGATTTCGACTGCGCTCAACTACCGCTTGTCGTTCGCGCAGCGTCTCGTAGAGAAGTGTCCCCAGTTCCTTGCTATAATCACAACTTTCGCTTCACTTAAATAACCCTAAAAACTTCTCCCACAAGGAATTATTATTAGTATTATTCTTAACTTTACGGTTATCATTCTTTTGAGTTTGAAGATTTTCTAGATTTTCCCGAACAGTAACCGTCTTGGAATGATTTACCCCAAACACCTGCTGACGAATTTCTAAAGCTTGCAGATACAGGGGTTCGGCTTGGTCGTAGCGTCCTTGAGAATTGTAGAGTCCTGCCAGGTCGTTCAGGCTGCTGGCAACATGGGGATGTGCATCTCCCAGCAGGCGTTTTCTCAATTCTAAAGCTTGCAGAAACAGGGGTTCGGCTTGGTCGTAGCGTCCTTGAGAATTGTAGAGATATGCCAGGTTGTTCAGGCTGGTGGCAATATGGGGATGTGCATCTCCCAGCAGGCGTTTTCTCAATTCTAAAGCTTGTAGATACAGGGGTTCGGCTTGGTGGTAGCGTCCTTGAGATTTGTAGAGTAATGCCAGGTTGTTCAGGCTGGTGGCAATATGGGGATGTGCATCTCCCAGCAGGCGTTTTCTCAGTTCTAAAGCTTGCAGATACAGGGGTTCGGCTTGGTCGTAGCGTCCTTGAGATTTGTAGAGTAATGCCAGGTTGTTCAGGCTGGTGGCAATATGGGGATGTTCTTCTCCGAGCAGGCGTTTTCTCAGTTCTAAAGCTTGGAGATACAGGGGTTCAGCTTGGTCGTAGCGTCCTTGAGATTTGTAGAGACTTGCCAGGTTGTTCAGGCTGGTGGCAACAGAGGGATGTGCTTCTCCGAGCAGGCGTTTTCTCAGTTCTAAAGCTTGGAGATACAGGGGTTCAGCTTGGTCGTAGCGTCCTTGAGATTTGTAGAGTAATGCCAGCAAGTTCAGGGTGCTGGCAACATCAGGATGTGCATCTCCTAGCAAGCGTTTATTAAGTTCTAAAGCTTGGAGATAAAGGGGTTCGGCTTGGTCGTAGCGTCCTTGAGAATCGTAGAGATTTGCCAGCCAGTTAAGGCTGGTGGCAAAATCAGGATATGCTTCTCCCAAACGGGTTTGCACCGTTGATAATCCTTGCTCATACCAAGGTGCTGCTAAGGTATACAAACCCTGTCCTTGATAGAATTTGCCTAAGCCAGTGAAAACCCAGATTAAATTTTCATCCTCCACAGCATCAATCAGATTTTGTGCCACCTCAGTTAAATGGGGAATTGCCAATTGCACTGACTTGATATCCTCAAGGGTGAGAGATTCAGGTATTTCCTCAGCAATTTCTACTAATGCTGCGGCAAAGGCTTTTTTGAGGTCATCGGCTGTGTTTGACCTTACCAGTTTTCCTTGCAAAAACTCCCTAATTAAAGAATGAATTTTATAGCAACTTTCTCTTTCTGCTACGCTTTGAATTAAATGGCGTTTATAAAGTTGCTTTCTCGCCTCGTCAACATCTGCCTTTGCCCAATTTAGTTGCTGACTGGCAGATTCAACTATTTGCCAAGGAATGATATCTGGGGCAAATAAACTCAACAACTCACCGACACGCTGTGTCATAGAATCGAGTTGTTGCCAGCTTAATTCAAATACGGCTTCCAATTGAGATTTTTGCTGGGCTGGTAATCGCTGTAAAATCTCTGTTAAAGATAAATTTGGATCTTCTGCCAAATACGCGCCGACTAATTGCAAACCTAAAGGCAGATATCCCAGCCATTTACATAAATTTGCTGCCGTTTGTGGTTCCCGTTGCACTCGCCTATCATTCTCACCCAACAAAGCTATCAACAAATTCAAAGCATCGTTTGGTGAGAGTTCATCCAAAGTTATCTGTTGAACTGTTGAACCGATATTTCGCAACCGAGTTGTGATTAATATACAGAAGCGGTTATCTGTTGGTAGTATTTGGCGACAATTATTCCAGTTAGTCAGATCGTCAACATTGTCCAATACTACCAAGACTAGTCCTGCTTGTGGTTGCCAATTCTGCCAGCACCATTTTACTTGTTCCTGGGAAGTCAGTAAGGTTTTCGGTACTTCCAGTTTCATGTAAAACTGAGCAAACTGCACAATCTCTGCTGCTAAATCTGGTTTTCTGGCATCTAACCAGCAAAGCCCACCAGGATAATTGACTTTGTAGCGGTGTGCGTATTGTGTTGCTAATTCAGTTTTACCGATTCCTCCCATAGCAGCCACAGCCAGAATTGCCGCGCTGTCATTTTGCTGCAACGTTTCATGCACTTGGGCAAGTTTCTCATCCCGCCCGACAAAGTTGGCGACACCCCGGTAAGGAATATTATTTGGAGGAGATGAGTGTAACTGCTCAGAGGAGTAGTTTATATTAATCGTTTCACCAATGTTAGCTATTCCACCCTCAACCTGAGTTTGCCAGCCCTTGGCATTATCCTGGTTGCTTTGGTTCATGATGGCTCAATTCAAGAATTGGGAGGTGCATGATGAATGTTAATATCGCCTTGATAAACTGTTCCACCCTCAACCTTAGTTTGCCATCCCCTGGCATTATCTTGATTGATTTGGGTCATAGTGCTTTTGTCTACTATCTTACCAGCCTCAATTTCACGAGCCAGTGTTTCTACTTCTTTCGCAAACTCTGGTTCTTCATGTAAAATTATCTGCAAGTAAGCAGCAACCCTGTCTAAATCTGGTTTCGAGCCTTTTTCAGCAGCGACGAGAGCTGTTTCTGCTTTCAGATTTCCCCGTAATTTACCCCAAATCTTTTTTCGCAGCTCATCCATTTTAACAAGGGCTGCTTCAGTGAATTTCTCGATAGTTTTCTCAAATGCTTTAGTAAAAGCGAGAGTTGCGATCGCACTAGCTGTGATTGGTTCCAAAATATCCTACCTTATCCAGCGACATCTTCACTGATGGATACAATAACAGAGGTTTAGATTCCAGAGAGATAGAGGCTAATCCCGTTTCTCTGGTGAAAGTCTGAGTTTACGCTGTAAGAGAAAACTTTCAACGTTATAAACCAAAGTTTCAACCTAAGTAACAATTGCTTCAACATTTATAAGAAAATATTTAACTTTTGCAGCAAATACTTAAACGTTTCTTATACATGCTTGAACGCGAGTAACAATTGCTTCAACATTTATAAGAAAATATTTAACGTTTGCAACAAATGCTCAAACTATCTTATGAATCCTTCAACATCAAGAATAAATGTAAATAACGTCTGGAAGCAATTCACGACAGCATAATTCCAAATCTCACAAAATCTCTGCCAACTTTACCAGCAGACTATTTGCTAAATCAAACAACCTGATGTCATCTATATCAATACTATTTCCTTCACCAGCTAGCAGATTTTTTACAGCAGATAGCCTGTCATCTACTTGAGAAATTCTCCAAGATTCTTCTAAGTTTACTGCAAAATCAAATAGCGATCGCTCTCCTAAATGCTGTCTTACTTTCACAGCTACACTATCATTACTTACCAGAAATTCTTTAATAGTATCTAATTGAGAATTACCTAATATTTCGTCATGTCCCCACGTTTCTAGCCAGTCTCCCTCCACATCTTCAACGTAAATATTGACAAAATCAACACCGTAAGTTAACCAGTTCTGCTGCATTTGTCGTGCTGTTGCTAAAGCTTCAGCAAATGTATCTACTTGATTGTTGCAGTGAGTTTCTCTTTTATTAGCCATAAAAGCTCTAATTAGCACGTAAGTATATAGGCTAGACACAAATCTGAAATATCAAATTCCTGAAAAGTCACGAAAATTTTAAATATTTGCCACCAGAAAGGTAATCACTGTTATACAGGGCCACGTTGACTAACTGGTTGATAAAATTAGTATCTTTGGGATTGTAACTTAAGAACAACCCCCTCTCGATTTCCCATGAACGCAGTGTATTTTGCCAAGCTTCGTACTTTTGGTGATTAAGTTCTTCTGAAACACTGGTAATTTGAATGCACAGTGGTTGATTGTTACGACTAACAATTAAATCTGTTGCCATTGAAAGGTCGGCTATATAACGCTGCCAAAAACTACCTTCTCGCTGAACAATATCTTGGGCTATTGATTTAATGATATCATCATCTACCTGATTAAATTCGCCTGCCATCAATTTTTGTTTCCAAATATAAAACTTGGAGTCACTTGCATTAAACCATCTGGGAAATAAATAACCATACCAATATCTCTCAATCGGCGTCATCAGATCAAACTTTGCTTTTTGTTCTTCTTCTGAAGGTAAGGATTTGATTATCAGCCAAATTGTCGAATCCGTAATTACCTCTAGTAAAAAGGCCGTGACAAAGGGTTTTGCAGTCAGGGAACCTGGTTTGATGTCTTTTATCCAACGATTGATTTCATCTAATCTTCTCGCTAAATTATGATCTATCGAGGAGGCTTGCTCGATAAGGGACTTTAGCTGATCCTTAATTTCTTGTGCTTGCAATCGATGCCCTACTTTCAGAAGATTACGCTTTTTTTACACATTGATAACTAGATTTTAACTTGAAAATGTCTTTAGTTCATTTCCTGATGTAATCAAATATTCTCTAGGTCGATGCCCTGTATACGTAAAGCCTCCCGCAGTCGAGCAATTTCTTGCTCTGCTTGTTGGGCGCGTTCTTCTGCTTGTTGAGCACGTTCTTCTGCCTGTTCGGCACGTAAACGTTCTTGTTCAGCTAATTCTTCTGATAATAGTATTAATTGATTTTCAGTAGTGAATAATCTTAATTTACCTTCATAAACTCCCAAGTAAAGTTCTAACTGCTGACTCCACAAACGTCCATCAGTAGTAGTTTGAATTTCTTGATACTTTCCATCAACTAGATGAAATCCCTGAAGTTCCATTGTTACAGGATCAAACCAGAAATAATCTGGTGTACGGAAGGTATCTTGGTAAACTTGTTTTTTTAAACCTTTATCAACTGTTGCTGTTGAACTTGACAAAATTTCCACAATCAGGTTAGGGTATTTCCCGTCTTCTTGCCAAACTACCCAACTCTTACGGTCTTTTTTCTGGGTTCCCAAAACTACAAAAAAGTCTGGACCACGGAAGCTTTCTGATTTTTTCTGGTTAGGACTGTAATAAATCGTCAAATTGCCAGAAGCATAAAAATCTTCCCTATCTCGCCACCATAATTTAAGTATGCGAATCAGCAAATCAATTTGTTCTCGGTGCAGATCACTTTCCAAGGGTGGTTCGTCACTCAATATATCGCCAGGAGGAAAAATAACTTCGTCTTCTGAAATATGATTAGAGATGATTTCTAGGGTAGCAGGTTCAGACATCAGCGATCGCTCCGCGATTTACGTTCATTTTACTGAAAATTCGGTAACTTGCAGACGGCTTTGAAAACTTGTAATAACTCAATTGCACCGGGAGATTCATTCAGATTTAATAATGGCATTAACTGATAAGTTAGCTGTTCGTCATGTCTTAAATAAACAAATTGATAACGCAGTCCGTTAGTTGCCAAATCCCAAACTGATGGTTGTTGATCTAAACTTTTAAAAGCATAAGTGATTAATTGAGGTAAACCCTCACCCACTTCAACCGCACTGTTTTTCGTTTCAATTACTACAACCCAAAAAGGCGGTGCAATATTACTTTGAGGATTGTTGATTGCTAAAATATCCATCCGCCCGGTAATTCTTCTGTCTTCATCTTCAACTGCGATCGCAATGCTATCTTCCATTGTCAACCGAATCGGCACATCGTAAAATCCAGCTAGCCGCATTAAGGGTGCAATTGTTAAGAATTTAACTAAACCTTCAGAAATTTTACCTGCGCTTAAATAACGATCAAAGTCGTTTCTGATTCTTAATAAATCTTGCTGTTCAAAGTCAGAGAGTGGTTCTAGAGTTAAGAAGTCTGTAAATGAACCATTGGAAAGCTTTTCTAGTTTGAGAAACCGATGAACATCGTTGAGAGATAAGCTGCTGGCTTCGACGGTGAGGGGCATAGTTTCAGGCTTTGTTTGTCAAGACTACTTACAATATTGCAACATTCCCGGTAGATAGGTTGCAAAACGTCTTTACATTTTTTGATCGCTTGCTTTTGCTAGATGAAAATGAATGTAAACTAAATAACTCGGCAATTTGTACCTAGCTTAACGAAAATCTAAACAATGTCTAGCACAACTGGGCTAAGAATAGTTTTTAGTAACAATAGTGATTGCACTCATAACTAACCATGTCTCAGCCAACTATAGAATCAATCCTACAAGAGAAGCGCCTCTTTCATCCTGGCTCGGAATTCTCGCAAAATGCTCATATCAAAAGCCTGGAAGACTATCAGCGTCTCTACGACAAAGCCAAAGCCGATCCACAGCAATTTTGGGCAGATTTAGCTGGAACAGAATTAGAATGGTTCCGAAAATGGGATACAGTATTAGACTGGCAACCACCTTTTGCTAAATGGTTCGTTGGTGGTAAAATTAATATTTCTTACAACTGCCTTGACAGACATCTCACTACCTGGCGCAAAAATAAAGCAGCATTGATTTGGGAAGGAGAACCAGGTGATTCGCGTACCCTCACATACTCCCAACTGCACCGGGAAGTTTGCCAGTTTGCCAATGTATTGAAGCAACTGGGTGTACAAAAAGGCGATCGCGTTGGTATTTATATGCCGATGATTCCCGAAGCAGCGATCGCGATGTTAGCTTGTGCGAGAATTGGCGCACCTCATAGTGTGGTATTTGGTGGTTTTAGTGCTGAAGCGTTGCGCGATCGCTTAATTGATGCTCAGGCTAAACTGGTAATCACGGCTGATGGTGGTTGGCGCAAAGATGCGATCGTTCCTCTCAAGGAACAGGTAGACAAAGCCTTAGCTGATGGTGCTGTTCCCAGTGTAGAAAACGTCCTAGTTGTCAAGCGCACCGGACAAGAAACTTATATGCAGTTGGGCGGACGCGATCATTGGTGGCATGATTTGCAAAAAGGGGTATCAGCAGATTGTCCCGCCGAACCGATGGACAGTGAAGATATGCTGTTTGTTCTCTACACTTCTGGCAGCACGGGCAAACCGAAGGGGGTAGTGCATACAACTGCTGGTTATAATTTGTATACTCATATCACCACCAAGTGGATATTCGACCTCCAAGACACAGATGTATATTGGTGTACCGCCGATGTTGGTTGGATTACGGGACACAGCTATATTGTCTACGGTCCTCTTTCCAACGGTGCAACCACGATAATGTACGAAGGTGCGCCCCGTGCTTCTAATCCTGGCTGTTTCTGGGATGTAATTGAAAAATACGGCGTTAATATTTTTTATACAGCACCTACGGCAATTCGAGCATTTATTAAGATGGGTGAACAACATCCGAATGCGCGAAACCTGTCTTCATTGCGTTTGTTGGGAACCGTCGGCGAACCGATTAACCCGGAAGCTTGGATGTGGTATCACAAAGTTATTGGTGGGGAACGTTGTCCAATTGTGGATACTTGGTGGCAAACGGAAACCGGCGGTATCATGATTACACCGCTACCAGGGGCAATTCCCACCAAACCAGGTTCTGCAACTCTTCCCTTCCCAGGAATTATTGCAGATGTCGTGGATTTGTCAGGAAACAGCGTACCTAATAAGGAAGGCGGTTATTTAGCAGTGCGCCATCCGTGGCCAGGAATGATGCGGACAGTCTACGGCGATCCAGAACGCTTCCGCCGCACTTACTGGGAATACATTCCACCTCAAGATGGTAATTATACTTACTTTGCTGGTGATGGCGCAAGACAAGATGAAGACGGCTACTTCTGGGTAATGGGTCGTGTGGATGATGTACTGAATGTCTCAGGACACCGACTCGGTACAATGGAAGTAGAATCAGCCTTAGTTTCGCATCCAGCGGTTGCAGAAGCGGCGGTAGTGGGTAAACCGGATGAGCTTAAGGGTGAAGAAGTAGTTGCTTTTGTGACTTTAGAAGGCACTTATCAAGGAAGTGAGGAACTGAGTAAAGAACTCAAACTGCACGTTGTCAAAGAAATCGGTGCGATCGCACGTCCCGGAGAAATCCGCTTTACAGACGCTTTGCCGAAAACGCGATCGGGTAAGATTATGCGGCGCTTGCTGCGGAATCTAGCTGCTGGACAAGAGATATCTGGAGATACTTCGACATTAGAAGATCGGAGTGTGTTGGATAAATTGCGGGAAGGCGCGTAAATAATTTCAAATCAGCTTAGTAGGGGCGCACATATATTATGCGGCCCTTACCGTCTGTCTTGTGATGCATTACGCGCTAACGCAGACCAATTTATTATAAAGATTAGAACATTATTGAGGCATTCAGGGCGATGAAGGTGAAGTGCAAATCCAAATCAGCATTTGTTCAACCTATTGGCTGCATGATGCTGAGTATTATCAGTGTAATGGGGATATCACCATTAGTGTTAGCGGTTCCTGCAAAAGTTTCTTTACATTCGCCAGAACAGTTTGCACAGAGACAACCACAAAAAATAGCACAAGCTTCAGGTACAGATACACCAGAGCGATCGCAACTCCTGCAACAAGCCAATGGTTTATTTAGTCAGGGAGACTTAACAGGTGCAGAGGAAAATTTACGCCAATTAATTAAAAAATTCCCAGAAGATGCCTTCGGACACTTTCAACTGGGAAATGTGCTTTTTCGGCAAAAGAAACCAGAAGATGCAATTAGTTCCTATCGAGAAGCCATTCGCCTCCAGCCAAAATACGCTCTAGCTTACAATGCGATCGGTGTTGTTTACGCAAGCCAAAGTCGCTGGGAAGAAGCCATTAATGAATATAAAAAAGCTCTGGAAATTAATCCTAATTATGGCGAGGGGCTGACTAATTTCGCAGTAGCATTGTGGCAAACAAATAAAAAAGACGAGGCGCTATCTTCTTTAGAAAAAGCTTTAAATATTTTCAAATCACAGAATAGAGGTGAAAAAGTTAACCAAGTAGAACGAATTTTAAAAGAGATCAAAACTGCTGATGAGCCTAATGTTTCCTGAGAATCATATTATTCAGTCGATAAAAGTTAAAAAGAGTTGTTGCGATCGGCTTTAAGGATGCTTTGCCAGAAATGCGATCGTATACGAAGATTATGCGGCAGTTGTCGCATAATCTTGACTTATGGATAAAAAACAGGTTTGAAACTGACGACGATAAACCAGGAGAACCGTGTATGCAAGTAAGACAAGAGATTTTTGATACTTATTGGCGATTTGCTAGTATGCGCCAGGAAGTATTTTTTAACAAAATTAACAACGTACCACCACCCTGGACGAGTGACCCGATTATTAATACTTATAAATTTTGTAATGCATATCGAGCAAGCGATCGCGTTTCACAATATCTGATCAAAAATGTAATTTATGATGAGAATAGGAGCAAAAATCAAGAAGAAGTAGTTTTACGGATTCTACTCTTTAAAATTTTTAATAAAATAGAAACATGGGAATACTTAGAAAAGAAAATAGGAGATTATATTACACTGTCTAATTTCGACTCCAAAGTATATTCAGATATATTACAAGAGGCTATGAATCTTGGATATGTTATTTACACTAGTGCATATATGTCTTGTGCCAGCAAAGAGTTTGGTTATGATAAAAAGCACCAGAATCATTTGGCATTAATTGATAAAATGGTTGTGCAAGATAGAGTAGATAATCGCATAGTCAAAGCCAAAAAACTTGAAGACGTTTTTCAGATTTTTCAAGAATATCCATTGCTAGGTAAGTTTATGGCTTACCAATTAGCGACAGATATTAATTATAGTGAAATTATCAACTTTGACGAAAACAGTTTTACTATAGCAGGCCCAGGAGCCGAACGTGGTATCGAGAAGTGTTTCATTGATACACATGGTAAAACATATACTGATATTATTCATTGGATGAGTGAAAACCAAGAGAAAGAGTTTCAACGCTTAGGGTTAAATTTTCAATCACTCTGGGGTCGTCCACTACAGGCTATAGACTGTCAAAATCTTTTTTGTGAAACTGATAAATACTGCCGAGGAGCATTTCCTGATTTGAAAAGTAATCGTAAAAAGATAAAATCAAAATTTACGTTGACGCCTCAGCCAATTGATTATTTTTATCCACCCAAATGGCGTATTAACGAGAAAGTTCAAGAAAGTTTAGCACAGAGATTGCCAACATTAGAGATTACTAATTTGCAACTATTAAATAATAATAATTGTCAGCAATTATCTTTGGAGCTAGATTCTCAGGTAAAAACAACATCTGAAATTACGAAGAATATATCAAAACAATATAAAAAATCTGAACAAGACACTCAGCGAAAAAAATCAAAAGTTTTACAAAATATAGAAATGGAAAAACATGAACAGTTGTATCTGTTTTAAGACAAGCGGCTCTTTATAAATCCACAGTAATTCTGAGTAAAATACATGGACATAAAAGGATATGCTAAGTTCGACATCACTAGAAAGTATCGCTACTCACTGCGGCGTAAATGGGATATAAGTTTACCTCAAGTTACTTTTGTGATGCTTAACCCAAGTACCGCCGATGATAAGAAAAATGATCACACTCTCACTAGATGTATTAACTTTGCTAAGTCTTGGAGATATGGTTCTCTTGAAGTAGTTAATCTATTTGCTTATTGTGCTACAAACCCCCGTGAACTTTGCCAAGTAGATGACCCTGTGGGGCCAAAAAACAACTGCTATATTCAAGTAGCAACAAAACGCGCTGCCTTAATTATTTTGGCATGGGGTGCGGGAAAATATCCCAGAATTCAGAATCGTGAAAAAGAAGTGTTAAGTCTAATTTGTGATAAACAACCTCTTTACTGCCTAGTTCTAACAAAGTATGGATACCCACACCATCCGTTAGGTCTTTCAGTTAGTACACAACCAATTATTTTTCCTAGTGATTCTCTATAAATATAGCTTAATTTTCTAATGGCGATACTTTTTATTCATCATCAGATTTCTATTTCATCCTTCAGAGAATCGTAAGGATTCAGGTGGCAGAGTATTGACAAGGGGGACACTTGAGGGGGAGTATCACAAATATGAACCAAAACCTGCCTCAAGATATAGACC
>NZ_JBALEF010000093.1:0-105333 GCF_036918245.1 Nostoc sp.
GGGCTTCTGGCAATATATCTGTTTGTCAGCTAAGGCACTCAAGGCATTGGCACGATAATACTCATCCTGAATCGCCCTGGCAGCAGCAAGGGCTTCTGGCAATATATCTGGCAGTTTGTCAGCTAAGGCACTCAAGGCATTGGCACGATAATACTCATCCTGAATCGCCTTGGCAGCAGCAAGGGCTTCTGGCAACAACTCTGGTGGCAGTTTGTCAGCTAAGGCACTCAAGGCATTGGCACGATAATACTCATCCTGAATCGCCTTGGCAGCAGCAAGGGCTTCTGGCAATATATCTGGCAGTTTGTCAGCTAAGGCACTCAAGGCATTGGCACGAGAATCCTCATCCTGAATCGCCCTGGCAGCAGCAAGGGCTTCTGGCAACAACTCTGGTGGCAGTTTGTCAGCTAAGGCACTCAAGGTATTGGCACGATAATACTCAGACTGAATCGCCCTGGCAGCAGCAAGGGCTTCTGGCAATATATCTGTTTGTCAGCTAAGGCACTCAAGGCATTGGCACGATAATACTCATCCTGAATCGCCCTGGCAGCAGCAAGGGCTTTTTGCAGTGCTAATTCTTGAAGATTTGGTGTTAAATAATTGACTAGTTCTGTCAGCGAATCGATTTTCTCTTGTGGTTCTGGTTTTTGCAGAGCATAAGCTAGTCCTTGTTCGGGAGTCCACATCTTGTTTTTGACCAAGGCAAGCAATAAATCTACTGGTACATTAGCTGCCAAACTATTCATCGATGCAGTAATCAAAGCATAACGACACTGCAAGCTTAGTGTTGATTCAGTCCAATTCGCTTCTGCTAGTTCCCAGGCACGAGAAATATCTGTGATGTAACCGCCAGTTTGTGCCAATTGTTCTCGCGCTTCATACCAGCCATTGCTTCCAGTTGCAGACTCTTCCCGCAATAACTGGTGAATCTCTTCTAACTGTCCAGCCTTTTCCAAATGCCAAACTAAATACTGATGAATGTAACCATCATCGAGTAAAGTATGCCATAAACCATTCTGGGTTTTCTGCCGATACTTCTTTAAAAAAGCAGCGTGAACATCAGCAAGGTTTAAACCCAACCCAGCCAAATCTCCTGGGCGCTTTGGCTCGGAGGGAGCAGTTAACAAATTACAAGCTAAATCGTGGAATAAATCATGTAAACGATAAGTAGGCATACCATCAGCAAGCGGTACTCCTGTTAATAGCAATGCTTTATTCCGTAAATATTGCAACATCTTGGCAGCATCACGCTTATCCATCTGCCACAGCGTTGCCGCCATCATCTTATTAATGTTGACATCCTCCGGCAATACCCCTAACCAAGAGAAATGCTGCTGCTTTTCTAGTGGCATTCTCTTGACACTCAAATTTAATGATGCGGTTAAACTCAGGCGTTTTAAACTAGCCTCATCGGTAATTTCTTCGGCTTCCGGTCGGTCAAAACTTGTTAATCTGGCTACTTCTTGCTGAATATCCGCCAACAGTTCATTCCAAGTCGTACCACAGGCAACTTCGGCGGCTGCGAGTTCCAATGCTAGGGGAAGATAACCAACGCCTTTGGCTAAATTTTCTGCTGAGTGACGTTCTATGCCTGTAATCTCGCGTCTTAATTTCTTCGTCAGCAATTCCATTGCCTGGTCTGGTTTCATTATATCCAGACTGTAGGTGTTGGCTGCTAAAGCATCGGCAATGTGACCTTCACGAGTAGTTACTAAAACTTGACAACGCGCCCCACCAAAATTAAATGCTTGTGCATCTTCGGTATTCCACGCATCATCCACCACCAGCAACACAGCCTTGTCATAAAGCAGCGTCCGCAAATGCAAGGAACTTGCTGTTACATTTGTAGGTTTAAAGCTATAGTCTCCTAATGCTTGTACCCAGTTACTAAGTAAAGTAAGCACATTGGGTTGTTGACCTAATGTTGCCCAAAGAATGCCATCACAAAAACGAGATTGTATTTCTGCATCATGGGCTAAAGCCGCAGCTAAAGTAGATTTGCCCACCGAACCCAAACCGTGAATCGCAGTAATTACCAAAGTGCGACTATCAGACGATGAACCATTTAAAAGACGAGTCTTTAAATCATCGCTGTACTCTGGGCGTTCTACAAAGTGTGTGGGTAAAGGTGGCGCTTGAAATATTTGTATGTGACCTAACTCCCTAACCCCCTTTTCTACTAGGGAAGGGGGAACATTCAAAGCCTCTCTCCCTGTGGGGGAGAGGTTTGGAGAGGGGTTATTTAATTTCGATTTCTTTGATCTTTTCTTTTCCCACGCTTCATCAAACCCTTTCAGGTTCTTCTCTCTATCCTTTGACCATAGCTTTAAAGTAAAGCGCCAGTCATCAGAACCTTGAGTTTGGAGACGGTTATCTTCCAGAATCTTCAAAAAATCCTTCAGCAAATTCAGCGCCTCTCGAATTTGCACTTTAGTTAACTTGCCAGAATATTTGTCTTTTTGCGTCAGCAACTCCAACACGACTAACGTAGTCTGCACAGTCAGCTTGGGGTTAACGCTGTCTGCTTCTTTCCAGTCGGACTCAATTTTAAAATTACCGTCCTCAAATTCTCCATCGACAAAACAAAGCAACGCCTCTAGCAGACGCTTGACTCGCTTTTGAATCTGAGGCCCATAGGTAGTTCGTGGCATTACATCCAAAAAATTGAGTAAGAAGTTTGAGGCTACCCCATATTGAAACTACCACCCCAAACTCATGTAATCCAGATTCTAAGGCATTTTCAGCAAGATTAGGGTACTTGCTTAGGGACACAACCCCAAAGAGAACCTGTATCTATCAACTCTTTGGGGTACAAACAAATGCAAATTAAGCGTCATATTCTCAGTAAAACCATTGCTTTGTTGCTGGCAATGCAACTATTCTTGATTGGCTTCCAAGCTAAAAGCCGAATCGACCGAGGTAACTCATCAATTGAGGCGTTGATTTGGATGATTCAACAATATATTCCAGTACTGGTTAAAATTCGTAGCTTGCAGGATAAAAGGGAGAAAAACGATTCTCTAAAAAGCAAGAGTAAAAGATGAACCGATTCCCCTCTTAAAAAGCTATGGTGTACGCACAAGTCGCATTACCCCCCTTAATCCCCCCTTATAAAGGGGGGAAACAAGAAATCTTGTTCCCTCCCCTTTATAAGGGGAGGGTTAGGGTGGGGTAAAGTGTATACACGGTAGCCTTATAAAGGGGGAAATAAGAAATCTAGTTGCCTCAGAAGCTGGTTGATTTTTGTGAGCTTCCACTGCCCCTTATAAAGGGGGAAAATAAGAAATCTGGTTCCCTCCCCAATACATACGGGGAGGGTTAGGGTGGGGTAAAACTGTTAAAAAATTAAGACTCCATCTCCGCCAATTCTAACCACCGTTCAGTCGCCACATCGATCGCTTGCTTAAGATTTTCCACCTGATTATAGAGTTTCTGCACTTGGCTATAATTCCCTGGTGAGACATTCGCTAGTGTTTTCTCGGTTTCTGCCTTTTCAGCCTCTAACTCGGCAATTTTACCTTCCAACTGCTCAAATTCCTTTTTTTCCCAATTGGATAACCTGCGTCGCTTGGTATTCTCTCCATCCTTGGCTGAAGACGCACCATTTTGGACTTCGACATTTTTCGGCTTTTCCTTAGCGTTAGCAGCTTGTTGCTGTGCTTCTTCAGCCTTCTTATAGTCCAGATAAACTGAGTAATTACCTGGATATTGCCGGAGATTACCGCCTTCCTCAAAGGAAAATACTGTGTCGATGGTGCGATCGAGAAAGTAGCGATCGTGAGAAACTACAATTACACATCCGGCAAAATCTTCTAAATAATCTTCTAATACTGCCAATGTCTGGACATCTAAATCGTTTGTCGGTTCATCTAAAATTAAGACATTGGGCGCACTCATCAAAACCCGCAACAGAAATAAACGGCGTTTTTCACCACCCGAAAGTTTACTAATTGGGGCATACTGCTGATTACCAGGAAACAAAAACCGCTCCAACATTTGAGAAGCAGTAATTTGAGTCCCATCGGTAATTTTGATAAACTCTCCTTCTTCTTTGATGTAGTCAATCACGCGCTGATTTTCGTTTAAGGCTGTGAGCAATTCTTCAGAATGCTGGTCAAAATAACCAATGTGAATCGTAGTCCCAATTTCTGCAATGCCGGAATCTGGCTTAACCTGTCCAGTAATAATATCCATTAAAGTGGATTTACCAGCACCATTAGCGCCAATAATGCCGATGCGGTCTTCTGGGCTAAATTCGTAGGTGAAATTATTAATCAGAGTGCGTCCATTGTATGCCTTAGAAACGTTATCTAATTCAATAACTTTTTTACCAATGCGACGACCAACTGTCGAAATATCAACTTTACCCTGAACTTGTTTAAATTCAGTATCCCGCAGAGCGTGAGCGCGGTCAATTCTAGCTTTTTGCTTGGTACTTCTGGCTTTTGGCCCTTTTTTGAGCCATTCTAACTCGCGGCGCAACAAGCCTTGATGTTTACGTTGACTACTTACGGCAGATTCTTCAGCTAAAGCTTTCTTTTCCAGGTAATATGAATAGTTACCTGTATAAGTGTAAATGTCGCCTCGGTCAATTTCAATAATCCGATTGGTAACGCGATCTAGAAAGTAGCGATCGTGGGTAATCAGAAAAAGTGCGCCGCGATAGCGATTTAAATAACTTTGTAACCATTCTACAGAAAGAGCATCAAGATGGTTTGTCGGTTCATCCATGAGCAAAGCATCTGGTTCTGATAGCAAGGCTGATGCTAAAGCAATGCGCTTACGATAACCTCCAGATAAAGTACTTATCTTGGCATCAAAGTCAGAAATTCCTAATTTTGTGAGGATGATTTTGGCATTAGTTTCTAGTTCCCAAGCACCAGTCGTATCCATTCGTTGCATCACCACAGAAAGGCGAGACATCAGTTGACTATCATCTGGATAATGAACCAATTTATCAGAAAGTTCTTCATACTCGCGTACTAAAGCCATGTGTTCGCCACTGTCGGCGAAAACTTGCTCTAAAACTGTGTGATTTTCATCTAAATCTGGCTGCTGGGGTAAGTAGATAATTTTAGAACCGGAGTTAATTAAAATTTGACCGCTATCTATCGATTCTAGCCCAGCGATCATTTTTAATAAGGTTGATTTACCAGAACCATTAGTACCAATTAATCCAACTTTATCGGTAGCATCAAGGCTAAAGCTAGCATCTTTTAAAATTTCCTTGATGCCAAAGTCTTTTTTTACTGATTGTAGTGTAATAATACTCATAAGATTGAAGTCATTAATTATTTTTCATTAGTGAATAGGTAAGGCAAATACCTTACCTACATTCGCCGAATTCTATACAAATAAGTCCAAGGGAAGGTGTCCATACATTTCGTTGATTCCATCTTCGTCATAAGACTGGCAAGATACTAATACACCACGATGATGTCCATCATAAGAATCAAGATAACACAAGCCATTTTTACCATTTAATTTGATATAAACTGGGCCTTCGGGTGTAAGTAAATTGTTTGGTGGTTCATAACCCAAAGCCAGAGAATAGGTTTTCATCGCCAATATTCCTTCTTCTGCTGTATCAGCACAAATTCCTAAAATTTGGTAATCAGTAAGCTTGGTAAGCAAAATTAAAGCATTACGAATTACTACTTTTTGTGATGAGTTGAGGATAGGGGCAATGTCTAGACAGTTGAATTTGTTCAGTAATTTTTTCGCTTCTTCGGCAGTGAGATTCTGAGGATTTGGGGTTGACATAAACTTCGACTATTATCTTGTTGGTTTTTCTGTGGTGTTTGAGTTGGCACTGACCCAACTTATACCATTTTGAATTTTAGATTTTGAATTGGGAATAGTCCAATGTATTGTAAAATTTGTCTGAGGTCAGAGCAAATTCCATAACTTTAGACCTTGTTATCTGATGCCCACTTCCCTTTTACGGTTGATTTTGGACATTCCCAAGGTTGAATATGAAGGGTACGCCATTTTTTGAGTCACTACCCATAACCAGGACTTTGGGCATCTGAGCGCCGCCAGTCTTCCAAGCTTCAATTGCTTCTTTTTGCAGAACCAACTGTCCTCCTTGGGCTTTGAGTGTTTCTGCTAAGAGTCTTTGAGCTTCTGCCCTACCTTTGGCACGATTAATGTCTGCTTGGGCTTCTTGTTCAGCTTCCCGTGCTACATAAACGGCTCTTTGCGCGCGTTGTTCAGCAATTTGTTTTTCTTCGACTGCTCTGGCAAATTCTGGCGAGAATGCTAAATCAACTACGCTAGTATCTAACACAATTATCCCATATTTGTCTAAGCGATCGCCTAAGGCATTATCAAAGTCTTCTTTCAATTCACTTCTTTTGGTAATCGCTTCTTCTACTGTTCTTCTAGCTGCGGCAATTTTAAATGCTTCTTGTGTTTGGGGCGCAATGATTTTTGATACTATATTCGCTAATGTTCCTTGTTTTCTTCTAACTTCAACTACCTTAATCGGATCGAGGCGAAAGTTAATTGCAAATCTCGCAGATAAATTTTGCAAATCTTTAGTAGAACTTTCTGCTGGGACTTCAAATTTTTGCACTGTTAAATCATACACATCTATCACGGTGATAAAAGGCGGTTTTACATGAATACCTTCCAATAAAGCGCCATCTCTCGCTTTACCCAAGATGCTGATTACTCCTGCTTGTCCTGGGTTAATAATGATAAAAGAATTTAGCCCAATAATCACTAGTATTGCTAACACAATTCCAAAAACTGTGGTTTGCCAATTACCCAATTGCTGATTTTTCAAATTCCTCTCTCCAATATTGAGTTAGTCATTGGTCATTGGTCATTTGTCATTTGTCATTTGTCATTAGTTATTTCTTATTCTCCCCCTGCTCCCCCGGTTACTGAGCGCAGTCGAAGTATGCACCCCTGCTCCCCACTCCCCAGTTCTTGAATAAACTCAGTTACTAGTTTCTCATTAGTCTGTCTGAATCAATCTTCTGACTCAGGACTTAGGACTCAAGACTTTGTTCCGTGGTAATATCAGTCACACGAAACCGCAAAAAGCCGTGGCTACTGCATTAAAATCTCATCGGGCATCAAGAAGGCGTAAACATTCAACGCATCCTCTCCAGCGTTTGCTTGAGTATGGACACCAGTATCGTAAACAAATTTGGCTGGCGACTATTTATTCTACCCTCAATAAATTTTTTGACTTAGCACCACCCGGCTTAATTGGCGTGGCGGTGGATGTGGTAGTCAAGCAACAGGATTCTATAATTGCACAGTTAGGGGTACGCGATGTCTTTGAACAATTTTTGATTATTTCCTTCCTGACTGTGATCATTTGGATACTAGAATCTGTTTTTGAGTACGCCTACGCTCGACTTTGGCGGAATTTGGCTCAGAATATTCAGCATGACTTGCGTTTGGATGCATACAAACATTTGCAAGAGTTGGAGTTGGCTTATTTTGAAGAACGCAGTACTGGCGGTTTAATGTCTATCCTCAGTGATGATATTAACCAATTAGAGCGGTTTTTGGATGGGGGAGCAAATGATATCATCCAAGTTTCTGCAACTGTTCTAATTATTGGTGCTGCTTTCTTTATTTTGGCTCCTAGTGTAGCGTGGATGGCTTTGTCTCCGATGCCATTCATCCTCTGGGGTTCTTTTGCCTACCAACGACTACTTGCGCCTCGCTACGCTAATGTGCGAGAAAAGGTAGGTTTTCTGAATTCGCGGTTGTCAAACAATATCAGCGGAATTACTACTATTAAAAGCTTCACATCTGAAGCTTATGAAGCCTCTCGTTTGGAATTAGATAGTGACGCTTATCGCCGCAGTAATTCTAAGGCAATTACTCTTTCTGCTGCTTTTGTCCCGTTAATTCGGATGCTAATTTTGGTTGGGTTCACGGCATTACTTTTGTATGGGGGGATGGCAGCAGTTTCTGGAGAAATGTCTGTAGGTACTTACAGCGTATTAGTGTTTTTAATCCAGCGCTTGCTGTGGCCTTTAACTAGATTAGGCGAAACATTTGACCAATATCAAAGGGCAATGGCTTCTACTAATCGAGTTATGAATTTATTGGATACCCCTATCGCTATTCATACAGGTGATGTGGCGTTACCTGTGGATGAAGTACGCGGTGAAGTTAAATTTAACAATGTTTATTTTGCCTATAAAGATAGATTTCCAGTAATTAAAAATCTGTCTTTGGATATTCCGGCGGGAAAAACCATTGCAATTGTCGGTTCAACTGGTTCTGGTAAAAGCACTTTAGTCAAACTTTTGTTGCGGTTGTACGAAGTGCAAGCTGGAAGCATTACTCTCGATGGTATTGATTTGCAAAGTTTGAATTTGCAAGATTTGCGCCGCTGCATTGGTTTGGTGAGTCAAGATGTCTTTCTATTTCATGGCACTGTAGCGGAGAATATTGCTTATGGTAGCTTTGAGACTCCAGAGCAAGAAATCATCACGGCGGCGAAGATAGCTGAGGCGCACGAATTTATTATTGAATTGCCCGAAGGTTATGAGACAATTGTGGGGGAAAGAGGACAAAAGTTATCTGGTGGACAAAGACAACGAATTGCGATCGCCCGCGCAGTCTTGAAGAATCCGCCCATTTTGATTTTAGATGAGGCAACCTCGGCGGTGGATAATGAGACAGAAGCGGCAATCCAGCGATCGCTAGAACGGATTACAGTAGATAGAACTACAATTGCGATCGCTCATCGTCTTTCAACTATCCGCAATGCCGATTGCATTTATGTCATGGAACATGGGAAATTAGTAGAGTCGGGAACCCATGAGCAATTGCTGGAGAAAGACGGTATTTATTCCGGCCTCTGGCGTGTACAGTCAGGTTTAAGATAAGTTTTGCCTATTGTCTGTGTCTTCATTACGAATTATTTATGTTTTTTGGTAATAGTCAACCAGAATCAGGTGATACTAAGTGGCGTCACCAGTTGGATAAGTTTGTCAAAGCAAATCAGCAAGAATTGGCGGCGCTTTTTTGGGGATTGTGGTTAGCAAATGGTGACAGTCAGGGTACTGTTGGTATTGATTTGCAACCAACGCCGCATTTTGTTTATTGTCCGAAAGAGCAGATAGAGAATTTAAATATTAAGGTTGAGAATCGGCTTCAGGAAATTTTGGGAATTGTCGAGAATCACAAGCCGGAAATAGAAGTTGTGATGATTGGGATTGGGAAGGGGGAAATTAAGTTAATTCAGTTTGCACCGGAACCAGCACCACCGATTTGTTTTGAGCAAGCTGGGAAGGATGTGGATGGGTTATTGGATGTGCTGGAACAACGGATGAGTAAACAACTGGAACCCTAAACCCATCTTTTATTCCTGTGAACTGGGGATTCAGCTACCAAAAAAATAATCTATTTGATTGGACACTAGTAAATAAGGAGGCTATCCAGTAAGTTGGCAAAGAATGTAAAGCATGGTTATTCATTTGTGCCAGTTCTTTTGAATTTAAGTTTTAACGAGCTATCACAATTCAATTACTCTGCCTATCTTATGTTAAATCTAACTAAAAATGCTTAGGAATTTTCGAATTTTTTTAGTTGCCTCAGCATAACTATTAACTTGTTTTAAACCTTCTTCTAAGTTTTTTATTCCTGTTTTTAATGAAGCCTCATTTTGCTTTGCTTTGCCGACCCAGGCTTCAAGAAAATTAATTGTTAGGTTTTGTTGAAACGCGTATAATTTAGTTTGATCTTGGATAAAATCTTCTTTGGATTTAATATCTTTCCAGTCTGAAGATTCTAGCGTATTGATAATTTGCTGCAATCGAGGTTGTACTGTCTCAAGCTCATCTCCATTATTAATAGACATGATATTAATTCTCCTTGCTACGATTACTTATTAGTAGATACAAAGTTTATAAATGAGTTAGTATCTTGCGTAACTTTGTTTATTTCCTCATTAGATATTTTTAGATTTATAGCATTCCTAAAACTATTTGAAAAATCTTCTAAGAGAGAGATTGAGCTATTTATTCCGACTATAGTGTTGATATCTGAATTAAAAATATCCTGCCGAGTTTTAATCCAATTTGTTAGATCATCTGCTAATAGCAACTGTTGATTTTTTAATGGTGTTACAATCAGGCGAGTTTCTTGTAGTTCTTGTTTGTATTTAATATTAGATTCTACAATATCCTTAATTTTTTTTAAAAGTTCTTGTTGTAATTGTAACTCTTGAAAAATTACCTTACTGTTTCTTTCTAATTCTTTTTTTATTGTGTTATTTATTTTGTTGCTAACCTCTATTTGTCCAATTTGAGCAAATAAACCTGGTATGTTAATTGGACTAGGACTTAAGTCAAGTATCTTTGCTCGACTCATCTGTAGCCCGCTTAAAGTATTTTCAATATCTGCTTCAACTCTCTCAGGTGCGTCCGAGGTAGCTAGTTCTTGAAGCTTATAAAAGTAAGATTGTAAAAGTCGATTATGATTACGAACCTCAGTGAATAAATCAAGTATTTTTTTATCTTTTTGTGATAACTGTCTATATTCCACTTCATTTTCCTTTTTAGTATAATAACCAGTAACTCCTAAATAATTTCTTAAAACCACTTCTGAAGTGGTTTGGATTTGAATATCACCAGCTTCTTCTAATAGCTGGTCAGTAGCTTCAGTATAATCATCTGCGGCTTTGGCTAGTTTTTTATACTCTTCATTAGACCGACAGCTAGTTGTTAAAGCTGCTATAACAGTAACTACTGCTACTGTTTTATGAAGTTTTTTGAACATATAAATTTCTCTACTTTCAAGAAGTGCTGATATATAATATCCATCCAATTTCTGACTTCAGAAAAAACTGGATTGTATGATGGTGTTGTGATATCGACTGATCTAAGAAATTTTTTTAGCGATCGCAATTGTTCAATAATATTACCAACGCTAATCTCATCTTAAAAATCGGCTAAACCGAATTTATTAGCCAAGTAAGTATTACAAATAAAGTATACAAGCAGAAAACTAGATATTGCAGATAATATTTGCAATACTCGGTCTTTAGCTGTTATTTTTAGCTTTTCTATTAAGGATAAAAACAGTTTACTAGTATTTACTTTCTTGCATACTACATTCTGTATGTTTAACCGAAGGCTGCTGTATCCACATCTATCTTAAGACATATTTATAGTCAAAAATAAAATTACAAATAAATTAGACCGACTATTGGAACAATGGTTAGTACCTCGTCTGGTACGGTGGGGAGAATACCTAAAAACCAAAATTAGGCAATACAAGCATCAAGAACTGAAGAGTCAATTAAATACCGCAACAAAAACATTATGAATAATTCGCCCACAAGCAAGAGAGTCAGGATAATTTGTAATTCGTAATTCATAATTCGTAATTATTTCCTTATACAACAATCCTAAATCAGTTGTGAGAGACAAATGGCTGAAATGGCTAAAAAGACTATAAATACGTACTTTTTATCTTCGTATTTTCTGACGTTTAAATTCGGATTGCTATAGCGCTCTTTAGTTACTCTCGCCAGAAAATAAAACAATCATCCTTGCTATACAAGACTTTCATTTCAAAGAGATGATTTGAGCCATAATGTTAGAAAATAAAGCTCCAAACCCAGTTTCTGTCACTTGTTTATAAGTTGACTTAAATTTTTATTTGACCAGAGTGATGAAAGAGCAATAGTAGGGTGGGTAGTTCACTCCCCACCCTAGTTGCCTAAACTAGCGCTGGTGTATTTGCACGCTTTACTTGAGGTGTTGCAACCATCCGCATTCCGGCTGGTGCAGCTAAAGTTAACCCACGGCGCACAGGACGCACGGGACGTTTATTCACTAGCGAAACTTGAAATTCTGACAAAACAGTTGCCAAGACAATTTTCATTTCATACTGAGCAAATGCCATTCCAATGCAGCGACGATTACCGCCACCAAAGGGTAAATATTCATAAGGTGAATATTGTCTTTCTAAAAAGCGTTCTGGTTTGAACTGCTTGGATTGTGGGTAGACTTCTTCTCGATGATGCGCTAAATAAATACTGGGGACTATTACCGTTCCCTCTCGCAGTTCGTAGCCCATAATTGTAATTGGGGTCTTCACTATCCGCGGGAAAGCAGTCATGACAATTGGGTAAATTCGCAGTGTTTCTTGGTAAACTGCTGTTAAATAGGGCAATTTAGCTACACTACTTAAATCTGGGTTAACTCCAAGGGTGTTGAGTTCCTGTAACAACTTCTCACGCACCTCTGGTAAACGATCAATCCAGTAAAAAGCCCATGTCAATGCCGAAGCGGTAGTTTCATGTCCCGCAACTAGCAGTGTCATTAACTCGTCGTGTAATTCTTCATCTGACATCCCTTGACCATCGTCGTAACGAGCAGCCATCATCAAACTTAGGATATCTTGGCGATTTTGATCGAGTTCAGCCCGACGTTCTCGAAGTAAAGCATAAATCAGTTGATCAATTTTTTGCCGTTGTTGCAAAACCCAGCCCCACGGACTCCACGCACCGAAATCTTTTTGCATGAACTGGAAAAAGAAGGCACTGGACATTACGGGCGAAGTGATGAAGTCTAGTAAGTCACTTAGCGATCGCTTCAGTTCCTCAAAAAGCTGTCCATCATTTAAACCAAATACAACCCGTAAAATAACACGCAAGGTGATTTCTTGCATCGACTTACGGATATTAAAAGGCTTGGCAATTTGCCATTCATTAGTCACTTGTCGGGTTATTTCCCGAATTTCCTCGCCGTAAGCCCGCATTCTTTCGCCATGAAAGGGAGGAGCTAATAATTGCCGTTGGCGCTGGTGGCGATCGCCATCCGCTAACATAAAGGAGCGATCACCAAGTAAAAATTTTAGTCCTATGTTCCCCCTGCCAACCTCAAAATGCCTGGAATCAGCAGTAAAAATCTGTTCAAGCGCTTGGGGTTGACTAAAATATATTAGATGGTTATCCGAGCGATTACTCCTGATTGTGAAAGTGTCACCGTAAATTTGGGCAAAATCATCCACATATTTCAGTGGTTGACTAATAAACTTGATCATCCTTAGCCAGCGCGGCATTTGGGGACCATCAGGCAAATTGTAAGTGTAAGTTGTTGTCATAGAACTTTGTGGAGTTGATGGCTTCTGAATTTTATTGTTACGACTTTTCATGTTACTTAGGGTTACAGAAAGCGGTATATTCATCATTGGGGACTAGAGACTGGAAACTGGGGACTGAAAAAGAAGACAAAGAGGAAATAACAACTCTTGTACAGACGCGATTAATCGCGTCTCTACTCCTAACTCAGCACTCAGCACTCAGAACTCAGCACTCAAAAGGCAGCATCGGAAGCAAGCAGTGCCAAAAATCATCGCTATTCTCAACGGTAAAGGAGGAGTCGGTAAAACGACTACCGCAGTCAATCTGGCTGCAAACTTTGCGAAGAAAAAAAAGGTGCTGCTGATTGATGCAGATATTCAAGGTTCTGCTAGTTGGTGGTTTGGGCGTAGTCAGCAGGGAATGGGATTTGATTTATCTCAAGAAACCGATCCTGCACTTTTAAGTGATTTAGTAAAGATAACAGGTTACGATTTAGTAGTGGTGGATACACCTCCCGCCCTGCGCTCTGAAGCATTAGTGGCGGTAGTTGCGATCGCAGACTATCTAGTTTTGCCTACACCCCCAGCCGCAATGGATTTAGCTATCCTAGTGGAAACAGTTAAGGAAGCCGTCATCCCCGTGGGTACTCCCCATCGGGTACTGCTTACCAAAGTTGATACGCGCAGTATGGGGGAAGCACTAGAAGCAAAAAACACTCTTACTCGATTAGGTATTCCTGCTTGTAATACCTTTATCCGTGCTTATAAGGCTCATGAACGAGCGGCACTTGAGGGTGTAGCGATTAGTGAATGGCGAGGAAGTAATGCACGGGAGGCGGAGTTAGACTACCGCCGTGCAGCTGATGAATTACAGCGTGATTGGAATTGGAGAAAATAATAATGGCTAGGAAACAAAGTCTCTCTGACTTACTACAAGAAGAGGCGCAAAAATTTACACCCTCAGAAGGTGAATCTGCGATCGAAATTACAGCAGAAGAAATTGCCGAAGAACAGGCTTCATCTGATGAAGAATCCTCAGCCCAAACATCTGAGGCAAATTCTACTAAGCGCACAAGCCCAACTAAGGCTGATTTAGAAGCAACTGTCAAAGAGTTGACAACTAATCTGGAAAAAAGCAATCAAAATGAAGCATCTCTTGGACAAGAAATTGCTGATTTGCAATCAAAATTATCTAAACAAAAAACATTAGCATCCGAACATAAATCATTAGTACAACAGGTTACAAAAGAACTTGAAGAAACCAAAAAAACAGCACTGCAACTAGCAGAAGCGAATTCCAAGCTGATCGAAGAAATTAATGCTTTAAAACAAACAGCAGAAGATAATTCTAAACTTGCTGTAGCTGTCAAAGAAACTAGTGCTATAAAACCCGTAAAAGAACAGTACAATCCATATAACTACAAAAAATCACATCTTTCATCAGAAAGACTACCTCAAAATCAACCAGATGAGTATGCTGGTAGTGTTGTAAAAGAAACTAGTGCTATAAAACCAGTAAAAGACCACTACAATCCACTTAATTACAAAAAATCACATCGGTCATCGCAACCACTAGCTCAAAATCAACCACAAAATCAACCAAATGAGTATCCTGAGAGTTCTAATGAGATGTGGTTACTTGACTAGTACAGCTTGGCGCAAATCCAGCTAGCCACGATTAACCAGACAAGGGGATTTTGCCCCTTGTCAAAGGTAGGCAAACTTCCGCCACAGTATACCCTCGTATTTTTTTTAGACGTTCTCCCCAAATACATCCAATAAGGTGCAAGAGATGCATAAGATTTCTTAGCTTTGAACTACAATTAAACTCGAAAGTCTAAAATATGTTGTGCGGTGATTTGTGGTTGTTCCAAGTGAGGGAGATGACCGCAATCTGGAATCCAGGTGAGAGTACTGTGTGGAATTGCCCTTTTAAATCTTATGGCATCCCTAGTACCCAAAATTTTATCAGAATCGCCCCACCAAATTAGCGTTAGTTGCACAATTTTTGATATAATATCAAATCCAAAAGCACTGTAACCACCACTTTTAGTGAAAGCAATCAAAGCTTGATGCCAACTCGGCATTTGTAAATGTAATGCTCCACAACATAACGCATCGATAGAGGCAAGACTTTGATTTTTGTATCCAATCCGGGAAACGCGTAGACGCAAAGCGGCTTGTCGTCAGACATCGCGCACTTTCATATTACTTAAAAACTGAGTTGCTAAATAATCTAATGGGGGAAACATGAATTTGCTCAATGGCGAACCACCTGCTAACCCCGCACTATCAATTAACACCAGCTTTTCTACGACTTCTGGGTAAGCCAACGTAAAATCAATCGCCGTCGCACCGCCCATCGAAGCGCCCACCAAAATTACAGGTTGGTTGATTAGGCTTTTCCAGAAATAATAAAGATGGTTTTAATCGCAGTTGGGCTATAGGCAATTCCTGAAAGTCTATCTGTAAATCCAAAACCCAACAAATCCACTGCCCAAGTTTCATTATCTTTAGAAAGTAGTGGCAAAAGCCGCCGAAATTCTAATACAGAACTGTCAAAGCCGTGAATTAATAAAATCGGACTTCCACCACACCCTTGCTTGACATAGGTGGTGGTAACTGGTTGATTAGTTAAAGGAGTAGCGATCGCAGTTGTTTGAATACTCTGAGCTAGTGCGATCGAAGTAGGTTCTATGAGTTGCTCAACTGCCGTAGGAAGAAAATTCGGAAACATAAATTTCAGTTTATCGTACTAGCTTGTCTCTACGCATAACTGATTTTGTTAAACAATAAAGTTACACAATCTAAGATGCTGAGGTATTATTTGTAATATCTAAAACATAAACCAGTGAGTTATCAAAATATTCTAACTCCCAAAAGACGCGATTAATCGCGTCTCCACTCCCCCAAAAAATATGGCATCAAAGAAAGTTTTCCAAAATGTCAAAATGGGGACTAAAGCCACGTACAATTAAAGTCGCTTATCCCTTAATTCAGGAGCTAATGCCATGCCAATGGCGGTTGGCGTAATTGAAACTTTAGGTTTTCCGAGTGTCTTAGCAGCAGCAGATGCAATGGTCAAAGCTGCCGCAGTCACAATTGTCTATTATGGTCAAGCGGAAAGTGCTCGCTTGTTAGTCGCCGTCCGGGGACACGTTTCTGAAGTAAATAGAGCTGTTGAAGCCGGAATTGCAGCTGGAGAGGAAGTAAAGGTTGGTACAGTAATTACCCACTACATCGTTCCCAATCCCCCAGAAAATGTCGAAACCATATTACCAATCCATTTCACTGAAGAATCAGAACCTTTCCGTATCTTCTAAGCAATTTTGCTATCAAAATCTGTAGCGAAGCTTCGTACAATTAACTTGTAGCCCCCAGTTTATTCATACAGGAGATTAATAATGTCATTACAGGCAATTGGAGCACTTGAAACGAAAGGTTTTCCTGCGGTGCTAGCAGCAGCAGATGCGATGGTAAAAGCTGGTCGAGTTACCCTCGTTGGTTATATCAGAGTAGGTAGCGCTCGTTTTACAGTTAATATTCGTGGCGATGTTTCTGAAGTAAAAGCCGCTATGGCTGCCGGTATTGAAGCCGCAGAAAATGTTTATGGCGGTACCCTAGAATCCTGGGTGATTATTCCTCGTCCCCATGAAAACGTTGAAGCTGTTCTACCAATTGCCTACACAGAACAAGTCCAAGGGTATCGAGAATCTGTAGAAAATCCCATTGTTAGATCGAACAATCGATAGATTCAACCTCCTGCGGGGGAATTCAAAACAAAAAATTCCCATAAATGAATTTAAAGAGAAGTTTTTTGTCAGGCTTCTGACTATCAAAACTTTAGAAGATTACATTCATTCTGTTTTTAGATTTTGCAGAAGTTGAATTTTGAAGCAGAGGTAAAGCAACTTTCAGAGTCAATAGTCAAAACCAACATTGACTGTTGACTATTCGTTTTTAGGAATATAAAAGTTTTAAGAATAACTTACCAATATCAAAGGTGTAGTTGTGACTGAAGCTAGTTTAAAAAAGATAAATTTGTCTATCAATCCCTACTATTCAAAATAGCGTAGGCGTAGGCCGTCGTAGACATCGCCACATAGGATACTGAGACTAATTCCACGCTATAGCTATAGTATTTATCTAAGATTTTATACAACGACTTACCAAACATCCTTTGAAATGCTAATTACCGTATATACACTTAATTAAATCAATAAATATCACAAAATGTAACTTAATTCGATTCAGTTAAAGCCCGATCCTCCTTAAAAAGCAGGGAATTCAGCCAATTTCTCAGGGGGGTTAGGGAATCTTCTAGGGCAAAATCTCATCAACACTAAGGATATTGAGATTCAACTAAATATTATACTACGTAAGGGGTTGTACAGAGTTGAAACTTATACTGGTGGAATAACGTCTAACTTTTAGTTAAATTAGATTCGTTTATCGGATCTGTTACAAAATGTTAGATTTACCCGATCCATTTCATGCAGGGTGTATCCTCACCACTTTAAGCAGATTTCTGTTCTCAACTAAAAAACATAACTTTACACAAATGTTTAAATTAGCATAACTCCCCAAATGCTTGATATAGATTGGTTTTGGACATTTTTAACTGAAAGCAAAACATCAATGTAGAAAATTCTGCATAATTTTCATGAATTCAGACGTAATAAAAGTAGAATCACTGAGCTATTTTCATGAAATTCATGAAATTCATGAAATCTGGGGCAGCAACCAGTTAAACAATTAGGTGGGACGAATGGGGGTTGTGATGCAAACTTCAAAATTGAGTTTCGAGGAATGCAATCTCACTATGACAACGGATGTGCAAAAACTGGCTCTAGATTGGCAAAAGCGCTTGGCTGTGGAATGTCCAGAGCAAAATGAAGCCGCGAGGCAAAGCATTATTCTCTGGCTGTTGGGATCTGACTCCAAACGGTTCGATCTGTTTAATCCGAAAGAACTCGATATCGCCAAGCAAGCGATGGAATATCGCTGGAGGATTTTACGTCAACGCTACTTAGGGCTGGGGCGAGAACGTGCTTATCGCAACTTGATAACCCGATTGGGGAGTTTAGTAACATTACGGAATAAGATTCAGACTTGGGTTTCCCTCAGCCGCGATCGCCAGCGTAGTGTAATGGATGTATTACAAGAGGTACTCCAAGAATTACTCCAAAGCGACAGCCAGATGCAACAACAAATGGCTGATATTGCCCAATATACAACCGATAGACGATTGGGGGATGCTCTGTTATTTGCCAGTGTAGAAGAATATTGTCTGCGGCCAGTACGGAATCAACCCCTATTAGCTTACCGATTTGTGAATTATTTGCGTCGCACTCAGCGCGGTGGTTTAACCCAAGTACCAGGGCGTGACTTGGTTAGACTAGTGTCAGAAGAAGTTCTTACAGACGACAGTGACAATCGAGTTAACTTAGTCGATTGTCAGGCGATCGCAGAATATCAAGAGGCACAACAACTAGAGGAACAACAGGGGCTGCGCCAATCAGTACAAAAAGAATTTGAAAATTATTTACAAGAAAATCTCGGTATAGAAGCAGTGGAATGGCTACGGCTGTATCTGCAAGGTAAGTCCCAAGAAGAGATTTCCAAAAGACTAAATAAGCCAACTAAAGAAGTCTACCGTCTGCGAGAAAAAATTAGTTACCATGCTGTACGTGTTTTTGCCCTCAAAGGGAATCCAGAACTCGTAGACAACTGGCTCTCAATTTCCTTGCAAGAACATAACTTGGGATTAACGCAAAACCAATGGCAACAACTTGATGAAAAATTGACTCCTCTAGGGCGGCAAATTCTAGATTTGCGGAGAGCGGGTAATTCAATAGAAGCCATAGCCGAACAGTTAAAACTCAAAACCCATCAAGTGCTAGGCGAATGGACGAAAGTCTATCTTGTAGCCCAAGCTTTAAGAACCCAGGAGTAGCCTGTAGTGGAAAATGGAGCATGGGAAAGTGGGGAGCAGAGGAGGCAGAGGAACGGGAGACAAAGAGATAAACAAAACTCAGCACTGGCTCAACCCTAGCTATCTGCTAACAGCACTCTTTTGCCCAATCCTCAGTATTATCCCCAGTCCATAATCTAAAATTCATCTTCTACTTACATTTACTTAAGTATATATAATTGAAATTTTAACAATTTAATAAAGTATCTTTATTAACTACCTATTGAATTAGAGGCAAAATATAAGTAAACACCAACGAATCAAATCTATGTTGTCTTCAAAGGGTGAACTAAATGATACCGCAGCAAATGGACAGCAAATGCTAACTGCCGCTCAAACTAGGTGGGAGGAAGGAGGCGATCGCGAACAAATATTCCACTTGATTGATCATCTTTTGTCCTTTGAAGCTTGCCTCTACCACCAAATTTTGCCCTTTGGATTAGAAAACAAAAACCTCTTGTTAGGCATGGTTCATCTACAAGACAGCGAAGCCCTAGATTACGTTGATCGCATTTTGTCTTCTATCAATTGCACAATGGTGATTGAGGCGATCGCAGCTGATGCCCACCGCAGAATACTATCAGCCTACCTCAACCATAAGAATACATTCCAGCTAGATGCAAAACTTGTGCATCAGGCAACAGTAGACTCTCTCCCGACAAATAGACCAGCTACGATTGCTGACACACCTAGTCCTTCCCTAGATGCCGACTCGGAATCAAATCAACAACCAATATTGATGGTATTTCAGACACAAAAGCGTCAAAATTCTGGACAGTGGGTAGACTTACCTCCTATCCCAGAGCTAGACCAATCATCTCAAACTACGACGTTCTTGACCCCTATTTCCAGAACTCAACAGGAAGAGAATTCTGAAGCCACATCATCAAACAATTTACCTATTTTCCCCACACAAGCTTCTGAGCTACTGAATCAGATTGAGTTGCTAAAAATACTGCCACCAAGAAAATTACTAGAAGAATTACTAGGGCGAATCCTGGCTGGGGGAATTGGTCGTCTGTACTTAGAAAGACAAGCTTATGAAGGCAGAATACTGTGGAGTGACAATGGAGTTTTGCAGTCTGTATTAGACAAACTGCCGCTCTCAGTTTTTCAAGGAGTACTGAATGAATTAAAGCGGTTTGCTTCCCTGCCTGTAACCACAGTTGCAGAACCAAAACAGGTAGAAAAGGAATGCATGTATCAAAAAAATCGCTTATTATTACGCTTGCGAGTCATGCCGGGAATCTACGGCGAAGAGGCAACACTCCAAGTATTGCGGGGAGCAGCATTAAAATTCTATCAACAACAACAATTGACGCGTCTAGGCCACGATGCTTTAGGAACTTCTCAGCAACTAAGCATCAAGTTACATGAACTACAACAACGACTTTTACTGAATCCTAGCCTTGATTCTCAGCAATTAGAGGCTTTAGTTGCCCTGAATCAATTAGTGAAAAATTTAGACCAACAGATCAAAATACTGGCACTAGATAGCAATCTAGCAACAAAGAGTAAATCATCGGTCAGTAAGTGAAAACGCTGATTTCGTTCGCATACATAATTGTTATGTTGTAATGGAATCCTAGACTGATAAAGCTTAGAGATTCATCTCTAAATAAATACAAATTTTGCGATCGTATTCTGAGTAAGATTACGGTTTGAACAAACTTAATAGTAGCAAAGTTAGTTTCCCGTTCTTGAATCCTATTGTTGCAAATATTTCATGCTAACTGAGGTTTTTAGTGAACTTTTCCCCTTAATGAGTACAGCCAACCCACAGACCTTGGAATGGCTACTCAACGTTGCAATTGAACATGAATACCCATCTGGGCGAGCCGTTGTGATGGAAGATGCCTGGGGTAACGCTGTTTACTTTGTGGTTTCTGGTTGGGTCAAAGTCCGGCGTACCGTCGGGGAAGATTCAGTAGCTTTGGCAATTTTTGGGCGTGGCGATTTTTTTGGAGAAATGGCAATTTTGGATGAATCTCCACGCTCAACCGATGTCATTGCCCTTTCACCGGTGAAGTTGCTTAGTATCTCCAGAGAGCGGTTTATTCAAATATTGTTTAAAGACCCACAATTACATCACCGAATGTTGCAACTGATGGTGCGGCGATTGCGGCAAATTAACCTGCGCTTACAAATGCGGTCTTCACCACCAGCTGTCAAACTCGCCCATACCCTAGTGACTTTGGGTGAAAGCTATGGTCACGAATCAGACTTAGGAAGAGAAATTTTTAACATTCCCTTTAAAGATTTAGCAGAGGTGACAGAAATCGGTGTTGAAGAAACCACCAAAATCATGGAAAAGCTACATGAAAAAGGGTGGATCAAAATTGATAGCGCCAACAACATCACTTATCTTGTGAACTTCAAACAGTTGATGAACTTGGCTGGGAAAGTGTGATTTTTTTATTTGATTCTCGCGTAGCTTGCTTCGTTGTAAGTTTAACGCCAGAGATTTTGGATGATGATGAACGAAAGACGGTTTGCGTGCGATGTTAAAAGCAAATTTGTCATGATGGGGAAAATTACCCATTGATTATTAACTCAGCACGCAAGATGACTGAAGCAACAGCAACTCGCCCCAACACCTACCTCCAAGAAACCGAGCCAACGATTGATTACCTGGTGGCAATGTCCCAACCAGAAACCCATCTGTTTGAGGTGACTTTACACCTTGTCGATTATTCCTCACCGATTCTCGATTTAAAACTGCCAGTGTGGACACCCGGTTCCTATTTAGTCCGGGAATACGCGAAGAATTTACAGGATTTTGAGGCTTTTGCAGAGAATAAGCCTTTAACTTGGCGGAAGATCGGTAAAAATCACTGGCAGATAGAGAAAATAGGTATTTCAGAATTAACTGTACGTTACCGCATTTTTGCCAATGAGCTATCGGTACGAACAAATCACTTAGATAGCACCCACGGTTATTTTAACGGTGCGGCACTATTTTTTAGAATACCTGGCTGGGATAAGCAACCCATTCGCGTCACCATCGTACCACCACAGCCGGAATGGCAGGTAACTACTGCCTTACCACCCCTTGGTGAAGAAACAAATACTTTCTTGGCTGGCGATTTTGATACTCTGGTGGATACTCCCTTTGAGATTGGTTCCCACCAATTGTATAAATTTGAGGTATTAGGAAAACCGCATGAATTGGCAATCTGGGGGCAAGGTAATTACCAAGCCCAGCAGCTGATTGCTGATATCCAAAAAATTATTCAGGTAGAAGCGCAGATGTTCGGCGGTTTGCCATATCAAAGATATGTATTTTTGCTACATTTATTTAGCCAAGCTTTTGGCGGTTTGGAGCATAAAGACTCTTGCTCGTTAATTTACCAGCGTTTTGGGTTTCGCGCTCAGGAAAAATACGATCGCTTTCTGCAATTAGTTGCACACGAGTTCTTTCACTTGTGGAATGTCAAGCGAATTCGCCCAAAAGCATTAGAGATTTTTGATTACGACCAAGAAAACTATACACCATCATTGTGGTTTTGTGAGGGCACTACTAGTTACTACGACTTGTTAATTCCTTTGCGGGCGGGAATTTATGATGTTCAATGGTATTTGAATAACTTGGGTAAGGAAATTACCAGATATGAAATCACACCAGGGCGCAAGGTACAACCCGTTTCCGAGTCGAGTTTTGATGCCTGGATAAAGCTCTATCGCCCGGATGCCAATAGCGGTAATTCCCAAATTTCCTACTATTTAAAAGGAGAAATGGTATCGTTGCTCCTGGATTTGCTGATTCGCTCTACTCACAACAATCAGCGCTCCCTTGATGACGTGATGCTGAAAATGTGGCAGCAATTTGGGCAAGATGAAATTGGCTATACCCCAGAACAGTTGCAAGAAGTTATCGAATCTGTTGCCGGAATCGATTTGACTGATTTCTTTAAACGCTACATTGATAGTACTGATGATTTGCCTTTCAATCAGTATTTAGAACCCTTTGGCTTGCAGTTGGTAGCTGAACAGCAGGAAGAACCTTACCTGGGCGTGAGAATAAATACAGAAAATGGGCGGGAGATCGTTAAGTTTGTGGAGACTGGTTCACCTGCACAAGTAGGGGGAATTGATACAGGTGATGAGTTGTTAGCAATTGATGGGATTAAGATAACGGCAGATGCCTTAAGCGATCGCCTGAAAGATTACCAACCAAACGATACCATCCAAGTCGCAGTTTTCCACCAAGACGAACTGCGTATCTATTCCATCACTCTCACATCCCCACATCCGACTCGGTATCAGGTAAAGCCTGTTGAGCATCCTAACTTCACACAGCAGCAAAACTTTTCTGGATGGCTTGGGGCTGCGATCGCAACTGTTTGATAAAGGGGCATGGGGCATGGGGCATTGGGCATTGCTTATTTCTCTCCTCTGCTCCCCTGCTCCCAATCCCCAATCCCGACCCCTAAGCCGTTCTCACTGCCCCAGAGTAAATCAAACCCCGTTGCAGATCCAGCGTTATAATCGCCCCATCTCGAATCACCTGCGTTGCCTGCTTCACACCAACAATCACTGGTACACCGAGACGCAAGCCAATCACTGCTGCGTGACTTGTGAGACTTTCTTCTTCAGTAATAATCCCGGCAGCTTTCCGAATTGCCTCAACAAAATCGGCACTAGTACGGGGTGCAACTAATATGTCTCCGGGATTAAAGTTACTCACATCCATGCCAGTACTTGCTACCCGTGCGCGACCACTCACTGAACCTTGTCCCAGTCCAATTCCGTGACCTAGTACCGCTGTCACCACCTCTACCTTAATCAAATCTGTAGACCCAGAAATCCCCTGGAGTGTACCAGCCGTCATCACTACTAAATCCCCCTGAGATAGTAACTGAAGTTCCTGAGCCACGTTAATCGCAGCTTGAAATGTCTGACCAGTGGAAGGTAATCCTAGCACCAACAGCGGTTTGACTCCCCAGACCATTTGTAGCTGCCGCGCCACATTTACATGGGGTGTCACTGCCAAAATTGGTGTGTGAGGACGAAACTTAGAGACATTGCGAGCTGTTGCCCCTGTTTGGGTTAGGGTCATGATTGCCGCTGCACCTAGTTGTTCGGCAATTTGACCGACAGCTTGACTAATCGCATTGGGAATGGAGCGGCGGGCATCTCTCACAGAACGTAGGTTTAGGTGTTGGGCTTCTTCCTGCTCCATACGTTCGGCAATTCGCGCCATCGTCGCCACTGCTTCTACAGGGAAGCTACCCACAGCGGTTTCATTGGAGAGCATCACCGCATCCGTGCCATCTAAAATCGCGTTTGCCACATCCGATACTTCCGCGCGAGTGGGACGGGGATTGCTCACCATGCTATCTAACATTTGAGTAGCGGTGATGATCGGAATCCCCAAGCGATTTGCTGTCGCAATTAGCCGCTTTTGGAGTACTGGAACATCTTCGGCTGGCAATTCCACCCCTAAGTCGCCTCTGGCAACCATCACACCATCACACAAAGCCAGAATCGCTTCCATTTGTTCAATGGCTTCGTGCTTTTCAATTTTGGCAACTACTGGCACTTGCTTGCCTGTACTAGAAATTAGTTCTTTAATTTCGATCATGTCCTGGGGATTGCGGACAAAGGAAAGTGCCACCCAATCAACACCTTGATCCAGACCAAACATTAGATCCTCTCGGTCTTTGTCGGTCATTGCCTTAATTGACAGGTAAACGCCGGGAAAGTTTACGCCTTTATTGTTAGAAAGTTTACCAGGCACGGTGATCCGACAATGCAAATCACCTTTGTCCCGATTAATTTCCTCCACCAGCATTTCTACTCGTCCATCATCAAGGAGGATTTTTGCCCCGACTGGCACTTCTTCGGCTAAATAATCGTAGGTGACACAGCTAATTTCTTGCGTACCTACCACTGGACGATTTGTCAAGGTGAAGCGATCGCCTTTTGCCAAAACTATAGACCCATTGTCAAACTTCCCCAAACGAATTTTTGGGCCCTGCAAGTCTTGGAGAATAGCTACTGGCTGATTTAATTCAAAAGCGGTTTGCCGAATTAAGCGAATACTACGCTGATGGTCGGCATGAGTTCCGTGGGAGAAGTTTAGCCGCAGCGTTGTGGCTCCCGCTTCAATAATCGCCTTGAGCATTTCAGGACTGCTAGTGGCGGGGCCAATAGTAGCGACAATTTTTGTCCGGCGCAGAGAATCTCGTAATTGCATAGGGGCTGAAGTTAGGGAGCTATCTGGGAAGTCATCGTAACTTAAGTGGCATCTCCTTTTCAGTCACTGCTATATCAATCAGATATAAGCAGTTAGAGAGGGTTTATGGGAGAGTGGGGGCTATGGGATAGACTAGATATAGTACATCAATCTTGTATCCATCCTCCCTAAGAAGGAGTTTATTCGATAAACTTCTTGCAGATTGTCATACCCCACTTATCAGTAAAGGCTAGGCTTCGTCTGGAATCATAGCGTTATTCATCTGCTGATATGCAAAGCTGTGGATAAATCTTGCCATACAAAACTTTGCAAAACTTTATTATTCACTAATATTTATCGTATATTCGTAATGTCTGCTTAAGAAGGAGTCAATCTTAAAGATGATCGCATCGGAGGCACAAAAGCCACTGACAATCCCACCTAAGGAATTTTTAGCGCCTCCTGGTGATTTGAATCCGACGCTGCTGTTGTTTTCTGTAGCTGTGGCCATGCTGGTGTTATCCAACTTTGGTTACTGGCTTTGGGAATGGCCGCACTGGCTATGCTTTTGCGTCAACACGATTGCCTTACATTGTGCTGGAACGGTAATTCATGATGCCTGTCACCAATCTGCCCATCGCAACCGGATAATGAATGCGATGTTAGGGCATGGCAGTGCGTTGATGCTAGCTTTTGCTTTTCCAGTATTTACGCGGGTGCATTTACAGCATCATGGTCATGTCAATCATCCTAAAGACGACCCAGATCATTATGTCTCTACGGGTGGGCCGCTGTGGCTGATTGCAGTGCGGTTCTTGTACCACGAGGTGTTTTTCTTTCAACGGCAACTGTGGCGTAAATATGAGCTACTAGAATGGTTTATCAGCCGCTTAATTGTTGGTGTAATTGTTTATATCTCAGTGCAATATCACTTTTTGGGTTACATTCTCAATTTTTGGTTTATACCGGCTTTTGTGGTGGGGATAGCACTAGGCTTATTTTTTGACTATTTGCCCCATCGTCCTTTTGCCGAGCGCGATCGCTGGAAAAATGCTCGCGTCTATCCTAACCCGATTCTCAATATCTTGATTATGGGACAGAATTACCACTTAATTCATCATTTGTGGCCTTCGATTCCCTGGTATAATTATCAACCTACGTACTATGTCATGAAGCCCCTGTTAGATGAAAAAGGTTGTTATCAAACTTCAGGATTGTTGCAGAAAAAGGACTTTTTTGAGTTTATTTATGACATCTTTTTAGGAATTCGGTTTCATGATCAAAAAGAATAGATAATTTTGGATTACATAGTCAACAATGGTAGATAACACCCCAGTACCTCATAGAAACACTGGGGTGGATAAAATAGTTGTCAGCCCAATTCTCTAGCTAATACTAATTAGCTTGCCGTTAACTACTAACTTAAAATCAGACGCATCAGAAGCAACACGATATACCTTGGCAGTTTTAATCGTTTCACCCGGAAACATTTGGCTTCCAGCTTCCTCCACATCATTTTCCTTGAGCCACGCATTGACGCTAATGATCTCCTCAAAACTATTAATTTCATTGTATTTGCGTCCTTGGCTGTCAATAAGCTGGAAGTTTGTCCACATCATGTCTCCAGACTCTTGTCCTGTATTTTTAACCTTCATACCAACAACTACTAGCTGACCACCTTTCGCTTCTACAGGCTTCATGAACTTATTATTCGGAACAATCCGATTAATTGCTTGAACACCAACAACTTGAACTGCCCGATCGCTTTTCACGTTTGTCCATGTCTCGGTTAGATCAGGTTCTAAGTATGATGCTGTTTCACCAACAACAGGTGTAGAGACAGACGCTGTTTTAATCGAAGATGCAGAATAAGTTGTTGCAGCATAAACACTCTTTTCAGTCGGCAAAGACGAGAACGCACTAAAACCTATCAAAGCTAAATGAAATACCATAGATATTCAGGACTCTAGATCGAGTCTGTGGGTCTTTGCTGGAAAGAACGACACTCGGCTTGAAAAGCCCAATAACCAGCAGAAAAGGAGAAAATATCAAATAAATGGCAATCCCACCAAGGAGTATGTAGAACATCCATTTCATGATTTCCATAACATTTACCTCAATTCTGTTAATGTTATGGTTCCCGCTTTGGATACTCTTTGTAGCAAACTCTGATCGCTATTTTTCTACCGATTTATCCCTTAAGGTACAACTTCAAAAGACTGATTACCACGAAATCGATAGATGTAGAAATCTCGATCAAGAGTAAAAATTCGTCTCTGATTTAAGGTTTCAGCAGTGGCTACCAATGAAGCATCTGCTAAATCCATTGGAATATCTCGATATTGCTCCATCATTGATCGCATTCTTTCCTGTTCCTCTACATTATTATTGTGGTGCAACAAAAGAATTTGATCAGCAACATAGCTCCATAGTTCCTGCTGTGCAGACCATCCACCATAGCGACCTAACAAATACATGGCTTCTGTAAAACAAGACCAAGTTGTTAGTAAAGGGGCTAGTAGCTGAGGTAATATATCAACACAACGTTGGTGATTGGCATCGCTTTGGTTAATTAAAGCAATCAGGGCAGAAGCATCGCAGAGCGTCACTGCTTTAACCTTGAAGGATCATACTTAGCTGACAAAATATCTGCAAAAGCTTCCTTTGTAAGTTCAGACAAGTTTGATGGCTGGAAATTGACTTGCCCTACTCTTGCTTGCAACGACTTGTCTAAGGTATCTGTAGATGGATAACTTGAGGTTTCATTAGTGAGGATTGTTAATCTTACTCGTCGTCCACTCAGTTCAGAAGCACGTAGGAGAATCTCCTCCCATGTTCCTTCAAAAGTTTGCTGTTCCATATACCCTATTCAAAAGTTAGCTTGCTGGCAAATACTTTAACATATAAACAAATACGACATTTTATTATGAAAACTTGAAATGGATGCTTTACTCCAAGAATTAGATACAAAACTACGCCAATGGCAACTTGACATTACTCAACAAGTGCGGCAATGCCTTGCAGAGATTATTGAACTGGCAGACCAGGATGCTCTAGATATTCTTCGTTTGAGATTGGTTGAACAAGAAGTATTGGATTTGATTGATGAACCTGAAACCTGTTAGACCGTAATTGCCTCAGTTGACAAATACCATTCAAATCGCCTGTCACTGGAAAAGTCACCCTAATCATGTCCGTCGGCTGAAATTGATTTGACAAATACCATTCAAATCGCGTGTCACTGGAAAAGTCACCCTAATCATGTCCGTCGGCTGAAATTGATTCTCAACAAAAAGAATAGAGTTGTTGCATAAAGCGATGCCTACGGCGGGCTATGCCAACGCCTCCAAAGCGGTAGCGATGCCCAATGCCCCATTCCCAATTCCCATAATTTAAAATCCTGCCAAACGATGTGAAGGGTTCAAACTCAGGGATGATGAGTAATTAGCAATTAAATTGACAAAATCACACTATAAAGAGTGATATTAAGCGATAGATAGCGCTTGTAAAGGACTAACGGGCATGATTAAATCTTGGATGGTGATTGGGGGCGTGGCTTTCTTGGTTGCTCTAGCAGCAAACGTGATTACGCCAAGCGATCGCCAATGGTTCAAGCGTTTACAACGACCGAGATGGCTAACTTTTGAGGGCGCAATTCCGATTATTTGGACTGTAATATTTATTTGTGGTGCTTGGTCAGCTTATATTGTCTGGGAAAAAGACCCTGGAAGCACTTCAACCTGGTTAATCATGGGTTTATATCTGCTATTAGAAATAGTTACTATTGCCTATACACCTGTAATGTTTAAGCTTCGCAGTCTGAAAGTGGGCACAATTCTTGGTGGCACAGGTTTGATCATTAGTGCTTTATTGATACTTGCAGTCTTAGGTTTTTCTGGTTGGGCAGCACTATTACTAGTTCCTTATTTGCTCTGGAGTCCCATTGGTACTTATACCACTTGGCAGATGATCCGTCTCAATCCTCAAGATGCCTAAGAATCGCACCAGGGAATGATTAAACATCTAGCCTAAATTGTCACACTTGCAGTGTATGACTTGACAAAATACACAAAACTTGAGTGCATTATGATTCCATCTTGGATAATAATTGGGGCTGTAACTTTCTTCATCGCCCTTGGTAGTTTCTTGATTACGCCGCGTGATGTTAAATGGTTTACACGATTAAGTCGCCCTCGCTGGCTAGTTTTTGAGCCGCTGATTCCGGTCATCTGGACTGTGATTTTTATCAGTGGTGCAGCCTCAGCTACTATTGTCTGGCAAAAAAACCCCGGAAGCCTAATTACTTGGCTATTAATGGCTTTGTATCTCGTGGTAGAAATTATCACCGTCGCCTATATACCTCTAATGTTGAGATTTCGCAGTCTCAAAATCGGGGAAATTCTTGGGCTAATAGGTTTGATTTTAGCCGTTGTCTTGGCAATCTGCGTTTTACCGATTTCTCTAATGGCGGCGCTGTTACTCCTTCCCTATCTAGTTTGGACTCCTATTGGTACTTACACCACCGACGAGTTAAGAGAGTTAAATCCTCAAGATGCATAATGTATCTATGGAAGACGCCCATAACGTGCTGTAACAGGATTGGCTGGATTAGATTGATTATTCAGCCAAGCCCACATTTGATCGCCGACAGAAAAATGCCACCACTCTCTAGGATTGCGTTGAAAGCCGACTTCTAACATTACATCTTGCAATAGCTGACGGTGAACATGATACTTTTGGGTTTGTGGGCGATCGCTATTTGCATAATAATCGGGATGCGATCGCTCTGACATTTCGTCAATTGGCGAACCCATATTTACTATTTGCCCTGCATCATCTACCAGCGTTACATCTACTGCCCCACCAGTACTGTGAGGAGGCGGAGTTTTTTCATCCAAACTTGGTACAGCCCAAATTGCATAAACCGCTTCCCAAATCTCTTGGCGTTGGTTTGGGGATAACTTCACCTCAGTCAGTCCCCTATCCTGCACTGCTTGCGCGAAGCTGTAATCTACCATAAACTGTTGGACTGCGATCGGGCGATAGGCATCAAAGATTTGAATCCGCCAGTTAGGATGCAAGAGATTAAGATAATTTTGCGCTTGAAGCAAATTTTCGATAACGCTTTGACGAAGATAATAAGGAGAGCGATCGCCATAAGGCGCACCTAATTTTTCATAAGGATGGGGAGATTCCACCGCAAATAATTCTAAAGGAATCTTGATTAGCGGTTCACTACACTCAAAAATCGGGATTTGATGATAAGGTCTCATCTAGTCAGCTACACAGGACTTACGCATTTTAACGCAAGCATAGCATTGTGCGTAACGAGTCTCTTCTTCGTCTGTGTCCTTTGCGCCTCTGCGTGCAATACCAATTTTTCTTAAATTAATCGTGCTGGAAAAATGTAACAATACCATATACCTTCTTCCAATTATTCAGGAATATCCTTGTACGAAAAATTAACAGAAAAAATGAAGTATGGCAGATAAAACCAAAATTATTTCCTTTGAGCTTTCGGACGGCAAAATAATTAAAGTAGAGGTTACGCCTATAGGAGAACAACCTGTTTCTAATGAAACCAGAGTCTTTAAACAAGCAACAGAAATTATTAAATCCATTGCTGAAGATGTTGCAAGTACATTAAAAGATATTAGCGAGACAGTCAAACCAGATAAATTTAGTGTCAAACTAGGTTTACAAATTGGAGTTGAGTCAGGACAACTAACCGCTTTAATTGTGAAAGTAACAGGCACAGCTAACCTGGAAATTACGATGGAATGGAGTAAATAACAGTTGATTATCTTACAGTTGTGGTAGTCTTTTTACAAAGATGCTAGGTGAGAGCAATTAATGGGTAACGAAGACGATTTACAACGCTGTATAGTGCGTTTAAATGTTGCCAGTAGTCAGGGAACAGGTTTTTTTGTTGCACCGAACCGGATTCTCACCTTTGCCCATGTGGTCAAATGTGCGAAAGATAACTCTGTGCAAGTATTCTGGAAAATAGGAAACCAGAATTACACAGCTAAAGTTATGGAATCATACGAAGATCCCGTTGATTTAGCCCTTTTACAACTGGACGAGGATTGTTTGCATCATCCATGTGTTGAATTGGATGACACAGAACCTAATACCAACGATGATTTATATATTTTTGGTTATCCCAAGGGTAACGGAGTTGATTATTCGCAGGGAGATTCGGCAAGTTTTAAATATGAAGGAATAAGTTTTAAAAAGGATATTATTCTCTATAAGTTAAAGCAAGGGCAAGTTATCTCAGGGTTTAGTGGCTCGCCTTTGCTAAATTTACGAACAGGTAAAGTTTGTGGAATTGTGCATCTTTCCCGTGATGAAGGTAGCGATTTAGGTGGGCGGGCAGTTTCGGCTCAAGTTATTGTGCAACAGTTTCCTGAAATTGCCTTACTTAATCAACAATTTCATCAGCCAAAGCCCAAAGGTGATAATCCATTTGAATATGGTTCTCCTGTTTCTCCACAACGTTTTTACGGGCGGAAAAGAGAGATTTTAGAAATTAAAAACCGCATTGGCGCGATTAGCCCTCAATGTGTCAATTTGGTAGGTTTGCGGCGCAATGGAAAAACCTCTCTATTGCGATATATCAGAGAAAGAATCAGCAAATTTTGTTCGCCAGAACAAAAGCCTTTAGTTGTTGCCTTAGATTTAACGAGTGGGAATTTTCATACTCCAAAGGGGATTATTGAAGGCTTAAGGTGAGGGATTCACAAACTAACAGGGAATTTTCCTTGGTTAAAGGAAGATAATGAAGATGGCTTTGCAGTAGAAGATGGCTTACAGCTTTTAGTAGATGAAGGGTATCGTTTAATTATTTTATTGGATGAGTTTGAAGCCATTGCTAGTAAAAAAGATAGATTAGAATTGTTTCAGGATTGGGGAGAAGATTGGCGTTCTAAGGCTTCTGCGGGTTTATTAACAATGGTAATTGCCAGCAAACGCCCTCTTAATGAAGTTTACGAAACTTTGAGTCTGGGTTCTCCCTTTGCCAATATTTTCAGTACGACTATTTTAGGGGCATTAAAGGAGGAAGCTTGGCAAAAGATCATCCAGAAAGGACAGGAAGGATTTTTGCTGCCTAATTCTGCGGTATTACAATGGGTGGATGAGTTAGCAGGAGGGTTGCCCTATTATGTGCAGATAGCGGGGGCGATGTTATGGCAATATGGGAATCAAGAAATAGCTAAAAATGAGTTTAATTTTCAAGCAAAGCCTTGTTTTGAAGAACTTTGGAAAGATTTAACCGAAGTTGAACGTTTAGCATTACGTTCTCAGTTGAAAGGGGGTAATTTACCTATTCCCGATCCGGCAATTATAGATAGGCTTCAGCGTCATGGGTTATTAGGAAAGAATGGGGGTTTATTTAGCAGTGTGTTTGCAGAGTTTGTGAAAGGTCAAAGATAAAGTAATAAGCCAAAAATCAGACATTAAATATAAAAAATGTTGCTGTTTTTGCGAGAAACTTGGGAACTATTTTGGTGGGCAATGTTTTGTCCTTCAAGGCTTCAGCAACGAATGAATGAATGGTTGCCTCAAAAAGAAGAAGATGGACGCAGACCAGACACAAGTTTTTTGGATATTTTAGTTTTTGGAAACTTCCGATTTACTAGTCAGTATCTATTACTATTATTTATTTCTAATATCCCTCTTATTTTAAGATTGATTGACCGTAATCAATTATTAGATTGGTTACAGTTACCTTGTGTAATGTTAATTACTTATACGACAGGAGTTTTATTTTTGCCTTTAGGACTATTTATCCCTTTATTGTGGTTGATAGTTGTATTAAATCAGCCTGATAGCTGGTTAAAGGGCTTAATAAAAGCTATTAAAGTTTTACCTCCTTTACCTCAAATAGGAGTAGGTTTTGCAGTTTTTGGAGTATCTATATCATTAACTGTTTGGTTAATATTGCAACTGTTAAAAAAAGAACATCTTTCCTTTACTCGTAATGTGATGGTGGTGGGAGGAACAATCAGTGTAATGTTAGGAGCGTGGTTAGCAAGTCAAAACTGGTTGTTTCTGTTGTTAGTAAGTGGAATGACAGGCTTTTTCCTACTTGTAGCAAGAGAAAATATAAGAAGGAGTGATAATGCGAGAGGAGTGGCGTTTGTCGTGGCGGGAATCGTGGCATTTGCCGTGGCGGGAGTCGTGGCGTTTGTCGTGGCGTTTGTCGTGGCATTTGTCGTGGCGGTCGGAGTTGTGGGAGTTGTGGGAGTTGTGGGAGTCGTGGCGGGAGTTGCTACTTTACCGCTTATTTGGTTTTCGATTGTTGCAAGTTTAATCGCTTTTGCTCTTGCACCAGCAAAAGACAACAGACTTTTTATCATCACTACAGTGATTTTAATAGCTCTTTGTGCCCAAAATTTAGGATGGCGTTCTGCATTAATTATTCCTGTAACCTTAGTCAGCTATTACAGAATATTTCCTGATTATTACTTTATCTCTTTAGGTAGTTATTATATATTTCCTCATTATTTACTAAAATTTTTCAGATTTTCAGATTCAACAATTAGGCGGTTACGTCCCCAAACAGCAAAAATACTTTTTCAATTACCTCCTTACACTAGCGAACTCCTGTGGATACCTTTACCTAATCACGCTCAACTTCTTGTTTCTGAATTTCGTGAAAGACCTCAACAAGCCTTAACAATCTTTCAATATACCCAAACTTTTTCCTTACCAGGATTTCAAATAACCCTGCAAAATGCCTTACCGCAAATTGTCGCCGACCAACTCAAGAAAATTATAAGTATTCCAGAACTAATCTTTACTGCCAACTCAGATCATCCTATATTACCCTTTCTGATTTCCCCCTTCTATCACCTCGACTCTGACAGCGATACCCCCACTCCAGAAACACCTTTGCCAAAGGTTAAACCCGAACTTTCTATCCTTCTTCCTCGTTTGCAAACTATTATTCAAGATATTGAATCTGCACTTGAAAATCAAAATATACCCCTACGAGAACGAGGATTAGAACAAATCAATAACAAGCTTGTTCGATTACAATCTCAATTATCCTCTCTGGGACTTAAAGGCGAAGCCATCAAACGCTGGACACCTGTACTGGAACATTGGCAAAGGGTTATTGAACTGGAACAAAATGAACAACACCAACTCTCTCAAGGGGAACTAATCAACCCGTTTCAATATGGAAATCCGGTGCGACTTGACCAAAAAGACTTGTTTAAAGGTCGTCAAAGATTCGCCGATGAAGTTGTCCGTCGAGTTTTAGACCGTGACCGACCTACCCTTGTGCTGCATGGCCCCCGTCGCTGTGGTAAAACTTCCTTTTTGTATAACTTTCCCCGCCTACTTCCCAGTGATATCCTCCCCGTCTTTGTGGATATGCAAAGTTCCGCCATTACCACCAGCGAATCTGACTTGTGCTTTGGCTTAGTCCGTGCAATTCATAAAGACTGCAAAAGTCAAGGCGTTCAATTTCCAAACATTCCTAAACGCACCGATTTTCAAGCTAGTCCCTATACCACCTTAGAAGATTGGTTGGATGAAGCACTTGCCCAAATCAGAGAACGGCGCATCCTTCTCAACCTTGATGAATTTAAAAAAATCGGAACCGCCATCCAAAAGGGACAGATAACTCTACGTTTATTTGACCAACTGCGCCACTTAATTCAACATTATGAACAACTCGGTTTTCTTTTTTCTGGGGTGCAAACTTTAGAGGAATTAGGCCCGAATTGGAGTAGCTATTTTATCAGCGTTGTCCCGATAGAAATGCTTTATCTTGAACCTAACGAAGCCGAGGAATTACTGCTTAATCCAGATCCAGCTTTTACACTGCGTTACGCTCCAGATATTGTAAAAAAAGTATTAATGCTTACTAATTGTCACCCTTACTGCCTACAATTATTGGGCGCATCAATGGTGAATCAAGCTAACTTTAACCATACTGATTTTATTACTGATCAACTCTTGCAAGCTTCAATTAATGACGCATTTATTTCCGGTCAACCTTATTTTACAAATATTTGGACATAATTTACAGGAACTACACCAGAAGAAATGGTAATTGGTCAAGAATTATTATTACAAGTTGCCAAGATAGATATTTCATTAGATATAACTACTGAAATTGCTGAAAAGGTATTAACCCGCTTGTTGCGTTATCATATTTTACACAAAATCAATGGAGGATATGATTTTGAAATTCCTTTGTTAAAACAATGGGTGAGAGAGCGTGCAGTAAGAAGCTAATTCTTGAAAGTAAGGAATTATATCATATCCGTTTGATTACTTATTAAACCCGCAGAACCTTTAAGTAAAAAATTCGGCAATTGCCAAATCATAATGTAAAACTAATTGAACAAAAATAATAAACGGCTGCCCGAATTCAAGAAACGGCTGCCCGAATTCGATAAACAACACCCCGAATTCAAGAAACGGCTGCCCGAATTTAAGAAACGACGCCCCGAATTCAAGAAACGGCTGCCCGAATTTAAGAAACGACACCCCGAATTCAAGAAACGGCTGCCCGAATTCAAGAAACGACACCCCGAATTCGATGAACATAAGTAGGTAAACATAATTCATTACACAATGTCATTGCAAGCGAAGCGTTCGCAATGACTGTAATTAATTTTGCGTAGTTACTTACCTTTGACATTTGGGCTTTTGCCTTAACTTGACACTAATGGCAAGATGTCCACCTCATAATATTGGATAATTTATTTTTTGGAGTTCTCTTAACGGTTTGTTTTATTTAAATGCTTAATCAAAACCAAACGCCTCTATTAGATGCCTTAAAAGCCAATGCAGCAAGACCTCATGCGCCTTTTTATACCCCAGGACATAAACAAGGTGAGGGAATTTTTCAACCCTTGGCTGATTTGCTAGGTAAAGCCGTCTTTCGCGCTGATTTAACCGAATTAGCAGATTTAGATCATCTCTTTGCACCCCAAGGTGTTATTCAAGAAGCACAACAACTAGCAGCAGCAGCTTTTGGCGCTTCGCAAACATGGTTCCTTGTCAATGGTTCTACCTGTGGTATTGAAGCGGCAATTCTCGCTACCTGTAGTATGGGAGATAAAATCATTTTGCCTCGTAATGTACATTCTTCTGCGATCGCAGGTTTAATTCTCTCTGGTGCTATACCAATTTTTCTCAATCCTGAATACGATCCAGTTTTAGATATTGCCCATAGCATCACGCCCAATGCTGTACAATCTGCACTCCAACAACATCCCGATGCCAAAGCAGTGTTGACAGTTTACCCCACATATTACGGCGTTTGTGGAGATTTGAGTGCGATCGCCAACATCACACATCAATATAATATCCCTCTACTCGTAGACGAGGCACACGGCGCCCACTTTGCCTTTCATCCCGAATTACCCACTCCAGCTTTAGCCGCAGGTGCAGATTTAACTGTACAATCCATCCATAAAGTACTCAGTGCCATGACACAGGCATCGATGTTGCACGTTCAAGGTAACAGGATCGATTGCGATCGCATCAGTAAAGCTTTGCAACTCGTACAATCTACCAGTCCTAGTTATTTACTTTTAGCTTCTTTAGATGCAGCGCGTCAGCAAATGGCACTCCACGGAAAAATGTTGATGTCTCGCACTTTGCAACTTGCTCAGGAAGCTAGAACAAAAATCAGTCAAATTCCTGGATTATCAGTTTTGGAAATGCCTCAGTTGGGGGGATCTCCCGGCTTTGTAGCTTTAGACAAAACGCGACTAACTGTCACTGTTTCTGGTTTAGGTTTAACCGGATTTGAAGCAGATGAGATTCTTGATGAAAAATTAGGTGTTACTGCTGAGTTTGCCTCACTACAACATCTCACCTTTATCATTAGTTTTGGCAACACCCCAGCCAATATTGAACAATTAGTGCAAGGTTTCAACACCCTCGCCAAAAAATATCGTCGAAGCAACTTGACTCTTAAAAACCAGGTTTGGCAAAATTTAGACAGAACACTAGATTATGCTTTACAACTTTCTCCCCGTGAAGCTTTTTTTGCTGTCAGTGAAATACTACCTTTGACACAAACCAATAAACGCATCTGTGCTGAAATCGTCTGTCCCTATCCCCCAGGAATTCCTGTGTTAATGCCGGGAGAAGTCATCACCGAATCCGTCCTTGAATACCTACAACAAATCCAGGGTATGGGGGGATTTATTAGCGGTTGCAATGATATTAGCCTCACAAGTTTGAAGGTTGTGAAATAACGTTATATTATAACTCCTGAATTCTTTTCATAAAAATTTAATTGATGAAATCAATAGTAAATGTGCGGTTTTTCAGATGATTTAGGAAAAAATATACAGTAGTTATACTAGTGTGAAACTTCAATAAAAATAGCTGGTACACTAGTGCAATCTTTGACTTATACCCATAGGATAATGTTGATGATTGATAAACTAGAAGATGAAATCAAAAACATATTATAGGGGGCTAGTAGCAGCTCCGATTGTAGTCACTCTAGCACTGGATTTCTCAGCAAGAGCGAATGCAGTTGAGTTAGGCGCTGCCTCTGATTACAATGTATTTGTTTTGGGAGATATCTCTCAACAATATACAGATATCGAAGGAAAAGTTGCTGCTGGCGGTAACATAAATTTCGTCGGCGGACTTGGAAGTAGACTTTCTGGCAATAGCGGCAACGTAGTAGTCGCTGGACAGAATTTAACTCTGAGCAACGGTCAAGTCTACCACGGTAATGCTGTCTATGGAGGCAGCGCCAATGTATCCAGCAATGTGGGATTTCCCCAAGGAACTCTCAGCAAGAGCAATCCCATCGACTTCAATGAAGCAGGGAAAGAACTGCGAGGCCTATCTGAATATTTGGCAACCTTAACTCCTACTGGTAAGACAACAGTTCAACCTTGGGGTGCTATTAACCTTAGTGGCAGTGGTACTGCTTTCAATGTTTTTAATCTTGCAGGCTCATCTGTCTCCAAGACAAACTATTTTGAAATTAAGGGAGACGCAAATTCAACTATCGTTGTCAATATCAGCGGTAAGGATGTGTCACTGCAAAACTTTGGGTTTAATATCATTGGCACAGATAAACAAAAAGTAATCTACAACTTTTATGAAGCAACAAACCTAACTGCCAGTGGAATTGGCATCCAAGGTAGTATTCTTGCGCCTTTGGCTAATTTCAATTTCAATAATGGTCAAATTAACGGCAATGTAGTGGTAGCTTCTTTGACAGGAAATGGCGAGTCTCACAACTATCTATTTAATGGCGATCTGCCAAATGTCACAACTAAGTACTACAATCCGCCTAAGCCTCCCACTCGTATTCAGGTTCCAGAGCCTACAAATCTTCCAGGTTTAGGATTAATTGCTGTAGTATTTGGTTTGTTTCGCTACAAACGCAATCAACCAACTTGTTTAGAATAGTTAAAAATTTTTGGCAGCATAGCGCATAAAGCGAACTTGTTTACAGATTTTCGCTTATGCGCTATTTCCTTGCTCTCTACCTTCTACAATAAGGATAGACTTTATTGAGATTTGTATAGTTGGGGATCAGCTGTCATGGCTCCCGCCGTTTTCATTCAAAATTTGCAAAAGCGCTACGGTACAGTGGTTGCCGTCCAAGATGTTTCCTTTCAGGTAGAATCAGGAGAAATCTTTGGTTTACTTGGCCCCAACGGTGCTGGGAAAACTACTACCTTGCGTGCTTTGTGTACGCTGACCACACCGGATGCTGGTAAAATCGAAGTATCTGGCATCTCTGTGTTAGATAATCCGAGAGTGGCAAGACAACGACTAGGCTACGTAGCTCAGGAAGTCGCTATAGATAAGGTGTTGACTGGAAAAGAACTGCTGCAATTGCAAGCAGCACTTTATCACCTCCCAGGCGCAGTAGCCAAACACCGTATTGAGACGGTATTAGATTTACTCGGTTTGCAAGAATACGCCAACAAAAAGACAGGAACCTACTCTGGCGGTTTACGCAAGCGCCTAGACTTGGCAGCTGGATTGCTCCATGCACCGGATGTCTTGGTGTTGGATGAGCCAACTGTAGGACTTGACATAGAAACACGCTTTGTGGTATGGGATTTCCTGAGAAAATTACGCGCCTCTGGGACGACGGTAGTAATTACCAGCCATTACTTAGAAGAAATTGACGCTTTAGCCGATCGCGTGGCAATTATAGATCGCGGCGTAGTGATTGCAAGTGGTACACCTTCACAATTAAAAGACCAAGTAGGGGGCGATCGCATCACCTTGCGAATCCGCGAGTTTTCCCCGATTCAGGAAGCTGAAAAAGCTAAAAACCTCCTGAAACCTTTGCCCTTCGTCCAAGAAGTCATCATCAACAGCGCTCAAGGTAATTCGCTCAACCTGGTAGTGACACCTCAGAATGATGTTCTCATTAATATACAGCAAGCGCTGAATAACGCTGGCTTGCCCATATTTGGCATCGCCCAATCTCGCCCCAGCCTCGATGACGTTTATCTCGCTGCCACAGGACGCACCTTGTTGGATGCAGAACTCGCAGCCGTCGCCACCCGCGATCCCAAGGCTGAAAAGAAGCAAAATATGAGATAGGCAATGGGGCATGGGGAATGGGGCATGAAAATACTTACCAATTCCCAATGCCCAATTCCCAATTCCCAATTCCCAATTCCCAATGCCCAATGCCCAATTAATCCAAAATTGCTATGAGTGTTACTCCTAAATCTGATATCAATTGGCAACCATTAACATCGCCGCAAGCAGATGTTAATACTGCACCTAACTTTTTCGGTGAATTGGTACAAGAGACGTTGGCTTTAACTCGTCGCTTGTTTATTCAGTTGCAACGCCGTCCCTCATCTTTGATTGCTGGAATTATTCAGCCAGTAATGTGGTTAGTGCTATTTGGTGCTTTGTTCCAAAATGCTCCCAAGGGTATATTTGGCAATACAACAAATTACGGTCAATTTTTGGCGGCTGGCATCATTGTATTTACAGCCTTTGCTGGGGCACTGAATGCTGGTTTACCTGTAATGTTTGACCGCGAGTTCGGCTTTTTGAATCGTTTGCTGGTAGCACCCTTAGCATCGCGGTTTTCCATTGTCTTTGCCTCAGCCATCTTCATCATCAGCCAAAGTTTGTTGCAAGCAGCCGTAATTGTTGCAGCAGCAGCATTTTTGGGTGCTGGACTACCCGATGTAGCGGGTTTAAGTGCGATCGCTCTAATTGTCTTACTCTTAGCTTTGGGTGTAACAGCCATTTCCCTCGGTTTAGCTTTCACTCTACCCGGACACATTGAATTGATTGCAGTGATTTTCGTCACTAACCTACCATTATTGTTTGCTAGTACTGCTTTAGCACCTCTATCCTTCATGCCTCAGTGGTTGCAGGTTGTAGCTACCCTGAATCCTCTCAGCTATGCGATCGAACCAATTCGCTATCTCTATTTCCACAGTAGTTGGGGACTAGGTAGTGTAGTGATGCAGGCTCCTTGGGGCGATGTTACCTTTGGGGGAGCGTTGCTGGTGTTGTTTGGCTTTGCCCTAGTCGCCTTGCTGAGTATTCAACCCCAACTACGGCGAACTCTGGCTTAAAAAGATAAAATAGATAAATTTTAGAGTCAAAACCCATGAAAAAACCATTTTTACAAATTACTAGACTCTTTGTTGCTACGGCAGCAGGAATTAGCTTTGCTTCCTTGCTCATGGCTCAACCAAGTTCCGCTCAAGTCAGCAGCCCAGCGGATGCTTTCCCCAGTAATAGTACAACAGACCAAAATACCGATCCTTTCTCCCGTTCCAACTCAGACAATTTTAATATGTTTGATCTGATTCATCGGGCAAATTTCGGGACTCTCAACTGGGATTCTAACCAACAGAACCAAGAACTAAACTCAGCAGCAGCAGCCTTTAAAGCAAGGCAACAAAAACTAATTCAAGGTCAACAACAGCAACCAACCCTCAGTTTGCCAACAGTTACACAACCATCAGTTACGCCGCCATTGGTGACACCACCATCAGGTAACTGAATTCAAATAAAGAACCCCAAGTCCTAAAGGCTTGGGGTTGAGACTATTTAAAAAATCCTGAATTATCAGGTAAAAAACTACAGTCCAACCGCAGCTAAAATATCGCTAGCATGGTTGGTGGTATTTACATTAGCGTCAACATGGGTAATTTTGCCGTTGGGGTCAATTACGTAGGTGACGCGCTTGGCATAACCGCCGCCATCCACATCAAAAGCTTTGATGAGGGATTTATCGCTGTCAGCCAGTAGGGGAAAATTCAAATTATATTTTTGGGTGAATGCTTGATGGGAAACTTCATCATCTGCACTGACTCCCAAGATGACAATATCTTTACCTTGATATTGAGACTGGGCATCCCGAAAACTACAGGCTTGTTTGGTGCAGCCTGGCGTGTCATCTTTGGGGTAAAAATATAAAACAACCGTCTTCCCCCTCAAATCAGATAGCGAGACTGTGTTGCCGTTTGTATCTTTGGCGGTAAATGCAGGTGCATCCGTACCAACTGCTAGAGGCATAATTAACCTTTCCTGTTTCAGATTGTTGATGCACTTGAAATTTTACATTAATTTATAATGTTTAAATATAATTACTAAAAAATAGTATAAGTATATTTTAGGTAACTAATTTTGGTTTAATGGGGTATCTGTTATAAGAAAAAATATATTATTAAATTAATCTTTATTAGAAGAAAAATTTATCCCCATAGACAATGGCTGCTGTTGATTCCCAAAACCCAAATATTTTTGTCTATCCCCAAAGCACAGTAGAAAGAGCCGAGCGATCGCTAGTGTGTTCGCCTTTTAATGTATCTTTATTTAAAGTGATGGGACACCAGAGTGTGTCATTAACTGCGATCGCCCTAGAAAATGGACTCAAGCAGGGCTATACTAAACACCCTTTATCAGAATTAGCCTGTGATAACGCTTTGGGCTGGTTGATTCAAGTGGGTGTATTGCGCCGAGAGGTCGATGGTCAGGGAATTACAGATAGTTTTCGTCTCACTCCCTTGGGACGCCAGTTAGTAGAACAATACCAGGGAAAAAATTGGCGTACTCCTTCATGGCGCGATCGTTTTTATGATGCTGTGATTCGTTGGTTACGGATACCCTTTTAGAATAAAAACCTAAGAGTTAGGATTAGGGAATCAAAGGGAACAATATATACGGAAACATCACATCTATTCATGAAGTCTTTACCATAACCATCTAACTGCAATTTGTGATGGTTATAGTGGGCATTAGGCATTGGGCATTGGGCATTGGGCATTGGGCATTGGGCATTGGGCATTGGGCATTGGGCATTGGGCATTGGGCATTGGGCATTGGGCATTGGGCACAAAAGCCAGAGGTGCAAAGGCGCAGAGAGGCAGAGGGGAAAAACTTACTGCAACTTTCGCCCCTGCTCCCCTGTTGTTCGCTCCTCAAAATAACTCTGTATCTTGAAAAACTAAGTGATAGTAACTATGAAATCAATTATGGTAGTGGGGACAACATCTCATGCAGGGAAATCACTTTTAACTACAGCGATTTGTCGCATTCTGTCGCGGCGTGGTTGGCGAGTGGCTCCCTTTAAAGGTCAAAATATGGCTTTAAATGCTTATGTCACCGCCAGTGGTGGAGAAATTGGCTATGCTCAAGCCGTGCAAGCTTGGGCTGCGGGAGTCGTGCCTTGGGTAGAAATGAACCCAATTTTACTCAAACCCCAAGGGGATATGACCTCCCAAGTAATTATCAAAGGTAGGTCTGTAGGCAAAGTGAGTGCCTCAGATTACTACGAGCAATATTTTGAACTGGGGTGGCGGACAATTGAAGAATCGCTACAGCATTTAGGAACAGAATTTGACTTGGTGGTTTGTGAAGGTGCCGGTAGTCCAGCAGAAATTAACCTCAAGCACCGCGACTTAACCAATATGCGGGTAGCAAAATATTTGAATGCACCAACTATGTTAGTAGTTGACATTGACCGGGGTGGTGCTTTTGCCCATGTTGTTGGGACATTAGAGCTATTGGAACCAGATGAACGCGCTTTAATTAAGGGTATAGTAATTAATAAGTTTCGAGGGCAGCGATCGCTCTTAGATCCGGGGATAAAATGGTTAGAAGAACGCACAAAGATCCCCGTGATCGGTGTTATACCCTACTTACAAGAAATGTTTCCAGCAGAAGACTCCCTTGACCTGCTAGAACGTCAATCGTCCTCGAATAAAGCCCAAACTGACCTCAACATTGCCGTCATCCGCTTACCAAGAATTGCCAATTTTACCGACTTTGACCCACTGGAATCAGAAAGTACAGTTTCAGTGAAATACTTAAGTCCTAAGCAAGATTTGGGACATCCTGATGCCGTGATTATTCCAGGTACAAAGACCACAATTGCTGACTTGCTACTGCTGCAAAAAAGTGGTATGGCAGAAGCTATCCAAAACTATGCTGCTTCTGGGGGAACGGTTTTAGGTATCTGCGGTGGCTATCAAATGCTCGGTCAAATCATCGCCGATCCAGAAGGGATAGAGGGACAAGCTGGGAGATTTCAAGGGTTAAATCTTTTACCAATCAGAACTGTAATTACAGGACAAAAAATCGCCCGCCAGCGCCAAGTTAGCTCAAATTATCCACAACAAGGCTTACCAGTCAATGGTTTTGAAATCCACCAAGGGCGATCACGCATCGAACAGCAAGGCATAGATCCCCAATCCTACCATGCCCTATTTGACGATATTAATTTAGGGTTAGTGGATAGCTGTCAATCAGTGTGGGGAAGTTACCTCCACGGGCTTTTTGACAATGGACCTTGGCGACGGGCTTGGTTAAATCGCCTCCGTCAACAGCGGGGTTTAAAATCTTTGCCCACCGGTGTTGCTAACTATCGGGAACAGCGAGAGCAGATTTTGGACTCTCTAGCCATTGAAGTTGAAAGCCATTTAGACTTAAGTCAGTTTTTGTCTTAAGCTAAAATGCGTTGAAATGTCATTAGTCATTTGTCAGTAGTCCTTTGTCATTTGCAAATGACAAAGGACTACTGACAAATGATAACTCTATTAAATGCGTAACATTGATGATTGTTCGTGTCCGCTTTTTACCAGATAATGTCACAGTAGATGCCGAAGTGGGAGAAGCCCTTTTAGATGTAGCAGACCGGGCTGGGGTATTTATTCCCACCGGTTGTCTCATGGGGTCTTGTCACGCTTGCACCGTCGAATTAGAGGATGGAGAGATCATCCGCGCTTGTATCACGCCAGTACCGCCACGCGAGGAATTGACGATTAATTTGTTTAGCGACCCAACTTGGTAGTTTTTTAACCCTCTAAGTTCAAAATGTCAGATGAGGAAGTAGAGGAAAAAACAAGATGAGTAAACTTAAATACCAAATGCTTATTTAATGGTCTGATGAAGAGGATTGCTACTTAGTAGGATTCCCTGATTTTTTAGAACAACGCTGGCGGACTCATGGGCACACTTACGAGTTAGCTGTCGCAAATAGAATTGAAGCTTAGAGTTTCTAATTATTGCTTACGAAGCTGTCGGTGATTCACTTTCAGAAGCAATAGTAAATAGGGTAGGTGAATGCACTTTAGCAGGTGGTAATTAATGCTGCGCCTAACGCACCTTAGTAGCTAGTGACTAATGCTGTACAATTTCCACGCTGGGAGTTTATTTTGATTTCAATAGGATTTTTACGTATTATTACTGTTTTTTTAAATTTAGAGAATTTTTATAGTTAAGGACTAGAAATTTTGTTGTAACAGTAAGCAATGCTTAATATGTCAAATCCAAGAGTTGCAAACATTATAAAACGTAGAATTGCAAGAACTAGATTATCAAGAAATATACAGCAATACCAAGATTTTGTAAATGATGGCTACAACTACATCCTCAATCCAGAAAGTGGGGAATTACATCTCGTTGGTCTAAATAATTTCCGTGGTTCTCACGGGCTTGCATCGGCAAATTTAGAAGAGTTCTGGGGTATTTATAATTTAGATGATGATATCCCGATTCACTTTTTTCCAGACGCTACAGAAATCTCGCTTTACTGGTATGACACCGACGAGTTGATTGGAAATTATACACTCAATAAGTGTAAATACTGTTATCCAGCGTAGTGTTAACTATCAAAACTATTCAGAATTAGAGTTTGCATTTACTGAGCAAAGCTACAACTAACCTATACCTCTACCCATCGCACCTTCTGGAACCTTTAAAAAATCCATATTTTCTCATCAGACAGCAAGAAACTTTTACAGCTTGTTTCCTACTGCCTGTTTTTGCTATCTATATCAATTAGCTTTAACATTGAGAGCGTATTCTTTAAACCTTTCCAAATCAGCTTGAATCGTTGATTCAACTATCCGCCCCAAAAACAAGTTATCCATAATTTTGCCAATAATACCGGGGATGGCGTAGGAAATAGTCATTTTCACAATGCTACAATTGTGGCGATCGTAAAAGCGAATCGCTCCCTGATTTGGCAAACCATCAACTGATTCCCATTGAATAATTTGGTTGGGAATAACTTTGAGAATTCGGGATTGCCAATTAAATTCTAGACTGCCAGTTTTTAATTTCCAAAGAGATATATCTGGATTATCTGGCGGAATTTTTACCGAATCAATCCACTTCATCCACCGGGGCATTTGCTCTAAATCAGACCAGAGGCTCCATACTAAATCTATGGGAGCCTCTACTTCTACCTGCACAGTATGCTCTAACCAGTCTGGCATTTCTCTTTTTCCTTCTCTACGAGATGCTTTGCGATTGCGTTCTTTGCACCCTTTGGAGTTCGTTATTTCTTTAAACTCTCCAAAATCACTTTTGCCGCACGTCGTCCAGAAATAGTAGCACCTTCCATGCTGTCGATGTAGTCTTGCTGAGTATAACTGCCTGCAAGGAAGAAATTATCTACTGGTGTTTTTTGGTTGGGACGGTACGCATCCATCCCTGGCGCTTCTCGATAGAGAGACTGAGCAAGTTTTACCACGCTGTACCAAGTCATATTTAGCTCCCGCGACGAGGGAAACAGTTCATGCACTTGCTTGAGGACATGGTGTGCGATCGCTTCATTACTTTGTGCAATAAACGGATCTCCCGGTGTCAGCACTAACTGTAACAAAGACCCCTGTCCTGGGCGATAATAATCAGCAGGGCTAGTCAACGCTAAATCGGCAAAACAAGAAAAGTCAGCATCGGCTGTGTAAAGTAAATTATCGATTCCAGCCGCATGATTTAGCTGTTTACGTTGTTCTCCATCGTTCAGTTCTGTTACCCAACCATCAAAGCGTAACTGCACTGTAGCCACTGGCACTGCATCCAGTTTGTAAATATTGTCAAATTCTGACCACTTACGCCACTCCTGGGGTAAGATGCGTTGAATTCCTGGAACATCACACGCAAAAACATAAGCATCAGCAGCGATCGTTTCTACTGCATCACCTTGGGCAACTACTATACCAGTTACACGGGTTTGTTCAGCTGACTCAGTAAACTGAATTTCCCGAACTTGTCGGCGCGTGTAAACTTTGGTGCCTCTAGCTTCCAGATATTCCAGAATCGGCTTGTGTAAATATTCAGATGGAGAACCTTCCAGCATTCGCAAAACTGAAGCCTCAGTTCTAACTGCAAATAACTGGAATATGGTTAACATACAACGGGCAGACATATTTTCGCAATCAATAAATCCCAATGCGTAAGCAATGGGGTTCCACATCCGCTTGATGCTGCCATTACTCCCACCATGACTGCGAAACCAATCGGCAAAGCTAACTTTATCTAAATTGCGGATAGTTTTCATCGCCCCATTAAAGTCTACCAATCCGCGAACTATCGGACTAGTACCCAAAGCGATCGCATTTTGCAATTTATCCTGCAACGATAGTTGGGAAGTAGTGAAAAATGCCTTTAACCCATTGAAAGGCGCACCTGTAAGAAAACGGAAATCTAAAGCACCAGTGCGCCCCCCTTTATTAATAAAAGTGTGGGTATGTTCCTTGAGGCGTAAGTTTTCTAACACCCCCACTTTCTTCATTAAATCAAATAGTTGATAGTAGCACCCGAAAAATACATGTAACCCCATTTCTAGATGGTTGCCATCTCCATCAACCCAACTGCCAACTTTACCACCGACAAACGGACGAGACTCAAAAATCTCGACTTCACAACCAGCATCAGCTAGATCTACTGCGGTTGCTAGCCCAGCCAGTCCCGCACCTACGATTGCAACACGCATTCCGTCGTTCCTTTTCAGTTTCTTTACAGATTGTAACTGGGTTGGTGTCGGAATTTGCTACTTAATATCAACTCCAGCAGTATATTAATGCTTGCCAATATCGATAATAAAACCTCTTTGATTACTTTTTTTAGTTCCGGTAAATGACCAGACGCGATAAAATCGCGTCTGTATCATCTAGACAAACTTTTGTCCATAGGGGCAGGCTCTCAAAAGGATCATAGATATTTTTTTGGTGGCAAAGCAGTTTTCTGGATAAGTAGTGAAAGTAACTTCTTACTTATTTTCATCTTTGTTGTCATCAGAGACAGGCAAACTTCTAATCAATTCACGAATCACGTCAGTTGCAGGTCTACCTGTTTGTTGACAATATTTTTCTAGCTTTTCCGCTTCTTGGGTTGCCAGATTTACGGTGATCCTTTTTACCGCCCATTTTTTGTTAGTCATCTCTATCATGCTATCTGCTGTATTTTAGATGGTCTAAAGAGTCTTAAATTTAAAGAGGGAACCGATAAGGTTATCAGAATTTATATCAGGAAATCAAGTAATACCATTAAGATTAAAAATGTTTGTTTTGTCAAAGGATTGATTATTTTCTAAAAAAATCAAAATATTATACTTTCTTTGTTACTATTGTGACAACATAAAATAGCACATAGTTGCTCTTGAAGATAATAACCACCCTACTAACAGCATGAGTAAAGCCTAACAATGAAATTTTATAAAGGAATTTGAGACATCTACTGTTGATTCAATGAAGATTTCCAAAGTTATTCTCCATTAAAACCATTTGACCTTCTCTCTTGTCTCAAGTTTGTCAAACCCACTTGGGGAGAACATCTGCTAGAACACCAAAAAATAAAGCTTCAGAATCATTAATCATGCTGAAATGCTGGTTTACAGGTGGGTTAGAGTGGTGTATACAGAGCGTGAGTAGTGACTTGGAAAATAGGTAAATAAGCGATCGCTTTAAAATAAACACCCATCTCTAACCAAGAAGTTAAGAGCTACTTGAACTGTTATGAATTTTGGCTTACCTTGATCAAGCTGATTGCTTTTCAGTGCCAATATAATAGCCACAAAAAAAGAGGACAAAACTCAGTCTACTGAGGGTAAATTGCCAAGTTATTTGGTAAACTTTGACAGTAATATCTGTAATTTTACCCAGAGAAATTAATCCATTATAAATATGATGTTACTTGACTGTTGCTGATACTAATATTTTAGTTTTGTTTCATGCTTTTATAATAGCTTATCGTTACAATGCAATAAAGTTTGGCATATTTTATCTTCCTTCCAGCGATATAACTTGCCTGAAAATCAGCATTTTTTTGCGATTTTTCCTACTCATTTATATCGAGGTTATGTGAATTATTTTTAGCCAAGTAGGGCACTATAATTTTGCCATAAAATATTTTCCTCATATCTAAGCCAAGATATAAAATACTGTCAATAAAATTATAATTACAACTATTTTTTATTTGGTAAGTATACCTATAAAAAGAATCGTATATTTTAATTTTTTCGGCAGTGTGTTTATTATAGCTATTATTTACGTGCTTTAAATAATCTTCATTTAGACACTAGCAAAGCTATTTTTTCTCCTTTATAAAAAAATTACAAAGAAAAAGATATATATCTGAACTTTTGCTTAATGATATTGATATATAACAGGATGCTAAACTCAAAAACTTGTTAAAAAAAAAGATTCCAATATCTAAGTGCATCAGTTAAGTTTGATTCCAGTAGTCTATTGTAGACAATATTTTAAAATTTTGTAGTTATTTATACTGATTAGTGTTCATCTAAAAAGACTAGAAAACTATAAAAATACAGGTACTTCATGAAATTCAGATAAAGTTAGCTTTCAAGATTGGTACGCCTATTAGTATTGACATATACATGAATATTCATTACAAAGTGCCACGCCCTGATAGGTACGCGGATGACGAAGATTGAGTGGAACCAGAAACGCTCTGCCTCCGGTTAAAAGACTGCATAGGAGGGATAAACGTTAACAGACAGACAAAGCCCTCCCTTTTTCCTCTCTTAAATGCAGTTTCAATCAATATGCCAATCAAATACACATCAACTTAATTTCTCATACCGATAATTTTAGATTCAGGATTGCAGTAATTCATGCAATTAATCAAATTTAAGTTGGGGCATAAGTTGGAGAGTGCCAATACCTAAATTTGTTGGTGAAAGCGATCGCCCTTCAAACAAAGCCATCATATCTTTTAACTGAGGATTGCCACGGGAGGCTCCCGTTAGTCCTTTGGCAATGATTAAACCACAGTAGCCCTTAGTATTTTTACACCGCTGATTCCATTTTTTTCGGGCTTCGACATGAATCGGATCTTCATCTAAAAATTCACCAAATAGGAACAATTCGCCATTTTGAGTTTGCAATAAACCCAGGTCGTAGCGATCGCCATCAAAAGGATCGGCACCTGGATTAAAGCAAATTGCTCTCAATCCGCCTGCTGCTTCAATTCTTTCAATTACAGTCTTTGCCTTGGGTCGGGAGGTTTGAATTAAAATCACCGGCAAACCATCACCCACTTGTTTGATTTCACTAGCCTGGTGGTAGCTGACCCCCTTTCGTAGAGAATCCAACATTTCCCAGGACACTACACCTAAGCTGAGGAAGGAATCTTCTGGTATCAAGTCATCTCGCAATGATTGAAAATCAAGGTTGTCAATCTCGCGATCGTCAATACCAAAGCCTGTCATTTCCTCTAATTCTGCTGCTAGCTGCGGCATAGTAGAGACTGTCACAGGCACTGATTTAGTTGATTCTTCCGACTGCGGTAGAGAAATGCGATAGCGACGGCTGAGAGTAGGGAAGATATCTTCATGAAGTTGGCGACGGTGATCGCGAATAAAGCGACTCAGGCTTTCGATCGCAACCAAGATTACCAATGCTTCTTCGTCATACAAAACAGACCGTAGTCCTTCTAAAGGATGGATATTACCAAAAGTAGGGTCAATTTCTGATAATGGCAGATCCGCCAAATCATCTTCTTCATCGTCATCTTTATCAGTGTCGTCAACGCTCTCAAAAGTGAGAAACAAGCAATCTTGCTTGAGGAACGCTTCTTCTAGATGCTCTGTTGATTCTTCATCTGTTAGAACTGCGGCGCGAAACTGTTTTAAAGACTCTTCTGAGCGATAAAACAAAATTCCATACTCCATTCCCAGCATTCCCATGACTGAGGCGTAAAGTGTGCCAACATCCCACTTATTAATTTCGATTGACAAAATTTGCTGTTCTTCCAAAAATTCCCAAGGTGCTACTTGCCAAATTGCAAATGCTTTCTCTCGCAGGATTTGCGCATACTGTGGGGGTAAGTCGGGGGTTTGACTATCGAGGATATCGGCGAATCCACGAAATAGTTCGTCAATTAAAGGCAGTTCTGGTGCGTAGTCAATAGCGATATCCAAATCTTGTAGCACTCCCCGCAGGTAAAATTGAATCTCGCGGTCTTTGACTACAATTCTTTGGGGTCTGGCAGGTCTTGCCGGACTTTGAGGATGCTCCATTGCTTGCATTAAGGTGCGAACTATTGCTTCGGGACCAATATCTGAAGCTACCACGTCCATTCCTCGAACAACACCTTGGGAGTAATCTACCCAAAGAATGCATTCTCCCTTTGCCTCTGAATCTGACTGCTGGTTTGGTGATGACAACGGACGGCGATCGCCCTCCCATACAGAAGGAATTTGAGTTAATTTCTTCAACCGACGACTGGTAGAGCGATTAAAACTTGTCATAGAGATCAAAAGAAGCAATTTGGAAGTAAACTTTGGGGGCTAGCTAGCCTCGATTAAATTTTTATGGCTGCACCTGAAGGGTGGTTGCTTCTCAGGCTGCCGCAAAGCTTGAATTTTAAGAATACCGAATGTATAAACACACTGAGTCTCTCAATTCTAGAATAGAAATCTTTGGCTACTTTTGACGGAGTGTTTACAATTTGGCATCTAGTAACATCTAAGCCGCTAGAATGAATACAAAAACACCAAGAGCAACCCAGAAGCATTAACAAGCCGATATAGGGTAACGCTTGTACTAATTAAGGAGTTGAAAAGCAGATGACACAAGCAATTGAAGCTCAACAACGCGGAATTCTGTTGAGCGAAGCCGCATTGCACCAGGTAAAATCCCTCCGGGACAAGCAAGGCACAGACTTGTGCTTACGGGTAGGAGTGCGTCAGGGTGGGTGTTCTGGGATGTCTTACATGATGGACTTTGAAGACACTAGCAAGATCGCCCCTCATGATGAAGTTTTTGACTATGATGGCTTCAAAATTGTCAGCGATCGCAAGAGTCTGTTATATCTCTACGGTTTGATGCTCGATTACAGCGATGCCATGATTGGCGGTGGTTTCCAGTTTACTAACCCCAATGCTAATCAAACTTGTGGTTGCGGCAAGTCATTTGGGGTGTAATATTGTCAGTTGTCATTTGTCCCTGGTTATTGGACGAAAGACAAATGACAAATGACCCTTCGGGTTCGCCAGTTGCTCATGGGGGAAACCCCCAAGACCGCACTGACTCACCAATGACTAATGACTCATGATTAATTTAATATGACTCAAACAGTTGAATCCCTGTTTGATACAGGTTTAGAACGCTATAAAGCAGGAGAATCAGTAGAATCTTTAATCCCTGTGTTTAAAGAAGTGTGCGATCGCGCTCCTAAAACTAGTGCAGCTTGGGTTTGTTTAGCGTGGTTGTATCTACTCGATAACAAACCCAATTTGGCTTACAAAGCTGGACAGAAGGCAGTCAAATTAAATCCACAAGATCCCCAGGCTAGAATCAATCTCGCCTTAGCAATGCTGGAAACAAAGCAAAAAGGTTTACGGGAACATATTGATATAGCACAGCAGTTGATTTTTGTCAATGAAGAATGGAGTGATGAAATAAAAAATAGTATTGAGGACGGTTTAAGTAGAAAACCAGATTGGCAAAGTTTAACAAAAGTCAAAAATTGGCTGTTTGAAAAGTAGAGGATGGGAACTGGGGCTTAGGGACAACGAAGAGAAAGGAGAATTTATTGAAGTAACTCTCTAGGTTGTCTCTTCCCAATGCCCTTCAGGAGTGCTGAGTGCTGAGTGCTGAGTGCTGAGTGGGGAATCTCACTTATTTACTCGCTTGCCGAGGAACTGTTTTGCCCAATACCCAATACCCAATACCCAATACCCAATCCAATCATGAAAGATAAATTGTTAAATTGGCTAAACATGGTTTTAGTCGCTGATGTTTTTTTGGTTTTGTTTGGCTTTGGCTGGTTAGCGATCGCTGCGATCGGTGATGCCGCAGGAGTAAACCTGGGTTTGGATTTGTGGCATCAACTGTGGCAACCCTTGTTTAACCCAGCAATTGGCATCCTCATGGGCGGTGCCATTCTCAGCGGTATTATCAGTTGGGTTTCCAAAAAATTTCTTTCTAGTCAATAGTCAAGGGACTGGGTACTGGGGATTAGGGACTGGGGACTGGGGACTGGAAAAAAAGCAGGGGAGCAGAGGGGAAGGAAGATTGCAGTAAGTCTTTCCCCTACGCTTCTTTGCCCCTGCGCCCCTCTGCTTTTGTCCCCAATCCCCAGTACCCAGTACCCAGTCCCTTTGAATCTATTTAAGAATTTGTGTTAACGCCGATTGCAAATTAGGATATTTGTACTCAAAGCCTGTTTGCACGGTGCGTTTTGGAATAACTTGCTGACCTTCTAAAACTACTATCGCCCCGTCTCCTAAAAGGGCTTCGATCGCAAAAGCAGGAACAGGCAACCAAGAAGGACGATTCATCACTTGTCCCAAAGTTTGGCTTAAATCTGCCATCCGAACTGGATTAGGGGCAGTGGCATTATATACACCTTCTATTTCCGGTTTAGTTAAAGCTTGCAAAATCAGGTTAACTAAATCGTCTACGTGAATCCATGAGAACCACTGCCGACCACTGCCAATAGGCCCGCCAGCAAAGAGTTTGAAAGGTGGAATCATTTTACCCAAAGCACCACCATTACCCAGGACAATCCCAAAACGCAAAATTACCAGTCGCACACCAGCATCTTTTACCTTTCTCGCTTCAGCTTCCCAGGCTTGGCAGACTTGAGCGAGAAAATCGTTACCAGATAGACTGGTTTCATCAAAGGTAGCAGTTTGACTGGTGCCGTAGTAGCCAATAGCTGAAGCGTTAATTAATACAGATGGTTTGGAGTTAGCGTTGGCTATTGCTTCAACTATTTTTTGTGTACCTAACTTTCGGCTATTGAGGATTTGTTGTTTCCGTTCTGGTGTCCAGCGTCCCTCACCAATAGGTTCTCCTGCCAAATTAACTACGCCATCACAATTAGCGATCGCACTTTGCCAAGAACCAGATGCATTTGGTGTATAGGCAACAATTTCTACATTAGGCAAAGCCTCAGATGGAAAAACCTTTTGAGCAAAAGTGGTATTCCGAGTTAATACTACTATTTTATGACCTTCACCGTGTAATCGTTGTATCAAACGACTACCAACAAATCCTGTTGCTCCAGTAATTGCGACTTTCATTTTCTACCTCAGCCAAACCTTTATTGTAAAGTTTTTGATCAAACTTTCAGCTTACGGCACTTTCCTTGTTGATAGAAGAAGTTTGACTGTATATCTGGATATCTGGTAGTACCTGCTCTCAAAAACTTTGATTTTTTAATGACTTTATATTTAGATACTTCGGTATTATAGGATGGACAGAGTGTTGCAAGGCTTGGGGCTATTATGGCTCGCTATACCTGTTCATTTATTGTTTCTGTTGCTAGTAACCATCTGTTGCCGTTACTTGTAGAACTTCTACAGGACTGTCAGTTGGATATTCAATATCACACGCCCGAATATATTATCGGTCGTGAGGTTCCTGGAAATGTTCCTTTTCCTAAATTAATAACAGTAGAAGTACTGATTGATAAATCAAAATCTACTGAAACAGAAACCCGGATGAGTATTGTGATTAAAAATGAAGAACTACCAATTCACCTAGATAATTACTGCCGACAAATGTTTGAGTTAATCAAGCAATCTATTGAAAGTAGCCGTCATTGGCATTTGATTGAAAGTATTGCAGGATAGCTTTGGTGATTTAATTGATACTCCCACGGTTTGAAGCCGTGGAAGTGTCAGACTGTAATTGGTAGTTATAATTCACTATCCTACTCCTCTAAATCCTCCGCCATACCAGGGTTTATTAGTGTAATGTCGTACTCACTCGAATCCGTTTGTCCTAAACGCTGAGTATTTCTTAAAAGGTAATAAATGGCACGTACTTGAGGCCCAAAAACGATCTCGTCTTCATTTCTAAGATCGTGGGCTGGTATCTTGCGTCCATTAATCATCAAGCCGTTGGAACTAGGTTTACCTTTGGCATCGCCATCTACAATCCGGTAATAGTAGCTATGACTATTATGCTCTCGTGGCAATCTCACTAATGTGGCATGGCGGCGGGAGACAAACTGCGACATTAAACGGATATTACATTCGCGGTCTCTACCAATAGAGTAGACGGGGTGCTCCAGAGAAAATTCTTTGCGACCTTGATCGTCTTCAATAATCAGTAGATGGTTTTCATTGGTTTGTGCTGCCATTGACAAATCGGTGGAACTGTAATTGATTAAGATTTGTTTTGTATCGTATCTTGCCATTTTCGCGCACCATCAGTCTGTGGTGCTAATCTAAATAAGCTTTAAAATTGCATAATACCTTGAAAGAGTAGAACATGGCCCTTCTACTCCAGTAGCTATGATAGCTTTGGTAAGTGTCTTAAAAAGCTTTGTGAACTGATAAAACTTGAATACCGACTCAGTTTAACTTTATATGGGATTGAAGAAGAATTCAGAATTTTGAATGAATCGGTAGAGGATTTAGACTTGCCACTACGAAACTTGACCACCAAATTAAAAATTTGGTGGGGATCTTAAAGCCGGTTATAGCGTTTCCTAAGCAACTGAGGTACACCCAAATCTTGTTTACCAAGGTTAGTAGCTTTGAAAATGACCTAACCAGGTCGGGAACTGCTATATCCCTCTGCTGGTTTTTCGGTCAGAATACCCTTGTTGTATTCTGACGACTGACTCCTGAATTCTGTTTTGATAACCCAAGATTTGTGGTGGCAAATTGGATGTGTAAAGCAGTATTCTACAGACGATGAGCGAATCGCCGTAATAATATTGAGTTGGTAACGACGCTAACAGAGCTAAAAGCCATTAATGCAGCAGCACCAGATGGGTTAAGCACAAAACCCAGACTAGGGAATAAAACACCTGCTGCTAAAGGAATGCCAAGTGTATTATATGCAAAAGCCCAGAATAAATTTTGGCGGATTTTGTTGAAGGTAGCGCGACTAAGCTGAATAGATTCGACGACATCGTTTAGGCGATCGCGCATTAGGATAATTTCAGCAGTTTCCATCGCCACATCTGTCCCGGAGTGTAAAGCAATTCCTACATCTGCTTGGGATAAAGCTGGAGCATCGTTGATTCCATCTCCTACCATTGCCACAACTGAGTGCTGAGTTTTCTTTGTCTCCTTGTCTCCTTGTCCCCTTGTCCCTTCTAACTGGAGAGACTGGATTGCAGCTGCTTTTTTAGCTGGGGGAACACCTGCTATTACATCAGCACTATCTAATCCTAATTGTTTGGCTATGGCGCTAGCTGCTTCTTTGCGATCGCCACTGAGCAACATTACTCGTAAGCCCATCTGACGCAACTTGTCTATAGTGGAGCGAGCATCCGATCTGAGGGTATCAGAAACACCAATTAGTCCGGCTAAAGCTCCTCCAATTGCTACACAAACGACTGTTTTACCATTTGTTGCCAAATCCTGTGCTACCTGTTGTGCGGTTTCGTTAATGACAATGCCGTGCCAACTCAACCATTCCCAGTTACCCAACAATACAACTGTGCCCTCTACCACAGCAGATACCCCTAGCCCTGGTTCCGTGTGAAAGTCTACAGCCTCTGGAATAGATAACTGTTGCTGCTGTGCTTCTTGCTGAATCGCTTTTGCTAGGGGATGGTGAGTACCGCTTTCTACGGCTGCTGCTAGTTGGATTAGGGACTGAGATTCACTACTCCCTACTCCCCACTTCCCATTCCCTATTTCCTCAATTAACAGACAATCTGTGACGATGGGATTACCTGTGGTGAGAGTGCCAGTTTTATCAAATACTACGGTGTCTAACTGGTGTACTCTTTCTAAAACGTCGCCACCTTTGATTAACAAACCTCGTTCTGCGCCCATAGCAGTTCCGACAAGAATGGCTGTTGGTGTGGCAAGTCCCAAAGCACAGGGACAGGCGACTACCATAACTGCGATCGCTAGTTTTAAGCTGATTAGGAGTGCTGTTAGCGGATAGCTAGGGTTTAGCCTGTGCTGAGTGCTGAGTGTTGAGTGGGGGGCTTCATGTGTAGCGTGGTTCATCATTTCCATGCCACCAGACATGGTAATATCAGTCCAAATGTGAGTACCAAAAAAGTACCAAAAGACAAATGTCAATACAGATGCTGTTAGTACCCCGTAGGTAAAGTAACCAGCTACTGTATCTGCTAATTTCTGTACTGGCGCTTTCCGAGTTTGGGCGGCTTCTACTAGGGCGACAATTTGAGCTAGAGTTGTATCACTTCCAGTCCGGGTTGCCTGAATAGCGATCGCTCCTGACTGGTTTAGTGTCCCTCCTGTCACCATATCTCCTGGTTGCTTGATTACTGGCACTGCTTCCCCAGTTAGCATTGACTCATCAACCGTTGTTTGACCAACCACCACTTCACCATCAACGGGGATTTTATCACCTGGCAGCACTTGTAAGCATTCACCGACACGCACCTGTTCAGCAGGAATCTCAACACTAGAAGAACCCATTCCGCCTTTCTCTGGGTTGGCAATCAATCGTGCTAAGAGTGGCTGGAGTGCTAGTAATTTCCTAAATGCAGCAGCAGCGCGACCTCTAGCTTGTTGCTCTAATGTCCTTCCTAAGAGAATAAAGCCCAGCATCATTACTGGTTCGTCAAAGAAGCACTCCCAACCCAATTGGGGAAAAAGCAACGCTACTAAACTAGCAATGTAGGCTGTCAGCGTTCCTAATCCCACCAGGGTATTCATGTTAGGCGCATTTCGTCGCCAGCCCAGCCAGCCATCTACTAAAATCGGGCGACCGGGAATTAACAACGCTATTGTCGCCAGTCCACAGTGAAACCAGATGTTATTTAGCACCGGCAGCACTGAGCTACCAAGATTACCAAAATGTCCACTTCCCGACAATATCAGCAACACCGCAGCGATCGCCAACTGCCATAGAGAAGAACGCATTTCTCGGCGTTGTCGTTCTGCTGGGTCTGGTAAGGTCGATATTTCGCCTGCTACTGTGCCATTAGCTTTTCGGGGTTGAGTCGGGAATCCAACGGCTGTTAATCGCTGTGCTAGTGCATCTGCATCTATTGCACCAACTTCTGACTCTACAACTGCTACCTCTGTGGCCAGGTTCACACAGGCACTCTTGACTCCTGGATGTTGGGTCAGCTGTCGCTCTACTGCGTTCACACACCCAGCACACTTCATACCTCCAACATCTAGAATAATCTTCTCTAGGATTGGGTCAAGTTCTAGGACTGGCTTAGTTTTCGGGACAAGTTGCATGGCTTGTGTTTAGATTCGCTACAAAAATTCAACGCCTGACTAAAAGCGTCTCTAATTCGAGCGTAGGCGAAATATGCAACTATGACTCAATCTCAACCATATTAAAATTATTAATTTATCAGAAGAATTCAGAACTCAGGAGTCAGAATTCAGTACGACTGGGTAATGAATATTGGTTTAAATCTTGCCCCTTGTGGGCGAAAGCGAATTCAAAGATTATCGCCTTAAAACTCTATTCCTTATCTATGGGACGCTGCAAGAACATGGGTAAAGTATTCAAAATTCTGAATTCTGACTCCTTTTTATCGTACTTCGTTGAGCATCAAGACTATCGCTGCACTTTAATTCAACGTTCCCAGTTCCCAGATTTATCTTCTGTAGGGTTCTGAATTTTGAATTTTAAATTTGGAATTTTTAATTCCCCTACAGGGGGTTGACAAATCCAGCGTCGATAAGTGACATAAATAATAGCTACCACCTGTATTGGTGCGATCGCAATCAGGTTTTTTAAGAAATAGTTGATTTCTAAATGAGACATAACACTAAAATATCCTAAGCCTAACAAGAAGAACATTGCCCAGTTAAGCTGTTTAGGTTTGAAAATGAGCATATCAATAAAAATAAATAATCGGAGGTAGAAGTGCTGTATAACTTCTGCTAAAGGTAATGGGTGAAGCGGAAGGGAAAAAGGATGTTTCTTTTGTCGCTGCCTTTATCCCTGCGCTTTTGCTGCAATCCTAAGCTTGGAAGCGTGTGTTACCATCTGCTTCCAGTAAGAAGGCTATTCTTGCATTAGAACCAGCCCTGCTTATTCGCAAAATAGGTATTTACAAATCCTTCAGGGGATTTATTTAAGTAGATCATGCCTTCAATTAGACCTACAAGTTGCATAATTAACAAAGCAACGCCGTAGGTGAAAGAACCCCCAACTACAGAAATCACTAACATGATAAAGCCTTCCGAAGCGTATCCTAGAATAAACTTATGAACCCCAAATGCTCCCAGAATGATGCCACAGTAACCAGCTAGAAGTTGTTTGGTAGGGTGACTTGGGTTGAGATTTGCCATATAAGTGCTGCTCCTTGATAAGTGAGTATAAAAATAAAGTCTTTATTGTAATGGAAGCAAATACATTTACTTGCTTAATAAATAGATTTTTAATTTTTTCAGTATGAGTAAGTCTCAAGATAAATAATTAAAATCAGCGTGCTTCTATTCCAGAGGAGACGCCAAGATGTCTTGCAGTATAAGCCGGTCTGGCACTCCTTGATGAATTTTGGTGGATTTGACGATCGCAAACCCTGGTGCAGCAGTTTTGCGGATTTTTAGCTCAGGCGTTTATCTTGAGCAGAATCAATCTTAAATAATCAGCAAAAGCTGCTACATAACACCACTTTCTACAAGTCCATCAGTATTATTTCCGGATTCTTTTGCGTATGCGTAGCCAGCACTTCTCTACGAACGCGAACAGCGTGTCGCAGACAGATGCGCGTAGCTTGCTTCCACGTTCGCGTAGCGTCCCGTAGGGAAGTGCTACGACAAGCTCAGTGACCGTCCTAGACATCGCTTCCAGCAGATGTGAAACGCCATTGCACCAATGGCAAGACAACTGCGTGGCTAGTGGGAATATAGAAGCACAAAAGGCATCTTCCATATCTTTACTAACCGCTTTTTAGTTACCGATCCCCACTTTCATGAGCGCAAACCGGAATTGCATTCCAATTCATGACAGCTAAAAATGGTTCAAGAAGACAATTAACATCTCGAAATGGCTAAAATCTATCCGAATGAGAATAAATGCTTAACTAGATAGTTTGTTGTCTATGTTAATAGCATTCTTTAATTTGCTTTTGCCATTATCTTAATTGGGTTTTCAGCTAGTATTTATGCTTGTAACCAATTATCACTAGTAAATTGTCTCTACTTATGGAGATAAAATCAGATATTTTCGTTTTCGGCAACTGTACCATATTGTATTAATTGCTGCCTAAAATGAACAAGCTTAATAGTGTACCACTATTCCAGAGGCTGTGGAGGAGCATAGGAGCAAGGAGATTGCGCGATCGCGTGTAAACTACTCCCAACACAATGCCCAATGCGGTCAGGGGAAGAATTTCCGATAAGCTGAGGTGAGCGATCGCAAACAACAAACTACTGATCAGAATCGCTCCCCACACGGGTAAGTAACGAGTTAGAGAGGGTAACAAAAAACCGCGAAATAGGATTTCTTCAAAAAATGGAGCGGCGATCGCCGCTGTGGAGAAAAATATGCCAAGTGCTACACCATCTTGGCTTTCCAGCGCTAGTTGCAACAGAGGATTACTCCCACCCTGTCCTTGCCATAGCTGTTGATTAATCAAAGATACCACCACAACTACAGGTAAAGCTGTGCAATAGCCTCCCAGTCCCCACAAAAACCAGTTATCTTGAAAACGGAAGCGAAACCAGAATTCTGGTAGTGGAAAAAAGCGCTTGAGAGAGAAATACAGCACTAACAGCGCACCTAATGCTACCAAGAAGTAACTAACCAACACAGAAAACGCCTGAAGTCGCACATCCACAATGGGACGCGGGATGGGTAGCAGCGATATTACCAAGGGCACAAAAATTTGCCCCATGAAGAAAAAGCCGATGATAAAAACCTGCAAAACCGTTTCACCACCCCAAGGCGTTGACCAAGGTATATCAGCATTTTGAGCTAATAACGAGGCTTTTCCTTTCAACAAGCGTTGAGCAAATAATAAAATCAGCAGTATTAGACCAATTAAAGCTGCCAAAGTGGGAATAGTGCCAATAACCGCTAATTTCAACACTGCTTGAGCAGAAGATTCTTGTTGTGCCGCTTTTACTGCTGATAACGCGTCTTGTCGTTGCTGGAGTTGGTATAACTTAACCAAAGCAGTAGAGCGAAACCAACCTTCTAAATTTTTTTGAATTGGTTCTTGAGCATTTTGGAGGATACGGGAAGGATTGCTCCACAGGCCAGTCAATACAGCGGCGGTTTCCCCAAACCCTGGATTAATATCTGAGCGTTGTTGTAATTCGCTCCAAGTCTTGAAGGCTGTATCCGTCTGTCCTTGCTGTGCTTGTAAAATTCCCAAGCGCAGGTCTAATTCAGCCAGTAATTTTTGTAATTGCTTAAAAGACTGCTGTAACTGTTGCTCTCCCTGTTTAGAGGTCTTAATAGTGGGAGGAGCATCCGGTAGAGGTTTCGGAGGCGTAGGAGTTATTTCAGCTTGAGAGCGTAATTGTGCAAGTTTGTTGTTAACTTTGTCTAAATTAGCTTGAACTGATTGACGCGCCTCCTGATACTGCTTTGTAGCGCTTTCTAGCGGTTGCTCACCAAGTATTGCTTCCTGAATCGCCTGGAGTTTGTCATCACTGCTATCTTCTGATTGCCAAGCTTGAGCTTGTAAAGCAATATTTGTTTGGTATAGTTCCAGGCGACTTTGAAATTGAGGTTCTTGCCAACTACCGAATAAAGCCGAAACTGCCAACAGAACTGCTATCGGCGTCATCACAAAAAATAAAACCAACCGCTTAAGTGTCATCTATCCCCCTTTAACTGACCAGTGGAGAGCGCGTCCCCCTTGGGAATTATCGCAATAAAAAGTCAGAGGTGGATAGATATCATCTAATATTATAAGTTTGCGATGAATGTGCGATGCCTGCGGTTTTTGCTAGCTACGCACCCACCATGTTAAATGACACTAGTGTCCCCCCAGCTTGCGGAAGCTGATAATCCTTGTTTTGAGCGATGAATCACTCACTACGAACTAGGATTTTTTTTTATGTTTAATTATGCCTACTTACTGAGTTTCAGCAGTCTAACTTACAGGAATTCAGGATTAAGAACTTGTTCCATAGTAAAAGGACACTCAAGGGGAAAAGTTTCTATTGGCTTTTGAGTCTCATTTGCGGCATCTCGACGAGCGCGGCGATAATATTTTTGTGTCCACTCCCAGTCTTCTAGAAGGCGCTGCAAACTGGGAGTATCTTCCAAGCAATCTTGAATTTGATTTCGGCAGTTTGAGATTGTGTTAACCCAACTTTTGGTTTTTCGCTCTGGTTGATATTGGCATTTGAGTAAGTGCATTAAAAGCACCTGTAAATAACTTCCAAGTTCCTTTTGTTCACTTCGACCCAAAGCCTCTAGTTCCTCTACCAAATGTTCAACGTCTAACTCAGCCCAGCGTCCTGTCTTCAGGTACTCAGCCTGTTGTTGTGTCCACACCAGAAAGTCCTGATTGTAGAGTGTTGCTTTACTCATCAATAGTTACTCCTTTGTTTTCAGCAACATTTTGGCTGACTCAGTTTTCCTGCTATCAAACCTCTGGGTGTCATTCTAGCAAATAGCAATAAACAAAGCCTAACCACCTAAATCAAAAAGCTTACCTTTTACAGCTTCAATAAAGTATTTTTTCAACAAAGAATAGAATTTTTGATTTGGCTTATTTTTAGATTAATTATTCTACTTGGCATCTAAAAAAAGCTTTAGATTTAGATAAATTATTATCCTTATTGCCTCCTCACAAAAATTGTGTAACTAGGTAAATGTGAGGCATCTGTTTGAGTTTTGACAAGTCGCCAGTCATTATCTATATATAAATGCTCAAATACTTGAGAAGTTGCTAAAGACATTTTTTCAAAGTCATTAGCATCATTTATCTCTGAATTTTCTAGTTTGAAAGCTTTAGGTAAAACTAATTTTGAGGCATTCAGTTTTACTTTATTGTTAAGTAAATTAGTAAACCAGTTGTAGACTGATTCTAAAGTTAGAGGAACTTCTCTATTTTTAAAAGCCTGAAATCTATCAATGTTTTGAAGATACCATTTACCATTTTGAACTCCATATTTCTGGATTACCATGAAATCATAAGCTGGTAATCTTGATTGAAAATTGTGGGATAAAGACGGCTCTTTTCCCATTATATAGCGAGCTACACTGGCACAGTAACTATCATGCTGAAAAATTTGGAAGGACTGCTCTTGTATTCTTTTCGGTAAACTTTCATGAAAGGATATAGTAGACCAAATTGGTGTCCAAACACCCACTAAAAGCCGTAGTTGCTCTGTAACACTGAAAACAGGATTCTGTTGGCTCAATTTTATAAAATAGGGAAGTAATTCAGTTTTATAAAAATAGATTTCCTCATTTAAAGCTTCTGGCTTTCGACCTTGAACTCGTGCCAAAATTTCATTTTTAAACTTTATTTTTTTTGGAACAGTTAATTGATTTTTCACTAAGAGGTCGAACATTACTATTTACCTTTTTCTCGTTTTTTTAGATGACTTGGTAAGTATTAAAAACTTTGCCCCTCTTTTTAAGGGTTATTAGGTATTTATCTGCTTGATATTATCTATTTTTACTCACAAAATGGTGTGATTCAGATCACTGGAAACTAAAATATATTGAAGAAGCATTTAGAAATCAGAGTATTACAGACATAGACGTGTAGCGGCTGACCGTAGGATACGAGAAGCGCTATCAATTCACAAAAAATGAAGTGCAAAGGATGAAAATTTTACTCCTTTGCACTTCATTTTTTATCTGAAATTTCTACGATTCTCTTCCTTATGTCCAGGTATCATATCAAATTATAAACTCTAAGACTCGCGTCCCGATGCCCAAGTATCACGCCATTTGACAGTACCTTCTTTCGCAATCACCCAGCGGCGATTTACGAGATTTTCGCGCAGAGGCGATCGCCCTTCCCGCCACATGGCATATTTATAAGCAATCAACTGACCAGTACTTTCATCAAAGGGAATCTCAGCAAACCAAGTATTGGTGTTGATATACTCTAGGGGATAGGCTTTGCTGATATCCCAGTTACCTAACTCTGGGCAATCTCCTGTCACTACAACGATTTCACCCGGTTTGGTCTCCACGCCATTAAGTTGGACGCGGACAATTGTTTGTGCTTTTATGCGTTCGCTAACGTGGCTGAAAACAATCACTCCCCTTTCTTCTAGTACTAGGTCATAAATATTGCCATCTTTCACCTCATACTTGTTGCGAGTCACCACGCAGGTATGTTCTCCATCGGGCAATTCTGTTTCTACTTCTGGTAAAGTAACTTCTCCTCCCCGATTTAAAGCTACAAAACACACAGAGTCGCGATAGCGGCGTACATAGCAGTAAACATCGGGTGTTAAGTATTTTTGCCAGTGACTACCCATTGATACGGCTGGATTCAGTCGTCGTAAGCCAGACAGCAGCCTGATGCAACGATAAATCTCACTCTCTGTATCCCAACTTTCCATCATTGGGCGGTTATACGGGTCGTTACCGCCATCAGTGTCGTTATGCAGATACTGTTCTGTGCCGTAATAGATGCAGGGAATACCGCGACAAGTCATAATTAAGGCGATCGCAACCTTCAGCATCGCTGGATCGGAGTTCAGCGATTGGAAACGGCACATATCATGGTTATCGATGAAGGTAACTAGCTCTGTTGCCCCGTTGTAGCGATAATCCTGATCAAAAATATATTGAATTGTTTGGAATCCCATTTCTGAACCTTGTCCCAGTGCAGCTCGAATTGCCACGCACAACCCAAAGTCTAGAAGTGTCATGCCTGAGTGGTTAACAAATTCCACCGAGAGATCGTCACTAGGATTACTGTAAATCCACTCACCAAAAATAAATACATCTGGTTTGTGATTGCTCATATCGCCAGTGAATTCTTGCCAAAACCAAATCGGCATGTGCTTGACAGTATCCACCCGCAGTGCATCTACACCCCGGTCTAGCCATTGTTTAATTGCTGACTTAATATACTCCCGATATTCAGTATTATTTTCATTGAAGGTTGCTAGACCAGATAGTTCACAGTTCTGTACTTGCCAATCGTCTTCCCAGTTTTGCACTTCACCATAGTGGTGATACCAATTATTAGCATCATCATTGAAGTCAGCAATTTTGACGCCATCATCATACAATTCACCTTTACTACCGCTGGTATCAGGTGTACTATGGTTGCAAACAATATCTAGCACTAGCTTCATATTGCGCTTGTGCAGTTCTGTAATTAACCGATCAAAAGTTGTATTTTTTTCTTCTTGAGTAGCGTTTAAAGAAGGGCTATCTCCGTCAGCAATGTATCGAGGATTAAGCCGTTTAAAGTCTTTTGTCCAATAGCCATGTATTGCTGCATTGCCAACAAATAACTCTTCAACCTGCTCGAACAGTGGAGTTAGCCAAAGGGCAGTAACTCCCATGTTTTTCAGATAATCTAATTTATCGATGACACCTTGCAAGTCGCCACCCCAATACTTACCCCAATCTTGTCTATTCGGATCGTACAGTTCTGAGTTTTCACCTTCGCTGTTATCTGGATCGCCATCATAAAAGCGATCGACTACGAGAAAATAAATTGTTTCCTGACGAAACTCAATATCTCTGGTGTAAAGAAACTCTAGAGCAATCTCAATATCTAACTGCGGTTCTTGTATAAGAGCTTCTATGTTTTCCTTTGCAGGATCTACTTTATATTGATCTGGTGAAAACTGGGATGGTGGGGTCTGTACCATAAAAAACTCAAAATTTCCTGTAATTCAGACTTGTAGAACCAACACTACAACGTTTCGAGTATTGTGTGCTACTACAAACTTTGGTATTGTGACATCCTGCCCACGGTGTAGGTATCTATCGCTAGCTAGTTTATAATTCTATCGATAGATATAATTCATTTGCTAGAGGATAAAAATAAAGGAACATAGGAGCTATTAACGATAATTGCTCGCTCACAAAAATTTACAATATTTAATTAAGTTGACTTGCGGTAAATATTGAGCCTAGCTCGTGTTTAAGTGTATATTCCACAACAAATTTTAGAACACCTCAACTGCGGGAAAATGAGTTGTCAATAAGGTTTTGTTACACCTGAGCAATACTGAGTCAACCATGTATAAGCCAACTTTTTCTCTAGAAGATTCGCTCCATTGGTAAACTGACCATTGTCACTTTCAATCTGTTATTACTATCAAGGAATTAATTTAGGTAGCAATTATGACCAAATATGACAAGGTTTTTAACTCACCAAAGACATCACAGGAATCACTAAGTCCAGAGGAAGCGGTGGCGGCGATCGCAACTGTGACTGCGATCGCTGATTCATTTATTGAAGAGGTAGATGCAGAAAGTTTAGCGGGTATCCTCTGGGAATTCGAGGTTTTTGAGGAATACTCAGAAGATGAAATTGCAGAAATAGTTGATAGACTAATCTCCATTGCAGAAGAAGAAGGAATTGGGCCCCTGTTTAATGCCGCCAAAGTATCTCTCTCAGATGAATTAGTGCTAGATGGTTTTGCTGCTGGGGTAATAGTGCTTTTAGACGATGAACTCGCCATTCCTAAACCGAAACAAGTCTACCTGAAAAAGCTACAAGCAGCTTTAGAACTTGAGGATGAAGAAGCAGAGGAAATCATCAAGGAGGTAATTGCAGCCTTTAAAGAAGCAGAAGATGAAGAATATGCAGACGATGAAGATGAAACAGTAGTCATCGAAGATTTTAGCGAACAGACATATCAATCTCCTTTAAATAATTTTACCGTACCGATTCCGGTTGATCCGCAGCAAGGCGGTAGAATTCAAAGCCAGGAAGGAGTAGTTGGCTTTTCTGATGACATCGGTACTTTACTGAGAATCGATTATTATCCTTTCCCCTTAGAACAGTTAGAGGAATTGGAGTCTGTGGGACAAGAAGAATATTTACAAACAATTTTAGTAGACAAGTATGTACCCCAAGCGATTTTTGCCAATGTACCAGATGCTTCTGTGGAGTATACCGAATATCTGGAAAATACTTTGCGAGGCGCTTATTACGTGTTAATTGATATGCCCAAAGGTTCCACAATTTCTAAGCAAGAAAATAATGGAACTGCGATCAGATTAGATGCGTACCGAGGCTTGCTCAGCTTTATCAGTGGGGAATTTTTGTATATAGTTAGTAGTCAGCACAGCTTTATTAACGGTGAAACTCCCGATTCTGTTGAGGAAGAGGCTGAAGACATCAAAGAAAGTATTTTAGAGTTTGTTGAGACTATAGAGTTCACTTAGTACAGTATTTCATTCATTCGTAGCGAATTAAATTTGGCAAAGCTCTGCATTGTTAATGCGTTGGCTTGCATTGTTAATGCGATGGCTTGCATTGTTAATGCGATGGCTTGCATTGTTAATGCGATGGCTTGCATTGTTAATGTGATGGCTTGCATTATTAATGCGATGGCTTGCATTGTTAATGTGATGGCTTGCATTGTTAATGTGATGGCTTGCATTGTTAATGCGATGGCTTGCATTGTTAATGCGACGGCTTGCATTAGACATAAAAATGAAAAAGAAGGAATGTAGAGACTTAGCAATGCTATGTCTCTACAGGGGTTCTGGATAAGGGCAGGACTTACGCAAAATATCTCTCAAACTCTGATTTCTCCGTGTCCTCTGTGCCTCTGTGGTTCGTTATTCCATAACTCTTGCGTAAGTCCTAACAAATAAAAACTCCAAATAGCCAAAGCTACGTTTTGTTTTCCCTCCTCTTGGTAAGCAAAACAGAGAAATATACTTGCTAAAAGTTAAATTGGCGGTCAGAAACCTCGTCTTTACTAAGCTTTACCTACTTCCTTGGGTTTTAAACCCTCAATTTTTTCTTAAGGCAGACTTTCCCTATGTAGATGCAAATTCCATTTGCCCTGGCTTTGCTTATGTGATGTACATTTGGAAAGGGCGATGTCTGACGACAAGCCCAAAGAAGAGAGGAAGTCTCCGGCTCCGCACTGGGTGTCTACGCTTATAGTTTTTCATGACAATAACCCTGCTGAACAATCGCTATCAAATTATCCAGGTAATCGGCGCTGGTGGGTTTGGTGAAACCTTTCTAGCAGAAGATGTCCACATGCCTTCTCGCCGTCGCTGTGTAATCAAGCAACTAAAACCGATAACCAATAATGACCCGCAAACCTACCAACTTATCCAACAACGGTTTGAACGGGAAGCAGCAACCTTGGAGTATTTGGGTGAAAGTAGTCACCAAATTCCCAAACTCTACGCCTACTTTTCTGAAAATGGACAATTTTACCTCGTCCAAGAATGGATTCACGGTCAAACGCTGACGAAAATTGTCGAAGCCAAAGGATTTGAGAGTGAAACTGCTGTTCGGCAAATTCTCTTGAGTCTGCTTTCAGTCTTAGATTATGTTCACAGTAAAGGCATTATTCACCGGGATATCAAGCCAGATAACATTATTCTGCGTTCTGTTGATGGCAATCCAGTTTTGATTGATTTTGGTGCAGTCAAAGAAACAATCCGTTCAGTGGTGAATACTCCAGGATACCCCACGCGATCGCTCGTCATTGGTACGCCTGGATATATGCCCAGCGAACAAGCCGTTGGCCGCCCAGTTTACGCCACTGATATCTACAGCTTGGGTTTAACAGCACTTTATCTGCTGACTGGCAAACACCCGCAAGAATTGCTAACCGATCTAAAAACTGGGGAAATACTTTGGCAGCAGCACGCCCCTCATGTCTCTTCCCAATTTGCGGCAGTACTTAATCAGGCAATTAAGCCTCATGCTGGCGATCGCTACAGCACTGCCAGTAAAATGCTATATGCCCTGCAATCTGTTAGTAATATACCTCCTGAGTTAGCTGCAAATACTTCCACAGTTAGTTTTTCTCCCACTGCATCGACTCGACAAACTCAGCCATTATATTCTTTGCAAAACAATTCTGCGATTCCAGGGTCTTCCACTCCTGGAAACTGGCAAAAATCTGCTGTAATTGTTGGCAGTTTGCTGATAGGCGGCTTGATTGGTGCAGTAGCAATTCCTAGCATCATTCGTCAGCAACAACCAGAAACAACCATTGGCACAAGTCCCACGCCATCGCCAGAATCTTTTCCGACTTCTGCATCTACCGAACCGTCCGTTTCCTCCCAAACTTCTCCAGTTCCAGTTATCTCTAGCTCATCACCACGACAGCGACCAAGCTCTAATTCCCCAGTTGTACCCATACCACAGCCAGAAAAAGAGCCTATAACTTCAGAGACTCCAGCACTCGTAGTAACATCCACGCCACAGCCAGAACCAGAAAATCAAGCAAGTGCAGTTCCCACACCAGAAGCGCGTTCCACACCACAAAACAAGCCGCGCAGTAAATTAGCTGCCACTGCCAGCAGACAAAGCGTTCCCGCATTCCCTACAGGTACAACAAGAAACATCGTAGAAGCTACCCTCGGCAAACCAAATCAAGATTTAAGAGGCGCATGGGGCAAGACTCGTGCTGTCGTTTACAAACTAGTGCCAAACAAAATTGAGCTTGGCTACTTATTTGATCGTAATTCTAAAACGCTACGTCAAACTGAGGTATCTTTTGCCCAATCGGTAGACCCACAGGTAATGGAGACTACCTTGAATGGAATGTTAGCAGGGCAAGCCACTGAAGAAATTAAGCAGGGACTTAAACAGGTACAACAGCGCCAATCTGATAATTTTAGTTTTAGAAATGGCTCAGTCAAGGGTCAGATTATCCGCCAAGAATGTGATTTGATTTACATCAGCATTTGGGATGCAGATTTACATAATTTTGTGAATCCATCTACAGCCAAACAGTGTTAACTTTTTGGTAAACACCATTCTCAAAAGTTAAACTTTTGTATCCTACAAGACAGACTCAGTATTCAACATAGTGATTAAAAAACTGACTTTATTTGGCTACAATCAAGATCATTTCAGTCTTCCCAAATACAAAAACCCAATTTTTAGAATTAGTGTATTTGTTTTTTAGATTTTACAACTCAACCCATAAAAACCTGTCTTTCCCATGCCTAATTCTCCATAGGCATTTTCAAACTGAGTTTCAAATTCTTAATCTTCATAAAGTTATAAATACCATTATTAAGTTTTTAATAATACTTGTCTCAGCTTCTACATTCATGTCGTAAATTGCGATCGGAATTATGTAATCTAAAGACAGCTAATAGCTCATTATTCAATCGAGGTCTGATGACTCCTACAATCATGCGTCAGCTTTGGTCAGTGGTTGAAACCGCGCAAGCCAAGCTCCTCTTACAACTGGATGATGCTAGCTTGGTGCAGTGGTTAGTAAAACAAACCGAAACGCAAGTGTTGTTAGATTCTAACGAAACTGACTTTCTATGCCACTACATTCAATCCCGGCTAGCCCTTATACGCGATCTTGCCCATGAACGCCAGTGTTCATGATGCCTACGGCGGGCTACGCCAACGCAAAATCAAGATAAATAGATTGATCGTCAAGTGTTATTACTGTTGACTATTAGCTTTTGAGGAAAAATAACCTTCCACTAAGCAGTCAGAGCCTACTACACGCCAACGAACACGTTCTAAAGACAACGCCTCAGTCATGGTAGTAAAACCTAAATCGCCCACTGGTGTGGGAGCAATACTACCACCAATGATTTTCGGGGCAATAAATGCCAAAACTTTTTGCACTGCTCCTTGAGCGATCGCACTAGCAGCTAAAGTACCACCACACTCCCACAGCACGCTACAAAAACCTCGCTCATATAAGTACGCCATTGCCTTATCCGGTGTAAGTGATGCTAATTCCACCACCTCCACACCCTGTTTGAGCAACAGTTCTTGAAAATCGGGGTTAGCACCCTTCTGTGTCAACACCAAAGTTGGAGCATCCGCAGTTTGCCACAGATGGGCACTTGCCGGTAAGTTGAGATGGCGACTCATCACCACCCGCAGAGGATTATGTGCCCCCACCTGATGGCTGGTTAAGTAAGGATTATCTTGTCGGACTGTATTACCGCCGACAATTATGGCATCAGAAGCCGCCCGCACTAGATGTACTTCACTGCGGGCTTCTTGACTTGTCACCCAAGCGCTATGACCAGAGGTAGTAGCAATTTTGCCATCTAAAGTCATAGCATATTTTAAAATTCCCAAAGGTCGCTTATAGAGAATGCGATGCACAAAAGCTTCATTTAGCTGACGGCAAGCGTCCTCTTCTACTCCTACCAACACTTCAATCCCCGCCGCTCGTAAACGGGCAATGCCACCTCCAGCTACCAGTGGATTGGGGTCAACCATACCCACTACTACTTTTGCCACCCCTGCTTCGATCAATCCTTCCGAACAAGGGGGAGTACGTCCGTAGTGATTGCAAGGTTCGAGGCTGACATAGATTGTTGCACCACGAGAGCAATCGCCTGCTGCTTTTAAGGCAAACACTTCTGCATGAGGCTCACCTGCACGAGGATGAAATCCTTCGCCGACAATCTCGCCATCCTTGACAATTACCGCTCCCACGAGCGGATTTGGCGAAGTCCGCCCTAAAGCGCGGCGAGCCAGTTCCAAACACCGCAGCATCATGCGAGAGTCAAAGTCACTTCCTACCTTTTCTTTTGGTGGTGAATTCGAGCCAGCTGCTGACTCCACTATTGGTGTATTTTCCTGAGTGTAATTTGGTAAGGATGCATCTGCTTGAGCGACCACTGGGGAATTATCCATAATTTTAGGCAATACTGTAAATATTCTGCACGCAATCGCGCAGCCTCTCCACAAGAGAATCGCGCTTTGCTTCTGATAATTAAACAGTAATATCTAGGCGCTATTATTGGCTGTCTCAATTTACATGAGTCTGTAATATTCACACTTACAGTTTCACTGTAGCTTGAATCCATATTGCCAGAGGTTGCCCAAATTCCATAAAGATTTAGGTTACAGGGTACAGAAGATAATTTTCTTGACTGTCACCTGTAACCTATCCCCTTCCTAACTCCTAACTCTTGTACAGACGCGATTAATCGCATCTTTACTCCTAACTCTTGTACAGACGCGATTAATCGCGTCTCTAACTCCCTTTACTATTGCTCCAACAATTTCATCCGTTGCCACCAAAGATTCAACGGATAATAGACCACAGGTGCCCACAGACTACTCAGAATGGCAGAGGCAAGAGCGACGCGCTGGTAATATGTCCAAATATCTGTCACCTTGCGCTCATTGCCGAGCAAAGTTAATTGCAACCCAAAGATAGTTTCTGCCAAAACTGCCAAAACAAAGACAATTACAGCAATCGAAATAAAATCTTCTTCGATAAAACGCTGTTTCTGGAGCAGACCAGTTAAAGCCCCCACTATACCTAAACTGATGGCATGAGTCGGATTAGGTGATGTCATTGAATCTTGAAGTAGCCCCAAAACTATACCTGCCAATGCTCCGGCAAACACCGTGCGCTTCACACTCCAAGCTACCACCCAAATTAATAGCCAGTTAGGGCCAATTCCCAACAATTCCATACCTGGGAATCGGGTTGGTAATAATAGTAAACATAACAGTACAGAACTAGCCGTCACTATCCAACCCAACAACTGACGTATACCGGGATGCCAACGAGCAAGCGGCTGGATTCGGAATTTCGATTTTCGCTCTGACGATTTTGGCTTTTTCTGCCTGCTACCACCAAATGCAGGAATCTTCATTTTTCTATGGATTTTTTCAAAGAATTTACTTAGACTTTTGCGGTACTTGATTTGCCGACTCTTGGTTTTCTGGCTTGGGATAAACAGCTACCCAATCGAGAGAGCGGATTGGCGGAAAAAGCTCAATTTTTGCCACTGATGCTGGGAGTTTCTTTAAATCCAGCGACTTAATTCGTCCTACTGCCAAACCAGAGGGAAATTTCTGACTATAAGTAGATGTGGAAACTAAATCTCCTACTTTAACATTTGGAACTTTTTCATAAAACTCCAATACAGCTTCAGCAGAAGAATCTCCTCGCAAAACGCCTTTAGCTGCTGTGCGGCTAATCGATACACCCACTTGACTTTTGAGGTCACTGATTAACAACACGCGGCTAGTATTAGGAGTTACACTCTCCACCAAACCCACCAATCCGCCTTCTGCTTTAACTATGAAGCCTTCCTGAATCCCTGCACTCGCACCGCGATTCAGCATAACTTGTTGCCACCACTGGTCAGCACTACGTCCTACTACCCGTGCTGGAATTGGGCGTGATGCCAGCGGCTCTTTTTCCACATAGCCTAATAAATCTTGTAACTTCGTCTTTTGACTTTCCAAATCTACTATACGGGTTTGCAATTCCATTATCCGGGCATCTCTAAGACGTTCTTCTGGAGTTGGCCCTGACTGCAACATCTCTAATGGACGGGTAATTGCCTGGTATGTCTCAAGCACTAGTTCAGCTTGAGTCTGTCGCAATATCCAAGCACTACCAAGTACTAAAGCTAACAACCCAATTTGCAACCCTTTATGATCCCACCAACGCCGTATTGTCACCATATATACCCGTATATACTTATATAAATTAAGTTCTACTTGGATTCTATTTATATAGAACCCAAATAGAACTCAAATAGAACTCAAATAGAACTCAATTCTGATATTTTTTTGCTACATATTGCGAGAGCTTTCGGTAACAACTCGTTCCAACTGTTTAAAGTTTTCTAACACACGACCTGTTCCCAGCACAACACAACTCAAAGGATCGGCAGCAATATGGGTAATAATCCCTGTTTCATGGCTAATGAGGGTATCTATGCCTTTAAGCAAAGCACCGCCACCAGCTAACATAATACCTCTGTCAATAATGTCTGCTGCCAGTTCTGGCGGTGTACGTTCTAGTGTCCGCTTCACAGCTTCTATAATTACTGATAGCGGTTCCAACATACTTTCACGGATTTCTGGGGCTTTGATTGTTACAGTTCGCGGTAGACCAGAAAGCAGATGTAAGCCTCGGACTTCCATCATGGCGTCATTGTCATCATTTGTCGGATAGGCAGAACCAAGCCGAATCTTGATTTCCTCGGCAGTACGTTCACCAATGACTAAATTATGAACTTTCTTAATATACTGAACGATCGCATCAGTCAGTTCATCTCCAGCAATGCGTACTGATTCGCTGATTACCGTACCTTGAAGACTCAGCACTGCAACTTCTGTTGTCCCACCACCAATATCGATGATCATGTTGCCAGTTGCTTCGGCAACAGGTAGTCCTGCACCAATGGCCGCAGCTACAGGTTCATCGATTAAATAAACTTTTCTTGCTCCTGCTTGGTGAGCTGCATCCATCACCGCTCGCCTTTCTACTCCTGTGACGCCACTGGGAATACCAATGACAATCCGGGGTAAAATCAAAGATTTACCTTCATTTACACGCTGAATAAAGCTTTTCAGCATCAGCTCGGCTATATCAAAGTCAGCGATTACACCATCCCGCAAAGGACGCAGAGCAATCACATTTCCCGGTGTGCGACCGAGCATTTTTTTAGCTTCTTCTCCTACTGCTAGTGCAACCTTTTCGTTGACATCGATAGCAACTACAGAAGGTTCTTGTAGCACAATACCTTTACCAGATACATAAACCAGGGTGTTTGCAGTACCGAGGTCGATACCCATATCCCATGAAGTGCGAAAGTTCCTAAAAATACCCACGCGTCTGTAAGCCCCCTATGTGCGATACTTCTTGACTACAACGGTAAGAGTTAATCGTGCTTGATTCGATTATGTTTGTATCCTAAGTTGAGTAAACTAGACAATATTTTTATATGATTCCCAGAAATATTTAGTATGTCTCAAGCGCCGTACTTTTTGATATTCTCTGGTTAGATTAGTATATCCGTATACTTTTATGTGTTTACTCCAAATAGAGTGTATAAATTTTCAAGTCAATTATATTGTTAACTGTTTAACACATTATTTTCAAGTCTTTCACAATTCGCTATGATGAAAGTCAGAATTGCTAAGTACGTTTGTACTGAAAGGTAACGCGATGAGTATTAATGTTGTCACCCTCATTGGTCGTGTAGGCGGCGACCCAGAGATTAAGTATTTTGAGTCTGGTAGTGTGAAGTGTAAATTAACACTAGCTGTTAATCGTCGCACAAAAGAAGGTGAACATACCGACTGGTTTAATTTGGAACTATGGGGAAAAACGGCGGAGGTGGCAGGTAATTATGTACGTAAAGGCAGGCAAATTGCTGTCAAAGGTTCTTTGAAGTTTGACACATGGAGCGATCGCCAAACAGGAGCAAACCGATCATCCCCAGTTATCCAAGTAGATCAGCTGGATTTATTAGGCTCTAAGCGAGATGCAGAAGGTGGTACAGGAGATATGTCTTCAGAACATTTTTAATTGAGCATTGGGCATTGATTAATTAGTCCTTTGTTTTTACATAATGACAAAGCGCAAAGTCTGAGCGCCAAAAGTCGGCGATCAGAACTTTGTAAGAGAGGACTAATGACAAATGACTAATAACTAATTTGCAACGTCACCGATGCTTCTACTTCTTGTTCACCACCAACAATAGGGGTGGAAGCATCAGCTGATTTCGCAGCCTCAGCCCGTAAAAACATTGGTGGTGGTGGAGGCGCACTAGCATTATTAACTTGAATGCTGACTATTTCTTTGGATTTAAAACCCAAAGCACTGAAAACGGCATCAGCTTGCTGCCGTGCGTCTTGAGTAGCTTCTTTTAATGCTTGTTTTTGAGCAGCTGCGATCGCTTGATCATTGGCAACAAAACTAATGCCGTTAATTTGTGTCGCACCGGCTTTGACTGCATCATCCAATAATGTCCCAGCTTGCTCAACAGGAATTCTAAAACTTACAGTGTTATTGGCAGCATAGCCTGTAATCCGCTGCACATTATTGGTATAGCTGTAAACTGGGTTGAGCCGGATACCAGTGGTTTGTAATTTTTCAACATTTTTGCTCTTGAGAAACGCAACCACCGCTGATGACCTCTGAGCGGCTTCTTGTTGTACCTCTTGGGCTGTTTTCCCCTGAATTTCCACTCCTAAACTGACTTGTGCCAGAGTTGTCGGAATTGTTTCGACTCCGCGACCACTGACACTAAGGGTTCGCCACAATTTATCTTTTTCTTGTGCAAATGCAGGTAGTACAAAAGTTGTACATAAAAGCATTGCTAAAGGCAGTATTTTCCACAAGTTTCCCGATGGAAACTGAGAACCGGGTAAAGCGGCTCTAGTCATAATATTTGCACTCCTCAAAGTATCCACAGATGTTTTGAATAAACGTATATAGCAATCTTCTGGTGGTCGTTGAAACTCAACAGCCACCAGAAGTTTTTCACAACTCAAGTGCGATCGCCAGATACGATTTGTATGTTCTTACTTTGACACTGCGATCGTCAAAAGCTGAAATGGTTACATTTTTGGAAACTAAAAAAATACACTAATACTGCACAGCGTAAATGAAACGTTTACACTGTATTCATTTTGAATTCGGATTATGTCTTCATAGGATGTTTTTCAGAAACGCGTCAGAATCAAAGAGAAGGATTTTCAGAGAACCTAATGCATTTGTTAGAACCAATCAACTTCTCTTTTCCTCTGCTGGCTGGCGCAACACAAGCCGCAGACAGTTCAATGGTCGTCGAAGCAGTGCTACTAAGCTTAGTAGTCATTTATCTCGCCAGCAAAGTTGGTGGAGAGTTATCAAACCAAGTGGGTTTGCCGCCTGTCTTAGGCGAGCTCGTTGGCGGTGTGGTAGTTGGCATCTCTGTTTTCCATCTTTTAGTCTTTCCAGAAGGCGGCACAGACAGTTCTAATTCTTTGATTGTGTCCTTCCTTCAAACCACAGCTGGTTTAACGCCTGAAGCTGCTCCAGCGGTGTTTGCAGCCCAGTCCGAGGTCATTTCTGTTTTGGCAGAATTGGGTGTGATTATTCTGCTGTTTGAAATCGGCTTGGAGTCGAATTTAAAAGATTTAATGGCAGTTGGTATCCAAGCCACTGTCGTCGCAGTAGTTGGGGTAGCAGTACCCTTTGCCGCTGGGACTGTGGGACTGATGACTTTGTTTGGTATTAGCGCTGTACCCGCAATTTTTGCAGGGGCGGCTTTGACTGCTACTAGTATTGGCATGACTTCCAAGGTGCTGTCAGAATTGGGGCGGCTCAATTCTAAAGAAGGGCAAATTATTTTGGGTGCTGCGGTAATTGATGACGTTCTGGGAATCATCGTTTTAGCGGTAGTTGCCAGTTTAGCTAAAGACGGCGTGGTGGATGTCAGTAAAGTCATTTATTTGATTATCAGCGCCACTGGTTTTATTTTGGGAGCAATCCTACTAGGGAATGTTTTTAATAAGTCCTTTGTAGCGATCGCTGATCAACTCAAAACACGCGGTGGACTAGTAATCCCAGCATTCATTTTCGCCTTTGCGATGGCATACTTTGCTGCCGTCATCCACTTAGAAGCAATTCTGGGAGCTTTTGCAGCAGGTTTAGTCCTAGAAGAGACAGATAAGCGTAAAGAACTGCAAAAGCAAGTATTTCCCATTGCCGATATATTAGTGCCAATTTTCTTTGTGACTGTTGGGGCAAAAACCGATTTAGGAGTATTAAACCCAGCAATTCCCGACAATCGTGAAGGTCTAATTATGGCAACTTTCCTGATTACAGTAGCCATTCTCGGTAAAGTAATCACAGGCTTAAGCGTGTTTGGTCAACCGGGAATCAACCGTTTAGCGATCGGTGTGGGGATGATTCCTAGAGGCGAGGTTGGGTTAGTGTTTGCTGGTGTCGGCGCTGCCAGTGGCGCTCTCTCCAAACCATTAGGGGCAGCAATTATCATGATGGTTATCTTGACAACCTTTTTAGCTCCTCCCTTATTACGATTTGTATTTCCAGATCCAAAAACCGTGGACGGCAGCTCAGAGCAACTAATTTTAGACGGTTCCTCTGGGACTTCGTTGCTAATTGAACCACCTCAATCGAGGGTGTCAGCATCAAATGACAGCAGCAATTTGGGAGTAACTCCAGATTCTGGCGATCGTTAATTATTGGGCATGGGGAATGGGGCATTGGGCATTGGGCACTTGTACTGAGCGAAGCCGAGGTAAGTCGAAGTATTGGACATTGCTCTTTCTCTCCTCTGCTCCTCTGCTCCCCTGCTCCCAATTGTGCAGTGGAAACTTCTATCCTCAAATCTCCGTCTCGTGTGATTGTAGAATAATCATTTGTTTATAATTTCTACCAGCATTCAGAATGTTACTTAATTTCTAGTCTCCCTTGGCTTGTGAGCCTTTATCTGAATATTTCCAGATAATTGGGGAGTAACACCCATAAATCTTGCTAGATCGTTTGACAGTAATGGGAATTATTTACTCAGTGCATCGATGGCAACAAAGAACAAACACTTATCAGTAAACAGCTATCAATTATCAGTTTTCTAGCTTTATTGGGAGTCAGAGTTCTCTACCTGTAAAGGTGGAAGGTTTCGCATGGGGATTTAAACTGAATTTGAAACCTGATAAATGATTTAAGTGTGTCTAAATTCCAGCTTAAAAATCAAAAAAGGGATTCAAAGGTCAAGTTGAGGTGGTGATGGTGTGATGATTTACCAATGAGTTGAGATATTGACGGCTCCCATGAATGTGAATTAGGAGAAAGGACTGTGAAATTACACTGGTTACTACCCAGCACTATTGGAACTATCTTCATGCTATCGTCGCCAGCAATGGCCGCGAGACTTGAATCTTGGCGCTTTGATGCCAATCAAAACAGGCTGGAAATTAATACTGTGGGAGCAGTTCAACCCCAAGCACAATTAATTTTCAATCCAACTCGGCTGGTAATTGATTTGCCGGGAACTACATTTGGTCGTCCGCAGTTAACCCAACAGGTGGGTGGTGGAATTCGCTCAATCCGTGTTGGACAGTTTGATGTAGATACAACACGCATAGTTGTCGAACTGACTCCTGGTTACACTTTAGACCCCAAACGAGTGCAATTTGTTGGTACAACTGGCAATCGCTGGACGGTGCAATTACCGAAGCCAGCAGTCGATAGAGTAGCCTCATCTCCTATCTCATCTCCCAGAAGTGCTTACACTGTTGTTACCCCAGATTCCGAACCTCAACCTAATATTTCAAGGGTTGCCACTACTACACGAGGGGCAACTCAAATTGAGAGCTTACAGGTAACAGGTGATGGGTTGTTCATTCGTACCAGTGGTGGTAATCCTCCAATTCAGGTAATTCGCAGCCGCGATCGCGCTACCATCTTCGTAGATATCTCTGGTGCATCTTTATCACCACGTCTGACGCAGCAGAGGAATATACCCGTTAACAAACATGGTATTAGCCGCGTTGAATTCACCTCATTGCAAACCCAACCTCCTGGTGTCCGCCTAACTTTGCGGGTAGATAAAAATAGCCCAGATTGGCGAGCAACTAATAGTAACGATGGTGGTTTGATAGTTCTACCTAGTCGGATTGTCAGATTGCCTGGAAGTAATAATTCGGACAATCAGTCAGAAGCCGTTTCCTTTCCCAATAGACCATCTACCAATAACTCGCCAGCAACAATTGAGTCTGTGCAACTTGCCGATAATGGCAAACAACTGCTAATTCGAGGCAACCAACCTTTATCTGCTACGGGAACCTGGGATAGATCCTCAGGTATCTTCCGCGTCACAATTACCAATGCCAAGTTAGCTACCAGAGTTATAGGGCCTACTTTTGCTCCCAATAGCCCAATTCTTCGGGTACGTCTGCAACCTCAAGCATCTAATACAGTGGTTGTTTTAATTCAACCAGCAGGCGGAGTGCAACTTGGGCAACCCCAGCAAATCGGCGACCAGCTTTTGGCTCTACCAATACTAGGTTCTCGGCGAGTTGTCACCCTCCCCGGAAGGCCACCCTTTGCTTTACCTGGGCTACCACCGCCAAACCGCGGGCCATTCCCAGACCCAAACAATCCAAATCCTCAACCCCTAACACAACCACAGCGCCGAGTTACCAATGGGCGAGTGGTAGTAATTATTGACCCCGGACATGGTGGTAAAGACTCAGGAGCGCTTGGCATTGGAGGCGCGCGCGAAAAAGATGTTATTTTGCCTATTGGTAAGAGACTTGCTGAGATTTTGCAGAGAAATGGTGTACAAGTAATTATGACGCGGGATTCTGACTATTTTGTTACCCTTCCGGGACGCGTGCAATTAGCAGAGCGAGCCAATGCTGATGTATTTGTGAGCATCCACGCTAATTCAGCAGGTGCGAGTCGTCCCGATGTTAATGGCTTGGAAGTCTATTATTACGACAGCGGACTGAATCTAGCTCGTATTGTCCGTAGTAGCATTCTTCAAAGTATTGGTACTCTCAAAGACAGGGGAGTGCGGCGAGCCAGATTTTATGTTCTCAGAAAAAGTTCTATGCCCTCCATTCTCGTAGAAACTGGTTATATGACTGGTCGACAGGATATGGCTAGGCTCAGAACTTCAGCTTACCAAAATCAAATGGCAGAAGCGATCGCTCGTGGCGTTCTTCAGTATCTCAAGAGAAGATAAGTAATTTAGTCTAAATTTTAAAATTGTTGAGTAAGTACATCTAATCTTTACCATTTTTATCCAATTTAGTAGTAAAACAATTTAAGTATTCTTGCGGCGGGATAGGAGTGACTTCTTTGTTATTGTCATTTGATACTTTGCAAGTCAACAAATTTTGGATTTTAGACTTTCCTGCGGAACGCTACGCGTAACTTGCTTCCCCGGAGGGGTACGGCTATGCTCAGTCGAACGATTTTGGATTTTGGATTTGTATCACCTACAACAGGTATTAATGTAGCAGGACGCTAGTCTGGCAGAAAACTAAAATCGGGAATCTAAAATTTAAAATTTGCAGTCAAATTTATATAGGCTAATGACATGGCAAAATCAGAGGAGCGTGCTATATTTTACGCCATTAGCTGTGTCTTAAATAACAGCGCAAAACTCAAGTGTGCGCGGTGACGGTGTGAGGATTAGCCAATATGTTGAGATATTGACGGCTCCCATAAATATGAATCAGGAGAAAAGACTGTGAAATTACGCTGGTTACTATCCAGTACTATTGGAACCATCTTCATGCTATCGTCGCCGGCAATGGCCGCGAGACTTGAATCTTGGCGTTTTGATGCTAATCAAAACAGGCTGGAAATTAATACTCAAGGGGATGTTCAACCCCAAGCACAATTAATTTTTAACCCGACTCGTCTAGTAATTGATTTACCAGGAACCTCATTTGGCCGCCCGCAGCTAACCCAACAAGTGGGCGGTGCAATTCGTTCGATCCGTGTTGGGCAGTTTGACGAACAAACAACGCGCATTGTGGTTGAACTGACTCCTGGTTATAGTTTAGACCCCAAACGAGTGCAATTTGTGGGTACAACTGGCGATCGCTGGACAGTGCAATTACCTACGCCAGAAGCCGACAATGTACCCGCAAGAAACACTCAGGGGCAACCAGAACAAGCTATAGCCACTGATACTTCACCCAGAACATCTACACCAACATTCCCCCCAAGGAATATTTACAATGTGGTGACAAGCGGTTCTGTAAATCCACTTAACAACAGAATGGTTGTCGCCAAAGTTACTCAAATTGAGAACTTACAAGTCACTGGTGATGGTTTTTTTATCCGCACCAATGGTGGTAATCCTCAGATTCAGGTAAATCGTAGCAACGATCAGAAGGCAATTAACATCGACATTGCTGGCGCAACTCTATCACCAAGTTTAGAGCAGCGAGATTTGTCAATTAATCGCTATGGTGTTAGCCGTATCCAGTTCACCCAGCTGCAAACCAGCCCATCTGTTGTTCGCCTGACTTTACAAGTAGATGAAAATAGTCCAAATTGGCGAGCAACCACTAGCAGTGCTGGTGGTTTTGTGGTTCTACCCAGTCGTGGGGTTGCCCAGCTGCCTGGAAATAACAGTCCACGTCCCATAGCACCAAGTAACACAACTGCTAGCATTCAGTCTGTGCAACTAGCTAATAATGGCACACAACTGCTGATTCGAGCCGACCAAACTTTATCTGCTACAGGAGGCTGGGATAGAACCTCTGGTCTATTCCGCATCACTATCAACAATGCTAAGTTAGCTCCCAAAGTCACAGGCCCGACTTTCAATCCTAATAGCCCGATTCTGCGAGTACGCCTGCAACCACAAGAATCCAACACTGTCACCATCTTAGTTCAACCAGCAGCCGGAGTACAAATTGGGGAACTCAACCAGGTTGGCGACCAGCTTTTAGCTTTAGAATTACGACGCTCTACTAGCAGCATCACACCGCCCATTGCTTTACCTCCCCTGCCATCGCCAGACCAAGGTCAATTACCAAATCCCATAGATAATCCCCGTCCAATCTCCCAGCCACAGCCACGCCCCTCGGCTCCCAGAGGGAAATTGCTAGTAGTTATTGACCCAGGACATGGTGGAAAAGACTCAGGTGCCCCTGGTCTAGGAGGACTTTTAGAAAAGGATGTAATTCTGCCTATTGGGAAAAGGGTAGGAGCAATTTTAGAGCAAAATGGTGTACAAGCGGTACTAACGCGAGATGCCGACTTTTTCGTAGAACTTCAGGGACGGGTAGATATTGCCAAGCGGGTTAATGCGACTTTGTTTGTCAGCATTCACGCTAATTCCGTTGATAATCGCCCTGATGTCAATGGCTTAGAAGTATATTATTACGAGAGCGGTTATGGTCTGGCTGAAGTAGTTCGTAAAACCATTCTTCAGGACATCGGCACTATTAAAGACCGGGGAACCCGCAAAGCCAGATTCTATGTTCTTAGGAAAAGCTCCATGCCTTCGATTTTGGTAGAAACAGGCTATATGACTGGTTACGAGGATAATCCCAGATTGGGAACACCAGAATATCAAAATCGGATGGCAGAAGCGATCGCTCGTGGCATTCTAAAATACTTACAGCAGAGGTAATATAGTACAAATTACTAATTAAAGAGGTGTATTTAAACTTCTTTGACGCGCAGAATTTAGTGGTCAAATTGGAGATTGTCTGCTAAATTCTGTATTTTAAATCCCAAAACCTAAATATATATCTGCCTGTGTATTCATCTTCCATTTTTGAAGGGAATCTTGACGATTTTTCCGAGCGAGAACCCCAACGTGCCCCAATTGGCATCTTTGATAGTGGTGTGGGTGGGCTAACAGTACTACGACAAATATATCGACAACTCCCCAATGAATCAATTGTTTACTTTGGGGATACAGCTAGACTTCCTTACGGAATTCGTTCACAAGCAGAAATTTTACGATTTACACGTGAAATTATTACCTGGCTACAACAGCAGCAGGTAAAAATGGTAATTATGGCTTGCAACACCAGTTCTGCTTTAGCCCTAGAAACCGTACGTCAAGAATTCAGCATACCTATTTTGGGAGTAATCCTACCGGGTGCAAAAGCTGCGGTGCAGCAAGGAAAGCGGATTGGTGTAATTGCCACTCCAGCCACAGCTAAGAGTAATGCTTATAAGCACGCTATTCTCGAAATTGCTCCTGATGTCCAAGTCTGGCAAGTAGGATGTCCAGAGTTTGTGCCACTCATCGAGCAAAACCGCATTCACGATCCTTACACTGCGGAAGTCGCACGAGCCTACCTAGAGCCTTTATTAGAGCAGGAAATTGACACCCTAGTTCATGGCTGTACTCATTATCCCCACCTTACACCAGTACTGCGATCGCTCCTCCCCTCTCAAGTTCAGTTGGTCGATCCAGCTGTTCATGTTGTGGCAGCTTGTGCCCAAGAACTAGACTTACTAGGCTTAAGAAATACTCATCTACCATTCCCAACTCGCTTCGCCGTCAGCGGTTGTCCGCAACAGTTTTCCCAGTCAGGAGTGCAGTGGCTAGGCTATACCCCAATGGTTGAAGAGGTTTCCTTCACCGATATTGCTATTTCCCAACTCCAATAAAACTAATTAGTCCTTAGTCCTTAGTCATTTATAGAAACAAATGACGAAGGACGAAGGACAAATGACAAATGACTATTGACTATTAACTGATATCTCCTGCTTGTGTTTTCCTTCGGTAGATGAAGGGAAACTTGTAGGAACAGTCTTTGCACCCGTTCGCTTTGCCAATGCTAATAACAGGTAGACTGTGAACAAATATCCAGAGGCTAAAATAAAAATCATCATAGGTATACTTCCGTAAATCATTGTTCTACTAGCACCCTTCTAAACGAATATAAAATTCCATAAAATTAGTAGAACCTCAGCCAAGCAAGTGCATTCTTGATGACTGTAGTTTCCTATGGCAAAATTACCTATAGAGATAAAATCCTCTACGGACAAAGAATTTATAACCTAATGCGACTTCTTGGAGACCATAGATCCCACAGCAGTTAGCTTGCCGTTTAGCAATCTAAAACTACGATTCTCAGCGGTCTACTCGATCTGCTTTATTTTTGCTCAAACTGCTGGGAAAAGAGCAATGCTTGCGCTCTACGTGCGCTGAGTACGTGTAGCGGCTTCCCATAGGAATATCACACAGATCCAAACCAGGAGTTTTGCCTATCGTAGGAAAAATTAAAGAATTTATTCCCTTAATCTCACCGACGAATATTTCTTTTAGACTCACAACACCAAATCCGTAAAATCAACTAGTAGCTGACTTAACTTTTGGGGTGCGAATACCTTACAAAATTTAAAATTACTATATTTTAGCGTAACACAACGACCCTGAATTTTGAGCTTATTCGGCTGCTAAATTTCAAATTTTTTGAAGAGCTACACCTCAATCTGGAGAAATTTAGCCTTACTATTGGCAACTAAATTAAATCATTTCCTTTTTGTCAATAAGTAATATTGCTTAAATTATCTTTTTAACTGTGGCAAGAAAGGTGAGAGGAGAAACTACTTAACACAATTTAATCTGACATTTATCTCGTGTACTGAGAATTCATGTTTTAAGTTAGTTTAAAGTTTGAGTAGCCACAAATTAAGCATAATTGCTTATTGACAAAAACCTCAGCAACCTTAATTATCACCCATAGACTCATAAAAACGGGATTACCTGATGAAAACTTTGCGCTGGCACAGGGTTATCTTAAAATGAGTATAGGATATGTAAACTTTCGTAACCTAAGTCAGAGTCCGCCCATCCATGACCCCAGCCACCTCCCTGTTTACCCCTGTGGAAGCAGACCTGCAACTACTAGCAGATAACCTAAAACAGCTAGTTGGAAATCGCCACCCCATTCTGTTTGCAGCAGCCGAACATTTATTCGGAGCTGGGGGAAAGCGTATCAGACCAGCAATTGTCCTGCTAATATCGCGGGCAACAATGTTAGAACAAGACATTACACCGCGTCATCGCCGCCTTGCTGAGATTACAGAAATGATTCACACAGCAAGCTTAGTACATGACGATGTGGTAGATGAATCAGACGTGCGGCGAGGCGTTCCTACCGTTCATAGTTTGTTCGGGAACCGCATTGCCATCTTAGCAGGAGATTTTCTCTTTGCCCAATCTTCCTGGTATTTAGCAAACTTGGACAATTTGGAAGTAGTGAAACTGCTCTCAGAAGTCATTATGGATCTGGCTACTGGGGAGATTCAGCAGGGACTAAATCGTTTTGATGCTGGTACTTCTATTGAAACGTACATTGAGAAGAGTTACTACAAAACAGCTTCGTTAATCGCCAACAGTTCTAAAGCTGCTGGCTTACTCAGTGAAGTCTCGCGAGAAACTGTTGAGCATCTGTATAGCTACGGTCGTCATTTTGGTATAGCATTTCAAATTGTCGATGACATTTTAGATTTCACCAGTACAACAGATACCTTAGGTAAACCAGTGGGGTCGGATCTCAAAAGTGGTAATCTGACTGCACCCGTTTTATTTGCTTTGGCGGAAAAACCATCTTTGGAAGTGCTGATTGATCGAGAGTTTGCTCAAGAAGGAGATTTAGAGCAAGCACTAGCACTGATTCAAGATAGTCAAGGTATACAGCAGGCGCGAGAGTTAGCTGCTCACCATGCTAAGTTGGCAATTGAACATCTTGCAGTTCTTCCATTCTCAGAATCCCACCAGGCATTGATTAACATAGCTGAGTACACACTGAGTCGCCTCTATTAAATCAGTTATCAGTTCTCAGGTAGAAAGTGGAGATTTAGATGTAGGTGTATTGTGGCTTCCGTAACGCACCGAAAACCCGAAATGTTGTGTTGTGCTAACGCTTTAACACACTAAAGTAGTTTCATTTTTAATTTAATCCACTTATTTAGCAGGTAGAAAGTGGGGTTTTTATTTGTAAGTTCTTAGGGATTTCCAAAAAATAAATTACTACTACTTGTGGGGTGGATAGTGTTCGACTGAGCGCTCACTCTAAAGACTTGCCTGCTTTTGGTTACTAAACACCCCACAATAAAGAATGAGATATTTTTTGATGTGAAAGTTTTTAAGTATAAAACTCTGCTTCACTAGGAAACTAAAACTTTAAAATGGGAAAATGTTCACTGAGAACTGTTTTTTAATCAATTTTAGGTTTCACGAGAGTTGAGTTAGTCGCATGGTGTAACGGAAAGAAAAAATTTCTTTTTTCACTGATTTAGAAAACTTTTTTAAAAGAATTTGAGATTTAAAATTTTGGATGTGGGGTTGTATCTAAAAAACTCCACATCCAAATTTTTTCTATGCAATATCAGGGGGTATCTGTTTAGGCGATCGCTTTTGTCGTAACTGTTTCTGCATGAGTTTTTCTAGTTCAGTGCGTCGAACTTCGACGGTATGAGTGGTCTTACCCGGCGTCTCCAAAAAAACGATACTATCTACGGGTTCTAATGCCACCAATTGGAACAAAATATGGGTGACAGGAGTAATTTTAGCTAGCATTTGAGGGTCAAGCCCATCAGGGGAAATTAGAGAGACATCCTGTATGGTAGGGAAAGCGTAAATCACACGTTTTTCCAATCCTGGGTTAGCACGATTGCTCAATGTAGTTAAAACCCAGCTTGACTCCGAATTTTGGAGAATATAGTACTGGGAGTAGCGTAATTTTTGAGCGATCGCTCTAAGGGTAGGAGCAATTGCTGTAACAAGATGTGGTGTCATACCATCGCGGGGTGCATTGTCAATCAGCAATTGAATTTGTGCTTCTAAATCCATAATGACTTGTATATGACTCTTGGGTAATGGCAATAACATCTATCAAGTGTGAACAATCCCATCAGAATTGGGAATAATAAAATCAGCCACATCCTCAATATAGGATTGGCCTGCGTTTAGCTTATACGTAAAACCAAAAAAGCCAATACCCACAGTCCTACAGGTTGTATTTAAGTAAGTTAGGGTCTTTTGAAAACCGAGACTATGAATTCAGCCGCAACCGCAACTATTCCATCTGCAACTATTCTGGGAGAAAATTCTACAGGCGTGGAGGCGATCTTTCAACTCCTGTCCAAGGAGTTTCAGCAGTCAACCAAAGCTTCGGAACAGAATTGTCACGATGTCGCAACACGTATTACCACCGAAGTCTACCGGATTTGTCATGAGAGTAAACGTATCCAAGCTTCTGGATCTGTAGAAAGCTCGGCGATGACCTTGGCTCGGCATCGGCTGCAACAGTGTCTCAGATACTATCAGTTGGGTTCAAATCGGGGCAGAGTCGAATTACACAGTACTCTGAGTGCAATTATTTATCGATATATTAATCCTCCTCAGAGACAATTGAGCTATCAAGGGCGGCTAACGATAATTGAAGATTTCCTCCAGAGTTTTTATCTGGAGGCGTTGAACGCTTTCCGGCGAGAAAATCAACTCGGTGCTATTTATCGCCCTCAGACGCTCTTGGAATTGTCCGAGTATATGGCATTTACCGAGCGCTACGGCAAGCGACGCATTCCCTTACCAGGCCGTCAGCAACAGCTAATTATCCTGCGGGCGCAAACTTTTTCCCAACAGCAGCCCCCAGAAACCAGCGTAGATATAGAACAAGCCGCAGAAGGTAGCAATAATGAAGGTGACGGTTCTTGGGAAGAACCAGCAATTCACCAATTGCGCTCCACAATGGCAACACAAGCCGAACCCGAACCCGAAGAAGACACCTTGCGCTCTGTTGTTGTCACGGAATTAATGAATTATCTCGAACAACGACAACAATCTGACTGCGCTGATTATTTTTCCCTCCGCCTCCAGGATTTATCAGCACAGGAAATTGAGTCGATTTTAGGTTTAACTCCTCGTCAGAGAGATTATTTGCAGCAGCGTTTTAAGTATCATTTGATTCGGTTTGCCCTGTTGCACCGTTGGGAATTAGTTCACGAGTGGCTGGAAGCATCTTTGCACACCAATTTGGGCTTAACTCCTCAGCAATGGCAAGTATACACAGCACAGCTGGACAACAAGCAACGGTCTTTATTAGAGTTGAAGCAACAAGGACAAGCTGATGAAAAAATAGCAAAAACTTTAGGGCTGTCAATGGCACAACTGCAAAAACGATGGTTTAAGATTCTTGAGCAAGCTTGGGAAATTCGTAACTCATTAGTTTCCGGATCAGGTGCATCTACTCATGAATAGTGACTCAGAATCCTTACAACACCGGTGTCTCGATTGGTTATTGACAGATGATGTCAAAAATAACGAGCAATCGGTAGAATGTGAGGAAAATGACGGGGTAAAAAACCTCCTGAAGGAAGCCACTGCTTCAAAAAGCAGTGAGCCAAAATTGGGAGGAACGCCCCAGACCTTTCAACTGGGAGAAATTCCTACTGTGCAAGATCGTTTTCAAGCTGTCCTTAAGCATCGGTTACAAATCCAAGCCCAAGACCACCCACCGTTGTTTCCTTGGGAAACACAATTAATCGAATATCCTGATTTTGTTGATCAGCCGTCAATGACACTCGTTCCTAGCTGGGGATGGATGGTACAACAGTCAAAGTTGACCTTGCCGACTCGCTTACCGGAAAGAGTTTTCCAGCAATTGCTAGAACAATGTCAGGCTTTAGTGACATCTTCAGTGCCGTTGGGGGCAAAATTAGTTCAAGTGGTGGAGAACTTTTTTCCCAATGAGTCTCAAGCACTAAATGACATAGCTGGATTGGTGCTAAGAAGCACCTATCGGTCTGGCAGTACTCTGGAGACAATGCCCGCGATTCAGAGCGATTACTCAGATTTACAACCGCGTCAACAGATGGCTTTGTCTTTGCTAGCAGCTAAACAACTGCTGGAAAATCTGACTCTACCACTTTCAGCAACCAGTCCGGTGGTAGAAAGACAATGGCTAACCAGTGTTGGTGCTTTGAACATCAGAGTAGAATACCAGTCTCTAAGTAAATTTACGAAGTTGCTTGTTCAAGCTGAGTTACCTGTTAAAGGAACTTTGACGCTGCGGGGAAGTGGCACTTTAGCAATGACAACATCTTCGACTTCGGGATACTTAAATGTAGAGTTAGGCTGTGAGCAACTTAACCCAACTTATACCCTGGAAGTTGAGTTTCCAGAAATAGACGAACAGTCGTTGTTGTTTGTGATTAATCCCACGATTTAGTTTAAATTTCCACCGCTAGCACACTATGTCAATCAACGCCGATATATATTAAGAGGATTTTCCTGGTTTTGAAGCTCATCCTATTTTTCAATAAACAGTCATTAGGGTGTCTACGAGAAGCAGTTATTACAAAGACACAGAGACACGGGGATATGGGGACATGGAGATATTGAGAAAGTATTTGATTATTTCTCGATTCACCGTGTCACCCATTTCTCGTTTCTCTCCATCTCTACCCCCTATCGATCATTTTTTAACACAGTGCTAGGGTAGCAAATTACGTCCCCCGCATTGTGTTTGTTGCATCTACATCATTGCTTCTACTAGACTCAAATGTTTAACTTATCCAGGATGAATCGGTTTTGGCGTATCCCTGTAGGTAATTTCTGGCGGCAAAATCCGCAGGGGTCGCCTTTGATTGAAGTGGAAGATTCAATTTTATTGCGGGTGCTGGTGCTAGCGTTGGTTATTTTGGGAATTGTGGCGACGGATATTGCCGCTGAAACTTCATTTAGTTTTTGGGCGTTACCCCTAAGTGTAGTGGGTACAATTTGGAGTTATTATCGTCGCCGCGATCGCAATGTTGCAATTAAATTCTGCATCGCCATCGGCATGTTAGTAGCACTGGGTGCTTTCTTTGGGCGATTAGTAGGAGAGTTGAATGATACGCGGTTGGGTTTGGCAGAGTTATTAATTCAACTCCAGGTGTTACACAGCTTTGATACACCGCGCCGGAAAAATTTGGGCTATTCGATTGTGATCGGACTGATTTTATTAGGTGTGGCAGCAACTCTAAGTCAGACTTTAGCATTTGCACCTGTGTTGCTGTTATTTTTAGCGATCGCTCTGCCAACTCTAGTATTAGATTACCGTTCACGCTTGGGTTTGCAGCCATTAAAAATAAAAAATGAAAAATTAAACCAGCAGAATTCCTCAAGTCTGAATTTCAAATTTTTAATTCTAAATTTTTTACTAATTGTTGGTCTGGGGCTGGCAATTTTTGCTGTTTTACCGAGATTTCCCGGCTATCAATTACGGAATTTTCCTGTAAGTTCTGCTATTCAAGTAAAAAATAATTTCACCGGACGTAGTATCATTAATCCCGGTTATATCCGCCAAGGTAAAGGTGAGAATCAAGGCAGTGGTAGTGGTGGTACGGGACAAAATCAAACTGGTCAACCAGGTAAAATAGATAATAATTTTTATTACGGTTTTAATAGCCAAATAAACCAAAACCTGCGGGGCGAGATGAAACCCAAGGTTGTAATGCGGGTGCGATCGCAAGCTGAAGGTTTTTGGCGAGTATTAGGATTCGATCGCTATACAGGTAAGGGATGGGAAGTTTCTCGCAATGAAGATGTGACGACTGTTAGGCGATCGCCTTGGTCTTACCAAATTTTTCTTTCCCCATCTGTGCTCACTGGTAAAACCCAAGAGGTAGTACAAACTTATACAGTGGTGTCAGATTTGCCTAACCTAATTCCAGCGATGACTTATCCCAAGGAAGTTTACTTTCCAGCACCAGTGATCGCTGTTGATAAAGAAGACGGATTGCGATCGCCTGTAGAATTATCACAAGGTCTTACCTACACAATAGTTTCCGAAGTGCCATACCGCGATCGCACTTTGTTAGGTGAAGCTTCTACTAAATATCCACCACAAATTAAAAAGTATTATTTGCAAATTCCTCCCGAAATTGCCGAAAAAGTCCGACAACGTACTGAAGAAATCCTCGCTAACTACAATCAAGAAAAAGTCGCAAAGTCTGTTAAAAGCCTGGATTCACCTTATGAGAAGGCTCTCTACTTAGCTCAATATTTAAAGCAACGCTACTCTATTCCCCAAAATCCCTTAGAACTACCTTATTTGAGCGAAAAAGAAGACTTGGTAGAAACTTTTTTGTTTAAGCAAAAGGGAGGCTATCCAGACCACTTTTCAACAGTTCTCACGGTGATGTTGCGTTCCATTGGCATCCCCGCGCGGTTGGTAGCAGGGTTTAATGCGGGAGAGTTTAATCCATTTACAGGGCTGTATGTTGTCCGTAATACTGATGCTTATGCGATGACGGAAGTCTATTTTCCGAAATATGGTTGGTTTGCCTTTGACCCTATTCCCAATCATCCTCTGATTCCGCCATCCATTGAAGATACTCAGACTTTTAGTGTGTTGCGCCAATTGTGGCATTGGGTTGCTGGCTGGCTACCGTCTCCGGTGACAGGCTTGTTGAATAATCTATTTGAGACAATATTTAAGTGGGTGATTAGAGCGATCGCTTGGTTTTTAGCTTTATTCTCTCAAGGTTGGTTTGGTGTATTAACTGGCTTAATTGTGGGGACTACAGCAGGTTTCTTCGCTTGGCTGGGTTGGGGTCAGTGGCGAGAGTGGCGCAACCGTCGATGGTTAAAGAAATTGCCAGCGATGGAGAGCCTTTATCAACAAATGCTGCAATGGACAACCCAAAAAGGTTTAGGCAAGCATCCAGCACAAACACCTTTAGAGTATGCCAGAGTCTCATATCAGCATCATGCCCCGGCAACTGCTGAGGTAATAGATGAAATTTGTCAAGCCTATGTTGGCTGGCGTTATGGTGGTCATACTCCTAACTTGAAGCGATTGCGAGAAAGCTGGCAAGGTATCAAAAAGACTGCTAGGTAGATTAGACTTCGCATAAATTACTGGCGTTGCTGAATCTAGGGATGAATCTTGTGGGGTGGGTATCTTACCTGCCCCAAAATACAAAGGACGGACGAGACACCCATCCCATAAAACCATTAAAATCATTCGGCAAATATGCAACGCAAAATTACTTACTACATCTGTTATGAGGTAAGAATACCTAAATTTTTTACCTCTATACTTTCTGGACTTTTGCGTGAGTGACACTTTGAGGCTCTTTAGAACATTCAATTTATTGGTGCTTTACCTGCCAATGTATTTAGACGATCAGTAGGAGTATTCAACAGGTAAAATACTAATTGAGGATCGTCTACAATAAGGGCACATAACTCTTTATCATATAGCAAGTATTTACTACTCTCAGGACATCTTTCATACAATATTTTGATGTAATCATTCGCTATAAATTGATTAATTCCTTGGCTTATTTCAGGTCTAGAATCTCTTATGTGTTTAAGCGATAGAAATCCGTCTGAACTACGAGCTAGCTCTTTGAAAAGCTCAATGCAAGTTCTTTCATTGTAGTCATCTAAAGAGGCAAAGCATCTTACAGCATCTTCAAACTTTAAAGATAGCTCGTTACTCATAATTTCCGAAATTACAATTTCAAGGTTGCCAGCGATAATCTCCGTACTGTCTTGAGTCTCAGCAATACCTTCTCGTGCTGCTAGGTGATAACACAAAAATTGAGCTATATTCAGACTTCCATTTGCGGAACGAGCAATATCCGTTTTCCGGTCAAAAACTATATTTAAAGCTGCTTCTCCTCTTCTGATCATTTTAAGGATAATTTCATCTGCCACTCTTCCAAGCTTAAAGAATTTGACTCTTGTTGCGACATCAAAAGACAAATTTACAAGACGCTTACCCGTACTTGGTATGCCAACAATAACCAACTTTTTATGAAGTTCATTGTCAGCAAGATACTTGAGATAGTCAACTAATTTCTCTTGCAAGCTCGCTTCTAATCGATGAAAGTCATCTATAATAGCTATTCCGTTGTGCCACTGTTGTATTGTTCCAATATTAGATAAATCTTGCGGATTACGGGCACTCAAAGTTCTAATCTGAAGTCCTTTATCTTCTGGATAAACTTCTTCAATAGCTTTTCTCAAAGCTGTTGTCTTTCCAATACCAGAAGGACCTTCAATAACAACACCAACTCCAGGCTGCATCAAGGCAAGTTTAATCAAATGAAAGTTCTGGGGTTCCACAAAAGTTACTGTTGGAACTCCGGAAGTTTTAAATACTTCAAATATTGGGAATGACTTTTTGAGAAATTCAGAGTTTTGTATAGTTAATTCCGGAGTGACCATTCCTGTTTCTCGAATGGCTTCTATAACTTGTTTTTCTCTGAGTAGTTCCTCGCAAACTAAACGGATACCTTTAACAATATTTGTAAATGCTAAATCCCGGTTTTCCCAAGTAGTTATAGGTTTTGCATTATTAGGTAATGCTTGTAACCTTCCAAATGGTGCACTAAGCCAATCAACTGATCGTAAAATAACTGGAATAACACGAGCTTCCCCTGATTCATGTCGTTCCATTGCTCGTGACAATTCAATGTCATAACAATAGTCAGAGGCGAGAAAATCAGGGCTGATTAGCAGCAGAATTACCTTAGCTGTTTCTAAGTGTTTACTGATTTGACCAGCCCATTCTGTGCCTGCACTAATATCTCGGTCATGCCAAGCAGAAATTACTTGCTGTCTTTCTAGCAACTTGAGATGTTTAGCTAGTTCATCTCTCAATATTTCATCTCTGTGTGAATATGAGATAAAAAGTTCTATTTTTTGATTTCTACGTTGCTGTTCTGGTTGAGGTGTTGTATTAAATATAAAAGGCTTTATGCTATTAGTCTTTTGTATCAAAACTGGTGTTAAATTTTCAGTAATTCCTGCCAATGCGATTGCGCTACAGCCAAGTTTATAAGCAAAATCAACTGGACGACCTGCTCCTAAAGCATCATAAAAGCCTACTGAAAATTCAATAGAAGCTTCATCTCCAATTGCTTGTGTCATACCGATGACACTTTTAATGTATTGAGCAATTGATCGTGCTTGCACCTCTGAATAGCAACCATTCAGGACAACACACTCTACTCTGTCAGAAAACAGATCAAATAGCCTAGCCAGAGCTTGCCCTTCAACCAATTTTGGTCGTCCAGTTTCATCCTCGAATACTAAACCTTCGTCTCCGGCACCATGTCCAGAAAAATGCACGATGTGCGGACTAACATCCAACATCGCTCGTTGAATATCTCTTGGTCGTACCGCCCACTTTTGAGTCAATACAAACTGGTCACGATTTTTGGAGCGTTGCAGCCCTGCCTCAATATCTCGAACTTCTTCATCCAATCGCAATCTTGAAGTGTCTTTTGGATTCGCTGCTAAAACCAAAATTCTTTTGACCGAACTTGTATCGTTCATAATAAATCTGCAACAGATGTATTCTCAGCCATTAGTATAACTTTGCTCTTACTGTCGCTGAAAAATACAAACCAATTTATTTTACCAACGACAACTTGTTGGAATGTTGAAGGTTTGCCAACATTCAACCTAACCTCACATCTGCATCAAATTTTCTGAGGAGTAGCGACGCAAACCCTGGTAGAACACACCTGCACCAACCAACAGCACGGTCGTTGATCCAACCACAGCTAGCACAGCATGAATCAAAGATAGCGATCGCAATGCCTCAATCGGCAAATAAGTCACAAATCCAGATGGAATCAACGTGTACAGCACTAGCTTCACCGTTCCCTCAAACAAAGTCGCTGGATAGGTACTGAAGGTAAGCATGGCATTTCGCCACTGTTGTATCAGTCCTTCAGAATTGCCTAGATAAAAGCTGAGGCTACCTGTCAAAATATTAAAGCCGACAAACAACATCGCCACTGAAACTGTCAATCCAGTGAACAACGCCAAATGCACCGCATCAGGCTTGACAAAAAACACAAATAAATTCCATATCCAAAAAGCAATTATGCTAAGTGTGCATTTCCATAAATCTAGCTATTGCTAGATGCTGAAATTCTCTCAAAAGCTATAATTTACATCTGTTGCACCGAGAGATTAACTTGTGGATGTCATATTAGAACGATCGCACGAATTAAAACAAGCCTTAGTTGATTTTGTCCTTGATGCTGAAGGCGAACTGGCACAAGCATTGGAAACTTATGCTGCAGAACAGTTGCGTCGTGGAAGTGGTGATAGTACACAGCAGGACTTAACCATCGATAGCTTTTTGACAGCCGGGAAAGTTGGTGATAAGTCACCATTAGAGTTGTTTATCGAAAGCCATCCAGATTTAGCAGAAAGCGATCGCAGCCTGATCAACAGTTGGCATCATACTTTTATTGGCTTGTTTGCCATCACTAATATTTTACCTGATGGCTTTGAATTGACGAACTGGTTGACAGATAAACGCTACATTGTCAAGCCAAACAATACTCAAACATTACAGGCAATATCTCGGTTGAAAGTCGGAGAAATCTTGCTAACTCGCATTTCTCCCGTTACCGATAGCTACTGGATGTTTTCTGGCCCCTACACAATAATGGGTAAATTAGGTAAACCAAAACTTGCCGTAGCAATTGGTAACTTCAAAGAAAACTATAAAAGTAATCTTTACAGCGATGCTCCAGACTTGCTAGAAGAAGCTTGGCAGTCAGTAGAAAAATATCATCAGCAGTTTGTGGACTTTTTTGGCACTGATGAAATCACACTACCTGGATACCAGCTTAATAAAAAAATAGCGGAATTTCAAGAAGTAATTACTGAAAAAACCTTTGCAGCCGCAGGAATTGATACTTCTAAATCTCTTGCTGAAGTGGCAGAAGCAGCTGGAATTGGCGACGAAGAAATAAAAGCAGCCGCACAAGAATTTGGTGCTGATTCTAACGTAGTCTCTGAGATGTTTAACAGCAAAAGCAGCAAGAGCAAAATGGTTATGCCAAAGGTTGATTTGCCTGCTGAACTCAAGAAAGCAGAACAGGTAACGGCTCTTTCTCATCCCCGTTGGGGACAAATGTTTTTACCAACATATAGTAAGGTACAAGCAATCTTATCAGCAGAGGACTGGCAAAGTGTTCAAGGGGCGGAAAAATTAGTTCGTTACTACCTGGAAGATAAAAGTATTAATGCTTTCATTTGGAATCGATTAGCACAACAGTATCCAACTCAGTTAGAAAATGTATTGCGAACATTTTTACAACGTCCAGAGTTTAGGCTTGAAAGTGACTTGGATGCACTTTTGCAAGAATTCCACAAACCTATTGAGCCAGAGTTGCCAGACATTGCCAGTGTACCCATACATTTACATAACTTATTTCAGGAAGCTTTAGGAGAAGTTAACAAATCTAAGCCCAAAGGTAAGGGGCAACAAAAGCCAGCAAAGGGTTTTCAACGAGGTTAACAAATAGATCCAACATTTTACCCTACTCACTTAGGGTTATATGGTTTCCTTTCTTAAAGTGCTTTATAGGAGTGTATAGCTAGCTGTGCGCTCCGACAGCGTGTTGTGTGAAATCAGTGTCAAAAACGAGATGAAGGTGGGCTAGTTATATTTAAGGATCGGTAAATAACAGGTGAACAATCTCATCTACAATTTGTTCTGGACTCTCAAGCTTGACTAGAAATCGATTAAAACCAGCATTCAAAGCTTTATGGCTTGAGACTTCCCGTGTATAAGAAGTAATAGCGATCGCAGGCAACTCTCTTATAGATGGGCAAGAATTCACTCGAATTTGCTCAATTAACCAATTTCCATCATGAACAGGCAACTTCACATTGCACAGCAGAATATCGGGATGAAGCGATTCGATCAAGTCAAGGGCTGTTTCTGCATCGGTTAAAGCCATTACCTCTGCACCTGCTGTTTCCAAAATGAAGGTGAGCAAATCTGCAATATCTGGCTCATCTTCTACCAGTAAGATCAGGGTTCCAATAAGGTGCTGGAACGAATTTAACTCAGTTTCTTGATTGATTTTTTGATCCCTTGCCATGCCGTCCTTTTATTGTCTGCTATAGTCTGCTATTTCTATTGCAACGCATGGAGCGGAATAAGTATTCAGCCTAAATACACAAACTTGGGGTGAAAAGCTTTATCAATATGAAGAAGTTAATTCACCGATCAATATTGAGTGTCCTGTTAGGTAAGCGATCGCCCTAACCAACTCATCTATGTCCACAGGCTTTAATAACCATTGGTCAAACCTTGCTTGCGACTTTGGAAATCGAGCTTCTAACTCTCCAAGTCCCGTGACTGCAATAACAGGAGTGGATTTGTCAAGCCTATCTTCAATTTGCCGGATCTGACGTAGCAGCGAATAACCATCTTCACCAGGCATGGCAATGTCACTAAGTACTAAATCTGGGCGAAGTTCGACAAATGTTGCTAAGGCTTGATGTACTGTGAAAGTTGAATGAACTTCAATCCCATACAACTCAAGCAAACAAGTCATCCAGGTACAGGAATCCAGGTCATCATCCACCACTAGTACTCGCAATCCTTCCAGTGTGGAAGTGTTGGGAATGGGCATACCAGGAGCCTTACTCTAAGTGAATGTCATAGTATCTAATGAGAATTTAAGAATTAGTGCATTTTTCATAGAAAAATAAGATTTCCATAATTTTACTTAACATTATGCAACGCAATTCTCAGAATTTAGCGGCTCGAACAGACGGCGTAGGAATCTAGAGGAATATACGATATGGTTTTCATAAGTAAAGTGTTGTCTTCTGTAATAGTCTAAGTATAGTGCTTTGCAATCGTAATCATAAATGTTTAGCCGATGCTGATTTATCGTTATTATCGAATGATAAAAAACTTAAAATAGTTTTTATCTATTTAAAATTCTTAATATTTTCTCTAATATTTTTAGGTTTTGGTGATGGCGTTTTTGTAGTACTTACAAAGTGGACTAATATTTTTTGGTAATAGGAGAAAAGCTATTACCCATAACTCATTACCGAGGTTCAGCTTGAGTTGAGACTGTTAATACTTGCGGTGGTGTGGCATCTGGTGGATAGAGAAAATCTACTTCTACTAAAGAGCGATCGCCTGGTTTCATCTTTAATAAAACTAATGGTTCCCCTGGTTGACCTCTCTTTTGCACTAAATGCACAAACTGAGTTTGTGGCTGATTTTGGTCATTTTTGTAACGTACCCGCACCGTTCCTCGGAAGAATACTTGAGGATCTGGTGTACTCAGAAAGCGTAACCCTGGTTTGAATAACCGATCTTCCTTGAGTGGTGTTTGTATGGATACACTAACAGTTTGAGGACTTTGAGTATTGTTGTATAGCGGCAACTTGAGATTATATTGAATTCCATAGTTGCCATGAGCGCGATATGCAGTGTCAGGATAGCGCACCAGCATAGGCGCACTTTGAATTTGACCAGTTCCTAATGTACCGCCATGCAGGGTACTCAGAGCGTAGGAAAACACTTGACCAGGCTGGGGAATAGTTAGATATCTAGCTTTAGGATTATTTACTAATAAGGCTCTCCATCGTGAACCACCAACCACTCCCGCAACACGCCCATAAATTCTTGGCTTACCAGTTTCCTCTAAGGGAGTGGGAGTTTTATCTCGTGGCCCAGCCAAATCACCATTATCTAGTAAATTCTGCCACTCTTCTAAGGTAGGCGCTCGCTCACTGCCATCAGGATTCTCCTGTGCAAACATGGCGAGGCTAGCTGCATAGACAGTGCCATCACTTTGCAATCGGATGAATGTAGACCGACCATTCAGGGGTGGTGTCAATCCCTGCACAGGAATTGGCAAATTGAGTAACATCCGACTTTGCTTTGGTGGAATCTGAATTTGGGCAGGAAAAATCTCTTGTCGCACTCCCCTAAGTACATCAGACATGACGCGATCGCCTGGGCCGGCAAAAACTTTACCTAAAAGGTTTTGGCTAAAGGATGGTAACTGAATAAATGGTGCATCCGGTTGACTTAAATAACTCGCCGCCTGCCAAATATTTACCTTCACTGGTTGCGAACTAGGGTTATGCAAAATTATCCCTAGATAGAGCGATGTCTCCGACGGGCTACGCCTACGCAAATTCTCTGGTGGTTCAGCTTTCGCAACGTGATGAGCAAAAATATCAAATCGTCCCCGAAAGGGAAAATTCAAATGCGCTGTTGGCACTTTTTTCCCATCTGGTGGAAAGGTGGAAAGTAAAATTCCTTCTTTCAACACCAATTCTGGACTATTGCTGTTAAAGGTTGGCACTGTATCCAACTTCCCTGGTAAAGGTCGTACTTCTTGTGGTTGGACGACTTCTTCAGGTAGTGTGGCAGGAGTTGATTGGGCTATTGGGAAAATTAGTAACAATGGCAACATATACTTAGATATTTCTTTCACCATACAGACATTAACAACTTGATGAAAGTGCCAGTTTGTTAATAATTAATACGAAATCGGCAAGAATCCCCATCAAATTTTCTTGATTGAGAACCGGAATGTGGACAAAAATACAACGTGCAGTGAGTTGATTTTGGCTTAAGTAGTCCAACACTGAATAGTAAAGACCTTCTCTACGAGACGCTACGCGAACACAGACAAATTTCCCACAGTCGTGGCTAATTTGAATTGCCGCTGCTTCCGCCACTAATTTTTCTAAATCAACTTTTGTCTGTAAAACAATTTTTCCACAGCTAGCAACTGCTTCCACACTTAATTGTGTACGGCTTGCAGCCATGCCACAGCAGATGATGTAATCAGGTTGGATTGCCTTGATTTTTTCCATTACCTGAGTACTGGCAAGTTGAACATCTACGGGTAACTGGCATAAAAAAGTTAAGTAATCTGGGAGCAACTCAAGTTTGGTAACTTCAAGTAATAAATCATCAGAAGAATTTGACTGTTGATCTTTTCGCCAAGTGTCAAAAGAAGTTAATAGAATTCTTTTCTTCATAACAAATATTATTTAGAATAGAAAAACCCTCCATAATAAATTTACAAGGAGCAGGTAAATGCCAGTAATTGCGATCGTAGATTACGAGATGGGAAATTTGCACTCAGTCTGCAAAGGCTTGGAAAAAGCTGGGGCAACTCCTAATGTTACTTATTCTCCAAAGGAATTAGAGCAGGCAGATGCTATAGTCCTACCGGGAGTAGGAGCATTTGATCCAGCAGTGCAACACCTGCGAGCGCGCGGTTTAGAACAACCTATTAAAGAAGCGATCGCATCTGGTAAACCTTTTTTGGGAATTTGTTTAGGATTGCAAATTCTCTTTGAATCAAGTGCAGAAGGTACCCAACCAGGGCTAGGAATTATCAAAGGAAAAGTGCGGCGGTTTCGTCCCGAACCTGACATCACTATTCCTCACATGGGTTGGAATCAACTAGAAGTGACTCAACCAAAAAGTATTTTGTGGGAGCATTTACCATCAGATCCTTGGGTGTATTTTGTCCATTCCTACTATGTTGACCCAATAGACCCGCTAATCCGTGCAGCAACTATCACTCACGGTACTCAAACCGTTACAGCTGCGATCGCTCACGAAAACCTCATGGCAGTTCAATTTCACCCCGAAAAATCCTCTAATATCGGATTGCAAATCCTGTCTAATTTCGTTGCTCAAGTCCGCGAAAAAATCCCTGCCTAATATTCTTTTTGTCATTTGTTTTTTGTCTTTTGTCTAAAACTAATGACCAATGACTAATGACTAATGACCAATGACTAATAACCAATGAGCCTGAGAATTTACGGTAATCGCCAGCTAAAAACTTTACCAGGAAAAGAAACTAGACCCACTAGTGCGCGAGTAAGAGAGGCAGTCTTTAATATTTGGCAGGGAGAAATTGCAGGTTGTCACTGGCTAGATTTGTGCGCCGGTACTGGTTCAATGGGCGCAGAAGCTTTGTGTAGAGGAGCCAGCTTAGTAGTGGGAATTGAACAATCGAGCCAAGCCTGTGTCACCATCCAACAAAATTGGCAGCAGTTAGCTAATGCCGACCAAGAATTTCGGGTATTGCGTGGAGATATTACCCAGCAGTTAAAGACTTTATCAGGTAAGCAATTCGATAGAATCTACTTCGATCCACCTTATGCCAGTGGATTGTACCAGCCAGTATTAGAAGCGATCGCTCACTATCAACTTTTAGATCATAACAGCGAAATCGCAGTTGAACACTCCTCACAAGGTTGGACACCGCCAGAGATTCCCGCTTGGGAAATTTGCCGCCAGAAAGTTTACGGCAACACATCACTTACTTTCTACAGAATTTTGGAATGACAGGAATGGGGAGTGGGGGAGAAAAATTGCTTCCTTGTCCTCCTTATCCCCCTTCCCTCATCCTACTCAGCAACACCAGTTGTTCTCCTGTCGGAGACGCTATGCGTAGCTTGCTTAAGAGCAGGAGTACAAGTCGGCAGATCTGCCCAACGCACTGGCTCCTCAGCACTCAGCACTGGGCACTTCCTCATCCCCCCAGCTGATTGGGGCGCTTGTATTGCTTATATGCAGCGTAAAAAAGTCCGGCGAGAGTGACGAAAACTAGACCAAGGACAATACCTGATAGCAGGGGTTCAACCACTGTAAATCTCCTCTTTGTAATTATTAAATATTCGTTGCCTGTTTTTGATTTTACCAAATTTCGTATGAATCCTGCGCCCTACAGCCTTTTGGAGGGCGACTGCCCACAAAAAAATAGTCTTCTGTGCTTGCAGACACAATCAAGAACTTTTAAGCTATGTGTAGGAAATGAAAACTTTTTAGCACACCTAAACTTTCACAGCAAACCTTTTGGATAACCAGATTACCAAACCTGAAATTTTGATTCAGCGGATCGTTTTATTGACGCTGGCTATACTGCTAGGAGTCCCTTTGGGCTTTTTTGGTGTTCAGTTGGTTCAAGCCTCCGATCCATACGTCAAGAGTGTTCTATCCCTAACAGGAAACCCAATTCAAGGACACGCGATATTTCAAATTAACTGTGCTGGTTGTCATGGCTTGGAAGCAGACGGGCGAGTGGGGCCCAGTTTGCAAGCTGTTTCAAAGCACAAGTCTCGGTATGGGCTGATTCACCAAGTGATCAGTGGCGAAACACCGCCAATGCCAAAATTCCAACCTAGTGCTCAAGAAATGGCGGATCTTTTGAACTATTTAGAGTCGTTGTAAACCTAAGAATTTTTGGTTGTAGGATACATAAATACCCTTATGTGAAAAGGCAGCATATAATGTGTGCCTTTTTACACCTACTAGACCTATAAACAGACCCCCTAGATGCTCGATAGCTTTTGCGCAGCGTCTTGTAGAAAAGCTTTAGCAACGTAGGAGCGTCGCCCTCAGCACATTATGCCTGCTCTACTTGAGAAACATTCTAAACGCTTAGATGCGAGACGCTGCGCGTAGCTTGCTTTCCCGTAGGGGTACGCAAACTCACTAAAGTCCTTGGCGTCTACCCTTATCTACCAAACGCTCTTTTGAGGTTGGGAGAAGAACCGCGACACTAATACCACTGTGCCTCTATGCATAATAATAGAAACCTCAAAACACTTTAGCTCAGTCTGATAAACTTCGTCTTCTAAAGTCGTAGTGGCGAGAACTGTCTTTTGTCTTTATCTTCACATCTGCTAGTATTTGCGTAGAATCTTTGATAAAAACTCATATAAACTGTATATTTTTAAGTATGTTAGCAAGTAACTATTTAATTATTGCGAAAGTGAGGTTAGTATACCTAACTCTTTAGAATTAAGGTAAAAGTTCCTAGACAATGGGCTAAGGTATAGCTTCTTTAACAGACTAGATATTCTTGAGATGACCGAAAGCTAATGACTGAAGCGATCCAAATCGGTAATCGTACAATTACAGCTAGTGAACTGATTTCTTTACTGGCAAGTTACCAAATGCTGCCACAGTTGCAGCGGGAATTAACCATTGATGAGGCGATAGAGCAAAACTCACGCTCCGCCAAGGTAGTAATAGAGTGTACCCCTGAGGAAGTAGCCCAAGCTAAACAGCAGTTTTACGCTGAAAAACAGTTTAAAAATGAAGAAGACATCCAGGCTTGGATGGCACATCAAGGGCTGACTCCTGATCAACTAGAAGTTATTACCACTCGTAAGCTGAAAATTGAAAAATTCAAGCAAGCCACTTGGGGTAATAAACTGGAATCTTACTTTTTTCAGTCCAAGGCAAAACTGGACAAAGTAATTTATTCCCTACTGCGAACCCAGGATGTGGGAATTGCCCAAGAACTCTACTTCAGGATTCAGGCAAAAGAAAACTCTTTTGCTGATTTGGCGCGGGAATACTCACTCGGTCCGGAAGCCCAAACTGGTGGCTTGGTAGGCCCGATTGAACTGAATGCACTACATCCAATAATGGTGCAAATGCTCTCTAGCAGTCAACCAGGTCAGATATTGCCCCCTACCCGTATCGCTGAATGGTTTGTTATTTTGCGGTTAGAAAAATTTATTCCAGCACAACTGGATGAATTTATGAAAATGCGCCTGTTGAATGAACTCTTTGAAAACTGGCTACAAGAACAGCAAAAGCAAATCATGTCTGCACCACAAGGGGAGGAGGATACGTGACAGGCAGGCAGGCGATAAACCTCTAACCTAAGTATGGGACTCACCTACCATGCTTGGCTTCAAAACTGAGGTTAGCGATCAGTCTGTTAGTTTTACAAGCTGGCGAGTGATCGTTTCTGATGTTGTTCATATAGTAGATGGAATCCCACCTCATTAATTATTTAAAAAGTGGAATCTGGCCTTTGTCAAGATAAAAATGAGGCTACTGTAGATTAAAGATTAGAAAACTTGCAGCACAAAGAAGTTGGACAATTAAAGAGGTGGCTGAAGATGCCCAGGTAAAGTACAACACAGTGCAAAGTTACGCCCGACATCGGGGGATGAATATGGTTGACCTGACTGTTGTTTAAAAAATAGCCAGTGCTTTTGGTGTATCAATTAAAGATTTGATTGAAGTAGTGGAAGAGTAGGCGATCGCAAAGGTATGTGAAGATATCACTTTTGAATATCCTCAATCTTGCCGTAATCTCGATATAAGAACAGAGTCAAGAAACCGATAATAATACTTACAAAATATGACAGCCGTCCTATCTTATAAGTCACTAGAGGAGAAAATTTATCAATTATCCTTTAAACACAGAAATTCTTCATACTCTGTATATCTCAGAGAAATTTGCAATAAGTTAGCAGATTTATCCTATTCATCTGACTCATCAAATAAATATTTTGTGATAGAACCACTACTTTTAGCAATAAGAAACGACCTGTTTGAGAGATTGTGGGAGCTATCTGGTGTAGACTCAGTAGCCTGAACTTCCGCCAAGTACCAAAGCGAAGTATGAACAAAAGACTGAATATGTTAAGGAATTACATAAATCTCTAGAAAAAGCAATCACATATCTTTATCAGTTGAGACAAATGGGCGCAGAGTTAAGTTAAAATAGTAGCAGCCTAAACCTAGCTGCTGGAGCAAAGCATATTCTGTCTTGGGTGATAGTGAGTAATCTAATAAATTTACTACAAATCCCTCACATAATAATTTTTACTTACCTTCTTCCCACTCTTGCCGACCAGGTAAATTACTCAGCATCTCATCAATAGCACCAGGTAAAGACTTTTGTGAATTTGTATAAGTCAAATTTAAAAATTTTTTTGCTATGGAGACAATCAGTGATTTATCTACCATTGCTTCCAGTTGCTTAGGTGTATACAAACCATCGAAAACTTCAGCAGATGCTGGCTTTATTGCTGCATAAAAAGCAGCATCCAGCAAATCTTCCCAGTCATCTTACTTCACATAATCAGAAGTCTTATTATCCTGTAAATTTAAATCTTGAATTTCTAAAATCGAACCTTCAATAGAAGCTGCCCATGAATTATTTAATCTCTGTTCAACCTGATTTTTAATTAAATGAATCATGAGTCTGATGAGGAAACTCCTAATATTTCGGATATAACTCTTTCGACTCATCAACTCTAGCTCATCAACAATTACCAAAGCGTCGTCATAACGTCCATCAAGAATAGACTTTCTTAAATCCCAAAGTTCTTGAGTCATAAGTCATAGCAATTTATCCAATACTAAATTCAGCATAAACTAAAACCCCCTAGCTGTTATGAGAGCTAGAGGGTTTTAGTTTGAAAAATGAAACCTGGCATCGAGCTATTTTTGCGTAGGGCAACCCCTAAACTATCGTGGCCGCAGCAGCGTTTCACCTCTGAGTTCGGGAAGGGTTCAG
>NZ_JBALEF010000094.1:0-263635 GCF_036918245.1 Nostoc sp.
AATGATTGTCAATAATCTGACTCGTTCAATTTTTCAAAACTTCAATATCCCTTATTTCTATTTTTCCTCTGCCTAGAGTGACAAAAGAGGGTTAACGCATAAGTAAGCTCCCGTAACAAATGCGAACGCCAAAGTAACAAATGCGAACGCCGAAATAACAAATGCGAACGCCGAAATAACAAATGCGAACGCCAAAGTAACAAATGCGAACGCCGAAATAACAAATGCGAACGCCAAAGTAACAAATGCGAACGCCAAAATAACAAATGCGAACGCCGAAATAACAAATGCGAACGCCAAAGTAACAAATGCGAACGCCAAAGTAACAAATCACCTAACTCCAGTAGGGGCATGGCATTGCCCATTGGTGTCAACTTAACGTAAAACCCTTATAAAGATGTGATATTGAGTTCACTCAGTTACCATCATGATCCGCGTCACCCCACCCCGGTTTTGTCTAAAGCCAAAACCGCCCCTCCCCTTACCAAGGGGAGGGGTTGGGGGTGGGGTAAAACGCTTGGGGGATAAGCATTTTAACTTAAGTTGACACGTATGGGCAATGCCATGCCCCTACTGTAAATCTATATATATCAGGGTTTTCGTGAATTGATATGATTTATAAGTTGCATTCAAAAAAACGGAGGCAGCTACTAACTACCTCCTGAGAAATTAAAGCTTGGATGGACTGAGAAATGCTTTGACAGCAGCCTAGAAACTTTGCTAGCTGCGGCTCAAAAACATAATCAAGACCACTCCCAGGATAATCGATCCACCGCCAAGGATGAATGACCAGAAGCGATGGTAACTGTTGACAATGGTGCCATTTTTGCTCTGGAGTTGAATTAGATCCATCCAAGGCGCAACACCTCGACGGAACCAACCCACAGCTCCAACTTGTTCACCAATCAAGCTTTGGACTCGCTTCATCCCAAACAGGAAATTGCCGATAGGGCCAAAGCGTGAGGCGTAATGCAGATAAAGCATTCCGCTACGATCTTGAATTTTTAAATCGGAACCAAATTTATAACCAGCGTCGCCACGACCAATAAGTTGACCTTCAAGTTTTGCCGGTTGTCCACGCAACGGACTGGCATAAGGGTCTGACATCAGGGTGAGAATATCGGTTTCTGGTGCTTGCTTGTAATCAGGAAACATCACTAAGGCTTTGATGACAATTCCGATCCCTAAGCCAATTAGTGGCGCACCCAATACTAAACCTGTGTTTGGGGAACTCGACCACAGAATCACACCCATTACCAAGCCAATGAAGAAACCGATTGTTTCAGCGCCATATAGTAAAACATCTAAAAAGAAGTTGCCGTAAAGTCTACTTTTATTAAGACTTTTACCTTCTCCAATAACTCGCCCCATATCAAACTCAGTGGGTAAACCCAATTGTTCGGCATAGTTGCTCAATGCGCGAACTCGTTTGCCTGTCAAGGGGTGAGTGGAATTTAACTCCATCCACCAGCCCCAAGGGTTAAACATATCCCACAGAAAGACGCGACCAACTTTTTGAGTATCGGATGCAATGCGGTAAGCGGTTCCTGTGGAAGCGGCGGCTTTATGGTCATAGATACCCAAGGCGCGAGTCCCTTCAATTAAACGGCTGGGTTCTTGTGTGCGCGAACCTTCTTCTAAAATTCCGTAGGCAATCTTCACCAAAGCGCGGGATAATCCATTAGGATTACCCGTACTTTCAGCTGCAAAGTGATCGGCAAAATATTCCCGTGTGCGAGACAGGTACAGCAATAGATAAGTACCGATGACATAAAACACGTAGGCAACTAAGGCAGCAGTTTGCATCGCATCTTTAATTTTGCTATCACCACCGCCACGCCCAAATCTTCTAGCTGTGCTGTAAATCAAGTAACAAATTTGCACTAAGGTCGAAGCTACTGTCATTACTGCAAAATCCCAGTGGACTATGTGCCCCAATTCGTGAGCGTAAACGGTAGCAATTTCATCGTCATCCAGGTATGTGAAAAGTCCCTGACTGACGACTAAACGGGCGCTGTTCGGCAATGAGCCATAAGTAAAAGCCGTGGGATTTTGGTCGTTAATAATTCCCAAACGCGGCGTTTTCAGCTTTTTCTGCTCACAGACTTGGCGAATAACTTTAGCTGTCTCTGGACTGAGGGTTTCAACTTCTGCCAACTCTACCCAGCGAGTTTGGTAAAGCCAGCCTTGGGTTAAGTCCATGATGAATGGAGATATGAAAAAGGCGGCGATATTAAAAACTAGGGTAATACCAATAGCGATCGCTAATCCTTGCAGGGGATTATCGTTACCCAAAATAAATACTAAGCTCAAACCTAAAGCCAACACCATACCAAACAATAAGGTCATGGTGACACCAGAAGCTAACGCCAAACTACCACCCACTCCCCCCATCGCTAATTTCATCCCAGTGGTAGCGGCACGACCAGCTTTTTGGCTAACGTTAGATGGTGTTTGGCGGAAGGATTGACTGGCTTGTTCTGCCCAACTGCGAGCCTGTGGGTTTTCACTGATGATTAACTTTTGACACAGAGCCTTGGCTTTTTCGATTTCGCCTGTGGCTTGATAGGCTTTGATCAGCCACATCTGTGCTGAAAGATAATCTGAGGAATTGTGTTCAACACAGTCGCGGCAGAATTGTTCGAGTAATTCGACCGCTTCTTGATAACGTTTTTGGTTTAAGGCATCTAATGCAGATTGCAATGACATAGAACCTCCCTAGTGAAGGAGTGGTATTTAATCTATCAATACTCAATAGATTCAGCAATCGTCACTGCAATTTCGGAAAAATTTAAATAAATGACAGTATAAAATATTTACTTACAGCTATTTTCAGGTAAATAGACCACGCGGTAGGGGCGCAAGGCCTTGCGCCCCTACAACAGATGTGGTTCAAATACATGAAAACTGCTAGTAAGTAAAAGACTAGGGAAACATACATTACTATGTCTCTCTAGCCTGAGGAACGCATAAATCATGTTTAAGATTTTCAAATAAAACCTGTAATAATACTTACAATATTTTTGACGTTGTAAACTTACTACCTCTTTGTCTGTGTTTGATATTTAGAGAATAAATGTTTTCAACCCAGCCTTGCTTCACCCAATCAGAGTAATTATTGATTACCCAAATGGTTCACCCGATTGGAGGAAGACGAATGATGAACATAACCTCAGATTGATAAGATAAGGAAAAGGTAAAGATTTGTACTATGACTATTTTTGATATTGCTTCTCCCCTAATTAAGATCGCCGGACAAACTCGCCAAGCTGCAAGTAAGCTAGCAATTCTCTCCACTGAGGCAAAAAATCAAGCACTTGTGGCGATCGCTGAAGCTTTAGAATCAGCTAAAGATGAAATTTTACAAGCAAATGTTGCTGATTGTAAAGCTGCGACTGCTGAAGGGATTCCCCAACCACTTTATAAGCGCTTGCAGTTGGATGAACATAAATTAAGAGATGCGATCGCAGGGGTACGAGATGTTGGTAAGCTAGCCGATCCCATTGGTAAAGTCCAGATTCACCGCGAACTTGACACTGGCTTAGTTCTGAAGCGCATCACCTGTCCTTTAGGTGTTTTGGGGATTATTTTTGAAGCCCGTCCAGAAGCGGCGATTCAAATTGTTTCTTTAGCAATAAAATCGGGAAATGGTGTAATCCTCAAATGTGGAAAGGAAGCAGTGCGTTCTTGTGAAGCGATAGTTAAGGCAATTAAACAAGGATTATCTAAAACTGCTGTTAACCCTGATGCAGTGCAGTTGCTCACAACTAGAGAAGAAACTCTAGAACTTTTGAAGTTAGATAAATATGTAGATTTAATTATTCCTAGAGGTTCTAATTCTTTTGTCAGATTTGTACAGGAAAATACGCGCATTCCAGTACTAGGTCACGCCGACGGAATTTGTCATCTTTATATAGATAAAGCCGCCGATATTTCTAAAGTAGTTCCGATTACCGTCGATGCGAAAGCGCAATATCCGGCTGTTTGTAATGCGATTGAAACTTTGCTAGTTCACCAATCAATTGCTAGAGAATTTTTACCAAAAGTTGCTGAGGCTTTGCAAGAACGCTATGTGGAATTAAGAGGCGATAAACGCACCTTGGAAATTTTACCTAATATCAAAACTGCAACAGAAATAGACTGGGAAACTGAATATAGCGATTTTATTTTGTCGATAAAGATTGTAGACTCTATAGAAGATGCGATCGCTCATATTAACGAATATGGTTCTCGTCATACCGATGCGATTATCTCTGAAGATTCAAAATCCGTAGAAACTTTCTTTGGACTAGTAAATTCAGCTAATATATTCCATAATTGTTCTACCCGCTTTGCTGATGGCTTCCGCTATGGTTTCGGCGCAGAAGTAGGAATTAGTACGCAACAAATGCCTCCCCGCGGCCCCGTTGGTTTAGAAGGATTAGTCACCTACAAATATCAAATGACTGGCGATGGTCATATTGTCGCTACTTACACCGGGGCGAATGCTAAAGCTTTTATTCATCGGGATTTAGTGTAAAAAATTCTCCCAATTATGGACTTTAGTGACGCTAAAAATACACCGGGTAAATCGGTGTATTTTTTATGTTAATAGTTTTTCTGAGTTGTCAAAAGTTTTAATTGGGCCATGCCATCGGTGATCATTTAAAAAAACCTCCTCAAAAGCTCTATTAGTGTATTGACTAATTACCTTGCTCCAAAAAGCTTGTGCACCTAAGTTAAAAGCAGTCTGCCGTACCTCCCAACTGCCAGGAAACTGGTCAAAAATGTGAGTAGCTACCTGTTTACCAATGCCCTGACTTCGATATCTTCTGAGGATAAAGAACTCAGCAATAGACCTAGTATCGTTATCTCGATAAAGGTAAGTGTGCTGATTAATAAGTACAAACCCTGCCAGTTTATCATCAACTTTAACCAGAAATGGGTGTCGCTCAGAGTCTGTCCAATAGTAATCAAGATATCGATAACCAAACAAGCCGCAGGTATCTACATCTTTAGCTTCTATTTCACTCAGGTCATACTGGTATAGTTCCATTAAATTACACAGCACTGACTTCTGTTGTTGAGTAGCTTTTACCACTTCGATTTTCATAATTCAGATTGATTCACAATGATAGCTTGGTTTCAATTTCAGGGTGTTGAACACAAAACACTCATCAATTCTGTCTTGCGTCAACATATTAAATCTTTGAGATGAAGCGATCGCTTCAAGAATCTTGACTCGAAAGGGTTAGTTCTGGAGTTAACATTAACCTATTAGTCCAATTACAAAAAAATAGATTTGGCATGAGTAGCAAAACATCCAAGGTCGGTGTCATTGGTGCGGGAAATGTGGGTGCAAACGTAGCAAATGCTTTAGTGCTACTCGGTAAATGTGTAAAAGTCGTTCTTTTTGACCGAACCTTATCAAAAGCTGAGGGGCAAGCATGGGATATTGAAGACACCATTCCTCTACTTAAAGAGATGGAAATTATAGCGTCAGATCGATATGAAGATTTAGCTGATTCTGATGTGATTGTCGTGACTGTTGGGGTGCAGCAAAAAGAAGGACAAAGCCGATTAGATATATTGAGCGATAATGCAGAGATCATGCGTTCAACAATAAAAGAATTGGATCGAGTTGCACCGAATTCAATTGTAATTATTGTTAGCAATCCAGTGGATGTATTAACACGGATTGCGATCGCCAATTCCACAAGAGCAGAAAACCTAATTTTTGGTTCGGGAACCGTTCTTGATACTGCTAGACTGAGATATCAACTTGGTAAGCAACTGAACGTTAATAAACAAGACGTTCGTGTTTATGTGATTGGAGAGCATGGAGACAGTGAATTTGTCGTTTGGTCTAGTGCATTTATTGGGGGAATTCCGTTAGCTGAATTTCCTATCCCACAAGGAGCGACGCTGGAACAAATTCAGCAAAAGTACGCAGAGTTAACTCGTAAGCGAGGCTACAACATTTCTCAACGTAAAGGAAATACTAGCTATGGCATATCAACAGTAGTTTCTCAGTTAGTTGATACTATCCTGCGAGATGAAAAGGAGATATTTCCAGTATCGGTAAGAGCAGATTCTAACTATGGAGTTGGTAGTGAAGTTGTTCTGGGACTTCCATGTATCATTAGTTCCCAAGGTATTGAGCGCCAACTGGTGTTACCAAGAAATGCTGATGAACAACGTTTATTAGAAGAGTCAGCCACCGAACTGAATGAAGCCTACAATTCTTTGGATAGTTAAAATCAACTCAAATAGTCTGTTTAAAAACGTCCTTTTTTGAATGTTAAACTAACGCTTTAAGTAAAGCTTGGAGTTTCAGCAGCACCTTTGCAAACTCCTTGTCAGGATCGGAGCCAGCCACGATACCAGCACCAGTATACAATCTGGCGCGATCGCCATTGTCTGGTTCCCAGTCGCAGACTGTGAATGCCTGATGGTGGGCTGCTGCCTCTTGACTTGCGACAAGCAGCCCAATGAGAAGCATTTTCAGTCAGAGGCTGGAAACGAGGTTTTAAAACTGGACTTTAGACTAAGAAGCACAAAATAACTCACAGAAGCTGAGTTGAGAACAACCAAAGCAAAAAAGTAGAAAAATCACAAATTAAGCGGTTTTTGGTACGGCTTTATGTGAAGTAGTAGTACGCTTTTTCACTTCCATGAATGACGCGCCCTCTGCCACTGATTTATACTAGCTTACAGCGCTGCTTACAACACCCTTAAGGGCTGCAATTCCCTGTTCAATGCTAGCCCACAGACCCATGTCAGGTTCCTTACCGGCTATCTCTCGCGTTCCGACGAAGTAAAGAACGCCTTTAAGAATCTCTTGGTGAGCACGATTTTCAAAATTAACTCGGTTGAGCGGTTCCATCAAATCTTGAAGCTCATCATTTAAGGACTGGGCAACCTTGTGTAGAACCAGCCCGGTCATTGTCTGTTGATGCTTTAGCAACTCAAGCTGTAAGTACTTGTCATACAGAGTTAGCTCGGAGCCGCTCATCATTTGGCTTACCTTCTGGGCATGGTGTTGAGTAATGTCGCGAGGTTCTGCTGCGTTGTCGTATTTAGAAATAACTGCTTCGATGATGCCGAGATTTTCGCGATCGCTGCTTATCATTTTTTCGAGCCGCTCGCAAATCGTATTGTCGTCCGTCTGTTCTATTAATTTTTGCTCACTTTCCAACAGAACATTCTGAAAAAGCTTTAGATCAGCAAGCTTAGTCGCTATATTTGTCACATCAGCCATTATTATTAACTCCAGACTACAGGTTTTATTGGTTATGACAAGCTCTCCTCACTTTTTCCATATTCTCGTGAGGTTTGAGTAAGTCCGTCCCTCCTCAGAAAGATTTATATCAAGTTTGGTAAGTATGTTTAGTATAAACAGTAGTGATGTAAACTGTATCAATTTCTGTTGCTGTGGTCTGCAATCTTGTAATGCTTCCCTGCGGGACGCTACGCGAACGTAGATACTTGGCCATTTACGTCTAAATACTGGTGATAGCGATAAATCTGCCAAACTATAAGCGTTACGAGTTAGCAATATTGCATCCGTCAGTTCAAAAGTTGTGGTTCTAGCAGGGATCTTTGCAAGTTCTTTTGGTATGGATAAATAATTACGGACATCTGCCCTATAAAAAATAGCAAGAGAAATTAGCCATTAAACTAACGCTTTCAGTAAAGCTTGAAGTTTCAGCTGTACCTCTGCAAACTCTTTGTCAGGATCGGAGCCAGCCACGATACCAGCACCAGCATACAATCTCGCGCGATCGCCATCAATTAATGCTGAACGAATTCCCACAATAAACTCACAGTTCCCTTGAGAATCTATCCAACCTAAAGGTGCAGCATATAAACCCCTTTCAAAGTTTTCATAACGACGAATTTCGGCACAAGCTACATCTTGTGCTGCACCCGCAACGGCTGGCGTAGGATGCAATTGTCCAACAATCTTTAATGGATGTATGTCAGCAGGAACTATAGCACTGATTGGTGTCCATAAATGCTGGATATTCGATAATTGTCGCAGCCGTGGTGCTAATATTTGCGGTAATAAACCTAACTGGGATAGGCGTTGTGTAATGAAATCAAGCACTAGGGAATGTTCGTGCTTTTCTTTTTCACTATTTAGTAAGCGATTGGCATTAGCTGCATCTTCAGCAGGGGTTTTACCTCGTGGTGCAGAACCAGCTAAAGCATCAGTGATTAACTGTTGATTATTAATACTAATTAATCTTTCTGGACTTGCACCAATAAAATTTTGCCCTTTGCCATTACTTGTAGAAAAAATATAACAATTAGGATGATTTTGTCTAAGATTATTTAATGATTTAACTAGGTCAAAGTGGTTGCTTGATTTAACATCTAATATATCTGCTAGGACAATCTTACTTAAATGGCTAGACCGAATTTTTTCCAAAACAGATACTACTGAACGTTTAAACTGAGCAGAATTCGTGACAGATTTTTTATATAAGTTTGTAGGGAAATAATCAATATTAGTAGAGTAATATTCTAAAGATAGGAGAAATTCCATTTTGTTTTGCACATTCTCCAACAATCTTTGAATATTTGCATTTTTATTGATAATTGTATTTGTTACTAATATGCAACGCTGATTTTTCACAGCTACTTGCCAACGTGGAAGAAAAATGGTAGCAGATGGGAATGGATAATCTACTTGGGCATTTTTATCAAAAAAGCTGAAATAACAAAAAAAGTGAGGACCAGAAAAAGGTTGATTAGCGTTACCAAAATTAATTATATTTTTTAGACAAGATTTGATAAAATATTCTGCTTGAGTAAAACGATCTGCACCATCAATCTGTAATTTTGCTACAGAATCAATTGCTGCGATCGCTTCCCCTTTAACTCTGTCCTCAAAGTAAAAATTTATTTCATTTGCTTGTGTAAGTTTATCCAATACAAGTAAAGGATCAACTAAATCAATTTCTTGAGAGATACTGACAATTTGTTTGCAATTATTTTTGACGCACTTTTCTTGCACTGCTACCAGAAATTGATATAAATCTTTGTGCTTTACAAAGAAGTTGCTACGACATGGTGAAACTGTCATGGATTTAACGATAGTAAATTTTTTTTAAGTTAACTTCCTAAAGTGTAATTAATCGTGGTCGTATTTCTACAGGTAACATATTAAGTTGCTATTTCACCAGCGTAGGGTTTGCCTTATTTGTGGTGTTCTCAGACCATGATAAGCCAGTTTCAGCCTGAGACTGCAACGTGAAGGTGAGTATTAACAACACAAGGTTAACAAGCCATAGTAAAAGTGACAGTTGTTTGTATATCACCCATATTTAGCGTCTCTTTAAATTATAAAATCTCAAGTGTGAGTAATATTCCGGTAATCTAATTAATCACAGCTGATGACTACCAAGCAAATTTTATATCCCAACACTAAGTTATGGATGGCAGCAATTAAACCGCCAATGTATAGCGTTGCCATTATGCCCATTTGGGTAGGAACAGCAGTAGCATTTGCCGAAACTAAAATTTTCAATGGTGTAGTATTTTCTACTTTTGTAGCTGCCGCAATCTTAATTCTTGCCTGGGAAAATATCAGTAATGATGTCTTTGATTCCGAAACAGGTATTGATCAAAATAAACACCATTCTCTGGTGAACTTAACAGGCAATAAGCCATTAATATTTTGGATAGGAAATTTATGTTTAAGTTTAGGGTTGCTGGGCATACTAGCGATCGCCTTTTGGCAACATGACCTAACTGTGATCGGTATAATTTTGCTGTGCTGCGGTTTAGGCTATACGTACCAAGGGCCTCCCTTTCGCTTAGGATATCAGGGTTTAGGCGAGATTATTTGCTTTTTTGCTTTTGGTCCCTTAGCAGTGGAGGCAGCATACTACAGCCAAACCCAAACTTGGTCAATGACAAGTTTAGCAGCCTCAGTAATTGTCGGAATTGCCACAACCTTAATTTTGTTTTGCTCACACTTTCACCAAGTTAAGGATGACATAGCCGCAGGCAAGCGATCGCCTATCGTCCGTCTAGGAACAGCAAAAGGTGCTCAACTCCTAGTTTGGTTTACTGGTAGTATTTATCCTCTCACCTTGCTATTTGTGCTATTGGGGATTTCTCCAGCTTGGACATTGCTAAGTTGGGTGAGTTTACCCTTTGCTGTCAAATTATGCCGCCACGTCCAAGAAAATCACAACCAACCGGACAAAGTTAGTAACTGTAAATTCATCGCCGTAGCTGTGCATTTCTGGGCTTGCTTGTTGTTCGGCTTGGGATTTATGCTTTAGCGATTACTAATTGATGCGTTATCAATTTGAATTTCGTCCATATCAGCGAAGATTTTTGCGATCACTTACCACCAATCATGGTAATTGGGATATTCGTAAAGGTATTATCCTCCGCCTTACCGATGAATCAGGTAAACTCGGCTGGGGAGAAATCGCCCCCATTAGCTGGTTCGGTTCCGAAACCCTAGAACAAGCCTTAGATTTTTGTCGCCAACTCCCAGGAGAAATCACAGACAAGATAATTTTCTCCATTCCAGATGAGTTACCTGCTTGTCAATTTGGTTTTGAGTCAGCCTGGGAGTGGGGAAGTGAATTCTTTTCAATGCCCCATGCCCAATCTTACAGTGCCTTATTACCAGCCGGGGAAGCGGCTTTAAATCAATGGAAAACGTTGTGGCAGCAGGGATATCGCACGTTTAAGTGGAAAATTGGTGTGTATACGATCGCTGATGAACTAAAAATTTTTGAGTCACTGATACACACCTTACCAGCCTTTACCAAACTGCGATTAGACGCCAACGGTGGACTCAGCTATGAAGAAGCTAATTTATGGCTGTGGACTTGCGACAATCTCAACGCAAATGCAGAACTACCCCTAGAAATTGAATTTATCGAACAACCGCTACCCGTTGAGCAATTTCAGCAGATGTTGGAATTGAGTACGAGTTATGAAACTGCGATCGCTTTAGATGAATCTGTCGCCACACTTGGGCAACTCGCCGCCTGTCATCAACAAGGTTGGCGAGGGATTTTTGTGATTAAGCCTGGGATAGTTGGATCGCCATCTCGTCTGAGAAAGTTTTGTCACCAGCATCAAATTGATACTGTATTTTCATCAGTATTTGAAACTGCGATCGCAAGACAAGCAGCACTCCAGCTAGCAGCCGAATTATCCCAAAACAACAGAGCAATTGGTTTTGGCATCGACCATTTTTTTGAACAAGAAGAAACCTGGCTTCAAAGTTTATGGAACGACCTTTAGACTGTCTTAATAACCTAGCTCAAAATGATTGGTTTATTGGTTACAACAGCCGTCAATTTAATCAAATAGCTCAAGAGTTATATTTAGAATTAACACAGTTATCAGCATGTGGAACACCACCAAAAATTATCTTAGCTGAACGCGAACCATTGAGGTTTCTAGCAAGTTTTATTGCTGTTTGTGCAGCTAACTGCCCAGTTTTTCTTTGTAACCCCGACTGGGGAACACAAGAATGGCAACAAGTCTTTGATTTAGTACAGCCAGACATTATTTTGGGAATTGGGAATAGGGAATGGGAAATAGGGAATGGAAATAATTACCAATGCCCAATGCCCCATGACGCCACTTGCTTCAAGTCGGCAGAGCCGCCCAACGCAGTGGCTCCCCCATGCCCAATGATTATGATTCCCACAGGTGGTTCATCGGGGCAGATTAAATTTGCCATCCACACTTGGGAAACTCTCATAGCATCAGTACAAGGATTTACAGAATACTTTCAACTCAAGCAAGTCAATTCATTTTGTATGTTGCCGTTATATCACGTTAGCGGTTTAATGCAATTTATGCGCTCTTTCATTACCGCAGGTAAACTAGCTATTCAACCATTTAAAGCCGTAGAATCCGGTCAGATATTAAATATTAAACAATCAGAATTTTTCATATCTTTAGTACCAACACAGTTACAACGCCTCTTGCAAAATCCAGAATTAACTGAATGGCTATCGCACTTTAATACTGCACTTTTGGGAGGTGCGCCAGCATGGAGCGAACTACTAGAAAAAGCCAGATTTCATCACATCCGGTTAGCACCTACCTATGGCATGACAGAAACCGCCTCTCAAATTGCTACCCTCAAACCAGATGATTTTCTCAGCGGTAAAATTAGCAGTGGTCAAATTCTTCCTCATGCAAAAGTAACTATTCACAATCAGCAAGGCAAGATTTTAAATTCTAATCAAATAGGAAACATCACTATTTATGCTCAATCTCTAGCTCTTGGTTATTATCCGATAACCAGAGAAAATCAAGATAATTTCCAAGTAGATGATTTAGGTTTTTTAGACGAACAAGGTCATTTAAATATTGTCGGACGTAACAGCGATAAAATTATTACAGGTGGAGAAAATATTTACCCAACAGAGATTGAATCAGCTATACAAGCAACTCAAATGGTTGCCGATATTTGTGTCATCGGCATCCCAGATAAACACTGGGGACAAGCCCTAACAGCGATTTACATTCCTAAAAAATCAAATACTTCTGCCTTAAAAATCCAAACCCTACTCAAAGACAAACTCAGCAAATTTAAAATTCCTAAATATTGGATTCCTCAGCAAAACTTACCCCGTAACTCCCAAGGTAAAATTAACCGCCAACAGCTACAGCAAATAGCCGCAGAATTCCTGCAAAACCCCATCACATAATCTCTCTCGACTTTCTTCTCTCTGCGCCCTCTGCGTCTCTGCGGTTCGTCTCCAGCCACTGGATAATCTCTTCAGGTAATTCCTGCTTACTTCTACTACTCACATCAATACAAACGTGCCTAGTAATAGCCTTAGCAACTACTACCTCAATCACTGTAATTTCATAAGTAATTTCAAACTTATCAACACCTATTTTTTGGGGAATTAAGCTAATAAACAACTTGTCCCCGACAAATATAGGGCGCAAGAAATCAATACTAGCATGAACAATAGGAAATCCCACTGACGGATTAGTAAAAAAATCTTTGAGATTAATACTTGATGCTTCTAAAGATTCTTCATAAGCTTCATGGCAAATAGCTAAAACATTAGCAAAATAAACTACTCCAGCAGCATCAGTATCTTGAAAGCGAACCGTGCGTTTATAAGTAAAAGGCATTTTTGACAATTGAATATTAAATTGACTCCAACGGCGGAACCTCGAAGTCATGAAACGAGGAAACATTGTAAGACGAAGCGGCTATTGCCTTCACTAGCTTACCGTCGAGAGTCAGCAAAGTAGCACCTACCTGCTGTGAAAGTGCGACATAAGAGCCATCGTAAGTGGAGATTCCATAATTTAATGCGATCGCGACTGCATCCGCCATCAAATCAGCTGTTGAAACAACACGCAACGGGAAGCTTTTGAGAGTTGCTAAATCTGCTGGCACATCACCAACAGCATAAAGTCTGGCGCGGACATACTTCCAAATGATGTTGCCACACTCAATGTAAAAGAGGTCTGGGACAAAGATTGCACTTTGGCGATTTGCAAGATGAGCAAACAGTTGATTAACTTTTGGAGTTAGTGGATCGTCTGGTATAAATTGCTTAATACCTACACTTGCGTCTACAACACACCTGAGAGGGATAGTCATCTGTCTCGGTCTTCTCGAATTAACGCAGTACTATCAGGCCATTCCACATCAGTCTGGCGACTCTCACGGCGAAGGCGGATTTCCTCTAAGAGTTTTGGGACATTTTTTCGTCTTTCCTCTTCAGTTAACTGTGTTTTTGTCTTCTGCAAGGCGTTCTGCAATATTGTAATAACTTGAGCATTAACTGAGCTATTTTCAGCTTTAGCTAACTCTTGCAGTTGTTCGTATAACTCATCGGGTACATTTAGTGCATGAAGGGTAGCCATTGATTGAACTCCCAAAATAATTTATTGGTAATGGTAGCACGATGGCAATAGGGGGAGAGGTTAGGGAGCGATCGCCTTTGGTTTGTGGGTGCGATCGCTTCATTATCTCTACTACCCACCTCTTTCTTAATCCTTCTTTTGTGATTCCTCTGACAGAGCTTTTATTGATGTTTTTCGTAAAACCCAATCAAGATAAAGTACAAGAATCTGTATTTTCAGAAAATTGTTGGCACTTTTAATATTGACATCACTCAGTACCCATTTACAAAACTTTTCCAGCAGTATTCCAACAACAAGTTCAACAGACTTATTTACAACCAAAGGGATTAGTGTTTCTAGCATTGCGATTGCCTCAGTAGCTTAACTGAGTTCAATGTCGCAATTTTCTTTTGTAGTTATTTATCTGACTTACCTTGACTTAGCCTGACTTATACTGATTTAACTCCACATTTTGATAAAAACTTTGGCTACACTGGCTTATAAGTAATTGTAGGAGTGGTCAATGTCTATACCAGAGGACTTTCTTAAGCAACTGGAGCAATACAGTGAATTGTCGTACCGAGAGAAAGAAGTCTTTCTGGAAATATTCGGTCGTAGTAAGAATCTAGTCCACGTAACTCAAGAATTAAACATTTCTGAAAGTAACCTCAGTACTTGCCTCACAGGTATTTATAAAAAGTTTTGTATCACTGGTAATGGCCCTGTTAAAGAAAGCCGCTTACGGGAGTATTTGAGCAAAAGATACTCACAGCAACAACCCTCTGGCCATTTAACTACAGATGACGTAGATGATTCTATTGATACTTTAGTGCAAGAAATCCGCAAACAAATCAAACCCTACATCAAAGAAAAGTGCGGAACCATGAAGGTATTAGATATGCCTAAGCCAATTGAGTTAACAGGAAAACAAGGTATTTACACAAATGTCAATATTCTGGAGGAAATAACAGGACGAACACGACTTAAAGTTGCAGAACTAATGCAAAGCTGTGACTATGATAACTTTGAGCGGATTGGACTTAGCCGGGTAAAACAGAAACGAGTCTCAGGGCTAGAGGTTGTACAGCGTTATAGTAAGTTAATGGTTTTAGGTAAACCAGGAGCAGGAAAAACCACTTTTTTAAAATATCTAGCAATGCAGTGTATTGAAGGGAGATTTCAAGCTAACAGAGTTCCCTTGTTTATCACATTAAAAGATTTTGCAGAAGCAGTTAAACAACCAGATATTTTGAAATTTATTGCTGAACAATTGTCAATCTGTGGGTTATCTCATGACAGTGTGACAGTAGACAAACTGTTGAAAGAGGGTAAGACATTAGTCTTGCTGGATGGGTTAGATGAAGTACGAGAAGAAGACACCAAGCGTGTCTTACGACAAATTCGGGAATTTTCTGACCTATTTCATACCAATCAATTTGTAATTACCTGTCGGATTGCTGCCAAAGAATACACCTATCAAAGTTTCACAGAAGTAGAAATGGCAGATTTTGATGAAAAACAAATAGCCATTTTTGCTCAAAACTGGTTCCAATTAACTGATCCAGTTAAAAGTAAAAGATTCATTGAAAAACTAAAGGAGAATGAACCAATCCAAGAACTAGCTAGTAGTCCTTTACTTTTGACATTGCTGTGTTCGGTGTTTGGAGATAGTGGAGATTTCCCAGCAAACCGCTCTGAACTTTATCAAGAAGGATTAGATGTATTGCTGAAAAAATGGGATGCCAAACGCAACATAGAGAGAGAGCAGGTCTATAAAAACCTGTCTTTGCAGCGTAAGGAAGACTTGCTGAGTCAAATAGGCTTAACTACTTTTGAGCAGAAAGACTATTTTTTTAAGCAGAAAACTGCCGAAGCATACATTGCTGATTTTATTCGCAACTTACGCAATGCTGACACAGATCCAGAAGTATTGAAACTCGATAGTGAAGCTGTTTTAAAGTCTATTGAAGCACAGCATGGGTTATTAGTAGAACGAGCAAAAGGTATCTATTCCTTTTCTCATTTAACGTTTCATGAGTATTTTGCTGCAAGAGAAATAGTTTCTAACTCTGCCTTGGAAAGTTTGGTAGGGCATATTACAGAGATACGTTGGCGGGAAGTATTTTTGCTTACTGCTGGAATGATGCGGAAGGCAGATGATTTATTACTTTTGATGAAGTCAAAGATTGACTCAATTGTAGCCTTTGATGATAAGTTACAGCACCTTTTGCAAATAATCTATAACAAAGCTTTAGCAGTCAAATATAATCATAAAAAAGCAGTAGTAAGAGCCTTTTACTTAGAACACGCTCTGTTTTTTAGTTACTCAGCTATAGATTACCGTGGCGACTTTGCTCAAGAATTTGGTTTTACTTATAATACTGATCCAGAGATTGATTTTGATGAGGCGCTAACTGATGCTCTTGAATTTGAAGACCTTGAGCCTGAAGAATATCTGAGTTACGCTCTTTCTTTGAATCTTAAATTAGAACCTGAATTTCAGAAATCACTTCAAAATTTAAAGGAGCAAACTCCTTTCACTGATAATATAGAAAAGAGGATGGGACGACAAGATAAAACTATAAATCAATGGTTGAAAAAACTGAGAATTTTAGTTATAAAATATAGAAATATTTGTTACAAAAAAGAATTAAACGACAAATAAGTAAAATTAATATTAATTACTATGATGCTAATTCATTATTAAATGATTGTTTAAAAAGTGATTGTTACGTTAGCTGTGAAGTCAGACAAAAAATAGAAGATTCGCTATTTTTACCAATAAAAATTAAAGTTGAGTAAAGAGTACATCAAGATGAATTGTAAAATTACTAAATATTCCCACAACAAATTGCAATTTAATTATTTAAAATATCGCTTGTGAAAAAAGATATTTGCGAGCGCACTTTTGCTTTTTCAGTTCGTATAGTCAAATTGTGCCAGTTTTTAGATGACAAACCAGGAGTAGCGCGAACCCTTGCTCAACAGTTATTAAGGTCAGGAACATCGATTGGAGCTAATGTAGAAGAAGCACAAGCTGCTCAAAGCAAAGCAGATTTTATCAGCAAGCTCATGATTGCACTAAAAGAATCCCGTGAAACTCGGTATTGGTTAAGGTTGCTTATTGCTTCCGAAATAGTACCTCAAGAAAGAATTAGTCAACTCCAAACCGAAGCAGAAGAACTAACAGAAATTCTTGGTGCCATTATCATCTCCACCAAAGGCTCCACCTAACCTCATCCTCCTCAATTTTTAATTTTTAATTTTCAATTTTTAATTCCTCAACGGAGAGGGGGAGATTCGAACTCCCGGAGGTTTTAGCCTCATCCGATTTCAAGTCGGACGCAATCGACCACTCTGCCACCTCTCCAATAAATCTGTCAAACTTGTGTATACCCTACTTTCAGACGCTATTCAGGCGCTTTTGTTGGTTAGCACTAAAGCTGACAGATAATACTATATCGTATCATCTACGCAGATTGCACTACTGGATGCGAATGTCTACGACACACTACGCGATCGCTCGTACAGAATTTCCTCTGAAGCCACCTGGAAGTCACTCCCCACCCAAACTAGGGAAACTTGCGAAACCGTACCCGCCTCTAGAGTAACAATGGAAAAGTTACGCAACTTCTCGCTGTCATTTTCCACAATCCTCGGGACACTTGCCGCATTTAAGTAAATTGTCCCTTCTGGACTTCTAAAGATAGATTTCCGCAGCACCTTAGTATGTCTGAGAGTATGGTGCATGTGACCAAATGTCACCAGAGGAATGGTTTTACCAGCAGTCAAGGCTTGAGAAATCGCCTCGCCAAAATCTGGATCGCCAAAGTCGCCGCCAATTGGATGCCAGTCTTTGCCGCAGGGGTCTTCAGGGCGATCGCCTAACCCACTAGGCCCATTGTGACCCAAAAATATAATTGTCTCGTAAGCAGCGCTTTTGACTGCTTTAAAGATGCGATCGGCAGATTCTTCCAGACTTGTCACACCATAACGTTCTTTACAGATTTCCGCGAATTTCCACTCTGGACCACCCCAGGTAAAAGGACGACCCCCCACTACAGTTAAATTCCAAGCCGGAAAATCTAGCTTACCGTAACCGACATGGGACGCGCCTAATAAATCGAGTTGTTCCTGTACCCAGTCTTCCTTAGAGCGGTCATAAGGAGCCTTTTTACGTCCCCATTCGGTGGCGGTGTACCAAGCATCGTGGTTGCCCATCACGGCTGCTTTGGCAATATCGAGAGCGGCGATCGCTCTGACCACTTTTACCGACTCGTTGCCAAAATCCCCGACAAACAGCGCTAAGTCAACACCCAAATGCTTGAGTGCAATACCATCTTCCACTTCCCATTGGTCGTGAACATCTCCAATTACAGCAATTTTCAGGGTTATCGATTGAGTTTTCTGACTGGTCATGCCACTTTCCTTGCCGTCTATCTCCAGGATATGAAACTCAGCCCGATTTGGACACAACCCGAAAATATCAACCGTCCACTATTTTTGGTAAAAACTACTATAATTGATTTCACAGGACACAAATTTGCAACTTAAAGCACCCCTTAACTGTGTTTACCACTGCACTAGCTCAACGAGAAAAAACCCAACCGGGTGAACTACCACTAGATTTGTTTGTTGCCATTGAGAATCTTAAAAAAGAACTCAATGCAGTTATTTTGGCACATTATTATCAAGAGCCAGATATTCAGGATATTGCCGACTTTATTGGGGATTCATTACAACTGGCAAGAGCCGCCGAAAAAACCAATGCGGATGTGATTGTCTTTGCTGGTGTTCACTTCATGGCAGAAACAGCAAAGATACTTAATCCCGATAAATTAGTACTTTTACCAGATTTGAATGCTGGTTGTTCTTTAGCAGACAGTTGTCCACCAGAGGCGTTTGCAGCTTTTAAAGCAGCGCATCCAGATCATCTGGTGGTGTCTTATATCAACTGCTCTGCTGATATTAAAGCGATGAGCGATATTATTTGTACTAGTTCCAACGCTGTCAAGATTGTAGAGCAGATACCGAAGGAACAGCCGATTATTTTTGCCCCAGATCGGAATTTGGGGCGGTATGTCATGGAACAGACTGGACGAGATTTGGTGCTATGGCAAGGTAGCTGTGTTGTCCATGAAACCTTCTCCGAAAAGAAAATTGTCCAGTTAAAAATTGCCCACCCAGAAGCAGAGGCGATCGCACACCCAGAATGTGAAAGTAGTGTATTGCGCCACGCCAGCTTTATTGGCTCTACAGCCGCTTTACTCAAGTATTGTCAAAGCAGTCCCACCAAAGAATTTATCGTGGCTACGGAGCCTGGAATCATTCACCAAATGCAAAAACTAGCTCCTGACAAGCATTTTATTCCTGCCCCGCCGATGAATAATTGCGCTTGTAACGAATGTCCCTTTATGCGATTAAACACCCTAGAAAAGCTCTACTGGGCAATGAAAAATCGCACTCCCGAAATTACCATGTCAGAGGATATCCGCCTTGCTGCACTGCGACCAATGCAACGAATGCTGGAGATGAGTGTGTAACTAGTATTTTTTATACAGATGGTAGAGACGCAGTTTTGTTGCGATCTCTACCTGCAAGTTATTTTTTCTAATCACTTGCAATTTATAAAACATGGTGCTAATATTTTAAATCGTGAGACAAATCGGGTCGGTGTCCGAGTGGTTAATGGAGACGGACTGTAAATCCGTTGGCTAGCGCCTACGCTGGTTCAAATCCAGCCCGGCCCACCACTTACGAAGTTATAAGTTATAATGACTGGGTTAAGAGCAAAGCTTCCAGCATTGTAACTTACAACTAAAAAACCTAATTTATCTTTCGCCCGTGTGGCTCAGTGGTAGAGCACACCCTTGGTAAGGGTGAGGTCACGAGTTCAATCCTCGTCACGGGCTTTTTACTATTAATGAAATAATCGACGTAAAGTTAAGGGTTTCAGGCTTTTGAAGGAATCTGTATGTTGAAAAGCTAACTTTCTTACTTGCATTTTTGACTATTCTAATTATGATTTTGGCTATGATTTGGCTATCAGAACAGAATTTTGGGTATCAGTTTGTTTTTTGACTATGATTTGACTATGAATCCAAAATTTGGGGTATCAAATGGGTATCATGCTAGTAGAACATAAACATGATACCTAAATGCAAGCACCATACAGCTATGTTGGTAGCAACTCTTCTAGTTATCAATTAGGGTATATTAAATTCCATTTATCCTTCTCCCAAGAAAAGCATTCATCAAAATGCTCTATTAACTCATTAATAATTGAAGATTCTGTAATACGTAAACCTATCTCATAATCTCCATATAAACCTTTTGAGGTCAATATATTATGACTTCCTGTAAACGCGAATAAATTATCACAGACTAAATATTTTTCATGTGTGCCAACTAACTTTAATTCAAATAAATCCGGGAAAAGTTTCTCCAATCGTTGTAATTGATAAATTCCCAAATATTTCCAACCTAAATATTTCATTAGTCTAACTCTTAAAGTTTCTGTTTCAGGATAATCACCATAATCAACTTTAGAAATATCTTTTTGATTACCCCAACCTATGCTAATCTTAACTTTATCCTTTAAAAGCTTTTCAAATATAGGTGTAACATCTTCAATACCTTCATTCGTTATCCAAGGACAAACTATAATTAAACGTGACTGAACTGTAGTTAAAGCTTCCATTAAAATATTTCGGCTACCGTCACGCCCATAAATTAACTTATTTGTTGACATGATTATGCTCGGTGGAATGTCTTAACTCAGTATTCCCAGTTTTAATGAAAAATAATCTCTCATTACCCCTCTATGTGGAATTCAGAGGGTTTAATTTGATAAATATTTTCTTAGTCTACGTGAATATATTTAAAAGTTTTCTCCCTCCACAGGTGATCTCGCCAAGGCTAGAATTTTTATAAAAAAGCTAAAACTCTATCCTAGAGAACGTTTCGTTATGGGCTGTTAACTGTCCTTCCACTTTTCCATAAGCCTTTTTCACCCAATACCCTCTGGGTGGCTTTTCTACCCCATAAGCCTTACACCACTTTTCTACAGCCTTATCAGATACGCCAAAATCTCTCCCAATTTGTGCGCTTGGCTTTTCCCAAACTAGTTTTTCTAGTTCTTCTTTTGATGGCCTTTCTACTTTTCTGGTATGAATTCTAGAGTCTGGATTAACTTTTCTGGTTGTTAAATCAACCCCAAACTCCTTGTAGGTTCGCCTAGACGCTGCTTCAGTTAAATCTATAAAATCTTCCCACCAGTAAAAGGGTGTAGCTGAATTCGGTATCTGGGTAGTTATGTAGCAACCATTAAAGTTAATTGATGGATAAACAACTTTATCTATATCAGGCAGATAAACAGCATAAAAGTCAAAGTCATTTACTTTATACTTCTTCTGATGAATACCATTTTTATCTACCCAAATAGTTTTATTGACTACTCTATTATCCCCCGCGTATTTAGCTTGTATTTTGTAAAATTTATCGTCTTTGTAGGCAACGAAATCAAAAGGTAAATGCTTACAAACAACTGGCGTGAGGACTAAATACCCTTTAAGCGTTAGATCAGCGATCGCTTTCGTAGCAGCAATATCGCCCTTGTTTTTAGTATGATGCAGCAATAACGAACCCTCAATCGATTAAATCATCATATCAGTTCACCGTGCTTGAGGGTTCATATTAAGTTAAAACGAGCGCGGCAGGGTTCGAACCTGCGACCGATTGCTTAGAAGGCAATTGCTCTATCCACTGAGCTACGCGCCCAAAACAAAATAATGGCTCCCCAAGGAGTCACCTACACTATTATATCGTCTTCACCTACCAACAAGCAATCGAAAATTGCAGATTTACCACTAGCAAGGCTAAGATGCTAGTCGCTAGTTAGTTAATCTACACCGAAAACGAAACAGATGGGGTATTGGTTTAGATATATTGAGTTGTCAAGGGGTTATTTGCCTGTCAACGCCACCGTCCTCTGGGCGGAGACCTTCGGGAAGGAACTGGCGATCGCTAGGCTCGTTTCCACAGTATGCTAGGTAATTTCAGCCTTGGCGATGCTGCCAAATGCCATTATATATTCCATATTAAGAGTGCCCCTGTGAGGAGTTATTTGCTAGTGCCATGTTTATTCTCAAACGGCAGGATGTTGAAATATCAAGCATTCAGCACCCAAAAAAGGATCAGCAGGTGCCGATCCTCAGTTATCAAGGGCAGACTTTTCGCTTGATTAGTGTCTTCAAAGCTAGTCAAGAGGAAGAAGCTAGAGCCTTATGGAGAGAATTAACGGATAATCGAGGTAAAGCCTGTGTTTTACTGGAAGAACCGGAACGCTTTAGTGTTTGGGGTAAAATCCGTTTAGAGCAACTGGATTGTGACACAGGTGGTCATGGCAAAACGGCGATTTTAGTCCAAGCCGGTATTTTGCTGTTGCAGGGTGTTTCTATCGACATTGAAGAGTTTTTAGGTGCTAGGCAAGCTGCATTATTTGAAAAAGATATTGCGGAGGTGTTCAAGCAGAAGCAATTTCCCCAAGCATCTTCCCTAGAAGCGGTTAAATATTTGGTATCTACTAATCCTTTGCCGACAGCCAAAATACCTGATTGGCAAGAAAATCATGTAGTTATCCTGTTACAAGAACTGCATCGATTAGGAAAAGCTTATTTTGGCAACGCTAATTTTACCAAACAAGTGATTTATAAGCTAGAAGATATGCCAGAAGCCGAGCGATCAGTGTTTATCAATTGGCTAAATCAATCGCCACTAAGTAAACTATGGCAGTAGCATGGAAATTATTTAACAAAATTCCTGCCACTGGCACTTGCTTTTGGTGTCTGATTGTGTATTCACTGGTAGACACACTGCAAGATATACAGTCCTTTAACTCAAAATACTGCCAGAGTGCATCTACATAGTCAAGTCCTATGAATAACTCTTACGAGAATTCGTTTCTTTCTAAATCAATTTTCACAACTCAGAACATTGTCTTAGCTAATATTGGCTGGGCCGTACTGGCACTGCTATACTTTTTGTTGTTTAGTGCCAAAGTTCCCGGAGCCGATGGCATAGAAAGCCGAGCCGAGTGGTATGTGATTGGCACAAATATTTTTGAAGCTTTAGCTTATTTGGGTGCCAGTATCTTATGCTTGAGGAACTGGCTGAGTCCACAAATCGTCAGTGGGCGAAATGTTTGGCTCTTAATTGGGTTAGGTATGCTTTCCTATTTCGTTGGGGGGATAATTTTCGGCTATACCGAAATAGTTTTAAAAGATGAACCGGATCTATCTGTGGGCGATATATTTTTTGTACTGACTTATCTATTACTTGGCGCAGGCATGATTTTAGCTGTGGCTTCCAGGCGAATCAATCTGGAAAAATGGCAGTGGCTAATTGTGTTAGCAATTGCAGTGTTCGGTAGTTTGTTGGCATGGTGGATTTCTATGCAACAGGAAACACCCTCAGAACTGCTAGTCGCTATTTTGAATTGGTTTTATGTAGTTAGCGATGTAGTTTTGTTAATTATTGCTACCACTTTGCTACTAGCCTTTTGGGGGGGAAGAGTTTCCCAGTCTTGGCGAATGATTGCAGCCGCGGCCTTTTCGCTTTACATTGCAGATATGTGGTTTAAATACGCCCAAGGCCCCAATTATCAAAGTGGGGAGATATTAGAAGTGTTTTGGGTGTTTAGTGGAGTGTTATTTGGCCTGGGCGCTGTCTTAGAATATGACGCATCACTAAGACGAACACGGCGAACCAGCGGACGGAAACGAGCTTAGTAAAGATTTTTGGTATCTACCGTGAGAAAATTAACAGACTCTGACAAGCAAGAAATTCTTAAGTTATATCGAGAGACTGCTGAAACAACCTCAACTTTGGCAGACCGCTATGGTGTGAGTAACTCGACGATTAGTCGCCTGCTCAAAAGCACTTTGCCAGAAGATGAGTATGAATACTTAGTCTCTTTAAAGCGGGCTGCGAGAACTCCTGAAGGAAGGGCGCAGGTAAGCTATGAGCAATTACCATTGCTGAGTCAACCAGAACCAGAGCCGGAGATAGAAGTTCCACCCAGTGAAAACCAACCCTTGGAATTGCCAAAGGTTGAGCCCCTACCACGTAAGATAATTCGTGTAGAGCAGGAACTTTACTCAGAGGAAACGGCGGAGTCAATTGCTGCTAGTAGACGAGTGCGGCGACGCCCTTCGGCGACGGAGAAACCCAAACTCCGAGTCACAGAGAAATTAGAAACTCCAGAGCCAAAGCCGCCGGAAATAGTCAGCATTCCCATCCCACCGCTAAAGAATGAACATCCAGGAGCGGCCGTCATCGCGCACATGCTGGGCGAAGATTTGCTCGACGAATCAGAGGATTTGGATGATTTAGAAGATGATGATTTAGAAGATGATGACTTTGAGGAAGAAGACTTTGATGATGATGACCTAGATGAGCAAAGACCTTTAGTTACAAGAAGAAGACCAGGTGAAGCATCAGTTGAAGTTTTACCACTGTCGGTAGCGAATTTGCCCAAAACTTGCTATTTGGTAATTGACCGTTCCTCAGAATTAATTACGCGACCTTTGAAGGACTTTGGTGACTTGGGACAAATTCCCAGCCTGGAAACCCAGCAAAGAACTCTGCCGGTGTTTGATAACCATCGCGTCGCCAAGCGTTTTTCTACTAAACGCGATCGCGTGATTAAAGTTCCAGATAGTAAAATGCTCCATAAGGCTCGTACTCATCTCCAAGCTAAGGGCATCACGCGACTGCTAATCGATGGTCAGGTCTATTCGTTGTCTACAGTTTAGGAGTTAGCAGTTGGAGTAGAGGATCGATTCAGTAATTAAAGCAGGGCTGTTTCATCTTTGCATCCATGATTTTTCATCCCCTAGATGGTTGTACTTTTACATCTTTTAGGGCATGAAACAACCCTGCAATTGGACGGGACAAGGACAAACAAACACCCTCCTACAAATCTTCGTGGACTACATTACATAGCTACAGAGCCATTTTATGGAGTTCAATCTCAATCATTATCCTTACCATTCCCACCGTCGAGTTATTTTAGGCAAAAAATATGCTGTTGCTACTAGTCAACATTTAGCAACCCTAGCAGGAATAGAAATGTTTTTAGCAGGAGGAAATGCAGTTGATGCTGCCGTTGCGACTGCGATTGCTTTAACCGTTGTTGAACCTACATCAAATGGAATTGGTTCAGATGCGTTTGCGATTGTTTGGGATGGGAAATTACATGGTCTTAATGCTTCTGGAAGAAGTCCTCAACAGCTGAATTTAAAATCATACTTAGGTATGGAAAAAATTCCGCAATTAGGATGGTTATCTGTAACTGTTCCTGGAGCAGTTTCTGCTTGGTATCAATTATGGAATCGGTGGGAAAATTACCGTTTGAACAACTATTTACTCCAGCAATCCGTTATGCAGAACAAGGGTTTTCTTTGTCTCCTATAACTGCACAATATTGGCAACGTCAAGAAAATATTTATCTCTCTCTAAATTCTCCAGAATTTCAGCCGTTCAAGCAAGTATTTTTTCCTAATAATTGTGCTCCTAAAACAGGAGAAATATGGGGGAGTTTATGGTTTGCAGAAACATTAAAAGAAATTGCTAATAGCGGAGGAGAAAGCTTTTATCGAGGAAAATTAGCGGCGGCGATCGCTAATTTTTCTGCTGATACAGGAGGATGTTTAACAAAAACTGATTTAGCCAATCATCAACCCATTTGGTGCGATCCAATCTCAACTCAATACAAGCAATTACAAGTGTGGGAAATCCCTCCCAATGGACAAGGAATTGCTGCATTGATGGCACTGAATATTTTAGAAGGCTTGAAAATTGAAAACTATGCTCGTGATTCAACCGAAAGTTTCCACTATCAAATTGAAGCGATGAAACTTGCTTTCGCTGATGTTTATTCTCATGTTTGTGATCCAGGTTTGATGAAGGTTTCTGTTAATCAACTACTAGATAAAAATTATGCGATACAGCGTCAATCCTTAATCAAAGATACAGCAATTACTCTAGCTAATACAGGATTAACTCAAGGAGGAACTGTTTATTTATGTACTGCCGATCCAGATTTAATGGTATCCTTCATTCAATCTAACTATGAAGGATTTGGTAGCGGTATTTTAATTCCTGAAACTGGAATTTCTTTACAATGCCGGGCAGCAGGATTTACTTTACAAGAGGGACATCCTAATCAAGTTGCACCACAAAAACTTCCATTTCATACTATTATCCCCGGTTTTCTGACTAAAGACAATCAACCTTTAGGCCCTTTTGGGGTTATGGGTGCACCAATGCAACCACAAGGACACTTACAAATGGTAGTTAATTTATCTGACTATCAAATGAATCCTCAAGCTGCTTTAGATGCACCTAGATGGCGATTTTTAGAAGGCAATAAGATCCTTTTAGAAAAGGGTGTAAGTACTGAAATTATTGCAGGCTTAAAAAAGCGAGGTCATAATCAGGAAATTGCTTCTGAAATAATGTTTGGTAAAGGTCAAATGATTCTGAGACATAATGGAGTGTTAGTTGCTGCTTCTGAATCTCGTTCTGATGGTTTAGCATTAGCATATTAAGCACTTGGATTTTCGATAAGATCGGGACTAGCTGTAAACAGCCCTAGCAAAGCGTTCTGCTAAGTAAATAATGTCTTGTCTACGAGCAATTTGGTTCATCCATTGTTTAGGAATATTTTCCACGCCATAGTAAATACCCGCTAATCCACCAGTGACGGCGGCGGTGGTATCGGTATCTCCACCCAAGTTAACAGCTTTCAGTACTGCCTCAGAATAAGACGAGCTATTTAATAAACACCACAAGGATGACTCCAAGGTGTCAATTACATAGCCACCAGAATTAATCTCTTCAACTGGTATCTTGGCAATCTCACCACTCAGAACTCTGCCAAAATGCGGCTTCTCTAACAAAAATTCCCGCACAGAATAAATTGTTTGGATATCTTGCAATCCTTGTAGATAAGCTGTTTGCGGGTCAGCCCCTTCCAAGAGCGCCACTGCAATACTAATATAAATGCCACAAGCCATTTGCGATCGCGCATGAGCATGGGTAATGCAAGAAACTTGATGTACCCGCGCAATCAATTCATCCAGGGTTAAGCTTCTGTGACAAAAAGCCATCGGCAAGATTCTCATCAGAGAACCATTGCCATTACTATTTTCACTAGTACCACCGGCTTTCAAGGGTGGAGTTCCTTGTTTCCAATTCACAATTGCTAAAAATGTGGTGTTACCGATATCAAATACTTCGCCTTGAGCAGTCCAGTAACTTTCGTGATACCAGCGCCAGAAGAAATTAGCAATCGCATCCAGTGAAAATCCCTCACAAAGACATTCTGCCAAACAAAAGGTCAGCGAACTGTCATCTGACCACGTACCAGCAGGAACATCCCAAGTTCCATAACCCAGCATAGATATCACTGGAGATTTTACTCGTTCAGCGCGGCTGGTGAACTCTACTGGCACACCCAAGGCATCACCAACACATAAACCCATCAAACCAGACAATGTTTTTGCAGAGGTTAGCATTGTTCAACCAGCATGAAACTTTTCTACCACTGATTTTACTTGCGAAAAGTCGCTTATCAAATGCTTGGTATAATTTTTAATTCCAAACTAGCTGTAAACAGCCCTTGCAAAACGTTCTGCCAAGTAAATAATGTCTTGTCTACGAGCAATTTGGTTCATCCATTGTTTAGGAATATTTTCCACGCCGTAGTAAATTCCCGCTAACCCACCGGTGACGGCGGCGGTAGTATCGGTATCTCCACCTAAGTTGACAGCTTTCAGCACCGCTTCAGAATAAGACGAGCTATTTAATAAACACCACAGGGATGATTCTAAGGTATCAATCACATACCCACCAGAATTAATCTCTTCAACTGGTATCTTGGCAATTTCACCACTGAAAACTCTGCCAAAATGCGGCTTCTCTAACAAAAATTCCCGCACAGAATAAATTGTTTGGATATCTTGTAATGCTTGTAGATAAGCTGTTTTAAGGTCAGCCCCTTCTAAGAGCGCCACTGCAATACTAATATAAATGCCACAGGCCATTTGCGATCGCGCATGAGCATGAGTAATCGCTGAAACATCATGCACCCGCGCCAGCAATTCGCCTAAAGTTAAGCTTCTGTGACAATAAACCATCGGCAAGATTCTCATTAAAGAACCATTGCCATTACTATTTTCAACCTTGCCACCCGCCTGATGGGGAACAACTCCCTGTTTAAGGCGCATAATTGCTGTATGAGTAGTTTGACCAATGTCAAAGACATCGCCACGAGGAGTCCAGTAAGCCTCCTTGTACCAGCGCCAGAAGGAATTGGCTATGGCATCCAATGAATACCCCCTACAAAGGCATTCTGCCAAGCAAAAGCTTAACGAACTGTCATCTGACCAAGTTCCTGGTGGTTGATTCCATGTGCCATAACCCTGCATCGTTGTCACTGGAGATTTTACTCGTTCAGCACGGCTAGTAAACTCCACCGGCACACCCAACGCATCACCGACACATAAACCCATCAAACCAGACAACGTTTTTGCAGCGGTTAGCATTATTCAATCTCCACAATAATTGCTCAAAATTAACTTTATAGATTCCTTCTATAGCTTGTTGCAACAGATGCTACAGCCTACTTTTTCATCATTTGTAAAAAGCTCGGTAAAAATTATTAATCGGGTATTTGATTTACCATATCCCGATTAGGTTTTAGTTCCAATTATTGTGACAGTTTTAAAAGTGTCTATCGGGGAACAAAGAACCAGAATGGAAAGACATCGAGATGTAATTATAACAGCTTATTTATCAATTTAAGGGATAATTGTCCTGTAAGCGTTATGCATCAATAGCAACATTCATTTAATAAAACATGGGAATCATTTGGAACATTATTACTTTATTTTCGACCTGGAATATACAAGTAAAAAATACAAAATTTGATCAAAATTATGAAACGCTTACTCAAGTCTTTCGTGACAATTTCTGCATTGTCTTCCTTAATAGTTGCTCCTTTTGTTTTATCAGCTGGTCAAGCTTCTGCTGAGACTAAAAAGGGTACTGATGCTAGTTATGTTGGTGCTGGTGTTGCAGCTGGCGTTACCAGTGGCGGACAAGGTATCAATGATGATGCTACCTTTGGCGGTAATGTCACAGGTCGCGCGAAATTAGGAAATACGCCGTTTTCTGCACGCGGTAATGTCCTTTGGAGTGATAAAACAAGTGCCATAATTCCAGAACTTTCTGTGGATGTGCCTATCGCTAATAGAACTAACGCCTATTTAACTGGTGGTTATTCTTTTGTAGAAAAAGATGGCTCACCAACTCCTATAGGTAACAGAGATTCAGTAGTGGTAGGTGCTGGCGTTGAATCGGAAGTTGCTAACAACTTCCTCGTCTACACTAATGCCAAAGTAGGACTTGGTGCTTACCAAAATAGCGATGCTTCTGCTGTTAGCATCAATGGTGGTATTGGTTATCGCTTCAAATAAAAGATTATTGAGTCCTCAGTCAGTTTATACTTTACTTAGTACTCAGGACTCAGCACTCAAAACTTACTACTCCCAAAAGCTGGTTTTGTTAAGTATTACATCACTGACAAAGCCAGCTTTTGCCGTGGTAAAATTAAAACATTCCTCATTATTCCGGCCGGATTACCGGGGATCAAGTAGCCGAAGGGTGCTGATTCGGCGTCTACTAATGCTTTATTGAGAATACTATACAAGTCTAATGGTTAAATCTGCTCCTTCCCCCATCGCTAGCCGTAAGCCTTCCAAACTCGAAGGAATCAAGGAAAATAGTAATTTTTTGCGTGAACCTGTAGCAACTGAGATCCTTGAAGACACTACCCATTTTACCGAAAATGCGGTGCAGCTTTTGAAGTATCACGGTTCTTACCAGCAGGATAACCGCGACAACCGCACCAAGGGACAGGAAAAAGATTACCAGTTTATGCTGCGGACAAAAAATCCGGGTGGTTTGGTACCGCCGCAGCTGTATCTGGCTTTAGATAAACTAGCTGATGAGTATGGCAACCACACCTTACGAGTAACTACCCGTCAAGGTTTCCAAATGCACGGAATTTTAAAGAAGAATCTCAAAACAGCAATTGCCACAATTGTCAAGAACCTGGGTACGACTTTGGGAGCTTGCGGCGACATCAACCGCAACGTGATGGCACCACCAGCCCCCTTTAAGAATCGCCCAGAGTACCAGTATGCTTGGGAGTATGCCCAGAATATTGCTGACTTGCTCTCTGCCCAAACAGGCGCTTATTACGAAATTTGGCTAGATGGGGAAAAAGCAATTAGTGCTGAAGAAAACCCAGAGGTGAAGGCGGCGCGACAGCGCAATGGGAATGGCACAATTATCCATGACAACGAAGAACCAATTTATGGCACTCACTATATGCCTCGCAAGTTTAAAATTTGCGTGACAGTGCCAGGGGATAATTCGGTTGATTTGTATTCTCAAGACCTGACCTTGGTAGTAATTACCAATAAGAAGAAACAATTAGAAGGATTTAATATTTTTGCTGGTGGTGGTTTAGGTAGAACACACGGTAAAGAAGAAACTTTCGCTAGGTTAGCAGACCAGATTGGCTATGTAGCGAAGGATGATGTTTACGACATAGTGAAAGCAATTGTTGCTACCCAGAGAGATTATGGCGATCGCACCGACCGTCGTCATGCCAGATTAAAATATCTAATCAACGATTGGGGTGTAGATAAATTCCGCACCCAAGTTGAAGAATATTTCGGCAAATCAGTCGAAGCCTTCAAACCACTGCCAGAGTTTAAATATCACGACTTCCTCGGCTGGAATGAACAAGGTGATGGCAAGCTATTCTTAGGAATTTCCATTGACAATGGTCGAATCAAGGATGAAGGTTCGTTTCAACTGAAAACCGCCTTGCGGGAAATTGTCGAGCAGTTTAACTTCTCCATCCGCTTGACACCCAACCATAACCTGATTTTTTACGATATCGAACCAGATAACAAGGAAGCTATTCAAGACATTCTCAGCCGTCACGGTGTCGGAGACGACCCTAGCAAAATCGAACCTTTAGTACGGTATGCAATGGCTTGTCCGGCTTTGCCTACTTGCGGCTTGGCAGTCACAGAATCAGAACGCGCAATACCGGGTATTTTGGAGCGGATTCGCGCTCTGTTGGATAAATTAGGTTTACAAAAAGAACATTTTGTGGTAAGGATGACAGGATGCCCCAACGGTTGCGCTCGTCCGTACCTGGCAGAATTGGGCTTTGTCGGTAGCGCTCCAGAATCTTACCAATTATGGTTAGGGGGTTCGCCAAATCAGACTCGACTGGCACAACCTTACATAGAAAAGCTGCACCATAATGACTTTGAAACCTTCTTAGAGCCGATTTTTGTTTACTTTAAGAAATCTCGGAAATCGAAGGAAAGTTTTGGTGATTTTTGCGATCGCATTGGTTTTGATGCCATCCGCGAATTTGCTGCTAGCTACGAACCGCAAACCGCTAATGGTGCAAACAAATCGCGCCATCGGGTCAATTTGAAAGAAGAGGTTTATAGTAAGTTGAAGGAAGTAGCAGAAAGTCAAGGTAAGCCGATGACTCAGTTGGTGAGTGAAGCGCTAGAGGCTTACTTCCAGAATCTTTCGTAAGCTGAAAAGTTTAAGATAATAAAACTAGAGAGAGACACAGATAAATCCATCTGTGTCTCTCTCGCATAAGTCCTAATACAGTTAGGTAACACATCCACAAGAAAACTGAACTATGGTAACGACAGCAAAATTTGCAGAAACTAGGGATGTGCTGCAAAACATTAGCTGGCAAACATTCAAAGCCATGCTGGCAGATATGGGATGTGAGCGAAATAAAAGGCTAGCTTATAACAACGGAATAGTAGAAATTATCACCCCGCTGATGCCGCACGAGAACTCAAACCGTCTGATTGAAGGTTTTGTTATTGTGCTGTGTGAAGAATTTGGTTTAGAAGTTAAAAGCGCTGGCTCGTTGACTATGACGCCGGATGATTTGGAGCAAGGAGGCGAACCGGACAGTAGTTACTATATCCAAAACGAATTCTTAGTCCGCAACAAAGAAAATATTGACCTGAATACAGACCCACCACCAGACCTAGTTTTGGAAGTAGAATACTCCAGACCCAAAATAGACAAATTAATCCTTTACGCTTCAATGGGAGTCCCAGAATTCTGGCGGTATAACGGAAATGTCTTGAGAATCTACGCCCTTAACAATGGACAATACTTGCAAAGCGATCGCAGTCCAACTTTTGCGCCTGTGCTGGTGACGGAGATTCCCCGATTTATCCAAGAAAGCAAAAAAGTTGGACAAATAGCAGCAACTCGTGTTTTTCGTACCTGGGTTAGACAGCAGATGTCTAAAGCAGGGCAATAATTTATTAAGAAAAATGTCTCAACTGCAAAGAATTGCGATCGCCCCCTCCCAACTCCAACAAGGGCAAATTTTACTTACAAAAGAACAACAGCATTATTTAGGGCGTGTATTGCGCTTGCGTGAAGGCGATCGCTTTATTGCAATGGATGGTAAGGGAAAATGGTGGTTAGCGCAGCTAGCAGGGGAACAAGCAAAGGTTTTAGAACCACTTTTAGTAGAAACAGAATTACCTGTATCGATTACGCTGATGGTGGCGTTGCCCAAAGGTAATGGATTTGATGAAGTGGTGCGGTGTTGTACAGAGTTGGGAGTAGCTAGTATTGCACCAGTATTGAGCGATCGCACTTTACTTCATCCTAGTCCTCAAAAGCTCGAACGCTGGCGGCGCATCGCTGCGGAAGCCGCTGAACAATCAGAGCGCTCTTTTGTGCCGACAATTTTAGAGCCTGTTGCTTTTAATACTGCTGTCACCGCGAATCAGACAAGTCACCGTTATATTTGTGAGGCTCGTGGAGAGTATCCCCATTTAAGCAAGGTGCTGAGTAGCATTTCTGAGGAGATTCTCGTTGCTACTGGGCCAGAAGGGGGATGGACAACACAAGAAATTGAGAATGCGAAGTCAGCGGGATTTCAACCTGTTTCTCTTGGTCGCCGCATTTTGAGAGCGGTTACAGCCCCAGTAGTGGCATTATCCTTGATTACCGCAAGTTGTGAAGTATAAATGATTTATAGCTCACGCAAAATTACTTTTGCGCGAGACATCACTCCAACGTGTATTTAAAGTAAGTGATGATTGAGCAAGTTGCGATCGCCTTTGAGCATAAAGACTACAAAACAGCAGCTAAATTACTCAAACAGCTGCAAAAAGAATCACCCGAAAATCCTTGGGTACAATATTATCTCGGTCGGCTACATGAAGTATCTCAAAAGCGCCAAGATGCAGAAAAAATTTATCGGCAACTGCTGCGAGATACAAGGAACGCCAAAATAGTAACGCTCGCACGCCAAGGTTTGCGACGACTACAAGAAATGGAGCTAGAAGAAAGACAAAGAGCTATTTCTCAAGCAACGACCCAAGCAAGTGACATTGAACTTGGCGTACTAGTCTTAGAGCCACTCAGTACAGAGATGAAAACAGAAGCATCTCGAAAATTCGCCCAGATTATGCAGCTAGACCCCTATACTGCACGGCTAGTACTCCCAAGTCGTGGTTGGAGATTGTACCGCACTGGCCAAGTAGGAGAACTAAAATTTTATGGTAAACAGCTACAGCAGGCTGGTATTCCTTGCTTTTGGGCAACAATAGCGCAAATTCAGCAAATTCAAGTTTATCAAGTCAAATATTTCCAAGCATCTACCCCACAAGCTACTGTTGTTTGTCGTAACGAGGTAAATCAACTCGGTTCTCTCACCTTTGACTGGTCAGAAATCACAGCAAGAGTAGTGGGACTGTTGCCCATTTTTGAACAAGTTGTAGATGTTGATGCCCGCCGTAAACTGGAATGGAAAACTCAAACACAAGACTATGCCCAGTTTTGTGATTTACACATACCTGGTAGACGTTGTATTCTCCGACTTTATGATAACGGCTATGAATTTCAGCAAGGGTTAGAAATTATTCCGCAAGCTAGCCAAAATACAATCAGAATTAATTGGAATACTTTATCGAGTTGGATTGACCAGCAACTTCCTCAAGTCAAAATCTGGTCAGATTTCACGTTTTTTGCAGATACAACATTAGATCAAACAGAAATGCTGAGTCATATCAAGTCTCACATCGATCTGTTTCGTCGGGAACAGACCAATTGGGATTCAGCTTTTCATTTATATAGTGGATTGGTGTTTGTTAAATAACTCGTAATTCGTAATGAAGTTACTTATCGAACAGAATTCAGGAGTCAGGAGTCAGGAGTCAGAATTCAGAATGAATTTTGTACGACTGGCGGATAGCGCAGCGTAATCAGCATTACTGGCTTGGATGAAATAGAAATTGCTGACCTAACCCAACACCTTCAACAACTAAACTTTCCTTCCAGTTTCAGTGGTGAAATCGTCTTTGAGTTCACCGTCAACAAAGGTCGGGTAGAAAGGGTAGTTTTGGATGAGCAAACCTCGACCCTATAAAGATGCAGTTGTAGTGGAGAAAATTAAGCGATCGCTCTTACTTTGGAGAGTTCCCCCATCTACAACTGGCAAAGTTATCTTAACCTTGCATCTTCACGTTTAATCTATAGAGACCGTAAATTTACGGTCTCTATGAATTATTTAGGTGTTTTAATCTGACGTGCCATGTCTAGATAAGCACTCATATTCGCCCCTGGACGACGACGACCATTAGAACTAGTAGCCGAAGGAGCAAGATATTTTGGTGCAAAGGTTGTTTCAGTTGGCTGCTCTTTGAGTACTTTGGCTGCTGCGGCTTTTGCTTTTTTGCCTGGTTCAACTTTAAGACCTTCAGCAGTCTGGACTAATTGAACATCAGCTGGTTTGGGATTTTTAGCTGATTTTTCCTTAGCCTTAGCAGGCGCGGTTTTTGTTCCGTTCAATGAATCTGGCTTAGATGGAGTTGGTGCTTCTGATGTAATTGTCTCTGCTACTTTCTTCACGTTCGATGTAACTGTCGATGTAACTGTATCTGCTACTTTCTTCGCGTTCGATGCTACCTCTTTAGCAGCATCTTTGGCGGCATCTTTGGCTTCGTCCAATTCTAAGAAGTAGCCGTTGCTTTTCTTCTTCCCTGGTAACAATCCGGTAATGAAACCCAGAATACCGCCAAAGAAACCCTGAATACCCGAAATTAACTTTTTGATAAAATCCATTACAATTACCCCTGCCTTTTACCTTTTATATTTGCAACTCGACCGTAATTGTTAAAAATTACGACAAAATGTTACATTATCTACTTGGCGTCACCCCGTTTTGGTGACAACCCTTATAGGTTTGTGCTTAATTAACATTGTAGTAAAATCACAGGGCAAATGTTCTATTGTAAGCATTTGCAACCTGCACACACCGAGAACTAATTATTGAATTTTACTGTAGCTAAGAGCAAGATTCTGAAAGCAAGCTTTACAAGAATTAACATTTCTTTGTTTGTAAATACCTAATTGAAGTTAAACAGGCAGTTTACTTACTTTTAACCAGTCGGAGGAGTGACGTAGCCGATTGGCAGACGCCACATTAATTAGTATAAAATTATACTAATTAATGTTAGAAGCATTTCAGTTTTGTTTGCAACAATATCTTTTAAAGAATCTGAAAAGCAATAGCTTCAGTTTGTAGAGCAGTATGTATCTACAAAGGTGAAATACACCCCTTAATTCAGTTAGATTTTGTAAATGAACATTGAAAATCAACAACGCAATCCCGTTTTGTTAATACACGGCATTGACGATACAGAAGCAGTTTTTCATAAAATGAGGGCATACCTTATACAACAGGGTTGGTCTGTATATAGCCTGAATCTAGTTCCTAATAATGGTGATGTGGGTCTTGATGAATTGGCAAAACAAGTAGCCGATTATGTTACAGCGACCTTTGCACCAGAACAACGCCTAGATTTAATCGGCTTTAGCATGGGAGGAATTGTCAGCCGTTACTATGTTCAGCGATTGGGAGGAATTAACCGCGTGCAGCGATTTATTACCATCTCTTCGCCCCATTGTGGAACTGTAGTTGCTTATGGTTCCCGGCGTCCTGGTTGCCTACAAATGCGCCCCGACAGCATTTTTCTCAAGGATTTAAATTCTGATGTTGTAATGTTGAGACAGTTAGATTTTACGTCTATCTGGACACCTTACGATTTAATGATTGTGCCAGCAAATAGTTCACAAATGCCCATAGGAAGCCAAGTAATAGTACCAGTTACTCTACACCCTTGGATGTTGACAGACTTCAGGAGCTTAAGAGTAGTCACAGCAGCTTTAGCAAAGCCTATTAAGCTACCCTTGCTGAATAAAAAATCCAGTCATTAGCTAGAATTCTTGCCACACTTGATTTATTCCTCTTTAATTACGAATTACGTTAGCGCAGCGGTAGCGAGTCTTCTCCCTTCTCTACGAGACGCTCCGCGTTCGCGTAGCGTTCCGTTGGCGCAGCCTCTCGTAGAGAAGGAAAGGCGTTAGCCTCTCCCTTTGGGAGAAGGGGAGACGCTAAGGGCGATAGCGTAGCGTAAAGCCTTCGGCATGGCTTCGCTTAGAGCGAGTCATTGAGCGTCACGAGCGTCATGACGAATTTTTTAAGTCCTATCCCCAATCTGCGTATGTTCGTAACTCCCAAAAATCGCCTCTGGATGACGATAATACTTGAACTCCATGAAGTTATAAAAGGGATCTTCTAAAAAGAAAGTGCGATGCTCAAGAGGAGAACCGACAAAGCGATTTTTGGTTTCTTCACGAAAAAGTAGCTGTTGTTGTTGTGCCCTTTTTAGTAAGTCTTGCCAGTCACGTTCTTGGGTAAAAATTAGCCCAAAGTGTCTGGGATAGATAGTTTGTTGCCGTGTCAAAGGTTCTTTGGTGACATGAGCCACTAATTGATGACCGTAGAGATTAAGAATCAGGGCATGGTGGTTTTCACGACCAGGAATGCAGCCCAAACCATCTACATAATATGCTTTTGTTTGGGCAATGTCAGTTACAGGGAAAGCTAGATGGAATAAAGTTTGGCTCATCGGTTGTATTAAAAAGACTAGTAGTTGATGCTATCTACAATTTATGCTATTAAGTTTTGATTGTGGTTAACTTGAACACAGTTTTTATTGACATTAACTTATATTCTTTATCCTTATGACTAAGATTGGGGATTGAGTAATACTTCAGCCACTATAATCTGCGGCGACGGAGAAGAGTCTACCTAACTCAAAAGAAGTTTTGCATTTTGTTTAATCCACGTTCTTTAGTCAATATTGCAGTGTATATCTAAGACATCATTGATGGTTTTACACTCAGCTTTCAGAGCTATGCCTATGCAATTCAATCAATAAGACAAACATATTACTTGAGCTAGAGAGGTTTCAAAAATAAAGCACTAAGCATGATAAATTGGTTATTCTGTTGATATTAAGACAAAATTACTCATGATTAATTGCTGATGTCATTCTCAATTGATTCTGTAAATCCCTGGTTAGTAGCAGTAGTATTAAACACAATTTTATTGGGTTTAGCTTGGATTGCTCCAAAAAAGCTACTTACCCCTGCTGGATTATTCCACGCCTGGTTCCTGGCCATCTTAATTTGGGTAACATTAGGCTGGCAAGGATATGCAGTAGTAATGTTCTATTTTTTGGTTGGTTCTGGCGTTACCCGCATCGGTATGGCGCAGAAGGAGGCAGAAGGGATTGCCGAAAAGCGTTCTGGGGCCAGAGGCCCAGAAAATGTTTGGGGTTCGGCTTTAACTGGGGCACTGTGTGCCTTGGGAGTAGGAATAATAAATTCGGGATTCCTCATACCTACTCCCCAGTCTCTAATCCCCAATCCTTCGGCAATGCTCAGTACAAGTCCCCAGTCTCTATTATTGTTAGCCTATGTAGCAAGTTTCAGTACAAAGCTGGCTGACACCACTGCTAGTGAAGTTGGTAAAGCTTATGGTAAAAGCACCTTTTTGATTACCACACTCCAACCAGTGCCTCGTGGTACAGAAGGAGCGGTAAGCTTGGAGGGAACTTTAGCTGGGATTGTGGCTTCTGTAGCGATCGCATTTGTGGGTTGGGGAGTTGGTTTAATTGATCTATTGGGAGTAGCTTGGTGTGTGCTGGCAGCATTTATTGCCACCAACTTAGAAAGTGTGATTGGCGCAACACTGCAATCTAAGTATACCTGGCTGACCAATGAAGTAGTAAATATTTTTAATACATTAATTGGTGCGATCGCATCTGTGCTACTTGCTTGGACATGGATAACTTTCATTAATTAGACTGACGAGAATAAACAATTACTCGTTTAAGTGGGGCATTTAGCAAAACAATTCCGCTAACAGCACTGGCTCAACGCCCCGCTATCGCTAACAGCACTCTTGAAGGGCATTGCTAAAAAATAACTAATTTGCCTTACTACTGGGCCACCACTAATATTTTCAATCCTGATTTTGTCCCCACTAGACTGTAAAAGTGATCGTGGCAAATTATTTTATTTACTAACTATATAATTTTTTGACCATTTAGATGTAATTAGTTCATGGAATCTTTATCATCTTTATCCATTAATGACTAGATGATTTCTATATGATTTAATTTAAAAGTCCTATAAGTGTTTAACCATTTTCACATAATTAGTTCATGGAATCTTTATCATTTTTGACAATTAATGACCAAATAATTTCTATAGAGCAAGCAGTAAAGTACCTGCAAGCCTCTGGAAAATTGGGACAGTTCATTGGGGATATTCTCCGACAGTACGTAATTGAGGAAGAAATCAGAACACGAGATGATATTGAAATTGGCACCGCAATAACTGAACAGTCAATTATTGACTTTAGGTTAAAAAATCAACTCACTGACCCCCAAAGTTTTCAAGAATGGTTAAAGACAAATAACACAGATTACAGTACCTTTCACACATCGGTCACTTTTGGTTACAAGTTAGAAAAACTAAAAGCTGTAGTGACGGAAACAAAACTCTCAGAATATTTTATTGAACGCAAAATTTTCTTGGATCGGGTGGTACTTTCACGCATTGTTGTTGATAATCGAGAATTGGCAGACGAACTCCAAACCCAAATTGAAGAAGGAGGTAGTTTTGAGCAACTAGCTAAAGAGTATTCCCTTTCAGATGACCGAATTGTGAATGGCATGATGGGAATCGTCAGCCGAGGTAGTATGCCGGATATATTACGGGCAGCTATTGATGTGGCCAGTCCTGGACAATTGATCGGACCAATAGAAATCGTTGGCAAAGACTCTCCCCAAGGAGAAGGGCCTTATGGTTTGTTTCGAGTAGAACAATTTCTACCAGCGTCTTTAGAAGATACTCAACTACAGCAAGCACTACAAAATGAGTTGTTTGAAAAATGGCTAGCAGAGAAAATTCAAAAACTGACAGTCAAGTTACAAGTGAGTTAAAAATTCTGGATAATGAATCTTTACGATTAAAAGTGCTAGCTTCTTTGCCTTGGAATCAGCCACCGCTATGCTGGCTGACTCCCGAACAACAATCCCGATTGGAAAATGAGTGCCAAACCCGCCAGTATCGTCTTGGAGAAAAAATCTGGTCAAACGATGTCGGTGGCTATCAATTTTTAATTGTGGCTGGGAAAGTCCGCTTGCGAGACGACAGTCGCAATAAGTCGGGCATTACCCCGCCCAATGCGCTGTCTCAAGAAGGGATTGGTAAACCAATAGCCGCCCTAGATGTGGGGGATTGGTTTGGCGACTTTCAAAAGCTATCTGCGGATTTTAAAGCTGTAGCTGCTAGTAAAGAAGTGGTAGTAGTTTGTTGGGATACTGCGCTGTGGGCAGAATTTTCTCACCCACAAATTCAGGAATTTTGGCAAGTGTTACCAGTGGATATGGAGGGAGAAAGGGAGACATTTTCCTTCTCTGGCAATCCTTCAGTAACATCAGCCTCAGACGGGACTTCCAGCCCCCATAGCCTCCAACCCCAAAGAGGACTCCCAGCCGCCAATCTAATCACTTCAATTTATCCGTTTGTTGCCAGCTGGAATACCGCTGCTGCCTGTTTAACAATGGTGGCGCAACAGTTAGAAAATTCTGTGCAACTGGAATGGGTGCAGCGTCAACTCAGAGGACAACGCCCAAAACAGGTTGTGGAAGCAGCAGAAAAGTTAGGGTTAGTATTGCGGCGGTTACAAGTGAGTTGGAGTGAGTTGCGACAGTTGTCATTTCCAGCTTTATTGCTGTGGAATTCTGACTCACCCCAGAGTCCATCCTGGGTGGTGGCTTATGGAGTTAAAGGCGATCGCTTAATTATCGCTAACCCTCTAAATCCTGAACGGACTTGTGAAAGCTTGCCGCAATCGATAGTTGAGGCGTCTTGGGATGGACAATTGTGGCAAGTAGAACTCATATTCCAGCAAGAAAAATTTAACCTCAGTTGGTTTACCCCAGCAGTTTGGAAGTATAAAGGATTGCTCACAGAAGTATTGTTAGCATCTTTTACCTTGCAGCTTTTGGGGTTAACAACACCGCTAATTACCCAAGTCGTTATTGATAAAGTGATGGTGCAGGGGAGTTTGCCAACTCTTGATGTGATGGCGATCGCACTTTTATGTGTAGCCATATTTGAGTCCATACTGGGTATTCTGCGCCTATTCATCTTTACCCATACAGCTCGTCGTCTGGATTTAAGTTTATCAGCACAGCTATTTCGCCATCTGATGCGTCTACCATTAGCTTATTTTGAGTCGCGACGCGTCGGAGACACAGTAGCAAGAGTCCAAGAACTCGAACAAATTCGTCAGTTTCTCACAGGTACAGCATTAACTGTAATTCTAGATAGCATCTTTGCTGTGGTGTACCTGGCATTGATGTTTTACTATAACGTCCCACTCACCTTTGTGGCTTTAGCAGTACTGCCACTATTTGCCACATTAACGATAGTTGCAACACCAATTCTGCGTAACTGGCTCAATGAAACTTTTAACCGGAGTGCCGATAGTCAATCGTTTCTAGTAGAGACAATCACAGGAATTCACTCCGTTAAAGCCCACGCAGCCGAACCAGTAGCCCGCGATCGCTGGGAAGGCTTATTTGCCCGCTTCATTCGCACAGGCTTTAAAGCTTCTACCACTTCCAATATCAGCAGCAACATTGGTGACTTTCTCACTAATTTGTCCACCATGCTGATTCTCTGGTTTGGCGCCAAGTTAGTCATCGAACAAAAGCTCACAATCGGACAGCTAGTTGCATTTCAAATGCTGTCTGGTAGAGTCACAGGCCCGCTTTTGCGCTTAGTACAGTTGTGGCAAAACCTTCAACAAGTGCTACTTTCTGTAGATCGCATTGGTGATATTCTCAACGTCTCCCCAGAAGCTGAACTGGGAACTGGCTTAGTTTTGCCACCCCTGAAAGGACAAGTCACCTTCGAGCAAGTATTTTTTCGCTACCGGCCGAACTTTGAAGCAATTCTGCGGGGAATCTCTTTCAGTGCTGAACCAGGGCAGTTTGTTGGCATTGTCGGACGTAGCGGTTCTGGGAAAAGTACCTTGTCTAAGCTATTGCAACGCCTCTATCAAATTGAATCAGGACGCATCCTTATTGATGGTTTTGATATAAAAAGTGCCGATTTAGCCTCACTGCGGCAACAAGTTAGTGTAGTTCTCCAAGAAGACTTTTTATTTAACGGTTCTATTTTGGAAAATATCACTCTCGGTAGTCCCGACATTACCGCAGAGCAAGTAGTAGAAGCGGCAAGATTAGCCGTGGCCCACGACTTCATCAGTCAATTACCCTACGGTTACGAAACCAATGTTGGTGAACGTGGTACAGCTTTATCTGGTGGACAGAGACAACGCATTGCTCTCGCAAGGCTATTTCTTTCCCAAGCGCCGATTTTAGTTTTGGATGAAGCTACCAGTGCCTTGGATAGTGAAACTGAACAACAAGTGCTGCAAAACCTGCAAAAAATTTCCGCCAACCGTACCGTGTTTCTGATTGCTCACCGCTTTGCTCCCCTTAAACGTGCTGACTTGATTTTGGTATTGGAGCAAGGCGTAATTGCCGAACGTGGTACTCACTCACAATTGTTGCAACAAAAGGGTTTGTATTGGTCACTATATCAACGGCAGCAAGCAAACATATAATAGATTTAACTAACTCAAAGCTTGTGGCTATATAAAAGATCAACGTTTGTAAAGCGGCTTAAGCATAGCCTTTGGCGAATGGAGCATAACTCCGTTCGCCATTTTAATTTTGCTGACTTCAACAATTACCCTTGATCGAGTCTGAGTGATGTAATACCGTTTCTTTGTAAAGCTGCGCCAAATTCTAGCTTTTTTTCAACGCAAAGGTACGCAGAGGTTAGCGCAAAGGTACACAGAGGTTTTCTGAAGATAATTCGCTATGTCCCAAAATAATTAGGCACATCTTCATAGAGAATTGGTATAAATATTTTTATAGCTAGCGATCGCAGTAGTTTTAAGAGTAATAAAAATAGTTATAACGCCCTATGACCATTTTTGGATTAGTCTCCATTAATACACCTGCAATATTTAAGATTTACTCGATAAATTTACTCTTAATGAAAACTGTACTTGTCAGAGTGTTTTTTGGTAATAGAATTAGCATTTTGTTATGAAATTTCATAGTAATTATTGACAATGAGGCTTATTCACACATTGATTGAAATCTTCTTCTTGTGAAGGTTTCAAGGCTTCAAACTGTCAAAAAACGGTTGCTATCTTTGAGAAAAAACTTATGCACATTGATGATGTTAATAACAATATATTGTCAAATAAACGGCTCAATGTCACTTCAATCTCCTCATTAGATAGCTTGAATACGAAAGATGACTACGGTCTCAACTTCAGCAGACGTAGTAGCTATAAATCAACCGATGCTGATGTGCAGTTGCTAAACAAAGATGAATCTGAAAATAGCAGTAACGCTAGTAATACTTTTAGCACTCAAAATTATAACCCCACTAATGGCTATGGCTTGATTAATGGAGCAGCAGCAGTGGCTAGAACTATTGGTCAGAAGACCTTTGCTGATGTTCCCGATCTTGGTGGCAATAATTGGGGAGCAGACCTGGTTAAAGCACCGGAAGTTTGGGCACATGGATACACAGGAAAAGGCGTTGTTGTCGCTGTTGTAGATACTGGAGTTGACTACAACCACGAGGATTTAAAAAATAATATCTGGACGAATAGCAAGGAAATTGCGGGTAATGGTATAGATGATGATGGCAATGGCTATGTTGATGATAATTACGGTTGGAACTTTGCCGATCAAAACAACAACACCCTAGATGACAACGGTCATGGTACTCATGTTTCCGGCACGATCGCAGGAGAAAACAATAACTACGGTGTCACTGGTATTGCCTACGATGCCAAGATTATGCCTGTCAAAGCTTTAGATAGCTCTGGCTCTGGTTCCTATAGTTCCATATCTAAAGGTATTCGCTACGCTGTGGATAATGGAGCTAATGTGATTAACCTCAGTTTGGGAGGCGAATCTTCTAATCGCACTCTAGAGTCAGCTATTGACTATGCCAGCAGTAAAGGAGTGATTGTTGTCATGGCAGCAGGTAATGATGGTGGCTCATCACCAGAATATCCCGCCCGCTATGCATCCAAGTCGGGAATTGCCGTTGGAGCAGTAGATAAGAATAATAATTTGGCCGACTTCTCTAACCGCTCTGGAACAAATCAAATCGCTTACGTCACCGCTCCAGGAGTCAAGGTTTATTCATCAGTTCCGAATAATCAGTATGCAACTTATAGTGGCACATCTATGGCTGCTCCCCACGTTGCTGGTATCGTTGCCCTGATGCTTAGTGCTAACCCCAACCTGACTGATGCCCAAGTCCGTCAGATTGTCACAGAAACCGCAGGAAATAGTACGCAAACTACAAGCTCTAGTTTGAATCTTTCTAATGTCAGTTCTCTAGCGAGTCAGGTGATTGCAGACACAGCAGTAAATAAGATACAAACTACAAGCTCTAGTTTTAATAGCTCCAATTTTGGTTCTCGAATCGGTCAGGCAATTACAGAAACAGGAAAATCTCTAACACCAGAAACTACCACTAGTTGGAATAATTCTGATTTTAGCCCTGCGAGCGGTCAGGCAATGTCTAAGACGGGCTACACCTACGCAGAAACTACAAAATATCTGACATCAGCCGCAGATGATAATGGATTAGCCAATCCAGAATTATGGTCGCAATTCCAAAACTATGAGAATATTCTGGGCAGCATTAATGTGAATAGTAATGAGGATGAGAATAATCTTGATTTTGGCAAACAACTAGAGGAAATGCAAAAACAAATAGATCAGTATAGAAAATTCTTGGGTATAACTTGAAAATTATAGCGATTTGCAGTTAATACTCCTCGGTTAAGAAAATCAACCAACTCGCTCATTAGTCGTGAATGAATGTAGGGGTTTAGCAAGCTAAATCCTTACATTTTTAGGCGTGAGTTGTGCGATACATAAGTTGGAATGAGGTTTTTGTAACAGAGCGGTGCTGCAAGCATTGCAACGAGTTTTTAATCAATTGCACATCAGTGCTGACAAAATCTAAAGACAATGTTAAACTTTACAGAACTTCATTAAATCTTAACTGAGCCGTTTACAGCTAGTTAATGCTAATCGTCTAGCAGGACTTTCCTCTTAATTGGAAACGTAATTAGTATGCCGAAGGACTACAACAATTGGCACCTTGAGACAGATAGAGGCTACCAACAGCAAAAAGCGCTTAAACGATATAGATACCTTAAAACTTTGAAAAAGTCTGAACTGACTTTAGATGACGAAATGTTAATTGAAAATTTTAATACTGCATTCCAATTGTGGTTTTTCCCCGTAACAGTGCGAACACTGGAGTGACTTGCTACCATTAATAACTTGGCAACTTTGGCTAGCGCCTGATATTTGAACTGACAATCTTCTCCTCTGGCAAAAGTCAGAGGTTAAAATGACCCCAAGACGGGTTTCTTAGGCAATGGGTGTATAGATTGTCAACTCAGTGCTGCTGCGTCATTTTCTCATGGGTTAGTCTAAACTCCAGTTGTGAAGATGAAGGAGATAACGGAGCGATCGCCGATTTAGCAGACTTTTCTACCTAACGGAAAATGCTTCATTGAACCGCCGTGTCACAGGCTCAGTGATGAATGTCAAAATTGACTTTTTACGAGTGACGATTTCACCTGTAGCAGCCATCCCTGGTGTAAATTCTACTTCTTGACCCCGAACATTCACTGCGTGTTTATTTAGCTTAATTCTCGTCGGAAAAATTAAACCCAATTCTTTATCAGCAATTGCATTTGGACTGACTTGCATAACTTCGCCATCCACAATGCCAAATTCTTGGAAGGGAAAAGTCGCCATTTTCACTTTTGCCTTCATTCCTTGACGAATAAACCCAATATCGCGGTTGAGAACTTTTACCTCTAAAAGCATTTCTTCCCCTTCCGGCAAAATTGACAGCAATTCTTCACCCGATTGTACTGGCCCCTTGGTGGCTTTGACTTTATAAATTGTACCGGCTACGGGAGCCTCAATCGTTTCTAAAGCTTGTTGCTTCCTCGCCTGCTCTAATTGACCTTGTACAGTTGTCAGTTCTTCTTTACGCTTATTAAACTGCGTTAAAATTTCGCTTTGGCGTTCTGATGCTACACGCTGGGCCTGACTGCGTGCAGCGTTGTAAGCTTGTTGTGCTTGGCGAATTTCCTGGACTTGAGCCGCAATATCTTTTTCTAATGATGTGGCTTTATCTTGAGCCTCTGTGATTCTATTCTGGGCGTTGATAACTTCATCTTGCGCTCTGGTGATTTCTGTCTTTGCACGAGTTAATCTTTCTTGGGCATCCAGGTAATCGACACGAGGCACAGCGCCAGGAATAATTAGAGTACGTAGGCTTTTTTCCCTTTCTTGAGCAAGGGCTAAATTACTTTCAATTTTAATTCGGATGCTATCTGCATTGACAAGGTTGGTTTGAGCATTCCCAAAGCTGCTTTTGGCATTAACTAAGTTGTCTTGCAATCGACTCAAGCGGACTTTAGCTTGATCGATGAGTGCTATTTGACGATTTGCTTCTGCTTCCGCCGCTGCTTGACGCGCTTGGTAGTCTTGCAGGCGGGAGGTTAAAAGTTCATCTTGCAGTTTCGTTCCAGTAGTTTTGCCTCCAACACGTTCTGCATCCAAACGTTGCAAATCGTCTTGAATCAATCTGGTAGATTTAGCTAGGCGGGAAACATCGGTTATTTGCAAGTCTGGATCTTTTTGAATCAGAATTTGACCTTTAGTAACGCGATCGCCTTCTTGTATTTTAACGGCGACAATTGACCCTCCACCCAAAGATGTCACAGGTCTTACCTGTGTAGAAGCAATTAATTCCCCTGGTGCTGTTGCGACTTCATCTATTTGCGAGAAGTACGCCCAGGCGATCGCCCCAAAAACGATGGCGCTCATCGTTCCCGCTAATAATCTAGTGTACAGGGGTGGCAATTCCTGTACCGCCTTCCCCAATTCATAAGTAAGTTGTTCCTCCGGTTGGGCGAATCGTTCTTTTGTCTGACGTGCTTGAGCAGCATTTACCATATATTTTTGTCCTTTGTCCTTTGTCATTTGTCATTTGTCATTTGTCCTTAGTTATTCACGAATGACCAATGACTAATGACTAATGACTATTCAAACTGCTAAATAACGCCGCAAAAAACTTTCTAATGTCTCTAATTGGAAGTTAAAAATCGCCTCTAAATTGGCAATTTCATCTTTTGTGCAGAAAAATTCATTTGCTAGCAATGTACGAAAAGTTCCCAAAGCTTTTTGGGTTTGGGGATTAAATAAACGTAATGCACTCTGTAACCCATCAATGAGAAATAGGGGTGAGTTAATTATTACTGGCTCCTTGGCGAAAATCCGACCAAAAATCCGGGGAATATCTTCTCTTAATAAAATCTCTGGCCCTCCGACGGGTAAAATCTGGTTGCGAGCGCCTTCAACAGTCACAGAATCCACAACTATCCTTGCCAAATCATCGGTACTGACAATTGAGGTACGGTTTTTGCGATCGCCAACAAGCAGATACAATCCCGTTTCCCGAAATCGTTCTACTAATGGCAGCAAGTTAGATGCTAATCCAGATGGGCGCAAAATAGTGTAATTTAAGCCACTAGCTGCCAAATATCGCTCTACTGCTCGTTTGGCTTTGAAAACGGGAGCGTCTTCATAACCGCGATCGACTCCCAGTACAGAAATGAAGACAAAATGCTCTACACCATTGGCTTTCGCCTGGTCGATGAGTTCAATATTAGCGCGGTAATCTAAAGATAGGGCATCGCTATCGGAACCGTGGGCACTGATAATATAGCGCACACCCTGACTAGCTTTCTGGATATCTTTTTCCTCTAGCAAGTCACCAATGAAGATTTCTGCACCCCGGTGTTCTAACTCGCTGTAGCGCGAATTAAGGCGGACAAATGCCCGCACAGACTGTTCTCGTTGCCGTAGGAGTCGCACAACTCTGCGACCAATTCCTCCCGTTGCTCCAGTTACTAGAAACATATAAATACCTAAATTGAATAGTTACAGCGTTTATAGTTGTCAAAATGCTCGATATATGCTCAAAATTAATTGAGCAATACTTAAATAGAGATATGAGCATATTTTTATACTTTGTTACCATGCTCAAGACATTCTTATGCCGATAAGTCACACCTTATTCATTTTAATACTCTAAAAATGATCCCCTATATCTTTGTAGATGCAGGGGATAGAGTAATGGGATTAGTTTTACTGGCTCAACAAGTCAATAGATTGTTCAAGCGACATCTTAGCCTTGTGCAAATTCAGCAGGTTTTCCTGGTCGTATCGGTCAGCATAGCTCATTTTTCTACCCTCTAAAGTTAAAAGGGCGGTTAGAAACCAATACGCTTGGGTTAAGGATAATCGTAGGTTGTATTGAACGTTCGCGTAGCGTTCCGTAGGGAAGTGAAACCTAACATCAAGGGTTAATTGTTCGTTACCCTACGGGAATATTGCTACGTTCCTCAACCCACGCATGTTCAGATTATTATGTCTAACTGAACTGTATTGGTTTAGAAACCTTAGCTACACAGGCAAAACTCACACTTTTGTGGGTTTCAAAGCCTATATTTTTCATTAGTCCTTTTTACTTGTCGCTTGTAGGACAAGGAACAGACTTTTCTCCTGACCAATCTGTAAGAGTATTTTCATCTTTATAATGCCGGGGAGTTTGCAGCAGCAAATACCAAGCCTCTCCAGCATTCAATAAATTAAAGCGTTCAGGATAGTGAGTTTCTAACAAATCCCTAATCATACAATAGTAATCAGAGTTCATTCCTGGAAAAATATGATGTTCAGTATGGTAAGAAAAATTTAAATGCAACAGGTCAAATATTTTATAAACTCGGAGAGACATACTATTAATCAGTGGATCGTTAACGCTGGTCATCCTACAAAGTAAATGATTTGTATAAATATAAAAAATTACTCCAGCATAACCAATTGCAATTGGTAAAAAGTAACCAAGTATGAGCTTTATGGGTTCAAATTTGAGATAGATTATGATACTCAGATGAATCATTATCATCATTAATAATTCTCCTGCGATCGTCCGACGATCTTTAGGACTGACTGTAAATGCAGCAGGAACATAATCGACGGATTCATGATTGAAAAATAGCACAGATGTCAGATTGCGAAAAGTATGTACTCCCCAAGCTGAAGTCAATCCCACTGTCAACAATATAGGATTGACTTCAGTAGAAGGCACGAATAAGTCCTGAATCCATTTTCCCCAACTTGGAGACTGTTCATATAAGTAATTGCGATCTGGGTCGCTCAAATCATTAGTGTGATTATGATGTGCTCTGTTATGAACTGCTTTCCACAACGTTGGTGGCATCCACCCAATTGTTAGCCCTAGAAAGCTAATGATATAAGTTAACCGGGCGTTTTTAAGTACGCTACCATGCATCATCTCATGGGAACTCAATAGTAAGACAAGCACGCTATTGCCCATAATGATGGTTAGAGGTAGATAAAGCCATAAAAGATATGGCGACCAACAATCTAGCCGAGCTGCTATCATCCAGCCTAGAATCAAAATTGCCAGATTAATGAACAAGATAATTAACTTACTTGGATCGGGGATAAATGCTTCAGGTGGCATCAAAGAACGTAATTGTTTTGCATATGTTTTTTGGTGAATAAGTGTCCGATCGGTACTAACATTCATAAAATAATTTTCAGGTAGATAATTTAACTGGGTACAGTTTTGCGGGAAATCGTAGCGTTTTTCAAATCGGACGATTCAATTTACAAATAGGTAAAAGCCTAAATGTACCATACAATATTTTTACAATAGACCTATTGGAGAATTTTGGCATCGCCCAAAAGTCCCCCTTAGAATTTATTCTGATGCTCACAATCCGAAGCTGGCTAAAATTATTGTTTTAAACGCATTTCCAGCCAGAGGCAAGAAAAGAATCTGTGAAAAGCTTTCTTAATTTGCAATCCCCCCACATCTTTGTAGATGCAGAGGGATAAAATAACCCACTATTTGGATTATTAATCAATTTTTGGGCGCTATTCACCGATTAATCCTACCTACCGCAGGTGCGATGTCTACAACAGGCTACCCCTACGCACTATTTATACTTTGTGCAAGCAGCCCACCTCAAAACTATTCAGAAGCTTTGTTATTAGCTCTATTAGCACGCGCCTCAGCTGAAGCCATGACCTCATCGAAATTTTCTAGCACTTCGCCAGGGAAGTTTTCCAAAACTCTAGTAGAAAGAGCAACCCGCCCTTTACCCTCATCCAAGTCAATAATTACAGCTTTAATTGGCTGACCAACTTGAAATACTTTTTCTAAAGAATCAATAAATTTTTGACTTACTTGCTTGATATGAAGTAAGGCACTCATCCCACTTAAATCGACAAATACACCAAAAGGTTTGATGCCAGTAACTTTACCTTCCACCAGTTGACCTAGTTCTAATAAACTAAAGTTGCTAGAACGAGTTGCTAAACGTTGAGAAAGGATGAGTTTGTTAGTGTTACGATTAATTTCCAAAAAACCCACAGTCAGATTTTGACCTTTGAGTGCTTCTAAATTATCACGCTCTGCCAGGTGCGATCGCGGAATAAATCCCCGCAAAGAAAGAATATCGACGGTTACACCACCTTTATTCACACCCATAACCCGTACTTGTACAGTTTGAGTATTTTCCTGCATTTCGGTCAGTCGTTCCCAGATGTGCTGAATTTCTAACTGCTTTCGAGAAAGGGTAACTTGACCTTCTGCATCCTGATCTCGGATAATCAAAAATTGCATTTCCTCTTGCAATGGCAGCACTTCCGATAAATCGGTAACTGCTCTCAAAGAAGCCTCATCGCGCGGCAGAAAAGCTGACGACTTGCCACCAATATCAACATAGGCTCCATCATGGTCAAGTTGGAAAACTTTGCCATGTACAATCTGTCCTTTTTGAAATTGGTAGTCGTGTTTTTCTAGTGCTTTGGCAAAATCGTCCATTGTAAAGGGCGAATTGGCTGTTTGAGAAAGTTTCGATTCGGAATTCATGACTTTTGAAGATTAGTTGTTATTTGATATGGTGCAACTGAAGTTTAGATTGTCATTTGTCATTTGTCATTTGTCCTTTGTTATTCACCAATGACCAATGACTAATGACAAACTTGGCTGCGTATGCTTCAGTTTAGTTGACCAAAGAGTTGTTTTACTTGCTCCCAAGCATCGGCCGCAGCTTTAGGATTATAACTGGCACGATGGTCACAGAAAAATCCGTGATCAGCTCCATCGTAGCGAAACACACGATGAGGAATTTTATATTTTTCTAACTCTGCTGCAATTTCATCTACTTGTTCGGCTGGGATGCTAGTATCTTCCCTGCCAAAGAAGGCATAAAGAGTACCTGGAATCTCTTTGGTGCGGGTGAGTGTCGGTGCGCCACCTCCTGGTGTGCGAGTGGTAATCCCAGCACCGTAGAAGGAAGCTGTAGCTTTAATATCTGGCAAGGTAGCTGCAAGATATGCGACATGACCGCCAAAGCAGAAGCCAATACAGCCAAAACCATCTTTTTTCACTTGAGGCAGATTTTTGAGATAGTCAATTGCTAATTGAATATCGCTCAATAACTCTGAGGCTTGAGTTTGCATGGCGTAGCTTCTGCCCGTTTCAATATCTTCGGGTGTGTATCCGGTTTCAAAGCCAGGAGCAATCCGTTGAAAAAGTGCAGGTGCGATGGCTACATACCCAAGTTTGGCAATCCGTTCTGTAACTTCCCGAATGTGAACGTTGACACCAAAAATCTCTTGTAATACTACAACTCCTGGGTAAGAACCAGATTCTTTTGGCTCTGCTAGATAAGCAGACACTTGAATATTATCTTGCAAAAGATTAACCGTTGTGGTAATTGTTGCTTGCTCTGTCATAATAATTTTTACCAGTGCTGTGTGATTAGCCGTGTGTTTATTTGATATAACTATGCCAGTATGCCTAGCTTTTTTCTAATTAAATTATCAATTACCAATAGTGAGCGCATTAGAAATTTCTCCCAGAAAAACTTTATATGTAAATAACATATTTGATATGTAGTAAATGCAACTCATCACTACAAAGGTGCTGAGTTAAAAGTGCTGAGTATAAAAGCAACACTTAATACTCAAAACTCAGCACCCAGCACTCAGCACTCATTAGCACTTAGTATTCAGGAGGTTTGGTGATGATTCAATTCCGTATTCAGCCAGACAGCGAAATTCCCGCATCAACCCAGCTGTTTAATCAAATCCGATTTGCGATCGCTTCTCGGCAATATCCTCCTGCTTACAAATTACCAAGCACACGGGCGCTGGCAATGCAAACGGGGTTACACCGTAATACCATAAGTAAGGTTTACCGTCAACTAGAGGAAGACGGATTTGTTGAAAGTATGGCTGGTTCGGGTATTTATGTTCGTGCCCAAGGTCATGAGGGCGGTAGTAGGCTGCAATCACCAATTCTCAAACAAAATCCTGATGCCTATCAAGTTGTCCAGCAAGCACTTGACGAACTGCTCTCCCAAGGATGTTCACTGAATCAAGCTAGAGAGCTATTTTTAGCGGAAATTGACTGGCGCTTGCGTTGTAGTGCGCGGGTACTGGTTGCAGTTCCATCTTATGATATGGGTGCTGGTGAGTTAATGGTGTATGAATTAGAACGATCGCTAAAAATCCCAGTTCAGTTGGTAGCGATGGAAGAATTAACAGCTGTACTAGATAAAACTACCTCTGCGACAGTAGTCACAAGTCGATATTTTATCAGTAATGTAGAAGCGATCGCTGCTCCAAAAGCTGCACGGGTGATTCCTCTCGATATCTACGACTACAGCAAAGAACTCAACCTCTTGAAAACCCTACCAAAAGAAAACTGTGTTGGGATAGTTAGCCTTAGTTCCGGGATTGCACGAGCCGCAGAAGTCATCCTCCACGGTTTGCGGGGTGATGAACTACTGGTGATGACTTCGCAACCAAAAGATGCTTATAAACTTCAGGCAATGGTTAAACGGGCTGAGGTAATCATAAGCGACCAAGCCAGTTTTGCGGCAGTGCAAGCAGCCGTGCAAGCATCTGATGAAGATATTATTCGTCCACCAAAGCTGATTAAGGTTGAAAATTATATCGGCGCTAACTCGATTAACTTGCTAAAACGAGAACTGGGTTTAAGTTAATCTCAAGATAATTCTACCAACATCTTTGAGAGCAACTGATACAGGAGGAATGGGATAGTGCAGATTGTGATTGTGGGCGCAGGCCCAACAGGTGTAACCCTTGCCCTGCTCCTTGTAAAACGTGGTATTACTGTAACGTTAATTGAAGCAGCAAAAGACTTTCATCGTGTATTTCGCGGTGAAGGATTAATGCCCAGTGGCTTAGATGCCCTAGAGCAAATGGGTCTATCGGCGTTGTTGGAACATATTCCCCATCGGCAACTTGACGCGTGGGAATTCATTATCGGGGGCAAGCAGTTGTTTCGAGTTGATGAACCGATGGGGGCAACCCGACCCTGTACACTGGTTTCACAACCACCACTGCTCAAAGCACTGATTTCGGAAGCTCAAACCATTGATGGGTTTGAATTCATCCAGGGTGTTCCTGTAAAAGATTTGCTGTGGAGTAATCAACGTGTCGCAGGTGTAGTACTGAGCGATGGGAGAGAATTTGCTGCTGACGTAGTGATTGGGGCAGATGGTAGAAATTCTCTTGTGCGACAACGTATAGGATTGGAATTGGTACGCCAGCCTAAAAATATTGATATTCTTTGGTTTAAACTTGCCGCCAGCCCTGAGTTTGCAGAGAATAATGTGTTTCGTACAATTTTAAATGGCGATCGCGCATTTAGCATCTTTCACGGAGCAGAGTCAGGAAAACTGCATCTGGCTTGGATAATGTCCGCAACCGAAAACACTGACTGGAAACAAACCAACTGGGCAAAGATTTTTGCCTCACTATCACCCTCATGGCTAGCAGAGCATTTTCGTAATTATGCAGACACCATCGAATCCCCTATTCGGCTCTCTGTTGTGGTTGGTTATTGTCCCCAATGGCATGCACCAGGGGTATTGCTTCTAGGTGACGCTGCACACCCAATGTCTCCCGTCCGTGCCCAAGGAATTAATCTAGCATTGCGTGATGTGATTGTCGCTGCTAATCATCTTGTACCGTTGTTGCACAAAGAAACTGGACACCAGGATATTGACATGGCATTATCGCATATCCAAGCGGAACGGGAGCCAGAAATTATCCGCGCCCAGCAACTCCAGTTACAGGAAGCTAAACAAGGCGAACTACTGCGAAAAAATGCACTACTGCGTTCGCTGTTGATTCAACTTGCTCCCTTGCTCCGTAAAATAATTCAAAAGTCTTGGTTAAAGCGACAATATGAAATGCGTCAAGGTATCACACAGGTACACTTAACTGTTTAAAAAACCGCTATTAGTTATCCGACTTGTGGTTTTGGCGTGTTAATTTGCAAAAACTCTTGTACCCGTTGTAGATAAGTTGGTACATCTTCCAACATTGGAAAATGCGCTGTGTTGGGAATCATCACAAATTCCACTTTGTCACTCAGGGCAGCTGCTTGACGCCCCATTTCGGCTGGAATAATCTTGTCATACTCCCCCGCCACCAGTAGAGTCGGCACTGTCAGCTTGGCAAACTCTTGCGGCATTACTTCAGCTTGAGCCTTACTGACTGAAGTAAAAATTGTCCCTATCGCTGCATCGTAATCTGCTTCGAGAAAATCTTGCAAAAAAGCTTGCCGTTCAGAATGTGGTATAGAACTATATAAAAATCTGGCCATAAACATCCGGTCAACAAATGGGATTTTGCTTAACCATTTGGGACGGAATTTCACTACATAGCCACCGAATTTATGAAAAGCACTAAAAGATTTTTCGTCGTACTCAAAAATACCGCTACAAGTTAAAATTCCTCGTTCCACTCGTTCGGGATAGCGGTTAAAAAATAAAGTGGCAACAGACGCACCCATTGAATGAGCATGGATATAAACACGCTGAAGATGCAACCCATCTAACAAAGCTGCCAAATCATCAGCGTATTCCTCTAATTCATAAGTTAACTCTCTGATTGCCTCTGATTCTTCCTGTGGTGACTCAGATTCAGCAACAGCTTCACTGGCTTGGGCGATGGTTGGCTTTCCACGAGAACGGCCAAATCCCCGCAAATCGTAGAGTAAACAATTAAATTGCTCTGATAAAGCATCAGCAGTATTTTGCCAATATCTAGCCGAACCAGCCCAACCGTGGATGAAAACCATCACCGGTTTTACCAAAGAACTGGATGGTTTTTTCATCCATTCGTAGTAATGCTCAACGCCACGAACATTAATATAAGGCATTAGTCGTTTGTCCTTTGTCAGTTGTCATTAGTCCCTGGTACATGGTTATTATTCCTTATTTTTTGACCAATGACTAATGACCAATGACTAATGACTATCAAGCAGATTCTGGCTTCGGTAGTGAAGATGGATGTATTATCAGTTCAGCAGTCGATCGCTTCTCGACCATCTCTGGTGTTACTGTACAGCGTGTCACATCCTTACGGGATGGTAACTCATACATTACATCCAGCATTAGTTCTTCGACAATACCACGTAATGCTCTAGCACCAGTTTTACGCCGGTAGGCTTCTTGAGCGATCGCTCGTAAAGCATCTGCTTTAAAATCTAGCTGGACATTATCCATCTTCAGCAGTTTTTGGTACTGCTTCACTAAGGCGCTGCGTGGTTGAGTGAGAATCGCCATCAGCGCTTCTTCATCTAGCGGATCTACTACTGCTACCATTGGCATCCGCCCAATAAATTCTGGAATCAGGCCAAATTTTACTAAATCATCCGGTTCTAGATGGCGAAGAGTGTCTGCTGCTCTTTTCTCCTTCGATTGACCTTCTCCCGGTTGCACAAAGCCAATTGCTTTTTTGCCAACTCTTTGATCGACAATTTTTTCTAAGCCTACGAAAGCACCACCACAGACGAACAAAATATTACTTGTATCAATCTGGATGCAGTCTTGATAAGGATGCTTGCGCCCTCCTTGGGGTGGTACATTGGCGATCGTTCCCTCTAACATTTTCAGCAAGGCTTGCTGCACGCCTTCGCCAGAAACATCACGGGTAATTGAGGTGTTCTCGCTCTTACGAGCAATTTTGTCAATTTCGTCAATGTAAATAATTCCCCGTTGCGCTTCCTCTATATCTAAATCTGCCACCTGCAACAGTCGCAGCAAGATATTTTCCACATCTTCTCCCACATACCCTGCTTCCGTCAGCGTCGTCGCATCGGCTACGGCAAAGGGTACATCCAGGATTTTCGCTAGAGTTTGCGCTAAGAGAGTTTTGCCGCAACCAGTCGGGCCAATTAACAAGATGTTGGACTTTTGCAGTTCTATGGCATCATCCGCCCCAGGTTTGCCACTGGCTTTAGATTGAATGACTGCCAGCCGCTTGTAGTGATTGTAAACAGCTACTGACAGCACTTTCTTCGCTTCGTCTTGACCAATGACGTGTTCGTCTAGATACTTTTTAATCTCTCTTGGCTTGGGTATTTGATTAAACGAAATACTACCAGAGTGGGTACGCCGTTTTTCAGGTGGCTCTGCTCTTGGTGCTGGTTGTGCTGCCGCACCATTGGTATCGAGTAACTCCTCGTCTAGTATTTCATTACACAAGTCAACGCATTCATCGCAGATGTAGACTCCCGGCCCTGCGATTAATTTACGCACCTGCTCTTGAGACTTGCCACAAAATGAACATTTTAAATGGGAGTCGTACTTAGACATACCAGCCTCTTATTTCAGAATGGTGACGTTTTCCCCTGCTACGGGAAGATTTTGCCTGGAAATAACCTGATCAATCAAACCGTAGTTTTTTGCCTCTTCTGCCGACATAAAAAAGTCGCGCTCAGTATCTGCTTCAATTCTTTCTAAGGGTTGACCAGTATGGTGAGCCATTAACTGATTCAACTTAGCCTTAACGTAAAGAATTTCTCTGGCTTGAATTTCAATGTCAATGGCTTGACCTTGAGCGCCACCAAGTGGTTGGTGAATCATAATCCGGGAGTCGGGCAGAGACATTCGCTTACCGGCAGCTCCTGCTGTCAACAAAAATGCCCCCATGCTCGCGGCTAATCCAAAACAGATGGTAACAACATCAGGGCGAATTTGCTGTATTGTATCATAGATTGCCATCCCTGCGTAGACCGAGCCGCCAGGAGAATTAACATACAGTTGGATGTCTTTTTCTGAGTCTTCAGCGTCTAGGAATAACAACTGAGCCACAATTGAGTTGGCTACGGCATCGTCTATCGGCGTTCCTAAAAAGATAATCCGCTCTCGCAGCAGGCGGGAGTAGATGTCGAAAGCCCTTTCTCCCATGCCAGATTGCTCTATCACCATCGGTACGATGTTGCTAGGGCTGCTCAACTGGGAGTTAATGTTTATTCGACTTAAGTTGCTGATTGGGGAATTTCCCGACTGCGATTCAAGCATACAAGCTTTCTTTGACGATTATTTTGGACAAATGTTTCAGCAGCGGATGCTGCCTTTTCAACGAATGGAATTTTATAAGCTACGTGTTAACCATTATGCCTCATATAATTTCCTCTCGTGTAACACAGTCTCAAGCTCAAGTCATAACAGGTGTCACTATTTGCCGAAAATTCACTAATTCTTTAATTATTTTGACTTCATCTCTGAGTTATGGGGCATTGGGCATGGGGCATGGGGCATTGGTTATTTCTTCCTCTACTTCCTCATCTCCCTTACCTTACCCATTTCACCAGTACTTTAACTCAGAACTGGTGAATTAATGGCTATGGGATTTTTTATTATCCTTCTGTGACTTCTGTAGAAGTTTCGCTGTTTCCTTCCTCAGTCTGAGGTGCATCACCATCAGCATCTGATTCTGCGTCTTCCGTTTCCTCCGCAGGACTCAAGGAACCTTCCGGTACAAGTTCAACTGATGAGTGTTCTAAGAGCCAATCGATGATTTTTTCAGTTAACAGTTCGTTTTCCACGATTGAGCGCAGTTTATCTTCATCAACGTCCTGTTCCTCTGAGTATTGCTCCAAAAGTTCTGTGACTCTGGCTGCGATTTCTTCTGGGGTTACCTCGATAGATTCGCGTTTCCCGATTTCCCGCAAGGATAAGGAGCGTTTGATGCGTTCAATTGCTTCAGTACGCGATCGCTCCCGCAATTGAGGAATAATATCTTGAGTAAACAACTTTCTCACATCTAATCCTTGCTGAGACAGCCGCATTGCTGTTTGCGTTAGCATTGCATCCACTTCTTGCTCAATCAATGTTGCTGGTAAGTCAACTTCTACGTGCTTGAGCAGTTCTGTTAACAAGGCTTCCTGTTTATTGGTTTTTGTTTTGTCGTCCGCCTCTTTTTGATATTGCTCTACCAAAGAAGCACGAAACTCTTCTAAAGTTTCAAAATCGCTGATTTCCTGGGCTAAATCGTCATTTATTTCTGGTAGTTCCTTTTCCTTCAGTTCTTTGAGCATCACAGTGAAAGTTGCCGCTTTTCCAGCTAATTCTTCATTAGCATAAGGATCTGGGAACTGTGCCACAATTTCTTTGGTTTCTTCCGGATTCATCCCCACTATTCCCGAAATAAAGCCTGGAATAAACTTGTCTTCCTGCAACTCAACTTGAAAATCAGTTGCTTCGGCTCCGGGAATCGGTTCTAGTTCAGCTGTTTCGTCCTCGCCCTCAGATCTGGCGAATGAACCTTTAAAATCGACTACGGCAATATCGCCGATTTGGGCTGCACGTCCTTCCACAGGAATCAATGTCGCCAATTCTTGACGTTCCTTATCCAGCGTGTTTTCCACTCGTTCTGGATCGTACTTAACTTCTTCGGCCTTGGCTTGCAAATCAGTGTACTGCACTAGATTCACTTCTGGTTCTACATCCACAGCAGCCGAAATCGTCAGGGGCTTTCCAGGTTCATAATTATTAATCAAATCCTCAAAAGAGGAGCGCAATTGCGGCTGACCGATTGCTGGGATAGCTTCTTGTTTGACTGCTTGCTCAATGCCATCTTGAATTAGTTCTTCCAGCGCCGCTGCCTTGATTCGAGTTGTACCCAGCCGTTGTAGCAATATCGGCCGAGGCACCTTGCCTTTACGAAACCCAGGAATATTGGCAGTACTCGCTAAGTTTTTAATGACCTGTTCGTAAGTTTGCTTGGTAATTTCCGGCGTAATCTCTATTTCCAGGCCAATTTGGCTGGCGGGAAGTTTTTCCTGGGTAACTTTCATGCTTCGTCTCTAGTTTTCTGGTATTCTATACTCCGAGTACACACAAAACGCAATAAAATAATTGTTTGCGTTTATGGCTTGATGTCTCTTAGAGGTAATGGGAGTTTGCCAAAAGGTCTTGTAACATCCAAGGATGGATGTTTGTCTTGGGGCAAAGATCCAGTTTACTGCCAATTATCAAGGACTTGACATTTTACCTTCATAACAATTTGGTTAATAGGGCATTCGGATTAGGGGGGAGGTGATAGGGAAAAAATCTGTAACCTATACCCTATAACCTGTACCCTATTCCCTTCTTGACTCCCGACTCACTCTAAAACTTGGGAATTAATTATTCAGTGGGCTAAGGCCGTGATATCCTGGTTCTCAAAGAGTGGTTAGTACCCCCAGGTTAAAGTTATAGTATTGAGTCTAGCTATTATTAAGTTGTGTGTGGTACGAGAGTGCATTTGTTACTTAACCGCATAGCTCAGTTTTACGTTGTGCTGGCTTTATGCATTTAGATCCTGGTATATTCATCATCTTGGTAAGCAAGTTTATAGCCAATACATTTGTTTCTTTACAGGTAGGATGCTTGTTAAACCCCTAAGTGCAGATATCTCGCTTTTTCTGATAAATAGCGCTTTATTGTATAATATATAGTTAAAATAATCGATTAATCGATGAAAAAAATAAATCACCGTTGTTTGAAAATGCAACATCACTTAACTTATTAAACAAAAAAATAAATGTATTAAATATATAAAGATAGACTAAATTAAAGAAAAATCTAAACCTATTAAAAATGTATTTCCAGACTGCGATCGCTATTTAAATATAACTAAATTGTCAATTGTTCCAAGAAATTGCAGATTAAATCTGTTAAAGGAGGAAGCAAGTTTGTCGAAATCCTATTGTTTAGCTATTTTGGGAGCTACTGGTGCAGTTGGCACAGAGTTGCTGGAATTATTAGAAAGTCGTAATTTTCCGGTTGCTGACTTGAAGTTATTGGCATCAGAGCGGAGTGTCGGGCGATCGCTGCGGTTTAAAGGTGAAAATATACCAATAGAGCAAGTTTGCGATCGCACCTTTGAAAATGTCGATATAGTACTGGCTAGTGCAGGTGGTTCCACATCTAAAACTTGGGCAGCAGTTGCTGTGGAAAAGGGCGCAGTGGTAATTGACAACTCCAGTGCCTTTCGGATGAACCCGGAAGTTCCCTTAGTAGTTCCAGAGGTGAATCCCCAAACCGCAGCAAATCACCAAGGCATTATTGCTAACCCCAACTGCACAACGATTTTGATGGCTGTGGCAGTCTGGCCATTGCATAAAGTTAAACCAGTGCAACGCATCGTCGCTGCAACCTACCAATCTGCTAGTGGTGCTGGGGCTAGGGCAATGGCAGAAGTCAAAACCCAAACAAGCGCTATACTACAAGGACAGCCAGCGATTGCCGAAATATTGCCTTACCCATTGGCATTTAATTTATTCCCGCATAACTCCCCATTAAACGATTTGGGTTATTGTGAGGAAGAAATGAAAATGGTCAACGAAACCCGAAAAATATTTGGTACGCAGCAAATCAGAATCACTGCAACCTGTATACGGGTTCCCGTACTCCGCGCCCACTCAGAAGCCATTAATTTAGAATTTGAGACTCCCTTTAGTGCGAAGGAAGCCAGAGAAATTTTAAATTCTTCCCCTGGAGTAAAATTGGTCGAAGATTGGGGAACTAATCATTTTCCGATGCCCATTGAAGCAACAGGTCAAGATGAAGTTCTAGTGGGAAGAATTCGTCAGGATATTTCTCATCCTTGTGGCTTGGAATTATGGTTGTGTGGCGACCAAATCCGCAAAGGCGCAGCATTAAATGCAGTACAAATCGCCGAGTTGTTAGTAGAGAAAAATCTACTCAAACCATTAGCTATTAGTCATTAGTCATTGGGAAAGTGACAAAAGACAAATGACTAATGACAAAGGAAAAATGACACTTGAAAGCAATTTGCAGATAGGTTATTACAATAGAGAACCACCAAGATATAAAAACATGGGTAATCAGGAGTGAAAAAAGGGTGGGAGATTTTGGTAATGTTTTAACCGCTATGATTACGCCATTTAAAGCAGATGGTAGTGTCAACTATGATGTAGTGGCAGAACTGGCGGCGCATCTAGCTAACAACGGTACAGATACATTGGTGATGTGCGGCACAACCGGAGAATCCCCGACACTAAGTTGGGATGAGGAATACCAGTTGTTTGTCGAAGTATTGCAGTCTGTGGGCGGAAAAGCCAAGGTAATCGCAGGTTGTGGATCAAATTCTACCAAAGAAGCGATCGCAGCCACCCAAAAAGCGTCTAAAATAGGAGTACATGGTTCCTTACAAGTTGTTCCTTATTACAACAAACCGCCGCAAGCGGGATTGGAAGCGCACTTTAAGGCAATAGCACAAGCCTGTCCCGACTTACCGTTGTTGTTATATAATGTCCCCGGTCGTACCGGACAAAACCTTCAGCCAGAAACAGTTGCCCGGTTAGCTGAGGTTAGCAATATTGTCGGGATTAAAGAATCCACTGGTAATATAGATCAGGCAAGCGAAATTCGTCGCTTGACACCAAAAGAATTCCACATCTATTCTGGTGATGATTACATGACTTTGCCCTTGTTAGCGATCGGGGCAAAGGGTGTGGTAAGTGTAGCTTCTCATCTGGTAGGAAACCAACTACAGCAGATGATTCAAGCTTTTAGTGCAGGAAAAATTGAGGTAGCAAGCGACATTCATCTCCAACTTTTCCCGTTGTTTAAAGCTCTATTTCTCACTTCAAATCCCATTCCAGTGAAAAAAGCACTGAAACTTCAAGGTTGGGAGGTTGGTTCAACTCGTCCGCCGCTATGTGAAGCTGATTTAGAAGTCAGTCAAAAGTTAGAAGCAGTTCTGAAAGAACTTAGTTTAATCTAGCCACCAGCTATTTAAATGCTGGTAGTATTCTCCTTGCCAAAGATACATATAAACAACGATCATAATTGTTCATAAGTTGCAATTTAAAAACCTGTGCTAGGACTGATAGATATACTATGAATCCTTGAGTTTTACAGTTGATTTTATTGAATAAAAAATTGAAATCTTCAATTAAAACTTGATTGCTTTGGGACTGACTTAAGAGACAAATGATGTTGTCTTAAATACAAGGAAAGTTAACTATCAACTTAATTAACCACAAGTAACAATCTAAGGAGAAAATGGCTAAAAACGAAGCTAATAATTCCGCCTTGAAAATTATTCCTTTGGGCGGTTTGCATGAAATTGGTAAAAATACCTGTCTTTTTGAGTATGACGATGAAATAATCCTCTTAGATGCAGGATTAGCTTTTCCCACAGAGGCGATGCATGGAGTAAACATTGTTTTACCAGATACGACCTATCTGCGGGAAAATCGCCACAAAATTAAAGGGATGATCGTTACTCATGGTCATGAAGACCATATTGGTGGGATTGCTTTTCATCTCAAGCAATTTGATATCCCAGTGATTTATGGACCCAGACTAGCAATGGCAATGCTAGAGGGTAAATTAGAAGAAGCAGGAGTCCGCGATCGCACAGAAATCAGAACAGTTCTACCACGTGATGTAGTGCGGATTGGCAAAAACTTTTTAGTTGAATATATCCGTAATACCCACTCCATCGCTGATAGTTTCACTGTTGCTATTCATACTCCTTTGGGTGTAGTCATTCACACAGGGGATTTTAAAATTGACCATACCCCAGTGGATGGCGAAAAGTTTGACTTGCAACGCCTAGCAGAACATGGTGAAAAAGGCGTTCTTTGCTTGCTGAGTGATTCTACTAACTCAGAAGTACCAGGATTTACACCTTCCGAACGTTCAGTTTATCCCAATCTGGAGAGAGTATTTAGTCAAGCACCTGGGCGATTATTTGTCACTACCTTTGCTTCTAGCGTCCATCGCATTAACATGATTTTGGATATCGCCAAGAAGCAGAATCGTGTAGTGACAGTTGTCGGGCGTTCCATGCTGAACTTGATTGCTCATGCCCGCAATTTAGGTTACATCAAATGTGAAGATAATCTGCTGCAACCATTGCACGCTGTCCGCAACCTACCCGATGAAAGAGTACTGATTTTAACTACAGGTTCTCAGGGTGAATTGATGGCAGCCATGACCCGCATTGCCAACAAAGAACATCCCCACATTAAAATTCGCGAAGGAGATACGGTAGTATTCTCTGCTAACCCAATTCCCGGAAATACGATCGCTGTGGTCAACACCATTGATAAATTAATGATTCAGGGTGCGAAAGTAGTCTATGGGCGGGATAAAGGAATTCACGTCTCCGGTCACGGCTGTCAGGAAGAACAAAAACTGATGATTGCCTTAACTCGACCCAAATTCTTTGTGCCATTTCACGGCGAACATCGGATGCTAGTGAAGCACGCAGAAACGGCTCAGAGTATGGGCATTCCCGCAGAAAACATGATTATCATTCAGAATGGTGATATTGTCGAACTGACTGAAGATGCTATTGGCGTTGCTGGTAAAGTGCCATCTGGTATTGAATTGGTGGATACTACTAGTTCGGGTATGGTGAGTGCCAAAGTGCTGCAAGAACGGCAACGCATGGCTTCAGAAGGCATTATTACGATCGCAGCTGCCATTGATTGGAATGGTAAACTGTTGGCAAAACCAGAAACTCACCTCCGGGGTGTAGTTACAAGTGTAGAGCGATCGCTGTTACAAACCTGGGTAAAACAACGCATTGAAGAAATCCTCTCTGTGCGCTGGTCAGAATTTGCTCCTAGCGAAGGTGAAGCAGCAGATATAGACTGGGGTGGATTGCAAGGAACTTTAGAACGAGAATTGCAACGTTCCATCCGTCGGGAATTGCAATGTCAACCATCTGTGACTTTGTTGATGCAAATCCCTGATGAGCCACCTGTAAAAGTTGCTGATGGGAGAAGACGGCGGACTCGGACTGCTGCTCAGGTAGCATCATAGAGAATTTAAGATAAAAATCTCATACAGAGAGAAGTTTAAGCGGCGACTATCACCACTCAAATTTCGATGGGCGCAAAGACATAGAATTTTTCTGAATGTCTTTGCGCTTTCTTTTATTATGAGTATAGAAATTATCTATAGTTATTGGAGGCGATCTAACTTGTTAGGTTGCTGTCGCCTCAAGCAACTCCAACCAATATCTCCTCATTTTTCTCGGCTGCTGAAAGATACAAATCTCTCCACCGCTCGAAGTCTTCAAAACACCACTCATTTCTTGTAAACAGTGTTTCAGGATCAATCTGTCGAAAAATGCTGGCTCCTTCACTGACTAGCTCACGGGATATAAGTCCCAATGACTCCTCTGTTGACAACAGAGTTGGAGCAAGGGTTTGGTCTTTGAACATGAGCTTTTCAACAATCTCATCGGCATTCACAAACTTTCTTCTCCATAGCTCCTGCGACAAACGTTTCTCGATCTCAACAGATGTTTTTTCTAGTGATGCTGTTCTATCTTCAATCCCTGGATAGGCTTGACGAGTAAGCCTTAACTCAGACCGCAATTGTGCGATTACCCGATCTGCTTCTACCTTAGATCCAAAAGTCTCTTGATGTGTTTCGATAAAATCTTCAAGGATTTCATTAATCTCTTCAGGATCAATCTCAAAAAAGCGGAAAATACCGCAGCCATAGGGGAAAAGAGAAACTACAAGGATGCTGAGTGCCTTTTGACTCTGAAGGCGTGCGTACAGCGTACCGCCAGGAGGAATTGCGCTGTAGAGTACAGAAACACCCATAAGCAAGTTCGTCTGATTTTAACGCTTCAGACTATATCATTTTCAAATTCCTACTGCCAACGTAAGTTTTGTGAAATGCAATCGATTCTACTCGATCAAAAATCACTACTTCTACGGTATTCAGCCAGCGATGAACAAGACACACTTACGTGAGAAAGTGGGAACACGGAGAGGAAAAATGCCTTCTAGGGTATTACTGATGTTTATACTTAGCAAAAATTCTTTTGGAAAGACCTTATATTAAGTTCTGTAAATGTTACACTAAAGCCTATCCAATGATGGATGTCTTTATTAAAATCTAAACTATGTCAAGTTATGAACAAGATCGTAATATTACACTACCGATCCCCAGAAATTTGCGATTAACTTGACGTAGTAATAAAGTAGGTTCTGACTTAAGTGGCTAATCAGGTATTACATTATATCGCAGTCAGAACGCGATTTTTCCGGGAAAGTTCGTTGCCACGTTGTATATATTCATCAAAAAGGTGAATAGCCTCAATAACACAGAGGGTTAACCATGAAGGTATTCGACAATACCACAAAAAAGATTTTTCTGGCAAGCTGGGTATCAATCAATCAAGCAGAGACTACTGACCATAAAGCAACCCAGCTAAACCATTCTGCTGCCAAGCCTCACTGGGATATTCTCCAACCCCTACGGCAACGAGTAGAAAACATTCAAATTCGCGATCGCCAACTAGCTCACCGCTTGTGCAAACTGATTCCATCTCAGTGCCCCTTTGAGCGAGATGTCAAATTATTTGGGAAAACCTTGTTTCACATTCCACCCATGTGCAAACTCAACCCCTTATATGAAGAAGTAGTTGGTTTACGTTTCCGAGCGTTGTGCTATCTAGCCGACGAGTGTGGCGAAGATGTATCGCAGTACTGCTAATACTGAGATATGAGAGCTGAGGGAAAAGTTATGAGTCAGGAGTAACAGGTCGGGGATCAATAATATAACTCCTAACTCCTAACTCCTAACTATTTTTTATTATTTTTTTATTATTTCTTTTGCCATTTTTGGATGGCATCCTGAGCATCTTCGTAAGCGCCTGTCTCCTCTGGCACTAACGCTGCGGTGGCAATTGCGGCGTTACGTTCTCCTTCGGCGGCGCGACGCTTGGCCAGGTCTAAAATTTTCTCACTCCATTTATTGATCGATTTTTGGGCAGTATCGAAGCCTGGTTGATCGGCTGGTACTTTCTTGGCAACTTCGATCGCTCGATTATAGGTAGATGCCTGTTCAGACTTAATTAAGGCGTTAGCTGCATCTAAAAGAGTTTTGTTACTCACATACTGCTTACCCTCTAAGCGCCACAGGTTAATTGCTGCTTGTGCCTTCGCGTAGGGGGCTTCATCTTTGGTAATTAATCGAGCAGCAGCAATAGCGCTGGCATACTGTCTTTGTTTAGCACGACCTTCTGCTAAATCTAAAATCATCTGGCTCCAAATCTTAATATTCTCCTGAGCTTGTTCGTACAGTGGTTCACCGGGTTGAATTTTTCGGGCTGTAGCGATCGCCATGCTCAAATCACTCGCCTGAGTTTGTCTGAGCGACATTTTCGCCAGGTCTAAAACTGCTTGATTTCGCTTTTTTGACTGGGAACTAGAGGCTATTTGAGCGCTAGATTGGTTGTTGAGTCTAACTGGTGGAGTGCGATCGCTTGGTAAATTCTCGACAACCTGGCGATCGCTAACAGTAGCATTAGGTACAGTAGCATTAGGTGATGTACTTGATATTTGCTTAATTCTAAAAGTTTCTTGATTACGCAGAAAAACTACGGCAATTAAACCTGCTACCAGCAAGCTGCCTCCGCCCCATAAGATAAACTGTTTCCAATAAGGGATACTTGGCTGATTCGCTGGCAATCGAGAGACGTAACCTTTGGAGGAATTGGGGATAAATCTTCCTCTGGTATGTACTCCCAAGGAAGTTTCTGCCATTGGTTGGGAAACTAAGCTGCCACCTGACTCCTGGACTTTTTGACTCTTCACCTGTTGGGAGGAGTTCACACTAACTTCTCCCTGTCTGCCCCGATCTGCTGAAGTTTTAGAGAAATCGTCGAGGGGAGGAGCTGCAAGGGCAACAGCAAAAGATTCTTCTGGATAAATCACCGCTTCTGGCTGAAAATCACTTTCCATTGCCAATTTTGGCAAGATTACTTGCTGCCTTGATGGGATGATAGTGGCAGGATTTTGGATCGGACGCCAGTGGTGATGACATAACTTTGGTACAATCAGGCTCAGGTAGCTTTCTAAATCTGCCAAGTTGCTGCCATTACCAGAGTGCAAAGCTTCTAACAAAGCTGCTGTAAAGAATCCGTGACCTAGTTCGCTACTCTCATGGGAAAATTGCTCTGGTTGGCAAGAAAGAATTGTTGCGAGTTGTAGTTCTTGGGCTAGTTCTATTGTTTCTTCACCAACGGGAGCATCCGCTTGGGTACCAAAAGCACGGTTGATATCGAGTAGTAGTAATACATTTAAGTCAGCAAGTTGCAGACTTTGCATTAGCGATCGCAATTCTATGCCAGTCTCTTGCACGAGTTCCGGGTTGCCCTCTGCTGGCATTAAGTAATCTTTGCCTTTGTAATTGACTCCATAACCGCTAAAGAATAACCACAGATAGTCTTCTGGTTGCCAACTTGTTGCTGCTAAATCTTCAAGTAGCAGCAAAATATTCTCCTTCGTCGGGTAAGTCGATCTATCCCCAATCGGTGGCGAAGTATCTGTCATAACTAGACAGTGCTTGGGGATAAAAGCTGCCTCTGTCACCAAAAAATCTTCTAGTGCCTCAGCATCTGCTTGGGCACAACTTAAAGGTTGAAATAACTGATATTGATTGATACCAATCGCGATCGCCCAGTAATTTGCCATCCCGCTCTTTGTCAGTTATTGTTGTTTGCTGGTCTTAAAATTGCGGTTGGCTTTGCCAAAAAAACAAAGCTAACCAATGTCTTATAGTCTAGGTGATTCTGATTGAATCTTAAGTTAAAATGTAATTTTTATTACGTTAATTAGTAGGAAAATACCTTTACCTAATTTCAATAACAGATCATTACTAAGGAGATAGAAGGTCATGAGCAAAATTTCTGCTCACCTACCATCATCGCTCGTTCCCTTTTCAGTTATTAGCCAAATTGCCAGAAGAATCCGGATAATTCCTTTAGTAGTTTTGCTCATATCTACTGTTCCTGCGTGGTTTTTGATGGAAGCGATCGCACCACAGGTTGTACGAGCTTACACCGCTAGAGTTGATCTAGCTATTGACCGCCTGCCGGAAGAAAACTATGAAACCGTTCTCAGGAGAGCGGAAGCGGTCGCTAGGGCAGCTGCTCAAAGGAGCTTTGACCAAGATATCTTGGTGACAGATGTTTCCATCATTGTGTCCGTACAAAATTATGGAGCGATCGCACCAGTCCTGACATTAGATGTAAGTCGTCCTCAATGGCGATCGCGTCCCGATGCTCAAATTTGGGCCACTTACTTCAAAACTGCGCGTTCTTTACTTTTCTTTGAAAATAACTCTAATCAAGTTCCAGCAGCTAGCGCTGTGTCAACGCCAAAATGAGGGGTTGAACTAGAAGTCCGAGCCAAAGCTTTCTTGGCTCGGAACCTTGGGGGATTTAGAGAAAGTCATTCTTGCTGTTCTTGCGTCATTGCGTCAGTCTTAACCCAACTTACTTATTCCTGACTCAACTGTTGTCTTTGGCGTCAGTGGATGGCCTAGAATAAGAAGGTTGTCAAAAATCGCGATATCTGGTGACATGGCTGTTCCTAAGAAGAAAACTTCCAAATCAAAACGAGATAAACGTCGAGCTACCTGGAGGCATAAAGCCGTCGTTGAAGCTCAGAAAGCCCTATCTCTGGGTAAGTCAATTTTGACTGGACGTTCTACATTTGTATATCCAGCTGCTGAAGAAGAGGAAGAAGAATCATAATTTCTCAGTCAGGAAAAGCATGAACAGCACCGATAGATTTGATTGCCAAACTCAACAATCAAACTTCCGATCACTGGATAAATGCTTTTTCTTAGCTTTCCTGATTGCATTATGAATCATAGACACTTTACATAAGCTCATTAGAGCGAAAAAAATTGGTAGTGAGTAATTGGAAACATCCATTACCCATTACCTATCATTCAAGAGTTTATATAAAGAGTAAAACATCTGATACTGTTGGCAACTCAGCAAAAAAAGCTTATAAACATCTTGAGAAAACTTATTTTTCTCTAACTATGCTAGGAAAATTTTTTCAGAAACCAGGCAAAGAAGAGGGCGAACGCGTTCCTCCTGGTCAACATTTAGCTAAAGGTTTCCCAGTATTAACTTACGGTGAAACTCCCCAAGTCAGCAGTGAGGAATGGGAGTTTCGAGTTTGGGGTTTAGCAAAATCTGCTACCTTTAGTTGGTCAGACTTTATGGCGCTACCTCACCATGAATTCACAGCCGACTTCCACTGTGTAACGCGCTGGTCTAAACTTGATGTCAAATGGACTGGCATTAAAGTTACAGATTTCATGAATCTGATTGAATTAGACCCGAAAGTAGCTCACATTATGGAACACTGCTATGGCGGCTACACTACCAATATTTCTGTAGAAGATTTTCTGCGCGAAGAAAACTTCTTTGCTTTTAAAGTGTTTGGTGAAGACCTTCCATCTGAACACGGTGGGCCGATGCGTCTAGTTGTACCCCACCTCTACGCTTGGAAAAGTGCTAAGTGGATTAATGGTTTAGAATTTTTAGCTGCTGAAGAACTTGGTTTTTGGGAACGCAATGGCTACCATCGCCGTGGTGAACCTTGGGCTGAGGAGCGTTATAGCAAAGCTTTTGGGTTTTAAGAGTTCAGAAGGGAATAGGTTACAGGTTATAGGTTACAGTCAAGAAAAACTATACCCTATCACCTGTACCCTTTAACCTTTTTAACCCAGAAGTTTCTTTATGAGTGGCAATTTGCCCTGATATGGAGCGTATCGCAACTTTAAATCGAGCCAGAAGGAGTTTTGCAATACACTTTTCTTATGGGAAAAGGTGTCAAAGCTAGCTTTGCCGTGATAGTTGCCGATACCGCTATCTCCCACTCCACCAAATGGTAAAGACGAGACACCAACCTGCATAACTGTGTCGTTAATACAAACTCCACCAGAGGAAGTTTCCTGCAAAACTTGCTTTTGCAGGTTTTTGTCTTGAGAAAATAAGTATAACGCCAAGGGTTTGGGTCTAGAGTTAATCAAAGCGATCGCTTCTGCAATGTCAGTATATTCAATGATGGGTAGAATCGGCCCAAAGATTTCTTCCTGCATTACAGAATCTTCTAGTGAGACATTATCAATCAGTGTTGGGGCAATATAACGCTCTGAAGGTTGATTTTCTCCACCGATGATAACTTCACCGTCTTTGAGAAAACTCACCAATCTATCAAAGTGTTTTTGACTGATAATCCGGGCATAATCAGGACTATTTACAGGATTCTCACCATAAAATTCTTTTAAGGATTTTTCCAGACCATCTATTAAATCTTTCTTGATTGTTTTATTAACTAAAAGATAGTCGGGGGCGATACAAGTTTGTCCAGCATTAATAAATTTGCCCCAAGTAATTCGTCTGACAGTGTGTTCAAGATTAATGTCAGTATCTACAATGCAAGGACTTTTCCCACCCAATTCTAAAGTCACTGGTGTGAGATATTTTGCTGCTGCTGCCATAATGATTTTGCCGACGGCTGTACCACCAGTAAAAAAGATATGGTCAAACTTTTCTGCAAGTAGTTTTTGACTTGCTTCCACACCTCCTTCAACCACTGCAAGATAAGCAGGGTCAAAATGTTTGGCGATAATCTTAGCAATTACATCAGACGTATGAGAAGCAATTTCTGAAGGTTTGATAATTGCACAATTTCCGGCTGCGATCGCACCTATCAGCGGTGAGATAATTAAGTTAAATGGATAGTTCCAAGGCCCAATAATTAAGACAACCCCTAACGGTTCTGGATAAATTCTCGCTGAGTAGGAAAAAAAATCCCAGGAAACCGCTGCTTTTTGGGGCTTACTCCAGTTTTGAAGATGTTTTATGGCGTAATCAATATCCTTAATTACGCTAATTTCTGTAAGGTAAGTTTCTACTTCTGGTTTACGTAAATCCGCTTGTAATGCCTTGACTATTGGCTGTTCATGCTCAATGATTGCTTGCTTAAGATTTTTCAGTTGTTCAATGCGAAAAGTTACATCTTTAGTTTTGCCCGTTTGAAAAAACTCTCGTTGAGTCTGGATAATATTGCCAATGTTAGATAATTCAGTGGTAATCATTGTTTTGTCCTATCAAAAAGTATTTATTTAATACTATTGCTGTTATCTCAGCATATTTGATTCATAAACTTTTAGTTTTTGATGTTCCAATTAAATTTTTTATTTTAAATTATCGGTAGATAGTAGTAAGGTTATAAATCATGAATTGCCAGGATAAAAAACTCTACAATTCCTAATTTATAATTACTAATTTTCTCATGTTTTAGTGGGTAAAAGCACAATAAATACACTACCTTTGCCCAACTCAGAATTAAGCAGAATAATGCCTTGATGTGCTTCGACAATTCGACGAGCAAGATACAGTCCTAAGCCACTACCAGAACTCTTATGACTGCCTTGGCGAAATCGTTCAAAGATCGTGGCTTGTTCTTCAGGGGGAATACCTGGGCCAGTATCCGCTATCTCAATTCTAATGTAGTCAACAGAATTGGATTTTTCAGAGAACTGAGATTGATTACTTTTGTTGAACTGGCGTTGAGAAGTAAAACGAATAGTAATAGACCCAGCTTCGGTAAATTTGATCGCATTTCCGATGAGGTTGGTAAATAGACGATGCAGTTCCAAGCGATCGCCCATCACTGTGTTTGTGCTTGACTCCTCAGTAATATCCAAATTTAGGGACAGTGTTTTATCTTGAGCTAAGGGTGACAATTCTCCAGTCACTTCATCTAGCAATTGACCCAGATTAACCGGTTGAAACGCTAGACTTTTGCGACCCGCTTCAAAACGATAAACTTCCAATAAAGTATTGACCATAGAAAGCAGGTTGATATTGCTACGGGCCATGATGGCGATTACTTCCTGCATTTGCGTTGATAATGTTCCCAATGCACCTTGCTGAAATAGCATCAACATGCGATCGGCGGCTACTAAGGGAGTACGTAAGTCGTGGGTGAGGCGGGAGACAAAATCTTCTCGCTGACGCGCAATTTCATCACGTTCATCCATACTATGCTTCAAACGCAGGAGCGATCGCACTCGTGCCAGCAATTCATCTACTGTTACAGGTTTGCGGATAAAATCATCAGCACCCAAGTCTAATCCGTGGGCGACGTTGGGCGCATCGTGGGCAGTGATCAGCAATATAGGGATGTATTGCGGCAATTTCATTTCACCACGAATGTGCTTGGTGACTTCGTACCCGTCCATACCTGGCATCATCAGATCCAGCAGAACCAAGTCACAAGGAGAAGCTTTCAATTCTGCCAAGGCCGAAATCCCATTTTCTGCGGTGCTAATCGTGTAACCCTCTTCTTCCAAAATAGTTTTGATCAAGAACACGTTATCAGGAGAGTCATCGACAACCAGAATTTTGTCAGAGCAAGAAGATTGTGAAGTCATATAGATGCAAGGTATAGGGTAAAAGTAAATTTTTAGGAAAACTGGTTTATTGGTATAGTTTTCTAGGTATTCCCTTTAAATAAACTTCCTCCGAAGAAAAATTGGTTACCAAGAAACTTATATAAATGTGTTTTAAAAACTACTTTACTTACCTTTTTAGCAGATAGCTACAAGCTAATTGAATTATGACTCGTAAATTTCTAGAATTGAATACAGAGGATAGCGACACGATTTTGGTATCAGTTTAGTAAATAGATATATCAGTAGGTTAGATATTGGCTACTGAAGAGTTACCTGTAAAAAAAGTAAAAGTCAGCTTTGATTCTGTACATTGCAAGAAAATAGTCAAATTCGTCAAAATTTCTGGATATTTATCCGATTATGCCAACTTCCCCAGCAGCCAGCATAAGCGTCAGATTTTTCATCAGCTATCGCAGTCAAGATCCAGACTTGAGCCTTGCCCAGAATTTTTATGAAGCGATTAAAGCTGCTGGACACGAAGCATTCATGGCGGGCGAGAGTATTCGCTTGGGGGAAAAATGGCCTCAGCGCATCGATGAAGAATTAAAACTGTGTGATTACTTTTTGTTGCTGTTGTCTGAGCGATCGGCAACTAGCGAGATGGTGACAGAAGAGGTGAGACAGGCCAAAGAGTTACAGGATGGCAGCGATCAGCATAAGCCAGTGATTTTGCCCATTCGTGTTAACTTTGCTTGGAGTGCGCCACTGAATTATGATTTGCGGGGCTACTTACAACAGGTTCAGCAGCGAGAGTGGAATTCACCTGCCGATACTCCCAAAATTTTACAGGAAATTTTTAGTTTAGTGGCAACCGGTGATGTAGAAAGATTGGCAGATGGAGAGACGAGTAGTGATTTTTTCCCTTCATCACCCTCTCACCCTCTCACTCTCTCACCGCCTCTGCCAGTGGCAGAACCAGAATTACCTGAAGGACAGGTGGATTTGGCTTCGGCGTTTTATATTGAGCGTCCTCCCATCGAATCCCGGTGCTACGAGGCAATTTGGAAGCCAGGATCTTTGATTCGGATCAAAGCACCCCGGCAGATGGGTAAAACCTCACTCATGGCGCGGATTCTTCATCAAGCGTCACAACAAGATTATCTAACCGTGCCTTTGAGCTTTCAATTGGCAGATGGAAAGGTTTTTGCAGATTTGGATAAGTTCCTTCAGTGGTTTTGTGCCAGTGTCGGACGGAGGTTGAGGCTACCCAACAAGCTAGCAGATTACTGGGATGAGATTTATGGCAGTAAGGACAATTGCACCGCTTATTTCGAGGAGTATCTCTTGCCAGAAATCAACCAACCCCTAGCATTGGGATTGGATGAAGTTGATCGTATATTTCAATATCCCGAAATTGCTAATGACTTTTTTGGGCTGTTACGCGCTTGGCATGAAGATGCTAAAAACCGGGATATTTGGAAAAAACTGCGGTTAGTAGTAGTGCATTCCACAGAAGTTTATATTCCAATGAATATCAATCAATCGCCATTTAATGTAGGCTTGCCGATTGAGTTATCAGAATTTAACACCCAACAGGTTCTTGATTTGGCACGAAGGCATGGACTCAATTGGAGTTTGACCCAAATTGAACAACTAATGGCAATGGTGGGAGGACATCCCTATCTTGTACGAGTGGCACTTTATCATATTGCCAGACAGGATATTACGCTCAATGTGCTTTTGCAAACAGCCCCTACAGAAGCTGGCCCTTATAGTGACCATTTACGTCGGCATCTGTGGAATTTAGAACAGCGTCCAGAATTAGCTGCTGCTATCAAAAAGGTAGTTGCCAATACTAGCCCCGTTCGGTTGAATTCGATACAATGCTTTAAATTACTCAGCATGGGTTTATTACAACAGCAAGGAAATGATGTAACGCCACGTTGTGATTTGTATCGTCAATATTTTTGCGATCGCTTGAGAGTTAGCTGATGAACATAGAACAAAACCCAGCTTACGAATATCAAGTTGGTGGCAGTTTACCAGTTGATGCCCCCAGTTATGTAAAGCGTCAGGCAGACCAAGATTTGTATGAGGGATTAAAGGCTGGGGAATTTTGTTATGTTTTGAACTCCAGGCAGATGGGCAAGTCTAGCTTGCGAGTGCAAACAATGCAACGGCTACAAAAGGAAGACATAGCCTGTGCTGCAATTGATTTAATGAAAATTGGTAGCCAGAATCTTACACCAGAGCAATGGTATACAGGTGTAGTGCGTAGTTTGGTGAGTAGTTTCGAGCTTTCAGGAAAGTTTAATTTACGGAGTTGGTGGCGCAATCAGGATCATCTTTCTCCTGTACAGCGATTGAGTGAATTTATCGAAGAAATTCTGTTAGTTGAAATTTCTCAATCTATAGTCATTTTTGTAGATGAAATAGATAGCGTTCTCAGCTTAAATTTTTCTAGTGACGACTTTTTTGCTTTAATCAGAGACTGCTATAATCAGCGTGCTGATAAGCCCGAATATAAGCGCCTCACTTTCACATTGCTGGGAGTAGCTACTCCGTCAGATTTGATTAAAGATAAGAGCCGCACGCCGTTTAATGTTGGTCGAGCGATTGAACTCAAAGGTTTTCAGTTGCATGAAGTTCAACCTTTAGCTCAAGGATTAGTGGGGAAAATTAGCAATCTCCAAGCACTGCTGCAAGAGGTTTTGGCTTGGACGGGTGGACAACCATTTCTTACCCAAAAACTTTGCAAACTCATTCCTGCTGGTATAGAAGTTGAGGGAGTTGAAGAATTGGTGCGATCGCACTTCCTTAAAAACTGGGAATCACAGGATGAGCCAGAACATTTGAGGACAATACGCGATCGCATTCTTAGAGATGAGCAACGTGCCGGACGTTTACTAGGGTTGTATCAGCAAATTTTGCAATGGGGGAAAGTATTAGCTGATAACAGTTCAGAAAAAATGGAATTGCGGCTATCTGGTTTAGTAGTACAGCAGCAAGGGAAGTTAAGAGTCTATAACTGTATTTATGAATCCGTTTTTGACCATAGTTGGGTTAATAAAGCGTTAGCAGATTTGCGTCCTCATGCTGAAGCTCTGACAGCCTGGATTACTTCTAAGGATGACTCATGGCTATTACGCGGACAAGCATTGGAGGATGCATGGGCATGGGCAGCAGACAGAAGCTTGAGCAATGAGGATTATCAGTTCTTAGATGCAAGCCAAAAATTGGAAAGGCGAGAAATTTTCAGGCAACTTAACCCAGGTTCCCAGAAGCTACAAGGAGCCGAACAAATAAAAAAAGAGTTTTTAGCCAATATTTCCCATGAACTTCGTACTCCCCTTAATACCACGATAGGTTTCTTGAAGCTAATTTTAGATGGTATGGCAGATAATCAGGAGGAACAAAAACAGTTTCTGGAGGAAGCTCACCAATCATCACTATACTTGCTCAATATTATCAATGACATGCTAGACATTGCCAAAATCGAAGCAGGCAAAATGGAGATGGAACTGGGAGCAATCAAGCTCAATGAACTATTCAGTGATGTAGAAAATTTCATGCGTCCTCATGCTGAGGTGAGAAACCTCAGTTTCCTTATGCAAATGCCTGATACCTACGATGAAATTATTGTCCGAGGTGATTATCAACGCCTAAAGCAAGTGATGATAAATCTAGTTGGCAACGCCATCAAATTTACCCATCAAGGCGGTATAGTTGTCAAGAGCTATGTAGTTAGCAAAAAGGTAATATCTCAAGATCAGCAATTTCCTGGTATGGTGACAGTGGAGATCGCAGATACTGGTATCGGTGTTTCCCCGGACAAACTAGACAAACTGTTTCAATTGTTCAGCCGTGTCGATGATTACCCTATTGAGAAATCCCGTGGTACAGGCTTGGGACTGGCTATGTCCCAAAGCCTAATAGAGTCAATGGCAGGGACTCTGAATTTTTACAGCCTGGGTGAAGGACTGGGTTCCACAGTCACATTTACTGTCCCACTGTACCAATAAACAATCGTGGGATAATAATTAGGAATTACGAATTATCAATTACGAATTATTTTGACTTCTTTCCAAGGACTATCGTAATCAGTAAGTTGCTCGGTCATGAATTAGAATAAAAAGTACCTCTGTGCCATTGGTAAAACTGTCGCAGGTTCACAAATTAGCAACTCACCATCTGCCCTGACTTGGTATGTTTCTGGATCAACTTCAATGTGGGGTAGTGCATCATTCAGCTTCATATCCCGCTTACTTAATTGGCGTGTCCCAGAAACTGCAACTGCTACCTTTTGTAAACCTAGCTGGCTGGGAATTTCTTTCTCTAAAGCTGCTTGGGAAACAAAAGTTAATGATGTGACATGACGCGCCCCTGCAAAACTACCAAACATCGGTCGCATATACACTGGTTGCGGTGTGGGAATACTGGCGTTAGCATCGCCCATTTGCGACCATGCAATTATTCCGCCTTTAATCACTATCTCTGGTTTCACGCCAAAAAATGCCGGACGCCACAAACATAAATCTGCTAATTTTCCCTTTTCCACTGAACCGACATATTGAGCAATTCCGTGAGCGATCGCTGGATTAATCGTATACTTAGCAACATACCTTTTTGCCCGAAAATTGTCTGCTTTTTGCTCCGTTCCCTGTGGGTTCAGAGTTCCCCGTTGCACCTTCATTTTGTGAGATGTCTGCCAGGTGCGAATTATCACTTCGCCTACTCTTCCCATTGCCTGGGAATCGGAAGAAATCATGCTAAATGCGCCTAAGTCGTGCAAAATATCTTCCGCAGCAATGGTTTCTCGGCGGATGCGAGATTCGGCAAAAGCGACATCTTCAGCGATCGCAGGATCGAGGTGATGGCATACCATCAACATATCCAAGTGTTCGTCTAAGGTGTTTAGGGTGTAAGGACGTGTGGGATTGGTGGAAGATGGCAGGACATTGGCTTGGCTGCAAACTTTGATAATATCTGGTGCGTGTCCTCCGCCTGCGCCTTCAGTGTGGTAGGTGTGGATGACACGATTCTTGAAAGCAGCGATCGTATCTTCGACAAATCCAGCTTCGTTCAGGGTATCAGTATGAATAGCGACTTGCACATCATAAGCATCGGCAACGCTGAGGCAGGTATCAATTGCTGCGGGTGTGGTTCCCCAGTCTTCATGTAGTTTTAACCCCATTGCACCGGCGGCTACTTGTTCTATAAGTCCTGGAGTTTGACTGGCGTTACCTTTGCCCAAAAATCCTAAGTTTACGGGAAAAGCATCAGCCGCTTGTAGCATTCGGTAAATATTCCAAGGGCCGGGGGTGCAGGTAGTGGCATTTGTACCTGTAGCGGGGCCAGTACCGCCGCCGATCATGGTGGTAATCCCAGAAGCGATCGCCACTTCAATTTGTTGAGGACAAATAAAATGGATATGGGCATCGATGCCGCCAGCAGTAAGAATCATTCCTTCCCCTGCTAAGGCTTCAGTTCCGGGACCGATAATGATATCTACATTATCTTGAATATAAGGATTTCCAGCTTTACCAATTTTGAAAATTTTGCCATCTTTAATGCCGATATCTGCTTTGACAATACCCCACCAATCGAGAATTAAGGCATTAGTAATTACTAAATCTACAGCACCATCAGCGTTAGAAATGGGGGATTGTCCCATGCCATCTCTGATGACTTTACCGCCGCCGAATTTTACTTCATCGCCGTAGGTGGTTAAGTCTTGTTCAACTTCAATAAATAATTCTGTGTCTGCAAGTCGGACGCAATCGCCTACTGTTGGGCCGTAGGTTTCGGCGTAGGCGCGGCGATCCATTCTGTAAGGCATATAAAATCCTTTTTTTTAACGCAAAGGGACGCTGAGGGAAACGCAGAAGTACGCGGAGGTTTTTAGAGATTTCCGTTAATTTTGGCGTTGAAGCCGTAGACTTGGCGAGTACCAACGAGGGGAATTAGAGTTATTTCTTTTGTATCGCCTGGTTCAAAGCGAACTGCGGTTCCTGCGGGGATATCGAGGCGCATTCCTCGCGCTTGTTCTCTGTCAAAGTTTAAGGCGGTGTTAACTTCATAAAAGTGATAGTGGGAACCAACTTGTATGGGGCGATCGCCTGTATTTGACACTTGCAATTTTACAGTTGGACGACCAACATTTAGTTCAATTTCACCTGCTGGTGTAATGATTTCTCCTGGGATCATGTTCAATCCAATATTTCATTTAAATAGCACTTATGCACACTCTATAAATTATTGACATTATTGGCATTTTGGCGATTCAATAAAGTAATATTTTTGGATATTTTTGCATAATTTTGGCTATTTTTTCGTAAGTCATGATTAACTTTTAAAAAGTTTGCTTGTTGACGCTTAAGGTTTTTAAAAGTTTTAAGAACCTCATCTTCAAATTGGAATGGAAAGTCAAATTTTGATTTCCACAAATATTCAATTTGCTGTTCTTGCCACCGCAGATGTTCCATTTTCCAGGAATTATGATAATCCAAAAATTTTAGATAACTTTCTGGCAGTATTTCACCTTCAATTAAATGTGTCTTTGTCATCAAAAGCTTTTTAATTTTTTCATGGCGGGGAAAAGCATCTTTTTCTATCCAAAAAATCCATAATTTAATTTCTGCTTCGTTTTTGAAGGGGAAAATTGTATAACCATTTTTTTCTCCTACTTGAAGAGATTCTAAGATACGTTTTTGACCGCGCATTTCTCTTAACTTTTCTGCTAAATCTGTATAGGTACGTCTACCTTCCCAGATCAGAAAAGCAAGTGGCCCATATAATTCTTCTAGCTGCTGCTCAGTATATTTTAACGATGCGGTTGTCTGCTGATTTTCTCTGTCTCTGTTGCCAGACATAATGTGATTAACTATTCCGGCGACAACGGCAAAGGCAGTAGTTATGGCAGTGGTTATAATAGTTGCTGTAAAGCCAGTATTTCCTGTATTCATTGCCTTTATACTTGATGATGTCAAGCAGTACACTTCTGATAATGTGTTAAATTATATACTTAATTATTACTCAATGTCTATGAAAGGCTTTAGTCTTAAAAATAACACACTATAAAGTAAATTTAACGAATGGGATTATGTACTGTCACTAACTTTGTACCATCAGGAAAAGTTGCTTCAACTTGCACTTCATGCACCATTTCTGGTATCCCTTTCATGACATCATCCCGCGTTAAGAGAGTTGTACCATAACTCATTAATTCAGCTACAGTTTGCCCATCTCTTGCACCTTCTAAAATGGCAGCAGAAATATAAGCGATCGCTTCGGGATAATTCAGTTTTAGACCCCTTCCTTTACGTCTTTCTGCTAATAAAGCAGCAGTAAAAATTAATAGCTTATCTTTTTCCTGCGGCGTAAGTTGCATTCTTCTATCCCTCTTGGCGTTCTTGGCGTCTTCTCTGCGAGACGCTGCGTGATGGCGGTTCGTTCAAACCTGCCACACTCTTGGTATACAATTACCACGATTCAAAAAAGAAACTCGCAGCAATTTCCAAACATCAATAAACCAGTTTCTCACCTCAGATGTAGAAGTACCGCGATATCGACACAATAATCCATGTTGTAACCGACTAACACCCACTTCTCCTTCCCCATCCCATAAATTTCGCGTTTTTTCGACAATTTCTGCTGAAACTGCATCACCAACCCAAACTAGACTACCTACTATTGGTTTTCCCGCCAAGCCATGAGGACTGTGAAAAATGTCTTCACTACCCGGTAAGTATTGCCGATCAATCCACAACGGGACATGTTGTTGCCAAATTTCTGTGTGCGATCGCCATTCTCCAAGGTAAAATTTTTCTCCTCTAGCACTGCGACCAAATCTGGTAATCTCCCAGCCTAACCAACTGGCCCCGGTTGCTAATTCTACCCGTAAATCTTGCCGATAAATCCCACCGTTAAATAAAATTGTCTCTTGCGGCAACCATTCTAAACAAGCACCAGCGTCAACTTGCATCTCGATAGTTTGTCTAGCTGTTAAGCCATTGCTGCGATATATCTTGCTTGCAGCAGCTGTAGTGATTAAGGCTTGGGTTTGGGGTTGGAGGTGAATGTTAGAGGATAAGCGATCGCCTCCCACCATTCCTCCGGCTGTATGTAAAATTACGCTATGACAAACTTTTTGCCCTTCTGGGTAAAATGGGCGTTGCACCTTCAGGGGCGCTTGTTGGTGATTGTAAATTAATTGGGTTGCACCTTGGCGATCGGCATAGACTAAATTAAGTTTGCCATGCCAACCTTCTGCTGTTTGTGAATTGCAGATCATTTAGGAATTCAAGATTAAAGTTCAGATACCTTATATTTACTTAATGTATTGTTTGGTGTTTTACCTGCAATTTATCATTATTTTTTTGCCAAGATTACATAATCATCTAATGTATAGTGTAACTGATGCTTCTGACCAAAATACTGTTGGAGTATTGGACTCATATATAGTTGTTTTGGTAATTTTTCTCGAGCAAACTTACCAAATTCAACACCGGACAAAGGTATTCTTGAATCTGTTGAGGTTATATATTTATACCAGACCAACTCTAATCCCAATTCTGCCATAAATTTATCCACTACATTTTTTTCTTCCTCTTGGTTTTCCACTTGGTGAATATCGTAAAGTTTGAATAACTTTTTATCTTGCACAATTAGCAGAATATAACCTGAATTTTTTAAGCTGGTGGCAAATATTTGCTTGTAAGTATTATTAGATTCAACCCTTTTGGCTGGATCTGCAAAGAAGCAGTGAGAAATTACGAGAAAGTCGAAAAAATCTTTGGGTAGATTATTCGATTGAGTCTTCCAAGTAAAAATATCAGTAGTAACAAAGCGGAAGAAAGCATTCACAGGGGTTAGACGCGACTCTATATATCGTCGCCAAAACTGAAGTCCACGAAACTGGAAGGCATCTTGTTTTTCTAAAGAGTAATAAGATATGTGCATTTGCGGGATATGAAAAAAACCGCTACTACTTTGGAGAAATAAAGCTAAACCATAAGCAACTGTTCCTGGGCCTGCTGCAATATCAAGGATATTAACTTTGCTTGGTAGTAAAGCATCTTGGTAAATAAGAAACCAAGCTAAATATATGCAATATACATTTTCTAAAAAATACTTCATAAAGTAGACATGAGGAGTTAGACTAAAACGATAGTCTGGATCTTGTCCAATTTTTAAGTTATTAATATCCTCAAGAGCGTCTTCTAACTTAATAAATAACTGTTTTTCAGGAATTTTACTAAATTCTTCTTTGAGATATTCAACTAGCCTTGATTCCAAATCATCAAATATACGTTCATCAATACCAGTAGATTGCAGTTTATATTCATCGTGCTGTATTAAATTGAAAACTTTATAGATATATTTAACAAATTCCTCATCTGGGATTAATATGAGATTAACTTTTTCCTGGGATGCTTCTGTTAGTTGTTTATTTAAAGTTTCTGTTTGTCGTTTGTATTCTTGGGAATAACGTTCAAGTTGAAGTTTATCCCTAAATAGTTTTTCTAACCATGAGAATCTTGCACCTGATTTTTGAATCTCTTGTAATAGTTGGACTGCACGTCGGATATCCCCGCGTTTCAAAGATAATTTGAACTGCTGACTTCGCCACCAATTTCCGATAGGATTATTCATAACCAAATCCCTTTTTGCCTTCCATAACTTCTATACCTGGAAGCCGAGAAACTAACTTTTCCTTAAATTTCCTATAGCTTAATTTCTCATCCTCATACCACCAAGAGTATTTTTGCTTAATTTCTTCAGCTTCTTGGCGAGTTGATGCAATGAGAGAACGACTCTGGCTAGCATGAAAAGTTTGAATTACAATTCTATCGGCGATGGCTAGTTTGTCAATGAAAGCAGACTCATCAGTTGGCAAAGTAGGAAGTAGAGGGGTAATAGTAATAGAAATTTTAGGAAGAAAACCTTTATAATAATCAATACTTTGTTTAATTTTAGTGATAGCATTTAGTCTAGCTTTAATACTGGGCGATCGCGGTTCAAAATCTTTTCTCACTAATTCACTCCCAGTGGGAATGCTCATATTAATTCGCAATCGTTTAAATCGTTGTAAATAATCAATATCTCTAATAATAATTGGGCTACGAGTTTGAATCACCAAAGTTGGAGTTGGATAACCGTTAATCCCCACATCAAGCATTACCTCTAACAACCGACGAGTCAGTTGATGTTTAGACTCAAGTGGTTGATAAGGATCAGTAACGCTACTCATGTATATACTAGGAGGAATCTGAGGATTTTTTTTATACCATTTTTTTAATTCTTTCGCTAAAATTTCAGCAGAATTTTCCTTAAAAATTACCCATTTTCCCCAATCTTGGCGCATTTGAGCATTAGGAGTAAATGCAGCAGCATAGCAATAACTACAACCGTATTGACATCCCCTGTAAGGATTTAGAGTAAAATCATAATTACCAATAAAACCAGTAGCTTTTGTTAAGAGTGATTTAGCATTTTGGGCATAAACATTGACATCTCCAAACTTTTCTCTGACTAATTTTGTAGGAATGAATTCGCAATAACCTTCATATTTTGGTTGTGCCATGTGAATCCTGATATTTATTGAGAGGCAATTAACGCACCCTACTTCTTATGATTCCCATTTTTATTTTGAAATTCCTTCACCGAGGTGTAGTGTACGCTAGTGCGATAGACCATATACACAAAACCACTCTCATCACGAAAGCGCTGATATAATTCTTGAAAATTATCAATAAGCTGTTCGTATGCCAAGCCTTCACGCGGAAGGTAAGAAACACTCATTGCTCGTCCAATAAGTCCAGTTAAATCTAACTGTTGCCTATAAGTAAAATTATATTCGTGGATGTTAATAAAATGGGGAGTTACTAACAGTGGCTCTACCGACTGCATTCGAGATTCTGCTGGATGATTATTAGATGCTTCGCGGACTAGTCGGCTATATTCTGTAGTTAAGGCATCTTCTTGATCGCGATTATTCCACACCACAGCCAAGCGTGCTGATGGTTTTAAAATGCGGTGAAACTCCAATAAAGTTGGTTCGGGATTGAACCAGTGGAAAGCTTGAAAACAAGTAACTAAATCAACTGATTTATCAGGTAGGTGGGTTAATTCTGCTGTTCCATCACGAAACTTTATCAAAGGATGTGCTTGGGCAGCTTCTCGCATCGCCGCGTTTGGTTCTATGGCTATGACATTAACTCCGCGTTCAGCTAACAGTCTTGAGGCAATTCCTGTACCTGCGCCAATATCTGCTGCTACGAGTTGTGAATTTTCACCTAATCCTTCCAAGATAATATCAATTGCATCTGCGGGATAGCTAGGTCGATATTTTACATAATCCTCCGCTCTGTCAGAAAATCGGTTGAGTGGGTTTAAGGTATGTAAGGGGGTTGTTTCAGGATTAATTTTGCTCATGGGTTTTGATGTAAAAGTTGAAGTGTGTAGGCGTAGCCCGTCGTAGACATCGCTCTAGTTCAGAAAAGCGATATCATAACAATTAAACCGCTCCAGATAGTAACATCTACAGATTACAAACTTAGTCTCATCAACCAAATAACTTTTCTCTCTCCTCTTCTTCCTCCGTTCAGACAAAAAAACAGCCGCCTCCACAAGAGAAGCAGCTGTTTTACAAATTATGTAACTACAAAGTATTTAGTAATCGAAGTCTCCGCCACCAGCGCCAGCGCCAGCAGGAGCGCTATCTTTAGGCTCAGGCTTGTCAACTATAATACATTCGGTTGTCAACACCATACCAGCGATGGAAGCAGCGTTTTGCAGAGCAGAACGAGTCACTTTAGCAGGGTCAACAATACCAGCGGCTAACAAATCGACGAATTCGTTTGTTGCAGCGTTGTAGCCAACGTTAAATTCTTTTTCTTTCACGCGTTCAGCAATCACAGCACCATTCTGACCGGCGTTTTCAGCAATCCGCTTCAGAGGTGCAGGTAAGGCGCGAACGACAATCAAAGCACCAATCAACTCTTCATCCTTAAGATTGCTCTTTGCCCAAACTTCCAATTCAGGAGCAAGGTGAGCCAGAGTTGTACCACCGCCAGGAACGATACCTTCTTCCACAGCAGCTTTGGTGGCGTTGATAGCGTCTTCTAGGCGCAGTTTCTTGTCTTTCATTTCGGTTTCGGTCGCTGCACCCACTTTCACTACAGCGACACCACCAGAAAGTTTAGCAAGACGCTCTTGCAGTTTTTCTTTGTCGTAAGAAGATTCGGTTTCATCGATTTGACGACGAATCTGTTCGACACGAGCTTTAACAGCAACTTCGTTACCTTCGGCAACAATTGTGGTGCTGTCCTTGGTAATGGTGATCCGGCGAGCTTTACCCAGGCTATCCAGCTTGGTGTTATCTAGCTTCAGACCAGCATCTTCGGTAACTAATTGACCACCAGTTAAAACAGCGATGTCTTCTAGTAGTGCTTTGCGGCGATCGCCAAAACCAGGAGCCTTAACAGCAGCCACGTTTAGTACACCGCGTAAACGGTTTACTACCAAGGTTGCTAAAGCTTCTTTCTCGATATCTTCAGCGATAATCACCAAAGGACGACCGGCACGAGCTACTTGCTCTAATACTGGTACTAGGTCTTGTACCAAAGCAATTTTCTTATCAGTCAGTAGTATGAAAGGCTCATCAAAAACCGCTTCCATCCGCTCAGGGTCAGTAGCAAAATAAGGAGAGATGTAGCCTTTGTCAAAGCGCATCCCTTCAGTGATTTCCAATTCGGTAAACATAGATTTCCCTTCTTCTAGGGAAATTACGCCTTCTTTGCCCACCTTGTCCATTGCTTGGGCAATCATCTGACCAACTTCTTCGTCATTACCAGCAGAGATCGCCCCAACTTGGGCAATGGCTTTGGAATCTTCCACTGGACGGGCGTGTTCTTTAATTTTGTCTACGAGGAAAGCAGTAGCTTTGTCAATACCACGCTTCAGCGAAATCGCGTTAGCACCAGCTGCAACGTTCCGCAAGCCTTCTTTGACGATCGCATGAGCTAAAACGGTAGCAGTGGTGGTACCATCACCCGCAGCATCATTGGTCTTAGAAGCAGCTTGACGAATCAGAGCTACACCAGTGTTTTCAATATGGTCTTCTAATTCGATTTCTTTGGCGATCGTTACACCGTCATTGACGATTTGCGGTGCGCCAAATTTCTTTTCTAGGACTACGTTACGACCTTTAGGACCAAGGGTAACAGCTACAGCCTCAGCCAGGATGTCAATGCCTCGTTCCAAGGCGCGACGGGCGTTTTCGTTGTAGATAATGCGCTTTGCCATAGGTGTCTAAATTCCGGGAGTAAGTCAATTTTTTTTGAATTGGGCACTGGGCATTGGGCATGGGGCATGGGACATTGTCTTTATTTTTGACATTCCCTGTTCCCTGTTCCCTATTCCCTTTTCCCCACTAGATAACAACTGCTAAAATATCTTTTTCAGAAAGCAGTACATATTCTTCGGTGCCGAGTTTGATGTCAGTGCCAGCGTACTTAGAGTACAGCACCTTATCGCCGACTTTAATTTCCAATTCCTGACGGTTTCCATCGTCATTACGCTTGCCAGGACCAAGGGCCACTACTTCCCCTACTTGGGGCTTTTCCTTGGCGGTATCGGGCAAATACAGACCACCTGCGGTCTTTTCCTCAGAGGCGCTCACTTTTACGAAAACGCGATCGCCTAAAGGTTTAACTGTAGAAACGCTTAGAGATAAAGCTGCCATAATTATTTTCTCCAGTTTAGCACTCTCAACTCCTGAGTGCTAATTTACCGAAAAGTGGCGTCCAATGGCAAGAATGCCTTGAGTACGGGTTCCCGAACTAGAGGGTCATAGATGTACTTAAGTATAAATGCTTAATTATTTCTACCTTGCGGGTTTTGTTCCGTAAGTTACGAAGAGAGTAGGGAGTAGGGAGGTATGAGAATTCTTCTCCACTCCCCAGTCAACTTTATTTTTTGCAAAGCTTGCAAATTGTTATAAAACTGTAATCAGGGAGCCACTCGATAAGTAACAATACAGTGACAGCGATCCAGTCCAACTATCAAATCCCCAAAACCAATAAGTCTCTGGAACATAAGATCCTGAGTAATTGTGTAGAAAGTTTAGGACTTGCAAAAATTCAGCGACACATTTTTATTTGCGCTGACCAGGCAATTGCTGCTCAAAACGAGCTAGTCTGGAATTCTGGGATTACTAAAAAAAGCGACTTAAAGATTTAAAACTCGATGAGCCGCACTAAAGTCATTCTATTTGCGTCTATAAAACTAAAGCCAACTGCTTGCGTGTTTCTTGTTCTAGACCCATAATGGTGATTTACCCTGATGGTGTCTGGTATCGCCAAGCAAACCCGGAAGTTACCCTGCGGATCATCCGAGAACACTGAACAGGCAATAAGGTGGTAGAAGAATATGCGTTTTCAATCCATCCATCTTTTGCCAGAAACTTCCCTAGTTTCTTGTGAACACCTCATAGAGGCTTAACAACCAAAGGATATGGTATAGCAGTAAGCTTTAAGAAAGTGCGGGTTGGTTTTGAGGTAGGGTCATCTTTAAGCCAATACTTACTTGTGAGTCCGAAAGATTATTATTTAATCAGTGTTTTTTACCCCGCCCCTTTCAAAGCGATATATAATAGCGCATTATAGATACTACTGCTATACGTATCCTTGCTGGACTTTTGCTATCGAGCTAATAGTCTATTGAAAGTGCTCGGCATTTTTGAGACTTCGAGACAGCAAAGGCAAGTTAAGTAGGAAAAAGGACAACATCTCGAATAACCCACCATAGAGGATAAATATTCAAGACTTTGATGGACCGAAGCGCGACAAGTGCCACTGCTATGAAAGAGCCCAGCATGAAAGATCACAAACGACTTCTATTGATTGATGATGACCCTAACCTCATCTTGCTGGTGAAGGATTACTTAGAGTTCCGGGGATATGAAGTCATCACCGCCGAAAATGGACGTGAAGCTCTGGAAATTTTAGAGCAAGATGTTCCAGACATGATCATCTGCGATGTGATGATGCCGGAAATGGACGGATATACTTTTGTGGAACAAGTCCGGCAAAACGAACGCACCAGCTGGATTCCAGTTCTTTTCCTTTCAGCTAAAGGACAAAGTGCAGACCGAGTTAAGGGTCTGAATAAAGGTGCTGATGTTTATATGGTCAAGCCCTTTGAGCCAGAAGAACTCGTAGCGCAAGTTGAATCCTCGCTGAAACAAACTATCCGTTGGAAAGAACACCAAGCAAAAGGAGGCGAAAACGGTTCCCGTATCCAGGTTCCCTTCGATGTACAGTTAACCCCAACCGAACTAAAAGTAGTCCAGTTTGTCGCTAGGGGTTTAGCTAACCGTGAAATTGCTGAAGAACTAAATGTTAGTCAGCGCACGGTTGAAAGCCATGTGTCCAATATGTTGGGCAAAACCAATCTCCACAACCGCACTGAACTAGCGCGGTGGGCGATTGAAAATCAAATGGCCTAAAATCAGTAACAAGTACTGAGTGCTGAGTGCTGAGTGTTTTTGACTCAGCACTCAATTTACCAACCATCTTCTTCAGGGCTGGATTGGTGCAAAACTTCTAAATCCAGTTCATCCAGGTAAGTTAGGGCGCTTTCAATCTGAGAAACAGTACCTCGCAGTTCCAGATCGAAGCAGCTATATTGTGGCACGTTTGGGCTTACCTGAGCATCAGCAATAATGACTATAACCCCATAGTGAGAAACCAGTCGTGAAATAACTGGTTCTTCATACAAGTCTTTAGGAATGCGAACTTGGATACGAGTTTGGGTGCATCTATTATCTAAAATATCTGTATTAGATTTTACTTGTTTATTTGGAATTGCCATTCTAGCTTCCTACTCAACTTCTGGGATGAGGGCTTTACTTTGCACAATTCTTTTAACACTAGCGTCACTTATCCCATGCGGGCAAGCAAGAAAGTATTTGCTTTTGCAAACCATTAATCTAGATATAGTAAATGTGAAAAATTGCTCCTAATTCGGTAGTTATGAGGTTAATTGTTATTCTATAGTGCTTTTCGAGCAGATTTAATATAGCCAATCTGTAGGGTTACAACAATTGTTGTAACCCTAATTTATTGTGTATAAGATTTAATACTGAAGTGATAACTGCTATATATGTTACTTTGTCAAAATTTTAGGGAACTCTATTAATAGAACCTTATAGATTTAGCCCTCTGTTTAGATATCAATAAAAATCGATTTTTTAGGATATTTACTTTTGTGTAATGACCTATTGTATAAATCCCCATTGTCCAAAACCTGTTAACCCAGTGAATGCAAACAACCTGATTTGCCGTAACTGTAGGTCAGAAATACTGTTGCAAGGTCGCTATCGGGTACTCAAACAACTAGGACAAGGTGGCTTTGGTAACACTTTTGAAATTGACGAGTGTGGGAAAACTAAAGTTTTAAAAGTGCTGACTGAGAAGAACCCCAAAGCCATTGAACTGTTTCAGCAGGAAGCAAAGGTTTTGAGTCAGCTAAACAGTGCGGGTATTCCCAAGGTAGAACAGATGGTTATTTTACTGTTTTATCTAAAAATCGCTCTGTACCATTGCACTGTTTAGCAATGGAGAAAATTGAAGGCGTAAATTTAGAGCAGTGGATGGAATTTCGTAATTATCAACGTCTTTCTGAAGCTCAAGCTCTCAATTGGCTTAAACAACTTGTAGAAATTCTTGCTTTAGTACACGCTCATCAATATTTCCACCGTGATATTAAGCCTCAGAATATCATGCTGCAACCAAGTGGGCAGCTTGTCTTAATTGATTTTGGTGCAGTCCGACAAGTCACGACAACCATTGTGGCGGGAAATTCCCATACCAGAATTTTTTCACAAGGCTATTCACCACCAGAACAACAAAACGGTTATTCGGTACAGCAGTCAGACTTTTTTGCATAAAAAAATATTTGGAAGTACGCCAAGGAATTGAGGAGCAGGAACAGGAGCGGCGTAGACAAGAAGTACTTGGTAATTAAGTGGTGTTTAAAACAGTGATGTATATTATGTTGGGTTTTCTTGTGTCAACGCAACATAAACAAATTTAATTTTAATAAACAATACCTGATACCCTTTATTTAAGGCTGCTATGTATGACAATATCTGCAAATTCATTGCCGAAAACTTCAAAGATGATTTAGCAACGTGGTTACTAGGCTCACCAATTAAATTAACAGAACTTAGCCCTACTGAATTATCAAGCGAACCAATTCGCGCCGATTCATTAATCTTATTGCAATCTGATTATTTAGTTCTACATACCGAATTTCAAACTGATGCTGATGAAGATATGCCCTTTAGGATGTTAGATTATCGGGTCAGGGTTTATCGCCGTTTTCCTCACAAAGAAATGCGTCAAATAGTAATCTATTGGAGAAAGACAAGTTCACAATTAGTTAGTGAAAACACTTTTAGATTAAACAACACTTACCATCAGTTTGAAGTAATACGCCTGTGGGAACAACCTACAGACAGGTTTATGAGTATTCCAGGTCTATTACCCTTTGCCGTGCTAAGTCAGACAAACGATCCTACAATGGTATTAACCCAAGTAGCCAAAGCAGTTGAAGCAATTAGCGATCGCCAGCTACAAAGAAATATAGCTGCTGCCAGTGGGATTTTAGTAGGTCTGGTATTAAATAAAGATGTAATTAGCAAGATTTTAAGGAGTGAGATTATGCGCGAATCAGTCATTTATCAACAAATCCTAGAAGAAGGCGAAGCTAAAGGCAAAGCAGAAGGTGAAGCTAAAAGCAAAGCAGAAACAACAAGAAAGTTGGCTTTAAATTTGTTGCGAATTTGAATGAGTTTAGAGCAAATTGCTCAAGTTATTGAACTATCTATTGAGCAAAATCAAGTTTTACAAGAGGAGATTCCAAAATCTTAAATTTTAATGAATCACTTTATAAAACACATGGCTATACAAGCAAAACCCGCATTAGGGGGTTTCAAAGTTTTTATAAGTCCGTGCAGACGCGATTTCTAATCGCCTGATTGAAATTCTCAAACTAAAACTCAGCACTTTGTGGTGTACGGGGAAAGGGAATCACATCACGAATATTTCCCATCCCCGTCATGAATTGCACGAGTCTTTCAAAACCTAGCCCAAAACCCGCGTGTGGAACAGTACCGTAACGACGCAAATCAAGATACCACCACAAATCTTCTGGGTTTAATCCTTGCGCTAACACGCGGCGTTCTAAAACTTCTAAACGTTCTTCGCGTTGGGAACCGCCTACAATTTCGCCAATTTTAGGTGCAAGAATATCCATTGCGCGGACGGTTTTTTCATCGTCGTTTAAGCGCATATAAAAAGCTTTAATTTGCGCTGGATAATCTGTAACGATCGCAGGCTTTTTAAAGAGTTGTTCAGCCAAGTACCTTTCGTGTTCTGATTGTAAATCTAAACCCCAACTCACTGGATATTCAAATTTAACATCAGCTTTTTCTAAAAGTGCGATCGCTTCTGTATAAGTTAAGCGTTCAAACTGATTATTAATAATATTTTCGGCTGTTGCTAACACAGATTTATCAATGCGTTCATTGAAAAATTCCATATCTTCTGGGCAAGTTTCCAATACATATTTAAAAATGTGTTTGAGAAACGCCTCGGCTAAATCCATATCGCCTTCTAGGTCACAAAAAGCCATTTCTGGCTCAACCATCCAAAATTCTGCTAGGTGACGCGAGGTGTTGGAATTTTCTGCACGGAAGGTAGGGCCAAAGGTGTAGACGTTAGAAAACGCCATCGCCATCACTTCTGCTTCCAACTGGCCGCTAACTGTTAAATATGTGGGTTTAGCAAAAAAGTCTTGGCTGTAATCTACTGCTTGATTTTCTGTGCGGGGAATATTCTTTAAATCCAAACTGGTAACGCTAAACAGTTCACCCGCGCCTTCGCAATCGCTAGCAGTGATGATGGGTGTGTGTACCCACAAAAAGCCTCTTTGTTGGAAAAATTGGTGAATTGCTGCTGAACAAGCATTTCTAACGCGAAAAACTGCACCAAAGGAATTGGTACGCGATCGCAAATGTCCAATGGTTCGCAGAAACTCAAAAGAATGGCGTTTCTTTTGCAGGGGATATGTATCGGGATCAGCTTCTCCGTAAACTTTCACCGTCTCGGCTTTCAACTCAATTCGCTGTCCTTTACCCAGAGAAGCCACTAATACCCCTGTCGCCTCGACAGCAGCACCCGTATTTAATTTTTTCAATATAGCTTCATAATCTGGCAAATCCTGATTAATCACGACTTGCAAATTAGCTAGTGATGAGCCGTCATTGACTTCAATAAAAGCAAACCCTTTGGACTCGCGCTTTGTCCGCACCCAGCCTTGCACTTGGAGGGACTCATCAGGTTGGCCACTTCGCAATATTTCTGCAATCCGTCGATTTACCATATTTATCCAGCATAAGACTTTAATATCCAGCCTATGATAACGCCCATTCCACCAAAGCGGACGACTTGCCAGAAAGGTTTTTTGAGGCTACGCCAAGAAAATAACTGACTTTCTAAGTTTAGTCCTAGCATTTCCAACTGCCGTTGAATTTGTCGTAACTCTGCTTTTATTTCTGGTGTCTGAGATTTATTGTGCTTTAGTCGATCGCGGCGCTGTTGCCATTGTGCCTGTTGTTGGCGATCGCGTTGCACTTGATCGTAACGTTCTCTCAACGATAGGAGCGATCGCTCTACTTCCTCTAATTCTTGTTCAAAATCTGGTTCGGGAGTTTCCCCAGGCGGTTGTGATTGTTTAGACGGCTTCATGTACAAATAGTAAACTAAGATTAAATGCGACCTGCCAATAGTCAAAATTAAAACTATGAGTTTTTGACTCAGCACTCAGCACTCATCACTCAGCACTCATAATTATGTCTCAATCTACTCAGCTGCCTAAAACCAGTCAACTGAACGAACTTACTACTCTAGAACTAGCTCAAGCCCTTATGGAAAGGCTGACTATTTCCCCTAACGATTGGCATCGCCTCAAGTCTAACCGCAATTCCCGCGCTAATGAACAAGTGGCAGCAGCGATTGTGTATCTTTTAAAAAATCAGCCAGAAGAAGCTCAAGCTAGATTACAACAGGCAATTGGTTGGTTAGATCGCTCTATTTCTGCCCCTCCCTGTCCGACTCACGGAAAATAGGGAGTAGGGAGTAGCAATAAAAAATCAATCAACCAATAACTTTCTCCCCTCCCCAGACGCGATTAATCGCGTCTCTACTAGCCCTGTTATCGCCGCAGAGATAATCCCCGGCGATTTTCCATTTGTTTACAAAGCCTCAATTCTGTGCCTTTACGGTTCCACTCTACCTGATCAAAAATTTGATGCAGAAGACATAAACCACGACCATTTTCTGACTCATCTGGTGGAAGATAGTCTGTTGGTTCTTCATTATTAGTAGATGAAGGAGTAAAGCCACTACCCTGGTCTGATATTATCCACCAATATTGATTATCTATTACGGAAAAACGAACTACAACTGTTTTACTCGGATCGAGATTGTTACCATGTTTGGCTGCGTTGACTAGGGCTTCTTGAAGTCCTAGCCGCAGTTCTGCTTGTAATCTTGCTGGAATTTCTGCCAACAATAAGTCTAATATGGGACAAAGGTAGAGGGTTGAGGCAAAACTAATAGTGCCCCAATAACGTCCAACTGGACGGAGTGAAATAGTAATCACAAGAGAAACCCCATAGCTTTCAGTTAGCTAGACATCAGTTTGCTATTACAGTCACCCTGATAAAACTTGAGGTGGTCATGCTGCCTTCAAACTTGCGTCTTTAAAACTAAATTTTGAAAATGCTAGGGAGCATTGGCTCTATAACTCTGAATTGGGATTGTTTAGGTATATATCGGCTGGAATAAGTTTGATAATGAAGTCAGCAAATTAATAATATGCTGTTAATTTTAGAGAGTATTGCCATACTCTAGTTAGTTGCCGATTTATAATTTACACAATCTTCTTCATGTTTTTAAGAACCTATGCAACTTGAATTTATTTAAACAAAATGAATTTTTATTTTTGGCTTAATTCAATTTTAGCATCTTTAGTATGCACTAGACTAAAATTTTCAAATTTCAGTTTTTTTGAAGGAATTACTACCCTTGTCAAAATGTGATAGCACAAGAAAGGCGGCAGCTTCAACATGAGCAGTTTGAGGAAAAAAATCAGCAGGTTGTACCCGTGTAATGGTATATTGCCCATCTTGACAAAGCAATTTCAGGTCGCGGGCGAGGGTAGCTACTTTACAGCTGACGTAAACGATCCTATATGGTTTCAATTGCCGTAAAGTATCTATGACTGCGCGCTCGCACCCCTTACGTGGCGGATCGAGTATTACTACTTCTGGTATTGTGCCCATTTGGGGAAGCAATTTCTCTACTGCCCCAACTTGGAATGTTGCATTATCAATTCCGTTGCGGTGGGCATTCAAAATTGCTTGTTCTACTGCTGCTGGTTGCACTTCTAATCCTGTAGCAATACGTACTTTTTGGGCGAGGGGTAAAGTTAAAGTCCCTATACCACAGTAAGCATCAACTAGGAACTCATGCCCTTGAAGATTGAGTTCTGATTGAATTACCTGTAATAGTGCCTCTGCTGTTTCGGTATACACTTGGAAAAATGTATCTGGGCGTACTTGAAATTCTAGTCCAGCAAAATTTTCACGCAGGTGGGGTACTCCAGCGATGCAACGGGTTTCTGATCCAAAGATAGCATTTGTGCGATCAGAGTTGCGATTGAGCGACACTCCCACTAACTGCGGATAGCGCTTTAACCATTCCTGGGCTTTGGTTTCAATTCCTGATAAATTCCAGTCTTTTACCACCAAAGTCAGCAACATTTCCCCTGTATGTCGGCCAATGCGTAAACCGAGATGGCGAATTTTCCCTTGGTGGCGCTGTTCATCGTAAATTTGCCAACCTTGGTGTTGGATATCCTGCTTAACTTCCGCAAGTAAGGGATTTAATCGCGCATCTTGGACTGGACATTGATTTAAATTAATTAATTGGTGACTACCTTTTTGATAGTAACCAGCTTGTACCTGTCCTGTTGCTGATGTGCCCAGAGGATATGTAGATTTGTTACGGTAGCCGAAAGCAGAAGGGGCAGTGAGTACCGGATCTACTGGTGGTTGGATAAAACCGCCAATGCGTTCCAAAGCTTGAATAACTTGATTTTGCTTGGCTACTAGCTGGTAATCATAATTAATATGCTGCCACTGGCAGCCACCGCACTTATCAGCCACAATACAACTGGGTCGGATACGGTGGGCGGATGGTGACAATAGCTGTTGGAGCTTACCGTGGGCGTATTTAGGTTTAACATGAACTAAGCGGACAATGGCGCGATCGCCTGGGACAGTATCTGGGACAAACACTACACGTTCATCAGCGCGCCCCACACCATCGCCTGTATCACTCAGGTTAGCGATCGTCACTTCAATTAATTCACCCTGTTGCCAAATTATTTTTGTCATTTGTCATTTGTCATTTGTCATTGGTCATTGTCCCCTTCATTTCGCCTACTCCCTACTCCCTACTCTCCCCAAACAGATAAATTCAATATATAAGTAACTCCGATCCCTTCACTTGTGTACCTCAGACTCGCTAAACTAACAGATAATATTTCAGGTGATTTCAATAATCATGACTGTAATTAGCCAAGTTATTCTCAAAGCTGACGACGAACTGCGTTATCCCAGCAGTGGCGAACTAAAAAATATCAAAGACTTTTTGCAAACCGGGGTACAACGGACGCGGATTGTGGCTACCTTAGCCGAAAACGAAAAAAAGATAGTTCAGGAAGCAACCAAACAACTTTGGCAGAAGCGTCCTGACTTTATCTCCCCTGGAGGTAATGCTTACGGTGAACGCCAACGCTCTTTATGCATCCGTGATTTTGGCTGGTACTTACGCCTAATTACCTATGGTGTACTTGCCGGTGACATAGAGCCAATTGAAAAAATCGGTGTGATTGGTGTGCGGGAAATGTACAATTCATTGGGCGTTCCCGTGCCTGGAATGGTAGAAGCGATTAATTCCCTCAAAACAGCCTCCCTTAGCTTACTGAGTGCAGAAGACGCTGCCGAAGCAGCACCTTACTTTGATTACATCATTCAAGCGATGTCTTAATACAAAGTGTGTGCTGGTTCTAGGAATATACTTTCGGTCTACTAGAGTGAGTGCGAGGTATTAGCACTCGATAGGCATAAAATCCCCAATTTGATCATACCTTCCCCACATTTGGTAGTGGCTGTGGCAGAATCTCTGTCAAGTTACCAACCAGTTGTGGGGAAATTTTATGGATATGGGCATGGGGCACTTGTACTGAGTGCGTAGCATCTCGTAGAGAAGTATTGGGCATTGAGCATTGGGCATTGGGCATTTAACTAATGACTAATGACAAATACAAAAAACCGACAGTCCTTGATTAAGGCTGTCGGCTATTAAGTGTGTTCCCTATTAATGACTCGGCTAGAGTTCAGTTGTCATTAATTATGCCTAGTTACCGATCGCTGGGAGACGATCCTAATCATCGATATGTGTGATTCTCGTCACTTGATTGTTACATCTAAACTGCATATACCCGAATAATCTCTGAGTGGACACTAGATTCACGTAAGTAAAGGAGCTAGAAATTTCACTGAGATTAAAAAATCAAGTTATCTTTAAAGACTAAAGCATTTGGTGTAAGATGGATATCCGTGCCTAAAAGCTTCGATTACTGTTGACCTGGAAGCCCTCACTCAGCGCGATAAGCTAGAGTTAGCAGCAGAACTGATTCACAACGTCTTGCAACAAACCTAGCTTGGGGTAACGATGGCAACAGATCAAAAGCACAGCAATTATTTATCAGAAGCCGAAAGCCGTTTGCGTCAACTTTCTCCTGAAAAGTTGCGAGTAGCAGTTGCAATTATTGCTTATCTACAAAAAACAGAAGAAAACGAAGCTACTGAAAAAATATTATTAAATATTCCTGATTTTGCCAAATATTTGCGCGAAATTGAACAAAATGAAGACAAAATAGAAAATGCTGCCTCAAATCAGATTGCCTCAGATGAAGAAGTATGGCAGGCTTACTTAGCAGTTGAAAAAAAATGGGAAGAGGTATTCCTTCAGCTTGCAGACTCCTAAATTTCTCACTATTTCTCAAGTCTTAGATATTCACCAACGCCAAATTCACAGATTTGGTGGAACATCAGGTGTTAGAGACGAAGGTTTGCTAGATTCAGCACTGGCACAACCTCAAGCTACTTTTGGCGGTGAACTTCTCCATCCAACAATTCACGAGGAAGCAGCAGCGTACCTCTACCATTTAGCAATGAACCATCCGTTTATTGATGGCAATAAGCGTACTGCTTTCGCTGTTATGCTTACTTTTTTGAACTTAAATGGCTACACTCTCAACCTATCTCAAGAGCAAGCTTACAAGTTAGTGATTCAAGTAGTTCAGAAAGAAATATCCAAAGAAGAATTATCTGCATTTCTGGAACTGTACTTACAGGGCAAGTAAATCGATAGAATAATGCTCTGTCCCCCCAGAGTGCATTACTTCCATGACTGCAACCTCAAAACCAGCCTTTTCCCCCCAAGAAATTGCTGCTGAAGGTCTTAAACCAGAAGAATACGCAGAAATTGTCCGTCGGCTAGGCCGTCATCCCAACAAAGCTGAACTGGGAATGTTTGGCGTGATGTGGTCTGAGCATTGCTGTTATAAAAATTCTCGACCTCTACTTAAACAATTTCCCACCGATGGTCCCCATATCCTCATAGGACCTGGTGAAAATGCTGGTGTTGTAGACTTGGGTGATGGACTCCAACTAGCTTTTAAGATAGAATCTCACAACCATCCCTCAGCGGTCGAACCCTTTCAGGGAGCTGCAACGGGAGTAGGAGGCATTCTCAGAGATATCTTTACAATGGGTGCGCGTCCCATTGCCCTATTAAACTCGCTGCGCTTTGGTTCCCTAGAAGATGCCAAAACCCAACGGCTATTCACTGGTGTAGTATCAGGAATATCTCATTATGGTAACTGTGTGGGAGTACCCACCGTTGGCGGCGAAGTTTACTTTGACTCTGCTTACTCTGGAAATCCTCTGGTAAACGTTATGGCACTGGGGTTGATGGAAACATCAGAAATCGTCAAATCTGGAGCATCTGGCTTAGGCAACCCCGTGTTGTATGTTGGTTCCACCACTGGGCGCGACGGCATGGGAGGCGCGAGTTTTGCTAGTGCAGAATTGAGCGATCAATCCATAGACGATCGCCCTGCTGTGCAAGTGGGCGATCCCTTTTTGGAAAAGTCGTTAATTGAAGCTTGTCTGGAGGCATTTAAGACGGGTGCAGTTGTCGCCGCCCAAGATATGGGAGCAGCGGGAATTACCTGTTCTACCTCAGAGATGGCAGCAAAAGGCGGTGTGGGAATTGAACTAGATTTAGATAAGATTCCCGTCAGAGAAATAGGGATGGTTCCTTATGAATATCTGCTTTCGGAATCTCAAGAACGAATGCTATTTGTTGCTCATAAAGGGCGTGAGCAGGAATTAATTGACATTTTCCATCGGTGGGGACTTCAAGCCGTTGTCGCTGGTACAGTCATCGCTGAACCTATCGTGCGAATTCTCTTTCAGGGTGAAGTAGCAGCAGAAATTCCCGCTGAAGCTTTGGCGGAGAATACCCCACTGTATAACCGGGAGTTGTTGGCAGAAGCACCAGAATATGCGCGTCAAGCTTGGGAATGGACTGCTGATTCCCTACCTCCTTCTACAACTGCTGGAATGGAACTTCAAGGAGGACTGCAAAGTTGGAATGATATTCTCTTAACTTTGCTCGATACACCCACGATCGCTTCTAAAAATTGGGTATATCGTCAGTATGACCATCAAGTACAAAATAATACAGTCATGCTGCCAGGTGGTGCCGATGCAGCTGTTATCCGTTTGCGCCCCCTTGAAGAGGATAGGGGGCAAAGGAGCGGAGGGGCAGAGGGGCAGGGAAGAATTTCCAATCTCCAACGCGGTGTTGCGGCCACGGTAGATTGCAATCCTCGTTATGTTTATCTTGACCCCTACGAAGGAGCTAAGGCAGTGGTGGCAGAAGCTGCACGCAATCTTAGCTGTGTGGGTGCTGAACCTCTGGCGGTGACGGATAATCTGAATTTTGGCTCCCCAGAAAAACCCATTGGTTACTGGCAATTGGCAGAAGCTTGTCGCGGTTTGGCGGAAGGTTGCCGAGAATTGACAACACCAGTCACGGGCGGAAATGTCTCTTTGTACAACGAAACTCTTGATTCTCAAGGCATCCCACAACCCATTTATCCCACTCCTGTTGTCGGTATGGTGGGCTTGATTCCTGATATAACCAAAATTTGTGGTCAAGGTTGGCAAGCATCCGGCGATGTGATTTATCTTCTCGGATTGCCTCTGGCATCTAAAATCAGTTTGGGAGCATCTGAATATTTAGCCACTATCCACGATACTGTTGCCGGAAAACCACCACGGGTAGATTTTGACTTGGAACGCCGCGTCCAGAAAGTTTGTCGTGAGGGAATTCGTAATGGTTGGGTACATTCAGCCCACGATTCTGCTGAGGGAGGAGTGGCGATCGCCATAGCAGAATGTTGTCTTGCTGGCAATCTTGGTGCCGAAATCAATTTAGAAATACCACCAACACAGTTAAACCGCCTCGACGAGGTGTTGTTTGCTGAAGGTGGTGCCAGAATTTTAGTTTCTGTAGCATCAGCACAACAAGAAATTTGGGAATCATATTTACAGGAACATCTAGGTCAAGATTGGCAGAAACTGGGTGTAGTTGGTAATTTTGAGACGGGCTTGGGGGTTTTCACCACTGATAACCAAACCTTAATCAAAGTTAGTATCGAAGATATGAGCGATCGCTATTTCCATGCGATCGCCAGACGTCTCGCCATCCATACCACTACTTCTGAGTGCTGAGTTTTGAGTGCTGAATATTTAGACTTCACTCAGAACTATTAGCGTCTCTGAGCAAATTTACGGTACTGTTTTAATGGATGGTTAAAGATTTGTTAAGAACTCCGCAGCTATCTACATAATCCCAGTGACTGACTACCAATTTTAGATTTTGAATTTTAGATTTTGGATTAAAGGCGTTGCTTCTAGTTCATATCTTGCTCTTAGTGGGCAAAAAAATCTAAAATAGCCATTCTTAAATCCCAAGCCGCATCCTTACTACGGTGCGATCAATCCAAAATCGTCAATCTCAAATCCAAGATTGATTGACCCCCCACCAGGAGCAAAGCTAGCATGATTTCTATTCATTCTGTCACTTCGGATGAATACCCCGACCAGACCAACAACCCAATCAATAGTCATGAAAATCAGCCTGACAAGCCAGAAGAAGCTTGCGGTGTTTTTGGGATCTATGCCCCAGGAGAAAATGTTGCTAAACTGACCTACTTTGGATTGTATGCCCTCCAGCATCGGGGTCAAGAATCAGCTGGTATTGCCACTTTTGAGGGTACACAAGTACATCTCTACAAAGATATGGGCTTGGTGTCTCAAGTTTTTAATGAATCTGTCTTGGATCAATTGCCTGGTAGCCTTGCTGTTGGTCACACTCGTTATTCCACCACAGGTTCTAGCCGCAGAGTTAATGCTCAACCCGCAGTGCTAGAAACCCGTTTAGGTTCATTAGCTCTTGCACACAATGGGAATTTAGTCAATACTGTGCAACTACGTCAAGAGTTGCTTGAGAATAAATGTAACTTAGTCACAACAACAGACTCAGAAATGATCGCTTTTGCGATCGCCGAAGCCATAGATACGGGCGCTGATTGGCTAGAAGGTGCAATTCAGGCATTTCACCGTTGCCAAGGAGCCTTTAGTTTAGTCATTGGTACTCCCGTCGGCGTTATGGGTGTCCGTGACCCCAATGGCATTCGCCCCCTAGTAATCGGCACTTTGGCTGGTAATCCAGTCCGTTACGTTTTGGCTTCCGAGACTTGTGGTTTAGACATCATTGGAGCCGAATACCTGCGAGATGTAGAACCAGGTGAATTAGTTTGGATTACTGAAGAAGGTTTAGCTTCTTATCATTGGAGTCAAAAATCCGAGCGGAAATTGTGTATCTTTGAGATGATTTACTTTGCCCGCCCTGATAGCGTCATGCACAACGAGAGTTTGTACAGCTATCGAATGCGATTAGGACACCAGTTAGCTAAAGAATCTGTTGTAGATGCCGATATTGTCTTTGGTGTTCCTGATTCTGGTATACCTGCTGCTATTGGATTTTCCCAAGCATCTGGTGTCGCTTACGGCGAAGGACTAATTAAAAATCGCTATGTTGGGCGAACCTTTATTCAACCAACCCAAACCATGCGGGAATCGGGTCTACGGATGAAACTCAACCCCCTCAAAGATGTGCTCGCAGGGAAACGAGTAATTATTGTAGATGACTCGATTGTACGGGGTACTACCAGCCGTAAACTAGTCAAAACCTTACGTGACGCAGGTGCAGTAGAAGTACATATGCGAATTTCTTCTCCGCCTGTAACTCATCCTTGCTTCTATGGCATCGATACCGATTCTCAGGATCAGCTGATTGCTGCTACCAAGTCAGTAGCAGAAATTGCCAAGCAACTGGAAGTAGACAGCCTCGCCTATCTGAGTTGGGAGGGAATGCTAGAAGCCACGCGAGAAGACACCAATAGTTTCTGTTCTGCCTGCTTCACTGGAGATTATCCCGTGGCGATTCCTGAGCAAGTGAAACGTTCTAAGCTGATCTTAGAAAAAGTAGTGGTGTAGGGGCTGGGGGATTAGGGAGATCGGGAGCAAGGGGTTCAAATGTTCCCCAGTCCCTAGTCCCCAAGCCCCAGTTCAATTACGAATTGTTACTACTAGCTTCATCTGGGGATGATTCTGATTTTTCTGGCTTGAGTAAGGGGAAAGCGATCGCATCCCGAATACTGGCACAATCGGTTAATAACATCACTAAGCGATCAATCCCAATTCCTAAACCACCTGTAGGCGGCATACCGTATTCCAAAGCTGTCAGAAAGTCCTCATCTACACCTTGGGCTTCTAAGTCGCCAGCAGCTTTCCGCGCCCCTTGAGCTTCTAAGCGTTCTCTTTGATCGATGGGATCGGTAAGTTCTGAGAAGCTATTCCCAGTTTCTCGCCCAACTATAAATAACTCAAATCTTTCCACCAAACCAGGTACAGAACGGTGAGGTTTTGCTAGAGGCGAAATTTCTACAGGGTAATCAATTACAAAGGTAGGTTGAATTAAATTAGCTTCTACTTTCTCTTCAAAGGCTAAATTTAGTAACTTACCAATTGATTGGGCTTCATCTATACCAGGAATATCAGCATTTTTACTTGCTGTTTTTGCTTCTTCTAAACTTTGGAACGAATTAAAATCCAAGCCCGTAAATTCTTTAACTAAATCGTGCATTGTTACCCGCCGCCAAGGAGGTGTTAAATCTATCAGTTCCCCTTGGTAGGTGATTTCCAATGTGCCGAGTACCTCTTGGGCAACAGTGGTAATAATCCCTTCTGTCAGCGCCATCATATCGTTGTAGTCGGCGTAGGCTTGATAAACTTCAATCGTTGTAAATTCGGGATTGTGTCGAGTCGAAATTCCCTCATTGCGGAAAACCCGCCCCAATTCAAACACCTTTTCAAAACCACCCACAATCAACCGCTTGAGATGGAGTTCTGTGGCAATTCGCAGATACAAATCCATTTCTAAAGTGTTGTGGTAGGTGATAAATGGACGTGCATCTGCGCCCCCAGTCTCACTTTGCAAAACTGGTGTTTCAATTTCCAGAAAATCCCGTTCTTCTAAATAACGGCGAATACCGGCAGTAATTTGGGCGCGACGGCGGAAAGTTTGCCGCACTTCTGGGTTAACAATCAAGTCAACGTAGCGCTGACGATAGCGTTTGGCAACATCCGTTAATCCATGCCACTTGTCGGGTAGGGGCAACAGGGATTTAGTGAGGATAGTATATTGTTTAACGTAGACAGATAACTCGCCCTTTTCAGTCCGTTTAATAGTACCTTTGGCTCCTAGAATGTCGCCTGCATCTGTAAGTTGCTTCAAGTGATTGAAGGCATCGGCATCAATATCTGCCATGCTTTCTTGGATGCGATTTTTATCCAGATAAAGCTGAATTGTACCGGTTTCATCTTGCAAAGTGAAGAAAGCCAATTTACCGAAAACGCGACGCGCCATAATGCGTCCGGCTATGGCAACTTCTAAATCAACTTCTTCCCCACTGGATAAATCGGCAAATTTTTCTTGCAATTGCGCTGCATGATGGGTAGATTCCCAACGATAGGCATAAGGATTAGTCCCTAGCTGCTTGAGTTGTTCTACTTTCTCCAGCCTCGCGGCTCGGATATCTTCTTCCGACATGGTAACGAACTAAATAGGGCAAGATTAATTATAGATGCTGCCAAAGTTGAGAGTAAGGGATAATCGCCTAAAAGTGATGTGCGTAGGCGTAGCCCGCCGCAGGCATCGCTAAAGGAAATACACAATGACACAAACTAGAGTGTGTCTGTGGACTCTAAACGAATATCACCGGATGTTTGAAACGGGTATTATTACAGAGGATCAAAGGGTAGAACTGATTGATGGGCAAGTTATCCCGATGAGTGCCAAAAATCCCCTTCATGCAGCGACAACACTGTGTGCATTTGATTATCTCAAGCGTTGGCGCAGCCCGCCGCAGGCATCGCTAGTAGAAGTTGCCTTAGTTCGGGTGCAAAATCCCATTCAGTTGAGCCAATACTCCGAACCTGAGCCAGATATCGCTAAAATCTTGTTGCCACACTCTCCCACGGGCCATAATACTCCCATTTTCCGACATCCCACACATAACTGTAATTCTTTTTTGCTTAATGCTTGACAGTTTTCAGTAGTATATTTTACTGTATACCCAGCGGGTTGAAAAATCTATAGTGGGCGGTCGAGTCTCTTATAAAAAAACATTGCCAAATATAAAAATTTCATTAAATTTTCCTTAACTGTCCTTGCGTCTTTGTCAAGATTTTGAGATATTAAATTGAAAAATTAATTCAGATAGAAACTTATGACAACCGAGCAAGAGCTTCAATCTCTTTTTAATACCTTAGATCGCGATCAAGACGGCAAAGTCTCCATTAATGAGCTTTTTTTAAGTCCTGGCTTAAGTGCAATCATCTCATCAGAAACAAATACTAGTAGCCCCCAGGAGTTACTAGTACAGTATGATTCAGACGAAGACGGTAGTATTACCTTTGAAGAGTTAAAGGAAGCAGTTGAGAAAGCAAATAATTTAAACTAGCAGTCAAAAAATCAAGGCCACACTCACCCCAAAATCCCTCTCTAGCCCACACTAAATCCCTCTCTAGCCCACACTAAATCCCTCTCTAGGCAACTATTGAGGGATTTGCCTTTATTTGCCCCTTAGTGACACTTTGCTATCCTCTACAACGATAGATTATAGCTAGTAATAACCTACCATCATCTCTGTAGCCACCTCTGTGAGGGTTTTCGATTGGTTAATGGTTTTGACTATTCAACACTAGAGACAGATCGCAAACAAAAAGTGCCTCTTTATACTACAGCAGGAATTGCTGACTACTGGATTTCGGATGTAAATCAGCGTCAGGTTTACGTTTTCCGCGAACCAAGCTTGAAAGGTTACAATCTTGAATTTATTTTGCAGAAAAATGCAACCTTATCCTTGATTGCATTTCCAGAAATTGAAGTCCAGATTAGTCAGCTGTTTCCATAAGTTCTACAAATCAAACCTTTATCGTAAATTAAAGGGTTTAAGACCCCTACGTCTATACGTAGTATCAGTTTCAGTCGGGGTTTAAATCCCCGTTTGAAAATGTCTTTAATTTTGAATTTTGAATTTTGAATTGTTAATTCTCTCCTATTGTCAGCAAATGCCTAGATGAAATAGCTTTCATTTTCAAGTTAGTAAATTGCACGATCGCCTTTACCAAATCTTGTTGCTCTGGTCGCAAATTTAGTTTTTCTAGGGCTTGCTTGATATTATTACCAGCCCGGAGATTGTGATTAAGTTGGTCACGCTGAGATGAGTTTAACACTGCCGCAATTTCCCTATTTCTTCTCTGACGCACAGCCTGGAGTTCCTGGCGTTGTAAGGGAGTCAGGTTAATCTCCGACGAGGTGGAGTAGTTTGCAGTTTTGGTAGTTTGGGCGAAAAGAACATCAGAAGTAGTATTGATTTGAACGGGTGCAGCTAAGGCAATTCCCGGCATGAAGAGGACAAGAGCAAGAATATTAGCGAACATAGACAGCCGTTTTGTCAAGTAAATTGCCATATTGAGAAATACCTAGTACAATCTGGCAGAAGTTTGCCTACCTTTAACAAGTTGCTCAAGTAACTTATCTGGTTAATTAACCTCCAAAACCAGGAATTAAACGCTTAAGGGCACGACCAGCAACATCGCCATACCGCAGTTCTCCACACATAATCTTACCCATGATCTGGGGAGCCGAGGGATGCTTAACACCAACTTTGTAGCCAATGTTGGAAAACCGATAGAATGCTCCAGCTAATTTTTGCGCCCAAGCCATCTCAGTACCCAACTCTTCATTAATGGCTTCGCTATATTTTTCTAAAGCGTTAGTGTCACCAGAAAGTGCTTCATTAATGCTTGCGGCTGCGAGTAAACCACTAAAAATTGAGGGGCGAATGCCTTCTGCTGTCATGGGATCAACCACACAAGCAGCTTCCCCAGCTAAAACAGCATTTTGCGTGTGCAGCTTTTGATTACCATCCCAAATACATAAGGGATGACCATATTGTTTGCCGGTTTTGAGGTCTACATTCAACGATTTGGCGTACTCATCCAAAATCTTTTTGAAGTCGTGGGGTTGACGACCAATAAACGTCCCGACACCTATGGAATAACCATCAGCTTTGGGGAAGTTCCAGAGATAGCCGTTTTTAACCAAGCCAAACTCAAAATGAATTGTAGGTTTGTTTTCTATAATGCCAGGGATTTCTGCCTCTAAAGCCCCTGTGAGCAGACGTTTACGTTCTTTGAAACCTAGCCATTTTGCCATTGGGCCTTTGGCACCATCAGCCGCGATTAAGTAGCGGCCTGTAACTGGGCCATTAGCTGTGTTAACTTGCCAATAGTCACTTTGAAATTCAATACCAGTTACTTCCGTATTATCTCGTACTTCAGCCCCTTGCTTCTGTCCTTGTTGCACTAGGAAATGGTCAAATATATCTCGTCGCACCATCCAAATTGGTTCTTTGGTGGCGATTTTTGCTTCCACGGGGTCGCCTAATTTCCAGGTAAAGCGAACAGAGTCGGCTTTTACAGAAATTACTGGGGTAAAATCAAAGTCAAACCATTGAGCGATCGCTGGAGAGACACCACCACCACAAGGTTTATATCTTGGCAGAGATTCTTTTTCCAACACTAATACTGAGCGACCTTGTTTGGCTAAATGATATGCAGCTGTTCCACCAGCTGGCCCAGCGCCGACGATGATGCAGTCGTACATAAGGCTGAATTTTTGCTCCTCAATTAGTTTATTTTCTATTCAGATACTCGATCAATTTTTGTTAGATACCTAAGAAATAATAAAGGCTGAAGAATTTATCCATTATCCTTCAGCCTTTATACTTAAGACTTTAGACTTTAAACAGTCGTGATGTCTTTTTCTTTTTCTGCCAACAGTGCGTCTATTTTGGCGTTATACTCGTTTGTCAGTTTTTGCAAGTTGTCTTGTTGGTCTTTTGATTCATCTTTGGAGATTTCAGAGGCTTTTTCCTGTTTGCGAATGGCGTCTATGGCATCGCGGCGAATGTTGCGAATAGCAACACGACCCTCTTCAGCATACTTGGATGCCATTTTGACGAATTCTTTACGGCGTTCGCTCGTTAAGGGCGGAATATTCAACCGGATTACAGAACCGTCGTTACTGGGTGTTAAACCCACATCTGAGAGGGAAATAGCCTTCTCAACGATGTTTAGGGTGTTGCGCTCGTAGGGTTGAATTAAGATCGTCGTAGCATCCGGCGTGCTAATATTTGCCAGTGATTTTAAGGAAGTAGGCGAACCGTAATAGTCCACCAATACCTTATCTAATAGACTCGCATTGGCGCGACCAGTGCGAATCGAGTTAAAAGCTCGTTGAGTTGCCTCAACGGTTTTTTGCATCGTACTTTCAGCTTCAGCTAATTTCACAAGAACCTCCCACAAGGGTGCCGATGGATTCTCCCAAGACTGCTCGGTGGATGTTACCTCGCACCGTTAGGTCAAATACCAGAATTGGGATATTATTTTCTTTACACAAGGCGATCGCAGTACTATCCATCACCCGCAAATCTTTGGCTAAAACGTGCGTGTAAGTTAAGCTATTGTAACGCTTGGCGTCAGGATAAATATGAGGATCGGCATCATATACTCCATCTACTTTGGTGGCTTTAAAAATCACCTCAGCATCGATTTCTGCGGCTCTTAATGCCGCAGTAGTATCTGTAGTAAAAAAGGGATTTCCAGAACCAGCACCAAAAATTACCACCCGCCCTTTTTCAAGATGACGGATGGCACGACGACGGATATACGGTTCCGCTAATTCTTGCATAGCGATCGCGGTTTGCACTCGCGTCTGTACTCCTATGCGTTCTAGCGAATCTTGCAGCGTCATTGCATTCATTACCGTGGCAATCATCCCGATATAGTCAGCGGTTGCCCTGTCCATCCCCGCCGAGGCTGCTTTGACGCCACGAAAAATATTGCCGCCGCCAACAACTATGGCGATTTGAGTGCCAGTGGCTATCACCTCTGCTAATTCTTGTGCTATTCCTTTGACCACTTCGGGATCAATTCCATAGCCCATGTTGCCCATTAAGGCTTCACCGCTCAGTTTGAGTAAAACCCGTCGGTAATTCGTTCCCATGAAGTTACGCTTTATCAAAAAAGTTGCAATTGCCTCCAATTTAAGATAGCAGTTACAGGGACTATCTATGTCTAGTTACGCCAAATCAATGTAGTGCCGACTGGTTCTGTTTGTGGTATGGCTATTTCTTCACCTTTAAACAGAGAAGCGATCGCAGTTCTCAAATAATCCTGTCCCACTGATGATGGCTCTTTGGGATGATTATCGATTTTACCTTTATAACGGACTATACCGTTAGTATCTATGAGAAAGGCCGTTGGTGTTTTTGTTGCACCAAAACTACCGGTCACATCTTGCGTTGAGTCCCACAGGTAGGGAAAGTTCAACTGGTGACGTCGGGCAAAAGCTTTCATATTTTCAAAGCTTGACCTAGTGTCGTAGTCAACATTACTACCATTGAGTCCAATTAGTGTGAAGCCTTTTAGGGCAAATTCGGCTTGAATGTTTTTTAGCCTGCCTAAATACCGCTCTACATAAGGGCAGTGGTTACACATGGAAATAACGCCGACTGCTGGGAACTTTTCAAGATAACGCCTGAGATGGTGTACTTGACCATCAATTCCTGGCAGTTCAAAATCTGGTGCGTAGCTCCCAACGGGAGTATCAATTGTTTCTAGTAGATTCATTATTTCTGGCTCGCAGAACTAGGAACAAGAAAAATATTGTTAAATTCAGCGTCAGTTTCCAGTTGCAAACCACCCCTTAGCCGATGCCTCATATTCGCCAATCTTATAGACCAAATTTGCGATCGTAAATTGTGAAACTACTGAATCTAGCATTGATGCTAATTCACTCACATCTAAAAAATAGCCCAAATATTACTCATATTAGAGAAGTTATAATTTCTAATACTGACATAATCTCAGTTGTGAGTAAGTTACCTCTATCAACAAGATGACAACTCTCTATACTGGATAAAATTATCAGCTTAATGCTAGTATTATCAGCCTAGAAGCTTTTGTGGTATATGTATAGGCTATCACTAGAGCAAAGGATTTATTTTGAAAATCTGATAAATTTTATGCAAATTAAAAACAATTTTACTTGTGCCTTGCTGCTGAAAAACTTTTAGCATTCTTTACATCAAATTTACCATGACAACCTCAAGTTCAAAAACAGCACTTAACTCTACAAAAACCTGGATTTGGCAAGATTTTCCGATCTGCTATCAAACCCAAGGAACTACTGGCCCAGCTGTTATCCTAGTGCATGGATTTGGTGCTTCTTGGTGGCACTGGCGGAAAAATATTCCCGTATTAGCGGAAAATTGCCGTGTTTATGCGATCGATTTGATTGGTTTTGGCGCTTCCGCAAAACCTCAACCTGGTGAAAAAATTACCTACACATTAGAAACCTGGGGACAGCAAGTAGCAGATTTTTGCCGGGAAGTTGTCGGTGAGCCAGCTTTTTTAGTCGGAAATTCTATTGGCTGTATTGTCGCCATGCAAGCCGCAGTAAGCAACCCAGATATTGCCTTGGGAGTTGCATTACTCAACTGTTCTTTACGGCTGTTGCACGATCGCAAACGGGTAACTTTACCTTTATCTCGTCGTTACGGAGCGCCTCTACTGCAACGCCTATTATCTATCAAACCAGTTGGTGATTTCTTTTTCAATCAACTCGCCAAACCGAAAACGGTGCGGAAAATTCTGCTGCAAGCTTATGCTAACGCTGAGATGGTGACAGATGAGTTGGTAGATATTCTCACTTCACCAGCAAGCGATCCGGGGGCTGGGGCTGTGTTTCTTGCTTTTACTTCTTATTCTACTGGCCCATTACCTGAAGACCTTTTGCCATTATTACCCTGTCCGGCGATTATTTTGTGGGGAACGGCCGATCCGTGGGAGCCAATTAAATTAGGGAGAGAATTAGCTAACTTTCCGCAAGTAGAAAAGTTTATTCCTTTAGAAGGAGTGGGGCATTGTCCGCAGGATGAAGCACCTGAGTTAGTCAACCCGATTTTACTCGATTGGATTTTGGAGCGATCGCGGTAATCATCTGTGAGAGGTTAGAATAGTGTAAATTTTGTCAATCAGCTAAAAAACACTTGCATACTGACTGTAAACAATAAAGACGACAATTCCAACGAAAATAAAGAGGACTAAAGTAGCTATTAAACCACGATGTCGAGAGACAACATCAAGAAGTACTAGTAGCCAGAATAAGGCAATCTCAACTGCGCTAGCAATGAACACAAGTCTGAGATTTCGTTCAATTTTTGCAGCCTGTAAACCGAATAAAGTACGCCTTGCTAAAGAACTGCCTGGAGAGGACGATATTATTAGCTGCGACTGTACCAAGTTAACTAATAACCAAATAATTACTATGCCTCCCATTACTGTCAATACAACAGCTAGTCCTTTAAATAATCGATTTATAAGCATCGTTTTTTGCTCATAGAAGAAAATTTTGACATAATGATAAGTATTGTTAAGTTCAAAGATATCGTCCAATTTCCTTTCTAAATCTAAAATATAGTGCTACTTTCTTTAAGACATTGTTTGAAATAGCACTCAAGGCAATTACTAATTCAACAAAACTAACTGAGTTAAAAAGAAGGCAAGTGCTGCACTGCCCAAGGGAACTGTCAAATTGTCAATACCTAAAAATGAAACAGCTTCTAAACCAGTAGCGATAAATGCAACTAACAGTGATACTGCCCAAGTTTGCCAACTGTTTCCTTGAGTTCCAACTAAAATCAAACTACTGACGAGATAGCTAACGAGCATCATAGTTAGGGAGCCTTCCCAACTTTTTTGCGTCCCAAAAACTTTATACTTGTGTGTCCCAAAACGCTGCCCAATCAAGGCTGCTAGTCCATCTCCCCAAGTCATTATCAAAATTCCTAGTGCTGCGTACTGGGGTTGTTGCAAGTACCAGAACCAGGCAACTAAAATACCGAAACTGACAGAGTAAAAAAATGTCCCTAAACTTTGGCGTCCAACGCTATTAATACCAGGAAGAATGGGCAATCGGTAGGATAATAAGGTGATTGCACTCGCTAAAATAGAAGCTGTAATCCCTACACTGGCGGGAATATCTAGCCACCAAGCGATTAAAATCACATTACCAGTGCCAATATGAACTATCTTCCGCACGATTTCTGGCTTGTCGGCAAAGCGGTTTACCACCCATGCAATCAGGAGGATGAGTAATACCCAAATTGCAGCCGACGCAATTTGCAGCCATAAAACCGGAATTGAGGTGAAGTCAGAAAATGTAATTAACAAAGATGCGACAAAATGAAAATTTTTACCCCTGTTACTAATTTATAAGATTTGGGTAGCTGCAATGAAATTATTATTTATTTGGCTGATTCGGGGCTACCGAATGTTTATCTCGCCGTTGTTTCTCCCGACTTGTCGCTTTCAACCAACTTGTTCGATGTATGCTATTCAAGCTATTGAGCGATTTGGAGTGTTTCGTGGTAGCTGGATGGCAACTCGGCGGATTTTGCGCTGTCATCCGTTTCATCCAGGTGGTTACGATCCAGTGCCAGAGGTGGTAGAAAAGGTAAAGGAGCAGTAGTTTTGTGCAAATGGTGGCGAATTGAGGTTGGAGTTTAAACGCAAAGGGGAGGCAGCGCGTTGCGGGGGTTCCCCCCGTTGTAGCGACTGCCGTCGCGCGGAGGGAAGCGCAGAGGGACGCAGAGAATGACAAGAGCGGTAATTTATTAAAGGAAGTGTTCGTAGGTATAGCTATTTGGGGAGATGTCAACAGATGAGGTTGTCATCTAGCGTGGAAAGGTTGAATAATTTAATTTAGACTTACCATGCTGAATCTTACTGCGATTTCTATACCCGATCCACAAATTCCTACTCCTGGGCCGAGTCCACTACCGAGTCCCGAACCTGTACCGGGGCCAGCGATTCCTCAACCCTTACCTGGGCCTGTACCAGAACCAGTACCTGCTCCCATTCCTCAAACAGTTCCAGGGCCAATTCCCCAAACCATACCGGAACCTGTTTAGATTACCTTGGTAATGTAATCCAAAATCTCAAATCTAAAATCCAAAATGCTAAGAGCCGGAATTGTCGGACTTCCCAACGTCGGAAAATCTACTTTATTTAATGCTGTAGTTGCTAATGCCAAAGCAGAAGCAGCTAACTTCCCTTTTTGCACGATTGAACCGAATGTCGGCGTTGTCGCAGTACCGGATGAACGGTTAAATGTTCTTGCTAAGATTGCCAGTTCGGCACAAACTATCCCGGCGCGGGTTGAATTTGTAGATATTGCCGGTTTAGTTAAAGGTGCAAGTCAGGGTGAGGGACTAGGGAATCAATTCCTGTCCCACATCCGGGAAGTTGATGCGATCGTCCATGTAGTACGTTGTTTTGAGAATGATGATATTATCCACGTTGCTGGTTCTGTTGATCCAGCACGAGATATTGAAATCATTAATATAGAACTCGGTTTATCAGATTTAACACAAATTGAGCGGCGAATTGACCGCACTCGCAAACAAGCTCGTACCAGCAAAGATGCACAGTTTGAAATCACAGTCTTAGAAAAATTAGCTGCGGCTTTAAATGAAGGTAAATCGGTGCGTCAGGTGAGCTTGAATGAAGAAGAAACAGAAATTATTAAAGGATTAGAACTGCTCACTTATAAACCGATTATCTACGCAGCCAATGTATCTGAAGATGAGTTGGCAACTGGTAATCATTTTGTGGAAACAGTGCGGCAAATTGCAGCTACAGAAAATGCCCAAGTTGTGATAGTTTCGGCTCAAGTTGAAGCGGAATTAGTGGAATTACCAGAGTCAGATAAAGCTGATTTCCTCGCGTCTTTAGGTGTGGATGAAGGTGGTTTGAAATCGTTAATTCGGGCAACTTACATGCTTTTAGGCTTGCGGACATATTTCACCTGCGGCCCCAAAGAAACCCGCGCTTGGACAATTAATGCAGGAATGTCTGCACCTCAAGCTGCTGGTGTAATCCACAGTGATTTTGAAAGGGGATTTATTCGCGCCGAAACAGTCGCTTATAAAGATTTGGTAACAACTGGTTCGATGAATGCTGCGAAGGAGAAAGGGTTGGTTCGCAGTGAAGGGAAAGAGTATGTTGTGCAGGAAGGGGATGTAATGTTGTTCCGATTTAATGTGTAGGGGTAACTAATTCAGTGGTCGTTATCAATCAGATAATGGCCAACCTACACTAAGTTGCGATCGCCCTAAAAATATTGACAAAGTATTCGATATATGCATATTGATGTTTAAGGAAACTTGTTGGCGATCGCAAGTAAACAAGCTTTACCCAAAATATAGTTGCAAGCCCTAATTAGGTCAAATAAAATGAAAGGCGCTCTCCAAAAGGGGAGTGCTTTTTAGTGTCATTAGTCAGTTGTTAGTTTTTATGGGTGGTATAAGCTAATAATTGTTGTTAAAAACGAACAATAACTTTACCGCAATTTTGACCACTATATAAGTATTCCACAGCGTCAACGATAGACTCTATTCCTCTGAATTCTGTTGAATCAACAGCAGGTTTAATTTTACCTGTCGATAATAATTCCATCAGTCGAGACTGTTTCTCTTGTAAATATTCTGAATAGTCAACGAAGAGAAAGCCGCGTAGTGAGGCTGATTTCCATAGTAATTTGTTGTATATTCTCGGACGGTTTACCAACTCTAGTTCTGATGATAAGTATTCAGAAATATATCCGACGATAACTAATCTACCGCGCTGTGCCAGGTGATCAACACATATATCAAACAACTCACTCCCAACGCATTCATAAACTAAGTCAATGCCTTGGGGATATTCTTTTTTGAGAACTTCATCAAGATTTTCTTGAGAGTAATTAATCGCTCGATGACAGCCAAGCTGCTTGAGAAATTCAACTTTTGCTTGCGATCGGCATATTCCAATCACATGAGCACCTGCAAGCAAGGCGAGTTGGACAGCATAACTACCCGTACCACCCGCTGCAGCTGTTACCAATACCACATCACTGCTTTTGATTTCTCCAACAACTTCTAAACCAATTGCAGCAGTCATTCCACTGGCTACAACAGTCAGTATTTCTGGAGTCGCTTCTTTAATTGGAATAACTTGAGTAGCATCAATTGCAAAATACTCCCGGTATCCACCTCCTATTTGAAAAGTAATAACATGATCCCCTATGTTCAGATGTCGTACATTCTTACCAAGAGCAACGACAACAGATCCAGCTTCAACTCCTACATCGAATGGTGGTGTATTTACAAAATACACACCAGCAGCAATATTGACATCGGAAGCATTCACTCCAGCAAACAAATTACGCACGACAATCTCATTGGGAGCAGGTATAGGAAAATCAGCTTCAACAATATCGACAGCGCTTCTAAAATCTCGGCTCAACTGTTTGACAACTAGTTTTTTATAAGTCTTGGGGTTCATCATTATTTCTAAATAATTGGTATCAGTTTAAATTTCACTTACCAGCTGCTACTCCTAAATCTTAGTCCTGGTCTGTACCTTTAAACCTTTATTAGGTCTAGAATGAACGATGATTCTTGCCCTCTGAGTTCCTCTAGCAACCAGCTATGATGCCTCCTGTTGTGAAGTCTGCCATTGATGAAAAATCCAGCAGTGCTAATGCCAATGCTTCCAGTCCTTCCAAGCTCAAGGTAGAAATGCGTAGGCGTAGCCCCCCGCAAGCATCGCTCTCAATTTGCGATAACTGCCCCACCCGTTGCTCCAGTAAAAGCAGGACAAGCGATTGATCGTCCTTCCTTTCTTCTGCCGATCTCTGTTCAGCTACTTCCACCCACAATGTACACAGAAGAACCCAAATTCTCGTCGTCTGTACCAACCACTACACCGCCTTCTGCACCGGGAACAAGTTCCATAGCTTCAATTTTGTGATAATCAGAGCGGTAGAGAGGAATAAATTGAGAATTTTGCCGCCATACAATTTTGTTGCCACACAATCCCAAGTAACCAGCGACATACACAGCTGACTGAAATGGGCCATCATCTCCGGCATCACTTGCTGAAGTGATATATACAATTCCTACAGGGTCTACTTTAATATCTGAAATATGGCGAACATTTCCAGATGGAAACGGTACTTTCAGATTGGCAGAACCTGCGAGGGTAATTTGATATTTAGCCAAGTCAAATATTCCCCAAAAAATAGTTGCTGGTTGTTCTCCTTCACCTCGATGCCCCCAAATAGCAACTAATTTACCATCTATATTTTGTAATCCAAATGCTTCAAAATTATTTCCTTGAATAATTTCTGGTAGACTGAATTCTTTGAGAACTGAGATGGTTTTGTTGGCAGGCTCGAACCTGATGTGATAAGCTTTCCCAGAACTGCTTAAAGCGATAAAAGAAGATTTTGTTTTCTCTGGAACAGATGTTAAAGCTTCTAAGTCGATGGGCAATTCTGTATTATTTGGCCAATTCAAGGGGAAATATTCAGGCTGCCTTTTACCCTTAATGGTAATAATTGCTAAACGACCTTGGTTTTTTTGTTTGTTGTCATGGACAATCAGAAAATCGAGCCTATTGCTTTGTTGCTCTATCAAAGCTATACCACTGATACCGAAAGGGATGCCACCGCGAACCGGACGCCAATCTTGCGCCCAAACTTGCTGGGATATGAGTAACAATGCACCTAAAACTACTATATTGATGATTAACCTAAGAAACCGAGGCATATTGATTTAGCCAAGCTGTAAGTATCAGTAAAAGGAGTGTGTTAACGGATGCTCAATCATATCAAATCCAAGCAATTTGCACCCACATCAATAAAGCAGCGTTTTGTACTCACAGCTAACAGTATACTTACGTCATTACTTGACTCACGATAGTACTTTCTGTAAAGAAAGCAATAATTCGTTGACAGTATAGGGCTTCGACAAAAATGTATTGACACCAATAGCTGCTACTGCACTAAGCTTATTGTCAGACATAAGTCCACTGCTGGCGATAATTCTGACTTGGGGGTTGATTTTTTGCAAGGTACGCATGGCTGTTAAACCATCCAGTGAGGGCAGCATAATATCCATGAGGACGGCACTAATTTTGTCTCTATTTTGAGCATATAGCGCGATCGCCTCAATGCCATCACTGGCAACTAAGATTTTGTAGTTGTGAGCTTCTAATGATGTTATCGTAATCTCTTGAATGGCGGCTTCATCATCCACAACCAAAATCAATTCTCCATGTCCTGTCTGTGGTGGCAAATTTTCGGGACTGAGTGTTTCTATTCCCCCCACTGCTGGCAAGTAAACCTTAAAGCTAGTGCCACTTTCCGGTTCACTATACACGTTCACAAAACCTCCGTGACTTTTAACGATCCCCAATACTGTGGAAAGTCCTAAACCAGTGCCTTGTCCAACATCTTTTGTAGTAAAGAATGGCTCGAAAATTCTATCTAGCATTTCTTTAGGAATCCCAACTCCAGTATCGGAGACAGTAATCACTATGTAAGGCCCCTCTTTGGCTTCTAGGTTCATGCGGGCATAATTTGCGTCAATCAATATATTTTCGGCAGAGATACTCAAAGTACCGCTATTGGACATAGCATCGCGGGCGTTAACGCAGAGGTTCATCAGCACTTGATGCAGTTGAGTACTATCTCCAGAAACCATCCACAAATTCTGCGGTACATCGGTGCTGATGTCTATCGATTTGGGAAATGTCTCTTTAAGTATCTTGGCAATTTCCACAATTATATGTCTGAGTTGCAAAGTGATGTGCTTCCCTTCTACACCCCGCGCAAAGGACAGCACCTGTTTGACCAAATCAGCACCGCGTCTAGCGTTGATTTCTAAAATTTCTAGTAGATGACGAGTCCGCTCATCTGCATCGGGAAATTTCAGCGGTAGCAGTTGCGCTCCTGCCAAAATCGGTGTCAGGATGTTGTTGAGGTCGTGAGCAATACCACTAGCTAAAGTACCAATACTTTCCAGGCGTTGGGCACGAAACAATTGGGCTTCTAGGTGCTTTTTCTCGGTAATATCTGTGTCAACGGTGAGAATTGATTTGGGTTTCCCTCGTTCATCGCAAACCAGACTCCAGCGACTAGCCACAAGGATTTCTTTGTCAGTTTTTGTAAGTTTAGTTAATTCGCCCTGCCACTTACCTTTACTAATAACTTGCAATAGAGCCGCTTCAATTTCCGGTGAAGGTTCGTCATACAAAAGTTCGCTAGCATTTTTACCCCAAGCCTCTTTAGCTTGCCAGCCGTAAAGTGTTTCTGCACCTTTGTTCCAGAAAATAATTTGATTGTTTAAATCTCGGACGCAAATGGCATCTGTGGTGACATCTAGTAATGCTGCTTGTTCGCGAATTTTTTCTTCTGCCAATTTGCGATCGCGTAGCGCAGCTTGGCGATCGCTAATATCTATACTAGCGCATGTCACCCCGACAACTTCTTGGGTTTCATTCCGTAGTGGCTCGATAGTTAAGTCGTAATATCGAGTTATATCTTTGATAGTAATTGATACTTCTTCTCGCGTTCCTATGCCTGTGGTTAATACTCCACGTTTAATTGTAATGAGACGTTGAGCATCTTCAACTGGGATCAGATCCAAGTCTTGTTTGCCCAACATTTCCTCAACAGTCAATTCGTAGGGGGGATTGTAAACCCAGCTGTATCGTAACTCCCTATCTTGGTTGTAGACAAAGATTGGAGAGTTTTTGAGGGCAACCCGAAATCGTTCCTCACTCTGTCGCAGTGCGTTGTCTGCGCGTTGACGTTCGATCGCATAACGCATTGAGCGCACCAGCAAGTCGCCGGTTACTTGCCCTTTTACCAAATAATCCTGCGCTCCTTCCTGCATTGCCCTAATTGCCAGGGTTTCATCGTCTATACCCGTGAGCACAATTATCGGAGTGGCTTTTGCGTGATTGTGAGTGATGACAAAGGTTTCCAGTCCCTGGCCATCTGGCAGCGAGAGGTCTAACAGAATTACATCAAAAATTTCCTTTGCTAGGTAGTCAAATGCTTCTGAAAGCCGCACAACGCGGTTCAAATCAACTACAACTGTGGTAACTTCCTTTAAAAACTCCTGTAATAAAAAGACATCACCAAGGTTATCTTCTACTAATAAAACTTTAATATTTTCACCTGCCATTTCCATTACTCCGGTGGCAGTTTTACGATCGCAAACCAAAAATTTTCTATTGATTGGACAATTTTAACGAATTGATCGAAATCTACTGGCTTAGTTATATAACAGTTGGCAAAAAGGTTATAGGCTTTGAGGATATCTTCTTCAGCCTGGGAAGTCGTCAAAACGACTACAGGAATTCTTTTGAGGTTTTCATCTCCTTTAATTTCTGCCAGTACCTCCCGCCCATCTTTTCTGGGCAGGTTGAAATCGAGCAACACAATATCTGGATGGGCTGCTTTGACATATTTTTCCTGTTTTCGCAAGAATGCCATTGCCTCTACACCATCTTCGACCACGTTCAGGTGAATCGAGATTTTGCTCTCTTCCAGGGCGATGCGTGTGAGTTGGGCATCCCCAGGATTGTCTTCTACTAACAAAATCTGAATAGGCATAATCGCTGTTAAGGTGGTCACGATAGCTTAATATCTCTATCTAGAATTGTGAAGTAGAAAGTCGAGCCTTGACCCGGTTTTGACTCAACCCAGATCCGGCCGTCGTGGCGTTCTATAATTTTTTTACAAATTGCCAGACCAATTCCAGTACCTGGATACTTGCCTGTACCATGCAAGCGCTGAAAAATTATAAAAATTCGTTCTGCATACTGGGATTCCAAACCAATCGCATTATCGCGCACCCAGAACAACCATTCATCTACCGACGGGATAGAATTTAAATCTTCCCCATCTGCATTTGCATCTCTCTTCTCTACTCCGATGTGAATTCGTGGCTGCTGATTCTGGCAAAACTTGATCGCGTTGGCGATCAGGTTTTGAAATACTTGTGTCAGTTGAGTAGCATCAGCTATCACTTCAGGTAGAGTATCATAAGTGACAACTGCTTTACTATCCGCGATCGCAACTTGAAGATTAATCAGCACCTGTTCTAAGACAATACTACAATCAACTGGCACAAAAGGTTGTCCACGAGTGCTGACGCGGGAATAGTTTAACAAATCGTTGATTAGGGTCTGCATCCGGCTGGCCCCATTTACTGCGTAGGCAATAAACTGATCCGCATTGGCATCCAGTTTGTTTTTGTATCTCCGCTCCAGCAGTTGTAAATAACTAGTTACCATCCGCAATGGCTCTTGTAAATCATGAGAAGCTACGTAGGCAAACTGTTCTAATTCTGCATTAGAACGAGTCAGTTCCTGACTTTGCTGGGTTTCTTTTTCTAATAGTTGTGCCTGAGATAAAGCAATCCCAATTTGATTCGCTAATTGCTGTAACAAATCCATCTCAAACTGATTCCACTGTCGAGGTGCGCCACACTGATGAGCTAGTAATAAGCCCCAAATATCGTCCCTGACAAGAATCGGCACTACCAGATTAGCCCTGACAGCAAACTGCTGAAGAAATTCTCGATGGCATGGTTGGATATGAGCAGCTTCAATATCTTCAAGGGCACTTACTCTCCCCTGGCGATATCTTTCTATATATTCTTCTTTAAAACAGGGGTCAAAAAGATTTTTTCCTAGAATTACCGGCCAACCAGGCAGCACTGCCTCTTGTACCACTGTTCCCGAACCATCAGGTTCCAGTCGAAAAATTAACACTCGGTCAGCTTGCAGTAATTTTTGTACCTCTGTGACAGTGGTTTGAAGAATTTCATCTATTTGTAAAGATTCTCGAATTTTCAGGGTAATTTCAGCAAATAGTTGCGATCGCAGATTTTGCCGCTTTAATTCTTCATCTGCCCGCTTGCGATCCGTGATATCAGTATAAGAACCAACCATCCGCACTAGATCACCCAATGCGTCCCAAAGTGCCTGTCCTCGATCTAGAATCCATTTATAGCTGCCGTCTTGGCACTGGACTCGATATTCACAGACGTAAAACGGTGTTTTCTTAGCAAAGTGGTCTTGGAAAGCCTGAAGTGCCCAATCTTGCTCATCGGGATGGATTCGTTTTGTCCATTCATCCCTACGGTTGGAAACTTCGTGGTCTTTATAGCCGAGCATTTCCTTCCATCGAGTTGAGAAGAACACTTCATTAGTCTTGAGGTTCCAATCCCAAATACCATCATTATTACCATGTAATGCTAATTGCCAACGTTCTTCACTTTCTCGTAGTGCTTCTGCTGTTTTCCGTCGTTCAGTAACGTTTTGGAAATAAACAGACAAGCCGTCTTTTGCCGGATAGGCATGAACTTTAAGCCACTGCTGCTGTGGCAGATAGAACTCCTCAAATTCGACACTAACCTGTTCTAAGATTGCCCTGTGATATTCACAATCAAATGTTGTGCCGATAATTTCTGGAAACACCTCCCAGATGTTTTTACCCAAAAGCTCATTGTGAGTTTTTTGTAACAGCCGTTCTGCTTGGCCATTAATATAGGTGAATTGCCACTTTTTATCCAAGGCAAAAAAACCATCAGTGATACTTTCGAGAAGATTGCTAATGCGGGTTTTGGCGGTTTCAGATTGGGCACGAGCTGCTTGCTCGTGCGCCACTAGTTTCTCAGTAACTTTAGATACTTCTCTTACATGACGCCTGAGTTCGAGTTGGTCGATTACCAGGCGACTCAAACCCACAAACGCCTCCACTTGTTTTTGGCTTAGTTCTCGTGGAACTTGGTCAATTGCACACAGAGTTCCCAACATATCTCCCTTCGGAGTAATTAAGGGTACACCTGCATAAAACCGTATATATGGATAGCCAAGTACTAGCGGATTACTTGCTAACTTCTCATCAGCTAGGGTATCAGTAACCACCACAACATTACGCTGCTCTTGGCAAAGGTAAGATAACCCAACACTCCGGGGCATTTCTGATACATCTAAACCTACTTTTGCCTTAAACCATTCACGGTTTTCATCAAAAAAATTTACCAAAGAGATGGGAGTGCCACAAATAAATGCCGCTAACTGAGCAAGATTGTCGTAGGCTTCTTCGGGTTCGGTGTCAAGAATTTGATACTGGCGGAGGGCTTCTAACCTTACAGCTTCAGTATCAATATGTCGAGCTTTCATTAACTTTTTTTAATAAATCTAAATGTGATATTCAGTCAGCAGCATGATTATCTCAAGAATAGCTTAACCTTTTTTAATAATTTTTAATCCCTTTCTCACCTTTGGCTGTTCAGGAAAGTCTGTTAAAAGCGATTCTTAAAGGATGGTTGAAAAGTATTTTTCGTAATATCTAAGTCAATCAGTCTACTGCGGATGTATAAATAAACTCCACTAGCAAACAGCAGTAGTAATACGACAGTCATGTAAGTGTATCAAATTGATAGACGGCAGCGAGTAGCCTGAAGTATATTTTTTACTCCATTTTTTAAGTTAATCGGCTTAAATTACGTATTTATACGGCTAATTAATAGCTAAATTTTTGAGTTGTGGTGATTTTGCTGAGGTTGAATTTTTGCTCAAGAATTACACTCTTGTTGCAGTAAATCTGCTTAATCCTATTTTATTATTTGCGGACAGGATAAGAAATCAAACTTTTTTGACTATATATATTTACTGAAACACTGTTGAATCCATCGAATCAAATAAATCAATAATAAATTCAAAGACCAAGTATTAAATAATGGTTAATTTTCGATATTAGCTAATGCTCAATAGTTTGAATCGCCAAAAACTTTATTCTGAAAACATTGAAAAATCCAAATCAGAAAAGCATCAATATTCCCCTAGTGAGCTTAAAAGAAAATGTAAGAATTCTTGTAATTTGTTTGTTATCTTCAACAATTTTATACAAAATTATATTTATTAAATTATCTGCGATCGCTCTAGACATAGACAGGCAAAACAATATTGATTTAATCGCTAATCATAACAAATTATTAATCAAGTCCGATAAAGAAATAGATAACTCTCAAGGTAAAGAACTGTTAAAACAGGCTTTAAGAAAGTCTAACTCTAACTTAAAGAAACCAAAACAGTTACGAAAATTCACCATTGCTGACGTTATCCCAATTGAAGAATACAAAGACAAACCTCCCAAGCTACCTGAAGAAGATGAAGAAAAACCCCAACCAAATACAATTCAACCATCAAATTCAAATCCATCAAAACCATACACACCCCAGCAACAAATACTAATAGAAAAACTACGCCGAACAAAAAAGCAACCACAAGCAATCCAAAAAATAGTAATTCTTGATGCCCTAACATTTAGCGCCAATAAATATCCTTGGATTGTTAACCCTACAGATAACCTTACTTTTTCCACAGAATTATTTAAGCCAAATAAAAATGAAAATTATATAGATACGGATATAAGAGTAAGATTTTCTGGAGACAATCAGATTATTGATAAGTTTACTTATGCCAAATTTCCCAAGGCTGACCAGTTTTACTGGGTTCTCGATCGCAATAGAATAGTAGTTGAAACTAAAGGCTCCCAAGTCGGTATCCTCTCTCAAGGAAGACAAACTAATACTTATATTACCCAAAATGTTACCTCACAACAGGCATTTTGGGGATTGCAAACTCTGTTCGCCATACCTACAGATTTTCAGAGTTTAGCTGGAGAAGTTGATACTGATAATTTTTCTGTAATTTCAATAGCAGGACAATTGATAAATCCTGAAGGTATACCGGCTGGCAGAGTTATTATTAATAGTGGGATTGACGTAAACAATCCTAATGTCACAGTTTTAAAAAATCCTATTCCAGTTATTGGTAGTGGCTCTACTTTGAGCGTTGACGGTGGACAAGCTTTATTTCAAGCTTTAGATGCTATCAATGCTCCTAAAATTCTGCAAGGCTTTCCAACGACCAATATACAACCTTTGCTAGATGATGGAAATGTTCAACTCAAGGTGGGTGAAATTATTCCTAAGAATGCTCTAGAAGCTGCTGGTATCTTCTGGGGAGACATTTTGACAGGAGAAGGTTTTGGTTTTACTGCTCCTGTCTCTTCCTTTCCAGGTATTAAGGTTGCTCAACTTGGAAAATTTGATAACTTTGATTTATTAAATGTAGCAGTCAATCCTTTTCTCTCTCAATCCGAGAAAGACTTTCATTATCTTAACTCTTTACAGTGGCTATCTTTAGGGAGAAGACAACCTGTATTTGAGACACTATCTCAAACTCAAGAAAGTTCTGATTGGCACAGAATTTATGTTAGCCATCCTCATAATCGCAGTTTAATTCAATATGACCCAGTGGCAATTAAAGCTACTTATTCTAATATTTTTTCTGCTCCAGGATTATCTCTAACAGCTAAATTCAGCAATACTAATATTGATACTATTCAATCAGTGAACTCTACATTAGGTTTGCTATTAGGTGGAGTTTTTGAAGCTATTAAAATCGATAATATTCAACAAGGTTTAGAAGAAGCTAGACAAAAACTTAAGAATGGAGAAGGTTTTACTCCTTTAAATACACCTGCTACGGCTAACCAAAGAAGACAAATCAATAACAGGTTGAATCGTACTTTATCCTATGCCAATGCAGCCAGTGGACTAGAGCAGGTATCTGGAACTTATACATTTCCCAGTCAAGTCACTCCTAACAACTCTAGCATCTTGCAAATAAGAACGGGAAACCACAAACGAGCAGTTCAGTTTCTTGAAAGAAATATTTCTATTTTAGATGAAGGTGATACATTTTTTTCCGATCTCAGACTTTCTAATGAAAAGTTTGGGCCTTTGACCTTCATTGGGAACCCAATTCCTTTAAATGATACTTCTATTAAACCTATTAACGAATCCTCTGCTGTAGAAGTAGTTTTGACAAACCCCCAAGGACAACAATTTGTACAAAAATTTAATTCAGCAGATACTACGATAGTACCGCTCCAGGTGCGAGCAGCTGATTTAGCATTCGATTACATGGAACTTACTAGAGTTGACAAAATAGGTGTTAGTTTTAATAACTTTAACGGTTATCTATCTTTACCGACAGTTGAATTATTAGCAGCGGGTTCTTCTGGAAATTTTAACTATAGTGCCAATTTAGGAACGTGGTTTAATATAGATGCTAGCTCGGCACCAGGTGTTTCCAATAATAACTTAGGAATAGAAGAACCAACTTTAGGTATCTATACTAATATACTTGTCAACTATATTAAAACTGATATACGGTTAAATTCAGCCAAAAAACCAGTAGCTGTTAATACTCACATACCCTACTTGAGACTTGACTGGAATAGTGCCTCTAATAAAAATAATCCTTTTTCTACTTACTTAAGTTATTTATATCAGCATCAAGAAAGAAATTTCGGTTTTTCCTTATCTCCTGGAATTGCTTTTATTGAGAATAATAGCAATGGGGAATTTTTAGGTCTTTTCAATGGAGAATTTAGTACTAGTTATGGTTTGAATTTAAAGACAAACCTAGAGATAGGGAAAGAACTTTTCTTTGAATTTCAAGGATTACACAGAGTTAGCAAAAATATTTCTGCTGGTGTTTATCTAAAAAATTATAGTGTTAATAATCTGGGTTTGAGCAGCCGAGTTTCTGGCTACAACTATGGAGTCATTCTCAGGCACAATTTTCCAGATAATGGTGTGTTTATAGAAACTCAAATTGGTACAGGCGAGAATGGATTTGATCTAAAGCTTCAAGGTGGTTATCGATTTTGATGGCATTAATGTAGCGCACTAAATATCCACAGAATAAAGTCCTTGTCATTCCCAACATCTTTTAAATCTTCCACTTCGTTGTCATCCCGCCTCGGAATCAATTCCGAGGCTAATATCTAAAGTCCTCTCAAGAGGACTAAATACAAGATTTTAACCAATCTAGATGCCCATCTTCTGTAAAAGATAAAATTAAAGTCCACTTAAGTGGACTTTAACTATTAGCCAGGAAGTTTATTTCCTGGCGGTATGTCGGTAAGCAAGACAATTTAACTATTACAACAATGTGGAAGAACCCCAACTTCTTTGAGAAGTCGAGGTTCTAAGGTTTTTAATTTATAAATTTTGTCTAATCTAAAGCACCTAAGCCATTATTACCAGCGCCCGCTCGGATTATAGTTGTTACATCTTCAACAGAAGTACTATTATTTAATAAATTCGCTGCTGTATCAATAAATGTGTTTGGGTTAGAGAGTGTAGTAGTTTTAACTACTGCTGGGGTTATAGTTAGACCAGTTATGGTTTCGTCATTTCCACCTGCTATTCCTCCATAGGTTGGTGCAATTGTTAAACCTCCGTCATAGTAAGAGCCAGAAGGTAAAAATACTTCGCCAGTGACACTGAGAAAACTACCAGAAGGTCTAATAAGAGTAACAGCACCAATAGCAGTGGCTTGTTGTGCATTTACTGGCGCTGCTAAAAAATTTCCTACACTCACTAAACCTAACAAGCAAATACTTCCTCGAAGAATTATAGATAATTTTTTAGATAAGCTATTCATGTTTTATAAACTTCTCATGTTTCTCGCCTTAGGCTCGTTTCCAGATTTTGCTTAGAAATGCAGAATATGCATCGGCCAGCAGAAGTCGAAGCAGAACCTTTTGTTATCTGGCTTTTCTTCTTTCAGTGTATAAAAATATAAAACCTTTGTTGGGAGCGTTTTGTGAAAAATGGACATTTTGAGGCTTCGTATTTTTACGTAAGCTCTCTATTCAATATTCAGTGAGAGTTTCAGGGTTTATATTGATATCACTAAAGCTATGTAAAAGGATGATGAGGAGTTGGATAGCAAATCATTAGGGAACTCCAAGAAATAAATTATCCAATATTGTGGGGTAGGCATCTTGCCCGCCCAATAAACAAAGGCAGGCGAGACGCCCACCCCACAATAAATAATTGAATATTTTTTTATTTGGAAGTCCCTTAACGCTTTCATTCCATTTGCTTTAAAATCTCGTTTCCAGGTCTAATAAGGAAATGTTCTTCATTGGGCTGCTACCGCTAATAATGGAGGTGGAACCTCCCAATGGGCATTCCCAGTCGGAGACTGGGAACGAGGCACAAGACGAATAACAAGATTCCCGGCTTCTTGAAGAAGTCGGGAATCTGAGCCACAAAATAAATATAGGGAACAGATATAGCATTGCTATTTCTCCTCCCTATGAACTATTGATTTTTTCAACTGTTCTATCAGCTGCTAAAAATTTTGTAAGTACTTACGAGGCAAAAGCAAAAACTTAATCTATTCTAAACCGCCTAAGCCATTAGAACCAGCACCAGCCCGAATGATCGCTGCTTGTGCGCCAATGTCGCCAGCTGTTACAGCTGCGTCTAAGGCTGCTGCTGCTGAAGCAACGAAGGGATTGCTGCTAGCAGAGAGGTTTGTAACGTCAGCTGTGCCTGGATCTATTTCCAAAGAATCTACAGTTTCATCATCTGTAGCTGCTGTACCAGTACCATAAGTAGGTGTAATTGTTAAAGGGCCGGGGAAGTATGCGTTATTAGGCAAAGCTAATTCACCACTAACACTTACAGAAGCGCCTGAAGCTCTAACAATAGTTACAGCACCACGGGCTGCTGCTTGATCTGCACTTGCTGGTGCAGCCAGGATATTACCAACGCCAACCAAACCTAATAAGCAGATGCTTCCTTTAACGATCGCAGAAATTTTCATGATTAACAAACTCGCCGTGTTGTTTCTCTTTACGTTTTCAATATAACCATTGACTACCAAAAAAATCTCAGTAATAAAACTGAAATTTTGATAAATTATAGAGGTCATAAATTAAAAAAACTAATAAATGTAAGTGTTGGTGTAGATCGGAATAAAAGCTTCAAAAAGCTTATAAAAACTGCGTTTTAGCAAGGCTTGTGCCTACTCAATGTCTGTATTAAAGCTGTGGTAATAATTACTAAACTCCAGATTTTGTAACACCAAATCCAGAAAGTACTGGAGGTAAGGCTTTAGACTGCTTCCAACACCCCGCTCCTCCGTAAACACTGCTTAATAATTCGTGAAAAATTGTCAGATATGGCTATATCATATCTTTGCTAAATCTTAAGTGCATCTTTATGGTTAATATGCTATGGGCAACGATTTGAATCCCCAGGCTGATCGCAGTTATTGTATGGATGCAATATTTTGAAAGGGCACATAACTATACGCCAATACCATATTCCACAAAATTGAAAAGGGCTATAAAATCTAGTTATAGGTAGGGTGATTATCTGGAAGATACGCAAGGCGATCGCACAAAGCACCCAAAAATTTCTTATAAATGTTGGCTTTCGTGCCTACACAAGTTAATTTTTGAATCTTTGACTAAAGTCATTTAAATACAAATAGATTTTTGATTTAAGTATGATATCTATCCTTTACCAGTAGCGAGGTAGAGAATCAGCACAGCCAAAAATTGCTTTAGCGTTTTGCTCAAGCACCATTTAACTTACTATGTTTATTGTCCCCCAGCAAAATGGGCTACATCTGCCTGCCCTTAGGTCATTATGGCAAAATCTAAGAAAAGCGCTACCCCCATCAATCTTAGCGATCCACAATATTATCTTAACCGAGAGTTAAGCTGGTTAGAATTTAATGCCAGGGTTTTACATGAAGCCTGTGACGATCGCACGCCTCTTCTGGAACGCCTCAAGTTTTTGGCAATATTTAACTCTAATTTGGATGAGTTTTTCATGGTGCGCGTTGCTGGTTTAAAGCAACAAGTAGAGGCAAAAGTTAGCCTGTTAACTCCCGATGGTCGCACACCACAACAACAACTAGACGATATTAGGTCTACCCTCACTCCCCACTTTCAGAAACAGCACCAACATTTTGAGGAAGTACTTCGTTCTCTACTAGTAAATCATGGCATTCATATTCTGAATTACATAGATTTAAATCAAAAGCAGCGGACTCATCTCAACAGCTATTTTGAGGAACAAGTTTTTCCAGTTTTGACTCCTCTGGCTGTTGATCCTAGTCATCCCTTTCCTTTTATTTCTAATCTCAGTCTGAATCTGGCTGTTGTGGTCAAGAACCCAGACACCGAAGAAGAATTCTTTGCCAGAATCAAAGTCCCTAGTGTTCTACCACGATTTTTACCGATACCGCCTGAGTTGGGAGATCAGAACAGCGAAAAACCTGCCCACTGGACTGGAGTACCTTTAGAACAAGCGATCGCTCATAACTTAGAATCTCTATTTCCAGGGATGAACATTCAAGAATATCATCCGTTCCGCATTACCCGTGATGCCGATTTGGTCTTAGAAGAAGATGAAGCAGATGATTTGTTGTTAGCGATCGAACAGGAATTGCGAAAACGGCGGCTGGGTGGGAGTCCAGTCCGGCTAGAAATTCAATCCCAGACTCCTGAAATAGTGCGATCGCGATTATTGCAAGATTTAGAATTAACAGAAAGTGATGTTTACGAGGTAGATGGTCTTTTGGGACTGCGGGATTTAATGTACTTTATGTCCTTACCATTGCCGGAACTCAAAGATCCACCACGCCAATCTGTTGTACCGTTACGCCTGCAAAGGCTGAGAGAACCGAGTTTAGATCCAGATGCGCTGGAGACGGACGAAGGAAAAGACTTTTTTGCTGTAATTCGAGAAAAGGATTTACTAGTACACCATCCCTATCAATCCTTTTCGGCTACAGTAGTGCGCTTTATCACCCATGCCACCTACGATCCAAATGTGTTAGCCATCAAGATGACCCTTTACCGGACTTCTGGTGACTCGCCCATCGTCAACGCCTTAATTGCCGCTGCTGAAAATGGCAAGCAGGTATCTGTGCTGGTGGAATTAAAGGCGCGATTTGATGAGGAGAATAATATTTACTGGGCAAAACGACTAGAAAGAGTTGGAGTTCATGTCGTCTATGGTTTAGTCGGGCTAAAAACCCATAGTAAAACCGTCATGGTGGTACGGCGCGAAAAAGACCGGATACGTCGCTACGTGCATATTGGCACAGGTAACTATAACTCTAAAACAGCACGATTGTATACAGATTTGGGATTGTTTAGTTGCCGTGAAGAATTGGGTGCTGACATTACAGATTTATTTAATTTCTTAACAGGATATTCCCTGCAAAAATCTTATCGACAGTTGCTGGTTGCACCTGTGAATATGCGCGATCGCTTTTTAGCACTAATTCGCCGCGAAATTGAAAATGTTCAAAATGGATTTTCTGGACGGATTGTCGCCAAAATGAATTCCCTAGTCGATCCAGAAATTATCGGCACTTTATATGAAGCTTCCCGCGCCGGAGTGCAAATCGACTTAATTATTAGGGGTGTTTGTTGTTTACGCCCAGGAATCAAAGACATTAGTGAAAACATTCGCATCATCAGTATTGTCGGTCGCTTTTTAGAACACTCTCGGATTTATTATTTTCATAACAATACACAGGAGGAAATCTATATCGGCAGTGCTGACTGGATGCGCCGCAACCTGGATCGCCGAGTCGAAGTAATTACCCCAGTAAAAGACCCAGATATTGCTAAAGATTTGCAAGAAATTATGGGAATTATGCTCGCAGATAATCGCCAAGCTTGGGAATTACAAGCTGATGGTACTTACATTCAACGGCGTCCTTATGATGATTCTCCAGAAGCTAATTCACAAAAAATTCTCATGAACATGGCATTACGCTCAACTGGTGTAGTCCCAACCTGATTGATTAAAAAATAAGTTACTTATACCTTGACAACTAGCTCAACTTAGTTTTTTTTGGAAAAATTGAATTTTTTGAGCAGTTGTCTAAGTTGTTTATTATCATAGGTTCAAACAAGTTATTCAACCATAGGATAGAGCCAGTGCTGGCACTTGTTCTCATAGACTAGAGAGGTTATTCTGAATAAATTTGTCTTTCCCCTCAATGTTAATGTTATCCTGCGAGCTTTCTACCTTGCGTGTTTTAGTAGTTGATGACCACGAACTGACTCGCTTAACCTTACAATTGGTTTTTTCTTGCCAGGAAAATATTCAAGTAGTAGGTTTAGCCAGTAATGGTGAAGAAGCTATAGAAATGGTTAAACGTTGCCATCCTGACGTAATTGTTCTAGATTTACAGATGCCAGTCATGGATGGGTGGAGTGCGTCTAGTCACATTAAAGCTATATCTCCAAACACCCAGATACTTGCTTACTCCTCAGTGGAAGACGTAAATTTTCACGGGACAAAGGCAATGTCTAGCTTTGATGAAGTTTGCAAGAAAGATGTACCGACAAGCGAACTTGTTGCTTTAGTTAGGCAGCTGGGTCAGCGTGCAGGTGATGGTTCAGTGGCAGGATAAATGATGCAGTGATTATTGCTTCGCCAACTCAGGCTTAGTCCAATTCTGGGGATTTGAAGACATGATACTACTGAATAACGTCGGTCTAGCCTGAAGTTGAGGTTAAACCGACGTAATTTTTGATAAATTCTACTCTACCGGAATGGTGCGTCTAAATTCATCAATTAGTTCATCCAGTTCTTCCAAAGCCTGATTTACGTCAATTCTCAAAGTTCCCAGGTTTGGTTGCTCCAGTAAGCTTAATAGGTAATCGCGTTTACTTTGAACTGCGACAATTCGTTCTTTTATAGTCTGTAGATCCATTATTTTTTTCCTATCTTTAACTACCTTTAAATTTAAAGTTAACTCAAAATCTAATATTCTGGGACACTATACGCCCTTAGTAGTCAACTTAGAGCCACTTGCCTTCCCTACGAGATGCTGCGCGAATGTAGACTAAGGAAAAATTGAGTGTTTGAAAATCAAAAAGACAAAGATGGATAAAGTCCCCTTTAAACGAAGCCAGTGCTTTGGGCAAAAATGCCTGACTTGTTCGTTCTTGGTGTGTTCCCTTTCGGCTCTTGAGCAACTGGCGTGCGGTTTCTAACCGCCTTAATATGGCAATTTAGGGTTAGTTGAATACTAGCGCCTGGGGACGATGTTCTTTCCTAATTTGTTGCTCATAGCCGATGATAATAAAACTAAGGTATTCAGACTTTATACTAATTTAAGCTCATGCTACGCCAAATCTCTTTGGGAACACTCGGTCTAACTATCGGCGGCATATTAACCATCATTGGCTTCGTCGCCTATGCTGATAATAATGCCACACTCAATCTTGTCGGATTTTTTTACGGGATTCCTCTATTATTGGGAGGACTGGCGCTAAAAGCTAATGAACTTAAGCCAGTACCATTTAGCCAAACTACCTCACCATCAGCATTGATACTGCGCCAGCAGCAAGCAACTGATACGCAAAATAAAATTCGCAAAGACATCACCCGATATTGCTACGGTCAAGATGCTCATCTAGATACAACACTTTCTTTTCTGGGTTTGAGTCCCACTGACCAGGAACGGCCAATAGTCACAGGGTTACGAGAAACAGAAGTTAATGGGAGCTATGCCCTAATTTTAGAATTTGATTCACAGCTAATACCAATTGATGTATGGCAAAAAAAGCATGAAAAAATGACCAATTATTTTGGTCCTGGATTGGAAATTCAAATAACGCAGCCATCTGAAAATACAATTGAGCTAGCACTAATCAATATTCAAAAAGAATCACTAGTCAGTAGTCAATAGTCAATAGTCAAGAGCAAAAATTATCGTTACCCAAACTTCATTCCTTTATGACTTGTTGTTACCCATATCTCTGCAACAGTCAACATAATTAATAATTCATAATTACAATTAGTGGTAGCTCTTGTACTCTCCATTCTCTTGTTGACCACTAAATTTTTGATGAGTGTTTGGACTAATGTACAGTGTCTTTAACTAGGAATTATGAATTAGTAATTATTCTTTTTGGAATTCCCTTAACCACGATTTATATCCCCGACTTCTTCAAAAAGTTGGGAATCTGAGCAGCAACTTTTACTTAAAATCTTTAGGGCTTCTCTTAAGCACTTAACCAAAAACTTACTTTTCTAAACGAACTGCGTACCACTGTAAATATTGCCCAGGGCTAATATCTAATTTGCAGCTAGTGTCAAGTAAATATTGTGCTTGAGCTTCCACAGTATCGAATTTTTGCAAGTCAGGCGGCAAATCTTGAATTATGAGTTGTTGAAGAGTTGTTTTGAGCTTTTCTAATAACTCTGATGGTGTCATAAATTGTTCTGGTTGATTTGTTTCGAGAACAACAAAATTATCCTGCTGATACATTAATGAGTCTGGCATTTTAAATATTTAGCGAATGTCAAGATGTTTAGACTATTTTTCTAAGAACTTTTCCTTGTTTGTGTAGTCAAAAAGATAGCACTTTTATGTGCTGTCTGTAAAGCAGTTAGAGGATTAGTTGTTCAAAATATTAATCTTAATTTAGTACATGGTAGTAACATATAATCTTAGCTACTAAATTGCTATCTTTCCAAAAAAACAGTCTATTTTTTAGATAACTAGATATACTGAACCTAATTAAATAAAAATTTCACTTCATTTATTAGCCCAGAACGACTTACAGCGCTATTTCATTTTCATCTGCCTCAGAATTGATTCTGAGTCTAATCGGACTCATTCGTCTAAAAACGACTAAGAAAAGGTTATAGTTCGTTAAAACAGAATTGAGTATGATCTGCAAAGCTGTAGTTGTAGGGGGTTTATGGCTAGAACGAAATGGTTATAGAGTCACTTGAAAATAAAGCTTTAAACTAAGTTAAATCTCAATCTTATGTAATTATACTAAACCTCAGCAAGCCTTGTCGAATAGACTAAATAAATTTCAGTCAGGTGATATTAGTACTTAGTATTAACTATCTTCTGAAGGTAATTTGGCAATTGCCTTGCTCTGGATCGCTAGGTTTCTCAACTAACTACACAACTCAAGAATTAAGCTGTGTATTTGTAATTCTCAAAAAAATCGTAATTTGACTTTAACAATAGGGAAATATAAAAGTAACATTTCCTCCCATAACCATCGCTGAACAATAAGGTAGCAATTGCCTTCGTGTTCCAATTACAGATTGTCTATGCAACTTATTTATCTACCGCTTGCTTGGCCCAACAACATTAGGCAGTCCATTGTCAAAAAACAGTTGATTGTGAAGCCAGACACACCTTTGCCGCAAATCCTGGCATTGATGAAAATAGCGATCGCCCCCATGCGATTGAGTTGCACAGCCTTTTTCAGGATAGTCCCGCAAGTGGAAGGCAACTCATGTCAGGTATAAGCCCATTTTCTGTTTCTAAACAACCACCACTGATTCTAGTGGCTGATGATGACAAGACCATCCGGGTATTGTTGCGTAAAGCAATGGAACAAGAAGGTTATCGAGTGGTCGAGGTCAATGATGGTAAGCAGTGTTTAGATGCCTACGAGACTATCAAACCAGATATAGTTTTGCTAGATGCTGTAATGCCTGTGATGGATGGCTTTACTTGCTGTAAACACTTGCTCCAGATTGTCAGGAATAATTTAATCTCAGCCCTTGCCACCTTTGATACTGACTCGACCCTTAACAATACGGTCATCTCTAAGATATGGGAGCGCACTCCCATCTTGATGATCACATGCTTGGACGATGAGGAATCTGTAAACCGTGCTTTTGAAGCGGGAGCGAGTGATTATGTCACTAAGCCAATTCACTGGCCTGTATTACGCCAGCGGTTGCGCCGACTGCTACAGCAAGCACAAGTATACAAACAGTTAGAGGCGGCAAACGAAGCTTTGCATCACCTTGCCAATGTAGATGGCTTAACTGAGTTGGCTAATCGTCGCCGCTTTGACGATTATCTCAATACTCAATGGATTAATCTCGCACAAGAGGGATTTCCCTTGTCAATGATTTTGTGTGATATCGACTTTTTTAAATTTTATAATGATAAATATGGCCATCCGGCAGGGGATGTATGTTTACAAAAGGTGGGTGCTGTCTTAAGCCTTAAGGCACAAAAACATCAGGATTTAGTAGCGCGTTATGGTGGCGAAGAATTTGCTGTAATTATGCCATACACTCCTGCATCTGGCGCACTTCACGTTGCCGCGGTGATCCAAGCGGGAATCAAAGATTTGCAAATTGTTCATGACGGTTCTGCGGTGAGTCAGCACGTCACTCTCAGTATGGGCGTGGCAACTGTTGTCCCGACTTGGGAATCTTCACCTTCAGAGTTGATCGTGCTGGCAGATAAAGCACTCTACCAAGCAAAAGCCGGGGGACGCGATCGCTTTGTCTCAAGTTCTTAATTGTCATTTGTCATTTGTCATTTGTGAACGATTAAGCCCATGCCCCATGCCCAATACCTAAGAAGGATAAACTGGCAAAGTGAAGTGAAACCATGCTCCGTTATTGGGGGCAGAATCCACCCAAATTTGGCCATAATGTGCCAGAACGATGCGTTGGCATAAACAAAGTCCAATGCCGTAACCTTCTGTACCTTCATCCCGTTGCAGGCGGAAGTGGTTTTCAAAGATGCGATCGCGATTTTCTACAGGAATACCAGACCCAGTATCGCCAATACTAAACTGAACTTTTTGAGTAGTGCGGTGCAATCCGGCAATGCTAATCTTGCCACCTTCTGGAGTGTATTTGATCGCATTATCCAACAGATTTACTAGCACTTGGCGGATGCGTTCTGGGTCAGCATATACATAAGGTAAGTCATTGGGAATATCCGTTTCTACCTCTTGAGATTTGGCGGTGTAGCGATCGCACAATTCTTCTAGTACATCTAAGCACAGTTTACCTAGCTGTACCTTTTGTGGTAGTATAGGAAATTCTGTATCTTTGCCACGACCTACCTGCAAAAGGTCGGCAATCATCCGATCGATGATCTTAGTTTGATTACGGGCTTGTTTTAATAGATGCGCCGTCAAGGATGGTTTGAGGCGCTCAAATTGGCCTGTTTCTAAATTGTAGTTAGATTGGAGAGTTTCTATGGCGATCGCGGCGGCAGTTAGGGGATTGCGAAGATCGTGTGCCAGCATCGCAATCACCCGATCTTTAAACTGTAGCTGCTCTTGGAGGTTATCTTTTTCCTGTTTTAAGCGAAAAATTTCGTCTGAGAGTCGGATGAGTTCGGCAGAAACAGCAACTGAACGGATGGTGGATTTGGGTGATGTCGCCCTAACAGTATCGTCTACCCGTTCTTGTAAGTCTTCCTGTAATTTTAAGTAGGCGTCTACAGCGGCTTGCCAGCGAGGCCACCAGTTTTTCAATTGCGCTATGATATTACTCCCAGCCAAAACCTGTCGTGGTTCCGGGTGAATTTTGATTAAAGCTGGCGTTGCTACCAATTTAAAGTGTTCTGCTAAGTAAGGTTGTTGACCAACATCAATAGTTTGAAGTTCAAAACTATACTCAGCCTGCAATTCTTTTAAGTAAGCACGTATTCGCTGCACCTGTTGACGGGACTTGGGGCGTCCATCGACAAACAGTAACAGCTGGAGTGGAGCCTCAGAATAAATAGGCTGATCCTGGGAAACTTGCATGTAATCGTGTTTCAGCACTGGTAACAACCCGGTGACGCTTTACAGAAAGTAAAAAGGACTGACGGTTGTCGATGGTCGTTGTTTTTTCTTCTTAATATCTATTTTAGATTTTCATACTCCTATCCGATCTGCGTTTTTGACATCAGATATATCTTTTTCAGCCTTTTGCTCCCTTTTGGTTAACTTCATCTCCAAGAAACACCCAAGCCCCTTGAATATAAGTCTTAATTTGCCCTGAATCAAAAATTTTCGCCAGAGCCAGCAGGTGAAAGGTTTAATACTATGTCAGATCGGCTAGTGCAGCACCATGTCATTTTGAGTACTCGCTTTCAGCAAGCGATGTCTACGACGGGCTACGCCTACGCCCAAGAAAACACAGATGCTGATTGTATCTAATCTATCAGGAAGCTGTTAACTGTTCAGACCAAGTTTGTAGAGGGTTTTCTCAACCGCCAGTGCATTTGATGAAGTGTCTTTTTCGCTTCTAGCCAATCATTAACTAGGCATTGGGACAAACAGCCAAAGCCAACTCTGTACTACTTCTATAACTTGCGAAGCGCACCTTCCAGCTTTCCTAAAAGAACCACAGCCCTATCCAAGAATAACAGGGGATGGGTTGATTGAGGGAAAGTTTTGGATAACATAGAGGCGAGCGCACTTTTAGAGGAAGTACTCACTGTTTTCGAGGCTGTTAATAAAGTCTTGACTACAGCACAAGTAGCACTTTCTCCAGAAAATCAATTTAGAGATAGGGAAACTGCTGCGACACTTGACTGCTTTACCTATTACCCCAGTCGCCAAGAATAACGAACTTACGCTAAGTTCCTGGAATTGTTTAACACTGGCATTTTTCAGCTATTGCCTGACTCACATTACCATCGTCAGATGAATAATTTTCAGAATCGATTGTCAGCCAGTGTTAGTTAACTCGATCTATTCTCCTCTTTGGGTGAGGCTAAGGGGAGCTTTATTCCTAGTCTATCACTTCAGTTGCTTGGCGATCGCATTACAACTAGTGCATCTGGAAGTAGATTCAAGGTTTTGCTAGCTAAACTGTTTTTTGACCAGTTATCAATTAATTATCTGCTCTACAATTTGGATATTTAGATAACTCTCTGAAAAATTGGTTCACAATCTAGTATTGCTCGGTTTGTAGTCGGTGGCTCTAGTCCTCATCTAAATCCTAAAGTCCTTACTACGAACTCCCAACTTATAAAACTCTTGTCTAGCAAGGATTTCAGGTTTATTTATATTTTTTTTCCAAAAATGTTAGTTTTCCAGAATTTTAGGGAACTCTATAAATAAGCATAGGAATTATCAAAACCTAATGGCTGTAAAACGAAGACAATACGGTAGCTTTTGCTACCGTTTACTCATTTTTGGAGATATGATCACCAACATAGAAATTTACGAAGAAGACGTAGTGAGTCGGTAGTGTCTTTTGGTGATACATAGAGTCAGAAGAGAGCAGGGGAGACGAGGGGATAACGGAGAATTATTGAACAAGTCTTTCCCTTGTCTACCTTATCTCTTCTCTATGCCCCATACCCATTTAATGGACAGTCTGCGCTAGGGTAGGAATTGAAAACTCAATTTGTGATTTCCTGTGCTTCCCTGTAAACGTCCAGCTGTATTTCTAATTTGGGCTGTTATACTCACTTCGTTAACAGCGTGTGCTAATAGTCCAGTCGCCAAAAACCTTGAGCAATCTTTGGCGGCAGATCCGAAACTGCAAAGCGATGGAGTTGTCTTTGGAGAATCTCAAGGTAATCAACCGCAAGCACAGCAAAATAAATCAGCAGTTCAGTTACCATCTGATTTTCCTAAAGATATCCCTTTATATTCCAATGCCAAACTACAGGAAGTTACACCTGCTAGTGGCTCAGAAAACAAAATCTCAACTCGTTGGTTAAGTTCTGACCCCAGTAATTTTATTGCTAGTTTTTATCGCAGCCAGTTTCAAACAAATAACTGGCAGATTTTACAACAGCCGACAGATGATGCCGGGGGGGCTTTTGAGGCACGTCGCAACGATTTGCTGTTGAAGGTTTCCATCCAGCCCAAATCAGTTACTAATGCCACACCTAATCAACCCCAAACAGCCACTGAATTACTGATTGATTACGTACCGAATAGTACAGCATCAGCACAACCTACTTCAACTACAAATCCTAACGAAACTGCTAACGCCGTTCCTCAACCAGGCAATTCACAATTCATTGGCCCAATACCACCCACAAACTTGGTAGCACAGCCACCAAGCACAGCTAATAACCAAACAATCCCTACAGCCACCCCTAAATCTCAGGTATTCAACGATTTGAATAAGGCACCACAAGAATGGCAGCAACATATCCAAGACTTGGCTGCATTAGGTGTTTTGTCTTTAGAAGCAAAGATAACTAAGAGCAACTCCACTACCACAACTAATCAGTTTGAACCCGGTAAAATCGTTACACATCGGGAATATGCCCGTTGGCTAATTGCTGCTAACAATGCTGTGTATACTAACAATCCAGCTAAACAGATTCGCTTGGCATCAGAAAGTACTCAACCAGCTTTTAGTGATGTGTCAACAAAAGACCCTGATTTCCCAGCAATTCAGGGATTAGCCGAAGCTGGATTAATTCCCAGTCCTTTGTCTGGAGATTCTACAGTAGTTTTATTTCGTCCTGATGCACCTCTAACGCGGGAACAGTTGCTGCTGTGGAAATTACCCCTAGATACTCGCCAAGCTTTACCCTCTGCTAACTTAGATGCGGTCAAACAAAGCTGGGGTTTCCAAGACGCAGCGAGAATTGACTCTAAGGCTTTAAGAGCAGTGCTGGCTGATTACCAAAATGGCGAACAATCAAATATTCGGCGGGTGTTTGGTTATACGACTCTATTTCAACCCAAAAAACCAGTAACTCGTGCTGAGGCTGCTACGGCTTTGTGGTATTTCGGTACTCAAGGTGAGGGTGTTTCGGCTACTGAGGCTTTGAAATTAAAGCAAAGTTAAAGCTATATCTACGACAGTCTACCTGATTTAGTTGCGGTTAGTCCACCATCAACATAAAAGTGGGCAATTCCGCCCTTGAGTAGACAAATTTTGCTATTTATTTGTAATATACTTATTTTTCATCAAGAAAATGTAAATCTCAGTTTTTTAAGCGTTTTTACTTATGTTTGATGAATTTTTGAGGCATAGTTAAGTAAAACAACGTAAATTAACTCAATAGACGTACTTAGTTTGGAAGTATCTCAAATTGAATACTTTAGTAGGAATCGGCGCGAAAAAAATTTTGGTGTTTAACTTGTCAGATTTGGGACAGGTACCAGCAGCTACAATTGACGATCGCAACCCTGCAACCCTTAGTGAATCGACTAGTGAGTTTAACTTGGGTTTACGCACAAACTGTGGACGCTTTGAGTCAAAACCCAAATCTCAACATCATCTCTATTGATACTTTTTCTTTATTTAATCAGGCAAGTGCATTAGATTTTACGAATGTAACCGAGTCTTGTCTATCTAGGCTAGATATATGTGATCCAGCTAACAACAAGTTTCTCTTCTGGGACGATTTCCACCCAACGACTGCTGCTCATAAGTTAGTAGCAGACGCTGTACTGGCGGCGATTGAGGCTAAGTCTGTTCCTGAACTTTCGATAAACTTGGGGATTTTAGCCCTTAGTGCTTTTGGTGCGGTAGGATTGCTGAAGCGTCAACAAAAAAGGTCAGTAGGTCGCGTTGTTGATGCACAATTGTCTCATATAACAGTTGAAAACTAAACTAATTGATGTGGGATTACGATCGCTTATTTGAAATTATTGAAGAATTAATCATGCACCATTCTCCGAGTGGTGCAGAAACTGAGATTAACCAGTTGTTAATGCAACGATTTGCGGCGCTGGGTGTGGAAGTCTGGTGCGATCGCGCTGATAATATTATTGCCAAGATTCCAGGAAAAAACCCAGAGCGAGCGATCGCCATCACAGCACATAAAGACGAAATTGGTGCAATTGTCAAGAGTATTGGTGATCAAGGTCGTGTCAAAGTCAGCAAACTTGGCGGTTCTTTCCCGTGGGTTTACGGCGAAGGCGTTGTCGATTTACTGGGAGATAACGAAACTATCAACGGTATTCTCAGCTTTGGTTCCCGTCACGTTTCCCACGAATCACCCCAAAAAGTCCAGCAGGAAGATACTACTGTTAAGTGGGAAAATGCCTGGATTGAAACGAAGCTGACATCTGCTCAATTAGAAGCAGCTGGTATTCGGCCTGGAACTAGAATGGTGATTGGCAAACATCGCAAGCGTCCAATTCGGTTAAAGGATCATATTGCTGGTTACACTTTGGATAACAAAGCTTCTGTTGCGATTTTGCTAGCTTTGGCTGAAAATCTCAAACAGCCAGTAGTCGATGTTTATTTAGTAGCGTCGGCAAAAGAAGAAGTGGGAGCAATTGGGGCGCTATTTTTTACCCAAAATCAGCGTTTGGATGCCTTGATTGCTTTAGAAATTTGTCCATTATCTGAGGAATATCCGATTAAAGATGGCGAAAGTCCTGTACTTTTATCTCAAGATGCTTATGGAATATATGATGAGGGGCTAAATGGACAACTGCGCCAATCTGCCAAGCAACTTGATGTAGTAGTGCAGCTAGCGATACTGAGTCAGTTTGGTAGTGATGCTTCAATTGCGATGAAATTTGGTCATGTTGGGCGTGCTGCGTGTTTGGCATTTCCCACACAAAATACACATGGATATGAAATTGCTCATTTAGGAGCGATCGCTAATTGTATCGATTTGTTAAAAGCTTTCTGCGAAACTGAGTTTGAGTGATACTTAGAGGCTTTGATTTGAAGGAGCAATCTCGCATATCAACCAAAAATAGCCAGAAAAAGGTTTTGCAAAGCTTGAAAGTCTGGCTCCTGAAGTCGCCCTAATTTTTTAATCACTAGCCCTTTATCTATGGTGACCTAAGTTCGGCTTAAACATATGAAGTTAAAAACCATTCCATTTTAAGGCTGGGTTTCTTAGGTTGATGACAATAAGCGATTAATCCGCACAAAGGTATCATCGTTGATGGTATCCATTCAATAAATCGTTGATAACTGGGAAGACCTGGAAAAGCTTAACACCATTGCTGTTTGACATGATTTAAATAAAAATGCTTGAAATTACGATAGTGGTTTTGATGAAAAGCGATGAGAAGCGTCATGATTTGGCTCAAGCATAGGCTTTTAGCACGAATACGCTTGATTACTTCCTGATTTAATCGCTTTTTGTGCCATTGAGCTTCAAAAGCTTTACATAAATCATCTACATGACAAAACAAAGCATCTAAACTAAACATAGGGCAGGTTGCTGGATTTGTTGTTATTTTCAGCTTACTACCTGTCCTTTTCTTTATCCCGAACTCAGGTTTGCCTAGTTAATCAGTTCTCGCACAATCACTCCTCAGTTTTATGCAACCTCGTAAACCCCAGCAAATTGCTCGTGAATTGGCGCTTTTAAGCCTTAGCCAATTGCCAGTCAACCCAAAGAAATTAGATAAATTGGAAGACGATCAACTAGTATCCAAGTTGGTACTAGGTGCAGTACGTACTCTGACTTCAGAAGTACAAGATACTCTCGATAATGCCGCAGGTGAACTGCAACGCAGTAACGATCGCCTCTTAAGTAGCCAAACTCGGGCCTCCGACCTCAATACTGCCAGAACAATGCTTCAAGAAGCGATTACCTGTACCCAGACAGCAATCAATCAGTTGGGTACGGCAGTTGATTTCCCAGTATTGATTCAGTTAGCTAATCAGGACAAGGGAGTTCGGAATTACGCTAAAGAGCTTGTGATTACCGTCAACGAAAATCGACACATTATAGATGAACTCATTTCTGCTGCCTTAGTAGATTGGCAAGTAACTCGCCTCGCCCAAATTGACCGCGATATCTTGCAAATCGCCGTGGCAGAAATGAAGTTCTTAGGAGTTCCAGACAGTATCGCCATCAACGAAGCTGTGGAGCTAGCCAAACGCTACAGTGGAGACGATGGTCATCGCTTTATTAACGGTGTTTTGCGCCGAGTCACTGAGCAGAAAAAAACTGCGTAGTACTGCTGCGGAATTCGTAATTCGTAATTCCTATACTGCCGTGGAGAAAAGTCTGTAGCCGCTTCTGCGGCTTCCTCAAGCGGAACCTCTTCCATCGCCCTTGGCGTCTCGTAGAGAAGGGGAGATGCTGCGCGAACAGAGGAAACCTTTTCTTGTACCGATTTTCTTTAAACTGGCGTTGAAAGGTGAGGATAACCCGGAAGTTTTTACCCCAAGAAAAAGTGCAAAGTTAAATTAAACTCATAACTTATAACTTATAACTCATATAACTAATACTGCTGCAATGGTTTTTAATTGGTTCCGTCGTCAACATCACGATTCCTCTAACACTCCCTCTGATAAGAAACAGGAAGAAACTCCTCCAGCACAAGAACCCCAACTAGAGCCAGCCGAAACCTCAACACCAACTGCTGAAACTACACCAGACACAACGGCAGACTTATTAGCATTTGCGAAAGCTGCCTACAAAAATATTCAGCAAAAACAGCAAGTCGAGGTAGTAGAAACCGCACCCGATCTAGCAGATACCTTAGCATCATCAATACAACCTGAAACCGTAGAAACGGTAATTGGGGAAATCACTGAACCAGAAGCAACTGAGGAAGTTGCTAATACAACCCTAGAAACTACACAGCCAGAAGTTATCCAAGCTGCTAGTGAGGAAGAAATTACAGAAGATTCCTCAGTGGCAGCAATTGCCGATCAGCCAGATGTTTCCAGCTCAGAACTCACGGCAAGTGAAGTTGAACCAACACCCACCGAACCACTAGCTACGCCAGAGGCAACACAGCCAACAGCACCAGCTAACTTATCCTTTTTAGAACGTGCGGCGGCAGAACGGCAAGCAAAGCTAGAACAACTAATAGCCACCGCCATTGAAGTTCCAGAACCTGAGGTAGTACTACAGCCAGTAGCGACAACCTCAGAAACAGGAGAGGAAATTCCCGGACTGCTATTTGATGATGGGTTTGTCTGGTCGGCGAAAGTTCTAGCAGCTCAAGGTAGAAGTGCAGAAGACGTTTCAATTGAAGAAATTACCTGGCTGAAAAAGCTCCGGCAAGGATTAGACAAAACTCGCCGTAGTATTCTCAACCAACTAAAGGCGATCGTTGGTCAAGGGCCGCTAAACCTTGCTGCTGTGACGGAAATTGAGGCATTGCTTTTGCAAGCTGATGTGGGTGTAGAGGCGACAGACTTTATTATCAATGCTCTACAGACAAAACTTCGAGAAGAAGTCACCGCACCTGAAGAAGCGATCGCTTTCCTGAAAAAAATCCTCCGGGATATGCTGGATGCACCGAGCAAAACCTCCCATAAAACTACCTTTACCCCAGAAAAAGAAACCTTAAATATTTGGTTAATCACTGGGGTAAATGGTGCCGGTAAAACCACCACCATCGGCAAAATTGCCCACCTGGGACAAAAATCTGGCTATAAATGCTTGATTGGGGCAGCAGACACATTTCGCGCCGCCGCCGTGGAACAGGTGAAGGTTTGGGGTAGTAGAAGTGGCGTGGATGTAATTGCCAATCCGGGAAAGAATACAGATCCGGCAGCAGTTGTATTTGATGCGATCGCAGCCGCCCAAGCGCGTCAAACCGAATTGCTTCTGGTAGATACAGCTGGGCGACTGCAAAACAAGAAAAATTTAATGGACGAACTCGGTAAAATCCGGCGAATTATCGATAAAAAAGCCCCAAATGCCAAGGTAGAATCACTATTGGTTCTAGATGCCACTTTAGGCCAAAATGGACTGCGGCAAGCCGAAGTTTTTTCCCAAGCTGCCCAACTCAGTGGTGTTGTCTTAACCAAGCTAGATGGCACTGCCAAAGGCGGCGTTGCTCTTGCCGTTGTGCAGCAGCTAGGTTTACCCATTCGCTTTATTGGTGCTGGCGAAGGAATTGAAGACCTACGCCCCTTTTCGAGCTATGAGTTTGTCGAAGCTCTCTTGAGTGGTTAGTTGAAAAATTTCGAGTTAAAAATTTTTCTTAACAAACTTAGGACTTACGCAATACTGTATGATTCTTCTCTGGGAGACACTGCGCGTTGACGTAAGCCTCTGACAGAGAAGGAGATTCGATAAATTAAGCTTTTTAGCTATTTTTTCGTAAGTCCTAAAACTGATAAATTTAGGGATGACTGATCTGTTATTATCACTTGAACTAACTAGAAACAGCTCAAGTCCTAAAATTATGAATTTGTCACAATAAATGAGTGACTTTTGCTAAAATTTCTAGCTAATGCCCTTTTTGAAGTCTTAAACGGACTTTTTAAATGTAGTAGTACGGTATTTAGTGCGACATACAAAAGCCCCTAGACTATGGGTGTAAGTCTGTTTTTTAGAAAATAAAGCTCGATTTGAGCGCTTATAGACGTTTTCACTCAAAAGACTTCTAGTCTCCTAGTTACTTCTGACCAAACAGTTCCTCTGAAAGCGTTATAAATTATTCTTTGAATAAAGTATTTTTATGACTTTAGAGATATGCTTTGGTAATTAAGTTATGAAAAGATGAAAATCTTTCTGAAATCTCAGCAAAACTAGTAATTTTTACGGGTACAATTTGGACTAAAAATATATGATTTGAAATTACTAATATTCCATTAGAAATACAATAAGCAAATAAAATACTTATAAAATTTGCCTGTTACGTCTTTATACTCTTGCTAAAATGGCAAGTCTTGTCTAAATATGGTTTAGCAATGCCAAAGCCAAAAGATTTATAAGTAATCTAAAATCTGCCAATATAAAGTGCAATAACACCTGTGCCTGTGTCTCAACTGCCCTCTCAACCCACTGATAATAATAGTAATGCCACCACGGATGTCACACCAGTCGTGGCACTCAAAGAACTCGTGGCAAGGTTGCACCGGGAACAGAACAAAATTCAAGATTTGCTAAGTTCTTTAGGATTTGCCCTGAGAAGTTTCAATAATTTGAATCAGTTTTTGGAACTGATTCCGCTGATGGCAACAAGAGTGACAGATGCAGACGGTAGCGCCCTGTTTCTCTACAAACCTAATGGTCAAGTCAGGTTAGAACAGTTACATTGGCAAGATAGTGGCCAGCGCAAGAATATCCGCAAAGCGCTAGAAATAGCCAGTAGTCAAATCACGCTTTTGCCCAATACTGCCCCCCTAGCGAAAGCCACGGGGATTTTGGATGACCAGATGCATCGCTATTTGGGGCCAGATGTGCAAATCTTTGGTACAGCGATTCTGGTAAAGCATACAGAACGGGGATGGCTCTATGTCTTGAGCCGCGATCCAGAATATAGTTGGACAGAAACCAGGCAAAAGTTAGTTAGGTTAGTGGCAGACCAAACAGCAGTAGCGATCGAAAACGATGAACTAGCTGTAGAACTCAGAAAAAAAGAACGCCTAGACCAAGAACTAGAAATTGGCGCAGAAATTCAACGGCGACTTCTACCACGTCAATGCCCTACAATTCCTGGTGCAGTCCTGGCGGCACGCTGTAAACCTGCCAATCGGGTTGGCGGAGACTACTACGACTTTATTGCTACCAATCATAATAAGATTCAGCCCAAGATCAAAGGTGGTACGGAAACTAGTCGCTGGGGTTTGGTTATTGGAGATGTCATGGGCAAAGGTGTCCCTGCTGGGCTGATTATGACGATGATGCGGGGAATGCTACGAGGAGAAGTACTACATGGTAATTCCCCCGCCAGAATTCTACAAAACTTAAATAGAGTTATGTATGCGGATTTGGAAAATTCCCATCGCTTTGTAACACTATTTTACTCAGAATATAACCCCCACAGCCGAATTCTGTCTTATAGCAATGCGGCACACAATCCTCCTTTGTGGTGGCACGCAGCTACAAAAACTGTCACCCGTTTAGATACTTTGGGAATGTTAATCGGTTTGGATGCTAATAGCCAATATGAAGATGCCCAGGCACAGCTAGAGCCTGGAGATACAATTATTTACTATACAGATGGCTTAACTGATGCCGCTGCTGCTGGTGGCGATCGCTTCGATGAAGACAATTTTGTTGCTGGCTTCAATATTGCTTGTAAATACTGCAATGGTCCAGAGGAGATTGTGGATTACCTATTTGATCAAGTTCAGCAATTCATCGGTGCTGATAAACAAAACACTGATGATATGACACTAGTTGTTCTGCAAATCTTATAATCATTGGCTATTTATACTCGATCAAGTCATGAGTCAATGCTTGAGTTTATGGTGACAGAGGATTCACCACAGTGATTCCACTAAATTTAATTTTTTATTTATTTTTCTTTGAGTTTCCGTAGGATGTCTCAAACCTTTGCACATCAACCTTTTTTTGTGACTGTTTGTATTTAGCCTTTAGGATAGAAATATAAAAAATGATCGTTAGAATACTTTTCTGTTCAATTAAAAACTATATATTTTGCACATCTAGCACAGTAGGAAACGCCAAGGGGGAGAGCAGGTAAAATGTACAAGGTAAAAAGTAAAAGGTAAATTTACTTCTTCATTTTTGCTTTCTTTCTATCCTTGTGACGCAAGCATTTGGTCTGCTCCCTTTTGGCGTTTTAATTTTTTATTTCTCCGCCGTAGCAAGTTCACAACAGCTACGACGGAGTTTTGCTTTCTTTGTTTCTTCGCCTAGATTTGGTTTTTTTAAACTTCCTTGGTATTTAAGCTGCTAACCTTCATTTAATAATTTGTCAAGATATTTCTGAAAATATTTTAGATGAAGAAATTAGATTGCTATTCTTGCGCCCCAGCTTTTTGCAAACTCCGCACCACATTCTTATAACCATTAAATTCTGCAATCATCAAAGCAGTATAACCGCCCCGGTTTTTCAAATTCACATCTGCCCCAGCTTGGAGTAATAACTGCACAATTTCGCCATAACCTGCTGAAGCAGCCCACATCAATGATGTGGCCCTCGCTGAATCTTGAAAATTCACATCTGCCTCCTTTGCCAGCAGCAAATGTACGATCTCTTTGTGTTTGCGTTCAGTTGCCTTGATCAAAGCAGTTTTGCCATCATCCCCTGAAATGTTGACATCAGCACCATAGTCTAACAACACTTCCACCGTTTGCGTGTGTCCTTGTGATGCAGCCAACGTTAAAGGTACTTCACCAAGATTTTTTCCATTTATATCTCCGCCAGAACGTAGCAGTGCCTCGACAATTTGGCTATGTCCCTGCAATGCTGCTACAAGCAGTGGTGTATCGCCCAGGTGGTTGCTAATTTGGACCTCTGCACCTCTATTAAGTAACATTTGCACAACATCAATGTAGCCTTCCACAACGGCAAGGTGTAAGGCAGTTTCACCATCTTGATCTTGAAGATTAATCTGGGCATCTCGATCTAGTAAAGCTGCTGCGATCACACTGTGTCCAGCCGCTGCTGCTGCCGATAGGGCAGTTCCACCATCAGCGTTTTTCACATTCACATCAGCCCCTGCTGCTAGCAGTGCTTCTACAATCTCCAAATGTCCCAAGTCTGCCGCTAGCATTAAGAGTGTCTCACCCTCCTCATCGTGGATATTGACATCGACACCAGTTTGGAGAATTGCTTCTATAATTTCTATTTTTCCCTGCTTAACGGCGAGTTTTAACGCCGTATCATCATCTTTATCAGCGATATTAACTTGGGCACCAGCAGCCAATAAAACTCGCACTACATCAATATGACCTTTGAGTACTGCTGCCATTAAAGCTGTACTGCCATCTTCATTAGTAGCATTAACATCTGCACCTCTAGATAGTAAAAGTTGCACAATGTCAAGCTGTTTGGCACTAGCCGCCAACATCAAAGCCGTCAAACCATAGAGTTTTCTGGGCAAGTTGATATTTGCCCCAGCATCCAGCAGCGATCGCACAATTTCGGTGTAGCCTAAATTAGCAGCAAACATTAACGCCGTAGTGCCTTGGCGATCGCACGCGTCCACCCTCGTACCAGCCGCTAATAGCGTACACAGCCCTTTAATATCACCACTTTTAGCAGCTTTTAGCAGCAAAGTATCTTTGTTTTCAGTCATGGATCAGATCCCACACAGGGGATTTTGTTCGTCTACCCTCAAAATTTAGTCTGAGATTGTTTATCCACTTTGGCAAGAGGCCGAAGGAAAATAGTCGGTGAGGATGGGGAGTCTCTTTTAATTTGTGCCAATTTAAGCACAGAAAATAGAGTTATGCTAATTTTTATGAAGATTTAATGATTAGGCGAGAACACGATGAGTCTGGAACTTTCTACGTCGGTAAAATATTGGCTGAACTTCATTCATCCTGTGCTCATGTGGGCGCTATTAGCACTTTCAATTTATGCTGCCTATTTGGGGCTGCAAGTACAGCGTACCAGAAATGCTCAGGGGGAAGAAAAGAAAGAACTGATTAAAGGTAGATATAACGTCAAACACTACCAAATGGGGTCTATACTCCTAGCTTTGATGGTAGCAGGTGCGATCGCTGCTATGGCTGTCACTTACATTAATAACCAAAAGTTATTTTTCGGTTCTCACTTACTAGCAGGACTGGGTATGACGAGTTTGATTGCATTTTCTGCTGCTTTGTCTCCTTATATGCAGAAAGGGGCAAATTGGGCACGTGCAACTCACATTTTGCTGAATTTTATCCTTTTGGGACTTTTTGCTTGGCAGGCTGTTACTGGGGTGCAAATTGTCCAAAAAATTCTCACTCAAGCATAGTCATTTGTCATTTGTCCTTTGTCCGTTGTCATTAGTGTATGAGAAATGACAAAGGACTTTTGACTCAGCGCTTTTGTTTAGAATTAGCAGGAAAGGGTATTTCCAAAGATTTATGAAAATCTTCCTGAACTTTGCGAGTTAAGCGGCGGGAGACTTGGCGGACAATTTGGTTAAGTAAGCGATCGCCTGTAGATTGAATTATAGACTTAGGTAATCGCTGAATAAATCTGGGAAAGTGAAGATAAACTATCAAATCCAATTCCCATTCAACTTTTGTCATCTCGCCAATACTACTGCAAGCATCGTTTCCTATTAACTGTAGAGATGCCCGATAATCTACGTCATAACCAGGCGGCTGGTAGTCAGGAATGGGGATTGTATGGATGCGGTAAATACCCTCCTCTGGGGGCAACAATTCTAAACCAATTTTCGGTTCTACTTCATAACCGAAGGAACCAAAACGACCAATTGTTAAAGCATAGCCATTTTCCCCAAGTGATTGTACCTTCATGGGTTCAGCGCAGCGCGAAAACCATGAGGCGTGAGCATTAAGATACTCAGCGACCTTTTCTACTGGGGCAGCCATTTCCATAAAATCTTGATAACGACCGTAAAATTTTGTGAGCGTCGCTACATTTGGTTCTGTTAATGTGTCCTCGGCTTCTTGGCTGGACGCTACAGGTAAAACTGCTTCTGTTATTTCCCAGGATTTATATTCGCTTTTTCTTGAAAGCATAAATGCATTACTGTATATTTTGGCGTTAGTCTATATTAATGATTCCCCACACACCTGGGTCATTTCGCATTCAGATCCCATTTTGACCGAAACCTCATTAATCTGCGATCGACTCCATAGAATTACTAAAATAAAGAACTGAACAAGCACACAATAGTTTCCCAGGATAGCATTTATTATGAAAGCATTTGTAGCAGGGGCAACAGGTGAAACAGGTCGCCGGATTGTGCAAGAATTGATAGCGCGGAATATTCCCGTCCGAGCCTTGGTGCGGGATATAGAGAAAGCTAGGGGTATTCTGTCTCCTGAAGCCGAATTAGTGGTAGGCGATGTGTTACAACCAGAAAGTTTAACTGCTGCATTGGGAGATAGCACAGTTGTGTTGGTTGCGACTGGGGCAAAACCTAGCTTTGACCCCACTGGCCCCTATAAAGTGGATTTTGAAGGGACTAAAAATTTAGTAGATGCTGCTAAGGCAAAGGGAATTGAGCATCTTATCTTAGTTTCTTCTTTGTGTACTTCCCGGCTTTTCCATCCGCTGAACTTGTTTTGGCTAATTTTGTTGTGGAAAAAACAAGCTGAAGAGTATATTCAGAAAAGTGGTCTTACTTATACGATTGTCCGGCCTGGGGGGTTGAAGAATGAAGACAACTCCGACCACATCGTGATGCAAAGTGCAGATACACTGTTTGATGGTAGCATCCCCAGGCAGAAAGTCGCCCAAGTTGCTGTTGAGGCGCTGTTTGAAGCAGATGCACGCAATAAAATTGTCGAAATTGTTGCTAAACCTGAAGCAGTCTCAAAAAGCTTTAAGGAGCTATTTCAGCAGTGCTGATATTCCACAGGATTTTATTGCTTCTGTCTCTTAATTCTCATCCCCAAGATCATCGGCTCACATCTTTATGGAAAAGTAATGCCTACGCACTTTTTCAATTAGCTTGCATTATCTAAATTGACCCCCCTTTGATTCCACTCCCTAAAGCGATCGCTCCATCTTTCCTGCAAGGGCTTGTTCCCAAATTGGCAGATCCTCCGGTCGGTCAACATCAGCTAAGGGCAACAAGTCCACGTATGATAAATTAAGTTTCTGGGCAATATCCACGGTTTTCTGGAATACTTGAGCAGTTCCCCACTCAATGTTAACGAATAGCTCCGGGATGGGTTGGCGCAAACCAATTAAGTAATATCCACCATCGATCGCAGGCCCAAGTACGAGATCAAAGGCGTGTAACTTCTCAAAGGCTGTTGCTAAAATCTGGGCATTTACTCCAGGACAATCTGTACCAATGATAATTACTTTTTCTGCACCAGATTGAAAAGTATCAAAAAGCGATCGCGCCATCCGCAAACCTAGATCCCCTTCACCTTGAGACTGGTAAACCAAATCCAACCCCAGCCAGTCTTGCATAAGTTGCGAATCGCCACCTGCAAACCGCACTTCCACAGATATGTCAATGGCTTTTTGCAATTCTTGAACCTGAAATATGGTGTGTTCAGTCATTTCCCGTTGAAGATTGGCAGCACCAACATTTCCCAAAACAGGTATCAATCGGGTTTTTGTCTTACCTGCTTCTGGATAGCGAGTAAAAATAATCAGGTGCTGTTTTGAGTTTGCTGGTAAGTTCAGCACACAATACCTTGTTTAATTGAATAAAAAATATCTTAAACCACATCTATTTTGAGAACCATAGTTTTTAAAAGTAGTAGGAGCATTGTTGCTACCTGCTGGTAGTAGTGGGCAAGATGCCCGCACTACTCAAGGTTTCAAAATCGACGAGGTTTAATAGCAATACTTGCCGTTATCGGCTCTAGTATGTTCTTTTGCCGTTCGCATTGTCCCTAAAAGCGTTGAAACAATAACACAACGTTTAGCTTGACCACCAGATTTGCTGGATAACGTGATCCTTCCTAAATCTTTAGCGTTACCTTTGTAGTCAAATGGAACTTTTTGTATACTACTTAGTGACGGTTGGAAGTTTGTCTCAGAATCAAGGCTTATATTAGCATCTAAGTTATTCCAGTTAGCGTTAGATGGATTTACTGTAGCAGGATGAACTGCCCATTGAACGATATTGTTTTGTTCGCGAAAGCTTGCTTGCCAAGTCAATTTTTCCTTGGTGGCTTGCCTTTGGGCTTGACGCATAGCATAGTAAACCTCGTTTTGAGCAGTGTTAAGGCGGCGAGTATCCATAAAAGCTAGCCAATTGGCTATTCCCAGCGTAGCCAATATACCAATTAATACAACAATTACTAACATCTCTGGTAAGGTAAAACCACTGTTTGAGTGCTTATTTTTAAAGAGATTTTTTGCATAAACTAAAGACGGTAGATGCACCAGGCTATCCATTTTTTATTCCGATAGTTTTTCAGCTACCTAGCTGTTAAACAATGTTTCAGTTTTTTTAGCTTTTTACTTCGCGCTGGTTAGTAATATTATCGAGCAACGTAGGCAGTAAAAGGATTATGAGAATTTTTAATAATAGTTTTAAAGTGAAAGTTATGTGCTGAACCCTTGAAGAGTCATTCATAACATAATTCCATAAAAATTTAGCCGCAGTTAAACCTTTTTGTCGATTAAACGGCTTTTGTAGGGCTTTGCATGTTAGGTACTTATATAAATTCGCCAGGCTTAGATTCCAAATATTCTTAAGTGCTAAAGACCTTTCCTTATATGCTCTCTCAAGCACCTGCAAGCAAGCTTTTTCTTGCCTGACAAGATTGGAAGAAACTGAATTAGCAATTATACGGTATAGGGTTTGTGCAGATGGAACACATATAAAATCAAATTTACAGGCTAATCGCAGCCACATATCCCAATCTTGAGCAGCACATAGAGATTCATCAAATCCGCCTAATTCGATTAAAGCTTCTCTACGAATCAAAGGATTGGAGCCATTCTCCAAAAAATTTGTCACTAATAACTTTTCATAAACGTCTCCATTGGCTGTAACGTGTGTACCAGAGAGTACTATTTCACTCTTTTCATCGATATAATCAGTCCAACTGTAAGCAACTTTTGCAGTCAAATTTTCTTGCAGAGCCTTTAATTGAGATTTAAGTTTATCACGTGTCCAAAGATCATCTGCATCTAAGAAACTAACAAATTCTCCAACTGCACGGTTTAGCCCTCGGTTACGACTAACGTTTCCGCCAGCATTGGGATAAGAAAATACTTTTATTCGAGGGTCTTTAATTTCTGTAATAATATCTAAAGTTGAGTCTTGCGAACCATCATTTATTATAATTAATTCAAAGTTAGTAAAAGTTTGATTTAAAACAGACTGAATTGTTTCTTTAATGGTTTTTTCGCTATTGTAAGCTGGTATAATTACAGAAATAATTGTTACATCCAAAGTTGATTCAATCATTTTGTTGTATTTCCTAAAATTCTGTCTATTTTCCATTTTAGAGAATAAAAAGGACTGATCATACTAGCAAAGTAAAAATTAATTTCAAAAATTACAATTAAATTAGTTTTTAATTGACCTCTATACTTAATAAGATGCTGTAATACTCGGTGTAGATTTCCTAAGATAGTTTTAACTAAAACTATTGGTTTTTGCCAGGTTTTAGCATTGATCAAGCGTAGCTGGAAAATACACAGACCACAACCACGCGCTAGCACTAGTAAGTAATCTTTTTCTAACCTCCAATGTGGAATTTGATGATTGATATGCATCGCGGGATTATACCAGATTTCCCAACCTGCTTTGTGTAAATATAAGAGAGCTTCTGTATCATCCCCGCCAACCATCAATTTATTCAGTCTACCCTTAAAAACCAATTCTTCAGGAACACTTTCACACCAAGCTTGCTTACGAATAACCAATGCAGCACCTGGAGGAAGTCTTAAATTATTTGCATCAAATAAATATGGTTGTAGTCCGTGTTCCCGGATAGCTAAAAAGGCTTGAATTCTTGTAAAATCTTTTGGGGGGCTTACTTCAAAATCACCGTGGATTTGACCACTCCAGGCACCAGCTTGAGGATGCTCTTTGCCAAAAGTATAAGACTGGAAAACCCAATCTGATGCTGGGAGATTATCATCATCTATGAATGCAATAAACTCACCTCTAGCTTCATTAATAGACCGCATTCTTGCAAATGCTATTCCCTGTTGTTTTTCTTGAAAATACCTCAATGTAAAGTTTTGATTAAATTTTTTTTGGTAATAATCAGCTACTTGATTCGTCTCATCTTTACTATTATTGTCAATAATAATAACTTCCCAATTTAGGCTTTCTATACCTGTCTGATTGAGTAGCAAATCTAAAACTTTAGGTAAACGTTTTGCACCATTGTATGTAGGAATAGCTACTGTAAAATCTAATTGTTCAATATCCATATAAATAAAATATTAATTTCTAATTATATTTTTTAGTTAAATAGCCATTCTTCCAAAGATAAAAAGGACTAATAAAACTGCTTAAAAATAGTTGCATTTCGCAAGCAGCTACTAAATCATTTTTCAACATAGTTCTATATTTAAGCAAGTGTAAAATTATTTTACGCAGGTCATTTATCAGATAAGCTAAAAAAGCAACTGGTCTATATACCTGTTTGATATTAACCATTCTCGTTACATAACGGCTAAGTCCAATACCTCGAAAAAATGGAATTAAATAATCTTTTTGCAAACGAAATTTTGGTATTTTATGAAAAACTTCCATTTCTGGGTTATACCAAATTTCCCATCCTGATTTTTGGATATAAGACAACATTTCTAAGTCTTCACTGGTAAGCATACTGCCTTTAACTCTCCCAGTTAAGATAGGCTTATCTGGTACACTTTCTAACCACGCTTGTTTACGGACAACAAGTCCGGCAGATGGGGGTAGCAATTTTTTAGCTGCTTCATATAATAGTGGTAAATTACCTCGCTCTGTAATTGCCAAGAATGGAGCAATTCGCTGAAAGTTTTCTGGTGGTTCTACTTCCCAGTCAGGATGAATTTGGCTGCCATAAGCTCCTGCCTTCGGATACTTTTCACCAAAAGCATAAGCTGCTGATACCCAATTTGATACTGGGTAATTGTCATCATCTAGAAAACCTATGAGTCTACCTTTAGCTTCTAAAACTGCCTTTTTTCGCGCATAAGCTGCGCCTTGTTTTGCTTCAAAGCAATACTTTAAAGGGTAAGGGCATCGCCAATTTTTTTGATAGGTTTGAACAACCTTAGCTGTGTTATCAGTGCTGTTGTTGTCTACAACTATAATTTCCCAAGATAAATTTTCGGTGTGAAGTTGGTTTTGTAGTCGTTCTAGTAGTTCAGGTAAACGACTTTCACCGTTATAAGTTGGGATAGCTACAGTCAAGTCAAGGTTCTCAGTCATTTTACGAAAGGTATATTTTGATGATGATGCTTTTTATATGTTCAGCCAATGGCTAATTTATCAGTGGCTCTTAAATAAATATATCAAATATTAAAACTGCACATGATGTTTCAATTTTGCTATCAACGTGCAGTTTAATGTTCAGCAATATTACGTATTTTAAATAAATAGTGGTATTTAAATTACTTAACTGCATTTATCATCTTTTGCTGTCAGCATTGAGCCTAAGAGAGTTTTCACGATCACACATCGCTTTACGCTACTAGCCAATGTAGGATTTGCAGAGCTTGGTACAGCTATTACTATTTTTAACCCAGGTGGCTCTGTACCTGCTGCCACTGTTCCAAAGTTATTTGGCAGAGTTAGAGCTCCCATATAGTCAAAGGTAATTTTTGCTGATGTACTTAAAGGATAGGATACAGGAGAATTAGTAGTAGTATTAGCAATGTTTTCCCCACTAAGATTTCCGCCCAGCAAAAATTTATCAGAATTGGCTCCTACATCGGCCGCTAAAGGTTTCCATGTCCATGTGCTGATTGCAGCATCGGTACGATAAATAGCAACCTCTACATTTTGGGTTGTGCTATTTCTCTGAAAACTGACACTGTAGCTAAGTTTTTTGTTTTTAGCTTCACGTTGTGCTTGTTGCAGTGCAGCGAAAACCGCGTCGTTAACCTTATTTATCCGTTGCCGATTTACAAAGGCAACCCAACCAGGAGCTGCGATCGCTGCTAAAATTCCTACCAATAGCATTACTACTATTAATTCTATCAGGCTAAAACCAGCATCCTTTTGGAAGTATGGGAATACGTAGCGAAGTCTGTTTGCTAAACATTGCGGTTTTGGTGTTTCCACTACAAATCGTTTAGGAATTTTGTTTAACCTCAATAAAGCTGCACTATGCATACAATACCTTTGATTGATTAGCTAGAGGTTATTTAGTAAATAAAAATCCGTGTCCTTGTACCCGAATGCTCGAACTTGGAAAATAAGTTTTTGTGCTATTGTTATAACTCGGGTTATTATTTTGCAGACGAGCAAGTGCATTACCTCTGATGTACACCTGTGCTAATACTTCGTTGGCATCGACACAAGCAAAAAATCCACTTTTTTGATCGCCTACAAGTTTTGAACCAGGGTTTGTACCAGGGCAATCTGTAGCGGCAGCAGGTGAAGCGACAGTACCAGTGTTAATTGTAAAGCCAGGGGCAGTGGTGCTAATGTAATCAACCAAAATCACAACTGGAACTGGATTATCAGTAGAAGAAGAGTAATTTTCTGATGCACCTAATGCAGTCTGCCATTGATTCATTTTGTCTTTGAGCGTAGCACCGCTCTTATTTAGTGGTGGTGCATTAAATCCAGGATTAAATTTTTTTCCGGGGTTATCATTAGCATAAGCTGCATTCACTGGGCCTCGAAGTTCAAACCTACCAATCCGTGCTTCTTGAGACCAGGTAGGGTTGTCCTTATTTGGATTTGTGATTAAGTAGTATGCTACCAATGAATAAGCAAAACCATCATCTAAATTTGTGGCACCAGTCTGAGTACTGGAAGTAATCCCAACACTATCAGCTATAAGCTGACGTTTCCAAAAAACAAGTATTGGTGTACAAACACTCGGATTGCTGCCGCTAGTAGGGCTACAGCTAGAAGCGGATTTGATTGGTGGTATTTGGTCTGCAATGCCTGAACTACTAATAGTAGTAGTATTTGTGTTTCTGGTAACACCATCAGCATCATAAATGTAAACCGCTTGCTCTAAGTCGCGAGCAATATAATCTAATGCTGCTTGGATTTCTTGCTCAGAAGTTGCCTTGGCTTGTTCTTTGCGATCGCCATCTAGAATATTAATCATAAAGGCCATTAAAGGTGTTATGATTAACACTGCCATTATCATAGCTACTAGCAACTCAATCAGTGTAAAGCCGCTAATTGTTTTATTTATTCCAGAGCTTTTTAATTGAGTACTCAGGATAAATTTCAGTGAATTTATCATACTGCGGTTTCCCTTTTGTTGACAGATATTTAAGAATAGACTTCTTGCATAAATATTTATTTGCGTCACGCAGAGGCGTATGAGAAAGATTCTAAAATTGGAAATTTTGCAAGAAGTCTAATTAAAATTCAATTGCAACCGCCCGTGTAGCGGGCGCAGAGGTCGCTGTATTTAGGCACAGTGTCATTGATATCTGTTGTCATTTCCACTATAGGTGCTTTGCGCTGACCAACGCCTCCGGTAAAAGTAGCTTGTGTTGTCTTAGTTGTGGAAGTGTTCTTGAGTAGAGTAGTGGTTTCTTTGAAAGCATCAGCTCTGTAAACCCGCACACCTAAAGCATATCCTGCGCTGGAAGTGTTGTTATTTGGACGAAAACCCTGTACAACCATATCTGTGACACTGGTACTTTCACACGTACCACTGCCATCAAAATCTATGCAGTACAAATTTGTTGTGGTGGCTGAGGTCGTTGTCGTTGTACAGTAAGAGTTTGCTGTACAGCTAAAGCTACCAGAAGGTGTGGGAGCAGCAAAATCTGTGAGGGCAGTGTTACTAGCAGGGGGTGCTGGAGCGGCAATTTTCTTAGTCTTCACCGCATCAATGTATGATTTGGCAGCTTGTGTGGCTAATTCTATCCGTCTGGATTGTATACGGGTTGCTACTGACAGCGAAAGAACAGGTGCGATCGCAACTAGCAAAATGCTAACTACAAGTATCGCTACCAAAGATTCAATAATTGTGAAACCCCCTTCGCTATGTCGTAGGTAGAATACAGATGTATTACCTACTTCAGTTGCCTGTAACCCTTGTTTGTTACCTTTTTTCCCTATCAACATGGCAATTTACCTAATCTAATATTTATGGCATTTATAGTGCTTATTCAGATGGTATGGATGGACAGCCACTTGGGCGATATTCATTAGGAACTGCGTTCGCGTAATCTATTGTCACTCCTGTTGCTGGGATAGCTGTCTGGTTACTAGCTTCACCAGCACAGAGCAATGTTTTCACCCAGGTATCATCTCGACCAACTTCTCTAAAGAACTCATTTGGGCGACCTGTTGGAGGCGCTGTAAACCTTTGGGCAAACAAGTCTGGTTGCTCTGACAACAGACCAACATCAAACCCCCACTTTCTATTTGGTGCTGCATAGAAAGGTAACAGACCACTAGCGTTTCGAGTTGGGTAAGTGTCTAATGAGTAGTCAAAAATGCTGAGATTATAGTCTTTAGAAGCAGTAGCACTGGATTGTCTATTTGTGAAAATGGGTGCAATTGGCGCAGTGGAGAAGCTACTCCGTTTTAATTGAATAAAGCTACCGCTGATTTTGGCTTTTTTAGTATCCCAGTTTTCCAAAAACCGCACAAAGTTTTGCAAACCTGATGAGATTTCATCTGTTCTACTGGGACTATTTCCTACTACAAAGGTGGTATTAAATATAGTGTCAGTTGCCTGTTGTAGCCAATTAGACTTAAAGTCATCTCCTGAGGCTACATCGGTTGCATCCGTTCTCAAGTTAGGGGGATTCCTTTTTGCATCATGAATTTCTAAGACTGGTACTAAGAGCGGTTGATTGTCCAAATCAGGACTACCATCACCGTTAGCATCAATGGGGGGAAAATAGAATAGTGGTTTGTCACTTGCGTATTTTGCTTCGTCTATGTCTCCTGGGTTAGTTATACTATTTGTGGTTCTAAACCAGAGACCGCGGATGTTAGTGTCTGTTAAACCGTAATTAGTACCATAAGTACATCCATTATTGCTATAACCAGTACCAGTAGTATCCAAGGGGCAACCTACACCCATCGGTTTGTAAATACCAGGACTGCTTGTAACCAGGTTGTTGCTATTATCACGGGCAAATGCAACTCGACGGGGGTAAAGACGATCTGTAGCCAGAGTAGCTTGCAGAGATAAATAATTTGTACTTGTATCACCAGACCCCAAGCGCTCTCTGATTTTCTTGTTACCAGTAGTAGCAGTTCCGTATGCGGTAGTATTCCACCAATTTGAATTAATACTAGTAGTGCCGCTTGGAGCTGCAGCAAGTATGGCTTGACCCAACTGATACGTCTTGATGTCTCTTTCAGTCAGCGCTACACTAGTACCTAACACTGTGTAATTCTGTAAAGTAGTACTTAAAACACCATCACCGTTTATATCAAACCCAACAACCCAATCTCCAGAACCGCACTCTGAAACTAGTAACTTACGGCACATTTCCATGACATACAAGGGTTGACCAGTAACCTTGCGCTGAACTGGAGTCACTCCATTTACTAAGTAAGAGCCGAGAGAAATGCCAGTAGAAATAACGCTAGTGTCTAGTCTGGGATTACCATCACTTGTCCAAAAAGAACTGGTAGAATAGGCATTTTCCCAAAAACCATTTTTCAGACGATTTCGTCTTTTATCATTTAAAGTGGCTAATAAAGTAGATGAAGGCGTGGGACGGGCACTTAAGCCATCCTCTACAGTAATGCCAGTGTTATTGTTCAAATCGTAGTCTGCGTATCTCCGTACACCATCAACGAAACTGCCAGAAAGCAAGGTCATTGAATCGGCAATAATCGTTGCTGGTCTCCAAAGGTCGCCCCCAGAAGTAGGGCAGCCGGTTCTTCCTGCACGACAGGCAAAGTCAGTATTGGCAGTACTGCGATCATAAAAGTTGGTACTTGCTGACTCTGTTTCTGTAAATTCCTCAATTTCTGTAGTGCTTGTTGTACTTGTACGGTGCAGATTGAAGTCGCCCTTAATATATGCGGGCAAATTTGTTACTAAAATCAAACCTTTTTCTTTAGCAATGTAAGTATTAGCACTAGTTCTTGCTAAAGTTCCCCCATTAATCAGACGAATGCCATTTGGGCGACGAGTTGAGTCTAGCCGAAAATCAGTTGGGCTGAGTAACTCTTTTTCGCTAGTTGTATCACTCTCATCGGGCAAAGCATCATCCCTAGTTGCATAAATAATGCCACTGTAAGGCAATAAATACTCGTTAGTTGTTATTGCTGTAGTGGCTATACCAATCGCAGTGGAACTTAAATCAATGTCTGTGACGCGAATTTCTAAAGGTTGACGCTGTTCTAAATCTAAATTGTATGTGGTTGGTGAGCCTGATGTACTTATCTGCTTAACTTCCCTACCATCAAGAAAAGTTGCTTCTTTGATTGCACCGTGTTTAGGCTGGTTAGTAGGAGTAGTAACGAAAGTAGTTGTAGAGTCCAGAATTGAAACAGCACAAAGGGCTGTGTCAATTGCTGAATAATCAGCTAGCTGCAAACCTGTACTAGGTACTGTAGTATTAGTTCCAATTTTTAGTAGAGCATCTTGTAAAGGTTTATTAACCGAACGCCCGTTGGGGAATTTCAAGTTGGCTTGTCGTTGTAGACGAGTCTTATTACTCGTAAAAAATGCGCCTCTTCCATTTGTCGGGTAATCGTAAACAACACCATTGTTTGACCTGCCGTTAGTACCACTCAAAGGTAGTGTAGGTGTATTATTTTTTGTCTCCTCGGTTGAGGGATCGTAGTAGCTACTTACACAAGCGATCGGTTCTTGGTCAGTGCCATAATCTACTTTGTAGTGATAAACAGCGGTGGCTCGCATGAGTAGATCGCCTTTGAGACCAGTAGTATCTCCAGGTGTTGACATCGGCATTGTGTCAGGCCAGACAACTGTAATATCACCTGGAACTGGTGCTGGTAAAAATGAATTAGCACGTCGTGGGTAAAACGGGCCAGTTGTTGTGTTTACAGTACTACCAATACCATCTACATAAATACCTGCACCAGTAACAATCCGCACACCACCCACGTTATCTAAATCGTTTATGGGATTTGCTGCGGCATTTTCTTCCCAAAAGCCATTACGGTCAGATAGACCTAAGTCAGTAACTGCCTGTATTTGAGTGTTACGCCATCTTGCTGGTGGTTCTGAACCATATCTAGTCCAGTTAATCGCAGTGCCAGAACTGTTCAAAATTGGCTGTTCAGCCTCTGAACCAACATATTTTCCGTCTTTTAGCCACAGAGCAGGGAGGTTATTGCCGACAAAAACGCGATCGCCTAATTTGGTTTGAACGCCTTCTTTCTTTTGTAAATTTGGTTGTGTGGCTTCTAGCTTAGATGTATCTACAGAGGGTGTTGTTACACCAGTGAACTCGTTACTGGATGTTAGTGGTTGCCTCCAACTTGCCTGAGGTTCTAAAGTGGCAGCAATAGCAGTATATCCAGTTGTTGCACCTGATCCAGTGGCGTCTGACACTTCTGCAAAAGGTACTCGACGAGTACGATTTTGCAAATAAATTTGTATTTCGTCGTAAAGGATATTTTTGGCTGTCGTAGCATCATCAGTACTTAGTACTTTAACATCGACGTTGGTTTTCACATCTGCCGGATAACCACTTGCAGCAACAGCCGCTTTAAGAGTGCTACCGCTAGTTGCGCTATTGCAATCTGTGCATAAAGCCTTCGCAGTAGTCTTCATTGCAGCAATGCGTAGATTATATGCCGCATCGTTGAATCCGATACTACTACCACCAGTAGCGCTTGTAGATTTATTCGTGCTGTTAATTGCAGCAGTGCTGATACTCTTCCCAAAACCTTGGTATAGGTCAACGGTTACATCATTATTACTAGTTTGAGCGAGGCTACCATTTCCGACGTTCCCCCCAACGCTAATTTGCCCGTTCTCTTGATTGTAAAAACAGGATGTTTTGCTGCTAACTTGCCGGAAAGTTATATTACCGTCACTATCAATAACCCCTACTAGCAAGTTACCATTGGTGTGAACTCTTCCATTTAAAAGTAACTCTGTACTACCAACTATGACTTCTAGATCATTTTCAAAGAAAACAGCGTTATTTGCTAGAGGAACGCGACTACGGTCTTGCTGAAACTCTAGTGCTACAACACTTTTGTTACCTTTGTATGGCTCAGAATTATTTTGATTAATACTAGGTGTAGTAGTTGTTGGCAGACTATCATAAACTTGTTCAGTAATCGGCACGTTAACGGTATAAACAAAGAAGCTTTTACCCAGATTGCCACTATTTAATTTATACCAACTAGAATTGCCCACTAAGCTAGAAAAACCAGATGCATTACACTGCTGGTTTGACGCATCATTATCCATTGGTGGGGTTCTCGCATCTAGGGGTTTTCTTTCGCGATTAAACTGCCCTGTAGTAGAGTCTCTACTGGGTGAGCGAAAGAAGATTCCATAAAGAGTAAAAGTATCTTTTTTGCCGTTATTATCTGTGTCAACGGCATATTTCCAAGCTGTTTTTAGTGTTTCATCATACTCTATTGGTGTGGTGCTGGTTGGATTTTGAATGCCCGCAGTATTAGCAGTGCCATCAGGTTTTAAAGGAAGTTCAAAAGCCAGCTTCAGGCGAGTTTCATCACCAAGTCTATATTTGTCTTTTTTAAAAGCATCATATAAGGCGCTATCAGTAGGAGTTCCTCGTGGTAGTGTTGGGTCTTCTATTAATGCATCTAATTTAGCTCTAGCACGATCAATCGCTGGCGTAGCAGCGTTAAGCACAGCCTCATTAACACGGACATTACTAGCATTTTTAGAGCGTTCAAAAGACCGAAACAAAATTGCAGTTGTTAACAGCACGACTACCAAAACTACCATCGCCACTGTTGGCAACACAAAGCCAGAATTAACCGAACTGCGTCTTCTTCGAGTACCAGAAATAATTCGCAAAATCCAAATAATCTGCTTATTAATTGCAGATAAAAATTGCTTGCTAATTTTTCTGAAGGTTTTCTTAATTACCTTGAATAGCTGACGTTTTCGAGACATAGCTGCTTCCTAGTCAAGTGGATATAGGGTATTTTATATTTTCCAAAATCTTCATTGATGCCTATCAAGTATTTGTCCAGAATCAAATAAGACGATATTTATTTAATTCTTCTATTTGTCCTTACTAACTTCCAATAAAGTAGCTATAACAAAAGATAATTTATTAAAGTTATATCATTTATAAATTGTTCATTTTATCCGGTAAACACTGATTTTTTCAGAATTATTTAGTTCAAGTCTGATAAATAATAAGAGCATTACTTCACAGTATATTTGCGTAAATGTGTTTTATTTGAAGACAAATTTATGAAGATGTTGTCAGCAGAGTAGGCTTATAATACCCATCTGTTAAAGAAAAGATATCAGGGAGATGCAAAATAATCAGATGTGCGGCTTAGATTCCCGACTTCTTTAATTAAGAAGTCAGGAATCTTGTTGTTCACATTGCTTTGATTAATTACTAATTACTCATTAGTACACCTTGGCGTAAATCCCACTACCACCTTTAACAGCAAGCAAGCTTCTGGCACAAGGTACGAAAAATTAGTACCCTGTGGCAGAAGCTACTAGGCATCATAGATGCAACACGCAGTTACATTAATGTTAAAAAGGGTGGTTATAAACCGCAACTATACGGGGTTTAACCACCTCCGTGGGTTTCAAACCCTCAATTATTCTTAGACTTTGTTTGTCTATCTAAGCCAGTTTGGTTTTCTCCCTACAACCCTTTGGATACGGCAGGCGCTAGCTTCTCCTGTTGAGTGAAGGGGAGACGCCAAGTACTATGTAGCAATTTGTGGTACTGACACCTTTACCAGCATTTTTTTGCTAAAAGACAGACCGTTTTCATTTTTGTCAATGATAATCGTGTCTCCAGAGATAAAAGTATTTTCCAATAATTTGGTGGCAAGGGGGTTTTCTACTTCTCGCTGAATTGCCCGTTTGAGTGGGCGGGCACCGTAAACTGGGTCATAGCCTGATTCAACAAGGTAATCGCAGGCTGATTGTGATATCTCAAAGAAGATTTTTTGCTCGCGGAGGAGATTTTCTACCCGCTTGAGTTGAATGCGGATGATCTGCCGCATTTCTGTGCGATTTAGTGTATGGAAGAGAATAATATCATCGACGCGGTTGAGAAATTCCGGGCGGAAATGCGATCGCAAGTTTTCCATTACTCGCTTCCGCATCGTTTCATACTTGGAATCATCACCAGATACATCCAAAATATGTTCGCTACCAATGTTACTGGTCATAACAATGACGGTGTTGCGAAAATCTACCGTCCTTCCCTGAGAGTCAGTAATTCTTCCATCATCTAACACCTGCAATAAAATATTGAACACATCGGGGTGTGCCTTTTCCACTTCATCCAGCAGTACTACTGAGTAAGGACGGCGGCGAACCGCCTCGGAAAGTTGACCGCCTTCTTCATAACCTATGTATCCTGGAGGCGCACCCACTAAGCGAGAAACTGAGTGTTTTTCCATATACTCAGACATATCCAAGCGCACCAATGCATCATCAGAATCAAAGAGAAACTGAGCTAAAGCACGGGCGAGTTCGGTTTTACCCACACCTGTTGGGCCCATGAACAAAAATGAACCAATAGGACGAGAGGGATCTTTCATCCCCGCACGGGCGCGGCGAATTGCGGCTGCTACTGCTTCTACAGCCTCTTCTTGCCCAATGACTCGTTGATGCAAATGACTTTCTAATTGCAGTAATTTTTGTCGTTCCGATTCCAACAAGCGATTGACGGGGATTCCTGTCCACTTTGCGACAATTTCGGCAATATCGGCTTCGGTGACTTGTTCTCGCAGCAACGTGGAACCTTGGTTTTGAATTTCTAAAAGGCTCGCTTCTTTGGCTTCGCGCTCGTGCTGCACTCCCTCCAATTTGCCATACTTCAGTTGGGCAGCTTTATTTAGATCATAGGCGCGTTCTGCCTGTTCAATTTGCACTCGCAGCGCATCTTCTTCTTTCTTTAAGGCGCTTATCGCCTCCAATATCTGCTTTTCACCTTGCCATTGCTCATTAAATATTTGCTGTTTTTCCGTTAAATTGGCAATTTCTTGTTCAATGCGCTCTAAACGTTCTTTCGTTTGCGGAGTACCCTTTTCTTCGCCAGCTAATGACAGCTTTTCCATTTCTAACTGCATGAGGCGGCGATCGATGGTTTCCAATTCGGCTGGTTTGGAGGTAATCTCCATTTTCAACTGTGCTGCTGCTTCATCCACTAAGTCAATAGCTTTATCTGGTAAGAAGCGATCGCTAATATAACGTGCTGATAAAGTGGCTGCTGCTACCAAAGCCGAATCAGAAATTTTGACGTTGTGATGCACTTCATAGCGTTCTTTCAACCCCCGCAGAATCGAAATAGTATTTTCCACACTTGGCTGATCGACAAATACTTGCTGAAAGCGGCGTTCTAGGGCAGCGTCTTTCTCAATGTGTTTGCGGAACTCGTCGAGGGTAGTCGCGCCAATACAACGTAGTTCTCCTCGCGCCAGCATTGGTTTGAGCAAATTTCCCGCATCCATTGCCCCTTGTTGGCTGGAACCTGCGCCGACTACGGTATGTAGTTCGTCAATAAACAGAACAATGTCACCGTTAGATTCAGTAACTTCCTTGAGAACCGCTTTTAGACGTTCTTCAAATTCACCCCGTAATTTTGCTCCAGCAATTAAACTGCCGATATCTAACGAGATCAACTTGCGGTTTTTCAGAGATTCAGGAACATCACCGTTTACCATCCGTTGTGCTAAAGCTTCTGCGATCGCAGTTTTACCTACCCCAGGTTCACCAATGAGTACGGGGTTATTTTTGCTACGACGAGACAATACTTGAATTACCCGCCGAATTTCGTCATCCCGCCCGATTACCGGGTCGAGTTTTCCCGCTTTTGCCTGTTCTGTCAAATCTCTGCCAAATTTTTGTAAGGCGTCATAGCGGGATTCTGGGGTTTGATCTGTCACCTTTTGGCTACCACGAATAGTTTTGATAGTGGCTTCGAGTTTAGGTGCATCCGCACTAAAGCCTTTGAGTATCTTTCGTCCAATGCGATCGTCTTCAGCAAAGGCCAAAAGTATGTGTTCCACGGAAATGTAGGAGTCTTTCATCCTGGCTCTAGCTTCCTCGGCTCGGTCTAGTAAAATATCTAAATTGCGGCTAAGGTAAAGCTGATCGCTTTTACCAACTTTGGGCTGGCGTTGGGTAAAGGCTTCTAGTTGCTGCTGCAAGCGGATTGGATCGACCTCAGATCGAGCCAGGATACGTATTGCTAGACTAGTGGGTTCTTCTAACAGGGCAATAATTAAATGTTCAACATCTAGTTGCTGTTGTTGATAAGCACGGACTATATCCTGAGATTTAACAATTGCTTCCCAGGCTTTATCAGTAAATTTATTTGGATCTGTAGGTTGCATCTTTAGAATTTTGGAATTTGGATTTTTAGTTTAAGGATTGGGGATTATTAAAGGGAGTAGGGAGTTGGGAGTGGTTGTAACCCTACTCCTTAATACCCAGATAATTATCCAAACATTCTCAGCGTATATCCGCGTGTATCTCCGGTGGCAATTTAGGATTGATAATTTGGTGATAGTTTAATCTACTACCTATCTCCTAATTTAAAACGAAAACACTGTTCTGAGCGGACTTTGCCAGATGGTGTTATTGGAGCGATGTCTAAGACGGGCTATTCGGTGTCGCTCTTCGTGTTGCTGATACTAATAGGATTTACGCAGAGGAGATTCCCTAACCCGCCTAAAAAGGGGAGGCAAAAAGGGAAAAGTCTCGCGCATTCGGGTTTATCGGCACGAAACGCCAGTGTGCGGGAAGAATCAATCGACCCGCTTCTGCTTCAACTTTCCAAGACATCGGTGGGTATTTTCCTACAGCTTTATTGCCTTCAATACAGAAGCGCTACATATTCTTAATTATAAGAATTACTGACTCACAAGTTGCTCTTGTGATTCCTGTTTAGCTGCTGAACCTTGAGTTCCCAGTTGAATCAGTTCAATTTTATACCCATCTGGATCTTCCACAAAAGCAATTACTGTCGAACCATGTTTCATCGGTCCTGGTTCGCGCACAACTTTACCGGCTTGATTGCGGATTTCCTCACACGTAGCGTAAATATCATCAACGCCAAGGGCAATGTGACCGTAAGCATTACCCAATTCGTACTTTTCTACACCCCAGTTGTAGGTTAGTTCTATCACAGTATTGTCGCTTTCATCGCCGTAACCAATAAAAGCCAGGGTAAATTCTCCCCCTGGATAATCTTTTCGGCGCAGTAATTTCATTCCCAGAAGTTCACAGTAAAACTTTAAGGACTCTTCAAGGTTGCCCACCCGTAGCATCGTGTGTAGTAATCGCATATTGACCTTTTCTCTGTAATTGATTTAGTCTTATTCTCTGCCAACATTTTACCTAGCTGAAAGTCTTCAGGTAGAAATGCCATCAGGAAAGAATTAAATAAACATTCTCTTACCCATTTTTGGTGTTGCTCCCGATCCAGACAATGGAAATCTTCTTTAATCTCAGCCGAGAAAGTCGCTTAACCGCCTATGCTAGCGATTGGGTTAGGCAACTGGACTGGATGCGTAACACACTCGAATAAAGGATAAAGTACAGATGAGTAAATTTCTAGATACTGCCATTGAGGCGATCGCAGCCTGTGAAATTCTTGATTCTCGCGGTAGACCGACAATTGAAGCCGAAGTGCATTTAGCTAACGGCGTTGTCGGACTGGCGCAAGTTCCCAGTGGTGCCTCTACTGGCACTTTTGAAGCTCACGAACTGCGTGATGGCGATAAAAGCCGTTATGGGGGCAAAGGCGTACTCAAAGCAGTACAAAACGTCAGAGAAGCACTTGCACCAAAATTGTTAGGCTTGGATGCCCTCAACCAAGAACTGCTAGACCGCACAATGATTGCGATAGATGGTTCTGCTAACAAATCCAATTTGGGGGCTAATGCGATTTTGGGGGTTTCCTTAGCAGCTGCTAAAGCTGGTGCTGAGTCTCTAGAAATTCCTCTATATCGCTATTTGGGTGGCCCTTTAGCGAATTTGCTGCCAGTGCCGTTGATGAACGTGATTAACGGTGGCGCACACGCCTCAAATAACGTGGATTTTCAAGAGTTTATGATTGTCCCAATTGGCGCAACTTCCTTCCGGGAAGCATTGCGCTGGGGTGCAGAGGTGTTTGCTACCCTCAGTCAAGTGTTAGATGAAAAGGGTTTGCTTACTGGTGTCGGTGATGAAGGCGGTTTTGCCCCTAACCTAGAGTCTAATCAGGTGGCTTTGGAATTGCTAGTTGCTGCCATTAAGAAAGCTGGTTACAAACCAGGGGAACAAGTAGCTTTGGCGTTGGATGTGGCGGCTAGCGAATTTTACAAGAATGGTCAGTATGTTTACGATGGTAAACCTCACGCATCGGCTGAATTTATTGATTATTTAGGACAACTAGTTGACCAATACCCAATTGTGTCAATTGAGGATGGCTTACACGAAGAAGATTGGCAAAGTTGGCAATTGCTGACCCAGAAGTTAGGTTCGCGGGTGCAGTTGGTAGGGGATGATTTATTTGTAACGAACGCCACGCGCTTGCAAAGAGGTATTCAAGAAAAAGCTGCCAATGCCATTTTGATTAAACTCAATCAAATTGGTTCGCTTACTGAAACTTTGGAAACGATTGATTTGGCAACTCGCAATAGTATCCGTTCAGTAATTAGCCATCGTTCTGGTGAAACAGAAGATACAACGATCGCTGATTTAGCTGTAGCAACCCGTGCCGGTCAAATCAAAACAGGTTCTCTGTGTCGCAGCGAACGAGTAGCAAAATATAATCGCTTGCTGCGAATTGAAGATCAACTAGGCGATCGCGCCGTTTATGCTGGTGCTGTGGGGTTAGGGCCGAAGTAGCGAGTAGGGAATAGGGAATAGGGAATAGGTATTTTCTGTCCCCTGTCCCCTAATCAAGGATAAAACCCCAACTTGGGCAACCCCAAGGTTTCATCCCAGCCCATCATCAGGTTCAGACACTGAATAGCTTGGCCCGCCTGTCCTTTAATTAGATTGTCAATTGCTGACATGACAATTACGCGACCCGTGCGTGGGTCAACTTCTACACCGATGTAACAAAGATTGCTGCCGTTAGCCCACTTGGTTTGCGGGTAAACGCCGCTACCGCAGACTCTTACCCAAGGAGAGTTGCGGTAGAAAGCTGAGAAAATTGTGATTAAGTCATCTCGCACTAGACCGGGATCGCTCATTGTGGCATATACTGTTGCCAAAATACCGCGTACCATTGGGATAAGGTGCGGTGTAAATTGGATCATGAGTTCGTGACCGGCTAAGTCACTGCAAATTTGCTCAATTTCTGGGGTATGACGGTGACGACCAACATTAAAAGCTGCTATGGAGTTGTCTGCTTCAGCTAGTAATAAGTTGGTTTGAGCCTGCCGTCCACTGCTAGATGTGCCAGACTTGGCATCGATAATAGCTGTTTCTGGTCTGATTAAGCCTTGCTTTAAAAGTGGCGAAAGTGCAAGGAGACTGGCAGTAGGATAGGAACCAGGACAGCCAATAAGTTGAGCTTCGGCAATGCGATCGCGATAAAGTTCTGGTAATCCATAAACTGCTGTAGCTGCAATTGTGCGATCGCTTCTCTCTATACCATACCAATTTGTATAAGTTGTCAAATCACTGAACCGATAGTCTGCACTCAAATCTAGTACTTTACATCCTTTTTCCAACAATTTGGGCGCGATTTGGCAAGCCAGACCATTTGGTAAAGACAAGAAAACTACTTCACAACGGTGAGCAATTATTTCTGGTTCTACTGCTTCTATTAGCAGGTTAGTTGCATGAGCCAGATGCGGGTAGAGATCCCCAAAAGATTTCCCGATACTACTTTCACCTCCTAAATAAACTATTTCGACTTCTGGGTGATCCATCAGTAGTCGTACTAACTGCACTCCACCATAGCCCGACGCGCCAACAATCCCAACGGGTACGCGTCTAAATTTGCCCATGATCTGAAATCCTTATCCCATGAATGGTTAATTCGTTCTCAGCTATCAACAATATCAGCGACCAGACGCACAGCGCACAAAACGTCTCAAACCCCTCTACTTTGTTCTAGGGAGATGGGCGAGCAAACAAACGATTATTATTCTTCTTCATCCCCTTCATCCTTTACTGTCGCTGCACTTTATCGCCACTTTTAATAGCAAAAATTTTTGCCCCGTTATCAAATCATTGCTAGTCTACTTCTCTGCCTTATAAAGAAGCTACAATCTAAAAGAAGAAATTGTTAAAAAAATTTACGTTTATAGCTGGAAATCTTTCTGTGTCACAGACTAATCCTACCCAAGCTTTTAAATTTGATTCGATTGATGCCGCTTTAGCAGACCTAAAAGCTGGTCGCGTCATTGTAGTGGTAGATGATGAAAATAGAGAAAATGAAGGCGACTTAATTTGTGCTGCCCAATTTGCCACACCCGACACGATTAATTTCATGGCGGTGCAAGCAAGAGGACTAATTTGTTTGGCAATGACAGGCGATCGCCTAGACGAGCTAGACTTACCCTTGATGGTAAGCAACATTACAGATACTAACCAAACTGCCTTCACTGTCAGTATTGATGCCGGGCCAGAATTAGGTGTCACCACAGGCATCTCAGCAGAAGACCGCGCCCGCACTATCCAGGTTACTCTCAACCCAGCCACAAAACCTACAGATTTACGTCGTCCTGGACATATTTTTCCCATTCGGGCTAAAGAAGGAGGCGTACTCAAACGCGCAGGACATACGGAAGCGGCTGTAGACTTATCTCGATTAGCAGGGCTATACCCAGCTGGGGTAATTTGTGAAATTCAAAACTCCGATGGTTCAATGGCGCGGTTGCAGCAGTTAGTTGAATACGCGAAACGTCACAATTTAAAAATTATTAGTATTGCGGATTTAATCAGTTATCGCCTACAGCACGATCGCCTAGTGTATCGTGAGGTAATTACCAAGCTGCCTAGTCAATTCGGTCAGTTTGAGATTTACGCCTATCGTCATACCCTAGATAATACAGAACACGTTGCAATTGTCAAGGGCGATCCAGCTAATTTCAAAGATGAGCCAGTAATGGTGCGAATGCACTCAGAATGCTTAACTGGTGACGCTTTAGGTTCTTTGCGCTGCGACTGTCGGATGCAGCTTGTAGCTGCACTGAAAATGATTGAGGCTGCTGGTCAAGGTGTAGTTGTATACCTGCGCCAAGAAGGACGGGGAATTGGCTTGATTAACAAGCTGAAAGCGTACTCGTTGCAGGATATGGGACTAGATACAGTAGAGGCAAATGAGCGTTTGGGATTTCCTGCTGACTTGCGAGACTACGGTATGGGGGCACAAATGCTCATGGACTTGGGCATCAAAAAGATTCGCTTGATTACCAATAATCCCCGCAAAATTGCTGGAGTCAAGGGTTATGGGTTGGAAGTAGTCGATCGCGTGCCATTGTTGATTGAGGCAACTGACTACAATTCCTATTATCTAGCGACAAAGGCGAAAAAGCTGGGTCACATGCTGTTACAGACTTATCTGGTGACAGTGGCAATCCACTGGCAAGATGACCCGGAAGCTGTGACGGAACGTTATGAGCGCTTAGAGAAACTGCGACACTTAGCCAAAATTAACGATCTGTTGTTGCAGGAAGAAGCGCGTCCTTTAGCGATCGCTCTATTTGACGAGCCATCTTTAACAGTACACTTGGGTTTTGATCAGGCAAAAGTTGCTAGCTGTGATTGGTATCAGCAGAGTGGTCATCCTTATATACAGGCAATCTTCCAAATTCTGGACAACCTAGCAACTGTGCCTTACATCCAGAAACTAGAATTTCTGATTTCTTCTGGTTGCGATCCTTTGAGTAATTTACAAGTTCAGCTAGATCGGCAGACATTCGCGGATGGTACACTGCCTTCATCGATTAGCGATCGCTTGGAGACGCAACAAATTTATAGCTTTAGCAAATAGCCACAACCCTAAAAGCCAACTTTTTAAGGGGGTTGGAGATTTATTGTGCGTAAGTCTTACCTTCCCCCGAACTTTTCAGGCATTCTGCTACATCAACTGATTTCTCATCTCTTTCGGTGATAGTACTGGAATCGGCGAACCTGTGAATCCATCTACATCACGAGTAACGATCGCTTCCAACCCCAACTTCATCGCAGACGCTACTTGCACCGCGTCTTCAAAATCAGTCAACCTCAATGTGATCGCCTGTTCTAGGACATCGCGATCCACTGCACAAATTTCCATCAGTGCTAACAATTGAGTCACTGCGGCAATCGCAACTTCAGCACTTTTGGTCTGGCGTCCAACTAAATAATGTACATCCGTAACCGTTGTCGCCGACATAAATCCTTCAACTTGCCCCGATTCAACTGTCTCTAGCAAAAAAGCAGTATCCGCCACAAAAGGTTCACGCGCTAGCAAAGCATCCAGCAGAACATTTGTATCAAATAAAAACTCGCATTACAGATACTTTTGCACCAACCGCTCATCTAGCATGGCTTTTACTTCTTCATCTGTAGGTGGCAGGGTATCAGTCTTGGCAATACCGATTAAACTTGCAGCTAAACCCTTTGGCTTTGGGGTTGGCTGAAGTTTTGGTTGGAGCGATCGCATCAATGTATTGATTAACTGCCAACGATCCTCAGCAGATAATCTCAGCGCTTGATCTTCAAGTTCACGTAAGGTCATAGCATTTACAAAGTCAATTTCAAAATTGTCAGTCTTTTCCCAGATTACCTAAAATCAAACCACCCCTCCCCAAAAGCGAGAAGGGAAACAATTGTACTAGAAAAAATAGGCTGGGGTCGAAAATTGGTGATGATTAATTAATAATGAGTTGCCGACTTGCGATGATGCACAGCAGTAACGCCATCAGTATCTAACAATTTGCCACTCTCGACAGTCGCATAAACTAGCCAATGGTCGCCAGATTCCATCCGGTTTTGTACGGAACATTCGAGATATGCTAGAGCATCCGTAAGTATGGGAGAACCGCTTTCCGTTTCTTGGGCGGCGACATCAGCAAATCGGTCTTGTCCTGGGCCAAAAGGTTTAAGGAAGTGCTTCATCAAGCCCAAGTGATTGCCTTCTTTAAGGATGTTGAGGACAAATTTGTTTCCTGTATGGGTCAGTGTTTCCACTGCGCGGTCTTTGGCGACGGCGATGGTTAAACCAGGTGGACTAAAACTTGCTTGAGATACCCAAGAAGCTAACATGGCACTGGAGCGATCGCCTTCCTTGGCTGTGAGAACGCAAAGAGAACCGACAATCCGACCAACTGCTTGTTCTACATTTGTTGCAGGTTGACTTGGCGATCGCACTTTTCTCGCTTTCTTCAGTGCTTGGGCAAAGTCGGTTCCAGCTTCTTCACATAATTGTAAGGTGGCATCGTCGGGTTTGAATTTTACGCGGATCGTATCAAAACCAAACCGATAGCCAGCATCTTTTAATTTACTCTCAATTAAATCAACCGCTTCCCCACTCCAGCCAAAGGAACCAAAAGCACCAGCGAGTTTATTGTTAGTAGCAGTGGATAGCACAATTCCTAATGCTGTTTGCACAGGTGTGGGTGCATGACCACCAAGGGTAGGAGAACCAATGATGAAACCACCCGCTTTTTCCACAGCCGCCCTGATTTCTTCTGGTTCCGTAAATTCGCAGTTAATCGATTCTACGGCGACGCCAGCTTTTGTAATTCCACGAGCGATCGCTTGGGCTAATGTGGCTGTATTTCCATAAGCGGACGCATAAATTAACGCTACTGTCAAGTCAGCAGAAGTTTGCTGTTGACTCCATTCCCGATAAGCTTTGGTTAGGTCTATTAAGCCATAGCGTACCAAAGGGCCGTGTCCAGTGGCATACATTCGCACAGGAAAATCGACAAGTTTATCCAGTGTTGTTTCAACTTGACGGGCGTGGGGAGCCATGAGGCAATCAAAATAATAGCGCCGATCTTCGTTATATACTTCCCAACCTTCATCAAATACCTGATCTCCACAAACGTGCGCCCCAAATAACTTATCTGTGTACAGAATTTCTGTTTGTGGATCGTAGGTGCAAAGTTGATCTGCATAGCGGGGATTGGGGGTGGGAATAAATTGTAAATTATGCCCATTACCCAAATCTAGAGTTTCTTCGCCCCGCATGACAAGAATTTGCAAGTCTGGATTTTCCAGCGCTGCACGTAAATTTATCGCCCCTGGATTAGAACACACAAAGGTGATTTGCGGAGCAATTTCTAACAAAGCTTTTAAAGTTGCAGCGCGGTTAGGATTTACGTGTCCCAAAATTACATAATCTAAATCTTCAAGATGGAAACGTTGCTGTAAAGCTTCTAAATAAATTTGCGTAAACGTTTCCCCTGGAGGGTCAATGATGGCGGTTTTATCACTTTCGATTAAATAAGAATTTGCAGTTGTACCCTTGGCAAGGGCATATTCAATTTCAAATCTCAGTCTTGACCAACTGCGCGATCGCAGTATTCTTGTATCTGTAGCTATTGGATAAACTTGAACGTCACGGGGTTTATTTTTTGACATGGCTGAAACAAGAGTTATGAGTTATGAGTTATGAATTATGAGTTGAAGAAAGTCGTTAATCTAAATCTTTTAACTTCCGTTGTGCAGACGATATTTTTTATTAAACTCGTCTCTACAACTCCTAATTTTTAACTTCTAACTTCTAACTCCTAATTCCTAACTTTTTAGTAGTGGTTTCCAACTTTACGATGATGCACAGCAGTCAAAGCTTCTGGCTTAGAAACCCGTCCGGCGTAGACTGTGCTGTATACTGCCCAGTGGTCGCCGCAATCCATTCTACTGATGACTTCGCACTCCATATAGGCGAGGGCGTCGTTAAGAATAGGCGCACCATTTTCGGCTGGCTGAGTTCTCACACCTTCAAAGCGATCTGCACCAGGGGCGAACCGTTTCAAAAAGTGTTTCATTAATGGTTGGAAATTGCCTTCTTCTAAGATGTTGAGAACAAAGCGATCGCCTACTTGCATAAGTGATTCAATCGCCCGATCTTTGGCGACTGCAATGGAGAATCCCAATGGTTTAAAGCTAGCTTGAGCAACCCAAGAGGCTAGCATGGCACTAGAAACATCGCCTTTTTTCGCAGTAATAATATATAATCCGCCGCTGATTCTACCTAGTGCTTTATCTAAGTCAGCACCAAGAGATTTCATGGCTTTGATGCTGCGATCGCGTGTTACCCATTGAGCTAAGTCTGTACCCGCTTCTTCACACAACTTGTAAGTGTTTTCTGTGGGTGTTTGTTTAATCCGAATCGCTGGAAAAACTGTTGTCAAACCCAAATTGCGGAATTTACTCACCAAAGGATCTATTGGCTCATCATCGCCACCACCGGTTTCAAATACGCCGATAGCTTGCTTTTCTTTGGCTGATCCTAAAACTGTGCTGAGTGCAGATTGGATGCTTGCAGCGCCAGAAGCCGGAGGTAGACCAACAATTAGTCCAGCACATCGGCTCACTAGTTCCCGCAGTTCTTGTAAATCGACTTCAGAACCCAAATCGACAATTTCCACGGCAACACCAGTTTTACCGATACCATTGGCAATTGCTTGCGCGAGGCGATCACTATATCCGTATTCGGAAACGTAAAATATTCCAATTATAGTTTCTGGCTTGGCTTGGGTTTGGCTCCAAGTGCGGTAACGTCCAACTAGTTCCTCAACATTGTGAGATAATAATGGGCCGTGTCCTGTGGCAATCATACCGATGGTTTTCAGTTCCGCCATCCGCTTCAGCGCAGATAAAACTGACCGGGCATTTGGCCCCATCAAGCAATCGTAGTAATAATGAAAGTCTTCTTCGATCGCCGCCAAGTCTTCATCAAAGGTGCTATCTGAGCAATAGTGCAGCCCAAAAGCATCGCAGGTGTAGAGAGTTTTGGTTTTGTGGTCGAAGCTGAAAATGGTATCCGGCCAATGTAAATTTGGGGCAATCACGAATTCAAATTCATGACCATTGCCCAAATCTAAGCGATCGCCATTTTTCACAATCCGCCGCTTAAATGGCTGATGTACGAAATCCTCAAGAAACTGAATCGCCACCTTAGAACCGACAACGGTAATTTCTGGAGCTATTTGCAGCAAATCTTTAACTAAACCGCTATGGTCTGGCTCAGTGTGGCTGATAATTAAATAATCAATATCTGTTGGGTTGATTAGTCCGGTGAGCGTATCGAAGTATAGTTGACGAAACTTCTCGTGGGAGGTATCAACTAAGGCAGTCTGCTCCCCACGAATGAGAAACGAGTTATAAGTAGTGCCGTTTTGCAAACCAAACTCAATATCGAAGCGATCGCGATCCCAATCCAAAGAGCGAATAGCCGTCGTCTCTTGAGCAATCTCTACAGTCTCTATGGTGAGCCGTTTTTCAGTTTTTTCGGTGAGCGCTACCATAACTCCCCTCCTTGACAAATTGAGTATTTATTCCTCTAGGTTTATTGTTACACGGCTTGAATGTTAATTTTTATTAAAAAGCCTATGACTGACTTAAAAAAGTTAAAAGTGTGAAACCACAAAGGCACCGAGAGGAAATTTGGCTAGCCTTGGAAATTGGGAATTCTCGGCTGCATTGGGCATTGTTTTTACGCGAGACACTTTACTCAGCTTGGGATACCGACTATTTTCCTGAGTCTGTCATACAACACCTAGCTGAATGTCAAACCCTAGATGATTTATTACTGGCAATTTCTCCACCCCATCAACAAAGTAATTTTCTCACAAATACTCCACCCCTTTGCACCTTTGCGCCTCTGCCCCCCTGCCCTCTCCTCCTCGCTTCCGTAGTTCCCAGCCAAACTGCTATTTGGCAAAGTTATCCCAACATTCGCGTTATTAGCTTAGACCAGATACCACTAACAGGTGTGTATCCCACATTAGGAATTGACCGCGCTTTAGCTTTGTGGGGTGCGGCGAAAACTTGGGGTTTTCCAATGTTGGTGATTGATGCTGGGACAGCGGTGACTTTTACAGCTGCGGATGCTAATAAGTGTCTAGTTGGAGGTGCAATTTTACCGGGATTAGGTTTGCAATTTGCAACTCTCGGTCAAAAAACAGGACAATTACCATTAGTAGAAATACAAAGTTTTGCCTCTCTACCATCACGTTTTGCGCTGAATACAACAGAGGCTATTCAAAGTGGAGTTATTTACACATTAATAGCTGGAATTAAAGATTTCATTGAGGCGTGGTGGCAGTTATTTCCTGATGGGAATATTGCAATTAAAGGGGGCGATCGCACTTTATTACTAAGTTATCTGCAAGCCTTGTATCCTGAAATTGCAGCACATTTGATTGTGGAACCAAATTTGATATTTTGGGGAATGCGGGAAATAGTAATGGAGCATAAAGAATAGGAATCCGAATTTTCACGGCAAAGAGACAATCCAAAACCCAGATAGCATAGAATTAAAAGAGAAGTTTCCCCCTAAATAAACCATGCCCAAAACTTCACAGCTAGATGTCATTATGCAGCAATTGGATGCCCTTTCTTCAGCAGAATTACTAGCAGTTAGGGCAAGAGTCGATGCCTTGATTGAGGGACAATCGTTGCCATTGGGCAAAGGTCAACCACCTTTGTTTCGTTTGCGTAACGTTCAGATCCCTGAAAGTACTACATATTATGGGAGTTTTAGTAGATTTACATTCATTCGTAACGAGAATAACGACGTAGACATCCTTGCTGCACCTGCAACTATAAATATACCAAGAACAAATGCAACAAATCCCTTGCCAACCTGGTTACGAGCATTAAGACAAAATCAAGTTGCCCAATTTTTGGAATCGGAATCAAAAGGAGATGATTCCTTAGAAAAGGTAATGGAACTGGTTGACGAATGGATGGTTGATGAATCGGGATATGATGAACAAACATACCCACAGATTGAGACAGGCTTGAATCAGAATCGGATGTCAGTGTAAAAACGCAGATCAGTAGAGCCGTATTGCTAGACACTCATCCTTTGAGTCAAGTAACGCATCCACAAGTAAACCCAAAAGTCCAACAGTGGTTGAAATCTTTACAGAAAACTGAAACTGTTATACGTGTGCCAGAAATAGCCGATTATGAACTTCGGCGTGAACTATTGAGACAAGGAAAACAAAAAAGTATAGATCGCCTCAACAAACTTAGTCAGTCAAATTTGTCTCATACCACTGACTCCCGAAACGATGCGAAAAGCAGCCGAACTATGGGCATGGGTACGAAACCAGGGGAAGCCTACGGCAAGCAATGATAGCTTAGATGGTGATGTAATTCTTGCTGCTCAAGCAATTCTCCAATTGAAGAGTTTTGATCAGGTGATAGTTGTGACAACAAACTTGAAACACATATCACGCTTTGAGAGCGAAGGAATATGTGTATTAGATTGGCAGCAAACCCTGAATGAGCTAGTTTAATTCGTTTAAATTATGGCTTTTTAAGATAGCTTTAATAAACTCTCGAATCTCGATCGCTACAACCCCAGTACAAGATTCTGGTAAGTCATTTCCGGCATGGGCAATCATTTTTAACTCGACTTTCGGCATCAGTTGAGCATAAACCCGACTTTTAGCTAAAGCATCTGGTGTGTCTTGGCCACCTTGTAAAATAAAAATCGGCACATCTATCATGTAAAGCCGCTTTTGTACTAATTCCGCCTCAATTTATGCTTGTCGCCGTTTGAACAGTAACTGGCAAGCTATGGGGTAACACAACAATTCCTGACGTAATTGCAAATCCTGGGCAATTTTTTCATACCAACCCAGAATTTTAGTGAAAGGAATTAGCGGGGATCTAGACACCGCGAATTTTCACAAATCAGATAGGATTGCTATATGTCTATAGTGTATTTTCTCTGAGGCAGATACCAACGATTGAAATACTAGGAATGTTGTTTGGTATATCTAAAAGAACTACGCCTTAATAGGTGATATTTTTCAGCTTAGTAACTAGGTTGGCTGGAATTAAAAAGGCACAAATCCCAATACAGTAAGTACTTAAAAATTCAGTTAAGGTGTTAAAGTCGAGCATTAGTTTACTGAAATTGATTTGGATTCAAGTTGCGATCGCCCATTATCGTGATGCGACAGGGCCGCCATTCCATGTTCTTGGGCACGTAGCTCTTGACCAGAGATTTCTGGCTCTTTAATATAGACCGAACTCAGTAAGATATTCAGGACTCCACCTTCTTCAGCCTGACGTACAGCGCGATGCGTAATCAATTCACCCACATTCAGAATCACATTGTCTTCTGGATCAAGAATGACGCGGGTAACTGGACGACCCAGTGCTTGTTCAATTCGTTGCTTCCTCATCGCCCGTGTACTGTGTCTTTGTAGCATTTCTGCCTTCTGTTTCAAGGCTTGCCAGAAAGTATTGAGGTTCTCTTGAGCGACGCTTGCCCCCTGGCGCAGTTGAACTTTGGTTTCTAACCATGTGTCACTTGTGGTAGAACGAACTGCGGTTGCCAGAGCCAGACCAGCAGCGTTGAGCAATTCTGCTTGTTTGCCGTAAGTCTGGGCACGAGCAAGGACGGATTCAGTTACAATCTGCCCAGATGCCGCAATAATTAAGCCATCGTCAGCACGCACCGTTTGCAGGACTCTGCGCCCTCTTACCTGCTGGATCGCCTGTGCTGCCAGCCCATTAACAGAGTGACGTAGGTTAGCAGCACTGCTCATCGTTGCGCTCCCAATTCGATTGCTAGTAGATTCTGTTGCTGCTTGCAAATTGCGGCTGATGTTTGCAGTCAGACTGCCACCAGTAGCTCGATAGAGTTCATCAAGGATACCCATACGAGCGGCCGCTTCTGCATCAACTAGCGTGACTTCTTGCCCTTGTAGTAGCAGTACACTACCGTCTGGCGTTAGCACATCTCGCTCAACATGCTTGCCAATCACGTATAGCTTTTGCTCGGCAGGGTCAACCAAATTATTTGTCAGGGAGGCAGATGCATTTCGATTGAGGTCTTGCAGTTTGCTGCTAGTAGCATCAGTTGCGGCTTGTAGTTGCTCACCTGCATTTTGGCTGGCTGACTGTAGCCTGCGGTTCACGTTCTCTACTGAGCTTTGCAGTTGCTCACCTGCATTTTGGCTTGCTGACTGTAGCCTACGGTTAGCCGTTTGAGCCGATTCTTGGAACCTGTCTTCAGTTGCTTGGACGGCTCCCCGGATACCACCGACCTGTTCTTCCATCATTTGAGCAGTTTCTGGAGGCACAAAGGCAACATCGTCACCAATTGTCAATGCTTTGGGAGCAGGAACGAAAGATCGCCCGGAGTAAGCATCGGCAAATACACCGCCAGAAACTTCGTATCCTTCCACCAGTCCACTATGTTCATCAAAGAACAAATCCACCAGTCCACCAAGGTAAAGTCCCTCAGTGGTCAGAATTCTCGTTCCTCTGAGTACGATATTCTGGTGCAGAATCTCTTTAATTGCAGGGACACGATGTGCCTTAACAACAGATTCTTTCGATTTAACTATAATCGCATCGGACCCGATCGCTTGCACCTCTTGTAGGGGAATAACTTTTGCATCCCGAAACAGTCCCTTCTCTTCAACCAGGAAACCCAAAAGTTGATTGCGTTTGTGATCAAAAATTAAATCTAGAATTCGCTGAATTTTCTGACCCTTGTCAGAGGTGACGACTACTTTATCGATCACATCACTACCTTTACGCATTTATCTATCCCTCGCAGTTATTATTGATTGGGTTATTTAGTGACTTGTTCGTTGGTTGGCTGAATTTTTAGCTGAAAATATCGTCCCTCTGTGCCAAAACCAGGAACGATGTCAATAACACCAAAGTATTCCAGGAATACCCCAAAGATGGCGATAAGGATGATAAGAACGGTGATATTTGCTCCAGTATTAGAGCGTTGTCCTACGAGTCTAGGCATTTTTTCCTCTTATTTTTGTTGTTTTTTTATCGTCAAGCTTGCTATAAAAATCAGATAAGGTTGTTTAGATAATTATTAATTGGACTTATATATTTATCTCCCGCCATATGCCATCGCTCAGTTTATTCTTTAAAAATAAATAAATTCCACAAAAAATATGGGCATTTGATTATTTGGATTTCCCTAAGCTATTTTAATTAGCGCTAGTCCTGATGATCGGGCGACTTAGTTTAACGCACACCCCTATATATCTGTACAATGATCAAGTAAAACTCGGCTTTTTATTTGATCACAAGTATTTCAATACACATATATGGCAGTCCTATCTGATTTGTGAAAATTCGCGGTGTCCAGATACCCGACTTCGTAAAAGAAGTCGGGTATCTAACTTTTCACGAATGATTTAGAATTGCTATATATGGCGAAAAAAAACTTTTTCATTCGCCACTATACTGTAGTTAGCTCTAAGTCTGGGATTCTTGTATGCCTAGAATTTGTTTTTTAAGCAAACGAATTTCTTCTGCTAATTCTTGGCGAGTATAATCTTTGAGCAAGTAGCGAAAAGTAAACCAAATTGTGTAACCCAGTCCAATGAACTGTAGAATTGGAGAAACTAATGGAATACCATTTATTGCGTTCAGTACTGCTAGAAATATTCTCAGTGTCGTAACCACTATTACAAGCAAAGCAAAGCTGATAATTGGTAGTTTGTATTCTTGGTAGAACCGACCTATGTACTCAGGTAGTTGTGCCAAAAATGTAGAAATCTGTCTACCAATTCTTTGCCATTGTTCTTCAGTTTCTGAGGCAGGTGGTAACATTGGCAAGTTTCCAGCCTCTGAACCTTTAAGTGCTTCTATCCGGTTTTGGGAGGCAGCATCAACGTATTGCTGTTGCTCGAATTCAGTTTTCATAATTTTCTCCTAATTTTCTACAATGAGAACAGTTTTAAAGTTTAGGCTTTGTTGCTATCAACTTTGGCAACAGTTGCTTTAACAACTACATTTTTAATGCCTTTTATTTCCTTAGCTATGAACTTTTGACTCTACACAGTGAGTTAAACAGTTTCATGGCGGCAATCAACAATGGTAACAGCAGAGTCTTCACTGTTGTTATCAAAACTCACTGTTTGACGAACTCCTCAGTTGTCACCTGCGGAGGCATCATCAATAATAAAATCCTCAATTCTTCGCTGTTTGAGAATCGCTTCCGCACGCAGACCCTCAATAGAATTACCTTTAATTATTACTAAGTAATCATCTCGACTGAAGCGATCGCTTAATTTATTAGGGCTTTAATAACATTAAGGCATTTTCATATTAGTTGAGCATCAATCTCTTGGAGTAAGTTTTTTTTCTCTAGAGTGAGATTAGGACTTCAACTCAAATAATAAGAGCTAAAAAAAATATCAAGATATTTGATTAAAATGTAAGGTTGTAAAAAAATTAAATAGCTGAAAGTTCTGAATATATATGAGTTGGGCTGAGTTTTAAACTGACGTTTTAGGCTATAACCTAGTCACAAAAATATTAATAATAGAGGTATCCTGGTTTATAAGTACTGCCCTCTAGAGTTTCCTACCGCGACAGTCGTGAACAAGGTTGAAACCCCTACTTTGTTAAGCGGCTTATTTTCATGTGGGGTTAACTCTCCGGCTGAAAAGTCCTGCCAGACTGCCTTCAGGAAAAATTTGGTTATAATTTATTTCATCATCAGAGTCACAAAAGTTAAGATTTTTGAAATAAGACTTCTTCAGAATGCAAGTAAAACTAGATTGAATTACTATTTTTTTTTAAAGCTCAACATGATTTAATTTAATTTTGGTCAAAAGGATTTATCTAAATTGAATGTGCTAAATTATAAAAAAGAAATAGTACGTTTTTAAGGAATAGAATAATGCCACTGCAAAAAATAAGTGAATTTGATACAGACTACCGGGATGCTATTCAAGGTAACGACATCAAAGGAATGGATGTGTATGTTCAAGGAACTGATGAGAAGATTGGCACGGTAAGTGATGCTGTAGTAGACGAACAAGGAGCGTTCCGCTATTTAATTGTTGACTTAGGCCTTTGGATTTTTGGCAAGAAAGTATTACTACCAGTAGGGAAATCGCGTATTGACTCTAGAGCAAACCGTGTATATGCCGTTGGTATCACAAAAGAGCAAGCAGAAAAGTTGCCTGAATATCAAGAACACACAGCGCTTGATTACGACTATGAAGAACGGGTGCGTGGAGGATATCGTACACCGTCTGTAGGAAGTTCAGCTGCGGTAGCATCGACAGATGGTCGTACTGCTCCCACTTATGATCGCAACAACTACACATATGCAAACGACGCCGATCTCTATGATGTCAATGCTCATGAAGACCAAACCTTCAAACTCTACGAAGAAAGGCTGGTTGCCAACAAACAGCGCCGTAAAACTGGAGAAGTGACAATTGGCAAGCACGTTGAAACAGAAACTGTAAGAGTTTCTGTTCCAGTGGAAAAAGAGCGAGTCGTAATTGAGCGAGTTACTCCTCAAGATGCAGGCAAAGTTGTGTCTGCTGAAACAGCTAACTTCGGTGAGGGCGAGGTAGCACGTATAGAACTCTATGAAGAAGTTGCTGATGTCCAGAAAGAAGCTTTTGTGCGCGAAGAAGTCAGAGTCCAAAAAGTTGTAGACAAAGAAACCGTTGAAGTTAAAGAAACGATTCGACGTGAAGAGTTAGATGTTGATGCTGAGGGTCGTACTATTGAGGAAAAAACTGGTAAGTTGCCCAAAGACCGTATTTAAGAAGACTGCTTTTAGGCTTCATCCCTTGTCAGACAGCACAGAGATTCCAGGCTGAGTCTGGAATCTCTTCAAGGGTTTTCGGCATTTTTGTGATCGAGCAGAACTCTTGAGAGTACATAAACGAAAAAGTATTGGCCGCCTCAACCAATTTAACCAAATTTGTCTTATACCATTGACTCCTGAAACGATGCCAAAAGCAGCCGAATTATGGGCATGGGTACGAAACTAGGGCAAGCCTACGGCAAGATAATGACAGCTTGGATGGTGATGTAATTCTAGCTGTTCAAGCAATTCTCTAATTGAAGAGTTTTGATCAGGTCATAGTTGTGACAACAAACTTGAAACACATATCAGGCTTTGAGAGCGAAGGAATATGTGTAGCAGATTGGCAGCAAACTCTTAATGATTTAGCTTAATTGGTTGAGTTCACGGCTTTTGAGATACGTAACCCGCTTTTCTCTAATTACTAATTTCCTTTAATAAACTCCCGAATCTCAACCGCCACAACCCCAGCACAAGCTTCTGGTAAGTCATTTCCGGCATGGGCAATCATTTTCAACTCGACTTTCGGCATCAGTTGAGCATAAACCCGACTTTTAGCTAAAGCATCTGGTGTATCTTGGCCACCTTGTAAAATAAAAACCGGAATATCTATCATGTAAAGCCGCTTTTGCACTAATTCTGCGTCAATTTCTGCTTGTCGCCGTTTGAAAAGTAACTGGCAAGCTATGGGGTAACGCAACAATTCCTGACGTAATTGCAAATCCTGTGCAATTTTTTCATACCAACCCAGAATTTTAGTGAAGGGAGTTAGCGATCGCAAAAATTTAACTATTAGTGGTGGATAATTCAATAATCGCCGCATCTTCTGGCAATACTCTTCTTGTCCTGCTATCTCTACGCCCTCTGGTGCTAGCAGTACCACACCATCAACTTTCTCTGGATACTTTAAAGCATAGCTAGCAGCAATCCAACCCCCAAGAGAATGCCCCACTAAATATACTTTTTCTAGCTTCACAGCTTGCAAAAATTCAGCTAGACACTCAACTTGTAAATCTATCGAATGGTGGATATTAGGATTTTCTGATTCACCAAACCCTAACAAATCAGGTGCAAAACAATGAAAATCTTGTGCAAGGGACTCCATCACAGATAACCATTGACTGCTCTCATTCCAAGCACCATGTAAAAAAATTATAGGAGTTTTTTCACCGACTTCACGCCAGAATAATAGCCCTTGAGAGAGCTTTCTCCGGGAGTTACGGAATAGTGTATCCATTTTATTTAGTAGTTAACTTTTAGCACCATAATAAATAGTCATTAGTCATTAGTCATTAGCATCTGAAAAATAACTAATGACTAATGAAAAAAATATTGTTATGCCAGTGTTGTCAAGCCATTCAAGTAGTCTTGCAACTGCCGAGTATGGTCGTGAGACATCTTTCCTGAAGGTAGTAAACTGGGAGAGAAAGCTTGGATTTCCATGACTTCTAAAGTGTCTTTAATCTCCATTGTCCCATGCACCTCGGCTTCAACCACAATACAAATTGAATGGATTCTGGGGTCGCGGTCTGGTGCAGAATAAACTCCTACTAAACGGTTAATTTTCACCAATTCTAGCCCGGTTTCCTCCATCAATTCCCGGCGGACTGTATTGGGAACATCTTCTCCCCAATCCACAATCCCTCCAGGTAATGACCAAAGACCATTGTCGCGCCGCCGGATCAGTACAATCCGACCATCGGGTAAAATTGGGATGATACTAGTGCCAGTAATGGGATGACGAAATATTATACCCAATACTGTTTGTCCAATACGCCATAAGCTACGTGTGGACTCGACAGCTGCCGGAAAAAAAGCAATAACGTTCAATCTTCAAAATTTATGTGTTGTATTCTATAGTTCTCTACCACTTACATAGGCTCAACTAATAAAATTTTTGTTGAGTTTTGTTTTATGCAAAAATGTTTGTGGTTTGAGATTTTATTCTCACGATTTACGTAGAATATTATCAATTCTAACATTAAGTTTCATGAGAAGCACTGTATTTATATATACATGATATTTCTTTAGGCAAGTAAATTTTCAGTTTATAGCTAGCATTAGTGCTGCTGAAACTAGCTGTTATTAATAGATTTTTAGAACACATGAAAAAATAATATGAATAATAAGTCAAAATCCAAAATTCTGAATTATGAATTTATAAGAGGCAATTAAGTAGGGTTTAAAACCTACAATTAATTAAAGACCACTAAATCAAAAATTAGACTCTATGCTTAAACTTACCTATGCCTCCTGAGTATTGATGACCGACTCCTGAATTATTTCTTGATAATATTGGTTTGTTTCAAGAACAACAACTAATGAGCTAATTTACAATTATTTGACAGATTGGAATCTCAGAAAAGATATTTTTCGTCTTACTGGCGGGGATAATTCAGAATTTTTATTGACAAAGTTGGGTATAATGCGATAGGCTAGTACACTGTTTAAAGCGTATTTATTGCTGCACTAGGCTAAAAGTATATCAATAACATTGGTAGCTCATCTTGCCTACGTGATGCCTAGTTGCTACTTTTTTGTTGTTTATTAATAGAGGTGAACATGGCCAAGCGCCGTAACCCGAAAAAAGAAAAGGCGCTACGTAACCAGGCGTATGCCAGAAAGTTTCGTAAACGGACTACGACAGGAAGAATGCAGAGAAGGTTCCAACAAAGACCACCAAAGAGTGAGGAAGAAGAAGGCGCAGCAGCAGCTGACACTGAATAAGCTGCCTGCCTAAATCCTTATTGTTTGGGTTATTTACCTTTTGGGGCGCACATTTATTTGTACGCCCTTATTTATTTTTGGGGATTGGGGATTGGGGATTGGGCATTGGGCATAGAGAAAAGACAAGGGAGAGATTTATTCAATAATTCCCCTTGTATCCCTTATCCCCCCTACTCTCCACTCCCCAATCCCTCTATTGAGCAATTTGAGCACGGGCGGCTATGAGTGCTTTGCTTACCTGTACAAAGCCAGTACCTCCGTAACTGTTGCGGGCAGCAACAACTTGACGGGGGGATATCGCCTCATAAATATCTGCTGCAAATGCCGGGTGTAGTTGTTGCCACTCTTCCAATTTCAAATCTTTTAGGAGTTTACCTGCGGCGATACTAGTTTTTACCACCTTACCCACAAGGTTGTAAGCTTCCCGAAAAGGAACGCCCCGTGCTGCCAGATAATCTGCTACATCGGTGGCATTAGAAAAATCTTCCGCCACAGCTGATGCTAACCGCTGGGTACGAAATTCTAAGCCTTCCCTGAGCAAAATCGTCATCGCTTCTAGAGACGCTTTGACTGTGTTAACGCTATCAAATAGACCTTCTTTATCTTCTTGTAAGTCTTTGTTATATGCCAGGGGTAGCCCCTTCATGATGACTAACATCGCCTGGAGATGACCGAATACACGTCCTGTTTTCCCCCGCACCAATTCTGGAACATCGGGATTTTTCTTTTGGGGCATGATACTGGAACCAGTAGCACAGCTATCTTTGAGGGTGACGAAGCGAAATTCTTCAGATGACCAAAGAATCACTTCTTCTGCAAGGCGGCTGAGGTGAACCATAATCAAGCTAGCGGCACACAAAAATTCGATCGCAAAATCGCGATCGCTCACTCCATCGAGGCTATTAGCATAAATATCGTCAAAATTCAAGAGTTTGGCTGTGTAGTGGCGATCAATAGGGAAAGTTGTGCCCGCTAAAGCACCACATCCCAAAGGTGAGATATTCACGCGGCGAGAAACATCTGCTAAGCGTTCCCAGTCACGTTGCACCATTTGAAAGTATGCCAAGAGGTGATGAGCTAAACTCACAGGTTGGGCGCGTTGGAGGTGGGTATAACCAGGAATTAGAGTCTCAACGTGCTTTTCGGCTATATCCAGTAGAACACCTTGAAATTCTCGCAATTCGCTTTCGATTTGTTGGATTTGGTCGCGCAGGTAGAGTCTGGTATCAGTGCCAACTTGGTCATTACGCGATCGCGCCGTATGCAACTTTTTACCCACATCGCCGACAATTTCTGTCAGTCGGCCTTCAACTGCAAAATGTACGTCTTCAGCATCGACACCGGGCTGAAATTTCCCCTGGCGGTACTCTTGGCGAATTTGTTCTAAACCGGCAACCAGTTGCTCTCCTTCTTCTGGGGAGATGATGCCCGTGTGAGCAAGCATTTTGGCATGAGCTTGAGAACCAGTGAGGTCATATTCGATTAATTCAATATCAAAACTTATACTGGCATTAAAACGAGCGATCGCTGGATGCAACGCTGATTCAAACCGCTGGCTCCAAGTTTCTTTTTTGGTCATAAATATGAGGAGAGTGGGCATCAATTTTGGATTTTAGATTAATCATCAATCCAAAATCCAAAATCTAAAATCTAAAATTACTTTAACCGTAGCTAGTTAGATTCCGAATCATATAGCCAATGACTAAACCAATCAACAATGCCCACACTTGACCTGTTTGTATAAAGTAGCTCCAAGCTTTTTGCATCTGACCCATAACGTTTGGATCGGTGATTGTTTGTGCTAATGCTGTCCAATTTACAGGCAAATGCCAAAGTAACTGAGATGTCAAATCGCTGTAATTGCTCATCTTTGGTGATTAAGAAGTTAGGGGTGGCAAATTTCAGCATCAGTTTATTATTTACATTAATTACTGATATTTACTGAAATATTGGATATAACTTCAATGTCTTAACTCAAGATGCAGCCGATGCCAACCGCAATTTCTCGGCAGTCCGCAAAATTTGCCCCGCCAAAACTGCTGCACCAAAACCATTATCGATATTTACTACACCTACTCCCGCAGCACAAGAGTTAAGCATTGTCAACAGTGGTGCTAAACCACCAAAACTTGCGCCATAACCAATGCTGGTGGGTACAGCAATTACAGGACAACTCGCTAAACCTGCGACAACGCTGGGTAAAGCGCCTTCCATCCCCGCTACAACAATCAATACTGATGCTGATTCAATCAGGTGGCGGTTACTCAGCAAACGATGAATCCCAGCAACGCCAACATCCCAGAGGCGCTGTACCCGGAAACCAGAAAGTTCAGCAGTGACAGCAGCTTCTTCAGCAACGGGTAAATCGGCGGTACCAGCAGAAAGAATGCCAATTTCACCCTGGAATTGTGGTTCGATGGTAAGGGGAGCGATCGCACAAATTCGCGCCGATTCGTAATATCGCAAACCGCTAACTTTTGATTCCAGTGCGGTATAAACTGCTGGTTCAATGCGAGTTGCCATCACCACCGGGTTGCGGAGGCGCATCACCTCCATAATTTGAGCAATTTGATCGGGCGTTTTACCAGGGCCCCAAATCACTTCTGGGAAACCAGTTCTTAGCTGGCGATGGTGGTCAATTTTGGCAAACTCACCCACAGATTCATAAGCTAAGTCTTTGAGTGAGTCTAATGCCGTATCTGGGGTAACTTTACCATTGGCAACCGCTTCGAGGAGCGATCGCAAGGTTTTTTCATCTGTCATTAGTCCTTTATCCTTTATTCTTGCCACTAAGTACTGACTAATAACTGATGACTAATCCGTTATTTTTATTTCGTGAATGTTCCAGAATGCGCCACCAATTGCAGAGTATTGGATACCTTCAAAGCGATTACGCACTGCTGACATTGATAAGGGATTAACTAAATAAATAAACGGTAAATTTTCTTGGCTAATTCGCTGGGTTTCGGCATAAATTTCTTTCCGCTTTGCTGGGTCTAATTCCCTTGCTCCTTGAATATATAACTTAGCAGTTTCTGCTTCCCAAGGAGCCACTTCCCAACCTTCAATCGGTTTTTGTCCTGCTTGGGGTTTCTGATTAAACATATGTAATCCACCTTCGGGAGACCAGACATTAGCCCCACCATTTGGTTCTAGCCCACCAGTCAAACCCAGCATAGAAACTTCCCAGTTTAATGAGTTTGACAGCTTATCTGTGTAAGTATTCCACGCCAGAGGAGTGAAATCAACTTGAATCCCAATTTTACTTAGGTCTTGTTTAATCTGCGACCCAATTGCTTCGCGGATTTTGTTACCAGCATTGGTGAGCAATGAGAAGCGGACACGGTTTCCCTGAGCATCTATTAATTGGTTTTTGTCGTTATATTTGAATCCTGATTTTAGTAGCAGTTCCTTCGCCTTTTGTGTATTGTAATTATAAACTTTTAGTCCTTCTTCAGGCGACAGATAATAAGGGCTTTGCACGGAAATGGGTGAATTTTGTGGTTTACCCAAACCACGAAAAGTGTTGTTAATCATTGTTTGTCGGTCAATCGCATAGGCTACTGCCTGCCGAAATTCTACAGTATTAAACCAACGCGACTTTACTGGATCAACCAGGGGTTTTCCATTCCTTTTACCTTTATTCAAATTGAACAAAATAAACGTTGTACCAGTTGCAGGGCCACCATTGAAAATTTTGAAATTTCCCTGATCTTCTTGCACCTTTAGCAAAGAAAAATAATCTGGTGAGACTCCGACAGTATCTAATCCGCCAGAACGAAATTGCAGCAATGAGGTATCTGTTGATTCCACAATTTGCCACACAATCCGTTCAATATAAGGTTGGGATTCTCCTTTGGTCCCTTTGCGCCAATAGTAGGGATTGCGCCTGAACACTACACGCTGACTTGTGTCGTAGCGCTCTAGCTTGTAAGGGCCATTAACGATAATTTGATCTAGAGGCGTATCAACGCCCCACTTTGACAAAAATATTGGCTTACCCTCTTGGTCTTTTGTTTTGACAAATCGTTCTAGGGTATGGGCGGGCAAAATTGGTAGTTCTAGAGTTTCTAAAAATGGTGCAAATGGTTCTGGATTGGTGAATTCAATCCGTTGAGCATCAATTTTTCGTACCTTTGGTAATGCCCGACTTTCACCAATCCTGAGCACATCTCTAGCATCTGTGGGAATCGCTTCGTTAAAATAAATGTCGTTGAAGGTAAATATTACATCATCTGCTGTTAAGGGTTGCCCATCAGACCATTTCAATCCCTGCCGTAGGGTAAAAACAAACCGCAATTTGTCATCAGAAATTTCCCAATATTCTGCTAAAGAAGGCTCGATTTTGCCAGTTATGGAGTTTTCAGTAGTTAATCCTTCATAAATCAGAGGAAAAACATTTGGAGACTCCTGACTGAGAGGATAATTAAAAGTTTTGGGGTCACTAAGAATAGCACTTACCAATTGCGGCACTTGAGCAGCTGCGCTTTTGAAGTTAGCTGGGTTGCAGGCAGTAAGTATAAGTGCTGTTGCTGAAGTCAAAATTATTGGCAACCAAAAATATTTAATTGCCAGAAATATTTGTCTAAAAAATTTCATAATTTCAAATTTATTTTGATCCTAATCAGTTTTCAATATCTCGATCAGAGGCTAAAACAAAAGTTACTCTGAAGTAACTAGCAAGACAACAGCATAAGCACATATACCTTCTTCGCGCCCAACGGGGCCTAATTTTTCATTGGTGGTAGCTTTGATGCCAATTTGATTTGGTTCTAATTCTAAAACCGCCGCTAGTTTGTCACGCATATTGTGAATATGCGGTTTTAATTTTGGACGTTCTGCTACTACCACTGAGTCAATATTTCCCACCTGCCAACCTTGATGCCGAATAAGTTGATGTACTTGAGTTAATAGTACTAAACTATCTGCTCCTGCCCATTTGGGATCGCTAGGAGGAAAATAATGACCAATATCCCCCAAAGATAATGCCCCAAGCATGGCATCCATAATCGCGTGCGTTAACACATCAGCGTCACTGTGCCCCAACAAACCCAGTTCATGAGGAATTTTAATTCCACCTAAAATCAAAGTGCGATCGCTCACCAGTTGGTGAATATCGTAGCCATTACCAATACGAATTTTAGTCATTTGTCATTTGTCAGGAGTTAGAAGTTAGAAGTTATTATTCTCCCCCTGCTCCCCCTGCTTCAATTTTTCCAGGAGATCGGGGCGGCGATCGCGAGTTTTTTGAATTTGTTGTTCGTAACGCCACCGCGCGATTGCGGCGTGATTCCCACTGAGCAAGACATCAGGCACTTTCAAGCCGCGAAAATTTGCAGGGCGGGTATATTGGGGATAGTCCAATAACCCTTCTTCAAAACTTTCTGCTGTCAGAGATTCAGTTTTGGCTACGGTTCCTGGTATTAGACGCACTACGCCATTAATCAAAGCCATTGCTGGAATTTCCCCACCAGTCAGAATAAAATCGCCCAAAGATACTTCACGAGTTACCAAATGTAGCACCCTCTCATCCACTCCTTCGTAATGCCCACAAATAACTACTAACTGATCATAATTTGTCACCAATTCTTTCAAAAGAGGTTGATTAATTGCTTGACCCTGTGGACTCATCAAAATTACTTCTCTTCGGGGTAGAATCGGCAGCGACTCCACAGCGGTAAAAATAGGTTCTGGCTTCATTAGCATCCCAACACCGCCCCCGTAGGGTTCATCATCTACTTTTCGGTGCTTGTCAGTGGTAAAGTCCCGTGGGTTAACCAGATGCACTTCGGCAATCTGTTTGGCTAAGGCTTTACCCAGCAGCCCAGAATTGAGAACAGAGTTAAAACAGTCAGGAAAAAGCGTAACTATATCAAAGCGCACAGTTATTCGTATTCGAGGACACTAATCTTAAATTTGAATGTCTAGCAAACACCATCAAGCCAAGGTCGGTTCAAGGTCGAGTCAAACTTCAGTTAAACTTTATCAATAGTATCTAAAACTACCAGACCTCTTGGATTTTAGATGGGATCAAAAGTTTTTCTAATTACTTAATTTATGTTTAAATGTTGTCACAACTACATTTAAATTAATAATCATATCAAGTTAACAACTTCCAGGATGCATCGAGCCAGTCTCAGAAAAAAGCGTAGTCTTAACTGCTCGTCCCTAACCCAAGAGTGGGAATCTAGCTACTTAAGGACTATTTTGCCCTGCTGCAAGTGGACAGGTGAAAAACAAGGCGCTGGCTTTGATGAATGGGAACGAACACGTTTAGACTGAGGCAACGCGAACGTTAAGCAAGAATTTGGAGAGTGGCTGACCCAGTTCCAAACTTCAAAAAAGTGTCCTCTCAAAGAAGCAAAGCGCAAAAATCATTAGGCTTCTGAACCTTGTTAAATTCACCTGAAGTTGTTGACAGGAGAAACACAATGCCGCAATTACAAGCTAAATCGCTAGAAATGAGGACACCCCAAGCAACTAAAACCGCCGTTCTGGTTATCGGAGGCGCAGAAGATAAAGTTCATGGGCGCGAAATCCTACGAACTTTTTTTGGACGAGCCGGTGCTAGTAAGGCTTATATTACAATTATTCCATCTGCCTCTCGCGAACCCGCCATCATCGGTGGTCGGTATATTCGCATTTTTGAAGAAATGGGTGCCCAGAAGGTAGAGATTTTAGACATCCGCGAACGAGAACAGTGTGAAGCCTCCCAGATCAAAGCATCCTTAGAAGCCTGTAGTGGGGTATTTTTGACCGGAGGGGACCAACTGCGTCTTTGTGGCGTATTGGCAGATACGCCAGCAATGGAAATTATTCGCCAGCGGGTGAGGGCGGGGCAACTTACGTTAGCAGGCACCAGTGCAGGAGCGGCGGTGATGGGGCATCACATGATTGCTGGCGGCGGTAGTGGAGAGACGCCCAATCGTTCCCTAGTAGATATGGCAACGGGTTTGGGATTTATTCCAGAAGTAATCGTTGATCAACACTTTCATAACCGTAATCGGATGGGGCGACTGATTAGTGCGATCGCAGCTCATCCCGATCGCTTAGGTATTGGCATTGACGAAGATACTTGTGCAGTGTTTGAACGTGATGGTTGGCTACAAGTTATGGGTAAAGGTAGTGTCACCATTGTCGATCCCACCGAGCTGACCCATACCAACGAACCCCATGTCGGTGCTAATGAACCGTTAACCGTGCATAATTTACGTCTCCATATCCTCAGCTACGGCGATCGCTTCCACTTGTACCAGCGGACTGTATTACCTGCTGTACACCGAATCTCCAGCTGACGGGATAGAGTATCTGAGGTTACACTGAGTTGACCGCACATTTATTATTTCTTACCGTAGAAAAATGATAAGAATACCATGTAAAAAGAAAAAACTGTTTTTAACGAACAGTTTAGCGGTCAATTCCAGTAAGAAACTAGAATTTTGGTTCCGAATCTCCATCTACCTATTCCCATGAGAATTCTCAAGATCCAGACATTACGCGGCCCAAACTATTGGAGCATTCGACGCCATAAACTGATCGTCATGCGCCTCGATTTAGAAAACCTTGGCGAGACGCCCTCGAATGAAATCCCTGGCTTTTATGAAGGATTAGTTGAGGCGCTGCCAAGTCTGGAGGGTCACTATTGTTCGCCTGGCTGTCGCGGTGGTTTTCTGATGCGAGTCAAAGAAGGCACTATGATCGGCCACATAGTAGAACACGTAGCCTTAGAACTCCAAGAATTAGCTGGGATGCATGTCGGCTTTGGTCGCACCCGCGAAACTGCCACGCCCGGAATTTACCAAGTAGTAATCGAGTATCTGAATGAGGAAGCGGGACGCTACGCTGGACGAGCCGCAGTACGGCTATGCCAGAGTATCGTTGATCGAGGCCGTTATCCCAAGGCAGAACTAGAGCAAGATATCCAAGACCTGAAAGACTTCACTCGTGATGCTTCCTTAGGCCCTTCCACGGAAGCGATCGTCAAAGAAGCAGAAAAAAGAGGCATTCCCTGGATGTCGCTGGAAGCCCGCTTTTTGATTCAGCTAGGCTACGGCGTGAACCAGAAGCGGATGCAGGCCACAATGACGGACAACACCAGCATTCTGGGTGTAGAACTAGCTTGCGATAAAGAAGCGACTAAACGTATCCTCGCTGCTGCTGGTGCACCAGTACCCAGAGGTACAGTAATCAACTTCTTAGACGATTTGGAACAAGCCATTGAGTTCGTTGGCGGCTATCCCATCGTCATCAAGCCCTTAGATGGCAATCATGGACGTGGGATCACCATTGATATCAGAACTTGGGAAGAAGCTGAAGCTGGATACGAAGCTGCCAGACAAGTTTCCCGGTCAATTATTGTCGAAAGATATTACGTTGGGCGTGACCACAGGGTACTGGTCGTAAATGGGAAAGTAGTAGCAGTAGCCGAACGTGTCCCGGCTCATGTCATTGGCAACGGCAGATCCACCATTGCCGAACTGATTGAGGAAACAAACCTTGACCCAAATCGCGGTGAAGGACATGATAACGTCCTGACCAAGATAGAACTAGACCGCACCAGCTACCAGCTCCTAGAAAGGCAAGGTTACACCCTAAATAGCGTGCCACCCAAAGGTACTATTTGTTATCTTAGGGCAACAGCCAACTTGAGTACAGGTGGTAGTGCCGTAGACCGTACCGATGAAATTCACCCAGAAAATCTGTGGTTGGCACAACGAGTAGTTAAGATTATCGGTTTGGATATCGCCGGACTCGATATCGTCACCACAGATATTAGCCGTCCTCTGCGGGAAGTGGATGGCGTGATTGTCGAAGTTAACGCTGCTCCCGGTTTTCGGATGCACGTTGCCCCAAGCGTGGGTATTCCCCGCAACGTCGCTGGTGCAGTGATGGATATGCTGTTTCCTAACGAGCAATCTAGCCAAATTCCCATCCTCAGCATCACGGGTACTAATGGCAAAACCACCACTACTCGACTACTAGCACATATTTATAAACAGACTGGAAAAGTAGTAGGTTATACTACTACTGATGGAACATATATCGGTGATTACTTAGTAGAATCTGGCGATAATACAGGTCCCCAAAGTGCCCACGTCATCCTCCAAGATCCCACAGTAGAAGTAGCAGTACTGGAAACGGCTCGCGGTGGTATTCTCCGCTCTGGATTGGGCTTTGAAGCCGCAAATGTAGGGGTAGTATTGAATGTAGCCTCCGACCACTTAGGAATAGGCGATATAGATACCATTGAGCAGTTAGCTAACCTCAAAAGTGTAGTAGCGGAAGCTGTATTCCCTGATGGCTATGTGGTACTTAACGCCGACGATCGCCGCGTCGCCGCTATGTCAGAAAAAACTAAGGCTAATATTGCTTACTTCACCATGAACCCCGATTCGGAATTAGTGCGGAAGCACATCCAAAAGGGTGGAGTAGCGGCAGTATATGAAAATGGCTATTTGTCAATTGTTAAAGGTGATTGGACACACCGCATAGAAAGAGCCGAAAATATACCTTTAACAATGGGCGGACGTGCGCCGTTTATGATTGCCAACGCTTTAGCAGCAAGTTTGGCAGCGTTTGTGCAAAACGTCACAATTGAGCAGATTCGTGCTGGTTTGAAGACCTTCCGGGCTTCAGTTAGCCAAACACCGGGACGAATGAATCTATTTAATTTAGGCAACTACCACGCTTTGGTAGACTATGCCCACAACGCAGCCAGTTACGAAGCTGTGGGTTCCTTTGTGCGGAACTGGACTACAGGACAACGAATTGGCGTAATTGGCGGGCCAGGCGATCGCCGCGATGAAGATTTTGTTACTTTGGGTAAATTAGCAGCACAAATTTTTGATTACATCATCATCAAAGAAGACGATGATACACGGGGACGCTTACGTGGTTCAGCTGCCCAGTTGATTATTCAAGGTATCACGGAAGTTAAGCCTGATAGCCGCTATGAATCAATTCTGGATGAAACCCAAGCGATCGATAAAGGCTTAGACATGGCTCCTGATAACAGCCTAGTGGTAATTTTGCCAGAAAGTGTTAGTAGGGCTATTAAGTTAATTAAGCTGCGTGGTTTAGCCAAGGAAGAGACACACCAACAAAATCCCGGCACAACTGTCATCGATTCCCAAAATGGGATCGCACCTTCTTCTGTTGTTAATACCTTGCTATAGCCAGGTATCAGGAGAAAGCAGTGCGCTGGCTCCTCCTGACTCCTTTAATTACTGTTTTTCTTCTTCCTGATTGGTTTCCTCGCTGGGAGTTTTCATCTCCTCCTTAAAACCTCGTAGGGTTTTGCCCAGTGCAGTCCCCAGTTCGGGAATTTTTTTTGGGCCGAAAATTAGAATAGCGACTATGCTAATTACAGCTATTTCTGGCCATCCCAGTCCAAACATATAAATTTCCTCTAAGGCATCTGTAATTAAATATAGACATTGATGGCTCAAATCCGATGAGTTCGCCACTGATAAGCGCTCGACCCTCTTGCAGAAACAGGGTATAAATAAAATCAATAGAAATAAGTCTTTTTGTCCTCAAAAACTTTTGGCAAAGCAACTTGGCATAATCTGCCAAAGTAGCTCAGTCTGTGATTAACCAACTCAAATCCGTGAAAAGTGCGACTAAATCTCCTCAGTCTATTCCGTCTGTAACCTTGTCAGACCGATATATAGAGGTACTGCGATTGAATTCAAATGTACTAGTTTCTAGTAATAGAGCTATCACCTAGAGTTAATAGAGAAACTTTTAATATGTGGTCTTTAAGAGTATTTTTTGATAAAAATATAAATCTTTGATACAAGCGTGAAAATACTTCCCATGTGAAAAAGCAGCCATTAGTCCCCTATTAATAGATTCTGGAACTTTAAAATACTGGTATATGCCTCCACTATGAAACTTAATTTCAAGTATGCAAGTTGTGGCATCGTAACCAACACTTTGCAAATCGCTTGAGCTAACTCGTGTTCGTAGCATTCTTTATTCCTATAGAAAAATAAATGTCAGGTAAAATTACTCACCTGACAGTCTATTTTGAACTAATGCACTAATCTTTAACCTTTAGGTGGGTGCGGGTCATTGCCGTAGCTGTTCCGCTCTCGAATTTGCCCTTCTCGGTTATGTATTAATAATTCAGACTGCTGATTAATAGCAATCTCACGCCCTTTCTCAATGGCTTCTTGCTGGGTGTGAAATATTTTAGTAGCCTTACTAGCACCCTCAGACTTAACTGCCCAACCTTCAGAGTGAGGGACGATATGTTGGTCTTTACCTTTAGACATTAGTGATATTGTTTATACTTAACTACTTTTACACCTTAACACAATCTTTACTAATGTAAATATCTTGTAGTCAAAACAATATTAAATAATTATTAAATACTTTTGGTTGTTCTTTGAAAATCAACTTTTAAAATTATTCTCCCTCAAAAGTCATTTTAATCTCAATTTTAGATTTCAATATTAAAACCTTTTTGTTGAGGAGTTGAAACTGTGTCTACACGATGGACAATTGAATACCTGAAAAGTCCTAATTGCTACATCATTTTTTCATTAAGCTTATATATAAAGAATGCTTGAAATTGAGTCTAGATAGACAGGTAAATCCTAATTTAGACATATAATAATACCTATATTGCCAAACAAATATCTCAACTGTTATCATCTATTTCTTCTTCGATAGCTTCAGCCATCAAATCTTCTTCCTGTTCAATTTCATTTAACTCTTCGTCAGACACGTCGAGTTCTTTCTTCGCAAAGACTCGCCTAGCCTTTCTGTCGAAAATTTCAACAATATTCGTCTTATCCCTTTTAATTGCTTCAATATCATCTTTTTGTAACAAAATCATATAATAGCGGGATACTTCCATCATTCTGTAAGCATATTGATAAGCATCCCTTGTAAACTCACCAGTTGTTACAACCATTACCACGTCTGCCCCCGTAACAAATGTCAGCCCGATTTCTTTGGCTAAGACATCAATATCAACCTTATTTGTATTTTTGCATTGAATCTGCCACCGACTATAAACAAATCTGTCTGAAGCTGCCAGAACATCTACTTCCCCTTTGCCATTTTCTCTACTGCGCCATTTTGTAAAACACAGACTAGTTAGGCGTATCATCCAGACTGCCAGAAGCTCTAACGCTTTGCCTTTAATATGTTTATCTGGATGATTTAATTCATTTACAACATCATCAAAGGTACGGTTGAGTTCAATTTCCGAAAGCCTTGTTTCATTAGCGATTGATTTTAGAAAGGGTGCTAGTAGTTCAGACTGGGCAATGCTTGTTAATCTGACTTTATTCGGTTTAGCTCCTCTACCACCTGTGGTTTTTTCTGTTTCTATCAAAGCGAGATTTGCAAGAGGTTCAATAACATCCTTGACTAAATTTTTAGTTGTGAGTCTTAATTTATAAATACTTCTGGTATGTTGGGCAACTTTATTAGCTGGTATAAGTTCTCTCACATCAAGATTCAGCAGACTAAGGAGAAAATGTTTTTGTCCGGGAGTCAGGGTATAAAGCTCGTCAATAAAATCTTTATTGATGCCTAAAATTTCTGAAACAATATCCCAGTTTATTTCGTATTCCCGTTCAAAAACACCTGCTTGGAACAACCAACTTCTCATGGTACTTGTGTAGATGGCGTTGGGTGATATGGCATATCCCCTTTCTTGTAATTCATAAGCTATCGACTCCAACTGTGGTTCTTCTCCTCTGGAATTAATTGCGTCGATAGCTTTTAATAAAGCCATGCCTGACAGATTATTTAATATGTGAGCCGCAAACCGTCGATTTACAAAAGAAGTATTGTTGGACTTCGATAAAATTTCCTCAACAAGAGGAGTGATTTTATATTGGCGTGGCTGTTCCAAGTCTCCAATAAGCTGATAGGCTCTGAGTGATAAGAAACAATTCATTGCCAATTTGCTGATATTTTCTGAAGCCAGCCTAGATGATGCCCGTTTAGAATGTTGGGAAAAATAACGTTGGGCAATATTGGCTTCCAGTGTGTCTCGACTTGGTTGACACTCTTTACATAATTCCAGAATTTCAACTAAAGAGAATTTTGCTGGCTCAAACTGATGTCCATAAGTAAACCTTTTTAATTTATGAGACTCCATTCTTCAATTTCCTTAAAACATCTGATTAGTTGGAGCGCCTTCTTTAAAACAGTCCTAACTGTACTGACTGGTTATTATCAGCATTTTCTATTGCTATTGGTGGTAAATCTGCTGGAGGTTCAACAACCAAAGGAGCATTTTCTTCAAATCTCAGTTTTGAGCTTTTGATGTAGTTTTCATCAATCTCAAAAGCCAACCAGCGTCTTTGTAAAGTTTCTGCAACTCGACCTGTCATATTAGAACCAGCAAAAGGTTCTAAAACAATATCACCTGGTTCTGTACAAAGGTTAATGACAAACTCTGGTAAAGCTTGAGGGAATCTTGCTGGATGTGGCTTAAAACCTTCTTGTTTGCAACGCCTTTGGTAATAATCGTTGGAAGCGGTATTTGAGGCAGAAATTACATTTACGGGCTGGACTAAATCTTCAAATAAAGTTTCTTGTATAAGAGTCTGTTGCCCTATTTCTTCTTTGTCTGTACTACAACGTCCATCAATAATATTCGGGGGAATAGCTCCTCCCCTGTCCTTCCCAAATTTATCGGAAATATCATGGCCTGATGGTCTAATTTTGGGTTTATACCCATTCTTTAAAAGGTTTTTCATCGCATCACTATAAGGCTTTAAAACCCTTCTATTATTAGCTTTAGGATGCGGTTCTTTTGACAGCCACCAAATTGTATTTACTGAATCTTTAACTCTTTCCCTGCGAACTGTTACCCATTCGGCAGGGGTGGGTAGTTTTGCTGGGTTATACCAATACAATTCTTGTGCCAGATAAAATCCAAGTCCGCCTTTTTCTTTTGCTTTGCACAAAGCAACAACTAGTTCAAAATGATAAAGAGAACGAACTGGCATTCCCTTAATCCAACTGCCACCTATATCAATAACTAGTGAGCCTGTTGGTTTAAGAATACGGTAAAAGTGTGCTGCATAATCTTTAAACCATTCAACATATTCCTCAGCATCGACGTTTCCGTATTCTTTTTTACGAACCAATGCAAATGGTGGAGAGGTGCAAATTAAATCGATACTTTCGTCAAGAATACCTGCCATTAATTCTAGGCTGTTTCCCAAATAAGCAGCACCAAATTTTGTTTCGTAGTAAGGATTACAATTAAGTCTCATCTAAACTTTGTTAGTACAGTTGTACGGTCTATGAAGACAGTATCATCCATAAAAGCATAAGTTATCCAACTGTTAGCTATTTTTTTTGATCAATTTGCTGGATGAATAGAACAATATGCTAAGTATCTGCACCAATATTCAGTACATAAGTTCTATGTCAAGTATGGTCGAAGCAAAATTGGACACATTGAACAAAGCGATCGCTAGCTCAACTCACTTCCCATTGGATTGGTAATTGGCAAACCTAACCACTCACTTAATTCATGAGCTAACCATTCAAGTTCTACTTCGGATTTAATACCGCCATCGTTTCCACCAATCTGATATTTTTGTAATCCTGAGCAAATATATAATTGTGCTGGAACGGCAACTCTAGTGTCTTTAGAGCCTTTAGTAAAGTGTTTTGGAATGTAAACCAACTTATTAACACTTTGCCTTGGGGATGGACGGGGACGCTCAAACTTCCAACTAAACAACTCCCAGGTTAGGGTAATTTGTTCTGGATTCAGGCGTAAGTAGATGCTTCCAAACAAATTAAAGATAAATTTATACATCATCATAAAGCCAGCACCCCAAAAAGGAAGCGAGAACAAGGCAAAGGGGATGTTGACAGGAAAAGGTGCTGAGAGTGCGCCAATTGTCCAAAATAAGATAAATGAATTCCAGACGATCGCAAATAAACCTGTGAATACTATTGATGGATCAAAACCAGATGGTGGAACGATAATTTCTAGAGAATCCCCATTTTTAGTTAGTTGAATCTTACTCCCATCTGGTTTGCCAACAACCAAAGTAGGCAAGTTTGTCGGTTGTGGTTTCTCTAAAGCTGCGATCGCTTGATCGGCAGAACTCAAACGCCGTTCTAAACTAGGTTCAATCATCCACTTTAACCAATTGCTAAAGCTGGGACTGAGATTAGCCAGTTGTTCAAACTGAATGCGAAAATCCTTTTGGGGTAAATCGGCTGGGTGAGTACCCGTCACTAAATAAATTAAGGTTGCACCTAAACTATAAAGGTCGGATGCTGCAACAGTGCGTCCGCCAAATTGCTCTGGTGGCATATAGCCATAAGTTCCTACCACAGTCCTTGTCCCGATTTCGGCAGCTAGGACTGTCTGCACTGAGCCAAAATCTACCAAATAAACTTGACCGACACTATTGCCAGAACGCTCCCCCAATAAAATATTGCTAGGCTTAATATCACGGTGAATTACAGGCGGATACAGCCTATGTAGATAAACGAGAATCTCTAAAAGTGCTTTGGCTATCTGTTTGACTTCAGCTTCGGTAAAACTTCGTCCAGTCTGTAAACATTGCTCTAAAGTTTGTGCTCTTATATAAGTTTGTACTAGAGCAAATCCTTTGATGGTTGGTAAATTTACCTCAAAATAGTTTAAATAGCCAGGAATTGAGGGATGTGCTAGGTTTTTTAAAGTTTCGGCTTCTCGCTCAAACAACTTAAGTGAATCCCACTCAAAATCACTACTAAAAGAGAGTAATTTGATAACAACTAATTCCTGAGTTTGCAAATCACGAGCTAATAGCGTCCGCCGCCCTGCTTTTTTTCCTAATAGCTGCTGAACTTCGTAGCAAAGACGCCCAGCGTCTTGTCCCCGGACATCGCCTAAAATTTCGCCAATCATTATGGTTTCTTGTAATGCTACGGTTGAAAAGTTTTATAGCTTATAGCTTTTCAATTTGGCAAATCGATATCTTTAGTATAATTGCGTAGTTCTATGCCCTCCCAACTTTGGCCTTATATTACCCCTGGTATTCCCGATGAATTATTCGAGCATTTGCCAGGAATTCCCCTGAGCCAGCGAGAAGTCCGACTGCTATTGATTGCCCAACTGCGGTTAAAATCAGATTCCGTGTTGTGGGATATTGGTGCAGGGACAGGTACAATTCCGGTAGAGGTGGGGCTATTGTGTCCAGACGGACAAATTATCGCTATCGAAAGGGATGAAGAAGTAGCTAATCTGATCAAGCGTAACTGCGATCGCTTTGATGTGAAAAATGTCGAAGTTGTTGAAGGCAGCGCCCCAGAGTGTTTGCATGACCTCAAAATTACCCCTCACCGCGTTTGTATCGAAGGAGGTCGCCCCATTCAGGAAATTCTGCAAGCAGCTTGGCATTATTTGCCGCCATCCGGTCGGGTTGTAGCCACAGCTGCTAATCTAGAAAGTCTGTATGCTATTTCCCAGAGCTTTTCCCTGTTAAGGGCTAGAAATATCGAAGTTGTCCAATCTGCGGTTAATCGCTTAGAAACACGCGGCTTTTCTCAAACCTTTACCGCCGTTGATCCCATTTTTATCCTCAGTGGTGAGAAACTAGACTAAATCCAAAATACTTCTATGCCTTGGTCTCGGATTATTAGTGGAATTGTTGCGATCGCTCTTGCTCTTTTCGCAACCCTTTTGGGGGGTTGGTACTTTACCATCATCTTTGCGGTTATCATCTTTTTGGGTCAACAAGAATATTTTAATTTGGTGCGAGCCAGAGGCATCGCTCCTGCCGCTAAAACTACTATGGCTGTCAGCCTAGTCTTGCTAGTGATTTGCACCCTTGATGGCAGTTTAGCTGACGCTGTGATGCCAATAGCCGGCACACTTATTTGCTTTTACCTGCTGTTTCAACCCAAATTTGCCACGATCGCTGATGTTTCCGCTTCCATTATGGGGCTATTTTACGTAGGTTATTTACCAAGTTACTGGGTGCGGTTACGAGCAATTGATAGCGCTACTTTTAGCAATCTCCCTTTTGGAGGTTATTGGCCCACAACCTGGACAGATTTCTGGGAAAAGGCAAATTCCGCTTCTTTAGCACAAGGTTTTACAGCCACACTACTGACTTTTTTGTGTATTTGGGCAGCTGATATCGGTGCTTACACCATTGGCAAATTCTTTGGGAAAACCCGTCTATCTGACATTAGCCCGAAAAAAACTGTAGAAGGTGCTGTCTTTGGCATTACTTCAAGTGTTGCCGTAGCCATAGCAGGAGCCTATTATCTTCACTTGCCTAAATCCCTCTTCACTGGTTTAGCATTGGGTTTGCTAATTGGTATTGCTAGTCTTTTAGGGGATCTCACAGAATCTATGCTGAAGCGGGATGCTGGAGTCAAAGATTCTGGACAGTTAATCCCCGGTCATGGTGGTATTTTAGACCGTACCGATAGTTATATTTTTACAGCTCCTTTGGTTTACTATTTTGTGACATTACTTTTGCCACTACTTAGTAAATAGGTGAATTGGGCATTGGGCATTGGGCATTGGTTATTAATTATTCTCCCCTGCTCCTGTGCTCCTCTCCTCGGTCACTGAGCGTAGCCGAAGTGCTGCTCCCCTGCTCCCCACTAGACGCCATATCATTTAAAATAGGGTATTAATATTTTTTAATTTGTCATCATCAAGGGTTAACGTTAATCCGCCCACGACACACCAGCTTGCCTGGGATCAGCGTTAATTCTTGAATATCAACATCTGAGCCAAGATCCAGGTTGTACTCATGATTGTTTTTTAATATATTTTTCTGGTCGAGCTTGATTGGGATATGTGCCAGTTGCAATTCACGCCCACTAATTAATTGTAAGCCCAGACAAATCTCTAGAGGCGTTGTTTCACTATTGGTTACTCTCAAACCTCGCAGTATAATTTGGTTGTTCCCAAGGAGAATTTCTTGCCACTTGATTGGTTGTGACTGGGGGTAATCTGTTGGTAAAACCTTAACCAATAGATCGCTCAAAGCAGTCGATAATAAGTCAGATGAGAGAGAAGCATTCAGATCCTTCTCGTCTACGATTAAATCGCCAACCACTGGTACTGTTTCTAACAGTTGCAGAGGTTTTCCCTTGAGTACGGAACCGATATTTACCCGAATATTTTCTGCTATTAATTGAATTTGTGTAATTAGGAGACCTTGATAAACTGCATGAGTAGCAAAAACAGATACCGAAGGAATGCGTCCAGAGAAAAGTTGGCGATCGCTAGCTTTAATCTCCACTTCTAATTCCGATATTTGGCTGACTTGCGCTCTTAACCAGAGCTTGACGGCTGTTGTGAGTACCTGCGTAATTATGCGGATTTTATTTGCACTTTTTGTTTGGGAATTTTGATCTGGCATCTAAATCAATTTGTTTATGAGTATTTATTCAACAACCGAACATAAATTAAATAAGCTTTAAATGTAACATTTATGCCTACTCGCTACAAAATGCAAATATCATTTAATTGATAACAATAAATAAGCAATTTCCACATGGAGGTACGGTTACAAAAAATTCTCGCTCAATGGGGTATCGCCTCACGTCGTGAAGCCGAAGAAATGATTAGGCACTCACGGGTGCGGATTAATGGGGTATTGGCACATTTAGGTCAAAAAGTCGATCCCGAAAAAGATGCGATCGCAATTGATGGTAAGCCTGTATCCCAAAAGCAGCGTCCAGCTTTAATATATCTATTGCTGCACAAACCACCGGGAGTAGTTTCGACTTGCTACGACCCTCATCGAAGACCAACAGTCCTAGATTTACTACCGAAAGAATTACGGGAGGGTTCAGGTATTCATCCAGTTGGTCGTTTAGATGCAGACTCTACAGGAGCATTAATCCTGACTAATGACGGAGAACTGACATTTGGATTAACCCATCCACGTCACAGTATTTCCAAGACATATCATGTTTTGGTCAAAGGACATCCTTCAGAAACAGTACTGCAAATGTGGCGTCAAGGTGTGATGTTGGAGGGTAGAAAAACTAGGGCTGCTAAGGTACATCTAATAGAACGTCGTACCGAGCAAAGTGTTTTAGAAATAGTGTTGCAGGAGGGAAGAAATCGCCAAATTCGCAAGATAGCTCAACAGTTAGGATACCCAGTAATCAAGCTGCATCGGACTGCGATTGGCCCAATTAAATTACAAACTCTAAAAGAACCCTTTTTGTCAGAGGGTAAATATCGTTCCCTTAAAGATTATGAGATTCGCTTTTTGCAAGATCAGATAACGCAACCTATTAAAGATTCAGTGGAATTAAGGAGTGTCAGTAGGCATGAAATGGCTAAGAAAGAAGAATAATCACCAGCCATCACTTTCATTAGAGGAACAACGAGCTGAAAAGTTGGCAGAATTAGGCGCTCAACTTTGGGCATTGCGTCAAGAACAGGGTTTATCTCTAGAGCAAGTGGTTGCATTGACCAGGATTCCCAGACGATTATTGCAGGCGATCGAAGAAGGTAATTTAAACGATCTACCAGAACCAGTCTATATTCAGGGTTTGATCAGGCAATTTGCCGATGCATTAGGCTTGAATGGAGTAGAATTTTCTGGCACTTTTCCGATCAGTTCTGCACAAGTTAGCCCTCTAAGTAGGGGGAATACTTCATCCCTGGCTCAACTACGTCCGATTCATCTTTACTTTCTTTACATATTCCTAATAGTATGCTCTGTAAATGGCTTATCTCAGTTATTAAATAATGCGTTACTACAAGCAAGTAATAGCCCAAACCAGCCATATCCAAAACAAAAGTCAGTTGTTAAACCAGAAATAGCTCAACTAAAAGAGTCAACGCAGGTACAACCTGTCAGCGATACCCTCAGCGGTGTCCAAAAGGGACAGGTTGTCCAGGTTGGTGTGACTTTGAAAGCCTCATCTTGGATTCGTGTAGTAGCCGATGGCAAAACCGAGTTTGAGGGTATTCTGCCACAGGGAACTCACCGAATTTGGAAAGCCCAAGAGCAACTGACAGTGAAAACTGATAATGCTGGTGGTGTGTTGGTGAGCGTCAATCAAGAGAAAGCTAAGAAAATGGGAGAGCCAGGGAAAGAGGAAGAAGTTAGGATTGCTGCCAAGCCTAAGTTTTGAAATATGGGGTATAGGGCATTGGGCATGGGGCAAAACAGTTCCGAGTTTAGAGTTCCGAGTGCTGAGTAAAGAAGTGAGATTCCCCACTCAGCACTCAGCACTCAGCACTCCTGAAGGGCATTGGGCATTAATTATTCTCCTTTGCTCCCCTGCTCCCCTGCTCACTCATCTTCGTTTTTCCTCTTCCTTTGCTGCCCCTTGTCTCATGCCCCACTCCTTACTCGACTTGATCTTCCGGGGCGCGTCCATTGAGTTTGGTAAGAACTTTTAAGCGATCGCGCAATTCGTCTGTTATCGCTCCTGGTTGATAGCGCCACTCCCAGTTCCCCTCAGCAATACTGGGAAAATTCATCCGTGCTTCGTTTCCTAATCCCAAAATATCTTGCAAGGGAATAATTGCTTGGTTGGCTATAGAACTCAAAGCTAGGCGAATCAAATCCCAGTGAATGCCATCAGGGCTGATAGAACCTAAATAAAGCAACAAGTTTTGCTTTTCCTGGTCCTCAGCTGTATTGAACCAGCCTATAGTTGTATCATTATCGTGAGTCCCGGTATAAACTACAGCATTGTGCCGATAATTGAATGGTAAAAATGGATTAGTGGAATCAGCACTAAAGGCAAATTGCAAAATTTTCATCCCCGGAAATTCATACTTGTCTCGCAGCGCTTCTACCCCCGGTGTAATTACTCCCAAATCTTCTGCTAAGACGGGTAGCTTGCCCAACTTTTGCCTAATCACTTCAAAAAAAGCATCTCCAGGCGCTTCCACCCATTTACCATTCATCGCAGTTTGTTCACCTTGCGGCACAGCCCAATAAGCCTCGAAGCCCCGGAAGTGGTCAATGCGAATTATATCTACATAATCCAGCATTGCCTCAAAGCGCTGTACCCACCATTTAAAGTCTTGTTTTTGCAATTCCTCCCAGTTGTAAACTGGGTTGCCCCACAATTGACCGGTGGCGCTAAAGTAATCTGGTGGAACTCCTGCCATTTGGGCAGCAGCACCTGTCTGTTCATCTAGACAAAATATGTTAGGATGCGCCCACACATCAGCGCTATCATGAGCTACGTAGATGGGGATATCGCCGATAATGTCAATACCGCGCATGTTGGCGTAGCTTTTAAGCTCTGACCACTGGCGGAAAAACTCAAATTGGACAAACTTGTAATAAAAAATCTCTTCATTGAGCCGCTCCTGTACTTGCTCCATTGCTTGTGGATCGCGCTTGACAAGTTCTGACGGCCATGTGTGCCAGTTTGCATTCTCATTGGCATCTTTCAACGCCATAAATAAGGCGTAATTATCTAGCCAATAGGCTTTGCTGTCGCAAAAACCTTCAAACTCTTTTTGTAGGATGGGTGTGGCATTGGCTCTAAAATGTTCATAGGCTTTTTTGAGTAGCCCAATCTTAATCGGCACAACCTTCTCGAAATCTACCTTTTCTTCCGGAAATCCTGGTAAATTAGCAAAGTCTTCTTCTGTTAGCAAACCCTCATCTCGCAGTTTTTCTGGGCTAATCAGCAGGGGACTTCCCGCCATTGCCGAGTAGCACATATACGGAGAATTGCCGTATCCAGTGGGGCCCAAAGGTAAAACTTGCCAATATTGTTGATGGCTTTCTTTAAGAAAATCGATGAAGCGATAAGCTTCTAAGCCTAAATCCCCAATGCCAAATCGACTGGGAAAGGAGGTAGGATGCAGCAAAATACCACTTGATCTAGGAAAAGGCATAAGTAATCTGAATTATGGGAGGAAGCTATTGTCTGAACGACACGCTAGGCGATCGCATCGAATCTATCACATAACAGTATTCGGTTATCAGTTATCAGTTGTCATAGAGCTAACAAATACAGTTAACTATTAACTGTTCACTGTTAACAGATTATGACTTACCGAAATCCTACACCGACAGTTGATATCATCATTGAACTAGTAGATCGACCTCATCGGCCAATAGTGTTAATTGAAAGACATAATCTACCCTTAGGTTGGGCTATTCCTGGTGGTTTTGTGGATTATGGAGAAGCAGTGGAAGTGGCGGCCCGGCGGGAAGCTCAGGAAGAAACGGGTTTGCAGGTGGAGTTAGTTGAACAATTACTGGTGTATTCTGACCCAAATCGCGATCCCCGTCAACATACGATTAGTATTGTGTTTTTGGCGACAGCTACGGGGGAACCGGTGGCTGGAGATGATGCTAAGGGTATAGGCATTTTTGAGTATTGGCGTGTGCCTGGTGATTTGTGTTTTGACCACGATCGCATTTTGCGGGATTATTGGCGATATCGGCATTATGGGATACGTCCGAGGTTGGGGTAAGAGGGACGAACCGCGAAGGCGCAGAGGGCGCAAAGGAAGAGGGGAGAGGAATACCTGTGACACAAAGTTTTTGTGATTATACTGTGTCAGTGGTATTTAATGGTGCGTTATGGACGCTGAGGAACTTTTAGAGAAATACGCCGCAGGAGAAGGGAAATTTCATTCAGTAAATCTTAGAGGAGTAGACCTCAAAGGTGCAAATCTGAGTGGAATAGACCTTACGGATGCAGATTTGACAGGAGCAGATTTGAATGATGTCAACCTGAGTAAGGGATTACTTCAAAACACTAATTTCACTAGGGCATCTTTGATCGGTGCAAATTTGAGTGGTTTAGTGGAAAAGTCTCACTTAAATTTGACTTGGGCAGATTTGAGTAGTGCTGACTTAAGTAAGGCAAATATAAGTAGTGGAAATTTTAGTAACGCAAACTTGAAGAATACAAACTTTCGTGAAGCAAACTTGAGTAGTGCCAACTTTAGTAACGCTAACTTGAATAATGCCAACTTTAGTAAAGCAAACTTGAGTAGTGCTAACCTTAGTAACACTAACTTAGATAATGCTAATTTAAGTGATGCTACACTCGACTCTGCAAACTTCACTGACGCATCCTTGAATGAAACAAAAGTCGTAAGATCAAGCTTGAGGGGTGCTAATTTAACTGGGGCTAACTTACTTGGATCTGATTTCAGCCAAGTAGATTTGTCTACTACAACACTCAAAGATGTCAATTTTCAAGGAGCTAAGATTCGGGGTGTTAATTTATCTCAAAAGGATTTGTCTGGTATGAATCTGGCTGGGGCTGATTTAGGTGCAGCAAAGCTCATAGGTGTAAATTTCAGAAAAGCCTGCCTCAAAGGGACAAATCTAGAAAAAGCAGAACTGCAAAAAGTAGATTTGATGAACGCTAATCTAAACGAGGCAAACCTGAAGAAGGTAGATTTAACAGGAGCAAATATGTATGGGGCAACTTTTAAAGATGCAGACCTGACTGGTGCGATAATGCCAGATGGAGAAGTTTACAAACCGATCGCAGCTGAAGCAGAGATCGGTAAACAGGAAACATCGTTAGAGAAAGTAATATCTATGACCCGTAAAGTAATTAATACTGATAACGCACCCGCTCCAGTCGGCCCTTATAATCAAGCGATCGCAGCTTCTGGTCAATTTGTATTCATCGCTGGACAAATTGCCATCGATCCCCGCCTTAGTGATGTCGTCTACACTGATGATGTCAAAAAACAAACCGAGCAAGTATTAGCTAACCTGGAAGCCATCCTCACAGCAGCTGGTGCGACTTTTCAAGATGTGGTGAAGACCACTGTATTTTTGGCTGATATGAATGATTTCGCGGCGGTGAATGCTGTATATGCTAAATATTTCCCGGAAGATACAGCCCCAGCGCGGGCTTGTGTGCAGGTATCGCGTTTACCTAAAGATGTGTTGGTAGAGATTGATGCGATCGCGGTGATTAGCGGTTAGGAGAAATAGAACAATGAGCAAAATTTTAACGGTTACATTTGATTGTTCTGTTTTGCGATGCAAATTCTATACTCTACTCTAAAAGCTCCATCACTTCTTGTAGCACATCGGCTATATATGGCTTTTCGCAAGCAATTACGTTGTCGAAAAGATGTTTATGGTGCGGGAAGCTAGGCAAGTTGGGAAAGTGTGGTGTACTGTCATAACGAAAAATCAGACTATTTTGCTCATCTTGAAAGTGATAGCGGTAATCGATATATGTAATCTGATTATCTACAATAACAAAGGCTTCACTGACTGCCAGTAAATATTTGAGAGCGAAACGTATCCTAATGCGGAGATTAGCTCTCTGTGGCGTTAAAATTACTGCACTATATTCCTCAATGTATGTATTAGAGCCGTTGAGTAAAAGTTGCTCAACTTCATCTAAATAGGCTTGAATAACTTTACGCGACATCTCTGAGTTTACTCTCTATCTCTTGGTGTAGAGCTAGATAATGTTGGTAGTTTGCTGCCCATTCGACAAACACTTCATCGTCAGAGGTTTCGCCTTGGTTATATTTGGCAAAAAATTCTTCTGAATTCATTTGGTACTTTATTTCATAGGTATTTAACTGTTTAGTAAGGGCAATCAGCGCATCTAGTGGAGATGTATATTCGATGATTTGTTTACGCATTTATTTCTGCATTCAGTTTCATTAGTTTATCCTAAGCCTCTTCTTCTAAACTCCCGTCTCTTTTTTGTAAATCTAGGTAAAACTCTGTTAATTACCTCTCAAGAAACGCGATCGCTTCTATAACTTTGGGAATACTGAAATTAAGTATCCTAAAGGAGTATTAAAAATGGCAGAAAATCGCATCAGTGCCAGTTTAGCCCCAGCAGACAAGGAAGCAATCATGCAGGCGATCGCTACAATTAGAGAAAAGTTACCGTTTTTGATTGATTTGACCCCCGAAGACCGGCGAACGATGTTGAAGATGGGAGATAAAAGTCGGGCTTTTGTGAGCAAAGCTTTAGAAGTAGCAACACAGAACCCTGAATTTTTGCCTCGTTCTTTTGATTTGGAAGAGATGCGCCGGGATTTAGGGATATTTGAGGACTTGTATCCGGTGCTTTTGTCTCTGACGCAACTGCAAGAACTGGTAGATGATACCTGTATAGCAGCTGCTAGCGAAGCGTATGCCGCAGCATTAGCAATTTATAGCTATGCCAAAGCTAGCGGTGATGTCACAGGTTTAGATGCAGTTATTGATGAGATGGTTGTATCACAACTTATGTCAGTCACCGCAAAAGAATTTATCTGTAGCTCTCAATCAATTTCTTGCTGCACTCAAAAATCAACGTAAATTTGCCCAACAGTTTGCAGAAACGATGCTTCAGGCTGGTAAAGATGCGGATTCTGCTGAAGTTGAGCGTTGGGGTGAGCAACTAGCTAGTGGGTTAAAAGCCTATGACGAAAATTTTTATCAAGTTACATTAGAAATGTTTACCGCAGTCCTACAAAATTCTAGGATTAAAGTTAAATGGCAACCAATTGCTTTAGGTTGGCGCGGTCTAACTTATCACTCAATGAAGCGTTACCCAGAAGCCTTACAAGATTTTGACCGCGCGATTGAACTTAACCCCAAACTTGACTGGGCGATCTCACATCGCGGTGAAACTTACCGCTCAATGAAGCGTTACCCAGAAGCCCTACAAGACTTTGACCACGCCATTGAACTCAACCCCAAACATGCCTGGGCGATCGCACTTCGCGGTCTAACTTTCTGCTTAATGGAGCGTTACCCAGAAGCCCTAGAAGATATTGACCGCGCAATTGAACTTAACCCCAAACTTGACTGGTCGCTCGGACATCGCGGTCTAACTTATCACTCAATGAAGCGTTACCCAGAAGCCTTACAAGATTTTGACCGCGCGATTGAACTTAACCCCAAACTTGACTGGGCGATGGCACATCGCGGTGAAACTTACCGCTCAATGAAGCGTTACGAAAAAGCCTTACAAGATTTTGACCGCACCATTGAACTTAACCCCAAACTTGACTGGGCGATCGCAAGTCGCGGTTATACTTACCTGATGCTAAAGCTATATAATGAGGCTCTTGCAGATTTCAACCGCGCTATTGACTTAGATTCTGAGAGTAATTGGTATTTATATAATCGCGCTTTAGCCTACCAAGCCCTTAACCAACCAGATAAAGCATGGGCTGACCTAGCACTTGCCATCAAGCTTGCTAAACAGCATTACGAAAAAGATGCTAAAGACTGGTCTAATGCCTTTAATTTAGCCCTTTACTATTTAGCTGCTCAATATCATCAACCAGCAGAGCGGTTATATATCCATGTTTTATCTCAAGGTGCTTCCTTAGAGCATACCCATGCAGCTATCCAAGACCTAAATGACTTTTTAACCGTGTTCCCTGACCATGTGCAAGCTATATCCATGCGACAGTTGTTGCAGTCTTCTCTAACTTAGATCATGTAATTTCCACTATAAATATAAAGCGATGCCTGCGGCGGGCTATGCCTACGCTACTACTACTTTGCCCTTCTCATGAGAAACTGTAGGCGATCGCTCAACCCAATTGCATACAAATATTAAGCGATTGCTACTATTACTTTGCTCTTCTCATGAGAAACTGTAGGCGATCGCTCAACTCAATTGCATACAAATATAAGGCGATCGCAATTCTGTATCCCTACGGTATCAGCCAGGTAAAAACGGGATTTGTCTAAATCCACTCAAATCCCTGTGCGTCTACATACTCACCAATCAATCACGCTGCCTTGAACCTTTCCAATTTATGGGAGCATCCCGGTTAAAAATTGCTCAATTTAAACCCTATTCATTGAAAAAACTGGCCTTAATTAAAGCCAGTTTTTTGATTTTATTGCTAACTTCTAGCAAAGCTTACGACCGAGTATTAACGGAACACACTTGAGAAGATATTATTAAACTTTCTCATTAAAATGTCAACATTTCACTACTATTTTCCGTAAAATTTCCCATTATATATTGCCGCTTCCCTTAAATTTTCCGGCTGTGCTGATAAATTTTTGTCGCCAAAATGCTGATTCATCAAGGCGGGAACTTGTGTAGCTTGAATTCGACTATGGCGTGTTTTATCTGGCATAACTAAATTCGGCCCAGCTTTACAGTTCTTCATACAACCAGTGCCCTTGATTGTAACTTGGTCTTCTAAACCGCGATCGCTTAAAGCCGCCTCCAACGCCTGACAAACTGCTTTACCACCGCGTTTCATACAATCAGACTTTTGACACACCAAAATCGTGGCCTTAGTCTTAGCTGGTTTTACCTTGACATCATCAATAGATGGGGGTTCTTGTGGTGCAGCGATGGTTTTAACTGCCGCTATTTCAGAACGCGCCGCCATCACACGTTCAGCTTTCAGTGTAACTTTGTCTTTTTTTATATCGTATTCTTTATAACCAACAACTTGTAGCCAAGTACCTGCTGGTAGCCGCATGTCAAAAGCAGCCCGTAAATGTTTAGCGAGTTGAACGTAGCATTCACCCTCATGAGTAGCCAGCAGTAAACCTTTCAGCTTATAGCCATCTTTAATAACAAAATCTATAAATCTGCCCTCAAGACAAAATTCTGATACTTCCATATTCTGAGATCCACCCATTTTTTAACCTCCTTTTAATTAATACAAGCTATTAAGCAAGATATTCTCAGCAGCTAAAAATTATAACTGTTGATAGCGACTTTTCCAGCAACACTCAAGAGTCCAAATCTGGTCTTGACGAGAGGCTGTAAATCGCCGTACTACACTCCAAAGTTGAACAGCCGCAGTCAGATTGCTAATTTCAACTTTTAATGGCTGGTTAGCCGCACAACTACAGGGAATGTCTAACTCCTCTAGACGTTGATAGACTTGCCACCGATCTACCCAATTCACCTCTACAAGGTGGTTTATTTGTATTTCTGAACTATACGATTTCAAGAGAATTGCCCTCAAAATGCAACAAACTTGCAGTAACTACCGCCATTTAACTCTCTGCTTTTTGAAAGTCTTAGTAGTCTAGCCTCTCAAAACCAGCATACCTTAAGTGCAAACAATTCTCATTAATTTTGGAAAAAAAATAAAATTTTTGCAATCATCCCATCAGGGAGATCAGGGGAATGACCAGTAAAATCAGGACAAGGAGGTATTTACTCCCCCATCTACCCTCACTTCCTGGCGTATATTTGCACACTTAAGTTTTTATGTCAATAGTAATGATAAATATACACAACTAGATGAGCGTGCCATAATCCAGCAAACGATAAACTTAAGACTTTTAGTAAACAAAAATACAAAATCTTGTGATGGCAAATTGGCTTGCTCTGATTGTGAAAATGTTAATATGTAAACAATGAGCAGTTAAAATCTATAATTGCTAAATAGAGAGGAGAACAATGTCTGAAACGCAAACTTTGTTACGGAATTTTGGTCATGTATATGACAATCCTGTATTGCTGGATCACAGTGTAACTGCTCCGGTTACAGAAGGATTTAACGTTATATTAGCTAGTTTCCAGGCACTGTACTTGCAGTACCAAAAGCATCATTTTGTAGTTGAAGGCTCAGAATTTTACTCTCTGCATGAGTTTTTTAACGAAAGCTACAACCAAGTACAAGACCACGTTCATGAAATTGGCGAACGTTTGGATGGACTGGGTGGTGTGCCAGTAGGTACCTTCAGCAAATTAGCAGAATTAACCTGTTTTGAGCAAGAATCTGAAGGCGTATATTCCTCTCGCCAAATGGTGGAAAACGACCTAGCTGCCGAACAAGCAATCATTGGCGTGATTCGTCGTCAAGCTGCTCAGGCAGAGAGTTTAGGCGATCGGGGCACACGCTATCTGTACGAAAAGATTTTGTTGAAAACTGAGGAACGTGCATATCATTTATCTCACTTCCTCGCCAAAGACAGCTTAACTTTAGGGTTTGTCCAAGCAGTTCAAAGCTAAAATTCTCATAATCTAGATTTGTCTACCTAGACTCAAAGAAAAAGTTGGCAGCCCAACTATTAAAATATTATAAAAAATGGCAGAGAATGGTATACCTATTTCTCTGCCATTTTTCATACAAGTAAACATATTTATATAATCTTTAACGTTGAAAATATTTAGCAATTAGCTAGTTAAGATAAATTTTTATCTAAGTAATTTATTTGTGCATAAATAAGCAGACAGATAGATGTCAAAATAAATCATCATTTATCGCAAGGTTCATCAGATTAAATAATAAAGATTCGCAAAAGCTTTAGAAATTTGAGGATCATAATTAAATAAAATTAGAAATACAAAATAATCATTGGGCTTTGGGTATTGGTTATTAATTATTCTCCCCTGCTCCCCCACTCCCCACTCCTTCCTGTCATCAAACTTAGAAAACTTAATAATAAAAAGCACCACAGGGGGTAAAGACCCTTAAAATGATCAGGATTTCTATTCTCATATTCCAAGGCAACGACTATGCCCCGCCGTGACGACCTCCAGAAGATTCTACTGTTAGGTTCTGGTCCAATTGTGATCGGACAAGCCTGTGAGTTTGACTACTCTGGCACTCAAGCCTGCAAAGCGCTGCGAGAAGAAGGCTATGAAGTGGTTTTGGTCAACTCCAACCCTGCAACGATTATGACCGACCCGGAAACGGCCGATCGCACTTACATTGAGCCGCTAACTCCAGAATTGGTCGAAAAAGTCATTGAAAAAGAACGCCCCGATGCTCTACTACCAACGATGGGAGGACAAACCGCCCTCAACCTCGCCGTTGCTTTAGCCAAAAATGGCGTGTTGGAAAAGTACAGTGTTGAGTTAATCGGTGCTAAACTCCCAGCGATCGAAAAAGCCGAAGATCGAAAACTGTTTGGTGAAGCAATGGCAAGGATTGGGGTAGCTGTGTGTCCCAGCGACACAGCCGAATCTTTAGAAGAAGCCAAAGCTGTTGCCCGCCAAATTGGTACTTATCCTCTAATTATTCGTCCAGCTTTCACAATGGGTGGAAGTGGCGGTGGTATTGCCTACAACCAAGAAGAATTTGAAGAAATGGCACAGGTAGGTATAGATGCCAGCCCTGTTTCGCAAATTCTCATTGACCAGTCTTTACTCGGTTGGAAAGAATATGAACTCGAAGTGATGCGTGACTTGGCAGATAACGTGGTGATTATCTGCTCCATCGAAAACCTTGACCCGATGGGCATTCACACCGGGGACTCTATTACCGTCGCTCCCGCGCAAACCCTCACTGATAAAGAATATCAAAGGCTGCGGGATATGGCAATTAAAATCATCCGTGAGATCGGTGTAGAAACTGGCGGTTCTAATATTCAATTTGCCGTCAATCCGATTAATGGGGATGTGGTTGTAATTGAGATGAACCCGCGCGTTTCCCGCAGTTCGGCTTTGTCTTCCAAAGCCACGGGTTTCCCCATTGCCAAAATGGCTGCAAAATTGGCTGTGGGCTACACCTTGGATGAAATTAAAAATGACATCACCAAGAAAACTCCCGCGTCTTTTGAGCCGACAATTGACTATGTGGTGACAAAAATCCCCCGCTTTGCCTTTGAAAAGTTCCCTGGTTCGGAACCAGTGCTGACAACCCAAATGAAATCAGTCGGGGAAGCAATGGCAATTGGGCGGACGTTCAACGAATCCTTCCAAAAGGCACTGCGATCGCTCGAAACCGGACGCGCTGGTTGGGGTTGCGACAAAGCCGAAAAATTACCCAGTGGTGAACAAATTCGCGCCCAACTGCGGACACCTAACCCCGATCGCATTTTCTCCGTACGCCATGCCTTGCAACTAGGGATTAGTGCTGAGGAAATCTACGAACTGACTGGTATTGACCCGTGGTTCCTAGATAAATTTCAGCAACTGCTAGATGTCGAGAAATTTCTCAAGCGGACACCTTTACAGCAATTGACAAAAGAGCAACTTTATGAAGTGAAGCGGGACGGATATAGCGATCGCCAGATTGCTTATGCCACCAAAACCACCGAAGATGAAGTTCGCACCTACCGCAAGTCACTAGGGATTATCCCAGTTTATAAAACCGTAGATACCTGCGCTGCTGAGTTTGAAGCGTTTACTCCCTACTACTATTCTACCTACGAAGAAGAAACAGAGGTTTTGCCAGCAACCAAGCCAAAAGTGTTGATTTTGGGTGGTGGCCCCAACCGCATTGGGCAGGGAATTGAGTTTGATTATTGTTGTTGTCATGCCGCCTATGCTTTGAAGAAAGCGGGCTATGAGACAATTATGGTCAACTCTAACCCAGAGACAGTTTCGACAGATTACGATACCAGCGATCGCCTTTACTTTGAGCCGTTAACAAAAGAAGATGTTCTTAACATTATCGAAACTGAAAATCCAGTTGGGGTGATAATCCAATTTGGCGGACAAACCCCGCTGAAGTTGGCTATTCCTTTACAAAAGTTTCTTAACAATGACACTTCAGAACTGATCACTAAAATTTGGGGTACATCACCAGATTCCATCGACATGGCAGAAAACCGGGAGCGGTTTGAAAAGATTCTTCAACAGTTGAATATTGCCCAACCGCCCAATGGTATTGCCCGGAGTTACGAAGATGCGCTGATTGTTGCTAAACGCATTGGCTATCCGGTGGTGGTGCGTCCTAGCTATGTGTTGGGGGGACGGGCGATGGAAATCGTTTATTCCGATGCTGAGTTGGAACGCTACATGACCTTTGCGGTACTAGTGGAACCAGAACATCCGATTTTGATTGATAAGTTTTTGGAAAACGCGATTGAAGTCGATGTCGATGCGATCGCCGATCATACAGGAAGGGTGGTGATTGGTGGCATCATGGAACACATCGAACAAGCAGGGATTCACTCAGGAGATTCCGCTTGTTCCTTACCTTCCATTTCCCTATCACCAGCAGTTCTCAATCAAATTCGCACTTGGACGGTGCAGCTAGCACAAGCGCTGTCAGTCGTGGGGTTGATGAATATCCAATTTGCCGTTGTTGGCGCAAGTAGTTATTCTCCCCAAGTTTACATTTTGGAAGCCAACCCCCGCGCCTCCCGTACAGTCCCATTTGTTTCTAAAGCTACGGGCATACAGTTAGCGAAGCTAGCATCCTTAATTATGTCGGGCAAAACCTTAGAGGAGCTACATTTTACAGAGGAAGTCATTCCCACACATATTGCTGTAAAAGAAGCAGTATTACCCTTTAATAAATTCCCAGGAACTGATACAATATTGGGCCCAGAAATGAGATCCACTGGTGAGGTCATGGGGATTGACAGCGACTTTGGCCGTGCCTTTGCCAAAGCGGAGATGGGTGCTGGGGAGCGTTTACCGTTAACGGGAACTGTATTTGTATCAATGAGCGATCGCGATAAAGCTGCTGCAAGTAGTGTGGTCAAGGAATTTATCGATTTGGGCTTTACAGTGATGGCTACCCTTGGTACACGCCGAGTTCTTCTGGAACAGGGGTTAAATATTGAATTAGTGTTAAAACTCCATGAAGGTCGTCCCCACGTCCTAGATGCAATCAAAAACCAGAAAATCCAACTTATTATCAACACACCATCAGGGGAAGAAGCCCAGACTGATGCTAGGTTAATCCGCCGCACAGCCTTAGCTTACAAAATTCCCATCATTACTACCATCGCCGGTGCAAAAGCTACCGTCGCCGCCATCCGTTCCTTACAAAATACCACTTTGGATGTAAAAACTATCCAAGAGTACTGCCCGATCGCTAAGGAGTAGAGAGTAGGAAAGCAGAGGAGCAGGGGAGCAGGGGAGACAAGGGGAATAACTACCTCCATGCTCCATGCCCTATGCCCCATGCCCAATTCCCAGAAAAAATTAAACAATTGTTAGAAGAGAATGAATATAGTTCTCATTGAGATACTTTAACAAATATGAGGAAAATTATTTGAACCAGATCATTTCTTAAATTGACTTTTAGTCAGCCTTAAGATAGAGAACAAGGTTGGATGAACTGGAAAAACCAGGAAATTTCATGTCGCCATCTAGCCAAAATATTCTCATAAATGTTACAATTATTAATAGGACTTCCATAAAAAATGTTTAAAAAGCAACCTTTTATCTAACTGTAGATACTTGTGAAAAGTAGGAAATAACTGTAGTTTTAGCAGTTAAGAAGCCTAAATTTGATTATTATGAGCAGCCGAGTTTCTCAGGCGCGTAAGTTGCAAACCATAGTACGGGTTCCCAGTCTGACTGGGTAGCACCCTAATAAATAAAGAAAGCATCTATCCCTTAATGACCCTACCGCCAACCCCATCATTACCAAAGAGTAGCGCCATGAAGACCGCTCAGATAGCCACAGACCTCGTGCGGACTTACCTGCGTGAGATTGGCCGTGTGCCACTCTTAACCCACGAGGAAGAGATTTTCTATGGTAAACAGGTGCAACGTTCCTGCGCTTTGCACGAATCAAGGGAATCTCTTGCCACCCAGCTAGGTCATCAACCGACTCTAGAAGAGTGGGCCAAAGCAACAAACCTAGAACCAGCAGAGTTGAACGAAGCGATCGCAGATGGTGAAATTGCCAAACGCAAGATGGTAGAAGCCAATTTGCGGCTGGTAGTGTCCGTTGCCAAAAAATACATCAAGCGCAACGTCGATTTACTGGACTTGATCCAAGAAGGTAGTATTGGTATGCAACGGGGCGTAGAAAAGTTTGACCCCACCAAAGGGTACAGATTTTCTACTTATGCCTATTGGTGGATTCGGCAAGCTATTACTCGTGCTATAGCCGAAAAAGCTCGTACAATTCGGTTGCCGATCCATATCACCGAAAAATTAAATAAGATTAAAAAGGCACAGCGCCAATTGTCTCAAAAGTTGGGACGCGCTCCTACGGCTGGGGAGCTAGCTCAAGAATTAGAATTGACGCCCAAACAAGTACGAGAGTATTTAGAAAAGGCGCGTTTGCCTCTTTCCTTGGATTTGCGGCTGGGTGATAACTACGACACCGAACTCGGAGAAATGCTGGAAGATCCAGGAGCTTCTCCCGAAGAGTTTGTTATGCAATCTTCCCTATCTTATGACTTAGATCGCTTAATGGGCGATCTAACGCCACAACAGAGGGAAGTAATCACACTGCGCTTTGGCTTAACTGATGGGCAAGCCCTGACTCTGGCTAGAATTGGTGAAATATTGAACATCAGTAGAGAACGAGTCCGACAAATTGAACGGGAAGCCTTAAGCAAACTTCGCAAGTCTAAAGCCAACATGGATGAATATTTGGCAAGTTAGAAGTTAGGAGTGATGAGTTTGTAATTAACTCCCCACTCCTCACCTATTTATTGGGGTGAGAAAATACGCTGACTTTGGTACGGTTACACCTACTTCCACTCTGACGCTAGGCTGTTACATTAGTTGACAGGAAGACAAAATAACTAAGTCAAATCCAAAACAGACATTTAATATTAAAATCACAAGCACCGCAGCTAATAGTGGTAGTTAAGGAGCTAAAAAATGAGTAACCCATCCAATCGTGTCTCAGAATTTTTTAATAGCGAATCAGAAACTAACGATTCACTCTGGCAGTACGTTAAATCCTTGAGTCCAGAGACAGTTACCCAGCTATCCAAACCCACGTCTGCCGAAGTCTTTCAGGTGATGGAACGGAATATTACAGGATTATTAGGTAATCTACCTTCAGAACACTTTGGTGTTACTGTAACCACAAATCGGGAAAATCTAGGTAGGCTTCTTGCTTCTGCGATGATTAGTGGTTATTTCTTGCGTAACGCTGAACAGAGAATGAATTTTGAAATGGTTTTACAAGGATCTGAAACTGACAACAGCGAAATTGACTAGAAATGTAAAATTTGGGAAATTTAATCAATATTGTTAGGCTGATAGCTAGTCATAGTTACGGCGATACGAATTGAAAATAAGTCTCTGCGAAATCTTTGCCGCTAATTCCCGATTAGACATCAGCTAAGTTTTTTAAAATATCCAAAATAGTGACGAATTCAGGTTGAAATTTCAACGCATAGGCGCTTCGCCTTCCCGCAGGGTAGGAATGCTGAGGTTAGCGCAGAGGAACGCGGAGTCTTTGATTTCGCTTCTCTGTGAACTCCTGTAATTTTGTGATTAATTCAATCAATTATATGATGTCAGGCTAGTTAGTTATAACTCCCCAACTTATGCATAAAGCCAGAAAATTCCTCCCTTCTAGGCCTCTGCGGTCTTAATAATAAGTTTTTAACCAGACACGATATTAGAGGTGTACTTGTAGATGATTAATGCACATTTGTGGATAAACGAACACTGCTAGATGACCTTTGCAATAAATAAATTTAAACTCGGCAGAGTTATAACTAGTCTGCCGAGTTTTGTTATTAGTCAAGAGTCAAAATTAAGGAATTCTTTCCCTACTCCCCATTGAACTATGAGTGAAACCAGTTCTTTCCCACCCTATAAAATCATTGGTGTTGCAGTAATTTGGAATGACCAAAAGCAAATTTTAATTGACCGTCGTCGTCCAGAAGGAGCGATGGGTGGTTTGTGGGAATTTCCTGGTGGTAAAATAGAGCCAGGTGAAACTATCCAAGAATGTATCCAACGGGAAATTTCCGAAGAACTGGGAATAGTAATTGAAGTGGGAGAGCATCTGATTACTATTGACCACAGCTATACAAACTTGCGCGTTACTCTCACAGTACATCATTGCCGACATGTTACAGGTGTGCCCCAACCTTTAGAATCCGATGAAATTCGCTGGGTAACTTTGGAAGAACTGGAGCAATTTACTTTTCCGAAAGCAAATATTCAAATTATTGCTGCATTAAAAGGGATTGGGGAGTAGGAAAGAAGCAGAGGGAGCAGAGGAGAATAATTAATAACCAATGCCCAATGCCCAATTCCCAATGCCCAATTCCCAATTCCCAATTTCTAATGACTAATCCCGTAACAATCTATTAATTGCATCAGGTTGAGTCCCGCAATTTTCTACAATAGGCGCAGGGACTTTGATTTAATGTGTCAGCAAATAAATGCCTAAAACCGTTGCCGATGTAATGAGCCGCGATCCTATTGTCGTCCGGGAGGAAACTCCACTCAAGGAAGCTATCCAAATTCTCGCAGAACGCCATATCAGCGGACTACCTGTTGTGGATGATCTCGGTAAATTGGTGGGCATTATCTCGGAAACCGATTTGATGTGGCAAGAAACTGGTGTTACTCCACCTGCGTACATTATGTTTCTTGATAGTGTTATCTATTTAAAAAATCCTGCTACGTATGATCGTGATTTGCACAAAGCTCTAGGGCAAACCGTCGGGGAGGTGATGAGTAAAAACCCGATCGCTATTTCCCCTGATAAAACTTTAAAAGAAGCAGCTACAATCATGCACGATCGCAGCGTTCACCGCTTGCCAGTACTTGATAGTACAGATCAAGTAATTGGTATTCTTACTCGTGGTGATATTATTCGGGCAATGGCTGCTAGTCAAGATTAGTCAAAAATAGAGACGCGATTAATCGCGTTTGTCTTTTTTATACATTTGAAAATCAAGGATAACTAAATGAGTATTACTCCGGAGTCTGTTAAGCAATTGCTTAGTTCTGAGGATTTAGGCGATCGCTTACGTGCTGTAAATCAAATCCGCGAATTGGAACCTGCGGTTGGCTTTGAATTAATTCAAAGTGCTATTGGCGATCGCAATTCCCGTGTCCGTTACTCAGCAGTGAGTCAAATGGATACACTTGGAACCCAAGATTTACAGTTATCCTTAGATATCTTGCGCGATCGCTTACTTCATGACTCCGAAGTAGATGTACAAGCAGCAGCAGCAGACTGTTTGGGCGCTCTGAAGTTAAGTGAAGCTTTTGAAGATTTACAGCAGCTTTATCATACAACCGATGAATGGCTAATACAATTCAGCATTATTGCTACATTAGGAGAGTTGGGCGATCCACGAGCCTTTGAACTACTCAAAGAGGCACTCTCATCAGAAAACGAATTAGTCCAAACTGCTGCTATTAGTTCTTTGGGTGACTTGGGAGATGTACAAGCAGTTCCTCTGTTGGCTCCCTATGCTACCAACCCAGATTGGCAAATTCGTTACAGACTTGTGCAAGCCTTAGCTCGTTTGGATAATCCAGAAGCCAAATCTATATTAGAAACTCTGGCTAATGATGAAGTAGATGCGATCGCAAGCGAAGCGAAACAATCTTTGCAGTCAGTTTAAGTCTATCTAAGGTTAAGAAAATTTACCATTCATATAGATTTATCTGACAGTATAAAAAATTCGACCTGGTTGGGAAAATTTTGCATTCCAGCCAGATCGAATAGATCAATTAGAGTTACTTTTAGCAATTAAAAGTAACTTTTTTATATTTAGGATAGGACTATTGAATTACACTTTTGCGACGGCGAGACATAACCATACCAGCACCAACTAAACCTAAGCCTAGCATTGTGGTTGGCTCAGGAACGCTAACTGCGTTAAGAGTTAAGTGGTAAGTGCTTGTCTTTCCATTAAGAGAAGCACCCAAATTGCCTGTCGCAATAGTTTTTCCATTGAAATTAAATTTCCCCGTAATCCCATCCAATATTACGTCATTAATGTCAGTACCCGATTTCCGAATTCTGGTAACTACAGAATCATCTAGGTCAAAGCTAAGAAGCGCAGTAGTACTACCCAGGGTTCGCGATCCGAAATTAATGAATGGAGTGTAAACTCCTGTAGAGTATGTAGCTTTTGTGCCTGATAGAACAGCTGTCCTGGTTAAAGTTAGAGGGTTAATGGTAATACCTGCGCCTGGGTTTAAATTTGGTGAGAAGGCTGTAAAATCACCATCAGTATCAACACCATCAACATCGACAAATTTAATGCTAGTCTTAAGTGGATTGATTCCATCATTAGGAACGATAGATGTACCATCAAGACCAATACTCCCATTTAGGCTTATAGCTTGAGCTGAACCAGCAGATGTAAACATCGCAGTAGTAGCCAAGGGGATTGCAAAACTAGCAGCCAGAGTAGTGTTTAGTAATTTAGATTTAAAATTAATCATGAGTGTTTGAGAGTCCTAATAATAACCTGGAACAGAGAAATTGATTGCTTGACCTTTACTATCAGTAATCTATTTAAAATACTGTCAGCGAAAGCGAAACTTGTGTGATGTATTTCTTATCTCCATAAAATCACATAGACTTAGAACCTGCAATATTTACTGAGTGGTCTTCATCACATCTTCAACTAATAAATTGTCTTCATAAAGTTTTAATTTTTTACATATCTGCGCTTCGTATATCTCTTACTCTCTAAGGTTTAAATTATTGGCAATAGCTCCGACTTTAAGAAAAACTATTTACGTAATGCTAACGTAAAAGTATTTTTTATACTTAGAACTGCTCAACCATATTTTAGATAAATGGAGTGTGCAGCGTATCTATAATCTTTCTAGTTGGCAATATTTACTAAAACGGTTCCTCTCATAGAATAAATGGCAGGAACCGCTGTATTTGTTTACTATGGATTGTCTTGGTTATCAAATTGAATGTTTGTAACAAACAGCTAATTGCTAGCTATTATCGCTGTTCTCAAATCTGTCAGATTTCTCAAATGCTAAGAGCCAAATACCTGTGGCCAGGTTGTCACAACAAAAACTACAACTGCGGCGATCGCTAACAACCCTTGAATCAAATTTCCAACCAAAGATCCCACTACAATTCCTATACCTGCTTTAACCGCCAACCCTAATTCACGCCGGTAAAGGTACTCACCAATAATTGCTCCCAAAAGCGGGCCTAGTAAAATTCCTAACAGTGGCCCCCCAAAAGGTAAAGTTGGTAATAATCCCAAAAATCCTACCACCAAACCAACAATTGCGCCAATTTGCCCCCACTTGCTAGCTCCAGCTTGTTTTGCTCCCACATAGCTAGCTAAAAAATCTACTCCGATACTGAGCAGTAAAACTATAATTGTCACAATTAGTGGAATCTTGATAGCTGCAAAGGAACTACTAACGATTCCCCAGATGATAATTGCAATTAAAATTAAGCTGCTACCAGGAATAGCTGGAACTACAGCACCGATAATACCCACAACCATCACGGCAACTAATAGCCAATAAATAATTTGCATAGATTAATTGTAAATTGCCAAATTTTCTCATCGGGGCGAACATCTGTGCGCCCCTACTGTATATTCTATCTGGATAAGATAGGGAGAAATGCCTAGTACACTGTGGTGCAAGTTTGCCTAATGCTTCTAAACTGCTATTTAAAAGCTCAAAACCCATGACGAGAAAAATATTAACTGGACTGAGTTCAGAAGCCTACGAACACCCCTTTGATCGTAAAGCCCTGGCTTCTTTGCAAAATATGCCCGGTGTCTCTCTGCTACTCAAAAAAATTAACGAATACGGTATTGATCGCTTACTCAGACTGCAAAGCCTTGGTAGTGAAATCAGAATTTCGCCGCGTAATTTTCCCGATTTACATCAAGCATTTGTAGAAACCTGCCAAATTCTTGATGTTGCTCCACTTCCTGAATTGTATCTATTTCGAGGCACAGGTCACATTCAAACCTATATTGTTGGGGTGGAAAAACCCCTTGTCGGTATCAATTTAGATGCAATGGAGTGGCTTGGCGTAGATGAGTTGCTTTACGTTTTCGGACATGAAGTCGCTCGCATCAAGAGTCAGCACATGATTTACCACCAAATGGCAATTGTTATGCCAACATTGAAAAATTTGTTGAGCAGTACCACACTGGGAGTCGGAGGCTTAGTAGCTGGTGGTATGGAACTAGGTTTATATAATTGGCGGATGATGGCTAGATTCACTGCTGATCGTGCTGCAATGCTTGCTTGTCAGGATATTAACGTAGCAACTACTGCACTGATGAAACTCGCGGGTTTACCAGATGAGTACTTGACTGCTCCTGTGATTGAAGATTTCCTCATCCAAGCCCGTGAGTTTGCATCCAATAACTTTGATAGTGTGGATAAAGTCACCAAAATATTAAGCTATACAGAGCCTGGGCTTTCTTGGGTAGTTATGCGGGCTGGCGAGTTATTGAAATGGGTTGATTCAGGAGCTTATGATAATTTAATTCAACAAACAAATTTAAAGACACCCGAAAAACCGGAAGAAAAAGAAGGAAAGACGCCAGAGGAAAAGGAAGGGTGGAATTTTTTGACTTCTTGGTGAGTTAATAATTCGTAATTCGTAATTCGTAATTAACTTATAGATACCAGCAAGTCAATTTGAGGTAGTAATTACAAATTACGAGTTATTCTCACAGATGACAAACCTAAATTTAGGTTAACTCGCTTGGTTGGATAAATTCGAGCGAAGAGTAACGGCTAATTTATCAGCAATTCCTGCAATCCAGTTTTCATCTTGTTTGGTGTAACTTCGAGGAGCATTTGCTCCCAAAATTAATGCACCTTGGTTGCCAATAGGTTGACAAATTACACCTTGAGTATTTTCTGGTAAATAATCAAATTCAAGCCTACCTGGATATATTTTTAGAGCAACTAAATAAATCGGTTTTTGTTTTTGGAGTACCTGTTTTAAGATTACTCCTGGCACAACTTCAGATTTAGTACTCAGAATCCCGCGACGCAACAAAACTTTACCTTGATAAAAAACCACAAGCGATCGCGTTACTGTATTAGTCAACAATAAATGAGATGCCCAGGCTAGCTCTGTTTTCACGGCTTCGGGTAAATCTGCTGTTAGTACAAAACCTTCTTCTCCAATTAGTTCTACAATATCAGGCGATCGCGGCTGAACTTGCTGCCAAATTAAACCCGTCAAAACTAACACCGCACTCAAAACCACGCCCACTACATCACCACGTGATTGAGACTGGGTTAATTCCGGTGTCAATAAACGGTTAATCAATAAAAGTAGAGCGCCTAGCCCACCCACAACAATGGGTAGACGCCGCAAAACTCGATTAGGATCAGATTTGGTCATTAGTCATTAGTCATTAGTCATTGGGTAGGGTTATTCTCCTTGTCCCCATTGTCCCCTCTGCTCCCCCTGCTCACTCATCTCTCACTCCTCCCCTGGTTCAATAATTCGCTGGAAAAGATAACCAGTACCCCGTGCGGTGAGAATCAATTCTGGGTTGCTAGGATCATCTTCTAATTTTGCCCGCAAACGTGATATATGCACATCTACTACGCGGGTATCTACATGACGTTCTGGTGTATAACCCCATACTTCCTGCAAAATTTCCGAACGAGAAAAAGCTTCTCCAGAGCGACTGACTAACAACTCTAACAAGCTGAACTCCATACCCGTCAATCGAATGCGCTCATCGCCTTTGTAAACTTGTCGCTTATTCGTGTCGATTTTAATATTAGCGACATGGATTACCCCAGAACTGGGAATTCCAGAAGCACCGTTTTTATCTACTCGCCTTAGCACAGAGCGAATCCGGGCTTCTAGCTCCTTAGGAGAAAATGGTTTAACTACATAGTCATCAGCACCTAATTCTAATCCAGTGATGCGATCGGCGACATCACCCAACGCTGTTAGCATAATAATGGGGACATCTGATTCTTTTCGTAATTCTTGACATACACCATAGCCGTCTAGCTTTGGCATCATTACATCTAAAACTACCAGGTCAGGCTCTGTTTTGCGAAAAGTTTCCAAAGCTTCTTCCCCGTCGCCAGCCGTCACTACATCGTAGCCAATCATGGAAAGGCGTGTTTCCAAAATCCGGCGAATGCTAGCTTCGTCGTCTACCACCAAGATTTTTTCTTTATGGCTTTCCAAGTTTCTCTAGGCTCCTTAACTAAAAATTTACATGATTAATTTTTAATACCATAATATTAAGATATCATTCCATGAATTGATTTGGAAAAAGCTCTAAATACCACTATTATTAGTTTTTAGTTTTTTTCAAGAATTAAGTAAATATTAAGATTATTTAATAAGATTTAAGAATGGCAAAGCCAAAAACTTTTTTCACTTGTAACGAATGTGGAGCAGAATCGCCCCAGTGGTTTGGTAAGTGTCCAGCTTGCGGCACTTACAACTCTCTAGAAGAACAAATTTCTATTCAATCCTCAGTAGATGTACCCAGTCGGGGGGGAGTGAGTAGTTGGCAATCAGCTCAAGGCAATGGCAAATCTCATGCTAAACCAGCTAAAGCGCGAGCCTCTTTAACATTTGATCAAATTACCGATCGCCAAATTGCCCGTTGGGAGTCTGGTTATGGAGAATTAGATCGAGTGCTTGGAGGTGGGGTTGTCCCTGGCTCTATGGTGCTGATTGGTGGCGATCCAGGTATTGGGAAATCGACTTTATTGTTGCAAGTATCTAATCAATTAGCACAGAAATACCGCATCCTTTACGTAACTGGTGAAGAATCGGGACAGCAGGTAAAATTACGAGCTTCCCGTTTAGGAGTATCAAAACCTCTAAGTGTAGTTAGTGAGGGGAAGGTTGAAGTAGTAGTAGATCCCGCACTTCCTATAGACCCTGACAGTATAGGTGCTGATTTATATGTACTGCCAGAAACAGATTTAGAAGAAATTTTACGGGAAATAGATTCTCTAAAACCAAATGTGGCGGTGATTGATAGTATCCAAACGGTGTTTTTTCCGGCGCTGACTTCTGCACCAGGTTCAGTAGCTCAGGTACGGGAATGTACCGCAGCCTTGATGAAGGTGGCAAAGCACGAAGATGTCACTATGCTGATTGTCGGACACGTTACCAAAGAAGGAGCGATCGCTGGGCCAAAAGTTTTAGAACATTTAGTCGATACAGTGTTGTATTTTGAAGGCGATCGCTTTGCCTCCCATCGATTATTACGGACAGTCAAAAACCGCTTCGGTGCAACTCACGAAATCGGTATCTTTGAAATGGTGGCAGATGGATTGCGAGAAGTCTCCAACCCCTCAGAGCTATTTTTAGGCAACCGTGACGATCCAGCGCCAGGTACTGCCATTGTGGTTGCTTGCGAAGGCACTCGTCCTATCGTTGTAGAATTGCAAGCTTTAGTGAGTCCTACCAGCTACCCTTCCCCTCGGCGGGCTGGAACTGGCGTAGATTACAACCGCCTAGTGCAAATTCTTGCCGTCTTAGAAAAACGAGTGGGAATTCCGATGTCGAAATTGGATTCCTACGTTGCTTCTGCGGGTGGGTTAAATGTGGAAGAACCGGCGGTAGATTTAGGAATAGCGATCGCAATTGTAGCTAGTTTCCGCGATCGCATAGTTGATCCCGGTACAGTATTAATCGGTGAAGTTGGGTTAGGTGGACAAGTGCGATCGGTTTCTCAAATGGAACTGCGGTTGAAAGAAGCTGCTAAGTTGGGATTTAAACGAGCGATCGTGCCAAAAGGGACAAAATTTCCTGACTTGAATATTGAGATATTACCAGTCTCTAAAGTAATAGATGCGATTATTGCCGCCATCCCCCATCAAGAATTGACAGCAGACGATTTAGAACTTGATGAAGATGAGTAACCATAGCCGCTTCGGGACTGGGTATTAGGAAAACAGTCCCTAATCCTTTTTATACACCAAAGGAAAACCGATCATGACAGCCCTCACCCAAGACTACCAAATCACTTGGGAAAAACTACCCGATGATTACAAACTCCCGGATGATCCAGTGGACAACATCAATCAACCAGCCTTAGCTGCTGCACTTACAGAAAGTCTACAATTAGCCGGAAAAATTTCAGTTAATGCCTTAACTCCAACCAATTACGGTATTTGTGCCACCTTGAATGGCAAAATGGTCATCAAAGCTCCTGATTGGGCATACATACCTAATATTCGTGTTGAACGCGAAGAGGTAAAACGCAGTTACACTCCCCAGCTACAAGGAGAAATACCAGTAATTGTGATGGAATTTATTTCCGATACACAGGAGACAGAGTATTCTATCAAAGCGACATATCCCCCAGGAAAATGGTTTTTCTACGAGCGCATTTTAAAAGTGCCAAATTACATTATCTTTGAGCCAGATAGCGGCAGTTTCGAGATGTATCGCTTACAAAACGAACAGTACATCTTACAAGAGCCTGATGAAAATCAACGCTACTGGATAGCAGAAATGAATCTTTACCTTGGGGTGTGGCAAGGTACTCGTGAAAATCGCGTAGGAAAGTGGTTACGGTGGTGGGATGAACAAGGAAACCTTCTGCTTTGGGGTGGAGAATTAGCACAACAAGAACGCCAACGCGCACAACAAGAACGCCAACGTGCCGAACGACTAGCAGCACAATTACGGGCTGCGGGGATTGAGCCTGAAGATTAGACTTCTTATAAAGAATTTAGGTTTGCTAGATTAGCTAAAAATTTGCTAACAAACCAGATATAAGTTAGATACCCGACTTCTTAAAGAAGTTGCGTATCTGGACAGTGCAACGTCTCTACAATAGACCTCTTGCACAAATGCAAATTTTAAAGAGGTGATATCTTGCTAATTACCAACCTTGAGCAAGTTTCACAATTGGAGTCCAGTGGCATTTGACCCAAAAAAGCCGAAGATTTAGAGATAATAGTAGCAGAGGTAATCTCAAAATCTGGCGTTAGCAAAGCGGTGCGCTTGCACTTCGCAGCTAGGTTCACTTTGGCGGGAGAATTAATTCCCGCACCCACAGAGGAAGCTGCTGCAACTCAAAGAGCTATGATTGCCGAACAAGAAGCTACTCAAGCCTAACGAAAAGCAGAACAATTAGCAGAACGTTTGCGTCAGTTAGGCGTGAATCTTGATGAACTAGATGAATTATTATAGCTTCAGGAGTCTTTTTTGATACGCAGCATAATTTTCTGCTTTTGAGGAATTACCTGCACTAATAATTTTGATAGCCGATGCCGAAGCAGCTATCTGATAACGATATTGGTTCCCAGAAAGATTAATTTTTGAGAGCGATCGCATCTTTATCACTTGAAATACATATAATGTTCCTTTCAGCAAGTCTATAGCCACCTCAGTTTTTATGAAAAACCATGATGTCATGCTATATCCTTACTGTTCCTCAATCCAGTTTCAATTGGGTTACTAAGGGTAAGATCAGGTTCAGCAGCAAATCTAAAAGGCGATGCCCTGAACATTTGCAGATATTACCGCAGACACTGATTATGTTGCAGCAGCTAAAATACTTAAGTATGAGTAGTATGATCAAACTACTCAGGTTAAAATTGTCTATTTGGTAACACAAGACCATCAGAAAATTGTAGAAAAGTGTATTTCCTTGGCTCGATAGTGGTGTTAACCTCAATTTAAAGGATGTTATCAGCCTTTATCTGCTAGAGTTTCTGACTTTCAGCAAATTAGATAATTTATCAATAACAAAATCGCTAGGAGTGCGATGATGATGTCACAGTCCCCTATGACAAGGCCAGAAATAGCTGCTGGAACTCTAATCGATAACCGCTATATTATCCAAAAACTTCTAGGACAGGGAGGATTGGGACGAACTTACTTAGCATTTGACACTCGTCGGTTTAATGAAGCCTGTGTTCTCAAAGAATTTGCACCCATTGGTACAGGCGAAAGTGGACTGGAACAATATCGTAACTTATTTAAAAGAGAAGCAAAAATTCTTCATCAATTGCAGCATCCTCAAATTCCCAAGTTTTTGGCTTGCTTTGAAGGTGATGGTCGGTTATTCCTAGTACAAGAGTATGTTGACGGTAAAACATATTCCAGACTGCTAGGAGAACTTCAACGTCAAGGAAGAAATTTTTCTGAAGACGAAGTTATACAGTGGCTAAAGAATCTGCTGCCTGTTTTGGAATATGTCCACCAGCACAACATCATCCATCGAGATATTTCTCCTGACAACATCATGTTACCCGATGGCAAGGATCTGCCAGTGCTGATTGACTTCGGGGTAGGCAAGCAAATTGCTGACATTAACGAGGGGAGAAATTCCAACCACCAGGTAACATTTGTTGGCAAAATGTCCCTTGTCGGCAAAGTGGGATATGCCCCCCGCGAACAGATTAGTTTGGGTTTATGTTCACCCTCTAGTGACCTTTATGCTTTAGGTGTAACTGCTATTGTATTACTCACAGCTAGAGATCCATCTTTACTAATGGATCAATACTCACTTGAATGGAACTGGCGTGATTATACCTATGTTACTGATGGGTTTGCTCAAGTACTTGATTGCATGTTGGAAGATAGGCCTAACAAGCGATACCAAAGAGCCAGCGAAGTTCTTCAAGATTTAGAGTGTATTGGAGAACCAGAAGTAGCTATGTCTTCTGCAATCATGGTTGATGATTTGCCAGCTACGGTATTTAACCCTGAATTTCAGGCTATGTCGTCCCGATCACAGTCATATAACCAACCTGAAGAAACAATTTTTAATTCACTTACTAGTCCACAAACTGGGCAAAGAATCGAACAACAACAACAATCTTCACTCCAACCAGCATTTATCAAACATTGTCAGCAAGAATTAGCCTACCACATCGGCCCAATGGCAAATCTGATTATAGAAGAAATACTAGGTCACAATCCTTATATTTCAGCTGATCAATTTATTGAACTTGTAACTAAGGAAATTCCTAACTTTCAAGCAGCTTTTGAATTCAAAAAAAGCTTATTTTCATAGATATTTAGACATCACGGATTGAGGAATAATTTTTAATCTTTTAACTAATTCTATGCGTTTAAGTCAACAGAGCTAATAAAATTAGCAAGGTTTTTTAGTAGGTTTAAATATCCGCTACAAACAAAAATTAATTACGTTAGCATCCTGCAAAGTGAGTCTGTATACTTCTATGGGGAAGCAAGTTACACGCAACGTCTTGTACAGAGCCTCATTACGTTAGCATCGCCGTAGCGAGTCCGCGTACTCCTTCGGAGAAGCAAGCTACACGCAACGTCTTCTACAAAGCGTCATTACGAATTATTGTAATTGCCTGTACCTCCTTGAGTACGTTTGATTCTTTTCATCGCCATTTCTAAACTTAACTGCATCCGTTTAAAGGCTTTAGCTAAATTACCGATTTCATCATTAGACATCTGCTCAAATTCAACTTCCATATGTCCCGTACTAACTTCTTCGGCTATGCGAGTCATGCGTTTGAGAGGCATCACAACTTGTCGATTCAAGAACAAGTTGACTAACAGGATAGTTGCTATAAATATAGCTGATACAATCAGGATAATTAGTAAGGAAGACTGATTGGCTTTGCTGATTACATTCTTCGCAGGTACTGATATAATCTGAGCGCCGACAATTTCATTAAGCTTCCACCCAAATCCATTAGCAGCACCATAAAGACTAATCATACTTTGAGGTGCAGCTTCAGGTACACTATGACAGACCAGACAGCTTTGTTCAGAAACTGCTAAGGGACGAGCAATATAAAAGATATCCCCACCAGGAATTGAGCGAAATCCACTAACTTCTTTAAGGTCTGATTTATTTCTGAACTGTTCTACAATTTCTGTCTCAAAACCGTCAGCCTTATCCCGAAGATTTGTGGGATTGAGAGTTGCTTCCTTATAAAAGAAATCACGGTAGTCTGTTGTTTTCCGTAAAATTTCAAACACCTCTCGTGCTGAGTATCCAGGCACGGTTTGCGGCAAAAATTCAGTAGCCAGTTTATCAACTAGCTCTGGATTAACTTGATTACTGGTATATTTACGAACAGAACTCATGGTTTGGATGAGCATGAGACCAGTTGAGCTAATATCTTGTTTAGCATTCTCCCTCAGTAGAGAAGAAAGAGTAAATCCACTCAAGCTCAGACCAAATGTCAAAATTACCAGTAGCAGAATTGTAAATTTTTGTTTCAAATTGAGATTTTTTAGCATAATTTTAGATTACCTACAAGTCAAATTATTATGAACAAATATGTCTAAAGTTACTGTTTACTCTAGCATGAGCAATCAACTTTCATATTTTTATGTAAAGGCATGGTTTAGCCAAAACTATGAGGCTATATCCAAACTTTATACTATTAGTAATTATTGAGGTTAATGAAAATGTTATCTAAGTAAGTAAGTTCTAAAAAGCTACAACAGCAATTCAAATGGAATTCCCAAAAATTCGTGTTGGCTGAACTGAATACCGTGCCAAAATAAATACCAGCAATTGTCAAATATTACTAATGGTGTGGAATGCAGGAAAGTCTTTATTCGGGGGACGCTACATTATTGAAAGCCAACTAGGTGAAGGCGGAATTGGCATTACTTATCTTGCCAGAAATCAACGAAATCAACAGCGAGTGATTAAAACCCTCAAAGAAGAAATTCTGAATCACCCCGCCTGGATACTCCACCGAAACAAGTTACGCCAAGACTTTCGTGATGAAGCAGTTCGGCTGGCTGTGTGCCACCATCCTCATATAGTACAGATAGAAACCATCTTCGATGAGGGGAATTTGCCCTGCATGGTGATGGATTACATCGAAGGGGAAGACTTAGCACAGCGCTTGAAGCGAATAGGAGTGCTATCAGAAGCAGAAGCGGTACTTTACATCCGGCAAATTGGCGATGCTTTGACGCTAATCCATTCTAAAGGACTGTTGCATCGGGATCTCAAACCACGCAACATCATGATCCGCATTGATAAATTAGAAGCAGTGCTGATAGACTTTGGCATCGCTAGAGAATTTGTTCCTAATATGATCCAAAGGCATACAGTGTATCGTACTCCTGGTTTTGCCCCACCTGAACAGTATGAATCAGAAGCGCCGCGAGGAGAATACATTGACATTTACGCCCTAGCCGCTACTTTGTATAATTTGCTTACCGCAGTTGTACCAACTAGTGCAGATGATAGACGTCACAATATTAATTTAGAACCACCACAATATTTTAATCCCAACATCAGCAACAGGGTAAATCAGGCTATTATGTGCGGCATGGATCTGGAGTCAACGTATCGTCCCCAGTCTGTGCAGGAGTGGTTGGATTTATTGGGTCCTGATACAGGGGAAGATATAAGCAAAATATCATCTACTTTAGTGATAAAGCCTAGACTGCAACTACCTGTACCTGTTGTATTAGATCGGCAGAACTGGCAGTGTGTACTGACCCTCAAAGGTCATTCTAGTATGGTTCATGCGATCGCCATTAGCCCAAATGGGCAATTTATTGCTAGTGGCAGTAATGACAAGACCATCAAACTTTGGCAAGTGGGTAATGGCAAGCTAGTGCGTCAACTAGGTCGTTGGTCTTCTAGTCATTCTAGTATGGTTCATTCCGTCGCCTTTAGCCCAATCTCTTCAAACCTTTCTTATCAAGGCGAGTCCGGCAAATCTGCAGGAGTTGCAGACCTGAACCGGGGAATCTTAGCTAGCGGCAGTTGGGATAATACAATCAAATTGTGGGATGTCAACACGGGTAAAGAAATTCGTACTCTCACTGGTCATGCTAATTGGGTGAATTCCGTTACTTTTAGTCCAGATGGCAAGTTTCTGGCTAGTGGCAGTGCTGACTGCACAATCAAACTGTGGCAGGTAAACACAGGCATAGAAATCCAAACTTTCACAGGTCATTCCGACCCAGTTTCGTCAGTCGCTTACTTTCCAAGAACGCCTGTAACTAATAGCCAGGAGAGACAGCTAGTGGCTAGTGGCAGTGGTGACAACACGATTAAACTCTGGCATGTAAATACAGGCAGAAATATTTACACACTTACAGGCCATTCCTTCTTTGTTAACTGTATCGCCTTCAGCAAAAATGGGGAAATTATCGCTAGTGGCAGTGGTGACAACACGATTAAACTCTGGCATGTAAATACAGGCAAAGAAATTCGTACTCTCATTGGTCATTCTGATTCAGTTTGGTCAGTCGCCTTTAGCCAGGATGGACAATTTCTCGCTAGTGGCAGTTGGGACAACACTATCAAACTGTGGCACATACACAGTGGTAGAGAAATCAGCACACTTACAGGGCATTCCAACTATGTTAGATGCGTTGCCTTTAGTCCCGATGGCCAAACCCTAGTTAGCGGTAGTGATGACGACACTATTAAGATTTGGCGAAGGGGGTAGTAAATAATTCGTAATTTGCAATTTTTCTATAAATCTACAGATAGAACTGCGATCGCTCCAAATTTGTGACAATAATGACGGCAACCGTTATTTTTGAACAATAAAAAATTATATGGGCTTTGGTATTGGTGATTTATTCTGGATTTTCCTCCTTCTGACTTCTTTGCAACCCCTTTGGCAAAAACGTCAAATAGAATATCGGCGCTTGCGTGCTTTACAACAATTCCAGCAGGAACGCAAAAGTCGGGTGATTTTACTGATTCACCGCCAAGAGTCCATTAGCTTTTTGGGAATTCCCATATCTCGCTACATTACTATTGAAGACTCAGAACAAATATTGCGAGCAATTCGCCTCACACCCCCAGATGTGCCGATTGACTTAATTTTGCACACTCCTGGTGGTTTGGTTTTGGCTACAGAACAAATTGCCAGAGCGTTAATTCGCCACCAAGCAAAAGTCACAGTCTTTGTACCCCACTATGCCATGAGTGGCGGTACAATGCTTGCGATCGCCTCTGATGAAATTATTATGGATGCTAACGCTGTCTTGGGTCCAGTTGATCCCCAACTGGGTAATTACCCCGCAGCCAGTATCCTGAAAGTGGTTGAAGATAAACCCATCAGTGAGATTGATGACCAAACCCTAATTATGGCCGACCTTTCACGGAAAGCAATTCAGCAGGTACAGCGGTTTGTACGTACTTTGCTAAAAGACAGTATACCTAAACAAAAAGTTCTGCCAGAAAATATCGAACCGATTATCGAAGCCTTGACAACTGGGCGTGTCACTCATGACTATCCCATCACTATTGAAGAAGCAACAGAAATGGGGCTGCCCGTAACCGTCGGACTGCCCCATTCTATTTATGATCTCATGGATCTGTACCCACAGCCACAAGGAGGACGACCCAGCGTGCAGTACATTCCTATGCCTTACAATGACAGCCGTCCAATTCTACCTACACCCAAGGGCAGACCCTTGGAAGAACCAAATCAGATGACTTGAGGGGCTTTGGGGTAGGAGTTTTTTGTGGCGACTAGGGTGTAGCTGTCGGTGTTGCTGTCGGTGTTGCTGTCGGTGTTGCTGTCGGTGTTGCTGTCGGTGTTGCTGTCGGTGTTGCTGTTGGTGTCGCTGTTGGTGTCGCTGTTGGTGTTGCTGTCGGTGTCGCTGTTGGTGTTGCTGTCGGTGTCGCTGTCGGTTTAGCTGTTGGTTTAGCCGTCGGTTTAGCTGTTGGTGTCGCTGTTGGTTTAGCGGTTGGCTGACTGAAGACTGTCTTTGTTTCTTCATTCAGCTTTTGGCGGAGTGCTAAATTAGCAATTCCAGTTTCTTGCAACTGATATTTCTTCTGATACTCCTTCACCACTTCTTCCGTGCGGGAACCATAAAAACGATCGCGCGGCAGGGGAGGATTTGGCTTCACTACTGCATTCAAATTTCTGTGCAGAATTTGAACAATGTTAGCAGCAAAATCTTGGGTTTTTGGCCCTGCGATGCCATCAACTGGTTTTAGCTTATAACCAGTCTGAAATTCTCGAATTGCCTTTTTAGTTTCCTGGTCCGTCAAAGCAGTATTTGTTACCTTGACGTTATAGCCTAATCCGCGCAATACCTCACGGAATTGCTGGGGTGTATAACTTTTTTGAGGGGCTGCAAAACCTGTGTCTGCAATTACCAAACTAGCAGTCATCAGGCAAGTAACAGCAAAGGTTGCGCTTGATTTTCCAAACCCACACCACATACTTAAAAACTCCTTTGGGTTAAATCAGCAGAATCGTAAACGTTAACAGCTGCATTTTAAGTTTGTTTAATAACTTTTTTCACGATTATTTAATGAATTTTGAATAAATTGTGATTTTTTTTTGTTAAATTTAACTAGTTATCTAAAAGGTAAGTTGTGTCATCTATCAAAAGAAGTATCTTGTATGAGCAGAGATACAGCGGTTGTCATTTAAATCGAATACACCCTTTTAACACTAAATTCCACTAGAAATGCACATCTGTGCCCTCCTACTAGGGTCTACTCAACTGGAAATTGCTGTAATTGGTTAAAAGGGTCGAAAATTAATAAATGAAAGAGCTTATGTTTTAAATAGACAAAACAGTATATTTTTTTACAGAAAATGAGAAATATAAAATCTTCTAAGCAGCGTAATCTTTGGTTTGAAAAATTTATGGCAATTGCTGCCACCGTAAATTTAAGTTTAGTTTTGTTTGATTTAAGTTACGTACCCTGGCGAGATTTCTACTTGCGAAAACTTCCTCAAATTACCAAGATTTATGACCCAATAAAAGGTATTGAACTCCATCGAGACACAGAAAACTATCTGAAAACAGTAGATGCATTAGAAGAACAAGTCAGACAAAGAGGGTTACAGTCGTCTCAGGTAAATAGCAGGCTAGAGGAAATAAGGGGTCTGAGCAGCGAGATGATTGACAGTAACCCGTTTGCAGGAGTGAATAAGAGTGGGACTCTGGAAAAAATCAAAAGAAGGATGCGATCGCACATCCGCAAAGAATCTGCAAAACAGTCCTTCGCTACTTTTTGGAGTCAGCCACACTTATCACAAAATGATTGGCTTGAAGAAATTAATTTTTTTAACCAGAGCATTCGCCCTTTGATCGCCAGTAACTACTACCGCCAAATTGGGGAAAATGGCGATTTTGTTGATAAATTCTGGATTATTGATTTACCATTTGTGATTTTATTTGGTGTAGAATTGCTGGGACGCACCTTCTTGCTCAGACGGCAACATCCTGGTTTTAGCTGGTTGGAAGCACTATTGTGGCGTTGGTACGATTTATTTTTACTACTGCCATTTTGGCGGGGGTTGCGAATCATACCTGTATTAATTCGCCTCGATCAAGCACGGTTATTGAATCTGCATCCAGTGCGAAAGCAAATTAATCAAGGGATTGTCGCCAATTTTGCCGAAGAACTCACAGAAATTGTCGTGGTAAGGGTGATTAATCAGGTTCAGGGTTCAATTCAGCGGGGTGAATTAACTAGCTGGCTCTCGCAAAAAGAAAATTTACGTCCCTACATAGATATTAATAATGTGAATGAAGTGGAAGCGATCGCAGGTCTTTTGGTAAAAACAATTGTCTACCGAGTGCTACCTGATATCCAACCTGCGATCGTTGCCATTCTGCGCCACAACATCGAAACCGTCTTCCATCAAGTCCCCGTCTACCGCAACCTCCAGAATCTCCCTGGCGTAGGACACGCCCAAACCCAGTTAAGCGAACAACTGGCGACTCAAATCACAACTAATCTTTACAAAACTTTAGTTAGCGCTGTTGAAGACCCTGTAGGCGCAAAACTCACCAGTCAACTAGTAGAAAGCTTCACCAAGGTCTTGGGATCTCAAATCAAGGAAAAACATGTACTCTCAGAAATTCAGAGTTTACTTTTTGACTTCTTAGAGGAAATCAAACTCAACTACGTCCAGCGTTTATCCCAAGAAGACATAGACCAAATTATCGAGCAAACGCGGCAGTTAAGAACACAAGTATCAGTTCCTGCAGTAGTGAATAAAGGCGCTACTCTCCCAAAAATACGGGAAGGGTAGGGAGAGCAGAGGGGCAGGGGAGCAGGGGAGATGAGGGGATAAGAAGAACAACCAATGCCCAATGCCCCATGCTCAATCCCCAATGCCCAATGCCCAATGCACGACTATAAAAGAAATGCGCTAAACTCGAATTAGGCGAATCATCATTTGGTTCGTCACAAGACTTCTTGGAAGATATACCTATCGCAGGAAGTGGGTCGATGCCCACTTTTTTTATTGAATTCTCTCATGGCTCATCCTTTAGTTCCACAAATTATTGATTTGGCGACACCAGTGGCAGAAGAACTGGGATTGGAAGTGGTTGGCGTGGTTTTTCACACCAACCAAAGTCCACCAGTGTTGCGGGTAGACATTCGCAATCCTGAGCAAGACACTGGGTTGAACGATTGTGAGAAGATGAGCCGTGCTTTAGAAGCCTCCTTAGATGCTGCGGAAATCGTTCCAGATACATACGTCTTGGAAGTGTCTAGTCCTGGTATTTCGCGGCAACTGGTAACAGATAGGGAGTTTATTTCCTTTAAAGGATTTCCTGTCATTATCTCCACAACGCCACCCTACGACGGACAACAAGAGTGGATTGGTCAGTTGATTCGTCGGGATGAGACAGCACTTTACTTAAATCAAAAAGGTCGTGTAGTCGAAATTCCCCGCTCCCTAATTACTAAGGTGCAGTTAGAGGAGCGCCGATAAACAAAGGGCTATGGCTCAGGAGTTAGATAACTAGAGCACCTTAGCTCAAGGCTAAAGATTAGGAACTAAGGGCTAAAGGTTAGAGGCTAGGGGCTAGAGGTTAGAGATTAGTTTAAAGCTATTCTCTAATCCCTGGCTCTAGTGCGTAGTTTTCAGTCCCTAGTCCCTAGTCCCCACTCAGTAGAGACACGATTAATCGCATCTCTCCCCACTCCCTAATTTTTAAAGGAGATTGCTTATGTCAATGGTTACTTTACCTGGATTAAAAGAATTAATTGAAAGTATAAGTCGCGAACGGAATTTACCCCGGCTTGCAGTTCAATCAGCTATTAGAGAAGCACTACTCAAAGGTTATGAACGTTATCGCCGCGCCCAAAATTTAGAGCGCAAACAGTTTGACGAAGATTATTTTGAAAATTTTGAAGTAGAACTAGATATTGAAGAAGAAGGATTTCGCGTCCTTTCCACCAAAACCATTGTTGAAGAAGTAGATAACACAGACCACCAAATTTCCCTAGACGAAGTTCAACAAGTCGCTCCCGAAGCGCAGTTAGGGGACTCTGTGGTGCTGGATGTTACCCCCGACCAAGGAGAATTTGGTCGGATGGCGGCGATGCAAACTAAGCAAGTATTGGCGCAAAAATTACGGGATCAACAGCGCCAGATGGTGCAAGAAGAGTTCCAAGATTTAGAAGGAACTGTTCTCCAAGCAAGAGTCCTGCGGTTTGAGCGGCAATCAGTGGTTCTAGCAGTTAGCAGCGGCTTTGGTCAGCCAGAAGTAGAAGCCGAATTACCGAAGCGGGAACAGTTGCCCAACGATAATTATCGGGCAAATGCCACCTTCAAGGTATATCTGAAAAAAGTCTCCCAAGGTCAGCAACGAGGGCCACAGTTGCTTGTCTCTCGTGCTGATGCTGGTTTGGTAGTTTATCTTTTCGCCAACGAAGTCCCAGAAATTGAAGATGAAGTGGTACGGATTGTTGCAGTAGCTAGGGAGGCAAACCCCCCTTCCCGTTATGTCGGCCCCCGGACTAAAATAGCAGTAGATACTCTCGATCGCGATGTAGACCCAGTAGGCGCTTGTATTGGAGCTAGGGGATCGCGAATTCAAGTGGTAGTCAACGAATTACGCGGTGAAAAAATAGATGTAATTCGCTGGTCGCCAGACCCAGCAACATACATTGCTAATGCCTTAAGTCCAGCACGGGTAGATGAAGTACGCCTGATGGACCCAGAATCGCGGCAAACTCACGTACTTGTAGCTGAAGATCAATTGAGTTTGGCCATTGGGAAAGAAGGGCAAAACGTCCGTTTGGCAGCCCGTCTGACTGGTTGGAAAATAGACATTAAAGACAAAGCTAAGTATGACTATGCAGCAGAGGATACCAAATTTGCAGCCGTCAGGACAAAATATCAATCAGAGGAATCAGAGGAGGACGATCTTGAATATGAAGAAGAATTCGAGGATGAAAATCAGAACGAATTAGAAGAGGAAGATAGTTTTGACAATAACGATGATGAATAATTGATTAATTTTGTAAAGTTTTGATACTGTAGATTGTAGTCTCAGTCTCAAGGATTATTTTCTCAAAAGCTACTTGGTATAAGTAAAAAATAGTAATAATAAACTTCTTTTTACTTCCATTATCCTGGACTGAGATCGCAAAGAACCGATGAAACCAAATTATCGGCGCTGTATTAGTTGCCGTAAAGTAGGCTCAAAAGATGAGTTTTGGCGGATTGTCCGCGTCTTTCCATCGGGAAAGGTACAATTAGATCAGGGCATGGGGCGTTCTGCCTATATTTGTCCAGAAACGAGTTGCTTACAAGCGGCTCAAAAAAAAAATCGACTAGGGCGATCGCTACATGCATCAGTGCCAGAAGCGCTGTACCAAAGCTTGTCGCAACGTCTAGCCCGCAGTAATACCCAAAACCAAATTTAGTTGGAACAACTTTGTGACGTAATCATTAGAGGAATTGGGTCGAAAGCCGAAGTCGCACTTTCATCACACTCCCTGTTGAGCGTTAAGGTTAGTGCCAAAATAGTAAATGGGTGTAAAAGGCATTCGGCTCTCCAATAACGAGGGGCGAGGCACCATTCCCAGAACAAGATGTAATCGATTGTGTTGTGGAAGACTCAGAATCAACAAAACAAGAAACTACAAAATGGCAACCTGGTAGCGCTCAGGCGCAGTTCGGCGTCCAGGGTTCCTATAAAAATCCTTTATTTAAGAAATTTTTATGGGTATCACTCAACCATCATTCCTGGTGGGGATGCCATTATTAAACCGAAACATCTCTCTTTCCTGATTGGAGGCACCGGCAAAAACTGAACGGCAGTCTAAAAACAGTAATCCAAGGATGGAGATGTCGCACTCCCAGGCAACCATCCGCTAAAACTGTAAATTAAAGGGGAAGAGTGGATGAACAACGGCAAAGTTAGAATTTATGAATTATCAAAGGAATTGAATTTGGATAACAAAGAGCTACTAGCAATTTGCGACCAGCTCGATATTGCGGTCAAAAGCCATAGCAGCACGATTTCAGAATCCGAGGCAGAAAACATCCGGGCGGCAGCAGAAAAGCTTGCAGCTACGAATGTATCAGCCAAAAAGGAACTAGGTACAACCAGCCATAAGCCAAATTCACCACCCAACGGCGGACGTAACCGACCTGCTGCACCCCACAAACAGCAAATTTTGGAAATACGCAAACCCAAAATATTGAGAAATACTACTCCCAACGCCCCAGAGGCGTCACTTGCTAACAATACCCAAGCTGCCTTGTCTGAAGCTAATCCTCCCTCTCCTCCACGGCCTTTCGCTACACCAGTCTCACCCCTGAAACCGGCAGCACCAACTCGACCTGTGCCCCGGACTCAATCTGAGACTCAAGAGCAACCTCCGATCGCTGACTTGGAACAAACGCCTAATCCAAATCCGGCGTCGGAAAAAATAGCATCCCAAAAACCGGAAAAAATAGTTACGCCCAGACCGAAATCAGAAAAACCGATCAAACCACAACTAGTTGCTCCTCCAGCCAGACCTGAGGCAGAAGAAGCACAAGTGGTAGATGAGCCGCCAGGATCTCAGGCAGATAAACCGATCCTCAAACGCGACCAACGGCTACGACCCGCGGAAGGCGATCGCGAGCAAATTAAGCCAAGAGTCGCTAAACTGCCAACAGACCAGTCCGCACCATCTGCACCACAAAGAACAAGTCGTCCCACCCCTTCACCCAGCAGACCAGAGCAGAGAGGCAATAGACCATCTGCACCATCACAACTGGGAGAGGGACAAAGACCCAGACCGGCACGTCCAGGTGAAGCAGTAGCAGCCGCAATGCCGATCGCTACTCCACCCAGACAGATGTCAGGCATAGCGGGTAAATCTCAAGGATTGGGTGATGAGCCAGTCACACCTGATCTCCTCGATTTGAAACGCCCAAGTCCGCCTCGACCGACCAAAGGCGGCAAAAAGTGGGTAGAAGAGGAAATAATTGACGAAGTTAAAGAGAAGGCAAAAGCTGGCGTCAAAGGCAAGCGAATCAAACCCATACTTGATGATGAGTTTGAAGAAGATTTGCTGGATGATGACGATATAGATTCACCAGCCATAGTCCAAGTCAGCCTTTCTATCGCTCGTCCTCCCAAACCGAAAGCGACTCGACCTGTACAGATGCCAGGTGCAACCCTTGCTAGCGCCCCAACTGCAAGAGCCAGAAAGTCTGGTTCCAGGTCTGGTTCCAAGTCTGGTTCTGGGCGCGACCATCACCAAAACCGTCGCCAAGAAGCCGAGACAAAGCGCGATCGCCCCGAAAAAGTGGTGATCACAGGGCCGTTGACTGTGCAAGAACTGTCTGACGTTTTAGCCGTTGCCGATACAGAGATTGTCAAAATCCTGTTCCTTAAAGGTATGGCGGTGAGTATCACTCAAAATCTAGATATTCCCACAATTACCCTGGTAGGAAAAGAACTAGAAATAGAAGTCGAAACCGCTGAACGAGAAGCAGAAGCTCGGAAAATTACGGAAATGGTCGGTGCAGAAGACCAAGAATATCTCCACCGCCGTCCGCCAGTCGTGACAATTATGGGTCACGTAGACCACGGTAAAACAACTCTGCTCGACTCGATTCGCAAAACCAAAGTGGCTGCTGGCGAAGCTGGCGGTATCACTCAACACATTGGTGCCTACCATGTAGATTTGGAACATGAGGGCAAACCTCAGCAGATAGTCTTCCTGGATACTCCTGGTCACGAAGCCTTTACAGCTATGCGGGCACGAGGAGCGCGGGTAACAGACATTGCCGTCTTAGTAGTGGCTGCTGATGATGGTGTCCGTCCCCAAACCATTGAAGCCATTAGCCACGCCCAAGCCGCGGGAGTACCAATTGTTGTTGCAATCAACAAAATTGATAAAGAAGGGGCACAGCCAGAGCGGGTTAAACAAGAACTGACCCAGTATGGTCTGACATCAGAAGACTGGGGCGGTGAGACAATCATGGTTCCCGTGAGCGCCATCAGAGGTGAAAATCTGGATACGCTCTTAGAGATGATTCTCTTAGTAGCAGAGGTTGCAGAACTATCTGCCAACCCAGATCGCACCGCCAAAGGAACTGTCATTGAAGCACATCTGGATAAAGCTAAGGGAGCAGTTGCTACCCTGCTAATTCAGAATGGCACCCTGCATGTGGGAGATATTTTGGTAGCTGGCTCGGCCTTCGGTAAAGTCCGGGCGATGGTGGATGACAGAACTAAGAGAGTAGACATTGCTTCTCCTTCCTTTGCTGTCGAGGTACTAGGTTTAAGTGATGTGCCAGCAGCCGGCGACGAGTTCGAGGTCTTCCAGAACGAAAAAGAAGCCAGAGCACTCGCTAGCGATCGCGCAGACAGACAACGCCTATCCCGCCTATTACAAGGACGTGTTACCCTCACAACCCTGTCGGCTCAAGCACAAGAAGGCGAGTTGAAAGAACTCAACTTGATCTTGAAAGGAGACGTACAAGGTTCGGTGGAAGCCATTGTGGGAGCGCTCAAACAAATCCCGCAAAACGAAGTCCAAATTCGGATGCTGTTGGCTACGGCTGGGGAAATCACCGAGACAGATATCGATTTAGCCGCTGCCAGTAACGCTGTAATTATCGGCTTTAACACCACCTTTGCCAGTGGCGCTAGACAAGCTGCCGATGAAGCAGGTGTCGATGTCCGGGAATATAACGTCATCTACAAACTCCTAGAAGATATCCAAGATGCCTTGGAAGGTCTCTTGGAACCAGAGTTGGTGGAAGAACCCTTGGGTCAAACCGAAGTCCGTGCCGTCTTCCCAGTCGGTCGTGGTGCGGTTGCTGGTTGCTACGTTCAATCTGGCAAGCTAGTTCGCAACTGTAAAGTCAGGGTGCGACGCGGTGGTAAGGTGATCTTTGAAGGCGTCCTTGACTCCTTAAAACGGATGAAAGAAGATGCTCGTGAGGTCAACGCCGGTTATGAATGCGGTGTCGGCATGGATAAATTCAATGATTGGGTTGAAGGTGACATCATCGAATCCTATCAGATGGTTACAAAACGCCGCACTCTCACCTTAACGAGATAGTGTTGAGGGTAAAATGGTTAGAAGTTAGGAGTAATAAATTAGGAGTTAGGAGTTAAAGGCTGCTAATTCTTAACTCCTAACTGTTAACTCACAACTTTTTATAATATGCATTCATTTCGCTCTGAACCTATTTTGTGGATTCACGTCGCTGGATTGGCGACGTTGCCTGTTTTTTTAGTACTCTGCTTATTGTTTTTGTCTGTAGGCGAGCCATTTTTGCCAGTCTGGATGGAGCTATTCTTAGTTGCCGCCATTGGTGTTCTGCCCCTGCTATGGATGCAGTTGCGTCGCCCCTTTTATATATTTGCTCTCTTAGGAATAGCCCTAAAGCCAGAGAATCTGACTGAACGGCAGCGGAAAATTCTCTGTTTAATTAATACAAAATTAAATCGTATCCTGGCATTAGTGGCAGCAGTATTGTCGGTTTGGATACTGTGGAATCTTTACCAAATTGCCCCATTAGTCGCAAATTCAGCTAAAGTCCTCCCACAATGGCGCAGCCTTGCACTAGTGCTTGCGGGATTAGCCTTTTTGGGCAGTAATCTATTTTTACAAATACCTGTGAGTATAATGCGAGTTTTGGTGATTAATGAGACAGAATTCGCTGGCATTGAGCCATTATCTTTAGAAAAGATTAAGCAAGATTTCACCATTTTAGGAGTGCGGGTTAATCAAATCGTGCCCCGATTATTGCAATCCTTGTTTAGGATAAATACAGATTCATAGTAGCCCCTAAAGTATATGACAGCGGATTTCAAGTTGGTAACGGTACACGGGCTAAGTCTGTTACCCAGGTATAAAGCGTGTTTTACTCCTGAATTCTGCTGTATTTCACTTTAAAGGGCTAGAGAGAAAAGCAGGGGAGGCAGGGGGCAGCACTTCGGCTACGCTCAGTGACCGAGGAGCAGAGAAGAATAAATAACCAATGCCCAATGCCTAATGTCCAGTCACCGTTGAAGTTTAAAATAAAGGAATAAGGAACTATGGCTCAAATTCCAGCTTCTAGCGATCGCCAATTTTCTGCCGATACTGAAATTTGGTATAGCCTCAAATGTGCGATCTCCACTAGTTCAGGTTTTCAACGTTGGCAACTAGAACGCGATGCTCAATTGCATGGAATTCGCTTGGAACAGCAGGTACAGCGGTATTTACGAGAAACTTTAGAAACTTTAGCTTACTAAACACCAAATAAATCTTGTAAGCTTGTTTGCAAGCGGCGGAGTTGACGGTATGCACCCTCCAAGCGATCGCCATCAACTTCCACTTCATTAGTAGGATAATTTTTAATAATTTCAATCAGCGATACTTGCCTGTCTTGACTAGCAGAAAGTAGCAAAGCGGCTCGTAAAGCCTGTCGATCTGCTCTTTGAGACGGTGTATAAGTAACTTGACTAATTTGATCCAAAATAATATTACCAATTTGGCTATTTAGCACCCTATCTATAAATACAGGGTTTACCTTCACAGGCTTTGTTAAATACTGAGGAATGGCTTTGGGATCTTGTCGCGCCAAAGCTAAATTCACTCTTAGTGAACGTGAGAGTTCACCTGTTTGGGAAAAGGTGGATAGTTCCTCTACAGAAAGTGATTCACGGAAGATACCATACTTCAGCACTACTCGTTCCGCAGCAAAGGCAGGAGTGGACAAAAAGAGAAGACAGATACTGCTTACTAAAACTAAGACGCGACGCAGCCCCAAAAAATTAAAATGCATTTCTCTAGATTTCCAATAGGTTTGCTTTTTCTGTGATGATATTCCAGCAGAACTAGTTGCAGCATTTAGCTTTAGGGAATACTAAAAATCACCTCATCTTTATAGTGCCCCTAAGAAAATTTTCTGAATAACACAATATAACTAATGTATAAGTTCTGTGACCTATCTAGGGAATTTAGCTGAATCAGTGCTAATCATCCAGTATAGTTTTGCATGGGTTTTAGAGCAGCTACAACGCTGTTATCTTTAACCTTGTTCGACATACCGTAATTCAAAACATCACAGACAGAAAAAATGAAATATCGGGGTTCTCACATTTCTCTGGTGAAAAATTTTCGCCTTCTTTCTAGCAGTCATCTCAGATACACTTTGCGCCTGGGAGCCGGACTAACGGCAATACTTGTTGTTTCTAGTGGGTCAATACTACTACCTAATGAGGTTAATGCTAATGCCACTCATCCAGAAAATATCGCCCCAACTCTTACAGCGCAAGCTCCTGCAACTGCCGCAGCGATTTACGTTAATCCAGCAACTGGTGCAGATAGGGCTGGTGCTGGTGCAACCTCAACAGCACCCTACAAAAGCATCAGTTTCGCTCTCAGTCAAGCCCAAGCAGGTGCAGTGATTCAATTAGCACCTGGTAACTATAACCAAGAAAGTGGCGAAACCTTCCCACTGTTGCTTAAACCAGGGGTGACACTGCGGGGTGATGAATCTACTAAAGGTCAGGCGATATTAATTACAGGTGGAGGTTTCTACACTAGTCGCACCTTTGCCAGACAGGACATTACCATCCTTGCCGAGCAAGATACCACGATCACTGGTGTCACCGTCACCAACCCAAATAGCCGGGGTACGGGTGTGTGGGTGGAGTCAACTAATCCGATTATCAAAAACAGTACTTTTACTAACAGTGTCAGAGAAGGTGTTTTTGTCACGGGTACAGGCAATCCCAAAATTGAAAGTAACCTCTTTGTGCAAAACAAAGGCAATGGGATTTCAATTGCTAAGACTGCCCAAGGAGAAATTCGGAGTAACTTATTTCAGGATACTGGTTTTGGTCTTGCGATCGGTGGTACTTCCACACCTCTAATTGTAGAAAACCAAATTATCGAAAACCAAGACGGTCTTTTTATCTCAGAGTCAGCCAAGCCTCTATTGCGTAAGAATGTCATTCAAAATAATAAGCGGGATGGAGTAGTAGCAACTGTCAACGCTTCACCCGACCTTGGCACCAACGAAAATCCTGGTGGCAATCTTATCCGCAATAACACTCGTTATGATGTGAACAACGCCACTAAAACCAGTAAAATTGTCGCTGTTGGCAACGATATCGATCAGAAAAAGATTTTTGGCTCAGTAGATTTTGTTGCCGCAAGTGTTGATGTACCGCCTGGAGGGCCTGTTGCCTTTAAAGATGTACCAGCAAATTACTGGGCAAAAACCTACATCGAAGCTCTAGCCTCCCAAAATATTATTGCGGGCTTTCCTGATGGCAGCTTTAAACCCAATGAACCTGTAACCCGCGCTCAATTTGCCACTATTGTCACTAAAGCCTTAAAGCCACCAACTAAACGCGCAGCCATTCAGTTTAAGGATGTAGCAAGCAATTTCTGGGCTTACGCTGCCATTCAATCTGCTTACCAGAGTCAATTTGTTTCTGGCTATCCCGATGGCACTTTTAAGCCACAGCAGCAAATTCCTAGAGTCCAAGCGTTAGTCTCTTTAGCTAATGGTTTGGGCTTAACTGCAAATAATCAAAATGTCGTTTCCTTTTACACCGATGCTGCCCAGATTCCTAATTATGCGATCGCTCCTGTTGCAGCGGCAACTGCCAAGCAACTAGTAATCAACTATCCCACAGCCAAGCAACTCAATCCTAATCGTGAAGCGACTAGAGCCGAAGTTGCTGCCTTTGTTTACCAGGCACTCGTGAATGCTGGACGTGCCCAACCAATTCCTTCATCCTATTTGGTAACAGTTCAGTAAATGCCTAGTTAGCAAATTGGAAGCGCCAGACTAAAAAATTATCAGTCTGGCGCTTCCAAATAATGTGAGTTTTATGAATTTTAGGGTTTTTTAAACATAAAATTTGGGGTCTTTAAATATAGCTGACCCCATTTGAATGTGATTGGGTTTATGGTCAGGGTCTTTATATTGGCTGACCCCGTTTCAATGATTCCTATATTTTCAGAAAATTTTTGCTTTTTGAAATTTCCTAATAATTTTTTTATTTTTTCTCTCTTGATATTTTAATCTTCATAAAAGCATGAGTAAATTTGAAGAAAAGATATATCAAAAGAAAGTAGTCAAAAATTAGCTAAAATTTCTCCCTTCAGGAATTAGGATTTTTACCCGAATTGGGGGGTTGTTGCCGACGCTGTTCCCAGCGCCAGAAGAAGACCATTAGGGCAACGATTCCTACTTGGAGAGCTAAACTAGGCAAAGCACTCTCAACATCTCGTCCAGCAAGCACTTGGAAGAAAAAGACGAATGCACCGAGTGAGCCAGAAGCACCGAAAGCAATATAGAAAAATTGTCGTAAGCCCCGATAAGGAGCGACTATTTCTGCTTTGAGGCTGGCATATTGTTCAGGATTAAGGCGATTTTTAGGATTTTGATCTACCATGATTAAATCATGTTATACTCTTAGATTGTGTACGCCGATGTGGCTCAGTGGTAGAGCAGCTGATTCGTAATCAGCAGGCCGTGGGTTCAAATCCCATCATCGGCTTTAATGAAAGTATTCTTCAATATTAGAGTTTGACATAAATTGTACAGTAACTAATTATGTGTCGTCGCTGAGAGATTAATGTAGTTGTGACAAGTTATTCTCATCTTTCTGAAAAGCAACAATTTATGGAGCTTAGATAGATTTGAACCCCTATTATTACGCTTTTGAATTCAAAAAGCTCTTTTTAAATGAAAAAGGAGTATATTTTGGCTGAATTTCTACAGAGCCAGGACATTTTGCTTCGGCTATGGGTTGAATTTCACTTTGGACAATCTCCCGCATATCCCCTAACTTAGGCAAAACGATACTGCTAGCTTTGTAGGTTTGTGCGTTAGCGTTCGCGGAGCGTCTCGTAGAGAAGCTCGCCGAAGGCATCGCAATAATTTCTTTAGCCAATATATTGATGTACTAACCTCTATCGGCAAAGATTTTGCCAAACAGACCACTGAGGAAATCAGGAACTGGTTTACGGTCATCAATATTACCAGTTGTGAGAGTAACATTTAAGAGTTGACCAAGCTCATTGACGACTTATTATGTTGCTTGAACCCAAAAAACCAATCTACAGAAGTCTTTCCACCAAAGGCTAAACCTTTAAACAATGCCAGATTGATTTTAAGTTTCTTCAACGGGAATAACCTGCTGCTTGATTTCGTCGTGTTTCACTTCCAATGTGGACTCTTTGGAGAAAACCAAAGGCGTATTGGGGGCGACAATACCACCTGATACAACTATTTTAAAGGCGTCTTCAATCGACATGGAGAGGTTCACCACCTCGTCTTCAGGAACGACTGCGTACCATCCGGTAGTCGGATTTGGGGTGGTGGGGATAAAGACACTTAGCACGGGGCGAGACATCTGGGCTTGGATATCACTGCTGATTGCACCAGTAACAAAAGCGATCGCCCAAATTCCTCGGCGAGGATACTCTACCAAAATTACCCGACGAAACTTGCCATTAGAATCTTTTAGTATTGTTTCTAAAAGCTGTTTGAGAGTTTTGTATACCTGTCCTGCTAAAGGAATTGCCTGTAATAATCGCTCACCAAAATCTAACAACCACCGCCCAGCTATATTCCGAGCCATCAAGCCCATTAGCAATATACTTAGTAGGGGTACAGCTAACCCTACTAAAAAATTAAGTATATTTACTAAAACCGGGTTTAACCCATCAAAGGGATTCAATTGTTTGGGAATTTGGGTGAGGAAGTTGATTACCCAAGTTGCAATGGTAATTGTCAGCCAGATAGTGGTTGCTAGGGGAATTATTACCAACAAACCAGCAATCAGGTCGTTTTTTAAGTCCTGTTTTAGACGCTCGATTACCAAGCCCCGATTCTCCTGTTTTAAGCTAGAGGAACTTTTGTTATTCGTATCCATACCAGCAGATTCGTCAAATTCCGAAGGCTTTAACTTTGGCAGATTCTGCCGCAAGTAACTGTCTAAAATGCTAGCAAGTTGCCTGCTGCTGGAAATCAGCTATTTTCCTATAAGCATACACATAGACATTAACCAATCCGATGGTGACTGGTTATTCTTAGAGGATGTTACTTTTATTTATAAGACTTGTAAATGATTGTTGCAAGTTCTTAGATATTATTAATCTACCGCGCTGAATCAAAAGCTGCTCATGATTGTGAAAGTCCTACAGGGTAAACTAATAAATTATTTTATCTGGTCAATCACTCACTTTTGAGCAAGGGTGGCTTTTATGAAAATGTTCTGTTAAAAATATTAATTTGTTAGGGATTTCCAAGAAATAAATTATCCATCTTGTGGGGTGAGTATTCTGCCTGCCCTGAATATAGAAGAGATGGGGACACCCGTTCCGTTAGAGAATTTGGGATGTTTTTTATTTGGAAGTCTTTTTTATCTAGTCTTGAATTATGAAAAACAAGATCCCTGACAACTTTTACGAAGTCAGGGATCTGTGTAGCACATCTGTGCGCCCTATGATTTTGCGATCGCTATACAGGAAATCCTTATAATCTCCACCTCTCTTCACGCCGCATCAACCTGTGTAGTTTCAGAATCCGCGCACTGCACCTGTTGTGTACTCTCTTGTACCAAAATTGCTGTTGTATCTAAATTAGGTTTTGGTAGATACTTCATTTCCCACACTTTGAGCAAAATCAGGTATTCGTAGAATGCCTGCAATGTACACCAAGCGACTCCGGCGCGTCCATCTAAACATCCGCCTAAGAAAAAATACATATATACAAACCGTAGCAACGGTCTGGCGGGCAAACGTAAAGACAAATCTTTCAAGGCACGCCGTCTTTCTACTTCCGATTTGCCAAAGAATAAATCTTGCCAGTTAACCTTACCCTGTTCTACTTGATACAGTGTTTCTTGCGCCTCATCCGTAGAATAACGGTTGTGCTTGTCAATCCAGCGGCTCAAACCTTTGCTACAAGTATAGTGTGGGTATGTTTCTTTTAAAAAGCTAGTTGCACCCTCACAAACTTCACGCTCAGTATGACCGTAGTCTGTAAACCACACTTTCCCGTGGCGGAAGAGTCGCATTTGGTAACGGGGATACTGTGTGCTGTAGCGAATCCAACGATTCATGAACATGACGCGTTCAGCCACGTAGTAACCGATGTAATCTGGGTTCTGACTTGCCTTTTCGCATTCCGCAAACAGTTCTGGTGTCATGCGCTCGTCAGCTTCGAGAATGTAAACCCATTGATGCTTTGGGGGGATAGACTCTAACATCCAGGTGCGTTGGCGTCCGTGGCTTTCAAAAGCGTGTTGGACAACACGGATGGGATAGCGACTGGCGATTTCCACAGTGCGATCGCTACTGCATGAATCCACAACAATGATGTCATCTGATAACATTGCTGATTCGATACAAGCAGCAATATCTAGTTCTTCGTTATATGTCAGTATGTAAATTGAGAACATTACTCAAGTTTTATAGCGATTTTACTCAGTGATAATTGCCTTTTTATGGTTATTAGCTATTAGGCACATGGCAGTATAATCCGTAAATAATTTTTGGATACGTCCTACTGCCATGCCAATAGTGGATTAGCGTGCGGCAGCTCTAGGTTTACCACCTTGTACAGCACCCCTGCCTCTTAAGCCTGTCCAGCCGATGATAATGTAACCAATGGACAATAGCAAACTGCTAATACCAATCCGCAGTCCAGACTTCCAAGCAGTATCTTTAGCTTGTTGCAGTGCTTCGTCTCGGCGCTGGCGAAGTTGGCTCAGTTGTTGAGTTTGCAGCGTTTGAATATCTGTTTGTTGTTCGATAGCTTTGTCAAGTAATTGGGGATTTGTTTTAGCCTTCTTGAGTAACTCTTTTATATTTGCGGGAATTTGAGGGCTTTCAATTGCTTGCTTATATTTTTGGTCATCTTTGAGGATTTCACTAAACTGAGCTTTGGTTTGGTTTCGCAACTGGTCTAGTTGCGCTTTTCCTTGCTCAGTATTCAGTTGTGCTTGCAATTGCGATAACCGAGTGTTCAGTTGAGTTTCTGCCTGATCTGCTTCTTGGGTGATTCGGTTGAGTGTTTGAGCCTTGGCTTGATTGACGTTATTTAGGTGCAGGGGAAAAATCAGCAAGAACATCAACCCTAAAATACTGGAGATAATCGCGGCGGGAAATCTTAAATCGATACCTTGGGGGCGATCGCTTGCTGCATCAGCATTCTCAATCCAATAGGCAGCAAATAGAAGCCCCAAACCGACTAGAGGAACAATTCCTCGATCAACGAGCGCTGTTCCCAAATTGATTTGCCACACCCGATCGGTGGGTTGAAAGGGTAACAACAGAATCAAAAAGTCAACGAAAAAGGACAAAATGCAGATTATTCCAACTACCTTAAGTGTGAGAGCAGTACTCACGGAAGTAAAACGGTTAACCATAGTTTTTCAAACTGGTGGTGAATACGAGTGATTTTCATATTTCAAGCTACTTGAATATTGTGCCCATGACTATGACTATTGTGTAAAAACACAAAGCAGATTCAATATTGCTAAAGGCTATCTGCCTCTTGGTTTTCAACTAGGCCACAGTAACATTTGTTATCTACAGTGTCTTCAGGAAATTCCTGGTATTTTAAGATACGAAGTTCATGCGGGGTTAGAGAAACTGACTCATTAATTACCCAATCTCCCTGATTGCAGTTCTCAATCGGTCGTAATACAGACCTTTTGTAGGGCATCACAGATGTGCATCGGTGTCAACTTAAATCGAAATCTTTCCAATCAGGCTGTATCGACTTATCGCCCGATTTGAGCAAGGAAGCAATTATTACTGAGAGCAGATGCTACTCGAAGCAATTGAATTTATACTTGGGCGGTATTTTTGCGAATATCTCGCTTGCTATACTTACAGTAGTTTTCTTTTGCATGAAGTACAAAGCTACGGGTTTTGAGGCAGGAGGTAGAAACTCTTTATATTTGATGCGTGAGTCCTGCATTTTGTACCTCAGTTACTTACAAACTCCTGTATTTATACTCTTTTTTGCTAATTCCTAAAAAAAATGAGCAAATCGGAAATAATAACTAACAATCAGGTGTGAACTTTACTGGAATCAGTTCGTCGATGATTTTTGTTAGCAAAGAGAGTGAATTTGAAGGAGTCAGACTCTGAAAGGCTTTGAATTCAAAGGTGTTGAAAAACTTATTGGCCCAATAGCCGCGCTTCTCGGCTTTGTGTATTTGTTGCAATGGTATATTGGAGACTTGCGATCGCCTTCCGATCCCATCTTTGAAAATAAACAGCCGCCTTTGGTGATGAAACAAGGCGACCCTTATATCCGCGCTTTAATGCGAACCATCTCGGCAAGTGAAGCTAGTGGAAACCGTCCCTATTCGCTGTTATACGGTGGACAGCAAGTCAACGACCTTAGCCGACATCCTGAGATATGCGTCACAATTATCACAGGCCCCAACACAGGTAATTGTTCTACCGCTGCTGGCAGATATCAAATTATCAACATTACTTGGTATCGTTTAGCCCCTCGTTATCACCCAAAGCCGATGCGGATGATGTTTTGGACTGCTTATAGTTTTGAAGCAGAATATCAAGATGTAGTAGTTTACCGTTGGTTAAATGATTCTAAAGTTTGGGGAATTAATATTTCTCAACTGTTGCGTCAAGGAAAGTTAAATGATGTTTTGCGGCGACTCTCTCCCACTTGGACAAGTTTGGGATATGGCATAGAAACTAATTCTGTTAGTAACTCTTTGCCTAAAGTTTATCAGAAAATGTTGCAAGAGGAATTAATCCCAGTGAAGCAACCACCAAAAGTAAACTTAACCCCAACTCCCCAAATTAAGCCATCAGATAAGCAGCTAAAGAAGCAGTAAACTTATTTTACTAATTATTGAAAAACTCTCTAATATTTTGCACTAATTCTACAGTGTTTTCAAAGTGAATATTATGTGCAGTATTACTAATTACTTTTAATTGTGCAATTTTACATATATTAGCTATTTCTGTATTTATATCTTTAAACTTTTCATCCTTCTCACCAGCTAGTAAAAGTAAAGGCGTTGTATTATCTTTGAGTTTTTCCCATAAAGATGGTTGATTACCAGTACCCATAAATTTGAGTGATTTTGTTAATTCAATCAGATGATTTTGCAACCGATTTTCTAGCAACCTTTCAAATTCTGGATGATTTTTGATAGAACCAAAAATGGGCTGACTATACCAATTTGACAGAAAAGCAGCAAAATCAGTTTGAGTAATAGTTCTGCTTAATTTTTTAGCTATCTGAGCATCACGTCTAACTCGTTCTAATCGCTCTGCCTCTGTTGCTAAACCTGGGGAAGCTGATTCTAATACAACTTTAATAAAACGTTCTGGGAAATGTAGAGTTAGGTATAAAGCCAATCTTCCACCCATTGAATAACCAATTAAGTAACATTTATCTATTTTTAATTCATCTAATAAATTAATTATTGCTTGAGCAGTAGGTTCTATTTTATAGTATTCATCGCTTCCTAAAACTTGGGTTTTACCATGTCCTGGTAAATCAAGGATAATATAAGAAAAATCTTCATCTAGTAATTTTATGGCTTCATCAAATTCATTAATATTTCCCATGAAACCGTGTAAAAAAAGAATGATATGTTTGTTTATATTGATATTTAAATAATAGTTAAAATTATATTCTTTTAAAGTCATTTTTAGAGGAGATAGATAAAATTTGATTGAGCGCTTTTTCTTTCTTCTTATTGATAATTACGCGTAGCTTGCCGCCGTAGGCATTGCCTTTTTGCTCCTTGGTAAGATAGGTAATGCCAAAACTCTCCTTCCTAATACACGTGTTGTGTTAATTTTGGCATAAATAACCCTCTGCTTGAGTCAATACACCAAATGTCGCATCTCTACAAAATGTCTTGTCGTGCAAGTTAATTTTTTCTTTTTTTAATTTTTAAGGTAAAAATCGATCTAAAGCAGCTTTTAACTGTTTAATTTCAACGTCAATATTACCCTCTTGTGCAGCTCTACCAATACACTCAGTTAAATGTTCATCCAAAACAATTCGCGCTACCCGATCCAATGCGCCCCGCACTGCGGCAATTTGCAGTAGAACATCTGGACAAGGGGTACTTTGCTGCACCATTGCCTTAATACCACGAACATGTCCTTCTATACGCGATAATCGATTGACAATTCGGCGTAAAGACTCTTCGCTATGGATATGAGGATGAGCCAACTCTCCAGTCCCATGAGGATAATCTGTATGCTCATGGTCTGTATCATGATAGTGGGAATGTTCTGCTTGCTGGGATGTTGGCAAGGATTCCTTACCTAATCGGTTTGATCCATTCATGGGCTATCAAAAGGCTTGTATTACTTAGATCCTAGTTTAGTATTGAACTAACCCAAAATTTCTAGGTGAAGGTGGGCCCCATTCACCCTAACTTTACTACTGACGCTTGGCTCTTTCTTGAGGAATAATCTCCGTTACTACCCTACCGCTAGAACTGCCACCTTTGACAAGAATATTTTCTGTTTGCAGATTACCAACTGCTGTTTCACCCACAAAATTTAATGGTGGGTCAATTTGTCGATAAACAACATTTCCCTGAGCTTCAACTAACTTATTGTCTAAATACCAAGTTAGTGTATTGGCTCTTAGAGACTGGCGACGCTGACCAACGGCGTTAACATTACCTGTTAAATAAACGGTTTTTTGTGGTATTTTCATTTCACCTTGATTAGCTGTCACTGTGACATTTTCGGCACGCTGGAACATTCGCGTAGGTGAGTTTGTGGTGACAGTTTCTGCGTTCATGTTCCAGGTCATAGAGTTACTAGCTATTTGCAGTGGTGGGTCTAGTAATTCTAGTTGAGCATTCTTTTGGACAGTGGCAATTTTTGTTTTTAAGTTGACTTCGGCAGAATTTCCCTTACCGCGATCGCTAATTTTATTATCTTTGTAGCGGTCAATTTCTAGGGGGCGATCGCCAATCAGTTTTTCTTCTTTAATATTCCAGATTAAATGTTCAGTTCTCACTTGCATCTGGGGATCAATAGAATTTGCTACTACTCCTCCAGAAAATTCCATCCGCTGTTCGCGGGTTTTAACTCGTACTTCCTGTGCTACTGCTTGTAGTTGTTTATGAGTGCCATTAATCTTGTTACGAACAATCAACAAATCTTCTTTGGGACGCCATTCTAATTCATTACCTTGCAACACAATCCCATTACTAGGATCTGTGGCAAATATCTTACCTTTTAGAAACAACTGCTTCCCATCTTGTTCAATGTCTGCTACATCTGCCTTGATTTGGTAAACAATTTTACCATCTTGATATAGTTCACCATAAGGACTTTCAGCCTGACCAATTTGTTTTTCTTTGGTGTATTTTGCGGTTTTAGCCCTGACTTTCCAAATTGGTCTTCCCACTTCATCTGCTTGTTCTAGGGTGACATCAAAGAAAGTCAAATTGCTATCTTTATTAGATGAATCCGTAGTATTTTGTTGGGAAGCTGGGGGAGATTTGCCCCCGCAGGCGACTAAACCAAATACCAATAAAAAGGTCAAAGGTAAAACAAGAAAGGAGGGAGTGGAGGAGAAATTTTTAATTTTTCTCTTTCCCCATCTCCCTCTTTTATGAAATTGATACGCCATTATTCTTGGATTTCTAGGTGTCCATCACTAGTTCTGGGGTCTTCCAAAAAACCGATACCAGATAACGGCCGGTATGGATAGCTTTGGCGAGGGGTTTTTTGAATATCTTCTTTGATGGCTTCTAAATCAATGTAGCGATCGCTTACATTAATTAAGCTGTCGCTGGTCATCGAACGCAAGCTCACAACTTCTACCCGCACGCCACGATAGCTGACTGAATTTACTGCATAAGCCAAATCCCCATCACCGCTGACTAAAACTGCGGTATCATAAGAATCTACTAGTGCCATCATGTCTACTGCTATTTCTACATCCAGGTTAGCTTTTTTAGAGCCATCTGGTAGTTGGACTAAATCTTTAGCAATGACTCGATAGCCATTGCGACGCATCCACAGCAGAAACCCCTGTTGCTTCTCGTTTGTCCGGTCTACACCAGTGTAGAAAAAAGAACGCAGTAATCTAGAACCTCCTGTTAATCGACATAATAACTTCGTGTAATCAATTTCAATCCCTAGTTGCAGTGCAGCATAAAATAAATTTGAGCCATCAATAAATATGGCGACCCTACCCCGATTCTCCAAAACTTGTTCTGGCGTAAATATTGAATCATTTTCCAAATTATTCAACATCATTGTGATACCTCAATTTTTATCCCTGTTATTTTTGATACAAATTACCAACTTTTAGATGCTAGTCACAGCGGCTTATGATAATGTTCCGCGGCTAATTTAAATTGAGCCACGATAAATTTTGTGAGAAAATAAAAAATTGAACAAAATCAGAGTTTGATAAGGACTAATCGTTTTTCGGGGGTTCTATTCGCTTAAAAATCGGTTGGGGTGTACCCAACTGTTGTTTGCTCGATAGTAAACCCCATGTAGCATGGGTTGCAAAAGGAGCAGTAACTGAACTTTGTTTTTGATCGTTAAAATTTATTCTGAAGCCTAGCTGCTGATAAATATCGCTACTAATGTTCGGAATAATTGGGGATAGCAGATAAGCTGCTAGTCTAACTGATTCTAGAACTGCGTAGAGAACCTTTTCCACCGACTCCTGCTGTCCCTGTTTATATAATGACCAAGGAGCTTGTTCATCAATAAATTTATTACTGGCTTGCGCCAGTGAAAGGATAGCCTCACAAGCTTGACTGAAGGCTAGCTCCTGATATGCTTGTTTTACCTGTTCCCCTAGACGTAAACCAATGGCTTTCAAAGGATTTTCGTCAGGAATCGCTTCATTGCCTATTGATGGGACATTATTCTCAGCACAGTACTTTTTCACCATACTCAAAGTGCGATTGAGCAAATTACCTAAATCATTTGCCAAATCTGCATTCAGAACATTAATGAACCTAACTTCATTAAAATCTCCATCTTTGCCAAATTCGATTTCCTTAAGGAAGTAATAACGAACGGCATCACTACCATAGCTCTTAACTAATGCCACAGGATCAAGGGTGTTACCCAGACTTTTGCCCATCTTTAGACCATCTTTAGTCAAAAAGCCATGCCCAAATACTCTCTCTGGCAAGGGTAAGCCAGCCGACAACAACATTGCTGGCCAGTAAACTGCATGAAAGCGCAGAATATCTTTACCAATTAGGTGCAGGTTAATCGGCCACCATGTTTCTAAAGCATTTGCTAAAGTCGGTTCTGCATCTGGTTCTAGTAATGCTGTGACATAGCCTAGCAGCGCATCAAACCAGACATAGAGAGTGTGCTTAGGATCAACTGGTACGGGAAAACCCCAATCTAAATTCACTCGTGAAATGGAAAAGTCTTGCAGTCCTTGATTGACAAAGTTGAGAACTTCATTACGCCGACTTTCTGGTTGAATAAAATCCGGTTTAGATTGATAAAATTCTGTCAGCTTAGTTTGATATTTGGATAAGCGGAAAAAATAGTTTTGTTCGTCTCGCCACTCCACTTCTTTGTTAGTATGAATTGGGCAACGGTGTCCTTCTAACAGATCCCGTTCTTCTTTGAATTCTTCGCAGGATACGCAGTACCAGCCTTGTTGTTGTCCTTGGTAGATATCACCAGATTCCCAGACTCGCTCAAAGAATTCTTTAACGATCGCTTCATGACGAGGTGCAGTAGTTCGACTAAAGCGATCGTATTGAATGTCTAATAATTGCCATAAACTCACGAAACTAGGGACAATTTCATCAGAAAACTCTTGTGGTGCTTTGCCTAAACTTTCTGCCGAGCGCTGAATTTTTTGCCCATGTTCATCTGTACCTGTAATTAGTAATACTCGATGCCCTAGTAGCCTCTGAAATCGCGCTACTACATCGGCTGCGATCGTCGTGTAAGCACTGCCGATATGAGGGACATCATTTACATAATATAGGGGTGTGGTCAGCGCAAATGTCTTTTCTTTTTTATTCACTAGATTCATGCAAAATAAAAATTAACTTATTAAAACGTTTTACATCTTACCTTTTTTCGACAAAACCAGGTAATTATACAACATTATTACCATTTTTTCCAATAATATCTTCATACTAGCAAATTTATCAAATCCAAAAATTTTTTTTAATATGCATCAATTAAACTCATTTTTACCTAAAAAATGGAAATAAACTAATCATAATTTTTTTGAATAGTTTATATTAGATATTCTTGTGTTCAAGAATACATAATCAAGAATACAGAAAATCTAGTTGCTTTTGGAGATTAGATATTTCTATCTTAAGACGGTCATGACAATAGTAAAGAAATGTAAAACTAAAATTAAGACAAATTGCCATATTTACCGGAAAATATATTGATTAGGTATGAGTGGAAATAGCCCCCTAGAGATTTCTCGCGCTTTGGTGGCGGCATTCTCAACGCAAATGTTCCGCTATTACGAAGACCGCATTCCCCAGGATGCCAGGGTGGTGGTAGTCAGCAATCATCGCAGCTTTATGGATGCACTGATTTTAATGGCGGCGTTATCGAATCCGATTCGCTTTGCTTGCCATCACTACATGGGACAAGTGCCAGTCATGCGGGAGATTGTCATCGGTCAATTGGGGTGTTTTCCCTTGGAAGAAACTCAAAACCGCCTGCAAAGCTTTTTTTTGCAGTCGCAGGTGCTATTGCAGTCCAAGCAGATGGTGGGAGTATTTCCAGAAGGGACTACACCAATGGTGAAATTTACTCAGCCAAATCAGGTGGGTGAGTTTCAGCGGGGATTTGCCCATTTGGCATTACGAGCGAATGTGCAAGATTTAGCTATTTTGCCGATCGCGATCGCCTCCTTAGAAGAGGTAAACACCAATGGCTTCCCTTTAAGGCTTTTGAGTGTATTCGACCCTTCAGAACCTTTATTTAATCAAAGTGGTTGGCATCCTGTGGTAATTTATCGTCGGGTTGCAGTGTTAATCGGTCGTCCTTATTGGATTACGCCCCAACATCATAAAAAATATCATGGCAAACAAGCCAGAACTGTTGTGGCTGAACTGACAGAACACTGTCACAGCGAAATTAGCAATTTACTGCGTCAAGGTTGCTATTAGAATCAAAAGCACCGAAGCTTTTATAAGTAACCATCAGCAGTTCAAAAGTTTTATATCAATGACCAATGACTATCACAGAAGTTGAGCTAAACCCTTGTTTTCTGACTCCTAAACGAGTACAGCCAGAGTATCCGTTGCTGGTATATTTGCCAGGAATGGATGGAACTGGTCAACTATTGCGATCGCAAACCGCAGGATTAGAAGCTGGCTTTGATGTCCGTTGTTTGGCGCTCCCCCGGAAAGACCTGAACACTTGGGATGTACTCACCAAGAGTGTATTGGACTTGATCGACGCCGAATTAGAAAAAAGCTCTCAGAGGCCAGTTTACTTGTGTGGTGAGTCCTTTGGTGGTTGCTTGGCAATGAAAGTGGCAATCCAAGCACCCCATTTATTTAAGCGAATTATCCTAATTAACCCAGCTTCGTCCTTTCATCTTCGCCCTTGGTTAAGTTGGGCATCCCAGCTAACTTACTTAATTCCCTCAGGATTGTATGATGTTGGGGCACTTGCATTGTTGCCGTTTCTAGCATCTTTGCAACGCATTTCTCGCAGCGATCGCCACGATCTGCTAAAAACTATGCGTTCTGTCCCGGAAAAAACCGTTCTTTGGCGGTTGTCTTTACTGCGAGAGTTTCATGTTGATCAGGAGCAGTTAAGTCGCTTAACTCAACCAGTTTTGTTGATTGCTGGTGCTAGCGATCGCCTTTTGCCTTCTGTAAGTGAAGTCAACCGGATAGCGAACATCCTACCAAATAACAAGATTGTAGTGTTGCCTAATTGTGGACACGCTTGCTTGCTAGAGCAAGATACTAATCTCTATGAAATTCTTAAGGATAACGACTTTTTAGAAAGTAAAGCTGATAAAGGTAGACTTAAAAAGTAAAAAGTGTGCCATACATAAATTCAGAGAGTTCACAACCTTGACTTTACCTTCTTACCAAAGAAGGTAAAGTCAAGGACAGCTAATATCTCGTCACCTTCAAATAATATTTGCGTCCTGAAAAAGCTTAACCACATATTTTTGGAGACTCTCAAATGGTTGCTCTCAAAGAATTCCTCAGCCTAGAATTAGACAAATTGAATGAAGAACAACTCAAACAAGTTAGTGATTTTATTGCCTTCCTCAAATTCCGCAGCAGAAATATTAGCTGGCAAATAGATAAAAATCAAATGGCTGCTCTTTACAGTGAATTTGCACAGGAAGATCGTCAACTAGCTGAGGCAGGATTAGATGAATATGCAGAACTACTTATACAAGAAGATTTGAAATAAGGGTTCAACGAGGTGAAGTATGGCTAGCCAATTTAGACCCTACCAAGGGTTCTGAACAAGGAGGCATAAGACCAGTTATTCTCTTTCAAGATAATATCGCCGCCGAATTATCTACCACTATCATCACCATTCCTTTAACAACAAATTTGCGTCGTGCGTCTTTGCCAACCTGTTTATTAATTCAAAGTAGTGAAGGGGGATTAGAACGGGATTCAGTTGCTCTTTGCCACCAATTGCGGGTAATTGATAAAACAAGATTGCAAAGAAAAGTGGGTGTTTTGACTCCAGAAATACTCACTATTTTAGAAGGCAAAGTGTTGTTGACATTAGGTTATCAGTTGTAAAATTAGAACCTCTGTCATCCATCTTATGTCTATAATTAAGGCTCAGAATAATTCCTATTTACTCTGAAGAATTGTACTTATCGAGAGATGTCAAAGCCCCTCAAACTTCGCTACAACCAAAATAGAGAGGCTTTACAAGATGGTGTCAAGCAATGGCAGACAAACCCCAAGAAATAGAAGTGAATAAATTAGTTAATTCACCCAGAGAAACTTCAGAAGTAAAAATCGAGGCTCAATCATCAGTAGAAAATGAACCGTCTGTATTAGAGTCTTTGATTAAAACTGTTGCTCAGACTGGCAAAGCAATTTTAGACACAGCAATAGGGGTGGGAGAAGCAAGGGCAAAAGAAACACACAAATTAATTGAGCAAACAACTCAAACCAGCGGTCAGGTTGTAAATCACCTCAGCGAAAATTGGCTGATTAGAAAACTATCTGGAGTATTAAATCTCAATTGGCTAATTAGCGATACTAACCTTGTTGATTTGGAACAAGCAGAAGCGGCAGTAAACAAGCTTAAGAAACAGTATCCAAATGAATCACCCAGCCAGCTTGCTCACCGAATCATGGTGGAAAAAGCCACTCAAGCAGCCACAGTTGGACTAGCCACTAGTTTTTTGCCAGGAATAGCAGTGGCATTGTTGGCAATTGATTTAACAGCCACAACAAAATTGCAGTCAGAAATGCTTTATCAAATTGCATCTGTCTACGGGCTAGATTTAAAAGATCCTGCCCGTAAAGGTGAAATTTTAGCAATTTTTGGCTTGGCTTTAGGTGGAGGTCGTTTGTTAAAAGCTGCGGGGTTAGGCTTACTGCGAAATGTGCCCTTAGCGGGTGCAGTGATTGGAGCTAGTTCAAATGCAACGATGATCTATTCATTGGGGTATGCTGCTTGTCGATTTTACGAAACCAAGCTGGATGAATCTACTTCCCTGGCATCGCCACAGACATTAGCAACATTAAAAGCCGAAAGTGAAAAGTATCTAGAAAGTGCGATCGCTCAACAAGCCCTCATGGATCAAATTTTAGTTCACATGATCCTAGCTAGTCATCCAGAAAAGACTTGGCAAGAAATTTTACCAGAATTAAAAGCTTTAAACCTCACTCCGACTTCGTTGGATGCCATTGCCCAAAATATCAAATCGCCCAACCCTTTAAATGTATTGCTCAATCAACTGAATCGTGATTTTGCCATACCCTTGTTGGCTCAATGTTACAAAATTGCCCAGCTTGATAATCAGATTACAACAGTTGAGCAAAAAATAATAGCAGCGATCGCCAGCAAATTTGATATTGACACAAATAAAATTGGGGCATAGGGCATAGGGCATAGGGCATAGGGCATGGGGCAAGAGGTAAAAGAGTAGAGTTCATAGCTTCATTAACGAGGATCAAAGACTCGTTAACGGAGTTCTGAGGTGGATTGACGAGGATTAAAGACTCGTTAACGGAGTTCTGAGGTGGATTGACGAGGATCAAAGACTCGTTAACGGAGTTCTGAGGTGGATTGACGAGGATCAAAGACTCGTTAACGGAGTTCTGAGGTGGATTGACGAGGAT